>NZ_JAKZFT010000039.1 GCF_022808985.1 Geotalea sp. SG265 | reverse complement strand
CAGAAACTTCAGCCTCTTTATTTTTTTTATCAAAGTGGCTCTTGAACAGGAACAAGCTTACAGCAGAAATTAAGATGACAATCAGGATTAGGCGAAGTTTCTTCATTTTTCGTCCTGTATAACGGCTCGGCAGTTGACCCGCCAGCCCAGTCTTTTCGGGCGGGCGGTGTCCAACTGTCTTGTTGGCGATTATTCTTCCCAGACAGAGTCATCCTCTGCAAACTGTTCTAGAAGTTCTGAACGTCTTTTGAGGAGGTCTCCAAGCACTGGCCAATCCTCTTTCGTTCCGATTTTGATATTTGGATGAGATTCGCCTCGTAACATGTACCCTGAAACCTCTCTCCATACTTCGGCAATCATTCGCATTGCGTCTCTTGGATGTTTTACTGTCTCCGCTGAAATATAGTCTGTCGGCAAGTCTCCGGAAATGGTCCACCACCCAACCCAGCCAGGGCTTTTCTTGCTTTCTATTGCCCAGATCGCAACGTATGGCGCCACATGCCATGCTGGCCACTCCCCAATCTCTCCGTGGTCAACTTTTTGCTCTTTCAGGTACTCCTCAACTTGGGCACGCTGCTCAGCACACCACCGTTCCTCTACCTCTGGATTTTCATAATCTTCAGTCATGATTTTCCTTCTCGCCAACGGCTTGCGCCCTTGACCCGCACCGGGGCGTTTCTCAGCCCTGGTCGGCGTCCAAGGGCCTGGTTGAGCGTTGTCGTAATTATGCTACTTCAGCAAGATCTCCGCTGCCTTCAGTTGGGCGGTCG
>NZ_JAKZFT010000038.1 GCF_022808985.1 Geotalea sp. SG265 | reverse complement strand
TCAAAGTGCCGTCAACGCTGAAATGATCCTTTGACAGCAGCTTCCTGCGTTTCGCCTGTTCAAGGACCTCCTCAAGAAACCTCGCAGCAACATCGGTTTCAATGAGGCGCTCCTGGTTCGTGGTAAAGCTTGAATTATCCCAGACAGACTCATCAAGACCCAGCCCAAGGAACCAACGAAACAGAATACTGAAGTGAATTTGCTCCACAAGCTTGACGTTGCTGGGAATTGAGTACAACACCTGAAGCAACATCGCTTTCAGTAGCCGCTCAGGAGGAATAGAAGGACGACCGGTGTGGGAATACATCTGACTGAATACCCGCGACATGTTCTCCAGTGCCGTATCAACCATCTGTCTGATTGGTCGTAGCGGATGATCCTTAGGAACAAATGATTCAGGGGATACATAAATAAACAGAGCATCAGATTGTTCTTCAAACCCGCGCATACTATTTCTCCAGCAATATCAAAGAATTATGCGTTGCATCATAGCATAAAACTGTATCTATTGGGACGCAAATAGCACTAGTTTTTCAAAGACCTGATATATAAAGAATTATGAATATATAAATCCATAATTTTAATCACAGTATTAATTATTATATCTGGTTGCATGACATGGCAGACGCAAGCGGATTTCTATGCTGCTAGTAAAATAAGCGATGATATGCTTTGCACAACTGTCAGATATAATTATTATGATAATACAGTTATTTATAGCGGTGCACATAGTGACATTTTAGATTTAATTTTATTTCCATATTCATGTCATGGAGAAGGATGCTTTGGATTGATAGTTTATCCAATAGCACTTGTTGGAGGCATTGTTGATTTACCTTTAAGCTTTGTAGCAGATAGTTTGATACTTCCATATACAATACCGTTAGCATATAAAATGAATTGCGATAAAACTAAATAAATTCAAACAAAATGCCCAACCACGTAAATGCACCGGCCCTTAAACCGCCGGTGATTTCCGGCCCCGTTGAGCGAGGAGAAAGATGAAAGGCATACCCCATATGAAATTTGTATCCTTCGTTTTATTGGTAGTCATGTTGGCAGCACCGTCATTGCTCAAAGCCGAGAGTGCACCATCAAACCTTGTTTCA
>NZ_JAKZFT010000037.1 GCF_022808985.1 Geotalea sp. SG265 | reverse complement strand
TCACTGCTGTCCCATAGTTTCTAAAGCAACACCAGTTGCGGCGAAGCCTCTATTTTCGGGGGGTTGAATAGGCTTTCGAGGTCGCGTCGCTCGAACAAATTCAGCTGTAATAACCGTAAGATCTGCTGCATCGATGCTCCGATCTTTGACAGTAACGCCAGGTACGCCAGCACCAGGTAGACACACAGGGCAACCCAGATCTGCGTCAGTGCTGCGTTCTCCGAGGTGCCGAGGAAGGTCTTGATCTTCAGGTTCTGCTTGATCCACTTGAAGAACAGCTCGATCTTCCACCGCTCCTTGTAAAGATCGGCCACGGTTGCCGCTGGCAGATGATGAGCATTGGTAACGAAGCGGTATTCGTTGCCGTCGTCGGCGATGAACTGGACGAGCCGAAGCTTGTCTTTCATCCCTTTAAGCCTGATCTCCTGGTCGAGAACAACGCCTTTTGCTTTCCGGCCAGGCCGCTTCCTGAAGTATTCCACCAGGGCATTGTCCTTGAGCCGGGTGACGAAGAAGATGCCATTGGTGGTCAGTTCCTGCCACCATTCATAGTCGGTGAAGCCCTTGTCGAAGACGGCAAGGGAACCTTTGGGCAGTTGCAGCATTCTCGCCCATGACATCTCATGCTTTTTGCCTTCGGTCACATCGATGAACTCGGGCAAGTAGCCGTCGGCATCCAGACCGACATGCAGCTTGATTGCGCCTTTCTTCTGCCGGTAAGTGGCCCAGGGAAAGGCTGTCAGACAGAGATTGATGATGCTTGCATCGAGCAAATAGACTTTCTCATCGATCTTGAAGCGGTGCTTCGGGGCCACGACCTGGCAGCGCTGCAGCATCTTGTAAAAGAGCTCTTTGTACAACTCATGCGGCTGTTCGTCGTTCACCCTGGCGAGCGTGGAGCGGGAAACCTTCTTCATCCCCAGGTGGTACAGTTTGTGTCCTTGGGCCTTGAGGTTCTCCACCACATCCCGCAGGCTTTTGCGGCCTGAAAGCTGGCAGACCAGCATGGCCATGAACTGCGACCAGCGATTGAACGACCGAAATTTGTGCCCGACATGATGTTTGCGGGCGAGGGATTCAAATTCATGTCTCTTGAAAAAACAGACAACTTGATTCAGTACTGTGTTACAATGGGCCACGGCTCGGATCTCCTTGTTAATATTGTTGTTTTGGCGAACTCAATATATCACAAGTAGCTCTCCGAGCCTTTCTTTATTGAATCAAATTATGGGACAGCAGTGA
>NZ_JAKZFT010000036.1 GCF_022808985.1 Geotalea sp. SG265 | reverse complement strand
ACTGAAGAAGAACTGCATTTCATAATTGAAAAGGTGAATCATCGACCCAGAAAATGCCTTAACTACCAGACACCACACGAAGTCTTCTTTCAAAATTCACGTGGTGCACTTGCAATTTGAATCCACCACATTAGCAACATAAATACGGGGAGTGTCCCTAGTTTTTTCCTAGTTTTTTCCATCCAGTGTGACAATGCTGGCGGCGACTACGTTTTGTGTTGGGCCAGCTTCAGCAGCAGTTACTTTGTTATTCGGAGCATTTCCACCTCCGCCACCACATCCAGCCAAGCCAAACACTGCGGCAAAGAATAATCCCATCATCACATTGATTCCAAACTTCATTTCCATCCCTCCAATTTTATTGACTCCGCGCATCACCGCCAGACAGAAATAAGGAGTCATTCTCTTTCTGTCCAACGGGGAGAGCTGACCGGCCGGTTTTGTTTTTGGCCGGTCCAGCGCTTGGTTGAACATCTTCCCTCTAACGAAGGGAACGACAGTTTTCAATTTCAATGTAAGTCGTCAGATCTTTACACTACCCAATCTTAAGGAGCCTGCTTGTCAAGGTATTTCTGAAGTCGTTTTTCATACTCTTGTTTGTCAGGTGGGTTAAGACTAACCGCTTTTTTCTGCATTCTTACTGCGTCTTCAAAGTTACCGGCTACAGCATATGCAGTGGCCAGGGTATCAATATAACCAGCGTTGTTCCAATCTGTCATAATGGATGCCTCAGTTGCACATTTAATAGCTATCTTAGCATCTCTATAACTCTTATCTTTGCAGGTGGCATAAAACCAAGCGATCATGTTATAAGAATAGTGATATTTATCGGGCTTCATTGATATGAAGTTACGATAGTACTTATCAGCTTGTTTATATTCTTCTTTTCTATAATAAATTTCACCAATTTTAAAATTAGCCCATGGTTTAATAGATGTATCATTCGTTAATTTATCGCAACGTATCAAATCGCTTAGTGCTTTATTGTAGTCGCCTTTTTCAAAATAACAGTGCCCTCTTCTCCCATATGCAGAATCATAGCTTCCATCTATCTCGATAGCTTTACTAAAGTATGCAATGGCTTCGTCAATTTCTTTTTTCTTCTGGGCTTCTAAACCTTTTTCAAAAAATTCCTCAGCTTTACTGCGAATTTGATTTGCTATTTCTTTTTGGCGTTCTAATTCAAGTCGTTTTTTTTCGGCGTCTTCCTGTAATCTCTGCTCTTTCTGAAGATCGGCATAATATTCCTTTTCTTGTTTGCTTCCACGAATAATAACCCTGCCGCTATATTGATTTAGTGGTATTCCGCGATTTCCCAGAGGATTTCCATCAAGAGAGACATAGTATCGCCATGATCCTTGGTACAATTCGGATTTAATTTTTCCAAACACTTTGATTCTTATATCTTTTTTTGTGGTTAACAACACAAAATAGGCACCATTATCAGAACTATCATGTACATAAAGGTCTGCCAAAGCTTGGATGGTTGCATTAAATCGTACTGCCCAAACTGGCTCTACTTCATTACCTAAGTTCTGGCTTGCCTCAGTCGAGAAGTCGTTCAGCCTGAAATGCCTTGGAATCTCACGAGATAGCGCATCCTTAAACTCTGCTTTTGAGGGCTTGGCTTCTGCATTTGAGGAAACCATCACAATGATTGCGACAGAAAAGATGGCCGCATTTCGTAAAAACGTCCACTCCCGAATACTCATTAACACCTTGCTTACGATTCTTCGCATTCTTTGTCCTCCTGTAATGGGCTCGACCGAAATCACTTTCAAGGATTTTTTGCAGTTTATTTCATGTCGTTCAACTACTGATTGACCAGTTAGAGTTATTTCCTTATATAAGTAACCAGAGTCCTATATGAGGAATTAGTAACCTATATAGGCCACAGCATAAGTGGCTTATATAGGTTACATCTGACCTTTTTTCCACTTATCCTTAAGTTGCCTATATTGGTAACTTGCTCCCTATATCAGGTCTTTGAAAAACTATTACTATTTGAGCCCCAGTAGGTACAGTTTTATGTTATGATGCTGCGCATAATTCTTTGATATTGCTGGAGAAAAAGTATGCGCGGGTTTGAAGAACAATCTG
>NZ_JAKZFT010000035.1 GCF_022808985.1 Geotalea sp. SG265 | reverse complement strand
GTGTATTCTGTTCTTCCACGGCAGTGTACTCCTTTCGGGTCGAATTTTCGTTTGGCGACGCAATTCTAACCGGAATCAGGCACTGCCGTGTTGCTTTTTATAAAAGCGAAAAATATTTTACGTTATCGAGCATCATATAGCGCGGGCGGCAGTGGTTTGCCTGTCGTAACTGATTCAGGAAACGCAATTGCATACCCTATTCTTAGTGCTTGTTTATTATTAGCATAAAGCCACCTTGATAACCCATGGATGCTGTTTCTTACTTGCCCAATTGGATCAATGCGTTCTCCAGTTGAAGTAACTACAAATGATCCGTCCTGGGTTGCTATGCGCCCTCCTTTAACCTCAATTGCCAAAAAACCTAGGCTCCCGTGGATTATCAGAAAGTCTATTTCTCCAGTAGGTGCTTTTGTTAGACCAAACTCCTGTACTGCTGCTGTTAACCAAGGGATACTATGTATAACTATGAAACTATCATCTAAACATTCCGATAACTTACTATACAAAAGCAGTTCAGCTGAATAGCTATTGGTGGGTGCAGGCCCATGCGCAGGTATCATTTTGGCCATTTATCGCCTCGTCGTTTTTAGCGGAAGCCACTACCTAGATGCCCTTTGGGAATTAGGGCGGTTTGTTTGAGCTGAATGTAAGAATACCTCAGGCTATACAATGTTCTGAGCTAGATTTTAAACACCATGTAATTCTTACTCCTGATGGTATTTTCTGGTGTAAAATACTTTAACTACGCTCATAATTGAGAACATTGATAAGAGCCAAAAACCTACGACATATGCCAATTTAGAATAGTCCTTTGGTACTCTTATCACTGCAACTTGATCATCTGACTTTACAGTAAAAGATCTACTGATACTCGGTTTGTTACTGAAGGTATTAATCAAAGTTCCGCTTAGTAGTATTGCGCAGGAGACTTCATCATTCGGCCTTATGTCACCAAAGTAAATGTAATAAAAATTACCTTCATGAACAATGTTTTTTACGTCATTTGAATCCACAACTAAAGTTGGTAAAGATATATTACTGATGTCCATAGCAGTGATATTAGTGTCTTTAGAAACACTTCGTTTAAACGTCAACCGTGGAAATTCTGGTGCTATTTGTATATAGACATTTTTTTCAGTTTTTGAGCCATTGTTAAGTATTCTAACTTCTAATGAGGTTAATTGTTTTACAGTAACAGGCCCTTTAACATTATACTCGAACTTATGTTCAGGACTGAGATACTGAGATAAATATGGTAAAAAGGGGACGATTATTGATATTAAAATAGGTGTCCATATTCTGAAATATTTACTCAACACCAACTCCTAGTTGCAAAGGCTAACCGTTTGCATGAAATGATATTATTTCTTTTTTCGAAACGTTGAGTTTTTTACAGGAGCAGCCTTCTTAGTCTTTATTTCAGCCATTCTTACCTCTCTGGCCTTAGCAAGATTGTCAGCTAATCCTCTTCCTCTGCCATCTTCCTTCTTGCCTCGGAAAACCCTATTCCACCTTTGCCGCATATCATGCAAACAACTTCGCTCTTTTTTAATGCGTCCTTAAAACTTATTGCCGCTTTAGTCTCTTCGCCGGCAGGATAAGCAGCATCTGATTCCATTGCCTTTAACGAAGTATGAACCTTCTGAAGCTCCTGGATAAGTCCTTCTGAAGCTCCTGGATAAGTCCTTCTGTAGTCATCGGTGATGTTGAAGCATGTGAAGATACGATTTGCGCTACGAGTTCTGTAAGTGTAGACACTTTTCTTCCTTCATTTAAATTGTTCATTCAACAAAAGGTAGCTGATTATTAACAAAATGTACTATATTTATACCAATACCAGCCGAATTGTACTTATGTATGGGGGTTGGAAGGCCTTTTTTAAAAATATTATATTTGACTCTGTAATATTCAACCATATCCAATTCGACCCGTCTCTCAATGCTGACCTCTAATGTTTTAAAATCCGAATGAACAAACATGTACTCGGCAATTTCCCTGGCTTTAGAATCTATTTCAGCGTCGGTGATAGTATTATTAAACTTAATTCGAATCGAATTCACAGTACTTTCCTGCCTGAATTTTAATTTTTCAACATAGATATCGTAGTACATACTTGATGGGAACTCTTGAAAAAAAACTCCCGTGTCATTATTGGGATAACTACCGTTAACAAGACGTCTAATATCAGCAGCTTGATTTATGATTGCGGTGCTGTCTGTAAATGTTTTTTGAACTTGGGACTGAAACCTATAAAATTTGTATAAATAGTAGCTAAGCTGAGAACCACAAACGAAATATAATGCAAAAGCTACTATTATAGTTGAAATGAGTACAGGCACTAAATTGTTGAATGCTTTTAGTTTTCTACGTCTAAATATATTATAACTAAACTCTATACCAGTAATCCTATCATGCAATCCAAATTTACTATCCCATAAAATTGAAACTGGCCAAATCATGATGAGAACAAATAAAGTAACTGTTTCTATTTCTGGAATTGTCTTCAAATTGTTCTTGCTAATGTATGGCATGAGCACGTAATTTAAGTATATAGTGGCTGGAATAAAGATAATGTAGGGTGGATTCAAATTGCAAGTGCACCACGTGAATTTTGAAAGAAGACTTCGTGTGGTGTCTGGTAGTTAAGGCATTTTCTGGGTCGATGATTCACCTTTTCAATTATGAAATGCAGTTCTTCTTCAGT
>NZ_JAKZFT010000034.1 GCF_022808985.1 Geotalea sp. SG265 | reverse complement strand
ACTGAAGAAGAACTGCATTTCATAATTGAAAAGGTGAATCATCGACCCAGAAAATGCCTTAACTACCAGACACCACACGAAGTCTTCTTTCAAAATTCACGTGGTGCACTTGCAATTTGAATCCACCGTGGTCGATCTGGTAAATCAGCTGGAGCAGGAGAAGCTGGCAGGCAGGGGCGGAAAGCTCGCAGAACATCTAGCCAGACATGATCTGATAGTGCTGGATGAACTGGGTTATCTGCCTTTCTCCAAGAGCGGGGGGCAGCTTCTGTTCCACCTGATCTCGAAGCTTTGCGAAACGACCTCACTCATCATAACGACCAATCTGACCTTTGGAGAGTGGCCACAGGTGTTCGGCGATGGGAAGATGACCACAGCTCTGCTGGATAGGGTCACCCACCACTGCGAAATCGTCGAAACCGGAAACGAAAGCTGGAGGATCAGAACCAGAATCAATAACTGAAAACTACTGCCTGGGGTGGGTCAATTTTGGACGCCGATGGTGGGTCAATTTTCAATGCCGATTGACAACATGGCGATTATAAGCCATCTTTCATTGACCAAAGTCTAAAACCGTTATAAATTCGGATTGCTGAGGATGTCACAAAATGTTGAGCAGAAAACCGCTCATCAAGCCAGATGGAACATTTATACTAAGAAATAAGTTATAAAATACAGTGCCTTATCCAAATTGTGTCATTCTGATCACCTTTGAAGAACAAGATTTTATCGTGCTTGAGAGGATCCGGTAGAATAACCAATTTGGGAAGATCAACAGTTCACGCGCGCGTGAACCCTTCAATAAGGAGTTGCTGGTATTCTGCTGCTGAAGGGGAAAGACAAAGGGGTCGCGTCGTTCACTTAAGTCACTCATAATTATAGAAATTCAATCTAATGTATTTATTAAAATTTTAATTTTGTGGACTAGTTCGAGAGTTGCACGTATACAAAAATAAAGCAGGCAAAACGCAGGTACGCGGGTGACGCAGAGCTACTTAACAAGTATGTAACTTAAATCAAGGGGTTGTCGACGAGCAAAATTTTAACCCATAGATTTTTTATATAGAGAGCTCTGATGGAGGGACTCTAGGCAATCTCCAGAAGGGTTTTACCTGATTTCATGAACTGTGACTTTGGCAAGTATAGTATCACGATTTTAAAAAAGTAGGCACGCTTCTACCGGGGGCTTGATGAAAAATATTGACAACATAAATGGCTTTGTGCCAGCACTGGATGGAATTAGAGGCTATGCTATATTACTGGTAATAATAATACACACGTTTCATACATTCATAGTTAATAGAGGGTACAGCGCTGACCCTGGTATTAAGATGCTAGATTCAATAGCTGGATTTGGCATATACGGTGTAGATTTATTCTTTGTTTTGTCTGGTTTCCTAATTACCGGAATTCTAATAAACCAAGTTAATTCCAATAATTACTTTAAAGCTTTTTATATCAAAAGAGTATTAAGAATATTCCCACTATACTATATTTATTTACTAGCGATAGTTATATTGGTTCCATTGCTAGTTAGTTATGTTAGATTTAATATTACTAGCTTATATGTTTATTTTATCTATTTACAAAACATGTTTTATAGCTCAGGAACATTACAAGACTATTTGTTATGTCATCTATGGTCTTTAGCAGTAGAAGAGCATTTCTATTTAATTTGGCCGCTTATAGTATATTTTATAAAACCTAAAAAGGTAATTATTATATCTATAGTTTTTATTATTATCGCGATAATGCTAAGAAGTTATATCATTCTATATTCACATATTAGACCATCACTTGCTGACAGATTTACTTTATGTAGAATTGATTCAATATTTTTTGGATGCCTTCTAGCATACGGTTTGAGATCTATAAGTTTTAATAATTATTTACATAAGCACAAGTATGTTATGTTATTAATTTCAGGACTTATAAGTTTAGTTACTTCTTTGCTGTTAATTTGGAACATCAATGAAAATATTCATCACGTAATATCTTATACGGTATACGGTGTATTCTTCACCGCAATATTAAATGTTGTTATGTTTGTAGACACAACAAGTTTAATTAATAAGATATTTGATAATAAATTAGCCAAGTTTTTTGGAAAGTACAGTTATTCTATGTATATAATCCATATGCCAATTACTGCTGGTTTGTATGCTATTTACTTTGAAGATGCGCCAGGTTACGCATTATTAAATGCAGGCATATTCTTTGCCACAACAACAGGATTGACAGTAATTGGGTCACTTATAAGTTGGCACATTCTAGAGAAGCACTTTATTAAGCTAAAAATAAAACTTGCAAACAATCAAGCTATGCAGCCTATTAAACTGGAAGAAGAACAAAGTCTCTCCTTTACTGGCCATCTACAGTGAGGGAAAAGACAAAGGGTTCGCGTCTACACATTTCACAGAAGTTGCATTGCACAAAAGTGAAAAGTGTAGACGAAGAGCAATAGGGCGAAAGGCACCTTGTTTACCCACTGAAATTCTATGAACGGATTTGTTCCAACGTAATAATCCAACTCAAAGGATATTACACCAAAGATAGAATTGATCCTTACCGCTGTTATTCTTTTGGCTCCTACTTCATTGAGGAATTGAACTTATAGCATCTGCTAATCGGGTAGCCGGGGGTCTTAGCCCCCCAGCCCCCACACCACCGTACATGCGGGTCCGCATACGGCGGTTCGATGAAGTTACCGAGCCGTAGCCGGGTAATGGATCTTCACCCACTGTTCTTTGACAGATACGAGACCTTGATCCCTCAGCCATTTGGTAGTGTAAAGGATTTTTCGCTTTTATGTTAGCAGTGCCTGTTTCGGTTAGATTACCTCGGCCACTTCAAGTTTCTGGTTCAATTCCGGTTCTTTGAGAAGATCGATATTGAGATACCGCTTTGTTCCCCACTGTGTCCCGGCTATGTGACGCAGCCGCGCAGCACACAGCATCAAAGCTGAATGGCCATCTGGGAAAGCGCCAACAACTCTCGTGCGCCTGCGGATTTCTTTCATGATCCGTTCGAGGGCGTTGTTGGTCCTGATGCGGATTCTATACTCACGTGGAAAGTCGTAGTAGGTCAGGGTCTCAATTATGGAATCCTGGACCTTTT
>NZ_JAKZFT010000033.1 GCF_022808985.1 Geotalea sp. SG265 | reverse complement strand
AACAAAGCGGTACCTCAACATCGATCTTCTCAAAGAACAGGAATTGAACCAGAAACTTGAAGTGGCCGAGGTAATCTAACCGAAACAGGCACTGCTAAGAAAAAAGCGAAAAACTCTTTACACTACCTGATGCTCAAACAGGCGATACTATATGTATAGACCGCAATGATTTGGTTGATCTCTCGAAGAAGATTAATCAGATAATGTCGTACTGGAAAATGGCGCGGCCAAATAGGACTTTTAACGATCAGGAATTACAAAAAATAATATATTCTATTTGTCCAACCAGTGATTATTCACCCACTTGGAGTCATAGAATCCAAGAGGACGCGGAAAGATGGCTAATTCTAACTGAGGAACAACAATGTATACTTGATACGCTATTACGACATAATAGGGTAGTTATTACTGGACGAAGTGGAACAGGCAAAACACTTTTGGCGTTGACATATGCAAGACAAATGTCAGAATTAGGAAAGTCTGTACTATTTTTGGTATTCAACAAAAAACTTGCAGATAAGATTTACAAAGACTTGTCAAGTACCTCTGTTACAGTTAAAACATATCATGCATTTGCAGCTCAATTAGCTAAAAGAATTGGAAAAACACTAACTTTAGAAGGAACTGATAATACATCAGAAATAATCAATACCGCGTTATCAAATAACCTTCTTCCTAATTATGATGTCATCGTTATTGACGAAGCACAGGTTTTCAATCATGAATGGATTATAGCGCTTAGTTGTTGTTACGACCATAGTTCTTTTCTTGCTTTTTGCGATGAGACCCAAGTTTTTACATTCGAAAACAGCTTATCTGCCGATGAAATTGCAGATTATATTGATTCAGATAAAGTTCAATACCTTACAATTAATTTGAGATCACCCAAAAAAGTCTTTTCGCGTTTATATGAAGCATTGCCTAAACCAGATTATCAGCAAGCGTCGTTAAGACCTGAAGATAATGACGCATTAATTGAACTCACAACAGCGTCTCCGTTGTCAACACTCACCGAGACAATAAAGACTTTAACTGCTCGTGGCATAAACAGAAACGATATTGCAGTTATTTATTTGGATACCGATCCTTCAACATTGATACCACAATGTATTAAAGATTCAGTTTCAGAAATAGAGACGATTAGACGGTTTAGAGGGTTAGAAAGACCTGTTGTTATTGTTTACGCACCAGAGTCATTTACGAGCACCCCTGAAATTACCTGCGCTTACTCAAGAGCAACTACCTTATGTATTGTAATATTTAATGCTATTAATTTTATTGAAGAAACCAAAGACCCATTTCAAAGCATGGTAAAAGTACTTGAGGCTGGAATAGCCAAGCAGCTCGGTGAACTAAACTTTGATACTGCAAATGGGGAAGATTTAGTAAAAATAATTAGTGCAACAAGTAATATACAGTGGTCGGAGATATGGAATAGTTATGTCATGTATCACAGTATAGACCCTGTTGAAGAATTGTACAATTTGCTATGGAGATTTCATTTAGTAATTTACGAAAAGAACTGTATATATGAAATTAAGAAACCATCATTCGGTGCGGGTAAAGAAACGGTTATTAATTCTGCAAGATACCTCCCAGATCTCGAATATGGTTTCAGGGATGAAAGAATTACATTGGGCTGGTGCCCTACCTGTGGGATGTGGACAAGAAAGACTGATGTGCCATCAGCCAATGATAACTGCTTGGATTGTAAGGTCCGGCAGAACAAAAGATACAAGGCTAGATTAGAGAACAAACAATACGATGACTGTATTGCAAATCCAAATGCTTACGAAAAGGAATTCAAACAGAAGTTATCCCCTTTCCTCATTGCGTTAGGACGCTTGCACAATCGTTTAGATAATGATCAAAAACTAACAGTTAAAGAAAAGGTGAAAGGCTCAAAAAATGCTTTGTATGAGGTAGCTAGAATATTTATAGGCATTGACTTATTATCATATGAGGTTGGTGATTCTATAGTAGCGAATGACTATTCTGAAAAATTGTGGAACTCAATGCCAGCGTTTCAACAAATAACAACATTGCCTGAACTTAAAGCCCAAGTTAATACTGCGTTTGCTGTGTACTATAACACTGATAAATGGCTAAAAAAATTGACAAAAGGTGTCTATGAGAAGGTTTAATTTCTGGCTCATTTTGCTCCCATACCTGACAGCAAACCTTTCATCGACGAAATGAACATACCACGTTTTCCTTCGTCCAAATTCCTTATCTGCATCAGTACTTGCGACAGTTCATTTTCAAAATTAGCATCGATCATATTTGATGGTAACTTTACAATATCAGCAAGCTCAACCTCTAAGGCTGTAGCTATGCAGTAGTAGGTATAGACCGAAGCATTTACCTTTCCCCGTTCCACATCACTGATGTATGTCGGATGCAAGCTCGCAAGTTCCGCTAACTTCTCCTGTGAAAGACCCTTAGCCTTCCTGGTATTCCGAATCCTTTTCCCGATTATGTCCAAAACCTCATTTACTTCCATGCTTGGAGCATAGAGGAAATAAGAGGTCTATTTAATAGACGATAGTCTAAATTTTCCTTAACCCTATAGACTATTAATGATTTTATGCCTACTAAAGATGGCTTATTGTCTATATGCAGGTATTACATGATTTACAGGAGGGAGTATGAGAATGGGTAGGATGTTGATCGGATTCGCTTTGATAGCATCATTGGTTGGCTGCGGAGGTGGTGGCGGTGGTACTACGGGATCTACGGATATATTAAGTGGACCTTCTGCACCAACAGGTGTCGTTGTTACGTCTTCAGCCAGCAAGAACACTATTTCTTGGCAATCCGTAAGTGGTGCAACAAGCTACAATATATACTGGTCAACCACCCCTGGTGTATCCAAAACAAACGGTACGAAAATTACAAATGCAAGCAGCCCTTATGTCCATAGTGGGTTGATCGATAATACCCGCTACTATTATGTCGTCACGGCTGTCAAAGATGGTATCGAAAGCGATATCTCAACGGAACAGCAGATAACATCATCGAAAGTGGTTGCCCTTGATGCACAGGGAGATAGTGTAATTGCAATTAAATCAGACGGTACAGTATGGACATGGGGTCACTTGAATAACTACAACAATTACAGTACCCAATTGGACAGCACTTCACCAAAGATGGTGGCGGCTTTGTCTTCCGTAAGCAAAGTAGCGGCTGGGTTAAGTCACTATGTTGCCCTTAAGTCAGATGGTACCTTATGGGCATGGGGGGACAATACCTTTGGCCAGTTGGGCGATGGAACCACCACCAGCAGTGCAATACCTGTCAGAGCAAACATATCTGATGTTGTCGAGATTGCAGCAGGAGAATTGTTTACTGTAGCAGTAAAGCGTGACGGTACCGTATGGGCATGGGGATGGAACGGGTCAACCGGGAATCTTGGATATGGTGTTAGTGCAGCTAATGACTACAAGACGAATCCGGTACAGGTCCTGAATGTATCGAATATTGTGAGCGTTAAAGCCTCTACCCATGCCATGGCTATAAAGAATGATGGCACTTTATGGGCTTGGGGCAACAACAGTTCCGGTCAATTGGGCGATGGAACAAAAGTTAATAGGCCAGCACCGGTAAACATAGCAAGTATCACCAATGTCGCGAAAATCGCCATAGGACCTTCTTCTACATATGCCGTTAAGCAAGATGGTACCGTCTGGTCTTGGGGATATGATGTGTATGATGTTCTTTCGGATACAGGTGGATTCAAATTGCAAGTGCACCACGTGAATTTTGAAAGAAGACTTCGTGTGGTGTCTGGTAGTTAAGGCATTTTCTGGGTCGATGATTCACCTTTTCAATTATGAAATGCAGTTCTTCTTCAG
>NZ_JAKZFT010000032.1:2500-5666 GCF_022808985.1 Geotalea sp. SG265 | reverse complement strand
TGAATTAAATCCCGGCGGCGACCTACTCTCCCACACAGCTACCCGTGCAGTACCATTGGCCCTGAGAGGCTTAACTTCCGTGTTCGGGATGGGAACGGGTGTGACCCTCTCGGCATAGCCACCGAGAAACCTGTCGCGCTTTGCGCGTGTTCGAGGTTCTAGGTTCTATGTTCGATGTTTTCAACTTCGAACGTCGAACTCCAAACGTCGAACCGATTTTATCTCGGCAATTGCATGATTTGATTTGTTGAGTAGTGATTGATTTAATGGAGAGGGGTGGGTTACACCCCCCACACAAGTTAATTTTTATGGTCAAGCCTCACGGCCGATTAGTACTGGTCAGCTAAACAGATTGCTCTGCTTACACACCCAGCCTATCAACGTTGTGGTCTACAACGGGCCTTCAGGGGATTGCTCCCGGGGATACCTAATCTTGAAGGAGGCTTCCCGCTTAGATGCTTTCAGCGGTTATCCTTTCCGTACATAGCTACCCAGCGAATGCCACTGGCGTGACAACTGGAACACTAGAGGTACGTCCATCCCGGTCCTCTCGTACTAAGGACAGCTCTTCTCAAGTATCCTGCGCCCACGGTAGATAGGGACCAAACTGTCTCACGACGTTTTAAACCCAGCTCGCGTACCGCTTTAATTGGCGAACAGCCAAACCCTTGGGACCTACTTCAGCCCCAGGATGCGATGAGCCGACATCGAGGTGCCAAACCTCCCCGTCGATGTGAACTCTTGGGGGAGATCAGCCTGTTATCCCCGGCGTACCTTTTATCCGTTGAGCGACGGCCCTTCCATACAGAACCGCCGGATCACTAAGACCTACTTTCGTACCTGCTCGACTTGTTGGTCTCGCAGTCAAGCTCCCTTATGCCTTTACACTCTACGGCTGGTTTCCAATCAGCCTGAGGGAACCTTCGCGCGCCTCCGTTACTCTTTGGGAGGCGACCGCCCCAGTCAAACTACCCACCAGACAGTGTCCCCGACCCGGATGACGGGCCTGGGTTAGACACCCAAAACAACCAGGGTGGTATTTCAAGGTTGACTCCACCGATACTGGCGTACCAGCTTCAAAGTCTCCCACCTATCCTACACAAGCTATTCCGAATGTCACTGTCAAGCTGTAGTAAAGGTGCACGGGGTCTTTCCGTCTTACCGCGGGTACTCGGCATCTTCACCGAGAATTCAATTTCGCTGAGCCACTGGTTGAGACAGCGCGGAAATCGTTACGCCATTCGTGCAGGTCGGAACTTACCCGACAAGGAATTTCGCTACCTTAGGACCGTTATAGTTACGGCCGCCGTTTACTGGGGCTTCGGTTCAAAGCTTCGCCTTGCGGCTGACAAATCCCCTTAACCTTCCAGCACCGGGCAGGCGTCAGACCCTATACATCGACTTACGTCTTAGCAGAGTCCTGTGTTTTTAGTAAACAGTCGCTACCGCCATTTCTCTGCGACCCTCTTCGGCTTCACGTGCGTATCGCTACACCTAATGAGGGCATACCTTCTCCCGAAGTTACGGTATCATTTTGCCGAGTTCCTTAACCAGTGTTCTCTCAAGCACCTTAGGATTTTCTCCTCACCCACCTGAGTCGGTTTACGGTACGGTCACCTGTGAACTGAAGCTTAGAGGCTTTTCTTGGAAGCATGGGATCAACGACTTTGTGAGCATACGCTCTCGTCATCACGCCTCGGCGTTAATGGAGAAAGGGATTTGCCTCTCTCTCCCGCCTACACGCTTAAACCGGGACATCCAGCACCCGGATCGCCTACCCTTCTCCGTCCCCCCATCGCATTCACAGGTGGTACAGGAATATTAACCTGTTTCCCATCAACTACGCTTTTCAGCCTCGCCTTAGGGACCGACTAACCCTAAGCAGATTACCTTTACTTAGGAAACCTTGGGTTTTCGGTGACAAGGTTTCTCACCTTGTTTTTCGCTACTCATGTCAGCATAATCTCTTGTGATACCTCCAGCCGTTCTCACGATCGACCTTCGCAGGCTTACACAATGCTCCCCTACCACTGACGTCTTAAGACGCCAATCCGTAGCTTCGGTACTATGCTTAGCCCCGTTACATTTTCCGCGCAGACCCACTCGACCAGTGAGCTATTACGCTTTCTTTAAAGGGTGGCTGCTTCTAAGCCAACCTCCTGGTTGTCTGGGCATTTCCACATCGTTTTCCACTTAGCATAGATTTTGGGACCTTAGCTGACGGTCTGGGCTCTTTCCCTTTTGACCGCGGATCTTATCACCCGCAGTCTGACTCCCGCAATAACAGTTAACGGTATTCGGAGTTTGGTTAGGTTTGGTAATCCGGTAAGACCCCTAGCCCATCCAGTGCTCTACCCCCGTTACTTACTTTGCGAGGCTATACCTAAATATATTTCGGGGAGAACCAGCTATCTCCGAGTTTGATTAGCCTTTCACTCCTATCCACACCTCATCCCCTGGCTTTTCAACGCCAGTGGGTTCGGGCCTCCACGAAGTGTTACCTTCCTTTCACCCTGGACATGGATAGATCACCCGGTTTCGGGTCTACTTCCTGCAACTAATGCGCCCTATTAAGACTCGCTTTCGCTTCGGCTCCACTCTATGAGCTTAACCTCGCTGCAAAAAGTAACTCGCTGACTCATTATGCAAAAGGCACGCGGTCACCCTGGACATGCCATAGGGCTCCCACTGCTTGTAGGCATACGGTTTCAGGTTCTATTTCACCCCCCTCATCGGGGTACTTTTCACCTTTCCCTCACGGTACTGGTTCACTATCGGTCAGAGAGTAGTATTTAGCCTTGGGAGATGGTCCTCCCAGATTCCCACCGGGTTTCACGTGCCCGGCGGTACTCGGGGACACCCTAGGGTGAATCATGGTTTCGGATACGGGGCTATCACCCACTATGGCCGGACTTTCCAGACCGTTTTCCTACCAATCATCAATCCCACGTCGGGGCCCCACAACCCCCATACCATCGAAATGGCACAGGTTTGGGCTGTTCCGCTTTCGCTCGCCGCTACTGACGGAATCACTTTTGTTTTCTTTTCCTGGGGGTACTTAGATGTTTCAGTTCCCCCCGTTCGCCACGTATGGCTATGTATTCACCATACGTTACTGGAGCATTACCTCCAGTGGGTTTCCCCATTCGGAAATCTCCGGGTCAAA
>NZ_JAKZFT010000031.1 GCF_022808985.1 Geotalea sp. SG265 | reverse complement strand
GTGTATTCTGTTCTTCCACGGCAGTGTACTCCTTTCGGGTCGAATTTTCGTTTGGCGACGCAATTCTAACCGGAATCAGGCACTGCCGTGTTGCTTTTTATAAAAGCGAAAAATATTTTACGTTATCGTGTTGCTTTTTATAAAAGCGAAAAATATTTTACGTTATCGAAAACTTTACAGAACGTCTTGAAAATGCAAAAAGGACCACCTTTTAGGTTGGTCCTTTTTTGCTAAGCGCTTGATTTTGTTGGGTCAGGCTGGTGGACCTGATGGGGCATTCGACGAAGAAGATGATCGACGAGGTTTACGGGGCATACCGGCAGGGGTTGGTGGATGAGAAGGAGAAGATCCTCAACTTCTTGGGGAGGATTTCTTGGCGCTAGAGGCGTAAGCTTCCCTGTCAAGTAGACAGTTTGAAAGTAGAGTTTCCGGTGTAGTTTTCCATGTATTCGGCTGGCGTCATATCACCCAGAGAATCGTGAGGACGCAGCTCGTTGTAATCGTTCAACCACCAGTATGTTATCTCCCGCACCTCTTTCAGGTTGCGGAAGAGATAAAGGGATAGCACCTCTTCCCGATAGGTGCGGTTAAAGCGCTCGATGTAAGCGTTCTGATTCGGCTCTCCCGGCTGAATGTACTGAATGATGATTCCTACAGACTCGGCCCACGCGACAAAATCACCACTCAAGAATTCGGGGCCATTGTCACAGCGTATTACTTCCGGTAAGCCGCGCTCCAGGCGTAGCCGCTCGAAGACCCGGATGAGCCGCTTTCCGGTGATAGATGTATCGATTTCTACAGCCAGACACTCTCGGTTGAAGTCATCGATGACGTTAAAGGTTCTGAAGCGATTGCCAGCATAGAGCGTATCGCTCATGAAGTCGGCCGACCACACTTGATTCGGCTTTTGTGGCACTAGCAATGGCTGCTTCTCTCGTTTCGGCAGCCGTCTCTTGGCCCGTCGTTTCTGATTAAGGCGGAGGTTGCAGTAAACCCGGTAGACCCGTTTGTGGTTCCAGGGGTGGCCCAAACGCCGCAATACCCTGAATGATTTCCAGAATCCCCATCGGGGGTGCCGCTCAACCAGACGATTGAGGGCCGAGATTACATCTTGATCCGCTTCTGAGACAGAGATTATGGATCGGTAGTAGGCCGCACGAGCAAGGCCGACACAGCGGCAACTACGCTGAATCGAAAGCCTGTGCTCAGCGATGAGATAACAGACAGCTTCTCTTTTCTCGGACGGCCTCAGAGCTTTTTTTCGATCAGATCTTTCAGAGCACGATTTTCAAGAGCGAGATCGGCGTACATTCGCTTCAAGCGGCTCATTTCCGCTTCCATCTCCTTCATCCGCTTGAGATCGGAAGCATCCATGCCGCCATACTTCGACTTCCAGTTGTAGTAGGTAGCATCGCTGATGCCGTGCTTTCGACAGACATCCTTTACCAGCATCCCGGATTCAGCCTCTTTGAGAATCGCGATGATCTGGGTTTCTGTGAAACGGGCTTTCTTCATTTGAACCTCCTGGCGCTTTAGAATGCCAGAAAGCTCTACTTTTATCATGTCTCATTTTTGGGGAAGTTTACGCATTTACCTCACGCCGAGGAGGCGTTGCTTTGCTGTGAAGAATTGACCAGGAATCAAAAAGCGAGCATGCTTCATCATAAAGTTCGATGATAGAGTGCGGAGCTAACAGATGCAGCCTCGCCCCTGTTGTTGAAAAACCATCTGAAAGGGTAAACTCGCTTTGAGCCGCAACTTGCTTAAAGGCTCCATCAAAGTTCGCCACTACATCCATGTAAAGATTCTTTAGTTCGTCCAACCTTTCTTTCTTGATGGATGCTTTCCGGTCCTTTTCGTCGCTGACCCTCTTTAGGCGCCATCCCAAAACAGCTGACGTGACTGCAAAAAATCCGGCTACTGCTGGAGCCACAATGTCCATGTCTTTCCTCTTCACATAATGGGCATGGGTTTGACCAGCCTTCTTTTCGGGCGGGTCGTAACCTTGGTTGAATGCGCTTATGTTTACTCATGCATTTTCATGCACTTAGCTTCAAGCGCTTTAAGATAGAGTTCCTCGAAAAAACAGGTGAGCGGAATTCTTTTTTCAAGACGCTCATGCTCTTCAATTACTTTGACTTTGTCGCTATCAAGCAGATAATTGCCAAAGATTAGCCAGCCAAACAATTGTGGCGTCGTCTGAACTCTTTCAGTTCCTAAAATTGTCGTTCCAAGCTTTCTAGCTTTCATGTCATCAGTCATAAAAACCTGACTGAACTTTTTGGCAACTGCAATGGACGAAAGTTCTCCCATTCCCAGTTTTTTTCTATTCTCTAACATCTGAATGCCTTGTAAGTCTTCAATATCAAGAGAGTTAATTTGAACTTCACCGCGTTCAATTGCACTTGCAAAACGTTTCTGAATTTCTTTGTCTTCTAAGGTTGAATTGTTTCGGCTCTTAACAAGACACTCATAATGGACAAATCCTGTACAAATAAATCCACATCTGGCTTGTAGCGAGGCCGAATAAAGTGTGAGAGATGACAACACGTTTTGTATTGCGCAGGAGTCGATAATATTGTGGGGATGAAATTTACTGACATTAAAACTCATCGAATACACCTACTTGATAAAGTGCCGCTATTTCGACTAACTCCGCTTCTGTTACACGTAGCATCTCTGCAACCCTTGCACGAGAAATTAGGTCGTTTCTATAGGCAGCAAAGACCATTGTCAGATAGCGTGTTGATAGTCCCCTGTCTAATAGAGCTTCTTTTCTTTCTCGCGATTTTGGTGGCAAATCAGGTGGAAGTTCCGGGTCTGTTTTGAGGTTCTTGGGAACACGGATAGATTTGATGAAATCTACTTTATTTTGGTTGACTAGATTGGCCGTTTTGAGACCATAAGCAAGAGCAATCGTGCTAACCTGAAGTTTGTTGGCCCAAAGGATGACTTTGCTTTCATCCCAATTATGTGGATTTGGTATTTTATTCAGTAATTTTGATGGCATTAGATAATTACCGGCAAAAGAATTAGCTCTTACTTCCCTGAAATCTTTATCACCCACAAAAGAAACAATATAATCTTTATTATCAACTAAAGCATGAGCGGCCTCATGGGCAGCTGTAAATCGCTGTCTATAAACATCTTCAATGCTGTTTATAATAATACAATTACCCACAACTGGGTGTTTAATACACATCCCTGATATTTTTGAGTTGCTAAGTTTTCTTCGGTACACTAAGAGACCGATTTTCCTGAAATCATCATATATATTGAGCCTAACTTCTAATTCGCTATAACCAAAGAACGACCGTAGTTGTTCCGCGACTTGTTTTCCATGATTTTTATAGTTTGCACCTGATATATGACAAATAAAATGTTGCGTTTTTTGATAATCAAGAATTTTGTTTAAGTAGAATTCATTGTCAGCAAAATACAAAACTTCTTGAATTGCCCACCTATCTTCACTCGTTAGGTCGTTCCCGTATCGCCTAAACAGCGCTTCAGTCTGATCCAAAGGAGTAAGTTTTTCATTTGACACAAAGAACTTATAGTCGCACATGAAATAGTCAGCTAAAACGAGCACTTCATCACCTGTCGGTTCTTGTGCCCCCATTTCAAGATTAGTTATTCTTACAGCGGGGATACCGGTCGCTATTGATAGCTCTGCAATTGAGACCTCAAATTGCTCCCTGTACCTCTTGATTTTGTTGCCTAATGCAATTCGGTCGATCGGCATCTTAAATCCTTAGATCAATTTATACTGGGGTGATCTTGTTACTTTTCAACGTGGCCGGGGCGCACCGGCGGAGCGAAGCGGAGACCGTGTGCTAGTGCGTTTATTTCGTAGTAGGCGGCACGTGCAGCGACAGTCTGACGGTACAGCAACTTTTCAAAGTCTCTTTCGTCTAATTCTCCGTCTTCATTTTTTTCCACGTCGTCCCAGCGACAAGAATGCTTCAGAAAATCTTGCAGAGATCCTAATTCTATGGCGAGAAGTATATTGCTACCTGTCATAGTTAACGACCTCATCTCTTTTTATTTTCTGCCAACGGGCATGGCTTTGACCCGCCAGGTTTTGAAGGCGGGTCGTAAGCCGTGTTGGACTTCCTTCATTCTTTTCGTAGATAACTCACGCTAATAACTTTGCCTTTGTGGCAATCTTCGATCAAACTTTTCTTGGGGATTGGCCCCACGGCTCCCACTCTTTTTTGAGGGTCAAAGAAGACAAGTCTCCACAAAGGCGAGCGCGGGTTCTACCGCGGTGTAGTTGAATTCGGCATCGGGTGAGGCCATGTGGAGACGGACCGCAACTCCCTCGACTAGGTTCCGGAGCTGTGAGAGGACGTTCTGCGAGAGCAATGCCCGCTGGTCACCGAGCGATTCGATATTCCGACAAATAGTCTCGTCAGCGTTCTGGATATGCTTGGCGACCGTAGTCATTATCTATCAACTCCCACTTGAATAAAGAAAGTCATTGGCGTCCTCTTCTTACTAAAGGCCTTCTGCTGCTGTCTCCTCAACCTGCTGAGCCAACAGCAAGCAATGCTTTGTTAGCCTGTCAGGTTGGTTGTTGCGTGACACATGAGTCTTCACCTCTGGTTGTCAGCTTGCGCCGACATTCCACTTCAATATCTTCTAGCCATCCATTGAGGAATGTTATGTACTACCAAAGGTTATGGCATTACATGTAGTGCCGATGAGTAAAATTTCTTATTTTCCTGCTTCGCTTCATGAAGATTGATCCGAGCATTATGCCCATGCTTTTCGAGCAGGTGGAGAAGGTTTGAACCATTAAGTAGTGTCAAAGGCTTGCCTTTAGCGAATTCGTAAGCGTCCGGCCCATAATCAGCGGTCGTCACCAATATTCCCTTGATTGCGCCTTCGTTCATGACCGTACCGTATAGGTCTCTAACAGCCGATACCCCCACAGTATTTGCATATCGTTTGGCCTGAATGACAATCTTCCCACCCCTGATAGGGTCAGGGTCAAAGGCGATGGCATCCACTCCCCCATCTCGGCTAGCCTGGGTTACCTTGACCTCGCCGCCAGTCGAAACAAATTCCTGCTCAAAGAGTTCCCGAATCAAGTGCTCAAAATCTTCCCAGTTCATTGTGGCCAAATTTGTTCCTTCGTTGATGGAATCAACTACACCGTATCCCTCAATGAAGCGCCTGTCTTCCTTGTCGATCATCATGATGGGAGGTACAGAACTCAAACCTGAAAGCTTTGATGCCGCAACGCCTTTGAGGTTCTTGAAGCAGGCTTTCGGATCAATGCCAGCAAGATTAATCTGCATAAAGGCCACTTTTCGACACACGACGGAAAGGATGCAGGCAGTAACTTTATGGCCGCTCGTCTTGTCAACGGCAGTAACTATGCCATTGAAAGCTACCGCATCCAATGCATCTGCCGTGTCAGCTTCAAACAACTCATGGATGGTACGCAAGGCTACCTGATAAAGCAGATTATCGTATAAAGCGTCCCTCTCTTTTTCGGAAAGGTGTGTTTCTTTAAATGAATCCTTCGATTGTATATCAGGGCATTGAAAAACCCCCGCATTGAGCAGCTATGCCCCCTCAAGGGGCCAAATAGCATAAGTTATTTGTTTGGCTTGCTAAATTTATGCTCTTTGAAACTCAATTTTGCCGGGTTAGCCAGCCAT
>NZ_JAKZFT010000030.1 GCF_022808985.1 Geotalea sp. SG265 | reverse complement strand
ATGGCTGGCTAACCCGGCAAAATTGAGTTTCAAAGAGCATAAATTTAGCAAGCCAAACAAATAACTTATGCTATTTGGCCCCTTGAGGGGGCATAGCTGCTCAATGCGGGGGTTTTTCAATGCCCTGATATAGGCCACCAGAATTATAAAGAGAGACTGATAGACTATGCTGGGCAGCCCCGGTCTGTTCCAGATATTGATGAGACCGATGCCAACAACGGTACCCGGTACTGCAAAGGTAACGAGGAAAGCGATATCGGCAAAGTCGTGAATCCTCCCGGAGGATCTTGCTGCTCCGTACCCCAGCATTGCAGCAATTAAGGCGATGAGGACAGCACCGACGACAGCCAGAGACAGGCTGTTTATAATGGCTCCACTGGAGCCGCCTATTGCCGCCACAACCGGCTCCATGCCCCCCGCCTCACGAGCGAGGACGGCCAGAGGGAGCAGGACGGAAACAAGAAGAACTACCAGCAACCATAATATACCGATAAACCTCCGTGGCCCATGCCACTGGAGGAAAAGAGTGCCGGAACTGCGCCTCGTGCTGACGATGCGATCTCCGACCAGCATCTTTACCCCCAAACCTGAAACCAAAGCCATGATGAGAAGAGGAATGGCAAGTGCTGTCGCCGCGCCAAATTCATAGAGAGCTGCAAACGCGGTAAAGATTTCACTGGTAAAGACCGGCACGCGGAGCAGGCTGGGAACCGCAAATTCCGAGATGGCAAGAACGAAGATGATCAGAGCGGCAGCGGCAATGTTGGGGGAGATCAGAGGTATGGTTATGCGCCAGAAGACCCTGTTGGAGGTGGCCACCAGCATAGCGGCCTCTTCGAGATGGCCTTCCACACGCCATGCCGCTGATTCAGTCGCGAGCATGGCCAAAGGAAACAGGTTGAGACCTATTACAACCATTGCGCCGGTCAGACTGTAGGTGAAGGGGGAAAGGAAGTCGGCACCCGTAACCTGTGCCGCGAGACCGGCAGTTCCGCCAATGTAAATCCAGGCAAGGGCGAGAATAAACGATGGTATTGCGAGCGGTATTATAAGCAGAAGTCGGATGAGACGTTTTGCCCGCATATCAGATCGAGCAAGGATGATCCCAAGAGGGATACCGATGGTCATTGCCACTGCAGTTGCCCCGGCTCCCAGTATACCGCTGTTCAGGAGCAACGCCCGCTGCCGCTCATCCATAAAAAGACGCTGGTAGTTTGCAATACTGAAGTGGCCAGAGGCATCGACAAAGGAAAAGGCAAACATGTAGATGACCGGCAGCAGACATATTCCGACAAAGAGAAGTATGGTTGCGCCCACAGCAATGTATTTGGATGTGATCCCTCCGGATTTACTCCTCATAACCGTACGCATCGTCTCGTCCCGTTAAAGCCCCAGTATCGTCTGCAAGCGGCGAGTCACATCCTCCACTCGGGCAGCCGCCTCGGCATAATCAAGGGTCATCGGTTTGAGCGAAGAAATACTCGGCATGTTCTTTGGCGGAGCAATGTTCGAACGGAGCGGGATCTGCACCGCTTCCGACTGTGCCAGCAACCGTTCCACCTCAGGGGACAGAAGGTAGTCGATCAGCTTTTTCCCCACTTCCGGATGTGGTGCACCTGCGATCAACGAGAGCATGTTTGGCATTACCGGAACACCGATACCAACCGCATCCGGAAGCACCATAGCCAAGGGTTCCTTTGCTTCGAGGGCCACACTGGCATCGTCAGTATCGGTAATCCCAACTTTCACCTCGCCCCGTGCCACCATGTCACGTACAACGGAATTTGCAGCGACAATCTTGACTCCATTGGCCTTCAGCTTGCGGAAAAATTCATCTGCCTGCTTATCTCCCAGCTTTGCGTAAAGCGCTGCTACATGGAAGGAGGTCGTGCCGAAACGAGGATCGGCCATGGCTACCTGCCCTCTCCATTTTGGATCAGCGAGATCGAGAACCGACTTGGGCGCAGCGTCGGCTTTTACCAGGCGTGTGTTATAAACAATGACCCGTAATCGTGCCGAAAAGCCTGTCCAGTATCCTTCGGGATCTTTAAAGACATCCGGGATGCCAGCGGCCTCGGGTGATTTGTATGGAGCGAGCACGCCATGTTTTTTCAGCACCAGGGTGCGTACTGGCTCATTCGACCAAAACACATCGGCCTGGGGATTATTCTTTTCGGCGATAAGCCGGTTGGCAAGGCCGGTGCTTTTTGTCTCCTCAGTGTCGTAGATGGCGTTGACCTTTATGCCGGTCTTCTGCTGGTAAGCGAGGAGGATCGGCTCGGAAAATACCCGGTCGGTGGAGACATACACGGTTACTTGGTGGGCAGATCCCGTCTTTTGTGGCTCTTGTTGTCGTGGTTTACAGGCACCTGTAACAAAAAGGGCCGTCACACCAAGCATCATTGATATTTTCGCAATGAGATTTCTGTTGAACATTATTCCTCCGTTTCAAGGAAGTGTTCATTTTCTGGCTATCTTCTCAGTTTCTCAGTTAAGATTACCACTTTGGCAGTAGATTACCCGGATGCTTACACAGCTTACCCCTTTTCCTCAGGTGGCCGGAGCTCTCCGAAGCTGCGCAAAAGCATCAGGTCGTATAGGATTTTCAAACCTCCGGCCAGGAAAAACGGGACGCTCAGCAATGCCGGGTTTGCGAGCAGAAAACCGGCAAACAGCGGGGATAATGCCGCCCCTGTCGTTCTGGCTACCCCGGTTACTCCGGCAGCAGCAGAGAGTTCGTCGTGACTTACTACGGACATGGTATACGATTGGCGCGTCGGCACATCCATCTGCGAAATACTGAACCGGAGCAGTAGAACCGCTATCGCCAGGGGCAGGGTCGGCATAAGCGGCACCAATATCAGGAGGACATTGGAAGGAAGATGCGTAAAGACCATCGTTCTGATTAAGCCTATGCGGGAAGCTATTTGCGCCGCAGCAAGGGCCGAGAAGCCTGCAAGGATATTCGCACCAAAGAAAATGCTCCCAAGCAAAGCTGGTTCAACGCCGAAGCGCAGGTAGAACCAGTACGCGATTATGCTTTGCAGGATGAAGCCGCCCGCGAAGGCATCCAGGGTAAACAGAGCAGACAGCTTGAGCACGATCCTGAGCGATTTGTGCAGCCCGAATCGTGCAGAAAAAATAGGGGAAGTTGATGATAGCTCGCTGGTCGGAGGCGATTCCGCTGCTTTACTTAATCGGGTGAATAGCACCCACAGCATGACGCCAGCTGCTGCATACAAGAAAACGAGGACGCGGTAGCTATCGACCTGCGTCATGCCAAGCCTGATCAAGCCATGGGCCAAGGTTCCGCCAAACAGTGCCCCGACCGCCGTGGCCAAAGAACCTCCAAGGTTGTACCAGGCGAAGACCTGTGTGCGTTGCTGGCCCGACACGGTTTGTGTAAGTGCTGCTTGCTCTATGGGCAAGAATGGCCCAACTTCATTACCGCTGGGGCTGATGACGCCAATGGTCGCCGCAAGCACCAGCAGCACATAATTAGTGGTTAACGCAAACAGTGCACCGGCAAGGACCATCAGGCCCGCTCCGACGATAAGCATTCGCTTCCGGCCAACTCGGTCGGCTATGGTAGTCATCCAGAGTGAAATTATGGTGTCGCCAACGAGGGTAAGGGTAAGCAAAGCACCGATTTTCGTGGCTGAGAGCCCTATTTTGTCGAGGTAAAGCAGGAGCACCACTGCGAGGAAGCCGTAAGAAAACATCCTCGCCATGCGTGTGAAGAATAGCAGGCGGCCATCGAACGTCAGGCTCCGCAGGACATGCGTTTGGGGAAGATGAAGAATCATCTGTGCCTGTCAGACGCTACGGCGTCACGGCTTGAATGCGCCGTCCTGCCTGCCCTGCCTCACCATTTCCTGGCAGTAGGCGTACAGGGCATCGTAGACTATCCACTCCGCCGCGTTGATCTGATGGTCATCCGGATAGCCGAGATGACGAAATCCTTCAGCAATGGCATTCAGGCCCGGTCCTTCCGGCTGATTCCACAAAGTGTTGTCCGTATCGGCTCCGTTGATTATCTTGCCGAGCAGCGAGAATGCAGGATCGATCAGACCGTGCTTTTTAAGCACAGCTTCAAAAGAACATTCCTTGCCATGATGGCCCAGTTCAACATCGGGCACGTCAAAAGGGATTGCCCCCAGTCGTTCAGCTTCCGCCATTACTTGTTCTTTCGGAACGAAGAAGAACTCCGCATCCTTGTCAATGAACCGTTTGATGAGCCAGGGGCAGGCCACCCGGTCAACTTTCACATGTTCCCGTGTTATCCATTTCATCGTGCCTCCTTTTGTGTAGCACTCGGCTCAGTGATGGCTTCATACGCTTCAATGGTATTGCCATGAACTACATAAATACGATGCGTTGAAAGGTCCACCGCCAGGGCATGCGCTTCTTTGTGGGTCGGAACATTCTCCATGACCTCGTAATGGTCCGCAGAATCCTGGCGAATAACTGTCATCGTGCCGGTGTCTCCGTTTGCCGTATAGATGCGGCGCAATCGGGGATCATAAGCTACGGAATCCACGCCTGAACCAATCGGCAGCGCTGCTACAGCCTCGCCGTTTTCTGCATTGATCACAACAAGCTTGTCGTTGCCACAGGCACAGAATAGCCGGTGGTTGGCAGCATCAAGGGCAAGGCCGGTCGGCTCCGTTCCAGGGGCTGTTTTGAATCGAGCAACAACTGCCATCTTCTTCGGATCAATGACGGCGATTTCATTTCGGTCCTGAAGGTTTTGGTACACCAATCCCGTTGCTGGATCAGCCTGAGCATATTCCGCCAGGCCCCCAAGCGGAACGACTGCCTTGATAGTTTCAGCAGATGGATCGATAAAGGTGGCGCTGCGACCTTCGTGATTTGCCACGTAAACGAGCCGATCTGCCGTGTTATAGATGATTGCGTCGGGGCCGGTTCCATTGTGGATTTTGCGAATGAGGCGAAGAGACTTCAAATCAATGACACCAATGTTGTTGTCGCCCCTGTTGCTCGTAAACCCGAGGTTCAACTCCGGCACCAATGCGACGCTCCGAACATCCTTTAAGTTGCCTATGGTTCTGGTAACTTTTCTCTTTTCGGTATCGATTACAACAAGGCTGTTTTGGGAGGCGTAGCCAGCATAGACTTGCCCCCCCGGATTCACGATCAGATAATCCACATAGCCTTTTCCTGGAAGTTTGATGGTTGCCAGGTGGCGGACGTTTTGGGGAGCTGTTTCTTCCCCAAAGGCCGGGCAAGTGGCAAACAGCGCCGTAAGTATGGCTCCTACGATTCCCCATGTTAATCTCATGCGCCACATATACCCCCCGTTGCCCTCGCCTCATATTGACAACTGTCAATGCCGGCTGGTTCACTCAAAACAAATCGCCCCCCATCAGACGCAGCCTCGCTGTCATCCTCGAAATACCTAGCGATGCAGGAAATGGCGAAAGACCAGGGAGAGCATCCCAATACCGCCAGCCAGCAGGATAGCCCACCAGGGCTGCGTCAATGCAAGTGTTATGCTTCCTGCCAGCGCGAGCCATGAGAGTGCGCGTGGGGCGAACCACTTCGCCTTCTCCAGCCTAATAGCCGCGATGTTGGTAACGCTATACCAGAACAGGATGAAGACGTTCGCTACATCTAGCAAGGGACGGAGGTTGAAGATCGCCGTGACGGCGGCGGTACCGAGCCCGAAAACCAGTATACCGAAACGCGGCGTCTTCTTTTCCCCGTGCCCCTGGCCGAATTTTTGAGGCAGCTCGCGATAAGCGCCCATAGCCTGCGCCACGCGTGAGGCCCCCATGATCCCGGCAGTCAATGTCGTGAGCGTTGCCAAGAGCGCAGCGGCGACTATCAACCACTCGCCCCACTGCCCAACCGTCCGGCTCGCAGCAGTAAAGAGTGGCACTTGATCAGCAGCAGTACCTTTGGGGCCGAGCAAAGCGGCTGTCCCATTGGCGACCAGGACGAAATAGACCGCCGAAATGAGAAATCCGACCAGGATCGCCACCGGAAGGGTCCGCTCCGGCTCTTTCACTTCGGATGCAACAATGGCGACGCGTTGGAACCCCGCAAAGACGAAGAAGAACGTCCCAGCACCTCGGAGAATGCCGAATCCTCCATTGCCACTCAGTGGGGTCAACCGGTGAATATCTGCGGCAGGGAGAATAAATCCAAGGTAAACGCCGAGCAGCACGAGCAGCATGAGGGTGCCACGACCAGTACCTTCTTGGTTGGCCCCAGCCCGAAATAGTTTATGATGGTTGCAGCCACGACCGTCGCTGCGGCGGCGACATGAAGAGGCAAACTCAGCGCGAGTTGCTGCGCATACGTGAACAACAGGAGAGCGTTGACGCTGTCGGCGACGGCCTCCTTCACCAGAAAAGCAACGCCTCCGACAAAGGCAAGGCGGTCAAAACCAATTGTCCGCCCCCAGATAAACCCGGCTCCGGAAATTGGCACTACAGCCCCGCACTTGGCCGCACTAATGCCTGTGGCCAGCGCGATCAGGCCGGCCAATCCCACCGCCAGCGGCAGGCCGCTGCCGGCCTTCTCCGCTGCAGGACCGAGGGACGCAAATATGCCGGCGTCCACCACCATCGAGATGGTGATGAATGGCGCCGCCCATATCCCGAGCGTGCGCGGGACTGCCAATTTCGCATCAGCTTTTGGATCGCGTCCCATGCCCCTTTATCCCGTGGTTTGGAAAAGATATAGGCTTACTCAAACTTCTTCAATATGACCAGCCCTATTCCTATAGCCTATGATCTGGCTCAAGAGACCCGGACTCCTGGTCATTCGCCACCGCCGTTAAAACTTGTGCATGAGCATTACTTTGATGATTAGATCGTCAGAAGAGTCGGTCCAACCATGCCCCACCCCGAATTCGATACTGTTGGGCTCTTCGTTAAAATCACCCACTATGAAGGATAACTGCTGTTGCTCATCCATCCTCACAAAATGACTGACGGTCCCGAAATCTGAGTAGTGTTCCAGTGCTGCCGCCCATTTCTCCGAAAAATTATAGGCTACCCTTGCCGCTGGCACCACTTCCACCTTATGCAACCCATTGAAAGAAGTATCGAAAATCGGGTTTAGGATAATATCAATTTTCCCCAGATGGGTGCCTATTATGGGCCGAATTTCGCCGGAAAAGCGGGTAGTCTCCCAGTGGGGAAAGTTGTAGGAAAGCTCGAAATTGATGCCGTAGATGAAATTTCTTTTCCGAGCATCGGGAACAACGAAGAGGGCGCGGACTTTACCGCCGTTGAAAAGAAACCGCTCTCCGCTTGTTATCGAGTAAAGCGGCAGGTACAGGCCTGTCTCTAGCCAGTCGGTAATGCCAACCGCCCATTCCGGCACGCCGATCAAAGAATGGTTCGGTATGACACCACCGGGAAAGTCCGGCTCGTTGCGACCGATTGGGGTGTAGTTGTTGTACCACACCAGGTTGAACTCCCCCGGCTTGTTGATCTCCGCATCGTAGACCTGGATCTCATCGGTCTGGGCCGGAACACATACGGGAAGGACGGTAAGCATTGCTAATGCCAGTAACGCAGTCCGGAATGTTTTAAGTGCGAGGACTTTCGTATCGTCACCCCTTAGGGTTGCCATCTTATTCCCCGAGCCTTATCTGTACCCCAAGATAAAGGAGCAGATTCGGATCATCAGTTGCTGCGCTACGAAAACTCCTCCCTGCCGACGCGAGCAGTCCATATCTCTTGCTGAAATCCCATTGGGTGCCGAGATTGAAGACAACCTCGTGCTTCCTGAATTCTTTCGCCGACCCTCCGTGAATTTCCACCAGGAGCGTCAGGTTGTCATGCAGGTCATATCCTACGATCACTCCATAAACCCATTCATCATCCCCGTGTTGGTGGACTCCATACCCCACCTCTGCGTTGCTCCAGAATAGGCCCCACTTCTTTGAGACCTCCACCGGCAGGCGTAGGACAGTTCCCTCCTCGACGATGCCGCGGTCGGCAGAGGAGGTGGGGTTGTTGAACTCGTACTGCGGATAGACGGAGACCGATACGCCATCCCGTTTTTCGTCGAGGAATCGCCATTTCACCCCGACAAGCGAGTTGCCGAGCCCGGATTTTGTTCCACCTTCACTCTCATGAAAGATTATCCAGGGGGCCTCGTATTTCAACTGAACGGCTTCGCCTACACCATAGTTGATATCAAGGACGGGAGTCTGATGGGTGGCTTCCGCATGGCGCTTGTCAAGGGTATAGGCAACGTTGATCTCCCAATGTTTGTCGCCGGGAGTACCGGTGTCATCGGTAAGGAGCGGGGGGCCGGCCAGTGCAGGCCCCGTAAAAGCTATTAATAGCGACATTATGAGGATAAGGCGCATGGTTTGATGACTTTGCAGCACTACTCTGTTGATTGAAACCATCGATGTAACGTCAGCTCGTTCCGCCCCTAAGAAATCTTATCACTAGTAGATAAAAAAGCAGGCTGGGGTGCCAAGAAGGCTCCGGAAGTCCCTGCAAAAAAAAGGACCTGCCGCTATCAGGTCCCTCTCCGCAAATCTTAACAAGGTTACTAGATGTTACTTCTTGACTTTAAAGTTGAGGGTGGTGCTGTTGATCTCGGTTTGGTCTTCGGTGAAGGACCGGGCATTGTACCGGTTGAGGTCGTAGATCAGGCGAGTTTTGACGGTATATTCACCTGGTTTGAGTCCTGGTGACCAAGCAAGAGTGCGTTCTTCGCCAGCACAAATGATCGGCTCATGTGGCCCTTGAGCATCTGCCTGCATGGCAGCTTTTGCATCTGGTCGTTTCTTATCCTCTTCCAGGAATGCCTTGTCGTCGGGACGTGGGCCGTACCAGGGAGCAAACATCCACTCTTTGGCCGCAACTTTTTTGCCCTTTTTATCCTTAACCTCGGCAACCAGGTAAATTGCCCTGCGGTTTGAGCCGGTCGGCACGGAGTGCCCTGCTCCTATATTGATAAGATGGAAACCAAGACCAGACTTCCCTTCCTCTGGCTGCGTTATTGCCAGGCTTAGGGCGCTTGCAAGTCGCTGCTGTGACCTTCCTCCTGTCCAGAGATGGCGGGCTACGGCTCGCTCCGGCTTGTCGGAATTCTCGGCAATTTTTCGAATTGTCCTGGGCATATGACAGTCCTGGCAATGCTGCTTGCCAAGGCCCGGCTTGTTGAAATCCTCCCGCCATTCGAGGAAGGTCTGGGTCTGCTTGCCCGCCACTCGTTTGCCCATACTATGGCAGTAGGCACACATGGCAGAGGTTTGAATAGCAGGATCGGCTACTGTCTCGTGTGGGCCATTGACGCTGTATGGGCCTCTGATTTTACCCTCGGGGGTCAGATGGCAACTGGCACAGGTAAGGCCGCCAGCTTCCTGGCCCTTAGGCCGGGCTTTGGGCTTGACCATCTCAATGGTATTCATATCCGGAATGGCAAAGGGTTCAGGGAAATGGCAGACGTTGCACGACTTGCCTTCCTCTTCAGCCTCCCTGGCATGGATCGGATATGGTTCCACACCAGCAAAGGCATGGGCTGTTGCTGTCTCGGATACTTTAGCTGGCATGACAATCTTTTCACCTGGCTTGGTGGGTATGGTCGTAGGTTTGAAATGGATATCACTGCCAAAACCAAAGGCAAATTCGCGGTAGATGGCCTCGTGGCATCCGCCGCATGTTTCCGCAGGTGTTGCTGTTCCCTCAGGGAATGTCATCCCTTCTGCAAGAACAACGCCTGGAAGGGCACAGCTGATCAGTATTCCGCAGAGCAACACATCCATTCCTGTTCTCATCCGGCACTCCTTTCCCATTTGAATATATTTGAGCGAGTAATGTTTTAATTGGTTTAATGTTATCGAAAAACTCTTTTATGTCTAATTCGCCGTTCCGTCGTAAACTCCAGCCAGCAGCTTTTCTGTAGAAGGCCGATTGATACGAGCTTACGGTTGCGGCGCAACGGGAGCAGAATCTCACCTAGCTATATTCCTTTGTCAACCTTTAGACGCTGGTGAAAAATGGGCATGAAAAAAGGGCCTTGCTGTTACCGAACCCGATTTTATCCAGTACAAGAAAGCCGTGGGCAGGGTGCGTAGATCCAGGCCGACGGCAGGCCGGAAATCGCGGAGTGCATTGAGGGATGCCATTAGATTGTTGACGTTTTGTTGATCGTCAACAACCGCTAACAACCGCTGAAAACAGTTAAGTGCTTGATTTATTTAGAGGGGAAAAATCGTCAACAGGACAGCAAAAAGATGAAAAGAAAAGGGCTTATATCGCTATAAGCCCTTGATTTACGTGGTGCCGGAGCCGGGGTCGAACCGGCACGACCTTGCGATCGAGGGATTTTAAGTGGGTAGCATCACTTACGCCACTATATACTTGCACCTAATATCAGCTACTTAACTGCATGCAAGTACTTCCTCCTATAGCTAGATTTATCATGACTCCCGTCAATATTCACGTCAACCGGAAGTACCTTTTCTGGCTCCAAAGAGGAAGCTGCCTCCTTTAATTTACTAGGAGAAAGATGAGCATATTTCTCTGTAACCTGAATACTGCTATGCCCCAACCACTCCTTCACAACGTACAGGTCAATATCTCGATTAACCAATCTACTTGCGCACGTATGACGGAGAGCATGTAGCACGAACTCCTTATCATTCTGAAGTCCCATGGTCTTACGTACCCAGTCCCATGCATGATCTGCTTGGTGTATGTCCACACTAAAAGGCTTAACGGGATTTCCTGCCTTGCGAGCTTTTAATATCGCCTTTACCCGACTTGTCATTGGAACACTTCTGGGTCTATCTCCTTTGTTGAACCATATGGAAATAAGATTGGTTCTGAAATTGACATCAAGATAATTTAGGTTAATGGCTTCACTTAAACGCATGCCAGTATCAACCAAGACCTCTGCTAGATCAGCTATTTCTTTAAAATATGCTCTCTTTGGTGGATGGATCGTCTCACGTAGCAGCTGAATAGCAGCCACTTCTTCTTCATCGGATAGGACTCTGATTCGTCCTTTTCTCTCCTTCTTTAGCTTAATATGCTCCCATCGTTGTCCATGATGCCGCAGTAGGGTCTTTAAGCTCGCAAGATATCTGTTAATTGTAGCTGGTTCGATTCCTGTCGTTTCCAACTTCTTGACGAGCTTGCGAAAGACTTCCTCATCTATCCTGCCAATTGGAATATCACCAACATGGTCAATGAGACGTTCTGCATTGCGCTGGGATTTGTTGCCATCCTTATTGTCCTTCCACCTCTCATCAAAAACCACCTTTATTGCTTCACTTAATTTTAGCCGGGATGATTTCTCTTTTGGCGATAGTGTGGCCTCTTCCATCAGTCGTTTCTTTTCAGTTGCTTCTATAAGAACTGCTTCTCTTTTGGTAAATCGTTCTGTAGACTTATAAACTCGTTCTCCCTTTACAACAAAGTCCATGTAAAACACACCTTTAGCTCCACGTTTATAAACTGTCATGATAGACGCTCCTTTCCATATTCCAGGCACAAAAAAAGAGCCTGATGGCCCTCTGTACCTGACTTGGTTATGTTGGTTTGTTGTGTTAGTTGGTTTTGTTAGGGCTGATGGTTACCGCAGGTTGGTTAGCTGGCTTTCTTGAAGGTATTAAGGTAGGTAGGCTTCGTAGGAGCGTTGCGTAGTGACATGTAGACTAAGTTGTATACCTTGGTTCCGCACGTGGAGCATATCACGGTATAGGCTGAATCCCTTGCTGGTAGAAATGCATCGTTTAAAGGGTCTATTGTCCCGTACCTGATACCATGTGCTGTCTCTCCCTCCAATATTCGTCTTCCGCAGTATTCGCACTTCATAATAATCCTCCTTCTACAAATGAAATGTACCTCTCGCCAACAATGATATGGTCCAAAACCTTAATTCCTATTAGTTCTCCTGCTTCCTTTAACCTCCTTGTAATCTCGATGTCTTCCCTGGAGGGTGTCGGATCTCCTGTAGGATGGTTATGTACAAGAATAATTGCTGCGGCACTTGATAATAAGGCTGTCTTATATACTTCCCTCGGGTGAACAATGGATTGGTTAAGGCTGCCGATGCTGACTATCTCCAGGGCAACCACCCTATTCTTCCCGTCCAAGTGTAAAGCAAGGAAGTACTCCTTTGTTTCGTTCCTGAGAAAGCTGAAGGTTTCATGTATCTGCTGTGGTGCAGTGTATCTTGTACCGGGTTTAAGGTAGTTGGTAATTTCCTCCTTCACGATTAGGGTTTCGTAGACGGCCTTGATTTGCTTAAACTTGATGGTCTTGGGACTACTAGGGACATGCTCTGTTCCGAATAAGGTGTCAATCGTCATGGTGCTTCCTCCTTAAAATGTTGGTGTTACTGATTTGTGGTTAATACAAATTGCTGTAAATACCCCATGCTGTGCATCTGTCCTCGTTACGGCAGCTACCGTCATTGTCAATAAAGCAATCTGGGCAGTTCTCGCATGGATACCCACCAGCCTTAGCTAACCAAACTTGGCTTCCTCCAAATGACAAATGCATGAGGGCTTGCTGTACTGCTGAGTCCAATCGAATATCCATAACCTCTCGATTAACGAGTATGATTGCCTCCCATAACTCGGCATCGGACATCTGGGTAACATCCACTACCTGACTTATTGCCTCTACTACTTCCGTATTGGTCATGACAATGCACGCACTACTCCCTTTAATGCCCAAATGCTGGACACGTTCCGTCACAGCGTTCATGGTTATTCCTCCTTTTGGTTAATTGGTTGAGCTATGGTTGGCTTGATGGTTGGTAAGGTGTTGTATACTTCTGAGGTAGACGGTTGGACTTTTGTTAGGTGGGTTTCGGATGGAAGATGTGTTTTTAAATGCGGCTGTTATGCTGCTTCGTGATCTATTACAACATTGGTGTCACCTCCTTGCCTGATAATGTAATCGGCTGATTTCTGGGCCTGTGCTGCTGCATGTATCAACAATGTCCTATCGTTCTTCAACTCCTTTAGCCACCCCTGGATATAGGCCGCACTATTCTTGATGGTTTTCTGCTCGATGCCACAATACCCGCATAAGAAGGCTGCTCCCATTTCGGCTACCAACTCCTCTTTGCTGTACTCATGGCTTCCGAAGTACGATGGCTCAAGGATGCTCTTACGCCCTACCCTTTTTGCATGTCCAGTAGCATGGGTCAACTCGTGAAACGCAGTGCTGTAGTATTCCTCTGCTGAGTCGAATGAATTCTGGCTGGGTAGCTGAACATAATCCAGTGCTGGTGAGTAATATGCCCTATTACCTCCGTACTTGATTTCAGGTAGGAGCGGCATATTTGCAATGATCTCTTCTGCCTTGCCTATAGAACCGAACTCGTTGACTGTCTCCAGTGGCTTCGGTGCTGTTATCCCTTCACATTGTTCAAGGTTGAAGACCGAGTAATACCGTAATAATGGTATCTTGCCTGTAGTTGCATCATTGTCCTCAGCATCATTCCTGTCCAACCACTTCCAGAAGATTACAGGCGTTGACTTCTCGCCTTTCTTTACGTGTCCTCCCTTGTCCTGTACCTGCTTAAACGTCATCCAGTAAGATGAACTATATGGCATGCAGGCCAGCAGGAATACATTGATGCCTCGATAGTGCTTCTTGTTGATAAGGTTCTTGGGCATGTTGCTCTCTGCGTTCCATGGCTTTCTCCATGGGACTGTCCCTTGTTCAAGTAGTTCCATAATTCTGTTGTTGATTACCTCGTAGACGTTGATAGACATGGTTCTTCCTCCTTTGGGGTTTTAGACGCAGCTATCCCTTTACGGTGATATTCGCATCGGTTGATGTTATTGAGGTTTAGGTTGTTGGTGAGTTGTTACAGGTGGGATGATGGGTAGCTTGCTTCTCTTGGTGGATCACCTCCTTTCCAAATAGAAAAGGCATGATCAGTGTTGACCATGCCTTTTTTGACCCCTGGGGTTCCTAATAACTCATGCTACATTTCAATAATACACTCTGTTCATCCGTCTGATTATATAATTTTGAATTGCCCTTAGGGTTATTGCTTGATAAATATCCTATATTCCGTTTACAAGTACAGGATTCAATGGTGGGATTGATGATCCCGAACCAAGTATGCCGTAGGTGTTGAGTCCCCAACCAGACAACGAACCATCAGACTTGATAACTATGGTAGCATCACGGTTTGCGATGGTAGCTGCTGCATCATCATAGGTATTAAGGCGCTGAAACTTGACATTTAAATTTGACTGCCAAATTGCGGTCCAAGCGGTCATGTCGGTTTTGGTTATGGTCGGATACCCATAGTTTGAAATGCTAATGGTCTTGGCTTCTGTGATTCCTGTAATTTGCCCTGGTACTTCACGTGATACCTTCGTTGATGTGGTAGATTCTATTCGTAAGTGCACCACGTGATAAAAAAGCAGGACATGATGGTTTTCTGGTAGTGTGTGAAGCGCGACCAACACTCACTACGGAAAGGAACCCACCATGTCCTACAGCCATTTTACT
>NZ_JAKZFT010000003.1 GCF_022808985.1 Geotalea sp. SG265 | reverse complement strand
TACGTGCTGCTATAACCTCTGGTGGCCAGTCCATTCTCAGTCTATCCTCTACATACTCGACGAGGGGCTGGTAATTCTGGCGACGATGACTCCGGGCCTTATGTCGGCGCTTCTCTACAACTGGCTGAATCCCGTAGTACCAGTAAACAGCATCAGGGGCATATTTAGGACCGTTACGCTTAATTTCACGGCTAATACTCGTGTGATGCCGCCCTAGTCGGCGGGCTATCTCCCGTAGGCTAAATTTCGCCAAGCGCAAATGGCTGATGACATACCGTTCTTTTTCAGTAAAATGGCTGTAGGACATGGTGGGTTCCTTTCCGTAGTGAGTGTTGGTCGCGCTTCACACACTACCAGAAAACCATCATGTCCTGCTTTTTTATCACGTGGTGCACTTACGAATAGAATCTACCCAATCATCAATAAAAAAATGAACCCGAGCAGGCAGTATCTTGTTGGTAAACAACGGGACTATCAAAGACGACTTAATGGTTTCAAAGCGCGTTGGGTCCAGAATTCCGAGAAGATGACGGTCATAGATTCATGCCAGTCTCATCTCGATGACATTGAGTGCATGCTCAATGTCAAGTGCAAGAAGATATACAAGAAGACTTTTACAATATGGCATTTGTTTCATCGGATCGATGAGTATTTTTTCCTGTTGATGAACGAGGCTGAGTTGAAAGCCAACGGATGGGAGCTTCTGCAAGGGCTAAAAATTTCACCGGTGACTCAGCAGGCAAAGACCGAATGGATCGTCAAACTGCAAGAGATGTTAAAAAAACTGGATGTCCCCAATCCATCCCCGAGAGATGTTTCCGAAGCTGCACAACTCTTTAGTTCAGCGGCCTATATCCATAACGACTGCGTCGACAACCTCTTTTGGGACTATTGGTGTCGTAAGTTCTTTTCCCTCATCTATACAATTGGCCTACTGGCCGCACTGATAATATTTGTTTTCCTTTACTATCACACAAATTTCCTCCTTTGCTCATTTACTGCAGCATTATTGGGTGCAATGGGTGGACTTCTCAGTGGAATAATGACGACACAAATAGAAAGCATTCCCTATGGGCAGTTCTGGGTGAGCATCTTCTATCACTCCATGGTGCGGCCAATCCAGGGAGCTATTGCTGCTGTCATCTTTTTCTGGATGCTTCAAAGCCAGTATATGATCAAGATCGACCCGCCATTATCACCAGGTAAAGTGGTTTTCACAGGATCATCGACGTGCCGGATTGAGATGCCGGCTGTTATGTCGCCTCGTTCAGGGCCTGCAGTCTTCCGTAATATGTCGAATCCAAAGCAAGATCCCCTGCTTGTCCTTAAAGCAGCTCCAGGAATGCAGCTCTATCTCTATATGCTGGTGCTGCTAATAGCCGGTTTCTCCGGTGATAAGGTGCTGCGCTATGTCTCGGATAAGGTGTCTGGACGGCTATTCGCCGAGGCGGAAAAGACGAAGGAAGCGAAGTGACCACGACTGCAGTCACTGTTATACAATAAAATCTGATCTATCAAAGGGGGGGCAATGTTTAAGGCAATCATTATCACAGGGTTATGTTTATTTATACTATCAGGATGCGCAGGAGTCTACCAAGGCCGTCCTTATAAGCCTAAATATCAAGATAAGATAGTAAATGCACTTGTAGATAAGTACTCTGAATCTAATGCAATATTTGTAAATAACAGCACAGTGACTGTTCAACAACGTAATCAAATTTTGGATGAACTCATTTACCTCACTGATGTCAACTATTATAATTTTGAGGCCGGACTTTATGGGGGAAGAGCTACCTTTGACACAACAACTGATTTGGCAATACTCGGTCTGGGAGCTGCTGGAGGGTTGATCACCCACAGTGCCACGTAGGCGATAGTCTCTGCAATTTCTGGTGGCATTGGTGGTGCACGGGTTTCAATCAATAAAAACTACTTTCAAGATTCATCAACACAGGCTTTGATTGCCAAAATGCAATCGTCAAGGAAGGCTAAGTTGGAGATAATACGCCAGGCAATGTCATTGGAGGTAAGGGATTATTCTTTGCCGCACGGTCTTAGTGATATTGTGGACTATTACAATGCGGGCACTATTGTGGGGGCGCTGCAAAATATTATTGCCGATGCCGGAGCCGACAAAAGATCTGCTGATGATAATCTTAAAAAATTGATTGAAGGTAAATACAGCAGGACTGTTTCTGGGGACAGCCTACGTAGTTTCATAAAACCGGATGGTAAGACGATCGACAAGGCAAATGAACAAAGGCTTCTTCAGTGGATGAAGGACAATGGCTTTGACACCAGCCCTGGGGCCATCCCTATGTTTTTGAGGAATAAAACACTTGAGGAGGCGCGCGTAAAGGCCATGCAGGATCTTAAGCTGAACGAATAAAGAGATATCAAAGGAGGGTGCAATGACCACGAAAAGAGTTTTGACTGATGTTCCAGGGAATGATGTTGACCAACTGGTACAAGATTTTATCGACGATGGTTGTACTGCCAGCAAAGAAAAGCAGAGTAATGGTTTGTGGACTGTTACGGCTATCTGTCCTGATAATCGCTGAGGATGTTGCTGTTGTTACTCCTACATCAGCTATTTAAAAGCACCTCTATCGCTGCAGGTTAAAGATTGGCCTGTGTTTGCACTCGCCTGCGGCGGGCACAGATGCGGTGTGGCAGTAGTCACCTTAATCGCTATGACTGGAAACAGTACAGAAACATTGTAAAGGGAGGCAGTATGCCGGATTTCAAAGAACGATTGATGCGTCATTCAGAGCACGTGAAGAACGTAGGCTCCCATTGCCAGAGTGAAGAAACAACCAAGCAGGCCCTGATTCTTCCCTTCCTCAACCTCCTCGATTTCAATCCATTCGATCCACTCAAAGTGAAAGCTGAATACTGCGCGGACTTGCCGGGGATAAAGAATAACGAGCGGGTTGATTATGCGCTGTTCTCGGAGAACGACCCGGTGATGTTCATCGAGGCGAAGCCTTATACGGAGAAACTCACTAACCATACAGGCCAGATCGCCCGCTATTTCAATGCGACCCCTGGCGTTACCATTTCGGCGCTCACCAATGGCCGTGAATGGCGTTTCTATACAGACCTCAAAAACAAAAACATCATGGATGATGCGCCATTCCTAACTTTTGATCTCACCAAAATGTCAGAAGCAGATGCCGAACAGCTGGCTCATTTCCGGTACGGCAACTTCCATCCTGACAGCCTTCGATCTTTTGCAAAGGACCAGGTATATATCGACAAATTCAAAGAAGTGATTGAACTGCTTCTGAGGGAGCCCGATGCCGATTTTGTCCGACTTGTTGCAACTCGCGCCAACATCGGAGCGAAACCAAGCGGCAGGTTTATAGAAACTGTGAGCCCTTTGGTGAAGCAGGCTGTTGCCGATGCCATCAGCAAAATGGTAGTGACCGGCCTTTCCTCACCACCGCCTCCTGCCTCTGCAACCGTAGAACTAGCGACTGCTCCGCCTGTTGACCCCGATGCGGACATGATTGATCCTGCAAATCCCAAAATTGTTACCACTGCCGCGGAGAGGAAGGTGCTTTCCATCGTGCAGATGATCCTTGAGGGTCAGGTGCTCTCGGACGAGATCGTCGGCAAGGATACGGAGAGTTATTACGCTGTCCTGTACCAAGGAAAAACCAATCGCTGGATTGTTCGCTACACCGGAGACCGGCAGAAGCCTTTTGTTAATTTCATTGTTCCCTTGACGGACCAGCATAAGGCGCTGATCGAGCGGGCGGGGCTGGAGGTTGGGGCCAGTAACAGTGTGGTTCTGAATAGGCCTGAGAACCTGATGAAACTGTCGGGGATTATCTTTGATGCATTGTCGTTTTGTCAGGATGATAGCAACTTTAAACGGAAGGGGCAGGAGGTTGAGGGGCAGTTTGCGGCTGTCTAATTCAAAGATTGCGCTGATCTTCAGCCGAGGAGGATACTGTGATCATGAAACCAATAGCTATGAAAAGCTTTGCTGACTTTGTAGCAGGGACCGAAGCTACAAGAATGCGCGTGCTAAGGCAGTACAAGTATCCAAGTGAAGAGGGACTTGCAATGTCCAGGTACTATCACCCTGCGAAATCAACTATCATCGAATTTAATAGAGACAATAGAGACATCGATTGGGCCTTAGATCAAGCAGCGGAACTTGAAAAAAAGGCTCTGACACCAAGTAAGTCATTACGGAATAAACTAGTCTTGAATTCAAAAGCAATTAGGAACTATGTTCAATACTTTGGCGACCAGCACTTTAATATCTTAAAAGACGAGAAGTTTCCATTTTCTTTGAACGAAGTAAAAATTAATGTGACGCCTGACATTCACACGACTCATAAAGAACAAGACTGGTATATCAAACTTTATTTCGGCGCTAAGAGGCCAAAGTATGAGTTCGTAAGAGCAATATTAAATTGTATGGCTTATGGAGTATCCGTTAATAGAGGTAAAATAGCAGGAGAATCAATTGTTTTTGTTGATGTAGTCCGGGGCAACATCAGCCTTGGGGTTAAGTTGACTGATGAGATAATAGAAGAACTTGCTCAACATTGTGCAGATATATCCGACCTATGGCAAGCTCTTTAGGGATTAAAGAGGCGACCGGTGTTTTATGAATAGAAAGATTAAAGTCAGCCTGTTTTAAAATAGAGGCTCCATTACACTGGTGCTACTTTAGGGACTATGATACAGCAGCGATTTGCACGTTAACGCTGAGTATTTTGCTGCATTAGCCATTCAGTTGGAACAAGTTTCACACCAGCCCGTCATTTCTCGAAAGATGCACATTTGCAGTATCACTCCACACATCACGAGGTGCATGGTTAAAGGACAATAATCTACAAACCTCCATTGGCATTTCCGACAACATCAGCCATCACCCTAAAAAATGAGGGATACTATCTCTTTATTCCGCTAGCCGAGGAAACAAAATCTGACATCTGGGCTAATCCGTCTGGCTCCTTACCGAAATCACCGACTAGGTCATAGACCTTTCCATGTAGTAGGACCAAAAGACAATCCCTGCTTTGCTGCCAAATATAAACCGTAAATCCGTTGACCATATCATGTCCTTAACGTACAATTCGTACAGATGGAGGTCGTTATGACGAAGATATCGACAGCAGAGGCTCGCAACGGTTTTGCCGAGGTCATAAATCGTGCATCTTTCGGTAAGGAGCGCTTTGTTCTGACCAGAAGAGGGAAACAACTGGTGGCGATTGTGCCGGTTGAGGACCTGGAACTGCTTGAAGAGCTGGAAGACCGGATGGATATCGAAGCGGCAAAGGCAGCTTTGGCTGAGTCAGACGAGCGGATTTCCTATGAGGATCTGCGTCGTGAGCTGGGACTTAAATGACTTACCGGGTTGAGTTGACTCGTGCTGCTGTCCGGGATTTATCGGCTGTTCCCAAACCGATCCTGAAACGTGTGGATGCCTGTATCCTTGGCCTAGCCGACGATCCATTGCCACCGGGAGTAAAGAAACTCAAAAACAGCGACGGACTGTATCGCGTGCGGGTGATCGATTATCGCATCGTTTACCGTGTTGAACAGGAAATAGTGACCGTTCTCATTGTCAGGATAGGCCACCGACGAGAAGTGTATCGGTGAGGGAAATAGAGAGGCCAATCATGCAATGCCCCTACTGCAAAGAAGAAATCCTCGACGGCGCCATCAAGTGCAAGCATTGCGGCTCCATGCTTGGTCCTCCGCCTCGGCCGGGCGGGCAGGGGGTCTTCGGTGCGCTGTTCGAGACGGTGGTGCGGATCTGGAAGGGGAACCTGGCCGACCTGGTGCTGCTGACACTGATCTTCATGCTGGTGGTCTGGATACCCATCGCCAACATCGGCTTCATCGCCGGCTATGTCCGCTCTATTATCAAGGTCTCGCGAGGGGAAGGGACGGCTCAGGTGGGGGACATCTTCAATGCCTGGGACTGCTTTCCCAATCTCTTCCTCTACGTCCTCATCAACCTCATCATCGTTTTGGTCCTGCATGGTGTTCCCTTTTTCGGCAGCATTGCCTCCATTGCCGTAGGCTTCGTCGTTTTCCCCGGCGCATTTCTCATCATCGACCGGGGAGTTGGCATCACCGAGGCCTACAAATGGAGCTTCGAGACCATTCAGACAGACTTCGCCGGCTGGCTGGCGGCCTACTTGGTGGGGAATGTGATATTCTTCGCCGGCGCCGCGGTCCTCTTTATCGGCATCATCTTTACAGCTCCCCTCGGGCAACTAATCTTCATCCAGCAGTACGACCGGGTAAAGTCCGGCACCCCCACCATCATAATCTGAGCCGTGGTAGCGGCTGCGCGGAAGGAACAGGAAACATCATGCAGATTCATCCCATCCCCACCGGACGTAAATATCTCATGGCAGCGCTTTTGCCCGCCGTTTTGTTTCTTTCGGCGGTGCCGTGCCTCAGTGCCGACAGAAATATCCTCTGGAATACCATCTCCACCTGTATCGACACCAGCGACAAGGATTACTGCTCCAAATGCAGTACCCCCCGCGTGGAGGTGGATTGTAATACCTGCCGGAATCTGACGGAGGTATGGGCCGAATCGAAGGAGTTCGCGGCGATCCGCGATCGGAAGATGTGCGACTGTCCGCCAGGCTTTGTCCATGGTCTGGTGATTCCCCGCAGCCGGGTGACGGGGGTGGAGGATCCCCTGCGCCCCGACGGCATCTGGCAATTCGCCTGGGATTCGGCTGTGAAGAAACTGCCCGAGGGGGAGATCGCCCTGGTGGTGAATCCGAAGAAGGACCGTAGCCAGGATCAGCTCCATGTGCACATCGTCAGGGTGCGCAGGGAGACTCTGCCATCGGACCCGGCGAGAATGTCACTTGTTCATTCTCTGGACCGGGTTTGGTATGAAGCCGCGCGCAAAGCGGCGGAGCTGGAGTGGAAGGATTACGGCGTGCTGGTGACCAGGAAGGCAGGGGAGGGCTACCTGGTGGTAGTGGACGAGGGCAGCCCTGAGGACCGGTTTACCCTGGCGCGGTGCAGGTAAACCGGTCCATTTTTCCTGGCGTACGATTGTTATCGTGTCCGGCCTCCGGTTGCTCTGCCGCCGCCGGAGGGCATCGGCGCCATGCCACCCCCCGATGGCATCCTTGACATGCCCCCCATGCCGGCGGGGCCTCTCATCCCTCCCCCGCTGGGAGCCCTGAACGATCTGCCGGTAAACGGTGCGGGTCCGGGCCTGTTGAATATCCTTCGCTCGCCTCTGGGAACGCCGGTGGGAATGAAGTTGCGTGTTCCACTTCGCACGCCGATGCCGGCGAAGGTCCGCCCGTTAAACCGTGCTCCAGGATCGACCCTGAAAACCCGATGGCGTCTCACGTCATTGAAATGATTCGAGATGAAGTGCACCCGGTTGTGCACCCTGAACGGCCGGTGGAAATCGTGCAGGACGAAGAATCCGGGGAAACCGAAGCCGAAGCTGAAGAACGGGTAGGGGACCCAGCTGTAGAGGTAGAAATAATCGGGGGGAGGGGCATAATAGGTGACAATCGGCGGCCCCTCGTTTTCATAATAGTTGTTGATGACGGTGGAGTCCGGATACTCCCGTGCCGTCTCGGGGATCTTCTCCCCCTTATCCCTTGCCGTGTAAGGTTTTACCTTGAGTCCCGCCTCCTGTTTGGTCTGCTCGAATGCCTTCAATGCCTCTTCCTTGTCCATCTCCAGGTTCCCTGCATCGGCTGCTTTTCTCACCGACTGGTGCAGTTCGCCGACGATATCCGGCGTGACCGGATAGTCCGCTATCCAGCCATTGCGTGGGGCGATACCTGCATCTCCCAGGCTGGTCTCCGCTTCCACCTCGTCGTCCGTATCGACTATGTCCAGGCTTGCAGCAAGCCTGAGGGCGAAGTCACCTTCCCGGACCAACTGTTGTCCTACCGGCGGGGTGGCTGACTGCTCCGTTGCCGTTTGTGCTTGAATCCACCCGGGGAACCACAACGAAAGGGCAAGAACAACCGGCAGAATCTTGAACAATGATCGTTTCATGCTCGCTCCTTGTCCAGTGATAGCGGTCACATACGATAAAAGTGTACCCTAATACACCTCCATTAACCAGTGGCACCAGGGGAAAGATTGCGATTGAATCTTCTCTTAGAAGACGGCCATTTGACTTTTTTGGGAGGGATGGGCCGCCCAGTAGGCCCTGGGAAAATCCTCTGATAGAAAAAGGGGGAAAGCCTTTCGGCCTTCCCCCTTTTTCCTCAGCAGCTGCAAGCCCTACTACTCCAGCTTTATCTGCCGGGCAGAGGTTTTCGTCTCGGTTTTCGGCACCCGGATTTCGAGCACTCCGTCTTTGAAGCTGGCTTTGATCTGCTCGGAATCTATCCCTTCAGGAAGGGCGATTCTCCGGCTGAATGAGCCGTGGGTCCGCTCCACTCTCAGGTAGTCCTTGCGTTCCACCTTTTCCTCTGATTTCCGTTCTCCCTCGATGATCAGGTTGTTGTCCATGATGGTCACCTTGACATCCTCCCTGCTCATGCCGGGCAGGTCAGATTTGACCACCAGCTCATTCCCCGACTCGAAAATATCACAGGTCGGTGTGAATGTTCCGAAACTGCCGAGTTCTTCGAACATGTGTCTGAACGGCACCATGTTGAACCCGAAAAATGGACGATGAATCGTTTCGTCGAACATCCGCTCCATTTCATGCAGGGTCGACAGGATATTCCGTTCGATGGTGGTCGGCTTGGTTTCATAAGTACCGGACGAGACAGGTTTTTTTTCAAGTTCCCTGGTTGCGGGTTTCATTTCTTCTGTCTGCCGCCTCATGACCAGACACCTCCTTCTTTGGACTTTTTACTCCTCTTGTTCAAATAATACTTGGAGTAAAATTGAAAGTCAACATCAAAAAAAGGCCCTGATTATTCAGGTGTTAAAGAGAAACATGCCTTGATTTTAAAACAGGACTGTCAATCGTCCAGACCCGAAGCAACTCGCCGCAGGTAGAACTCGGAAAGCTGAAAGGCGTTGACAAGGCCCAAACTGCGGGCAAATTCATAGACAAAGCCTCGCAGATAGACCGGAGGGGGGAGGTGGTCGATTCGTTCCGATTCGATATCATCCAGCCTCATTGTGCTTATTTTGGTTCGGTCCGCCAGTTGTCTTATGGAAAGTCCTGCCTGGTTCCGCGCCCAACGGAGATATTCCCCGGGTGCCATCTCGGGATCCGGCATGGGTGCGGATGGAGAATGATCGGAGTTAGTGTGTTCCCCTTCATCCCCATGCAGGTGCATGAAGGAGAGAATGCGCTGGTAAGCCGATTCTACCTGTTCCAGGCGGCTCTCCCTGTCCGATTCACTGGCCAGTGAGTAAATGGCCAACGAACCCCGGGAATAAAGTTCTTTGCGCCGCTGGTAAGCACGTTTGACTTCAGAACGTTCCGCACCTGGAGCCAGGCCGAGAATTTCATACGATTCATCCATGTTGCGCCTCCCTATCGCGGTTAATGAGCCGCATGGCGATTCCTTCTATTACGGTAGAAAACTGGCAGGCAGGCTGGGTCGCCTGCAGAGGTTTTCTGTCCAAAATCGAGGAAACAACCCGGTCGTCGCTGCGGAGCCCTCCCAGATACTCCAGTTTCACGCCATAGAAGTCGTGGCAGGCATAGGCAATCTGGTCGCCAAGATGCATGTCTTCCTCGCGGCGGACCTGGTTGACAATGAGCTTGGGGCGTACACCGGCCATCATGCTGCCGATGGCTGATCCGGCATCAGGATGCTCATGGCAGAGATAACGCAGCAATTCCCGCGGGGAATGGAGGCCGTTGGCGTTTTTATCGGCAAGGGCTTTTTTTGCCAGTTCGGTCACTTCGGCCTTTGCCACAGCCTGCATGAAACGGCGATGGAGGGCTGCATTGAGAAAATGGTAGGCATTCTCGATGGAGGTGGGTGTTGGGGCAACGACCATGATCGGGTCATGGGCGGCATTGAAGAAATCTATGACATTGAATGATGACCCGGCGCTAAGGTCAATGAGGATGATATCTGCATCGATGGCAAATAGCTGGCGCAGCAGTTTGAGCTTCTGTGCGTGCTTGGGGTTGGCCATGTCCAGCAGTGCCTGCGCCCCGCTTACGAGATGAAGATTTGCAATGCCGGTGGGGATGAGAATGTCGTTGAGAGATGCGGATTCATGGTTGAAGATGCTGGCAAGACCTTTCTTGGCGGATACCCCCAGCATGGTGTGCAGATTGGCGCCTCCCAAGTCTGCATCCACCAGCACACAGCGGAGACCCAGCCGTGCCACGGCCACACCCAGATTGGTGGCGACTACGGACTTTCCGACTCCCCCCTTGCCGCCACCCACAGCCCAGACCCTGGGAACTTGGGGGGGGATTGGCTGTCCCGGCGAAGGATCTTCTGTCATCTCCACTCCGTTCAATTTATCGGTATCGTCTACTGGAGTACTTCCACCGGCTTATATTCTAAGTTATGGTTTTTCTGCATCATGGAATGACCCTCGAAAATGGCTCCTTCGGCGATGGACAGTCTGGCAGTCATGATATCGCCGTTTATTTCTCCACGGGGCAGAATTTCGACACATTCGCTGGAACGGACATTGCCGTTCAGTTTTCCCCCTGCGATAAAGGTCTTGGCGGTAACATCGCCGACAATCGAGCCGGAATCGCCGATAATGACGCAGTCTGCGGCAATGTCCCCCTCAAGTCTGCCATCGATCCTTACCGTTCCCTTTGACGCGATTTCTCCCTTGATGACGGTTTCGGCGCCGATAACTACTTCGAGTTTCGAGTGCTTCTTGCTGAACATGGTGCTGCTCCTTTCGTGATGGAAGGGTTGCCGGCGTCAGTCGCGGCCCTTGATGAAGGGGAGTGGATCGATGCTCTGGCCGTATTTCCAGATTTCGTAGTGGACATGGGGGCCAGTGGAGGCACCGGTGGAGCCGGCATAGGCAACCACATCCCCCCGTTTCACCGTCTGCCCGGCCTGGGCGAGGTTTTTGGAATTGTGGGCGTAGATGGTGCTGTAGCCCAGACCATGCTCGAGGACAGTGATGTTGCCGTTGTTGGCGGCCCTGCCGGCGAAGCTGACGACACCATCAGCGGTGGCATGGAGGGGGGTGCCGGTGGGGACCGATATATCCACCCCCGAATGGAACTTCCTGATGCCGTAGAGGGGGTGTTCACGATTGCCGAAAAGGGAGCTGATCCGCCCCGCCGCGGGCCACCCCTGTGGTGTGGCCAGGTCCGTGGCCCGTTCCTTTCTCAGATAGGACTTGATTTCCTTGACCGTATCCATGGACTTGGCAACCTGGCTTTTCAGTTCATCGATGTCTATGGAGCCGCTCTCGGCAGTATCCAGGTTCTGGAGGATCTTGCTGCGGGAGCCGAGGGAGACCAGCTGCTTGAGCTGGGCTTCCGATTCTTTGAGGGAGGTCATGGTCGAGCGCATCTGCGAGACCTCATCGGAGATTCCCGCATAGCGCTTTTTCAACTGGTGGTAATTGACCGCTTCAATGGTCAGGGAAACGGTGACGATGCCGCCGACGACGGACAGGCAGCAGAACAGCAGCGCCAGAATGAACGGTATCCTGATGCTGCGGGAAGAGCCCCTGGAATGGGGAACGATCATGATGGTAAGTGGGACATGAATCTTCTTGATGAATGTGCTGAACCTGTACATTTGCATGGACCCCCTGATGTGCAAGCACCATACCCAGTGCCGGGGCAGATGGCGACAGTGCGGCATCAGGATGTGAGTTCAGCGGGTTTACATTGGTAATTACCCGGGCAAGGACCCGAATGTCGGATTAAGCGGGGAGGTGGGGGGCGGAATCCCTGACGGATGGCGACTGTATGCACCGCAATGGAGCTCAGGGACTTATTTTGGGAATGGGTCGAATCTGGATTTGTCGGTCAGCTGTCGCAAAAAATATGACACTTTTTGTCGCTGCCTTATGAAAAAAATTCCGTTTATTCCACGTCCACTTTTCTGATCCCTTCGGGGCGCCAGGCCGGGGAAATGACGAAGGACCCCTTTTTTGCATCATCGGCGAGCAGGGTGCCGAAGGTGACCGAAAATTCACCAAAACGGCTATTGACCTCGTCCATAGCCTTGGCCAGATGGGCTTTCTTCCGTTCCCCCTCGAAAAGGGAAAGCTGTTCGTCCTGGTGGCGCAGGTTGGAAAGCTTTACCCCCAGAAGGCGTACCGGCTGGGCCAGTTGGACGCTGTCCAAAAGCGTCACCGCCCCATGGTAAATATCCGCACTCAGATTGGTATAACGGGGCAGGGTCAATTGGCGGGAAAAGTTGGTATAGAAATCGGCATAGCGCACCGAGAGACAGACGGTTTTGCCGGTGACGCCATAGCGCCGCATCCTTCTGCCGACCATTTCGGCAAGCTGAAGGAGATAGCGGAGTATCTCCTCCCTCTTCTCCAGATCATGCTCCAGGGTCATGCTATGCCCCACCGACTTGACCTGATCGGACTCATCCGTTGGGACTACGGGCGAATCGTCCATTCCCAGCCCCATGCGGTGCAGCGCCTCACCTACGATGCCGAATTTCTGCCTGAGCAGTTTTACCGGAAAGCGCCCCAAGTCACCACAGGTGCGGATGCCGAGCATGGTCAGGGCTTTTTCTGTTTTCTTGCCGATGCCGCACATATCCCTGATGGGGGTCCGGTCCATGACAGGGGCGACCTGATCCAGGGGGATAAACGTCAACCCGTCCGGTTTCTGCATGTCCGAGGCAAGCTTGGCCAAAAGCTTGTTAGGTGCGATGCCGATTGAGCAGGTGAGACCGAACCGCTCCCTGATGCGGGCTTTGAGTTGATGGGCAATGTTTTCGGGGGTGCCGAAGAGGGTGAGCGACCCGGAAATGTCCAGGAAGGCTTCATCAACGGAAAATGTTTCCACCAGCGGCGTAAAGTCGTGCATGAGCTGCATGATCAGCGAGGAGATGTGGGTGTATTCCCTGTTTCGGCCCACCACCAGGATCAGGTCGGGACAGCAACGCTTCGCTTCCCAGAGGGCCATGCCGGTCTTGACGCCGAAAGCCCGGGCCTCGTAGGAGCAGGTGGTGACTATGGTTCTTTTCGAGGAACCGACCACTGCCACCGGCTTCCCCCGGAGGTTCGGGTCGCGCTGCTGCTCCACGGAGGCGAAAAAGGCGTTCATGTCCACATGCATGATGATGCGGCCGCCGAAGGGATTTTCTTTTTGCTGCCCGTCCATGGTCAACCTCTATCATGGTTTCCCATGGAGAGTCAAACCATACGGTACCGCTGCCGGAAGGTCACATCGCCGCCATCAGCTCGTTATGCTCGTCTTCGGCAAAGAGCAGGTTCAGGTCGAGAAGGATCAGCAGACGATTGTTATGGTCGTGGATGCCGGTGATGCAATCCTGCATGCCGTCCTGGTGGGCGACGTCTGGGGCGGGCTGGATCGAGCTCTTCTGGATGCGGATGACCTCGGCTACCGAATCGACGATGAAGCCGGTGAGATTGCCCCCCTTCAGCTCCATCACCAGGATGCGGGAATTCCGGTCATGATCGTGGTCATCCAGGTTGAACCGCTTGCGTAGCGAGATGACTGGAATGACTGTGCCCCTCAGGTTGATGACCCCTTCCACGAAGTGTGGCGCATTGGGCATTTTCGTCAATTCGGGCATGCGGATGATTTCCCGGACGCTCAGCACCTCCACGCCGTATTCTTCCCGCTCCAGGGCAAAGGTTACCATCTGGACGATTTCATTCTTCTTTTGTTCTGCTGCTGGAGAAAAGGGGACAATATCCGACATCTGACCCTCCGCTTTGTCTGAAAAAAAGTAATAGCTGTTGGGTCCTTTATCGGCCTATGCATGTGCAACTTTAGGGCAAACTGATGGGGCATCCTGCAACGAGGTAGAGAACTTGCTTTATCAAAAGCATGTGGATAGACTAAAGCTAAATTAAAAATGGGGATAGACAATGCGCATTCTCGTCATAGAAGACGAACCGAAAACAGCGGGTTTTATCAGGAAAGGACTGCGTGAGAGTGGTTATACCGCCGATATGGCTCACGACGGTGCCGAAGGACTGGAACTTGCCCTGACCAAGGAATATGACATCATCATCCTGGATGTGATGCTCCCGGGGCTTGACGGCTGGCAGGTCATCAGCAGGATCCGCAAACTGAAAAAAGATACTCCGGTTATATTTCTGACTGCACGGGATGCGGTCCAGGACCGGATAAAAGGGCTTGAACTGGGGGCGGATGATTACCTGGTAAAGCCTTTTGCCTTTTCCGAACTGCTCGTCCGGATCCGGACAATTCTGCGCAGGGGGCCGGTAAAAACCCAGGAACTGATAACGATCGGCGACCTGGAGATCGATCTCATGGGACACCGTGTAACCCGAGGCGGCAAAAGGCTTGACCTGACGCCGAAGGAGTTTGCCCTGCTGTCCCTTCTCGCCCGGCGAAGCGGAGAGGTCCTGACGCGGATGCGCATTGCCGAGCGTATCTGGGACATGGATTTCGACAGCGATACCAACGTGGTCGATGTGCATATGCGCCGTCTCCGTGCCAAGGTTGACGATCCCTTCGAAAAAAAGCTCATCCACACGGTACGCGGAGTCGGGTATGTCCTTGAAGAACGATGAACCTTCCAGTGCTGTATGCAGCGGCAGCCATTCCCGATCTTGGTCTCTCTCGCGAAGGCTGATGCTGCATTATGCATTCTCGACCTTCGTAATCCTTAACCTTTCGGCGGCTCTTCTTTTCTGGGGTCTGGTGAATATCGCCGAACGGGAGAGCAGCAAGTTCCTTCAGGACGAAATCAACACCATCAAGCTCCTCAGCTCAAGGGAGTCTTACCAGCAAGGTCTAGCGCGGAAACTGGAGGTCGGGTACGCTGCCCGGGAGTCGATGAAGGTGTATGGGCGGATCCTTGACGGACAGGGGAAAGTTTTGCTGCAGACCTACGGCATGAATGAAAATGTCCCGGTAGCAGTATTCCCGCCACTTGCCCTTTCCGACTATACGCAAACGCAAAAGTGGGAAAACGGCAAAGGACAGGTATACCTTCTCCGCTCCGTCCGCCTCGAATCGGACCCCGGGCAGGGGGAGCGGATGCTGCAGATTGCCCTTAATATTACCTATATGGAGCAGGTATTGGGACATTTCCGCACGGTTCTGCTGCTGGTCATCTGTGTCGGCACGTTTGTCTCTCTTGCCCTGGCGGTCCTTACCGTGAGACGTGGGCTTTATCCGCTCACGGAGCTGGCCCAGCGAACCACATCCATCACTGCTTACAACCTGAATGAACGGGTAACGTTGGGGCACTGGCCGGCAGAGGTTAAGGATCTTGCCATTGCCATTGACACAATGCTTGACCGGCTGCAGGATTCCTTTTGCCGTTTGTCCAGCTATGTATCCAACCTGGCCCACGAACTCCGTACCCCTGTCAACGTGCTCATGGGGGAGGCCGAGGTCGCCTTGACCAAGGCCAGGTCCGCTGATGACTATCGGCATGTGCTCGAATCGAACCTGGAGGAATACGAGCGGCTTGCCAGGATCATCGACAGCCTGCTCTTCATCGCCCGTTCCGACGTGCAGGAACCGGATCTGTCCCTGGAAGAGATAGACGTCTGCCGGGAAGTAGGGGAGATCATCGAATATTACCTCCCTTTGGCCGAGGACAAGGGGATAGCAATCTCCTGCCATGAAAACGCCATCCTCTATGCCGATCGGACCCTTTTCCGCCGCGCCGTCAGCAACCTGGTTTCCAACGCCCTCAACTATACGGATGCGGGCGGCACCATTACGGTTTCCGCGCGACGGGAGGCTGGCCGCACTGTAGATGTTACGGTCAGCGATACCGGTTGCGGCATCCCCAAGGCAGATCTTCCCAATATCACCGACCGGTTCTACCGGGTCGATTCAGCTCGCCACAGGAACAAAGAGGGGACCGGCCTCGGCCTTGCCATCGTCAAGTCGATCATGGACATGCACGGTGGTTCCATCAAGGTTGCAAGCGAAGTTGGCAAGGGAACATCCATTACCCTCGTTTTTCCCCGTTCCGACATTACGAATCTGTCATCCTGATGTCAGCGTACTGAAAGGTCTTTTTCGTCAAATACGCTGTCCCACCTGTCTGTTCACCATCCTGATCCATAAACACCGCGAGCCCTGCCCTGTGCAGGGCTTTTTTTTGTGGAAAAATATCCTGTCTAATCGGTGAGTTAGATTCCATGTGGCTGGTTGTGAAAAAAGACCGGCATCCCTTGTGCTCTTATAAAGACAAGAATGCTTGATTATGGACGTGAAAATGTTAAGGCAGGGTAATGTGTGATGAGACATTCCGATCTTGCCATGGAAAAAGACGGCAACCTGCTGGTCCTGGTCACCAGCGACACGACGCAGGAATTTACCCTGACCCGTTGCACGGCCAAGGGTGAGCCATCGGCACTCATTAGTGTCAGCAATCTGCCGCAGGATTTCACCCGCGATTTCTGCCCGACCAGCCTGTGGTGGGAGAATGGGTGCATAGGTCTCGTTGATAGGGAAAACGGCAAGGTCGCGGTTATTGACGGCAGTGGTGTATTTCTGCGCCGGAAATCATTGCCGGCACCTGCCGGAACGGCAGTTGAACGGGTTAAAGCTTCCCGCCCGAGGCAGTATTTCAGGTCTTTATCCCTTCTGCTTCAGCATGTTGCCAAAGGGCTTGTGAAGGTTACGAAATCGTCATCTTTACGTAATGGAAACGACTCCGCAAAAACGCCTTTTTCTCGGAATGGATTGTTGCTTGACGGAGTGGGGCAATGCGGTGAACAAACCAGATTAACATGGTTTAGTAATCTGCCACCGAAAGACAATGAAAAAGGTAAGGAAATGGACGTATTACGTTTCTCGCTCGCCGAGGATCACCAGCTGGGCATGGTTGATGCCTTTACAGAGGGTATAAATGATCCGCTTTTTTGCAAAATGATTAAAAACAGATAACCAGGTCCCGATTCGATAGGGCGTGTAGTAGCGTCACTGGAATCGATGAGACCCAGAGCTCCAGGAGGGTGGCTTTCCTTGTCTTTGTTGTGAGACGGAAAGGTGGCTCTGAACTAAATAAAAGGGGGTGAGGACAATGTAGCCGCACGGAAGGGTTTCATGTCACAGGTAAGTAGGTACAAATGTAAGGAAGTAAGAAGTATGGGCTAACGCCCTGCAAAACCGTACTCAACGAATCTAAACGAAAACGAATTCAGGAGATTATTAACAAATGAAATCATCCAAGATTTTGTTAGCAACAGCGCTGCTCACGTTCGCTGCAGCCGGCAATGCCCTTGCCTTCCATGAAGGTGGTGTTGCCTACTGTGACGGCTGCCACACCATGCACAACTCTTCTGGCAACAAAGCCATGTCCGGTGGCCGTAACACCGGCCTGACCGGCTGGAACGCCGCCGGCAAAGCTTCCACCACCCAGTTCCAGGGCAATGCCTTCCTCCTCCAGGGCTCCGACGACAGCTCCACCTGCCTCAACTGCCATGCTGCCAACGACGCTGCACCGACCGGCTATCATGTCATGACCTTTCCCGCTCCTGCTGTGAACGCAGCTGCTCCTGTTGAGCGTACTCCTGGCGGTGACTTCGCCTGGTTGACCCAGACCTTCCCGAAAGCCGGCTATGCTGCCCAGAGTATCGGCGAGCGTCATGGTCATAACGTTGTTGCCCAGGATTATGGTCTGCTTGCCGACGCTACCCTGACTGTCGCTCCTGGTGGTCAGTACGATGCAAAATCCCTTTCCTGCGCCAGCTGCCACGATCCCCACAGCCGTGCCCGTATAGTTGATACGAACGGTACCATTGCCTATGCCAAGCCTGGCCAGAAAGTACTGCCCATTGGTAACTCCGGTTCCTATGGTGCACAGCCTGATGCCAACGAGGCTGTCGGTGTTTACCGTCTCCTCGGTGGTGCCAACTACTCCCAGATGTCCTACAGCAACCCGCTTCCTTTCAATGCTGATCCTCCGGTTGCCGTAGCTCCTTCTACCTACAACCGTTCTGAGGCTACTACCGATACCCGCGTTGCCTATGGTCAGGGTATGTCCGAATGGTGCTCCAACTGCCACAGGGCTATCCACAACAACAACACCAACGCCAGCAATACTGCCCTTATCCACCCCGCTGGTAACGGTGCCAAGCTGACCGCCGCCGCCAACGACCTGGCCGGCAATGCTACCGGTACCACCATCGCCAACCTCTACAATGCTTATAAAACCTCTGGTGACCTGACCGGCAGCCAGACAACTTCCTACACCTCCCTGGTTCCCTATGAGGAAGGCACCGGCGTTATCGCTACCCTGGCAGGCCATGCCGACAACACCGGCACCCAGACCGCTGGTCCTACCACCGGTTCTGAGAACGTCATGTGCCTCTCCTGCCACCGCGCTCATGCTTCCGGCTTCAACAGCATGACCCGTTGGAACAACAACAGCGAATTCCTCACCGTCGGTGGTGCATATCCTGACTATGCTGCTGCCGCAGGTACCGATGCACTGAAGAACTCCAACGGTATGAACCAGGCAATCTACCAGGCCGCCATGTATGACCGTCCGGCTACCCAGTTTGCCTATGACCAGCGTTCGCTCTGCAACAAGTGCCACGCTAAAGACTAATTGCATCAATTGTTATTGCGCCGGGGGCAATGCCCCCGGCTTTTTTGAAGTGGGGGGGATGACTGTCGGAAGTCTCCCCCTTTTCCTGTGTGGGAAGCCAGTCCTACGATCAAGACACATAAGGTCGAGAATGAAAAGACATAGAAGAATGAAATTTCCTTTTCAGCACAAGCTTTCGTCGGTAGCGGTCACGGTAATGCTTTCCGTGCTGCTTCTCTCGGGAATCGCAGAAGCCAAACTCGATTACCTGTACAACCTTTCCAATTTCAACGGCGCCATTGCCTCAAGCTGGGTCAATTTCGGCATCGACAGGCAGCAGAAGGAAATCTACGTCATCAATCCTGCGGATCAGTCGGTCGATGTCTTTAATAATACGGGTCTTGTCGTCCATTCATTCGGAGATGAGGGGCAATATGGCTCGATCAGGGGTCTTGCCCTGGATGAGAGCGGCTCCATCTATCTTCTTTCCAATTCCATCAACCAATACAAGGTCTTCATCGCCGATTTCCGTGGCGAACTCAATGGGGTGCTCAAACTGGAAGGGCTGTCTCCCCTTTTTACTGAAGATTTCCGCCCCGATCGCATCTTCTGTCAAAAGGGGCACCTGTACCTGGTGGATACTCAACGCTTTAAATTACTCGTGACCGATCTCCGCGGCCATTTTGAAGACGGCTTCGAATTCGCCTCCATCATCGGCGTCAATGCAAAGAAACGGAGCGACTACGACATCCGCGGTTTAACCATGGATGAGGACGGAACGATGATCTTCACCATTCCGGTGCAGTCGCTGGTTTACCTGATTACACCGGACAAGAAGCTTAACACCTTCGGCAGGCGGGGAAGCAGTCCGGGCAAATTCAACGTGGTGGGGGGGGTTGCCGTTGACGACAAGGGGTTTCTCTACGTGGCTGACACCCTGCGCTGCGTCATCATGGTCTTCAACCGCAACGACGATTTCAAGTTCCTCGGCGAATACGGATACCGGGGGTTCGATCCGGGTAATCTGATCGCTCCAATGGAGATTGCCGTTGCCGGTGACCTCCTCTACGTGTCCCAGAGTGCAAGCAGGGGGGTTAGTGTTTACCGGATTTCCCGCGATTGACATGGTTTGAAAACGGCGAGAGGTGTCCGCCGGCACATCCTTATCCGGCAGAGATTCATAGAATTGGAGTGTAGAAATCTCCGATCCGCTACCAATCGGGGCTTTAACCGTCACAACGGCGGTCAGCCTGATCGGTGCAGGCTTAAAGAGGATGCAGTGAACCATACTCCTTTCAAAATATTTTTGGTCGTGCTTGTTGCAAGCCTCTTTCTCGGGGGCTGCGAAGCACAGAAACCCTTTATCAAGCCTTCCCTCGATGGGGAGGGAGAGGTCTTCCTCTATGTTCGTCCATTGCCCCACGAAGCGCGGCAGCTGAAATTCACCATTTCCAAGATCCTGGCGGTAAAGGATGACGGCAGCGAATACCCCCTTAACCTTGCCTTCAAGGATTTTTCCAATGACTCGGTAGGCCGCCAACGCTTTCTTGCCTCGGGGGTGCTTCCTCCAGGTGAATATGCGGGCCTTGCCATAGGGGTCGGCGGTGCGACTCTCCAGGATGAGGAGGGGGATGAACGGCTTCTCGTACCCGAAAAGCCGGCCCGTATCGACTGCAGGTTCACCATCACTCAAAAGAAGGCCACCTTTCAGTCTCTTACCTTCAACTACGACCAGTCGGTCACGACAGGTTACAGCTTCAATCCAGTTTTTACGGTGACGCCGGCAGGAAAGCCGGTCACCGGACTGACCGGCTACGTCAGTAATTCCGGTTCCAACACACTGACGGTCTTCGACAAGCAATACCTGGAAGTCGTCGGTGTCATCGCCACCGGTGCAGAACCCAAGGGGCTGGCCATAGACCAGTTGCGGCGCCGTGCCTATGTGGCCCTTTCCGGTGATGACGCGGTGGAGGTGCTTGACGTAACCCTTGGCGAAATAACGAACCGCATCAGGCTCAAACCGGGAGATGCTCCCGAGGAGCTTGCCCTGACTCCTGACGGAAAACTCCTGCTGGCGGTGAATAGCGGCTCGGATACGGTCAGCTTCATAGACCCGGTGTCCAATCTGGAAACGGGCAGGGTCAAGGTGGGCAACAAGCCCACATCGATTCTCCTCGACCCTGCGGGCACCAGGGCCTATGTTTTCAACATCCTTTCCCAGACGATGTCGGTCATTGATCTCCCATCACGAACCGAGGCAGCTGCGGTACCCTCCGAGCCCGGACTGACCCGTGGCCAGTTCAGCCGGAACGGGGACATTCTCTACACAGTGCACGACATGAGCCCGTTCGTCAGGGTGCTGAGCCCATTCCCATCCCTGGCGCTGCACCAGCGCTACCGCATCGGCATGGGGACCAGCAGTATCAAGCTCGATACCATGACCAATCTTATTTACATGGGTAAGCAATTGGGGTCGGAGATAGAGGTTTTCGAGCCTTCCACGTTCATATCCCTCGGCACCATCGCCACCTCCGGCAGCGCCGCTTACATGACCATAGACGGCGAGCAGAACAACCTCTATGTGCTCAGTGGCGACAGGAAGATGGTTGAAGTAATCAATCTGGTGACAAAGGATGTGGTCGGTCGTTTCGACGTCGATGAGGCCCCGTTCCGGGTATCCCTCATGGGGGAGAGATAGGTAAGTGTTTCGCCTTGGAAAGGGAAGCGGATCCGCGTGGCGGTGGAGTTGCTGCGTAGTTATGGCCATGGCTCTCGGGGCAGCATTCAGCATGAAATCATGGGCAGACGTGATAAACGGCAGCGCTGAGTTCGATGCCTATCTGTCCCGGAGCAAGTCGAAGGATGGAGCGGGGATGGTGACCTCGGACAGCAGGGGGACCGATTTCATGCACAAATACAACCTGTCCCTGGACAGCAGCCTGTTTCCCTTGCTGAAGCTGTCTGCAGGTTCCACGTTCCTGCAGGACATCAACACAATGCATGATATGGGCACGAGTTCCCGCTCCAAGTCCACGACCCTGTCACCCTACCTGGATCTCATGCTCAACAACTCGCTCTACCAGGCGGCGCTGGGATATTCCCGCAACCAGAACTGGCAGAGTGGTACCCAGGAACTGGTCCCCTCGACGGTCAACGATGAATACCATGCTTCCTTCGGCTGGCGTCCGGTAGGTCTTCCCGATCTCTCGGTCAGGCTTTCCCACGCCAACACCTTCGATGTGGACCGGGTAACCCAGGACATGACCACCAATATGGCGACACTGGGGTCACAATATACCTACAAGGCATTAAAGCTAGGTTATCAGTTTACCGGCACCGAGACCATGGACAACCTGCACGGCACCGACAACACCTCTCTGCTCAACAACGGTTCGGTCGGTTATTCGGATCAGTTTTTCAACCGGCGGGTCTCGGTATATGCCCATTACAACCTCAACCATCTCACCTCCACCACCAAGGCTGGTAATGGTGGTTTTGTGGACACAGAAGCAATTAACTATGACACTTGGCTTTATAGTCATAACTTCGATCAATCCCAGTCAACTGGCGATACAGAACTGAAAAGTGATGATCTTAAATCTGTAGGGATTAACTTGCTGCCTCCTGATCCCTTGGCAGTATGGGGCGTTGGCCTTGGCTTTTCTAACCCCACAGAAATAAATAAATTGAAAGTTTTTGTATCGGTGAGTGGATCAAATTTAACCAGTAGTTATCTGTTGCAACAGATGAAAAGCTATTTTACATGGCAGATTTGGCTAAAAGATAAAGATACCGACAACTGGAGAATGAGCAATGTTACAGTAACGGCTACCCCTGAATTCAATCAGTCCCAGCAATGGTTTACGCTGGATCTAAATGCACCGGTTAAGACAAAGTATATTAAGGTCGTAGTGAACTGGCCTATTATGAACGTCGATCCAAAGTGGAATGGTGTACAGATAAAGGTGACGGACCTGCAGGCATTTCTCAGCCAGCCGGCGGCCCAGGTGCAGGGTACATCGTCCCGTTTCAGCCAGACCTTCAATACGGATGTGCGGACGAAAATCACCGACTCCCTGTACCATAACCTGAACCTGTCCCTTTCCAATACCACCGGCGGAGAGCTGGCCTATGTCCTGGACAACAACCTGACCTACGACCACCGCCTCAACAGCATGTTCACCGTTGGGGCCAGTGCTGGCCGGGAAGACCTTTTGTCTGGAGGACTGCACAGTTCCGCTTACCTGTACAGCGCTTCGCTCAAGGCAACTCCATTGCCCGGTCTCAATAATGCCCTGGTGTACAGCGGCCGCATCGATCAGGCGGTCAACGGCACCTCGGAGAGCAATTCGATTTTCCTCACCAATACGGCACAGCCGTACAAGGGGGTCGCTTTCAACCTTTCCGGCGGGTACAGCCTTTCCACCGATGCCCGTGGGCAGAAATCGGAAAACCTGTCCTTCGTCAGCGGCGCAAGTATCGCTCCGCGTCAGGACCTGAATTTTACCATGAGCTATAACCGCAGCCTTACCTCCGCATCGGGAGGAACCCCCGGCTTGGGAGCATCAGCTGCGATCACCGGCGCGAGCCAGAGCGGGCAGATGGGCGCCACCTATCGGCCATTTCCCAATCTCTACCTGTTTGCATCCCTTGGGATCCAGCAGGCGGAGAGCAAGAAAACCCAGTATATCCAGAATTACGGCGGCACCTGGTCCCCCTTTCCCGATGGTGCGCTGCAGTTCAACATCGCTTACAACGAGAGCGCCAACAGTACCAATAACGAAAAAAACAGCAGCCTGACCCCTTCGATCAGCTGGAAGGTCGCCCCGAAGGCCATGCTCAGTCTCTCGTATTCACTGCTCAGAACCGACTCGCTTGTTGCTTCAACGGAGGCCAGTTATCTGTCGACGGTTCTGCGCCTGTCATTCTAATTTTAGGAGTACCTGTATGCAGTTCAGGAATAAAAGGATTTTACGCGCAAGGGGGCTGGCATGGTCCATGGCATTCCTCCTGTTGATCATGTGCCTGGGGGGCTGTGCTTCCATGCAATCTGCAGATGGATTCAGGGACGGCAATATGGATTTTGGCTCCATCCGTACGGTGGAGGTGCTTCCCTTTGCCAATCTTTCCCGGGACAATGCTGCCGCCGACAGGGTGCGGGACGTCTTCATGACGGCGCTGCTTTCCACGGGGGCTGTCTACGTTGTCCCGGTGGGCGAAGTGAACCGCGGCCTCATCAGGGCCGGCATCAGCAATCCTGCTGCCCCTTCTACGGAGGAGGTCATCAAGCTGGCCGGGTTTGTAAAGGCTGATGCGGTGATCATCGGCACGGTCAAGGAGTATGGCGAGGTCCGTTCCGGGAGTTCCGTAGGCAATGCCGTTTCCCTGAGCCTGCAGATGATCGAGACTCAGACCGGCAGGGTTGTCTGGAGCGCCTCGACCACCAAGGGGGGGATCGGCGTCACCGACCGGCTTTTCGGCGGCGGCGGCGAACCCATGAATGCGATTACTGAAAAGGCTGTCGATGACCTGGTCAACAAGCTTCTTCCATAAACTGCTCTCGGCGCTGGCTACGCTGCTCATTTTGGCCGGCTGTGCGGGGCAATCCCAGGTGCTCAAGCCTCCCCAGCCAGTCGACAAGGCAGGATACCGCGTTGCGGTTCTTCCCATCGAGAATCTGAGCGGTGGCAAAGCACCCCTGAAAGAGTTGCGGAAAACCCTGGAGGAAAAGGTGGAATCCGCGGGATTCGAGGTGCTTGGCGAGGGAGCCCTGGACCAGTTCATGGCCCGGCATCGGATTCGCCATGTGGGTGGCGTGGATGAAGAGTCCGCCAAACTCTTCGCGGAAGAGGAAGGGGTCAAGGGTGTCCTGGTGTCTTCGCTGGAGTTCTATGCGGACAGCTACCCTCCCAAGCTTGTCATGACTTCAAGGCTGGTGAGTACCGGCACCGATCCGCACATTCTCTGGATGGATAGTCTTGCCCTGTCGGGGAACGATTCTCCGGGCCTTTTCGAAACCGGGACCGTCAGGGATGCGGGGAAACTCTCCCAACAGGGGTTGCAGCAGCTTGCCGTGTCCCTTGCCTCGGCGCGGGAAGCCGGTTTCAGGCTCGACCCGGCAAAGATGCCGCAGAAATCATTTCCCCCGCGCCAATTCTTCCGCCAGGGGCTTTCCCCCGATAAGCGCTTCCGGGTGGTGATCCTCCCTTTTTATAACAGGAGTGGCCGCAAGTATGCGGGGGAAATAATGGCTCTCCATTTCCTCAAAGAACTGCAGCAGCTGGGTAATTTCCAGGTGGTTGAGCCGGGCATGGTGAGGAACAAGCTTTTGCAGTACCGGCTCATCATGGAGGGGGGGATGTCCAATGCCAACGCCGATGTCATCTTCGACGTCCTGCAGGCAAATGTCGTTGTCACGGGCAAGGTACTCGAATACCAAGATGCCCGTGGCGAGGCGGGTATTCCCGTCGTGGAGTTTTCCGCATCAATGCTCGATAAGGCAAGCCACATGACCGTCCTCGCCACCGACAGCTATAACACCGGAGAAGAACGGGTGCATTTCTTCAATATCGGCAGAATCAGCACCGCCAGCTGTCTGGCCGGCGAGATGATTCGCGGCATCGTCGATCGCCTCCGTCAACCGGCCGTGCTGGTCAACCATTAGCACCTGTTGTTAAAATTTCGATGAATCGGTAGGTAAATTGAATTTAAAGCAGTGGGCACTATACTAGGAGAAAGGATTGTTAAACTTTAATAAAAAAACCGCCACCGCGCTGAGCATAAGCAGCGTGAGCGAATTTCGGCCAGTCGGCAATACGCTTGTAGAAACACTAGGTAAGCAAAGGGGTCACATGAAAAAGATCATTCAGAGTATGGCAGTTGTTTCAGGATTGGTCATGGCAGTCGCCACATCAGCTATTGCAGCCGATGCCAAGACAGAGGACGTAAAACCTTCCGCAGTTACCGGAACGGAAGCGGCCAATGGGAAACCCAATGAGGCGGAAGAATCCCAGATAGCGGTCAAATTTCCCATCTTTGCCGCCAGTTTCGACAAAACGCCGCTGGCAGCGGTCAATGACGAACCGATCCTGCTGGAAGAGCTGAAGGCTGCCCTGGCCGGTCTGCACCAGCAGCAGGCTTCCGAGGGCAAATCAGGAATCAAAAAGGACTACATGAAAGTCCTTAACCGTCTGATCAATACCAGGCTGATCCTCGCCGAGGCGACCAACATGGGGATCGAGGAAACGCCGGAGGTCAAGACAGCCATTGATGCTTACAAGATGGACCATCTGCGGGACATGCTGAAGATGAAGCAACTGAAAGACTTGAAGCCGGATAGCAAGCTGGTGGAGCAGTTCTATAAGGATGCCGTCAAAGAGTGGAAAATCCGTTCCGTTAAGCTGGACAAGAAGGAGGACGCGGAAACACTGGTCAAGCAGATCGCTGCCGGCGGCAAATTCGACGAGCTTGCCGACAAGCTCATCGACGGCAAAAAGGCCGAAGGGATCAAGGAAGGTCAGTATATCCAGCCGAAAGCCCTGCTGCCTTACGTTGCCAACGCGGTATCCATGATGAAAGTGGGATCTGTCAGCCCGGTAATCCCTGTGGGGCCCGCATTCACTGTCATCAAGCTTGAGGACGTCCGCTATCCGGCCGGTGATGTTCAAGCCAAGGAAGCAGCGGAGAAGAAAGCCCTGGAAATCAAGCAGACGGAAATTCTGACCAAATACAATAAGGATCTGGCAAAGAAATACGCCACCGTTAACGAGAAACTGCTCAAGCAGCTGAATTTCGAGGCGGCAAAACCAGGCTTCAAGGTTCTCGCCAAAGACAAGCGTGTAGTGGTCAAGATGAAGGGTGGAGAAGCCATCACCGTTGCGGATCTGGCCGATGCCCTGGCTGGCCGCTTCTACCATGGCATCGACGAAGCGATCAAGCAGAAGGAAGTGAACTCGGTCAAAAGGGTTGCCCTTGATAACCTGATCTATCGCGTTGCCTTCATCACCGAAGCCAAAAGCCAGGGGATCGACCAATCTGCCGAATATAAGCACGATGTGAACGAGTACCGCAATTCCATCGTCTTCGGCCAGTTCATCAGCACCGTTGTCGCGCCGGATGTGAAAGTGTCCGATGATGACATCGCTGCATACTACAAGGAGCATCTCAACGACTACACCATTCCCGCCATGGTCAAGGCCCAGGGCCTTGTCTTCCAGAAAAAGAACGCCGCGGAAGAGAACATGGAGAAGTTGAAGAAGGGAATCGACTTCGACTGGGTGAAAAACAACGCCGAAGGGCAGGTGGACAAAGCCCAGAGCGAACACCTGCTTGAGTTCTCCGGCAAGCTGTTGTCCATCGCCACCATGCCTGACGGCATTCGCGAGACGGTCCAGGATGCCAAGGAAGATGATGTCCGCATGTATGCCTCTCCTGAGGGGTACTTCTATGTCCTACAGGTGAAGAAGGTCGTTCCGGCGACCCATTCACCTCTGGAGAAGGAAAGGAAGAGGATCTTCAACGAGATGTTCGCCTCTAAACTCAACAAGACCGTTGACCAGTGGTCTGAAAAGCTGAAAAAGGCCTATCCGGTCAAGATTTACCTTACCGGCAATTAATATCCAGCGGCCTGTGCGGTTGCTGTACGGCCGCACAGGAGCACTATCTGGAAAGTTAGGGGACAAATCATGAAGGAAATGAACACGCGACGCTACTCCCTGCTTATGGCGATAGTGGTTTTGTTCGGGGCGGTCTGCCTCATGTCGACGACTTCCCACGCGGCCAAGAAGTTCGTTACCAAGGACTGCCTGGACTGCCACAAGAAGTTCGCCGACAAGTACCTGGGCATGAAGGACGTGCATCCGGTGGTAAAGGAGAAGAAGTGCGAGGAATGCCATCAGCGCCATGGCATCGTGCCGAAACTGATACTTAAAGGGCCGGCAAATACCCTCTGTTTCAAGTGCCACAGCAAGGAAAAAATCGGCATGAACAAGCCGAATGTCCACACGGCGCTCAAATCGGGCAAGTGTTCCCTGTGCCACAATCCCCACGCTTCCAACGCCAGATACCTTCTCAATGCGGAAGGGAATGAGATCTGTTACCAGTGCCACAAGAAAGACAAGTTTGAAAAAAAGGTGGTGCATGGGGTCTTGACCAAGGAGGGGTGCAAGGCGTGCCACCTGGCCCACAGCTCCGATCAAAAGAACCTTCTGACCCAGGCGGAACCGAAGCTCTGTCTCGGCTGTCACGACAGCGGCGCTGCAGGGTTCCGGAAAGCCCATGAGAACTACCCGGTGGAGAATAGCCGCTGCACCACCTGTCACAATCCCCATTCCTCCATACAACCGAAGCTTTTGAAGGTGAGCGCCCACAATCCCGTCGCCACCAGCGGCTGTGATGGCTGTCATCAGCCGGCAAACGCGCCGAATCCCTTTGCCGTGTCCGCGAAGGGGAGCGAACTCTGTTACCAGTGCCATGAGGCAGTCAAGCTCAAAGATGGCGGCACTGTGGAGCATGACCCGTTCAAGAGCGGCGACTGCCTCTCCTGCCATAATCCCCATGCTTCCGAGTATGCGACGCTGCTGATCGAGGAAGGGAACAACCTCTGTGTGACCTGCCACGACAACAAAAAGGAGATTCCGCTCTACAAGCATGCGGCGGTTACCCAGGGGAAAGGCTGCATCTCTTGCCACCGGCCCCACGCCGCCAAATTCAAGAAACTCCTGGTGGCCCAGGGAGCGGACCTTTGCTACACCTGCCACCAGAAGGTCAAGGAAGCCCAGAAAAACATCAAGGTCCCCCATCCGCCGGTTGCCGACGGCGAATGTGATGCCTGCCACAACCCCCATGGCTCGGGGGTACCGAAAATCCTGAAAGACCGCATGGATGCCGTCTGCTATGGCTGTCACTCGGCTCTGGAAGGAATGTTCAAACAGAGCCACACCCACAAGCCGGTGCTGCAGGGAACCTGCAGCGCATGTCACGCGGCCCACGGCGCCCAGCAGAAATACATCCTCAAGGAGTCGGTGCCCAAACTATGCGAGCCGTGCCACAGCGACCTGATCAAACCCGAGGCGGGTGGTACCAATCACCAGCCCTTTGCGGACGGGGACTGCCTGTCCTGCCATAACCCCCATGCCAGTGCGTTCGACGGTATGCTTCGCCAGAAACAGGATGTCACCTGCTTCGGTTGCCACGATACCCTTGAAAAAGGACTGAATGCAGCGGGAAGTAAACATCCTCCTGTTATGGCAGGAGAGTGCACCAAGTGCCACAGCCCCCACAAGTCGAAGCTTTCCCGACTGCTCCTGGCCCAGGTGCCGGATCTGTGTGTGAACTGTCACAAACCGATCAAGGAGAAAATCACCAAGGAGAACCCGCATCCACCGGCGCAGAAGAACTGCCAGGAGTGCCACAGCCCCCATTTCAGCAAGGTGAAGCCGCTTTTGCCCAGCCAGCCGGTTGAGGTCTGTTCCCAATGCCATGACTACAAGGATGCTGCCTTTGCCAAGGCGCACCTGAACATCGCCGTCGGCAACATCAAATGCATGAGCTGTCATGATCCCCATGCATCCAAGGACCCCAAGTTCTTCAAGGAGACGATCCATCCTCCCTTTGCTGCCAGATCGTGCGATGACTGTCATATTGTCGGAAAGCAATAAGAGGAGCTTGTCATGAATTTTTCCCATGCGCGTATAGCTGTTGTCGTTGCGAATCTGGTCCTGGGGACCTGCCTCTTTAGCCATGCCCAGGATACGGAACTGAAGTACAAACTGAAGCCGGGGGCTGCCGGAAAGCTTTGCCTGCAATGCCATGATACATTCAAGGACAAGCTGGCCAAGCCCTCCATACATACCCCCCTTAAAAAAGGGGAGTGCATCGGCTGTCACAATCCCCACGCCTCGGACCACGGCAAATTGCTGGCGGCGGATATGACCAACATCTGCGCCACCTGCCACAAGGGGATGATCCCGGCGGATGCCAAGAGCGTCCACAAACCGGTGGGGGAGGGAACCTGCACCAAGTGCCATGACCCCCACAGTGCCCCGGCCAAGTTCAATCTCCTCAAGGGGGGTAACGACCTCTGCTTCGAATGCCACAAGGGGATGGGGGAAACCCTGACGAAGGTCAAGTTCAAGCACTTTCCGGTCACCAAGGGCTGTCTGACCTGTCACGATCCCCATGCCTCCGCCAAGTCAGCCTCCCTGTTGAAGGACGCTGTGCCGGCACTCTGTCTCGGCTGCCACAAACCGGACAAGCCCAATTTTGCCAAAGCCCACATGGGTTACCCTGTGACCGGGGCCCGCTGTACCGGCTGTCACGACCCCCACGGCTCCGACAGGAACGGCATCCTTTACAACAACGTTCACAAGCCGGTCATGAGTAAGATGTGCGCCCAGTGCCACGAAGCGAACAACTCCGCTACCCCGCTCAAGACGAAGAAGGGGGGCTATGAACTCTGCCGCGGCTGCCACAGCACCCTGATCAACGGCATGTTCGCCAAGAACCGGGTCCACTGGCCGATCCTCGACAAGCAGGGATGCCTGAGCTGCCACAATCCCCATGCCACAAAACAGAAGGGGCTGATCAAGGCTGATCTGATCACCACCTGCGGCAAATGCCACCAGGATACCATCAGGCGCCAGGAGAAATCCCTGACCAAGCATGAGCCGATCAAGGATGGCAAATGCATCTCCTGTCATGATCCCCATGCTTCCGATAACCTCTTTCTTTTCAACCAGGCGAGTGTCATCGATCTCTGCGGGACCTGCCATGACTGGCAGAAACACTCCACGCACCCGATCGGTGAGAAAAAACGGGATCCACGCAACAAGAACCTGTATCTGCAGTGCCTCTCGTGCCACCGGGCACACGGCACGGAATACAAGCATTTCATACCGTTTCCGACCACAAGCGATCTCTGCACTCAGTGCCACGAGCAGTTCAAGAGGTGATGATCATGATAACACGTGCAAATACAGGAATTCTGGTACTGGCGCTGCTGCTGATGCCCCTTGTCGCCTCCGCTGCGGAGCTTACGGCGCCGAAGCTGATTCAGCCCGTTCTTACCGATGACAAGGAGGGGATGATGAAGAGTCCCCAGGGGGTGGCCTGCAACAAAGAGGGTGCCTTCATCGTTGCCGACAGCGGCAACGGCAGGCTTTTAAGGTACAGCTACAAGGAGGACGTGGTCAAAGGGGGGGGAGAAATCAGGCCTGCCCAACTGAGCTACCCCCAGAGGGTCCAGTTGAACTCCAAGGGGGATATGTATGTCCTGGATGGGAAATCCCACAAAATTGCCCATCTGAACCCCCAGGGGAATTTCGTCGCTTTCCTGGAGCCCCAGGGAATCCCCGGAGTTGCCCCGGTCCCGAAGAGCTTCAAGATCGATCCCGAGGACAACATCTACATTCTCGACATCTTCTCCGAGCGGGTGCTGATGCTCGATCCGGACGGCAAATACCTGAAGTCCAAGGCATTCCCCTCGCCACACGGCTTCATCACCGACCTGGCGGTGACCTGGAGCGGGGATATCTATCTGGTGGATAGCACCAATTGCATGGTCCTCAAGTCAGCAAAGGGTGCCGACGCCTTTACGCCGCTCACTAAAAGCATGAAAGCGGACATGGATTTTCCCGGATACATGACCATTGACAGCAAGGGAACCATTTACCTGGTGGACCAGGATGGGGGCGGGATCATTGCCCTTGGTCCCGACGGTAACATCAGGACCCGCATGCTGACCATGGGGGTCAAGCCGGGCTATCTCTTCTACCCTGGCCAGATCTGCCTGAGTGAAAGCGGCACCCTTTTCGTTGCCGACCGGGACAACAACCGGGTGCAGCTTTTTGAAATGCCCAAGTAGGACAAGAGAGGACATCCAATGAAGAGAGCACTGCTATTTTCTATCTGTCTGCTGGCGTTTGGGTCTGCCGTCGCCTTTGGCGCCGATTCGGCCACGAGTCGCACTACTCAGGCGAAATCTGCCAAAGGAATGATCGGGAAGGCAAAGGGTCCCAATGCCGTCACCGTTGGTGAGGCTTACCGGGACAGCGCACGGCTTGCTGGCAATGTGGTCGTTATCAGGGGCAAGGTGGTCAAGGTTACTGCCGGCATCATGGACAAAAACTGGGTGCATATCCAGGACGGCACGGAAAATAACGGCAATTACGACCTGACCTGCACCACGTCCGGTGAGCTCCCCCCGAAAGGTGCCGTTGTCACCGTGACAGGCAGGCTGGCCACCAACCGGGACTTCGGCGCCGGCTATTTCTATCCGGTCATTGTCGAGGATGTGACGTTCAGCAAAAAGTAAAGCTGAGGCTGATGAAAAAGGCCCATCTGCGGCGTTGCCCTCACCTTCGTCGCTGCAGCGTACACTGAGTACGCTTCACTCCTCAGGTTTCGGGCGCCTTGCACCTGGACCTTTTTGATCAGCCTTAAAAGCTTTGATTTTGTCATCTGATGCCGCACATGCGACGCTGTCAGGGCGACAAAGAAGTGTTTCTATTGTTTGTGCTGGTCCTGTTCGTGGCACTTATTGCACAACGACCACTGATTGGCAGCGAAGGCGGTGGGGGGACGGTCATACATGGCCTGCTGATACTCAGCCATGGTTTTCCCCGTTGCATATTCCCCCTGCTGTCCCTGAGTGGTGGGTGCATCCAGGCCGGGATATGAGCCGGCAACGGTCAGGTAGGCGCCCTGGGCGGTATTCCAGCGGGTGCAGCTGTCCCAGGCCGAGGCGTGCGCCCGGTGGCAGGTTAGGCAGTTGACGTTATCCACCGCAGAAGCGCCGGCGGTGCTGGTGGTATCGGCGGCGAGGCTTGAGAGGCTGGAGATACTTTCCTCGAAGGGAACGAGGGAGCTGTAGCCGAGAGCGGGGTTGGTATTGGTGAGATTGCCGGTGTAGATGTAGGCGTTGTAGGTGGTGTAGACGTTGGTGAGCTTTGCATTGTATCCGGCAGGATGGTTGCCGACGGTGGTGGCTGGATTGATGGTATTGTGCTGCAGCGAGGCATGGCAGTTGCCGCACCATTCGGACATGCCCATACCGTAGGCAACTCTGGTGTCGGAGGCGGCTTCGGAGCGATTGTAGGATTGGGGCGCTACGGCCACCGGGGGATTGGCGACAAAGCCGAAATTTCCCTGCAGCGAGGCGGGTTTGTAATATTGCCCGGCCAGTAGGCGGTAGGAACCGACAGCTACGGATGATGTGGGGAGCGCACCATAGGAACCCGAGTCGCCAATGGGTTTGCCGGTGGTGGCAATGGTGGTTCCTGCAGCATCAAGGATGCGATACTTGCCGTGGGGGTCATGGCAGCTGGTACAGCCAAGGCTGGCAGTGGGATAAAAACCGCCTGGCGCTGTCGTCCACCTGGCTCCGTTACTGAAGTAGAGAAAATCGGCGGCGTTGATGTTGTGACCGTGATTGCTGCCGGGGCTTGATTGGGCCGTTCCGGTGGAGGTGACCCAGTTGTAGTTTTTTTGCAGATAGGCGAAGTCTCCCCCGGGGGGCAGTTGGAGCGGGAAGTTCCCGGGAGCGGGAACGGGATTGGTGGCGACTTTAAAGCTGTCGGTGGGGCTTGAGCCGGCATGACAGATGAGGCAGGTGGAGCTCTGGTCGGAACCTTTGAGCAGGTAGGCATATCCGGCGCCTGTCGGTCTGCCGCCGGTGGTCATGGGAACATTGCCCGATGAGTTGTGCATGGTATGACAGCCGTCACAGTCGGCAACGCCGCCATTATGGAAGGCAAAGGCAATGTTTCCAGGCAGAGGATAGGCCAGTAGGGCTGAAACAACAATAAAAGATGTAAGAGATATTCTTTGCATTGTCTGTTTACCTGAGATTATTGGTTAATTATACTTTGTATTTAGGATAAGTCAATTAATATAGCGATAATACATATGTAAGCAAATTGTTTAAATGAGTAAAAATCTCTCACGACTGTGTAATGTGATGTTACAAAAATGATTGCGTTATGGCTCATTGTTGCCTTACAATCCGTTTTTGTTGTTGTATTCACATTTGTTATAAGGAGAAAATGTGTAATGAGTATAATTAGCAAGGTCGGATTGGCCATAACAGTATGTTGGCTGGCAACGGTGTTGCCCTGTTCCAGTTTTGCCCAGCAGCAAAATAAGCTGCAGGAACCATCTCCTGCGGAAAAAAGTCAGGTGGACCTGAACCTGGCAAGCAAGGAACAGTTGATGACCCTGCCCGGAATCGGGGATGCGGAGGCAAAAAAGATCATCGAGGGGCGCCCGTACCAGATGAAAACCCAGTTGTTGAAGAAGGATATCGTTTCGACAGATACCTTTTATGCCATTGTCAACAGGGTTTCCATCGATCTTGACGCCTATGCGAAAGTAATGCGGGAGAAGGAGAAGAAGGCATTCGACGAGAAACAGAAGGCCGGGGGTAAAAGGGTGAAGACCCGCAGTGGCCTAATCTATCAGGATCTCGTTGTCGGGAAGGGAGCTAGCCCTGTTACCGGTAAGAAGGTGAGGGTCCACTATACCGGATGGCTCAAGGACGGCACCAAGTTCGACAGTTCCCTGGATCGGGGGGAACCGTACAGCTTTGTCATCGGCAAGGGTGAAGTCATCAAGGGATGGGACGAAGGGGTCAAATCCATGAAAGTGGGAGGAAAACGAAGGCTGATCATCCCGCCGCAACTCGCCTATGGAAAAAAAGGGGCCGGCGGCGTCGTACCCCCCAATGCCACGCTGATCTTCGAAGTGGAACTGCTTGACGTGATGGACTGACAATAGCATCGCCAGGAGAACGTAATGAAAAAAGCGCACACAATGTTTCAGATCCTCTGTATCAGCCTTGCTGCCGGGTTTGTCCAGCCAGTCTGGGCAAGTTTCAACACCGGTTTCAATGCCTACCGGCTCAAGGATTATCCGACGGCCATGCGCGAATTCAAGGCTGGTGGTGACTCCCAGTCAGCCTACATGCTTGCCATCATGTACTATAAAGGTGAGGGGACCGCTGCCAACAAGAAGGAGGCGGCGAAATGGTTGCGGCAGTCAGCGGAAAAGGGGCATGCGCTGGCGGCCAACAACCTGGGAATGATGTATGACAAGGGGGACGGCGTCCCCCAGGATACGGCCGAGGCTGCAAAATGGTATCGAAAGGCCGCGGAGAAGGGGCATGTGCCTTCCATGTATAACCTTGGCCTCATGTATACCAACGGGGAAGGGGTTGAGAAGGATCCGAAAGAAGCGGTGAAGTGGCTGCGGAAGGCTGCCCGCAAAGGACATGTGAATGCAAAGAAGATGCTCAAGGTGATGGGCGAGAACCAGTAGGCGCCACCAGCATAACGATCGGGGAAAAGAGGTAAAAAATGAAAGTATTGAAAATCGTCGTGGTTTTGGTTTCCATAGCAGCTGTCTGTTTGTTTTTTCTGGGCTGCAACAAGAAGAGTGAGGTGACCGGGAAGTGGAAAAACGTCAACCTGCCCGAAACCCTTGAGTTCAGAAAAGACCAGAGCGGTACCTTCACTGTTCAGAACAATCCAAGCCTGCAGTTCAAGTGGAAGGCGCTCCCCGATGGCAGAATCGAACTGGACATCAACTTCATGGGCAATGTCCGCATCCTGTACGGAAAAATGGAGAAAAGCACCTTTGTCCTCGGCGGAAACGGCGAACAGGCGATCTATAACAGGGTTGATTGACCTTGTCCAAAGGCTTCAGTAGCGGCCGATTTCATCTCCTGGTTTATGAGCCGGCATTAAATCAATAGTTGTAAAGTATTCCCCCTTGCTACCGATACGGTATCAAACACCGATGGCAAGGGAGGATACCATGGGCAAACCGGCGACCATTCTGGCTTCAATAGCTTTAATCACCATCACCGCTGGTTTTGGCTTCGCCGAGACCTTTCATAACGGCCACACTGGAGCTTGCGAAGGATGCCACGGCTCCAGTGGCGCCGACGGCAGCTATGCTTCACTTCTCGGTGCCGATGCCAGTTCCACCTGCCTCCGCTGTCATGCTGCGGCCAATCCCCAGGACTACCAGATTGCCACCGATCCCCCCCCTGCCGATGGCTTGCCACCGAAGGCCATGACTCCGGCGGGCGACTTCGCCTACCTGAAGAAGAACTACACCTGGACCAATGGCAACGGCAGCCGTGGTCAAAGCCCGGGGGAGCGCCACGGACACAACATCCTCGCAGCAGGTTATGGCTATGTGGCCGACAGTACCCTGAACGTCTCCCCGGGAGGCACCTATCCGGCCGGCCAGCTCTCCTGCATCAGCTGTCATGATCCCCATGGCAATTACCGCTTGGTGGATGTTTACGGCACCATCACCACCGATCACAATCCCATTGGCGAGTCCGGTTCCTACGGGGCCGTTCCCACTGCCGATGCGGCCGTCGGCAGCTATCGGCTGTTGGCAGGCAAGGGCTACCAGCCAAAAGGTTCTACCCATGTTTTCGCCAATGATCCACCCATTGCCGTTGCTCCCAAGGAATACAACCGCTCCGAGTCCACCAGCGATACCAGGGTCGCCTATGGAAAAGGGATGTCCAAATGGTGCGCCAACTGTCATGAGGCCCTCCTGGGGGGGAGCGCCAACCACCTCCATCCTGCCGATGCGGAGCTTGGTCCTATCGCCGGCATGTACAACAATTACATCAAGTCAGGTGACATGAGCGGCATGCAGGCGGGTGCCTACACCTCGCTGGTGCCTTTCCAGACCGCCGAGGCCACCGATCCGCAGCAGCTATCCATGGAAGTTACCTCCACAGCCGGCCCCAATCCCAACGACCGGGTGACCTGCCTGACCTGCCACCGTGCCCACGCTTCCGGTTGGGACAGCATCACCCGCTGGAATGCCAGGGGAACTTTCATTACCGTTGCTGGCGAATACCCCGGTACCGATGCTGGCGGCAATGGAAGGGATGGTGAAAATTCCACCGGCAAGCTGATGGCCGAATACAAGGCGGCCATGTACAACCGGGACGCGGCCAAATTCGCCGTTTTTCAGCGCCAGCTGTGCAACAAATGCCACGGTAAGGACTGATTCTGGGGCTATGATCAGTCTTGGAGAAGTTGACTCTGCCGTGACCAGAGCCGTGACTTTGGTCGCGGCTCTTTTTATTTTGAGCGGATTTGCCCGGAAAACTGCTACACTGGTAGCCGATTTTTTTCAACTACAGGGACAAGAAATATGAAGAAGGCATTACTGAAACAACTGGCATTCAGTGGCATCAGGCTCATTGTCCTCCTGTACCTGGCGGTGCTGGCGGCCAATTATCTCAATGGTCGCAATTTCTCCGATTATCTCGGCAGGACTATGATCAAAGTCCACGCCGAGGGTAAAATGGGGCCTGATGCAAATCAGCTGTCTCGCCTCCTGCTGGAGAAGGACACCCGGACCCTGCAGGGGCTTCTGGATCGTAATTACAATATCTACGCTTTGGTTATCACTGACTGCCGGACGGGAAACGACACTTGTCCCGGTCAAAACATTCTGTTTCAGACCAATCCCACACTGATTCCCGACGAGCATATCGATGCCGGATCATTGGATAACTTTCCCTACGTGCTGCTGCGACGGCAGTCTTCATCCATCCTTCAATTACTGCGGAAAGAAGGTGGGGCAGCAGGACATTCAGGTGAAATCATCGGCCGGGTCTATTCCATAAGCACCATCCCCAGCTTCAAGGAGGATTATCGCAACTGGCTCTCTGATCCATTTCGCGATAATGAACTGTGGCGAACCTATCTGAAAACCATGACCGGTTGCCTTCTAGCCTCGCTTTTTGTATGGCTTGTACTTGAACTGTTGCTGAAGCTTCGCCGCACCGAAGTGCGCAATGCCCGTCAGCGGGAGGCGGAGTTGATGCGGGATGTGGACAACTATTTGAACCAGCTGGACGAGAAAGGCCGCCAGATAGAAGAACAGCAGAATCTCTCCAACAGCCAGTTTGCCACTTACATCGGCCGAATTCGTGAACTTGAGCAACGCTTGCAGGATGTGGGCGAGCACCGGCAGGTGGCGGAACAGATCATCCGCGACCTGGAGGAGGATAACCTGCGAAGATCAGCGGAGCTGAAGGGGCAGCTGGACCGGACCCGAGCAGAAAAGGAACAGCTCCGGACCGAGGTGGAGCGATACAAGCGGTCGGTGGGGCGGGACAGGGTGGAGGCATCAAATGCTCTCTCAAGCGCCATAGGCACAAGGACCGGGGCTGCCTTCGAGCAGCAGGTGATCGACCGCATAGTCGGCAGTGACAAGGGGAAAAGCGGCGAATGGCGGCTCGTCACCAACTTCGACGTTTCCGGCGGCCAGGGGGGGAGCCGCTTCGTAGACTGCATCGTCATCAGCAAAGAATGTCTGGTGGTTGTGGAGGTAAAGGGCTATTACGGCACCATCGAAGCGGAAGGGAGCGTGGAGAACTCCACTTGGCTCTGCCGGGGGAGCAACAATCGCATCGTGGAGATCAGGGGAGAGGGGGGGGACAACCCCTATCATCAGGTCCATGACTACGTGGTCAACCTGATGAACCTGGTGAAGAAAAGACTGCCCCAATTGCCGGTTTTCGGGGTGATTGTCTTCCCCGAGAAGAGCGACATCTCCGGGATAGGAACGAGCATCGGCAGGTTCTACCGGATCACCGGCGCCGACCGTCTTCTGTCGGTGCTGGGACAGATGGAAGCAGAAGCGCGGCGGGGCCATCCCTTCAGCAAGCGCCCTTCACTGGCGGAGATCGAGGATGTGATGCGGGGGAAATAGAAGGATTCAGGTCCAGGGAAAGCAGGTAAAGGCTCTGGGTGTGCCTTCGACTGCCAAAGCGGCGCAGTATCCTTCCGGTACCTGAATATCGTGGAGGGTCCAACGCCCCTTGAGTGCCGGATCCTGGAAATCGTCAAGGAGCAGCTCGCCGGGGAGAACAGAGACTCGGAAGGTGTTCGCCGCTCTGGTCAGGCCGGTGCCGAGACCCTTCAGGTACGCTTCCTTCCTGGTCCAGCAGCGGTAAAAGGCTGCCATCTGCTCGTCGGGGGGGAGGATCAACAATTCATCACTTTCCTCGGTAATGAAGAATCGTTCCGCCATCTTCAAGTAAGGGATGCTCTCTCGCAGCTCCTCCAGGTCCACCCCCACTTCCCGGCCGCCGCTTATGGCAAGGGCTGCCCGGCCATGCTTGTGGGTCAGGTTGAAGCGCAGCCTGCCATGTTCGGCAGCATCGGCAAAATAAGGCTTCCCTTGCTCACCTTCAGCAAAAACCAGGCTTTCCGGCGCTTTTCCCAGATACGGTGCCAGGAGCCGGCGCAACCCGCCTCTGCCGGCGACAAACCTGCTTCTAACCACCGGGTTGAGCAGCCGCTTGGCCCGTGCAGATTCCTCCGGCGACAATAGCCCTCCGAGCCGCTTCAGTTCTCCCTCTTCCACATCCAGAGAGTAAAAATGAATATGCACCGCTCCGGAGGCGAGGGTCATGACCGCTATGCTCCCTGGGAGGAGAGCCAGGCCTCAAGGTGCTGCAGCCCTTCGGTAATGGAAATCCGCGGTTCATAGCCCAGATCCCTGCGGGCGGCAGAGATGTCGAACCAGTGGGCGGTGGAAAGCTCCCGGGCGACGAAGCGGGTCATGGGGGGCTCATCTTTCAGGGGGAGGAGTTGCCAGAGGGTTTCACAGAGGGCACCGACCCCGTAGGCGACGGTCGGCGAAATGGTGCGGTTCACCGGTGGCAGTCCGGCGGCATTGAGGATGGCATTGACCATCTCCCAGAGGGGGATGGGGTCGCCGTTGGAAATGAAGTAGGCTTTGCCGGCGACGGGGCTGCCATGTTCCAGGCGGTCGGCGGCAAGGAGATGGGCCTCGGCGGCGTTGTCCACGTAGACCGTGTCCACCAGACAGGGGCATTTGCCGATGCGGCGCAGCTTGCCTGCCTTTGCCCGGGCAATAATCCTCGGTACCAGGTGATTATCCCCAGGGCCCCAGATCAGGTGGGGGCGCAATGATACGGTGGCAAGTGAAGGACTATTCGCCGCCAGCACCAGTTGCTCGGCAATTGCCTTCGTCTTGGGATAGTTCGTCTCGAAGTGGTCAGGGTAGGGGAGTGACTCGTTGCCCCCTTCCACGTCATGGCCATCGAATACCACGCTGGGGGAACCAGTATAGACGAGGCGCCTGATGCCGTTCTTGCGGCAGGCGGCGAGGACGTTTTCCGTGCCGGTGACATTGGCCCGGTGGTAGTCGGCATAGTCTCCCCAGATACCCGCCTTGGCCGCCACATGGAAAACGATATCGCAGCCCGCAGCCGCTGCCGTGACCGCGTCAGGGTCGGCGAGATCCCCGGAGACTTGCCTGACTCCAAGCTTTTCCAGGTCCGGGTACCGGTTGCGGGAAAAGCTGACCACTTCATCTCCCCGCGCCATCAGCAGGCGTACGATGGCACTTCCCAGGAACCCGCCGCCGCCGGTAACTAGAGCCCTCATGCAAGGCTCCGTGCGGCCCACACGGCAAGTTTCTCCCTGAAGATCTTGGCGTTGTGGCGAATGTCTACTGGGAAGGCAGGGTGAAAGAGAATGGTGCTGATCAGCTGAGTATGAATGTGGGCCTTGGCCAGATCGATCAGCTCCTGGCGCACCTTTTCCTTGTTGACCCTTGCTCCCTTTTCCAGTTCGACGCAGAGTACCGGCAGCTGGTTCCCCTTTTCTCCGATCCCCACCAGGGCGGTGCGGAAGACGGCAGGGTGGGTGTTGAAGACCGCTTCGCAAGGGATGGTGAAAAGGGTCTCCTCGGGGGTGATGACACGGTGGGATTTGCGGCCGCAGAACCAGATGCGCCCATCCTCGTCTTTTCCCCCCAGGTCACCCATGCGGTGAAAGAAGCCTCCCGTAGCCGGATCCTTGATCTTGGCAAGGAGGTCCGCTTCCGGATGGTTATGGTAGCGCCGCGTCACCTGCTCTCCCTGAACGACGATCTCGCCGATTTTGCCGATGGGAACACAGAGGGAGTCGTCCCACAGGTCGATAGGGGCATCGCTGATCTCGATGATCTCCAGCCTGATCCCTTCCACCGGCGTGCCGATACAGACGCCGCCACCGGCCTCGGTAATGGCGCGGGTTTCTCCGAGGATCTCATGGCTGCCGATGGAACAGACGGGAAGGGCCTCGGTAGCGCCGTAGGGGGTGAATATCTGCACCTCGGGCCTTAGCATGCTGGCAAAGCGCTCCATGACCACTGCCGGCACCGGTGCACCTGCGGAGATGACCCTGCGCAGCGAGGGTAGCCGTTTCCCCCTTTTGTGTCCGTAGCGGCCGACCCGGTTGATGAGGGCCGGGGAGCCGAACATGGTGGTCACATGATAGGTCTCGATGGCGGAGATGATGCGGTGCGGGTTGACGGACCCGGGGCGGGTGAAATTCATCTGTGGGATGACGGCGGTCATCCCCAGGGCCGGAGCAAAAAGGGCGAAGAGGGGAAAGGTGGGAAGATCAACTTCTCCCGGCTCGATGCCGTAGATACGGCGCAATGCCTCCACCTGGGCGGCAAAGTTGCCGTGGGTGTAGACGGCTCCCTTGGGGGAACCGGTACTGCCGCTGGTGAAGAGGATGGCGGCCACCTCGTCCCGATCTGTCGGGGCCATGGGGAAAGGGCGCTCTCCCTGGCCTACAATCATTTCTTCCAGGGTTACCCCTTCCCAGAAGAGGCGACGGCCGACGGTGACGAAGGTGCGCAGGGTTTCCTCTCCCCAGCCGAACAACTTTCTGGCAATGTGTGCTTTGGGAATGCCGACGAATGCCTGGGGCTCGGCATCGGCCAGGCATTTCTTCAGGTTCTTGACTCCAAGTCCGGGATCTACCAGTACCACCACCGCGCCCACCTTGAAGAGGGCAAAGGTCAGGGCAAAGAAATCGGGGCCGGGGGGCACCATCAAAACTGTCCGCACGCCGCGGCCGATGCCGTAGGCTTCCAGGCCGTAAGCCATACGGTCGCTGAGACGATCCAGTTCGCCGAAGGTCAGGATGCGGTTTTTCTGGGGAAAGATGATGGCCGACGTGTCCGGCTGGCGGCGGGCCATGTCGGGAAGATGGGAGGCGATGTTGACGAAACCGGTTCTGCTCATGGCTTTTCCTCGGTTCGATGGAGGAAGTTCGCGATGAGAGGGACGATTTCATCACGCAGGTCCTCGAGAATATAGTGCCCTGCATCGGCATAGGCATGCACTTCCGCGTCGGGAAACCGGTGCTGCCATTCCTTGAGAAAGGTGCGGTCGAAGACGAAGTCCTTTTCCCCCCAGAAGATGGCCATGGGAAGGCTGCGGAACTGTTCGAGACCGGCGGCGACATCGCTGACCAGGTCGTAGGTGCGATCGCCGGGGGCGAGGGGGATGTCCTGGACAAAGCGCAGGGTGGCGATGCGGTTCTGCCAGTTGTTGTACGGCAGTCGATAGGCGCGCCGCAGCTCTCCATGCATGGGATTGCGCTTGCAGCCCACAAAAGAGGCGGCCAGGCTGAAGGCATTGAAGCCGCGGACAAGCAGGGTGCCCAGGAGAGTCTCACGGCAGATTTTCAGCGCCAGGGGGAATGGTTTCTCCTTGGGGAGATGGAAGGCGGCGGTATTGAGGATCGCCAGCCGTTTGATCCGCTCCGGATGGCGTATGGCATAGGCCATGCCGATCATCCCCCCCCAGTCGTGGACCACCAGGGTGATATTCCCTTTGATGTCGAGATGATCCAGTAGCTGCTCCAGATCATCGACTCGCCGGGAGAGGGTATAGTCGTAGCGGTCATCGCCCGGCTTGTCGGAAAAGCCGCAGCCCATGTGGTCGGGGACGATGCAGCGGTAGCGATCCCTGAGGGCAAGGACGAGGTTCCGGTAGTAAAAGGACCAGGACGGGTTGCCGTGTACCATGACCACCGGGTCACCGCTCCCCTCGTCCAGGTAGTGGTAGGCCAGGCCGTTCAGGTCCAGGTTTTTGCCGGTGAAGGGGTAGTGTTTTTTCAGGTCGATGGCCATTCTACCACTCCACCCCAAGCATCAAGCAGTTCAGCCCGCTGCCGATCCCCAGCAGGGCCACCTTTTCTCCCGGCTCCAGCATCTCCCGCTCGTCGGCAATGGCCGCGGTGAGTGGCAGGGAAACGGTGCCCATGTTGCCCAGGTACTCGAAGGTGGTGAAATCCCTGTCGCCGGGAATGCCCAGGGTCTTGAGGATCAAGCTCTGGTGGGCCGAACCCACCTGGTGGCAGACCACCCGGTCCACATCTTCCTTTTTCCATCCCACCTTGGGAAGAAATGCCTGCCAGGTGCGCAGCCCCAGCTCGACGCCGTGATTCATGACGTTGACGCCGTCGGTACTCATATTCTGGCGGTAGCCCCCCGTGCCGTCGGGTACCATCCCCCACAGGCAGAGGCGGTGGTGTTCCGGGGCGGCCTGCGTGACTCCGCCCAGGAGGCGACGTCGCTTGGCTGGGGAAAAGGAGCCGTCCGTAAGCAGAACGGCGACCGCTCCCGATCCACCGGTGAGGGTGGCGAGGGAGACGGCGAAGTGTTCCATGTTTCTTTCTTCGAGCATGCGGCCGATCATGACTTCGTTGATTTCCCGGGCGCTTTCGCAGGAGACCACCAGCCCGGCCCTGATCTGACCCAGCTCGATGCGGTTTGCCACGTCCAGCATGCCGTTCAACACACCAAGGCAGGCATTGGAGAGGTCGAAGACGGCGGCATTGCCCTCAATGCCCAGTCCGGCTGCGACGCGGCAGGCGGTGGCCGGCTCGAACTGTTCACGGCAGACGCCGGTATAGACTAGTGCACCAATCTCCGATGGTGCGATACCTGCTGCGGCAAGGGCCTTGCTTCCCGCGGCAATGGCGCCTTGGGAGAGGGGATAGCCAGGCTCCCACCAGCGCCGCTCGCGGATGCCGGTCAATGCCTGCAGCTGGCCCGGGGCAAGAAATAATGATTTGTATAGCGGCTCCAGCCTGGTTTCAAGCTCTGCCGAGGTGACCACAACCGGCGCCAGCTCGTAGCCCAGCGCATCCATATATACTTTTGAGTACTTCATATCCTTACCCGTGTCTTACCGTGAAATCGTTCATCTGATAAATAATTTTGCCGTCCACTGACAGGAAACCGTCGGCGGTCAGGGTCCGTTTCTCGTCGTCTACCGCAGTGATCCAGGCCTGGACGGTGGCTCTGCTGTTGGTCGGCACCACCTGCCCGCGATAGAGCCATTTATGCCTCTGCCCCAAGGCAATGACCGCCACCGTCTCACCGTTGTGCCAGCCCCAACGCTCGACAGCCACAAACTTCAGTAGCTGCAGGAACGACTCCAGCCCCAGGGAACCCGGTGTCACCGGGTCCTGGTAGAAATGGGCCTTGAAGAACCACTCTTCGGGGTCCACATGCTTGATGCCGCGGATGTAACCAAGCCCTTTGGGGCCACCATCGGGGACGAAGAGATCGACCTGGTCGATCATGCGCAGCATCTTCTCCGGGAATGGCGCCGTTTCAGGATAGGGCAGGCTCCTGCCCCGCTGTTCCTCATGGATGGTCGGCTGGTAGACAGCAGCGTCACGGATGCCCACCTGGTTGGCCAGGGCTTCCTTGGAGAAGAAGCCGAACATGGTCTCCCCTTCGTAAATGATCCCCTTGTCATCGGCAACGCGGAAGTCGAACTCCTGGATGATCATGCCGCCGCTGGTGGCAACTTTGGTCATGGTGGCCGATGCCGTCAGGGTCCCGCTCGCGGGGGTGACCGGACGGTGTTGGATGGCGGTGCCACCCAGGTTGCGGAAGGAGATGTCGGTGGGGCTGTTCAGCGCCGAGCCCACGTAGGCCGCCAGCCAGCCGCAGGGCTGAAGGGCCGCTTCCAGCAGCACGCAGAAGGGCATGAGAGGCTGACGTTCCGCAGCAAAGTACCATGCGTCGGCGGGAACATCGTATTGGGCTTCGGCCATGGCACCTGCCGCCATCACCCAGGGCTCGCCGCGTACAGCAGTGACCCGGTCCATGAATTGGAAGGGGGGGCCGGGGAGGCGAGCAATTTTTCGCTCGCTGTCGAAGATCCGGTAGCGCTCGCCGAAGCCTTCCGACGGCTTGCCGTTGCTGTAGGCAAGGATCTGTTCTTTGGTGTAAATGGCGGGTTTTACTGTTCCTGCAGGAGATTCGGCCTTCCCCTGCCACAACGCCAACAGCTTTTCTTTATTCGTCCCGCTCAAGCGCACAGACATGCTGGTGATCTCCACGATCGGCCTGCCGTCGGCATACATGAGGGCATCGACGATGGCGTACGGTTCAGGACGGTAGCCCAGCTCGCGGATGGTGATCTCATAGGTGGCGATCCTGGTTGTTTCCAGGACCTGACCGCGGCAGCAGAGACGGCTGGCCACCTCCGGCACCGGTTCCCATGCTGCGTCAACCGCTTCGGCTATCCAGCCCATGCGCAAGAGATAGATGCGCAGGGTGTGGAGGCAGCACTCGTACATGAGGGTACCGGGCATGACCCGGTCATCGACGAAGTGGCAGGTGATGAACCAGTCATCGGCATGGATGTCCGCTTCGGCGCGGATCATCCCCAGTCCGTACCGGCCGCCGGTGGGATCCAGCTCCATGACCCGGTGGACCAGCTGCATCCGCCCGCCCGGGATGGTCAAGGGATTGCGGACGGCAAGATTACTGAAGAGCGAGCCGAAACACCCGGCCAGATCGCCGCTGCGCAACCGCTCCAGCTTATGGGCATCGTAGGATTCCCGTGCCATGGGCACCAGTTCGACCCAGTCGGCCGGTCGCTTGCCCGCCTGGGGGCGCAGGTCAATGGCCCCCTTGACGATCCCCTTGCCTGCTGCCAGTTCCGCCGTGGTAAAGAAGCCGGCGCAGCCGTCACGCATGGTGAGGAGCGGCTTTCCATCGACGGTGGCGTCAAAATGGAAGCGGAACAGGTAGGTCTCTCCCTGGCGAAAGAAGCGCTCGATGCGGATGTCATAATGGATGGTTTCCCCAGGGACCGGCAGTTCGCGATGAAAGGTGACCACAGCATCCAGGAGCCGATAGACGGCAAGACCCCTGGTGATGAAGTCGATGCCCAGGTAGCCGGAAAGGAAGAGGTCGGCCTGGCCCGCTTCGACGGCAATGCAGGTGGGGATGCGCCCCCCGTCCAGGTACCAGGCGCCGGCATGGACATCGTGCTCGGTAACGACACGGCCACGGGTCATGGATTTTGCTTCCCCCTCCAGGGCCATGATCCGGTCCACCAGCATCAGCGGCTCATCAGGGAGGCGGACCCGGGTCGGGAAGGTGTCGGCTTCGGCAAAGGCCGGGCCGAGCATGCGTCCCGCCAGGCCACGGGCGAACTCCAGGCACATTTCCCGGTCAAAGACCGGCTTTGGCCCGGCTGGAGGGGCAGTGACCGGTGCCTGAGCGGCTGGGGAAACGCTGCCAAAGGCAATACCGGCTGCGGCCAGCCCGCTCTGCACGGAAAGCTGCAGCGCCAGTGTGTCGGCCATGGTCCGGCTGAAACTGCTGGAAATTTTCAGATAGGCATCATGGGCCTGCAGCTGTGCCTGCTGTGCTGCGGCAAAGGCTTCCATGAGCGGATCGGAGATCGACGCCTGAGCCGTGCCGGCAGGGAGTGCAGCGGTTGTCGATACCTCCACAGATGCATTCAAAGGGACTGTTGCCATGGTGGGTACCACTACTTTCCCCTCTTCTGGTGGGAAGGGGCGAAGGAGAGGGGGCATTGCAGGCTGAACTGTAGACATGGTTGCAGCAGGTTTCGGCGGTTCAAAGGGCTTATTGGCCATAACAACTGCAAATTCCCTTCCCGCGGCTTTTACCGTGATGACTGATTCCCGTTCTCTGCGGAGTGGGGCCAGATCAACCGGAAGCCGCTCGGCAATGAGCTGGGCCAGCAGGCGGAGAATCGCAGATGTTCCCTCAATGCCGGAAAAGCAGGCGGATCGCGCCAGGTGCGGGCGTTCCCCCAGGATGCGCCCGATCATCCTGCTGCAGGAACTGCCAGGCCCCATTTCCAGGAAGTAGCGGACACCGGTCCCATAGGCATCTTCGATGACGGCAGGAAAATCGATGCCGTCCACCGCCTGGGCCAGGATGGAATCGGCGGCACTGGCGCGGGTAACGGCATAGGACGTGCCTTTGGCGCCACTGTAAAAGGTTATGCCTTCCGGTGGGGTCGTCTTGAAGAGGTGCAGGTCGCGGTAGGCCTCTGCAACTTGCTTCGCCACTTCGCAGTGGACCGTGGTGACGCCCTGCAGTGGGTAGAAGCGGCATTCCAGCATGGCGACCAGGCGCTTGACCGCCTTGGCATCACCGCCGATGACGCACTCGTCGGGGGTGTTGACAATGAGTAGATAGACCCGCCGGGTGGAACGGAGAGCCCGGCGCACATCCTTGGCCGTTGCTTCGACGACACCGATGCTCCATTCCACTTCCTTTCCTTCGCCTAGACCCCAGGCACGGGCGGCGGCGCGGCATTCGCCGGCCAAATCCCGGGTAAAGAGGGTCGAGTTGTGCATGCGCTGCAGCATCTCGTCCCGGGCATGCCAGGCGCCCAGGGCGAAGAGGGCTGCCGATTCCCCCAGGCTGTAGCCGATGACGGAGGTCGGCTCGACACCGAAGGTGCGGACGATGTCGCTGACGGCGACACCGGTTGCCACTTGGCCGAAAATGACCGCCTCGTGATTATTGTTGATCTCATCCGCCGGTGCGCCGTTCCAGAAGTATCCCGGCTGGAACTGGTTGCGCAGGTAGAGGTTGGCGGCGTCCTGGCGGCGGAATATCTCAGGCCATGCGACGGAGAGCTCCATGCCCATGCCGGGATAGTGGTTGCCCGAGCCGGGAAAGACGAAGGCGACCTTGCCATCGGGACCGATAGGCTTGGGGGAAAAGAATAGCCTGTCGCGCAACAGAGGGTGCATCTGGGCAGTGGATGCGGTATCGCCGGCAACGACTGCTCTCCCCTGGTCGATCAGGGCTGTCAACTCATCGAAGTTCCTCGCCACAATGCTTACGGCAAGGCTTTTCGTGGCATCGCCACAATCCTGCCATTCCAAGGCAAGCCCGTCCAGGTCGAATTTATGCCCTTCGCTGAGGAGGCCCAGTTGATCCAGCCCCTGAACCAATTCGCCACGGTTGTTTCCGGTGATGACAAATAGCGATTCATCGGCTGGGCCCAATGGCGCCCGACGTTCGGCCTGGAAGCGCTGGGGTACCGACTCCCAACCTTCCAGAATCACGTGGCTACAGGTGCCGTCCACGCCGAAGGTGCTGATCCCGGCCCGGCGGGGCCCCTCTGCCCGGTTGCGCAGCCAGTAACGTGGGGCACGGGGAATGTGAAGCGATCCGCTGCCTGACAGCTCAGGTAACGGCGTTTCGACACCACGGCAGGGGGGGATAGTCTCGTGATGGAGGGCAAGACAGCTCCGGACGAAGGAGGCAAGTCCCGAGGCGGCGCCGCAATGGCCTATGTCTGCCATGACTGACGTAACGGCGCAGTGACGGCGCTCATTGTCGTCAAAGAAGCGGGCAAGAGTCTGAGCCTCCATGCGATCGTCCGGTGGATTGCCGCTGCCAACAGCTTCCAAAAGGCCGATGCTGCCCGGTTCCAGACCCGACGAGGTATAGGCCCGCTCCATGGCGGTTCTGTAGACGTTTTCGCCAGGGTTGACGATGCCGCCACCGGCTCTGCCGATACCTTTGATGACGGCATAGATGCGGTCACCGTCCTGCAGGGCATCCTTCAGGCGCTTGAGCACCACTGCCGAGGCTCCTTCGCCGATGATGCTGCCGGAAGAACTTTCGTCGAGGGGGGCTCCAAGGCCGGATTGGTTGAAGGGACGGCGGGAGTGGTGGCCGAGGACGGCACGCAGGTCTCCGGCAAAATCAACGGCACCCACCAGTGCCCGATCGATCTGACCGGCGCAAAGCAGCCGCACCGCAGCTTCCAGTGCCCTGATGCCGGAGCCTTCTTCGTTGGAGATGGTGAAACTGGGACCGCCGACCTTGAACTCACGGGCAATGCGGCTGGCAACGATGTTTCCCAGGGCACCCATAGTGCGGTTGGCGGTGAGTGGCGGTCCGGCAGCCTCGCGCAATTTGGCGGCCCATGCTTCCAGTTCGGCGGGGGTGAGTTCTCTGCCCAATTCCCGCTGCCAGTGTGGTGCTTCTTCCCCAATGGACCAGCGGAAGCTGAAATTGGTGCTGTTCAGATCCAGGGCGATGCCGATGAGGACCGCCGTCCGATCATTGCCCTCCCGGCCAAGACCGGCGTCGGCCATGGCCGCTGCGGCCACCTGCAGCATGAGAAGCTGCTGGGGCAGCATTTCCGCCATTTCCAGTGGTGGGATGCGGAATTGGTCGGCGGCCACGGCAAATTCGTCCATGAAAAAGCCCTTGAACCGGGTATGATCCAGCTCTTCGTTCTTGAACCAAGCGCTCTTTTCCGCTCCCCACCAGCGCTGGGGAGGGACCGGCACCGTGCCGCCGTCGCCGCCTAATACCCGTTGGGTAAATTTATCCAGTGACTGCCATGGGCCGAACCGGGCGTCAATGCCGACAACGGCAATATCGGTCGCCTCAGTCGCCGAATCAGACCTGACGGCAAGGGGCTGGGAAACCTTCCCCTGATCGGGCAGCCATTCCTCCACCAGGAGATGGCCATTGATGCCGCCGAAACCGAAGGCGCTGACAGCGGCCCGGCGAGGAATCCCTTCACCCCGTCGTACCCAGGGAATGGCGGTTGCGAGAACGCGGAACGGGCTCTGCTCAAGATCTATGGCTGCCGGAGGATTGGAAAAACCGGCGGTGGGGGGCAGCATCCCTTCCTTCATGGCCAGAAGCACCTTGGTCAGGGCGGCTGCCCCTGCCGCTGTCAAAAGGTGGCCGATATTGGATTTGACGGATCCGATGACGCAGGTCCTGTCTGCCGGGTGGACATCTCCCCAGAGTTCCTGCAGACTGGCGAATTCAGTGGCGTCTCCTATGGCGGTGCCGGTGGCATGGCACTCGATGAGGTCCACATCCTGGGGGTTCCAGCCCGTATCGGCATAGGCAGCCCGCATGGCCCGCAGCTGTCCCTCGGAGAGGGGCGCCAGCAGGCTCCCGCCCACGTCATTGGAGAGACCTACTCCCCTGATTATGCCGTAGATATGGTCGCCATGGGCCACGGCATCCTCCGTCCGCTTCAGGAGGAAGATGCCTGCCCCTTCGCCGACCACCAGACCATCGGCCGCGGCATCGAAGGGTGAGCAGGTACCGCGCTTGGAGAGGGCGCGGAGCTGGGAAAAGCCCATCTGGGTAAAGAGGGGGTCAGGGCGGGAAACGCCACCGGTGAGCATGGCATCGGCGCGGCCGGAAAGGAGCTCATCCACGGCAAGTTTGATGGCATAGATGGAGCTGGCGCAGGCGGCGTCCAGGGTACAGCTGCCGCCGCCAAGACCAAGGGCATGGGCCAGAAGTCCAGCCGGAAGCCCGGCTGAATAGCGGTTGATGGGATCTATATCTGCAGGGATACTGGAGTGTCCGAGAAGCCTTTCTTCAAAGGTTCTGCCCAACCAGGCCCGGGTCAATCCGGCGGTGGTTTCGGTGGGAAGTGCCAGGTTGCCGATGATGACGCCGACCCTGGAGCGGTCCAGGGGAGCGGTGATGGCGTCGTCGAATGCCCTTTTGCCCGTATGAAGCAGCAGCTGGAAAAGTGGGTCGAGACCGGCGACCAGGCCCGGATCTAGGGCGATGCCATCGAGCAGTGCGAGGGGAGGGAGTTTCTCGATGAAACAGCCACGCCGGGAATAGACCCGGTCCGTTTTGCCGGGGGTCGGATCGAAGACAGAGTCGGCAGGGACATGCCACCTCCCTGCAGGCACCTCCCTGGCGGAGGTGTGGCCGGTACGGATATTTTCCCAGTAATGCTCCAGATCGGGCGCGTCGGGAAAGAGGGCGCCGATGCCGACAATTGCAACGGAAGGTTTCTGCTGCATTATCAGGCTGCTCCCAACCGGAATCCGCCCGTTTCCTGGAGCTGGTTACGCTGGAAGGCCTGTTTCAGGGACGGGTCGATAATGCACTCGTATCCTTCGAGGCGTGCCACAAGCTTGCCGGAATGTCGGTCGTGGAATTCCATGTCGGCAGTGGCGCTATTCTTCCGCTCTTCCGTCACTCGCACTACGATCTGGACCCCTTCGGCGGGGAAGCTGTCCACATACTGGCGATAGCGGCCGGCAAAGCAGGGGAGGGAGCCGGCGCCGAAACGTTCGAAGGACCAGAGGATCATGAGCTGGAAGGCGCTGTCCATGACCAGCGGGTCGGTAAGCCAGGCGCTGCGCAGGGGGTGGCTGATCCAGGCGGCGGGTGAGGGCGCACCCTTGACGGTGGCGGCAATACCCTTGGTGGAGCAGCCTATCACCTGCTCGATGCCGTGCAGTTCGGGGCCGTGGAAGAGGCGTTCCGTGTCGTAGATACGGCCGTTTTTCGGCTCATAGGGGGTGGACGGAATTTCGATGATGGAACGGATTCCCTCTGGCAGGCGGCCGGCCAAGACGATCTCCGCCCGGGCGTGAAGGATGTTTTTCCCTTCTGTCGTGGCACTTGTCAGTTCAACAGGCACCAGGTAGAAGGAGTCCCGTTTCTGTGCCTTGCCGGCGAGAAAATGCAGGGTGCAAGGTGCCCCCTGCTCAAAGATAACACCTTTGCAGATGCGCAAGTCGTTGAAGCCATGGAAGCGCAGCCCGGGGTTGCCGTGGAGGGCACCGTGGGCAAGCCACTCGACGATCACCGCCATGGGAAGCACCGCCTTGCCGTCAAGGACATGGGAGCGGAGGAACGGGTATTCGTCGATGGTCAGATTGAGGGTGAAGGCCTCCGGCAGTGCCTGGGACCCGGGTGGGGGCGCAATGGCGGATAGCTCTCCGGCAGCGCCGGCGATGGCAATGATCTCCACGGGCGCTCCCATTGCAGCCACCTCGCGAACGAGGAAATCGCCACCGGCGGCGAGACCGATCAGGCCTATTCCCTCACCGGCAAAGACTCTTTTCAGGGAAGGGGTGACCATGCCCCCGTCCCACGGCCCCCAGTTGATGGCCACTACCCTGCATCCGGGGCGCTTGCGCATCTCGGCCTGGGCCAGCTTGTTGAGTACCTCGTTGGCCACCGCGTAATCCACCTGGCCGATGCGGCCGAAGCGTCCGGTGGTGGAGGAGAAGAAGGCCAGGAAGCGGAGTTCGTCTTCTGCGGTGGCAGCCAGCAGGGATTGCAGGCCTTCCACCTTGGTGCCGTAAACCGCGGCATATTGCTCCAGCGATTTATCGACGATCAGCCGGTCTGCCAGCACCCCAGCTCCGTGAACAATGCCGCGGATCGGGCCGTGCTGCTGCCTGATTCCATTGAGGAGGTTCCTGACAGTCCCGGCATCGCGGATATCCACCGTGTGATAAACTGCCGTGCCGCCGGCCGCCTCGATGCGGGCCAGGGTGGAACGCAGCTCCCGGCCGGCCAGGACAGCCCGGTAGCGTTCCTCGATATCACGGGGATGGAGTTTTCCTCCCGCCTGCTCGATGATACCCTTCTTGATCTGGGCTTCTTCGGTCAATGGGGTCAGCCAGGAGGGTTCCTCGGCAGGTTCCGGGCTTCTGCCAAGAAGGACCAGGAAGGGGCGGTATGCCTGGCTCAGGGCAATGGCGGTTTCGGCGGTCACGCCTCTGCCGCCGCCGGTGATGACAACTACCTCCCCTGGGCGCAGGGGAGTCGAAACCGTTTCCATGGCTGAAGCTTCAGAAAGCTGGAGCGTCACCCGTTCTTCCGGGGTGAGCCCAACCTCCACCGGCCCCATGCGGAACAATTCCCCTGCGACAGCGCCGGCCATGGCCGAAGGATCACTGAAGCCCGCCACATCAATGGCCTTGCAGACAACCTCCGGCCATTCCCGTGCTGCTGTCTTGGTAAATCCGGCAAGTCCGCCGGAGAGTGGATCGGCGATTTCCATTCCCGAACTGCAACCGAAGGCGCCATCCAGGCTGGAGATTGTGGCGAAAAGGGCCGTGCCCTCTTCGCTTCCCTTGCGCAGGGCAGGGGCGGCGCTCTTCAGGAGCATGAAGGAATTTTCCAGGAACTGGCCGTCGGTCCCTGAAACGGGTGCGGAGATTACCAGACCGGCAAGTTTGGCCGGTGCGGATATTTCGTGATGCTCATGGTTGCTGATCCTGCGGACCGTGTACCCGCGACGGAAGAGCATGGTGCAAAGCTCTGCGGTGAAGGGTGAACCGTCGTCGGTGACCCAGAATTCGCCGTCGGTAGGGGGTTCCAGTTTTTCTCCATCCCCAGTCTCCGGTAACTCCACGGGAACTATGGTGCTGCGACATATCTCAGGTTCCACCGCCTTGGCCGCCTCAGCGGGTGACGGAGACACCGTTTCGGCGACGGGAGCAGGCCTGCTGTCGCCACGGGTACCGGCCAGGTGCCCTGCGATCTCCCCCAGGGTTTTCAATGTCCCAAGGTGTTCAGGGCCGATGACCGGTGCGCCGGGGAGTCGTTCCTGGATGGTGGAGAGTATCTCGACCCGTTTGATGGAATCGATGCCCAGGTCGGCATCCAGCCCCATTTCCATCTCCAGCATCTCCACGGGATAGCCGGTCTTCTCGCTCACCACAGTGAGCAGCATCTGGGCTATGTCATCGGCGGGCTGGGCCGCGGCGGATGCCGCCGGTGAAAGAGTTGCCGGTGCGGGTGCAGATCCCTGCCCAAGATAGGCGGCGATGTCCCCCAGGGTGCGCAGGGTCCCAAGGTGCTCTGGACCGATGACCGGTGCGCCGGGGAGGCGTTCCTGGATGGCAGAGAGTATCTCGACCCGCTTGATGGAATCGATGCCCAGGTCGGCATCCATGCCCATCTCCATTTCCAGCATCTCCACGGGATAGCCTGTTTTCTCGCTTACCACTGCAAGCAGTATCCCGGCTACGTTGCTGGCAACCGATGTGGCGGCTGCTGCAGAGGTGCCGGGTGCGGCAACGGCTGATCCGGCACCAAGATAGGCGGCAATGTCCCCGAGTGTGCGCAGGGTCCCCAGGTGTTCCGGCCCGATGGCCGGTGCGCCGGGAAGGCGTTCCTGGATGGCGGAGAGGATCTCCACCCGTTTGATGGAGTCGATGCCCAGATCGGCATCCATGCCCATCTCCATTTCCAGCATCTCGACAGGATAGCCGGTCTTCTCGCTGACCACGGCCAGCAGGGTTTCGGCTACCTTGCCGTTGCCGGCAGGAGAGGATGCAGGGATAGATGTGGTGCACTGTTGTGCAGGCGCAGTACCAGGGGCTCCCACCCCTAGGTACGAGGCGATGTCCCCCAGGGTGCGCAGGGTCCCCAGGTGTTCGGGATCGATGACCGGTGCGCCGGGGAGGCGCTCCTGGATAGCGGAGAGGATCTCCACCCGCTTGATGGAATCGATGCCCAGATCGGCGTCCATGCCCATGTCCATTTCCAGCATCTCCACCGGATAGCCGGTTTTTTCGCTGACTACGGCCAGGAGGGCATCCGCGGTGCGGTCCGTTGCCGCTGCGGCCGGTGCCGGCGCAGGGGCAACAGCAGGAGCCGGTGCCGGAGCTGGGGGGGCGACTGACTTGAATGCGGGTATGGCTGCGGGCTGCTGGACCGCTGCTGGCACGGCGGCAGGTATGGCCTGTGAGGAAAGAGGTATGATGGAACCCTGAACAAGGCGCTGTTGCTGCTCCAGCAGGGCCTGAAAAGTTCGGTTGGCTGCCTCCTGTCCTTCCAGAAAGCGGCGATGGAGTTGGGCTGTCTCTTCCTGCATTTTCTGCAGTACCGCCAGGCTGTCGCGGGTGACCTGCAGGGACTGGGCGAGGACCTCTGGTTGAGCGGATACTGGGGCAGCTGAGGCTACCGACATCTGGGGCTGGGAAGGCGCTGTCGGCAAAGGCTGCGGCTGGACAGGTTGCGCAACGGCTGCGGCAGCCGGACGGGGTAGTGGTGGCCGTTTTGCTTTCGGCTTCACGTAATTGGCGCCGCAGATGGGGACGGTCATGGCCGGTTTTTTGCCGGTTTCCACCGGCGGCTGAAAGCTCTCATCCCACAGGGGGAGGCGCACCGTATAACCCAGCACAGCCAGCTGGGCCAGGAGCCTGGCCAGATCGGCGATGCCGGAACGTTTGCCGTTTGATGAATCAATGGCGACAGCCAGGTGCTCCCTGTCACCGAGGATGGCCTTGACCAGTCCCGTCAGCCTGGAGCCGGGGCCCACTTCCACAAAAGTGCGGATGCCTGCTGCATGCATGGCTTCTATCTCGGCGACAAACTGAACCGGATTGGCCAGCTGTTCTGCCAGCAACTTCCTGGCTGCACCTGCATCGGCGGGGTATTCGGCAGCGGTGGTGTTGGCGTACACCGGAATGCGAGGGGGAGCCAGGGTGACGGAAGCCAGCTCCTTCTGAAAGGGAACCGCTGCATCGGCGACAAGGGGGCTATGGAACGCTGCAGCAACAGGGATCTTTTTGCAGGAGATGCCGCGACCGGCGAGAATATCCGCCGCCCGGTCAATTTCCGCGCTTTTACCAGAGAGCACCCCCTGGGTTGGCGCGTTGCGGTTGGCCAGAACCAGGTCGATCTGCTCCTCGGCCAGCAGTTGCTCAATGGCTGCAATGGGTGCCGAGACGGCCAGCATGCTCCCCTTTTCCCCTTTTGTCTCTCCCATGAGTCGGCCACGCAGGCGTGACAGCTGGTGGAGTGCTTTATCGTCCATACGTCCCGCCGCATAAAGGGCGGTGAGCTCACCATAGCTGTGGCCGGCAACGGCGTCAGGATTCAGCCCGAAAGACTGGAGAATCTTCAAAGCCCCGGCGCTGACGGCACCGATGGCAGGCTGGGCAGCTTCGGTGGCGCGCAGTGCTGCATCCTGTTTCTCCCGTGTTCCCTCATCGAAAGGGGTTGGGGGATAGATGAGGTCGGAGAGACGGCCGCCTGCAGCGGAGCTGAAGCCTTGATCGGCGGCGGTAACCATTTCCAGGAGTTGCGGGAAATGACATGCCAGATCACGCAGCATGCCGGTGTATTGAGCTCCCTGGCCCGGAAAGAGCATGCCCACTTTGCCGGGGGCTGCACCATGGGCAAAAAAGACGCCATCGGGGGTATTCCAGGAACCGGCTGCGTTTTTGCCGAGCATTGCCTTGGCATTGCTGACCAGGGCCGCCGTGTTATTCTTCCCACGTTCGACGACTATGGCCATGCGTAAAGGTGCCCTGTTGTCGAAGGCTGTTCGGGTTTTTGCCGCAAACGCCCGCAGGTCGGTCCATGGGGCGGATACGGGAACCGTGCCCAGGGCCCTTCGCAGATCCTCGGCATTGGTGGCTGAAAGGGGGATGATCTGGACGTTGCCGTCCCAGTCTGCTGCTTCTTTGACAGGTTTGTATTCTTCCAGCACCACATGGAAGTTGGAACCGCCGAAACCGAAGGCGCTGACGCCGGCGCGGCGGGGTTGGTCGCCATGGGAGAACCAGGGGCGCTTTTGGGTGGTGAGATAGAATGGCGTTCCTGTTGCGGTGACTTCTTTGAGTGGTTTTTCCACCTTGATGGTCGGGGGAAGCACCTTGTGGTGCAGGGCGAGGGCAGATTTGATGAGACCGGCCGCTCCTGCCGAAGCCTTCGTATGGCCGATCTGGGATTTGACCGAGCCCAGTGCGCACCAGGGCGTATCTGCTTCGCCGTAGACCTCGCGCAGGGCCGAAACCTCCACTGCATCTCCCACCTTGGTGCCGGTGCCGTGGGCTTCGACCATACCGATGCTGTCAGGGGTGACACCTGCCCTGCTATAGGCATCGATGAGGGCTTTTTTCTGTCCGGCGGCACTGGGTGCGTAAATGGCATCTCCCTTGCCGTCGCTGGAAGAGCCGATGCCGCGAATGACGGCGTAGATCTTGTCACCGTCCCGCTCCGCATCGGCAAGACGCTTGACGACGACGATGCCCAGTCCTTCGCCCAGGATAGTGCCGTCGCCCGAGGCATCGAAGGGGTTGGCATCGCCGGTGGGGGAAAGGGCAGGTGTCTTGCTGAAGCACATGTACATGAAGATGTCGTTGAAGGTGTCGATACCGCCGGTAACCACCATGTCGGCCTTACCGGAGGCCAGTTCCATGGCGGCCAGATGCAGGGCGCTGAAGGAGCTGGCGCAGGCGGCGTCAACGACGCAGTTGGTTCCACCCAGGTCGTAGTGCTTGCTGATGCGCCCTGCCACCACGTTGCCGAGGAGGCCGGGGAAGGAATTCTCCTGCCATTCCACATAGGAATCGGCAATGCGCTGGACCACGTCTGCAGCGATCGTTTCGTCCACCCCCGCGTCCTTTAGTGCCTTGCGCCAAACGGGATGGCCGAGCCGTGCCCCCAGCGGTACGACCAGCTCCAGTGTGCCGGTGACGCCGAGTATGACGCTGGCGCGATTGCGGTCATAGTCGCTTCCCGGGCCGTAGCCGGCATCCTTCAGTGCCTGACCTGCCACCACCAGGCCGAGCAGCTGGGAAGTATCAATGGCTTCCATGATGTTGGGGGGAATGTTGAATTCCATGGGGTTGAAGGGTACCGGTGAAATGAATCCCCCCCTGCGACCGTAGGTGCGGTCGGGGGATTTGGGATCGCCGTCGAAATAGTCGGCGATCTGCCAATGGGTGGCGGGAATTTCGGTAATGGCGTCGATTCCTTCGGCAACATTGGACCAGTAGGTATTGGGATCCTCTGCCTGGGGGAAAAGGCAGCCGATACCGATAATGGCCAGGGGTGAGCTTGCTGTTGCGTCCGGTTTCACGTCGTTCTTTTTCACCTAAGGTACTCCTTGATCTGTGCTGTCTCCAACGGCTTTATCTGCAGGTCTTCAGCTGTCAGGCGAATCCCCTGGCAGCTGAGCATGGCGGCCCGGGTCCGGACTGCTGCGCCGAAGAGTATGTTCATTGCTGTCGTCACCACCGTGCGCCGGGTGTGCTGCTCCAAAAACGATCCGGCAGTCCATTCGTTGAAGGCGCCCATTGCCGGTCCGCACCATACCTGGTAATCCATCTTGCGGGTCGGTTCACCGTCACGGGCCCAGTGTGCCGCCTGCCCCAGGTACCAGCGGAAAACCAGGGCCATACGATGCTTGGGGTCGCGGTCGGCCCGCTCCACCTGGCTCGGGTCCCGCTGGAGGAAGTAGGACCGGGTATCCTGCCAGATCTTATCCAGGGTGGTGCGGAAGAGGGTCTGTTCAAGTTTTTCCCTCTCGGCGGCGGGGATTTCTTCCATGCTGCCGCAGGCGCGGTAGATCTCATAGAGCCTGGCAGCCCGCATGGGGAACATGGTGCCGCGCTTCAGAACCTGCACCGTTACTCCCATCTCGAACATGTCGGCGGCCGGGGCCATGGTCACATCCGCCTGGCGTGTTTCGGCGAGCATTTTGCGCACCTCTTCACAGGTACCGGATTCCACGCAGGCTTGGTTGACCGAGCCGGTGACGATGTAGGCTGCGCCCATGGCAAATGCGGCAGCGGCGGCGGCAGGTGTCGAAATTCCTCCTCCGAGACCGACCCGCAGGTCGATGTCCTTGTATTTCTCCCGGTATGCGGCAGCCAGGGAGAGGATGGTGGGGAAGAGGGCGATGGCCGGGCGGTTGTCGGTGTGGCCGCCGGAGTCGGCTTCGGCCGTAATATCCTGAGCCATGGGAATCTGCGCGGCAAGCTCGGCCTGGGCTTCGTTAATCTCACCTGCGGCAACCAGCTGGCGCAGGTGTTTTTCAGGCGGAGGGGAGAGGAATCGTGCCGCCAATTCTTCACGTGAAACCTTGGCGATGATGCGGTTGGGGGTGACGATGGTGCCGTCGGCGGCACGATGGATGCCGTGGATGCGGTAGCGGACCAGGTTGAGCGTTAAAGCAAGGAAGGCCGATGCCTCAATGACGCGAATGCCCCTTTGCAAATAAAGCTGCGAAAGGGCCTCCTCCAGGTCCGGCTCATGGGGAGAGTGGATGAGGTTGAACCCGAAGGGTACGCCTGCCTTCAGGAGCCGGTCTGCGGCGGTTTCCACCTGGGCAAAGGGAAGCCCGGCGGCGCCGAAGAAGCCGAACATCCCGGCGCGTCCCAGTTCTTCGGCCATGGCTGCGGAACTGATGCCCTTGGCCATGGAGCCACCGATGTAAGGATAGCGGATGCCGAGATCACGGCAGAATTGCGCATCTCCCAGCCGCTCGGGCAGGCATGGTGATGCCTGACCGATAATGGGCAGCGCTCCTGCCGGCTTTTCGCAGCCGAAGAGGGCGTTGCCGCCAGTCCTGGCATAAAGGGTGTCGCCGCTTCTTACCACGTACAGGGGGCGGGTGACCTGGCGAAGCGCCTCGGCCATGGTGTATTCACATCCTGCAGGCTGCGAGGACGCCGACCACCATCCAGGGCAGGCAAATCCCGAGGGATCACCAACCGAGTCACTCCCGGTCTGAAACTGGTTCAACACAATCTCCTATCCTGGTGCGTTTGCTGGATTCCGGTCTGCGAAGGAAGGAACGGAAGGGCAGGCAAACCCGCTGAAACTAAGCGAAGTACCCTTCGATGGATTAAAGATGCCTGCTGAATTTTAACTTTCGACTTTTACCTGAAAACCTCCAAAAAAGCAAGGTTAACGTGGAAGATATGGGTTAAACATTTCATACACCCCTCATTCTAAATCCTGCTGAAATTAGGGGCAAACTATACTGGAGCCAGCCATTTAGCAGGAAACATAAAAACAGCTTTACATTTTGTAGATACATATATAAATATATAGATATATGATTCAAATTTCTTCTAGAGGGGTATGTTGATGGAAGGGATCAGGTTTGGGCTTCAGATTGCGGGGGTCTTTTTGGCCGGGTTGTTCGTCTTGTTTCTGGTTTACCTGAAGGTGGTGGGGGCGGCTGCGAAAAAAGCGAAGAAGTAGGGATCGGGGGGCTGGAAACAGCCCCTTTTTTTGTCATCATGCCACTATTCCCGTGGTCTCCGATTCTCTGCCCCTGTTGTAATAATGAAGACCCACCAGGATCAAAGCTGCAGCGAGATAAGCGGCTGCGAAGGCTTTGGCGGTGCCGAAGCCGAAATTGTTCTGTACGCCGGCCGGAGTCAGAATATAGGCATGGATGATGCCGAAAAAGGATAAAACTGCGGCGACTGTTGTCCAGAGAGCCGCCTTGAGAAATTCCCGCTCCACCACGTGCACCATCACCGCCGAAACGATCATGCAGGAAAGCATGAACCCCTGGGAGAGGGAGATGATGCCGTAAATATAGAGGTCGCCGCCAAATTTCGGGGCGGTGGCGTAGAGGCTGGTGCCTCCCTTGCGCAGAGCCGTCTCGATGAGCAAAAGCGCCCAAGCCGCCAGTGCCGGTATCAGTCCGAAGGCGACAGCCACGCTATGCTTTCTTGGCACTTCCTGGAATGCCTGGGCGGTCATGATTATACCAATCCAGAGCAAAATACCGATCATCGCCTCCATGGGTACCACCTTGAGCACCAGGGTGACTCCTCCGATCAGGCAGAGTATGGTGATTACGGCACCGTTAAGGATGGAATATCCCCACCTGGCTCCCATGGCTTTCCAGCCGGGATGGCCGATATAGATGGTGGTGGGGAAGGGGTTTCCCAGGCAGGCAGCCACAATGGAGCCGAAACCGTTGACCAGCAGGGACGAACGGGTGTCATAGCTGTCTCCTGCTGCTTCGGCGCTCTCCAGGTTCTGGAGCGATCCGATCAGGTTGAATAGGGCCATGGGGAATATTACGGAAAGGAACTTCCAACCCTGTCCGTTGGTGAGAAAGGCCAACATTTCCGAAAGGGCGGACTGTGGCAGGTGCAGGGCAAACCGGTAGGGCTCCGCAAGGGGCTGGAAGAAGGGGTAGCCTGCCAGTCGGAGGATCCAGCCCAAGGCCACGCCGATTGCTACGGCTACGAATCCCCCCGGAAGGCCGAGCGGCAGTTTGATCTGTGCTCCGTAAACAAAAACGACGAATAACGCAGGAATAACCGCTATTGCCGGCATGGCGAATATCTGGAAAACAAAGCCCATGGAAATGAAGGTGATGGCGATCCCTGCCAGGGATGACAGAAGCGCGGCACGGGGCGTGTTTCTGCGCAGGCGGTCGCCGACAAAGGCGCCGATACATTCGAGGACGGCACTGATGAGGCAGGCAAAGAGTCCAGCCTGCCAGGCAAGGTTTGCATTCTTCGTCTCGAAATAGACGGGGGCGATGATGAGAAAGATGAAGGAGATGAGACTGACGGTGTTGATGCCGTAGGGAAGGGCGGTGACATCTGCTCGCCCGCTTTCCATTGCCAGCTTTCGAGCCTGCCAGGTGTAGAAGGCGTTGCCGAAGAGGATGGAAAGGGCGGCACCGGGAAGTATCCTGCCGTAAACCAGATCTGCAGGCATTCCGCAGACGTTGCTGCAGAGAACGGCTATCAGCATCAGCTGCAGCAGATTATCTACAAAAAGGCCGAAAAAACCGTCGATATCGCCGCGAACGAACCATCCCACTTTCATAGGCGCTTTTCCATTCTTGCAGTGATTTCATGGGAGCAAGCCCAATGGTCAAACCGGTGAGAAACTAACAAAAGAAATCGGCAAAGGCAATAGGCCAATAGGCTGTTGCCTCAGTTGGGAATTGGTCGCTGGTGCGAAGGATGTGGGATACCGGGAGAAAAAATAAATGGCCAGGTTGTGGAACCTGGCCATGTGATTTTTGGTGGGCGATGTTGGGATCGAACCAACGACTTCTACCGTGTGAAGGTAGCACTCTCCCGCTGAGTTAATCGCCCGTTGTTGTGCAAAACTTAATAACAGATGCTCTTTTACATGTCAAGATGTCATTACTGCCGAAAGCAGCTGATGTATCCGTTTACTGATGATAAAATATTGTTATCTGGACTTAAATCAGCTTGACACCCGATGCCCGTAGTTGGTATATTTTCGCCGTTTCACCTTGCCTCATTAGAAATTTTCTGTAAACCCTGGAGTCTCCCTTGCCAAATCGCCCCGTACAGGTAAAACACGACGAGAACATTGCAATACTCAGCCTTAACCGGCCTGCCGCCAGGAACTGCCTAAATGGAGAAATGCTGCAGCTGCTGCTGACCACCTTTGCTTCGCTGAAAGAGAATGCTGCCGTGGCCGGGGTGCTCATTACCGGTGCCGGTGCATCCTTCTGCGCCGGCGCGGATATCGACGCCATGCGCACCATGACCCCCTTCGAGGCGGGTCGCTTCTCCCAACTGGGGCAGGATGTCATGTTTGCCATTGAATCCCTTGGCAAGCCGGTCATTGCCGCCGTCAACGGCTATGCCCTGGGGGGCGGATTCGAGCTGGCGCTGGCCTGCGACTTCATCGTTGCTTCCCGTTCGGCCGTTTTTGCCGCTCCTGAGATCCGCCTGGGGATAATTCCCGGCTTCGGGGGCACTCAGCGCCTGACGCGGCTGGTGGGCAAGGCGCGGGCGAAGGAGCTGATCTTTACCGGCGACCGGGTCGAAGGGGAAGCAGCCCTCGCCATGGGGCTGGCGAACCGGATCTATGATGACGGCGCTCTGCTGGAAAAAGCGGCGGCTCTGCTCAAGACCATCTGCAGCCGCGGCATGCTTTCCTTGAAGATGGCCAAGGAGATTATCGGTGCCGGGGCCGATGTGGACCTGAAGAATGCGTGCCTTATGGAGCGGGATGCCTTTGCCATCTGTTTTGCCACCGAAGACCAGAAGGAAGGAATGACCGCCTTCATTGAAAAACGTCCGGCACAATTCAAAGGGAAATAACATGAAACTGGAACGGGGTTGTGTTCAGGTCTATACCGGCAACTGCAAGGGGAAAACGACTGCGGCCCTGGGACTGGCGCTGCGTGCCGTGGGCCGCGAGCTGATGGTCTGCATGATCCAGTTCATGAAGGGGGGAGGGCCCTATGGTGAACATCTGGCTGCCGAAAAGCTCGCCCCCTACCTGACCATCATCCAGACCGGCCGTGAAGGTTGGGTCAACCGGGACAATCCCGATCCCGAAGATATCCGCCTGGCCAGGGAAGCGCTGAACAGAGCCAAGGACGCCCTCACGGGGGGGCGCTATGATATGGTCATTCTCGACGAGATAAACGGAGCCGTCTCCTTCGGCCTGCTTGATGTGGAGGATGTCCTGGAGCTGATTGCCCTCCGGCCGGAACGGGTGGAACTGGTCTTGACCGGCAGGAATGCCCATGGGAAAATTATTGCTGTGGCGGACCTGGTGACCGAGATGACGGAAATAAAGCATTATTACAAGGCGGGAGTGCCAGCCAGGATCGGTATCGAAAAATAGGCGTAGAGACTGCCGCGGCTTCGGGAGAGCGTGACAGAGCGGCAGCGGTGAGCGGACGCCCGCCTGACAATGAACGGTATGTCTACTTCCTGTTGAGAATGAGCCATTTTGATAAAAGGAGAATGCCATGACTGAGCGGAAATTGAGGGTGCTGGTGGGTAAGCCCGGCCTGGACGGACACGACAGAGGAGCGAAGATCATTTCCCGTGCTTTCAGGGATGCGGGTTTCGAGATCATTTACACCGGTCTCCACCAGACACCGGAACAGATCGTTGCGGCGGCGATCCAGGAAGACGTGGATTGTGTCGGTCTTTCCATCCTCTCCGGTGCCCATAACACGCTTCTGCCCCAGGTTTGCCAGATTCTCAAAGAAAAGAAGGCCGACGACATCGTCGTTTTCGGCGGCGGGGTCATTCCGGATGACGATATCCCCGGCCTGAAATCGGCAGGCATCAAAGAGGTCTTCACCCCCGGCACCTCCACGGACGACATCGTCGCCTGGGTGCGCAACAACGTCCATCCCCGCGCATAGGGTTTAAAGGCTTCTTGTCTAGCCACGAATAGCACGAATGTGCACGAATAAAGGCAACAGCTGAATCTTTGGGTTCCAAATCCAAATGTACATGGTTACCGGCTAGGATTCCATTCGTGGCAAAAGAGGTTTCAAGCGGCAATAAACTTTTCGGTTCCGAAGCTTTTTATTAGGGGCGCAGCTGCAGCTGGATTGTCATACATGCTGCAGTTGGCGCTCCTATGGTTTTTGAGGATATAGCCTTGTACAACAAACTGCGACTGGAAGTGAAGAACCGGGTCGGTTTCATGACCATGGACTCGGGAGCAAGGTTCAACAAGCTCACCATCAACATGCTCAAGGAACTGAAGCGCGGCCTGGCCGAGCTTCAAGCCTGCGATGATGCCGCATGCATCGTCCTTTCCGGGTATCCAGGCGAATCATTTGCCGTAGGCGCCGACATCGGCCAGATGGTCAAGTTCGATTCCCAGCATGCCTTTGCCTTTGCCGAACTGGGGCAGTCCCTGTTTGCCGCCATGGAATCGTGTCCCAAGCCGATCATCGGGGCCCTCAACGGCATCGCCATGGGAGGAGGCTGTGACCTCTCCCTGGCTTGCGATCTGCGCATCGCCAGCGATGCCTTGCGCTTCGCCCATCCCGGTGCCAAGCTCGGCATCCTGACCGGTTTCTGCGGCACCCAAAAGCTGCCGCGGCTTCTGGGGAGGAATTTCGCCAACGAAATCTTCATGACCTCCGACGTTTTTGGCCCTGAAGATGCCCTGCGCATGGGGTACGTGAACGCTGTCCGTCCGGCCGCCACCTTCTGGCAGGAGGTCGTCGCCTTTGCCGAGCGCATTGCTGCATATCCCGCATCAGCCCTCGCTTATGCCAAAAAAGCCGTCAATGCCGCAGAGGATTGCGACCTGAAAAACGGCTGCACCCTGGAGTCTGGGCTCTTTGGCAGCCTCTTTCCAATCCGGGACTTAAACGAAAAGGAAGTACGATAAATGTCATTGGCGGAAAAGATTCTTCAGGGGGATATTCGCTCGGCGGCACGGTTGATGCGCGATATCGACGACGGTCTCAGAAGCTCGGTGGAGGAGTTGAAAAAGCTCTATCCACACACGGGGCGGGCTTACATCATCGGCCTTACCGGCCCCCCGGGCGCCGGGAAATCGACCCTGGTGGATCAACTGACCGCCGCCTACCGCAAAGCAGGCAAACGGGTTGGGGTTGTGGCCATTGATCCCACCAGTCCCTTTACCGGTGGGGCCATTCTCGGGGACCGCATCCGCATGAACCGCCATGCCGATGATGACGGTGTTTTCATCCGCAGTCTCGCCACCCGGGGACACCTGGGAGGGCTTTCCCGATCCACCGGCAATGTGGTCAACGTTATGGACGCCATGGGGATGGATATCGTCATCATCGAGACAGTGGGGGTAGGCCAGGACGAGATTGATATCGTCCGCATGGCCCATACGACGGCTGTTGTCATGGTGCCGGGGCTCGGGGATGATATCCAGGCCATCAAGGCAGGCATTCTGGAGATTGGCGATGTTTTCGTCGTCAACAAGGCTGACCGTGATGGGGCCGAGCGCACCGTCCGGGAACTGGCGACTATGCTCGACATGAAACCGTCCAAGCCGGGGGAGTGGCAGGCCAAGGTTCTTAAAACCGAAGCCCAGTGCAACCGGGGGATTGAGGAACTGGTGGCCGAGATCCAGGCTCACCGGGATTTCCTCTTTTCCACCGGCGCCATCAATCACCTCCTGGAGGAGCGGAATGCCTCGATGTTCATGGACCTGCTCAAGGACCGGCTCTTCTCAGATTTCTTCGCCCACATCAAGGTCAACGGCCGCTTCCGCCAGATCATCGACGGCATGATGACCAGGGAGAAGGACCCCTACACCGCCGTGGAAGAGATTCTGACCGAGGAGACGGGCAAGGTGAAATGGACCGGGTCTGCTTGAAAAGCTCTTCTCTCCGTTGGCTGAAGTTGTTTGTCGTTGGACTGGTTTTTCGCGTAAAGGATGTGAGATGTTGAAAAAACTGCTGTTCGTTGTCGTTGTAGTGCTGGTTGCCGGTATTGTCTGCTATAAACCTTCTGCCACTTCCGATCCGGGAGCTAATCCCGAAGATCCCGCCAAAGAGGACCTGACGAGAATCCATTACCCGAGCCTGGACAAGATCCCCTGGCGTGGCCGTTTCATCAGGCCCCAGGATACCTTGGAGTCCCTGTATGGGAACAATTGGCCGACGGTGGCTCGCTTCAACAGGATCGACCGCCGTCACGTCTATCCCGGCATGACCATCAGGGAACCCCTGGATATCGCCTCGGTGAGGAATTACACCCCCATGCCGGCCACCTACGAGCCGGCGAAACGTTATGAAAAATATATCCTCATCAACCTGGGAGAACAGTGGCTGGGTGCCTACCAGTTTGGTAAACTTAAATTTTCCATGCCGGCTGCCAGCGGTGCCAAGGGTCACGAAACGCCGACGGGGCTGTTCCGTGTCGATGCCCGGCATCGTACCCATTCGTCGTCACTGTACAAGACGGAGGACGAGACCGAGCAATATCCCATGGATAACGCCATCCGCTTCCATATCGGCCCGGACAACGTTTCCTACTGGATCCACGCCCGTGATCTGCCCGGCAAACCAGCTTCCCATGGCTGCGTAGGCCTGTCAGACGAAGGGATGCAGAACCGGGTGTACGGAATTCCCAAGGAACCGCTGGTGCTGGATTCGGAAAGGCTCTATGAATGGGCCGTGGGGGAGAACGAGTACGAGGATGACACGGGAGACCTGGAAGAACTGGAGGATGGGCCGCCGGTGGAAGTGATCGGCACCAATCCGGAATACCGGTGAAAGAGGCAAGGGTGAAGAGTGAAGCGGACCTGGAACTTCGAACTCTAACTTTGAACATAGAACATCGAACATAGAACCGGTTTTCAGGCGGAGGAAACGGTGCAGCAGTTTCTCAGAGACTATCTTGAGTTGCACGGCTACTGGGTATTGTTCCTCGGCACGTTCCTGGAGGGGGAAGCCATCCTCATCATGGCCGGCTTTCTTGCCTTCCAGGGCTACCTCAACTTGGTCGGTGTCATCCTTACCGCTTTCGCCGGGTCGTTTTTCGGCGACCAGTTCTACTTCTACCTGGGAAGGTGGAAGGGGCCGCTCCTGCTCAAGATCTTCACCTCTATCGCCCGGAAGTTCCACAAGGCCTTGAAACTGATCGAAAAATACGGCAACCTTGTCGCCTTCATCTCCCGCTACACCTATGGTTTCCGCATCATCCTCCCCATCATCCTGGGCATGACCAATCTTCCCGCCATACGGTTTCTCTGGCTGAACTTGATCAGCGCCCTGACCTGGGCGGCCATATTTTCCTGCGCCGGCTATCTGTTCGGCAAGAGTGCCTCCCTCTTTGTGGAAGATGTCCACCGCTATGAGCCATACCTGATGCTGGCCCTGCTCGGGCTCATCGCCTGCATGTGGCTCTTTCACTTTATCCATGCCTGGCTGCGCAAACGGCCTGCCAGGGCCAGACTCCACAGAATGCGGCAGAGATGCCGTGAACAAGAAGATAACGGGAAAGCGTAGCAATGAAGAAAAGCAGTATCACCATTGTGCTGGTTGGGACCCAGAGCCCGGGCAACATCGGCATGGTCTGCCGGGCCATGAAAAACATGGGTCTGTCCGACCTGCGACTCGTTAATCCCTGCCAGGTTGATCATCCCGAGGCCCATAAATTCGCCGTATCTGCCCGGGATGTCCTTGATGGCGCACGACGGTTCACTTCCCTTGAAGACGCCCTCAAGGACTGTGAAATTTCCGTTGCCACCACCAGGCGCCATGGCAAGTATCGCCAGGAAATCTGGACACCGGAAGAGGTGGCGGAAAAGATCAAGGCTCAGCCGGCCAGCCACCGGGTTGCCCTGGTCTTCGGCCGGGAGGACAGCGGCCTCACCACCGAAGAGGTTGCCCTGTGCCGCTGGCAATCCACCATTCCCACCGCCGACGAATACGGCTCCCTCAATCTGGCCCAGGCGGTGCTCATCTTCTGCTATGAGCTCTCGCGGGAGGCCAATACCAAAGCCGCAACCGAAACGCGGCAGCTGGCAGATTCGGCAGCCATGGAGGCCATGTATCGGCAGATGGAAAAGACCCTGCTCAGGATCGGTTTCCTCAACCCCGAAAACCCCGCCCACATCATGCGCACCTTGCGGCGGATTTACTCCCGGGCCGAGCTGGATGAACGGGAGGTGGCGGTGCTGCGCGGCATGATGTCCCAAATCGACTGGGGGGCAAGCGAATTCAAGGGGAGAAAAGGATGAATGTCACATATCTGGGTCTCATGGCTGGAGCGATCACCACTGCGGCAGCGGTCCCCCAGGTGGTCCGGACCTACCGCACTCGCCAGGCGCGGGACATCTCCATCTGGCAGCCGGTGCTCTTGAACGTTGGCATGTCCATGTGGCTCATCTACGGCCTCATCATCGGCGATACGCCTCTCATTGCCGCCAATGCCTTTTCCATCGTCTGCTATTCGCTCCTCATCATCATGAAAATTGTCTACAAAGAGGATGACAAATCCAAAAGCTGTGCTTAAATTTCTTATCAAACTGATGTTGGAGGGGCTATGAAAAAGATAATCTTCGCTTTAATTGCCTTTTTTACCTTGTCGATTCTTGGCGGCTGCGGCTACAACACCATGCAGGCCAAAGAGGAGGCGGTTCTTGCCGCCTGGGGGGATGTGGAGGCAACATATCAGCGCCGTGCCGACCTTATCCCCAATCTGGTGGAGGTGGTCAAGGGGTATGCGAAACACGAGGCCGATACTCTGAAAGCGGTTACCGAGGCCAGGGCCAAGGTGGGGTCCGTGCAGATGGGCAAGGATGTGGTAAATAATCCCCAGGCGCTCAATGCATTTCAGCAGGCCCAGGGGCAGCTCTCCAGCGCCTTGTCGCGCCTGATGGTGGTGGTTGAGAAATATCCCGACCTGAAGGCGAACCAGAACTTCATGGATCTGCAGAACCAGCTGGAAGGAACCGAGAACCGCATCAACGTGGCCAGAACCCGTTACAACCGGGCGGTGCAGGACTTCAACACCAGCATCAGGACCTTCCCCAATTCCCTGACCAATTCTCTGCTGCTGCATCTGTCGCGCAAGGAACCGTTCAAGGCGGAAGAGGGGGCCAAGCAGGCACCGAAGGTGAAATTTTAAAATGATCACCCCTGCAACCTAAGGTAGCTGCAGGAGGAGCCTCGTCCATTTCGTTCGAGCCAGAGCTGCGGACCTTGACCGCTTTCCTCATAAGAAACAGACGGCGCAGTTAACGCCATTTATTTACTGATCGGTCGGGGGCGAGCGTCCGCTGCCGCTCTGTCTCTTCTCTCCACTCCCGAGACTCCCCCTGCAGCAGTGTCTCTTGATTGACTGGAGAAACGATTGATGGCGAAAAAACTCATACTCATCTTTTTGTTCCTCCAGTTTTCTTGGCTGTTTGCCCAGGCACTGGAAGTTCCCCCCCTGCGCGCTCATGTCAATGACTATGCGGCGCTCCTTTCTCCCTCCGCAGCCCAGTATCTGGAAGAGCAGTTGACCCAGTTCGAGCGGAGCGACTCCACCCAGATCGTCGTCCTCACCATCGAATCCCTCGCCGACGAAAACCTGGAGGATTATTCCATCAAGGTGGCCGAGACCTGGAAAATCGGCCAAAAGAAGATCGACAACGGTGCCATCCTCCTCATCGTCAAGAACGAACGCAAGATCAGGATAGAAGTGGGGAGGGGGCTCGAAGGGAAGCTGACTGACCTGGTCTCCGGGCGGATCATCCGCAACGACATTTCCCCCCGCTTCAAGCAGGGAGATTATGATGGCGGCGTTGCCGCCGGGGTTGCCGCAATCATGGCCGTGGTACGGGGAGAGTACAAGGCCCCTGCCACAGATCTGCGCCATGGCCGCAAGGGTGCCAATCCCGCCTTCACCCTGATCATCTTTGTCGGCCTTGCCGCTCTCTTTTTGGGCTCCATCTCCCGCATTCTCGGCGGTCTGGCCGGTGCCGTCGGCGTACCGCTCATCGCCTTCATCTCCTTTTCCGGCATCTCGCTTCTGCTGCTTTTGGGGCTGGCGGTGGTCGGTTTTATCCTCGGGCTGATCATCCCTTTGCTCTTCGGCGGTGGCGGCGGCTTTTTCGGCCCCTTCGGCGGGTTCGGCGGTGGTGGCTTTGGCGGGGGCTCGTTCGGCGGCGGAGGTGGATTTTCCGGCGGTGGCGGCGATTTTGGCGGCGGCGGCGCTTCAGGAGACTGGTAATGATCCCGGGGACAAGGTAAACCTATGAAACCTGACAAGACAAACGACTTTTTCAGTGCCGCAGAAATGAAGGCGATCAGGAAGGCGGTTGCCGTTGCCGAAACCGGTACATCCGGGCAGATCGCTCCCATGATTGTCGATGAGAGCGACAGTTACCGGGAGGCGTTGCTCCTGGGGGTTCTGTTTCTCTCCGGTCTGCTTGCCCTTATCGTTGCCATCGCCATCCATCATGTGACCATCTGGACCTACATCCCGCTGGTAGTGGTCCTGGCGCTCCCCTGTTACCTGCTGCTTCGGCGTTTTCCGCGCATCAAACTCGCCTTCATCGGCCGGAAAAGGATCAATGAAGCGGTACAGGAACGGGCGGTGAGGGCCTTCTACGAGAAGGGACTCTATCGCACCCGTCATGAAACTGGAGTGCTGATCTTCATTTCGCTGCTTGAGCGAAAGGTGTGGATTCTTGGCGACCGGGGCATCAACGAAAAGATAACCCCCGATTCGTGGCAGACCCTGGCAGGTGAGCTGGCCAAGGGCATCAGGCAGGGAAAAACCTGCGAATCCCTGTGTACGACCATCCGTGCCTGCGGCGAAGAACTGACCAGGTACTTCCCTCAGGCTCCCGGAACAGGCATTAATGAGCTGCCGGATGACCTGCTGGTGTCCCGATAGCATTCCATCCTGCTGGTTCATGTGCAACCCAGTCTGAGCAATCCATCCGTTCGGCGTTATCCCTGTCTGTGCTGCAACATCCCTCCGCTGTATTCTAATTTTCCCATTGAGTCGAGCACATTTTTGGTGTACTGATGTCATGTTAATGAAATGATCTTGAGGCCTGTCAGGCCCATGTTTCCGGGCAGGCCGGCACCTGTGCCGAAGGAGACGTGAACGTGCTGAAAACGATCCTGTCCCGTTTGCGAAAGTCTGTGGTGATTGCCCCCTTGTTGTGCCTCGGTATCCACCTTTTAGCAGGGGCCGGCGAGGCAAAAGATGACGGTCCATGGGAGCGGAACTTTTTCACCTCGCCCGCTCAGGCGCTGCTCGCGGCGGCAACTGCGGTCCCGACACCGGAAAAGGGGGGCGTTGTCGTTCTCCTGGATGAAGGGAGCTTTTCCTTTGACGGTGAAGGGCGCTGCATTACCCGTTACCGCATGGCCTACCGCATCATCAACCAGACGGGGGTGGAGGGGTGGGCAGCCATCTCCGCAGGGTGGTCCCCCTGGTATCAGGATCGCCCGAGCTTGCAGGCAAGGGTTGTCTCGCCGGACGGAGTCGAGCACCGGCTATCCCAGGACACCATCAGCGACGCCCCTGCAAAACAGGCTTCTTCCGATGTCTACAGCGACCGCAGGGTGGTGCAGGCCCCTTTGCCGGCAGTTGCTGTGGGGGCCGTTGTCGAGCAGGAGATCGTTATCCGTGAGAAAACGCCGCTCTTCGCCGCCGGAAGCCTGCACCGCTTCTACTTAGGCAACAGTTCCCGGACGCTCAACAGCCGGATGATCATTGACTTCCCGGCTACTCTCCCCATCAAGCACAGGGTCTACCTCCTACCGCAGCTGTCCATGTCCAAAAGGGAAAAGGACGGCCGGATCACGCTCACCTTTCAATCGGGTCCCATGGAGCCGCTGGAAGCCCTGGAGCCGAATATTCCAGGTGAGATCACCCGCTGGCCAAACGTCGCCTTCACCACCGCCCGTTCCTGGCCGGAGGTTGCCCGGCAGTACGGGGAGGTTGTAGCGGGCCGGATCAAAGGGTCCGATCTGTCTGCACTGGTCCGGGAAACCGTGGGGGAAGTGAAAGACCGCGAGAAGATCGCTGCGCTGCTTCTGGCTCGCCTGCACAAGGATGTTCGTTACACCGGCATCGAGTTCGGCAGCGCCTCCATTATTCCCAGAACCCCGGATGAAACTCTCCGGCAGAAATACGGTGACTGCAAGGACCAGGCTGCCCTCCTGGTAAAGATGCTCAGGACTGCCGGCGTTCCGGCACAGGTGGCCCTTATCCGTGGTGGAGAGGGGGAAGACATTGCCGCCGACCTGCCTGGCCTGGAGGGTTTCAACCACGCCATCGTCTACCTGCCGGGCAATTCCCCCATCTGGATCGACCCCACTGCAACCTACCGACCTGCGGGGGAACTTCCTCTGGGGGACCAGGGAAAATTGGCCATGGTAGCCGGGGGAGAGTTTTCTTCACTGCTGGTAACGCCGGAAGCACCTTCTGCCGAGAACCGCCAGGAGGAGACAAGGGAATTTTCCCTTACGGAAAAAGGAAAAGCGAGGGTCATCGAGACGACACGCATGTGGGGCTCCATCGGCGCGTCATACCGGGGTGATTACGGAAGCGCCGACCAGAAGACGATCCGCAAAACCCTGGAGGACTACGGCAAATCCGAGTACCTGGCGGACAAACTTACCACGGTCGAGTCTTCGGACCCGGGCAAGGTGAATGAGCCGTTCCGCATCAGGCTGGAAATGGATCAGGCCACGCGGGGATTTACCGATGACGACGAAGCACTGGTGGCCATTTCTCCCACCTTTGCCCTGCGCCGGCTCCCATCGGAATTGATCGAGGAGGAGAAAACCAAGGCAGCGGAACGAAAGCAGGACTATCTCCTCCACGAACCCTATGTTTTCGAGGCGCGATACCGTATTGTGCCGCCACCAGGCTTCGCAAACCAGGCCCTTCCCCAATCGGACTCGCTGGATCTCGGCCCGATGATGCTTCAGAGGGAATACGCTGCCGACGAAGACGGCTCGGTCACGGCAGTGATACGCTTCGATACCGGCAAGCGGCGCCTCACCCCAGACGAATTCGACGCGGTGAAAGCAGCCGTCAAGTCCCTGAAGGAAGAGAAAACCACCTTCGTCCGCTTCCAGCAGGTCGGCCGGTCGCTTCTTGCCGCCGGCAAGTTCAGCGAAGCCCTTGCCGAGTTTCGCCAGCTGTCGCTTCTGCACCCCGGCGAGGCGCTGCATCACGTTCAGATTGCCGAGACCTTGCTGGAGATGGGACTGCGTGATGCCGCCCTCAAGGAGGCGGAGCGGGCCGTTGCCGTCGAACCCGCTTCGGCCCAGGCCCACCGGGCGGTGGCCTGGATTCTCCAGCACGATGCCATCGGCAGGCGCCAGCTGAAGGGGATGGACAGGAAGCGGGCCATCTCCGAGTATCGGAAGGCCAAGGAGCTTGATCCCGAGGATTTTTCTGCCAGGGGCGATCTGGCGATCATACTGGAACACGGGCCGGACGGAACAAGATATGGCCGAGGGGCTGATTTGGCGGGGGCCATAGCAGAGTATCGTGCCATCAGGACTGATCTGAAGCGCAATGAAATGGATGAGAATCTCCTCGCCTGCCTCTATCGTGCAGAGCGGTGGACGGAACTGAAAGAAGCGGCACTGGCGCCCGATGGGCCGGAAAATGTCCATCTTTATGTAGTATTGGCCGTCGCAGGGGAGGAAGGGGCCGAAGCCGCCCTGAAGGAGGCATACCAGCGCATCCCGGACCCTGCAAAGCGTCGAGAAGCCCTCTCCACTGTCGCCTCAAGCCTTATCGCCGTCCGGCATTACGGAGATGCGGTGGCGCTCTTGGAAGAGACGGCCAAGGGGGCTGCAAATGCGGTGGCACTCAGGGGCAGGATCAAGGCGTTGCGCAACGTCAAGCCCTTCGAGCAGGTGTCGCTTGCCGATGACGATGTAACCACGGTGGTCAAGCGCCTGTTCCTTTCCATCTTCGTCCCGGCGTCAGCCCCCGATTCCCTGAACTCCCTCTTCGCCAGTGATGTCCGTGAAGAGGTCAAGGATGGGACCATCGATCCTGCCTTTGCCTATGCAGTCGAAAAGGCCATGAAGGAGGACGGCCCACCCCGGGAGGTGGTGGCAGACCTGGCGCTGAGCGCCTTGGAGTTCCGTGTTTCCGGGAGCGACGCAGTGGGATACCGGATCGATGCCGACAGTGGGACCATTTCCACGGAGAACAAGCTGCGGCTGTATGCAGTGAAGGAGGATGGCCGCTACCGTATCGTGGCCGAAGAGACAAAGCCAGCGGTCATGGGACTGGAAGTGCTGCGCCGGCTTGAAAAAGGTGACCTGACCGGGGCGAAAACCTGGCTCGACTGGGCTCGGGAGGCAGCGCCCCGCAACCGGGACGACGATCCACTTTCGGAAGAGCCGTTTCTCAAAATCTGGGGGCAGGATGCATCCGCCACCCCGGAGCATATGCGTCTGGCCGCCGCAGTCCTTCTGGCCGATTCGGGGCACGACAAGGCAATCTCCATCCTGGTAAAGGAGCGGACGAAATCTGAGGGAATGTCCGCCGCGGCCATGGATCTGGCACTGGCAAGGGCCTATGGGGAGAAAAAGAAGTACAAGGAAATGCTGCAACTGGTGGAGCGGGTGGCAGCCGCCTACCCCCAATCGGTTACAGCCTTCATCGGCCGTGCCCATGCCCTGCGGATGATGGGGCGCTGGGATGAGGTCGCCGCCATTGCTGAGGAGCGGCTGGCAAGAATGCCCAAGGATCCGGCAGCGATCCGGGTGCTGGCTTCCTGCGCCGAGCAGAAGGGGGCATTCGACCAGGCGGCCAGCTGGTACAAGGTGCTTGTCGACGCGGGGGCTGCCCTGTCAGCTGACTACAACAACCTTGCCTGGCTGGAGCTATTCAGGGAGACAATCTCTCCAGAAGCCTTAACCAATGCGGAGCGGGCGGTAGCCATGTCCGGCGGCAAGGATGAGGGCTCCCTGCACACCCTCGCTGCCGTCTACGCCGAAGCGGGCAGGACTGCCGAGGCACGGGAGACGATCCTCAAGACCCTGAGCGTATCAGATACCAACGAGCCGAAATCGCGGCACTGGTATGTCCTGGGTCGCATTGCCGAGCAATACGGCGAGATGGAAGCGGCACGTGAGGCATACGCCAGGGTCGAGAAACCCGATGCTGAGGTAATTGTGGCCAACTCCACCTATGCGCTCGCCAGGAAAAGGCTTGAGATGGGGCTGCGCAAGGTGGAGGCAAAGCAGGCTTTGCGTGGGGGAGAGGGGAAGGTTACGGCAGCTCGAAAAGACTGAGGTTTGGCGGAAGCACGTGTTCGCGGCCAGATCAAATGCATCGATCTCCAATGTAGAACATATGATCTCTCTTCGCGATCAAAGAAGGGTGGAACGCTAGGACCTCCTCCCGGCATCAATCCACAGGAAGTAGGGAAGGGTCCATATTTTACCCATCAAATGATCAACTGTGGTGGTTGATTATAGACTTGGAGTTGAAAGTCCTCTACGAACCCTGATGGTGAGAACCGTTAGCCGGACGGCAAGGGTGTCTTTCGCGAGGCGGAATCTGAAGAAAGCTGTAGGCAAAGTCCTGGTCCGACGAACAGAAATCACATACTGAGGCATTCACATCCGGGCGAGATGGCACGTGACTTCAAAGCCCGATAACCATCCGGAGGGTGCGTGTGTAATGCGGCGGGTATATGGGATGAAGGTCACGCGCATTACCCGGGGAGGTCTGTCCCGCACTGGGCGAAATCCGGTGCAGAGGAGCTTAAAAGCAGCTCCCTCATGTTCGGCAGAAGTCAGCAGAAGCCCCATGATAGCATATGAGAGCTTTGAGTGCTCGAAGATGCGTCAAATGGAAAAGGATACTGGGCTGATGTGTTAGAGAAATCAAGGGTGGCTAACCAGGCCGGTAGAGCGGTGAACCCGCTTTCCGGCCACGACGTTGGGCAGGAAAGAAATTGAAACAAAAATTAAAGGGCTACTTATGCCGATCTGGAGTGGCCCGTTCTTGAATAGGATCAGGTATGTCGGAAGAGTTGAAGTTTTATGCTGACTGGATCTTTTATGGTTCCTTGATTTCAACCATGCTGTTCGGCCTGACGATTTACTTGAGAGGTCGTAAAGAAGGCCATAAGAGGCTGATTGGAAAAGACTACCTGATCTTTGGCATATTGTACAGTGCCCCGTTTGTATTTCTGCCACTTTGGTTGATGCCAACACAGTGGTGGGAAAAGACAGGTATAACGTTGGCAATGATTGCAGTGGCGTTCCTGCATTATGTGTTCGTTACTAAAAAGCAACATGAAATTTACATCCGGCATTTGGAAAAAAGCGATGGCCCAAAGGAATAGGGCAACCAGCAAAATGTAAAGGGGGTCAGACCTACACAATTGACAAAGCTGACGCACTGGTATGCCCCCACGCCGTTGCCTGGGCCTAAAACAATTTTGCAATCCCCCTTTGAAGAGATATATTATGCGCATAATGTGCATAGGAGGCCCATATGCAAACCCAACTTTAACTTCAGGTGAACCTATAATACGAATGCTTTCAGTAGGGTGCTTTTTCGTGTGTGCCAACATAAAAAATCTCCACAATACGAACTTCGTTGTCCTCAATGTATCAATTACAGATACATCGTCAAGTCCCTTATTTGCACTTGTCCGCGCATCCGGGTGTCCTAAATGAAAAAGATCATCACTTTTTGTGTTTTAGTTGCATGTAGCGCATGTTCAGAGAAAAGAGAACCGAACTGGACCGAGATCGCATGGCGAGTGGAAGCTTATGCAAACGACCCCTCACCTGGCAATACAAAGAGGGCTATAGCAGTACTTCCCAAGGAGCAAGTTTCATTTTCGGGCTCCCGAGAAGAATCTGAAGCGAATAAGAAAATTTATGCAGATAAACCAATGGCGGTTCTGGAGCAGCAGGTATTAAAGCGAGACCAAATGTCGGTAGAGATGGTCTTTCTGTTGCTGAATATTGCGGATGGAGCATTCGCAGAGGATTTGGATATTATACTCGGAAAGCTCGTTAGGATAGCACCGGAATTATTTCTTTCGGAAATGAAGAGTGCAAATGCACCTGGCATAGAGCAGGTGGTCCTTGAGGTCAGCGGTACAGATGAAATGGAAGGGATTTGCGAAGAGTGGCGTCTGAGGAAGGAAGCACTGCAAACAGTCCAAATGACCGGCCTGGAGGCCATAAAACAACGTGCAATTGGCGTGATAGAAGAAGAATTGAGTTCTTGCGGCACCGAACAAGCCGCTCTACATGGCGCTCCAAAGCCTACGGCTCCGCGGCGTCGGTAAACGGCCGAACTGTTATCTAGTAAAGACCTGCAGTAATTACAACAAAACGATGCGTATGCACGAGAACTTTTGCCGGAGTGCGACCAGCGGGCGACAAATTGACGCACGGCCAGCACGAATTTCCAGAGATATGAATGGAAAAGAAGCTACTAAAAGCAATCATTGTTGCTCCACTTGCTTCCCCAGTTGTTACAGCTATAGTTTCACTCATTTTTGATGTTTATTACCTAGTAGCTACTGGTGACAGATCATTGGATGACGCACTGGGTTCCATAACTTTACTGTTGCCAATGTCTTATGCTTTTACCGTGCCTAGCATAGTTGTTGCCTATCCTATATTGATTTGGTGTAAAAAGGATTCTACAGTCTTTTACCAGATGTCTTCAATTGTTATGGCTTGTGGCATAGCCACTTTGTTTAACTTGTCAGCTGGTCCCCCTCTCGAGTTTGGGCTGTTGCTCATCTTTTCGCTGTTCGGTTTGATCAATGCCAGTGCCTTTGCACTTATGATGAAAAGGTAGGACGAGCTGTTATAAGAGGCGCATCCGCTACTGAATTTCATGCAAGGCCGATGTAGGTGAGGGCAGCAAGGGTAAGTGCGCTTACGGCAATCCAGAGAGTTATCCCCTGCAGGAGAGGATTTACTCCCACTTTGCGCAGGACTTCTCTGGTCAGGCCTCCGCCGACAAGAAACAGCGTTACGACCAGGCACTGCTTTGCAACTGCCGTAACCCCGTTCCACAGGATCGCATATTGCGGGAGAAGGCTTCGTACCGTTGCCGCCAGGATGAATCCCACAATGAAGAGCGGGACCGTCGTCCTCTGCTTAGATTTTCTGAGCATTGCGGTTCCAATGACAACGGGGGTGATCCAGATGGCCCTGGTTAGTTTCACGGTGGTAGCCGTGGCAAGTGCCTGAGTGCCATAAGCGGAAGCTGCGCCCACTACGCTGCTCGTGTCGTGAATCGCCAGGCCAGCCCAGGCCCCGAATATGTTCTGGTCAAGGTGCAGCACGTGCCCGATCAGCGGGAAGAGGATCAGTGCGGCAGAATTGAGTGTGAAGACGGTGGCCAAGGCGATGGCGGTTTCGTCGTCGTCGGCCTTAAGGACCGGGGCCATGGCGGCAATGGCGCTTCCACCGCAAATGGCGGTTCCGAAGGAGATCAGCATGGACGTATTCCTGCCAGTCCGAAAGAGCCTGCCGAGCCCATACCCCAAGGCGAGCGTGCAGCTAATGCCGACTACGGTATAGAGGAGGGAGCTCTTGCCGGTCTGGATCACGTCGCCGATGCTCACGCCGAAACCGAGTCCGACGACTGAGATTTGAAGGAGCCACTTGCTGATAAGAGTGCTCTTCCTCGGCCATGGATTCCCAGCAATGAGGCTGAGACATATCCCTCTGATCAGCGCTGTTGCGGTGCCAGTCCAAGGGAGTGCGCAAATAACGATACCTGCTGAAAAGAGAAGCTTTGAACCATACCTGTTTAACACATTTCCCCCTGATGTATATTTTTGTTGCAGTATAGGGAAATTTGTATATAAATAAAAATGAAAAATATAGATAAAAATTATCAATAAAACTGATTGATCCATGACAATTACTCTCAGGCAGTTGGAAATTTTCGAGAAGGTTGCGACATCCCAGCACGTGACTCAAGCCAGCGAACAGTTGCTGGTGGGACAGTCGGCTGTAAGCATGGCCATTGCTGAGATGGAGCGACAGGCAGGAAGCCCGCTTTTCGAGCGGGTCGGGAAGAGGTTGATTCTGAACGACAGAGGCAGGCAGATCCTTCCACAGGCTCGCAAGGTGCTTACGGAATTACATATGATGGAACAGTTTCTTGCCGAATCGGCTGGTCAACCGATTGGCACCCTCGACGTCGGAGCGAGCACCACCATTGGCAATTACATCCTCCCGGCCATTGTAGGTGAATTTTGTCGCCGTTACCCGAAGGCGAAAGCACTGCTTCACGTGGCGAACGCGCAACAGGTCGAGAGTGCTGTGGCAAAAGGTGACCTCGATTTCGGCCTGGTGGAAGGTCTTGCCCACTACGGCTCCCTTACTGCCACCCCCTGGAGGGGTGACGAACTCGTCGTCATTGTCGGGAAGGATCATCCCTGGGCAGACGAAAGAGTCGCATCACTGGATGATCTTCACAACGCCTCTTGGATCATGCGGGAACGTGGTTCCGGGACAAGAGAAATTTTTGAGGCAGCCATGGCCAGGCAAGGAGTAACGTTTGCTGTCTCTCTCGAACTTGGCCATACGGAGGCGATAAAGAAGGCGGTTGAGGCTGGGCTTGGCGTGGGGTGTCTCTCACGGATGGCCGTTGAGAGAGAAATAGCTCATGGCTGGCTCATCGAGGTCGCAAGCCAGCTGGATCTCCAGAGATCGCTTTTGATTCTGACCAGGGATACCCAACAGCTAACGGCTTTATCGAGGGCCTTCCTGACCCTGCTTGGTGACAGCAAATGACAAAGGCCAGACACAGAACCACTACTCAGAAAATCCATATGCACCGACACGGTCCACTCCTGGCGATTATCTCGGCAATTCTTTTCGGCATGTCCCCCGTTGCCTGCAAGGCGATGGTCGGCCAGATGCCGTCGGCGCTCCTGGCAGGGCTGCTCTATCTGGGGTCGGGACTGGGCCTGACCGGGGTGGTCGTGCGGCAAGGGGTTGAGGTCCGCCGGATCATGGGGGCGCTGTCCCTGCGCCGGCAGCTGTTCTTTGCCGGGGCGATCCTTGCAGGCGGGGTGGCGGCGCCGCTCTTTCTCGCCTATGGCATCCGTTACGGTTTGGCAAGTGAGGTCTCTCTGCTGCTCAATTTCGAGACGGTGGCGACGACGTTGCTGGCCTGGCTGATCTTCCATGAACAGATCGGCGGCCGGGTCTGGCTCGGCAAGGTTTTCATCGTTGGGGCTTCTGTTCTAGTGATCCTCTCTGGCAGCAGAGACATAGGCTTCTCCATTCCCGGGCTTGCCGTTCTCGCAGCCTGCTTTCTCTGGGGAGTGGACAATAACCTGACCCGCGAGCTGGAGGAGATTCCCGCTTCACTGCTGGCCTGCATCAAGGGATGGAGTGCCGGAATCTTCAACATAGCCCTCTCCTTTTTCCTTGCCACCGGCCCGGTCTCAGCCTTTCAAATTGCGGGAACGCTCACCGTGGGGGCGCTCAGTTACGGTGCCAGCTTGGTCCTTTTCGTTCAGGCGCTGCGGGAGATCGGCGCCGCAAGAACCAGCACCTGGTTTGCGTCGGGACCTTTCATCGGTACCGTCCTTGCAGTCGTCGTTCTTGGAGAGCGCCCTTCCGGTACCTACTGGATTGCGGCGCTCTTTATGCTGTCCGGCATGGTGTTCCTTTTCGGCGAGAGGCATGGCCACCTTCATAGCCATGAAATGATTGCTCACACCCATCCCCACGACCATGACGAGCATCACCGGCACGAGCATGAGGAAAAGAGAACAGCAGGTAAGCATAACCACTTCCATGTGCATCAGCCGCTGATCCATGCCCACACACACTGGCCGGACATCCACCATCGCCATATCCATTGAGGAAAGAGAAACTCCTGCAGGCATCCCATCCGCACGTACCCGTTGCTAGTGGTCTTTTTTTTGCATAATACCGCTTTTACCATGGCCGTACAGCCATATGGCGGCGAAATGGTTTATGATATCAATTTGTTACGTTGTCGTGCCGTCAGAACACCAAGGCATTCATACTTCCGACAACTCAAAAGGGTCACATGGTGCAATCAGATCCCAATGCCATAGCCGCTGACGAGCAGGCCATAACCATGCTCACGTTGCAATCCCTGGTGCTGGAAAAGATGGGGGAGGGGGTGAGCGTCTGTGATGAAAACGGCTTCATCGTCCTGTCCAATCCCGCTTTCGATAAAATGTTCGGATACAATCCCGGTGAATTGAAGGGGGAACACATTACCGTTCTCAACGATTGCTCCGACGAGGAAAAGGGGAGAATCTTCAGTGAGATTATGGGAAAACTGCGGTCAGTGGGGGAATGCAGCGGTGAGTTCTCCAATCGCCGCAAGGATGGCTCTCAATTCGTGACCTTTGCACGCATCTCGGCTGCCCGTGCCGCCGGCAAACAGTACTGGGTGACCGTCCAGGAGGATATTTCCAGGCGCATGAACTCTTCTGCGGAGATAGATCTGCTCCACGAGAATCTGGCGGCCCATGCTGCCGAGCTGGAGGCGCTCAACCGTGAATTGGAAGCTTTCAGCTATACCGTCTCCCATGACCTGCGCAAGCCATTGACCAGAATCATGGGTTATACGGAAGTGGTCCTGGAACAGTGCAGTGAAATGAACTACCGGCCGTGCAAGGATTATCTTCAGGAGATCAGCGCGGGCGCAGAGCGGATGAACAAACTGATCGACACCATGCTGGAACTGTCGATGCTGGCAAAAAAGGAGGTAAAAAGGGAGCGGGTCTCCTTGAGCGACCTGGCGACGGCTGTTGCCCTTGAGCTGAAGCTTACGGAACCGGGGCGCAAGGTGAATTTCCACATTGCCGAGGGGGTAGTCGTCAACGGGGATCCTGACCTGCTCAGGGTGGCACTGGAAAATCTGCTCGGCAATGCTTGGAAATACAGTGTCCAGAAGGATGATGCCCTGATCATTTTCGGTGTTACCGAAAGTAACGACACGCCGGCCTACTTCGTATGCGACAACGGGGTCGGTTTCGACATGGCCCAGAGCGAGAAGATATTTACCCCATTCCAGCGCCTGCCCAATGCCAAGTCCTATCAGGGGTTCGGCATCGGTCTTGCCACCGTGAAGAGGATCATAAACGGTCATGGAGGTCGTATCTGGGCGGAAGGGAACATTGGGACCGGTGCTACCTTTTATTTCACCCTGGAATAAAGAGCTTGCCGACGACTTCCCGATGATTTGTGTTAAAATAAACTTAATAAAATCATCGGGAGGTCAAAAATGAAAAAAGTCTTGTCTTCTCTTGTAGCTGCTGTTGCTGCAGTATCCTTCGCCGGTCTTCTCTTTGCAGCCGATCCGGAAAGCACGACCACAACGACTACGACCCAGCCTTCAGCCACTGACGGGGGACAGTCTACTCAAACGGAGAAGAAGCCGGCCAAAAAGCATAAAAAAACCAGGAAGCACCGCAAGACAACCAAGAAGAAAAAAACAACGACTGAAACTACTACTGAGCCGAGCCCATCACCTGGCCAATAAGAGGCAAACAAAAGGGGCTGCATCGTTGGATGCAGCCCTTTTTCGTTGTCCGGTGGGACCGCTATCACCTCAGGGCCAGCTTCTCCCTTGTTGCTTCGGCGGTAAGTGTCGTATCCATTGGGATGAGGGCGATTTCTATGCGGCGGTTGAGGCTTCTTCCCTTGCTGGTGTTGTTGGCCGCCGCCGGGGCATAGGGTCCGTAGCCCGCCAGGGTCAGAAGCTCCGGGTTTATGGCGCCTTTTCTTTGCAGGTATCTGACGACGCTGGCAGCTCTGGCTGCCGATAAATCCCAGTTGCTGGCATATTTGCCTCTCGCTCTGATGGGAGTGCTGTCCGTGTGCCCCTCAATGCGGATGCGGTTGTTCCGCACCTTTTTCAGAATTCCCGCCACCCGCTCCAATGCTTTTCTGCCGCTTCTGTTGATGGTTGCGCTTCCCGAGCGAAACAGCACCTGTTCCGGCAGGGTGACGATCATCTTGTCTGGATATTCCGTGACGAGAATCTCACCTTTGTTGATCTGGTCGCCGAAATTTCTGCGGAAATCGGCATAGGCATTTTCCTTTTCCTCGCTGCCGCTTCGCTTCTTTGCCAGCTGGATCACATCGCTTCTGATCTGCACGAGATTGACCTTCAAGGAGCGGAGAGTCGCGTTCAGGGTTTTTATCCGCTCTTCCCTGTCCGCCACGGCAGCCTGGAGCTCAGGGACTTTTTGGGCCGTTTGTTCCTGCGCCGTGAGCAATGCGGTGAGCTCCTTGACCCGCGTCTCCGATTCATTCAGCCGAGCGGTGAGCGCCTCCATGTCACTGGAAAAGGCCTGCCTCTTGTCGCCCATGGCTGCATTGGCATTTTCCCTTTCCGCCGTCATGGCGACATATTCCGCCTTCAGATTCTCATGCTCCTGCTCCAGCTTTGCCAGATTCTCTCTGCTCTTCTGCAGTTCCGCCTGCAGAGCCTTGCCAGCCGCCTCCGATTTCGCCAGGTTTTCCTCAAGGGATGTCACATCTCCCCTGAGCATTGCCACCTCCTGGACCTTCTCATTGTACTTGGACATGGAAACACACCCGGAAACCATCAGAGCGACTAACAGCATACTTCCGGTCCTGATGAAACGCATGGCTACCTCCTTTGATGGTATTGCTGCCGATTCCGAAGACAATGGGAGACCGGCAACCGTTCAGGTACGTACAACGGAGCACTTCCTACGAGTTATGGCTATGCATTGGTTGTGATGCAACAGGAAACGCTGCTGCAGAAGAGATGCGGCCGCATCCGTTATGTGGCCAAAAACGCTTTCTCACGGGGCATAGATAGGAAACGTTCAGCTTTTGGGCCAAAAATTAATTGTCGTTAACAATTATATCCCAGTCGGGAAAAAATTCTCCAGGAGAATGAATTTTTTCCATCCCGCTGCAGGCACATTCCCATGGCCTGGCCATGGATTGACAATCGGGCATCATGTTGTTAAATAACTTCAGGCATGGAGCCGGATCTTGAGCTGATGCGGGGAGATCCTGTGCCGCACTCTTCGAGGTATGCATGTCATTTTATGCCGCCGTCATTCTTTTTCTACTGGTAATGGATCCGCTGGGGGACATTCCCTTTTTCATCTCCGCGCTGAAAAACGTTCCCGAATACCGCAAGAAGAAGGTCATCCTGAGGGAGTTGCTGATCGCCCTGGCACTGTTGGTGCTGTTCATGTTCCAGGGGGCCAAGATTCTGAAGATGCTCTCCATTTCCGGCCCTTCCCTGACCATAGCAGGAGGCATCATCCTGCTCCTCATCGCCATCAAGATGATCTTCCCCGCCAAGGGCGAGTTCATGGAAAACATTGTTGCCGAAGAGCCGCTGATCGTGCCTCTGGCAATTCCTTACGTTTCCGGTCCCTCTGCGCTCATCACCGTAACCCTGGTCATGAGCCGGGAGCCACACCGCTGGAAGGAGTGGCTCCTTGCCCTGGTTTTTGCCTGGGTCGTCACCGGCGCAATCCTCATCATGTGCACCGAACTGGAACGGGTGCTCGGCGAGCGGGGTGTCATTGCCCTGGAGCGTCTCATGGGCATGATCCTCACCACCATTGCCGTGGAAATGACCCTCAATGGCATTATGGCTTTTATCAACCAGATCCGACCCGCCTGATGCAGTCATCCCCCTTGATTTTCCCTCTGCCGTGATTATCTTTTCTGTGTAGAACAATGAAAGGAGGTAATCCATATGGCTAACTGGGATCTTTTCAGAGAGTTGGACAACATGAGACGGGAGATCGACGAGACCTTCCGCAACTACGGATTGGGGCGGTCCATGGCGGCCGGCTTCCTGTCACCGGCGCGTAATCGTTTTCCGCTTATGAATGTGCGTGAAGACAGCAGCAATATCTACGTGGATGCCCTCGTCCCAGGAGTCGACCCGAATGGGATCGACGTTTCCGTCTTGCGCAATGCCGTCACCATTTCCGGGGAGCGGAAATCTCCCCTGGACGAAAAGGGACAGGTAGTCCATCGCAGCGAATTGGGATTCGGCAAGTTTTCCCGTACCATCGAGCTCCCCGGCGAGATAGATACGGAGAAGATCACGGCCCAGTCAATCAACGGCCTCTTGCGGGTGACGCTGGCAAAGGCGGAGCACGCCAAGCCCAAGAAGATCGAAGTGAAGCTTTCCTGACCAAAATGCCGCGAAAGGGGGAAAATCATATGGCAGCGAACGAAGTGGCACCGAATGTTGAGCGGAACGTGCGGCCCCGGGAGGAGACCCGGGCCTTTGAAAAATACCTTAAGCCGGCGGTGAATATAATCGAGGTGGAGGACAGTCTTGTCCTGACCGCTGATCTGCCCGGCGCCGGGAAGGAGACTCTGGACATCAATGTGGAGAAGGGGATATTGACCATAAACGCGGGAGTTTCGACGGAGGCTCCAGGGCGGCCGGTATACACCGAGTTCGAACTGGCGCCCTACTACCGCCAGTTCCAGGTACCTGAGAGCCTGAATAATGAAAAGGCGAGGGCGGAATATGCCGATGGCGTTCTTACGCTGCGCCTGGCAAAACCCGAGGCGGCAAAGCCACGGAAGATTCAGGTTACCGGCGGCTAGAGATGCAGCCGAGATAAATTACGAACACCACCCATAGCTACACCAGACCCCGACGACCAAAGGTTCGCCGGGGTCTTTTTTTTGGATCACCAGACATTTCTGGGGAAGGCAGTCGTGGCGTTGGGAGTGAGCGACGAGCTACAGCGGCGAGCGGACACCCGCCGCATGTGGAACGGAGAGAATCCGTGAGTTTACTCTCAATGTGGCATTACACGGGCGGCACCGCAAGGTCCGCAGCTGTGGCGACAGAGCGAACGGACGACGTCGCGACTGCCTGCCTTTCCTCCCATGTTTTCGGAAGAACCCATTTTTTCAGGCATGGGCGTGAAGCGCTCGTTGACCCGACTTCATTTCGCCGATGACATCCTTGGCGACGCCGGCCACTGGTGGCTTTATGCCATAGAGACGGGCGGCGTTACCTCCAAGTATCGCCCGTTTGACCACCCCGTCCGCCGGCCCCAGGGGCGCAAACGCGAACTTTCGCTGCAGGTCCTCGGGTATTTCCATGCGACGGAAGGCCTCGATCTGCCACTGGGGGGAGCCATACCAGGTGGAATCGGTTCCCCAGAGGACACGCTCATGGCCGAATCCCTTGATGAGCGTGCCAAGGATGCCGGCGCAGTATCGTGGATTTGAGACCGCCGTCAGGGCGAAAACGGAGCCCAATTCCGCATAGAGGTTTGAAATGCCGTATTTCTTCGGCATTTCAGCCAGCTCGCTGACCCACGGAATATGGCCGCTGCGCTCGAACGCATCCACGTCCTTGCTGCTGGGGGGCGTTGCCGAGCGATAGGCGGCATGGAAAATGACGAAATTGAGCTGGGGCCAGTCCTGAGCTGCTTTGGGGATATCGTCGGGTGCGGCGTAGCGCCAGTTGGGGCGCATGAGGGTCTGATGCCCGGCGGGAAGCAATCCCTTGTGGATGCAAATGGTGGTGATTCCAGATTCGGCGATGCGCTGGTAGCCGGGGTAAACTTTCTTTTCGTCATCCATGCGCCAAGGCCACTTGGAGAGGCCGAAGGGGGTCCCCACCGGGTAGCCTTTCCAGGAGTCCGGCTTTCGCTCTGCAGCAATGCGGATTCCGTCGAGCCAGCCGCTTCGGCCGGGGGTGAAGACGGCGTTGGCGAACATCCGGCGGGAACCGGCGAAGGAGTTGATCTTTGCCCGTGCATCGACGACCTCCCTATTGTGAAGGAACCATCTGCCGGGATCGTCTGCCGGTGCGCTGGAGAGAAGAGCCATGGTGGTATCGCTCTCCATGAATATCTCTTTAACGAAGGGCCCAAAGCGCATGCAATCCAGGGTCGAATGTTCCCCCAAAAGCTGCCGGTTCCATTTTTTCGCTTCATCCCGCAGGGATAGAATCCTTTTTTCGCTGTAGGCACCGTTGACGAAATGGGTCTGCATATCGAAAACGAACTGATTCTTCAGTCGCCTGGCGGCTTCGGCTGCTGCGCTCCGGTCCGATGCCTCCGCCGGCTCTACCATGAAGAGGTGACCGTGCACGGCATTGGCGGCAAGGAAAAATGCCGCCATCCCCGATGCTGTCGATAGAAAAGCACGACGGCTAATGCCGGTTTTCCTGGACATGCGCTCCGCGTACTGCGAAAGGACTGCCTCCACTTTGAGACAGTCATCGGCACCCGAGCCTGTGCCCGATGCACCGGTAAATGCTCCTTTCCCATCCATGCCGGCCATGGTGACCTCCATCGATGTAATGAATACATTTTAACGTAAATTCCTTGTAAGGGAAGGGGTGGCTGTCCGGCACATATTGCCTTAGCGGGGATAGGGGTTAAAATTAATGTATTCCAACTATTGGCGCAAAAAGGGGGATCTATGGAAAGGGCGGAGCTCATAGAACGGTTGAACGATCTGATCAAGCTGGATGTGGATGCCATTGAGGCATACGGGCAGGCTGTAAAACATATCAAATATGATGACATCAAGCAGAAACTGCTGGATTTCCAGGACGATCACAAGAGCCACGTGGGGAACCTGTCGGCCTTGGTCAGGGAGTTTGGCGGAGAGCCGGCAAAACCCTCCCCGGACTTCAAAGGCTACCTGATCGAAGGGTTCACCGCTTTGAGAAGCATCACCAGTACCAAAGGGGCTTTAGAGGCCATGGAGACCAATGAGAAACTGACCAACAAGAAGTACCAGGAGGCGGCCGACCAGCCTTTCCCCTCCCATGTGCTGAAGGTGGTCAAAAGCAACCTGGCCCAGGAGGAGCGACATTTGGATTATATCCAGGATATCCTTATCAATACCCGTCATCCCCTGTAACAGGGATTGGAAAAGCCATGGCGAGGATTCCGTCTGAGGGAGACAATGCAGAAACCGCCGGAGCAGGTACATACCAGCATTGAAGAGCTGGAGCATTGCAGGGACCGGCTTATCCACATTATCGCCCGGTGTGTGGAGGGGATCGTTATCGCCGACCAGGAGGGTATCATCCGTTTTGTCAACGAGGCTGCCCTCCTGATCTTCCGGCGCCGGGCCAATGAGATGATCGGTCTGCCGTTCCGCTTCCCCCTCTCTCCTGAGGAGTCGAAGGAATTGACCATAAAGCTGCCCGACGGAAAGATGCAGACGGTGGAAATGAGCGTCTCCCAGACTCTCTGGGAGGAAAAACCCGCCTGGCTTATCACCCTCCATGACATAACGGCACAGCGGCTTGCAGAGAAGGAGCTCAGGTTGCTGTATCGGGCAGTGACCTTCAGCCCGGTCATGACCATTATCACCGACGCTGCGGGCAAGATCGTGTTCGTCAATCCGAAATTTACGGAACTGACCGGGTTCGATCATTCCCAGGTGGAGGGAAAGCTGCCCGACTTTCTCGATCCCAACAAAATGCCGCTCGACATGTACAGCCAGGTCTGGAAAGCCATAGCCGGCGGTCAGGAATGGCACGGAGAGCTGGCTGCGACAAAACGGGACGGGCAGCCCTATTGGCAATCGGTATACCTGTCGCCGGTGAAGGACCAGGAAGGTTTGGTCACCAATTTCGTTGCCATTGCCGAGGATATATCGGAACGGAAAAAGTTGGCGCAGGAACAGGCTTTCCTGGCGGCAATCGTTGACTCCTCGGACGATGCCATAATCGGCAAGACGCTTGAAGGCATCATCACCAGTTGGAACCATGGCGCCCAGGCCATGTATGGCTACATGCCGGATGAGATCATCGGCAGGCCCATCACCCTCCTGGCACCGCCGGAGAAGACCGATGAGATAATCCATATCCTGGAAAGGATCAGCAGGGGGGAGCGCGTCCCGCCGTTCCACACGGAGCGGGTACGAAAGGACGGATCCCGGCTGCAGGTATCACTGCGCTTATCGCCGATCATCGATACTGCAGGGACCATTATCGGCGCAGCGGCAATAGCCCGCGATCTTGCCGTAAAACTGAGGTCCAGCGACGTGCATGGAGGGACGAAGGGGTTTTTTAGCCAATTCATGCACCGGGGACCGGAAAGGAGTTACCATGGCTGAAGAGAGTCAGAATACCTGCGAGGTAAGGATCTGGTGTCCAGATTGCGAACGCAGCGAGTATACGACCAAGGGAGAAAAATACCTTTGTGCCAGCTGCGGCAAGATTCTGGAAAGCCATCATGAGGTGCATCACGAGATATTTCCCCATGTGTCGGGGGACAAGGATAACCTCTCCTGATGGGGAGGTTGATGAAGCAGGTGGGGATTTTGATCGGCCTGAAAAAACGGGCGGCGGCCAAAGCGGCTGCCGCCCGTTTCTTATTCGGCTACTTCTTGCCCCGCTCGTCCAGAGCCTTGTTCAGGAGCGCCACACCTTCCTTGGAGGCGGTGATTGACGCCGCAAGACTGTCCCTGGCCAGGTCGGGATTATGGAAACCGTCGCTGTTCTCTGCTGTCCACCATTCCCAGAGGACATGGGCCTCTTCATGCTTCTCACGGGCCTTGGCAAGTGTCGCTTCATCCACTCCGAAGCGTTTTGCCGCGGCGTAGGTGTCGATCAGCTGGCCGAGCCAGTATTCCGCCTTGCGCATCTTGCCCCTGATGTAGTTTTCGATGGCGTCGATCTGGTAGAGCTGCTGTTCGGCGGTCCACTTCGGATGGCAGCCCTGGCAGGATTCCTTCACATGGTTGCGGGGGCGGATCATCATGTGTGATTTGTAGCTCTTGCCCTGCTTGTTCTTCATGACCGGCATATGGCAGTCGGCGCAGGTGACACCCGCTTTTTCGTGGATGCTGCCGGCGTATGTTTCGGCTTCAGGGTGCTGGAGCTTGACCAGCCGCGCGCCGGTTACAGCATGTTTGAAGTCGTAGTAATTGAGCTTCCGGTAGTGGTCGAGGAGTTCCCTGACCTGCTTCAGGGGCATATGGTTGGTCCGCTGATCATCGTAGCCGACAGATTTGCCGCTGTCGAACTCGAAACCCTTGCCGCAGGCGTATTCCACGTGGCATTGGGCGCACATCATGCGCGAGTCGGGCTTCTTCATGACACCGATCTTGCGGAAGCCATCACGGAAAGAAATCACCTTGAGATCGGTAACGCCGTTTTTGGCGAACATGGTCGCGCCCTTGTCGATCTCGTTGATCAGTGCGTCCCGCACGATCCGAGGCTGGGTTCCATGGGGGTCGTGGCAGTGGATACAGCCGACCACGTTGTTGGTATCTTTGGCTACGGCGATGATGTCCGAGGTCCGGTCCCATTTGGCCCTGGGATCCTTGTCGCCCAGGAACTTCCATTTCAGAATGTGATCGGATGTTTTGCACTGGATGCAGGTGGGATTACCCGCCTTGGCGGTTTCGGCCATCTTGAAGTCAGGACCCATGTCCTGGAGGATGTCCCAGGTTTTCCCCACCTGGTCCACACCGGCCCAGCGCTGCTTGTATTGGATGCGGCCGCCGGCGAAGCGGTCGACGACGAACTGGTCGGTGACCATGAAAGCGTGGCCGCGCGGCTCATTATGCTCGATGGTGAAGCCGTAGGGGGCTAGCAGCTTGTCCATCACCGGTGACCGTCCCCCCGGGATCCCTTTTTCCTTGCGGGCAGGGGCTTCATAATCCACCAGCATGGAACTGACATACTCATCCTTGTGACATTTGCCGCAAAGGGCTGCATCGATGATGGTGACCGGTTTGGTCTCAGCGTTATTCAAATGTTCCTTCAGCTTGTCGTGGCAGGTGTTGCAGGCTAGTTTCGCATGTTTTGAGCCCTCTTTGAGAGCCTTGACTTCTTCGTGACAGCCGAAGCATTTTTCCCTGCCGTCACCATTGACCTTTGCGCTCGGTTTACCCTTTGCTGCAGTGGAAAGAACCGGAAAAGACAACAACAGTGCCAATCCAGCCGTCGCAGCCAGAGATGCCAATCTTCTGGTGGTCATGTAACCCCTCCTTAGGATACGGTAAATATTGTGCAGGAAATAATATTTAATGGATAATGAAGCTTTATTCAAGTCAATAAATACCGGTTGCCTTGTCCTAAGGAGAACTACCGGTTTTCAAATCGGCAACTTCAGTCTTTTCATTGGAGGCATCAAGTCATGTCTTGATGGAAATGAGTGCAGGTTTTCAAGAGAAGTTCGAGAGGCTCTTTTCCACCACTTCATACACATCCCGCGGCAGATTGGGAAGTGCCCTGATCCGCTCCAGTTCATTCCGCATCATTGACTGCCTTTTCTCATCAAACCTGCGCCAGCGGGTGAGTGGTGACATCAGCCGGGCCGAAACCTGTGGGTTGAGCGGGATGAGTCGGATCAGCTGATCCGTAAGAAACCGATAGCCGGTACCGCTCTTGTCGTGAAACCGGACCTGGTTCGCCTGGGAGAATGCGCCGACCAACGAACGGAAGCGGTTGGGGTTGGCCAACTCGAAAGCGGGATGGTTGAGCAGTCTCTCCACTTGGGCAATGGTGTTGGGAAGGCTGGAGGTTGCCTGCAGGGTGAACCATTTATCGACCACCTGCCGCTCATGCTGCCAGCACTGGTAGAATCCCTCGAGCACAGTCTGTCTTTCCGGTGAGATCGAAGAGGCGAGGGGGCCAAGGGCTCCCATGGTGTCGGTCATGTTGTCGGCCGATTGGTACTGGTCGAGACAGAGCTTGACCTCTTCGTGGGTGTCCAGAGTGGTGAGATAGGCAAGGCAGAGATTGGCCAGACGCCGGTCACCGGCCAGTCCGTCGTCAACTGCATAGGGGCGGGCAGGGCGGCAGGTGGTCCGGACGTTCAGGAATTCCGCCTTGAGTTGGGCAGCCAGGGTTTTTCGCACGAACTGGCGGACCACATGAACCGCGTCGGGATCGGCTACGGGCATAAGATCAGCCAGGTAGGCTTCGCTTGGGAGGGTCAGTGCCTCGGCCAGGAAAGCCCGATCCTTTTCCTTGCTGGTGAGGGTCTCCCGGAAGGCGCCGATAAAGCCTTTGTCGAGCTCGAGCGGCCGTCCGACTTGCCAATCGGTCACCAGGGCGAGCATGATCTGTATGGCCAGTTGCTGCCCGGCTTCCCACCTGCAGAAGGGGTCGGTTTCGTGGGCCATGAGCAGGACCAAGTCACTGTGGCTGTATGGATATTCCAGCCGAGCCGGTGCGGAAAATCCCCGCAGCAGCGCCGGCACCGGTGGCGAAGAAAGGTTGGTAAAGGTGAAATGTTCCTCCGGCTTGCGGAGTTCCAGCAGCCGGGTGGTAGACCCCGGTCCTTTCTCTCCATCAAGCGTCAGAGTCAGCTCATGCCCCTCCTGGTCCAGGAGTCCCATGAGCAGCGGGATATGCAAGGGTTCCTTCGGTGTATCTTCGATGGCCTTTCCATAACGCTGCCTGACCGTGAGTCGATAGGTCCCTGCTCCGGAGTTAAACTGCCCCTCCACGTGCAGCTCAGGGGTTCCTGCCTGGCTGTACCACCGTTTGAACTGCTCAAGATCGATCCCTCCCGCATCGGCCATGGCCTGGACGAAATCGTCCACCGTGGCGGCCTGCCCGTCATGGCGCTGGAAATATAGGTCCATTCCCCGGCGGAACCCTTCCGGCCCGAGCAGGGTGCGCAGCATGCGGATCACCTCGGCCCCCTTGTTATAGACGGTGACCGTATAGAAGTTGTTGATTTCCATGTAGCATTCCGGCCTGACCGGGTGGGACATGGGACCGGCATCCTCGGCAAACTGGGCGGTGCGCAGGTAGCGGACGTCGGCGATGCGTTTAACCCCCCGGGATTCCATGTCCGCGGAGAACTCCTGGTCGCGATAGATGGTCAGCCCTTCCTTAAGGGAGAGCTGGAACCAGTCACGGCAGGTGATGCGGTTGCCGGTCCAGTTGTGGAAATATTCGTGGCCGATGACCTCTTCGATTGCTTGAAAATCATCGTCGGTGGCCGTCTCCTGGCTGGCCAGCACGTAGCGTGAGTTGAAGACGTTGAGCCCCTTGTTTTCCATGGCTCCCATGTTGAAGTCGTCCACGGCGACGATCATGTAAATATCCAGATCGTATTCTCTGCCGAAGGTGTCTTCATCCCATTTCATGGCCTTCTGCAACGATCGTAAGGCATGGCTGCATTTGTTCCGGTTCTGTTCGTTGACATAGATGCGCAGGGCAATGGTGCGACCGGAACGGGTTGTGAAGGTATCCTCAAGGCAGACCAGATTGCCGGCCACCAGGGCGAAGAGGTAGCTGGGCTTGGGGAAGGGATCGTGCCAGGTGACGTAGTGCCGCCCCCCTTCCAGATCCCCGGATGCAACGGGGTTGCCGTTGGAGAGGAGCACCGGGTAACGCTCACGGTCGGCAACGATGGTGGTGGTATAAACGGCCAGCACATCGGGGCGGTCGGGGAAATAGGTGATGGAACGAAATCCCTCGGCTTCGCACTGGGTGCAGAACATCCCTCCCGAGCGGTAGAGCCCTTCCAGGAAGGTATTATCCTGGGGGCGCAGCTCGGTGGTGATTTCCAGCTGAAAGGTTTCGGGAACCCGGTCGATGATCAACTGTCCCCGGTTGGCCGTGTAGCGGTCAGGTGGAAGAACCATGCCGTCCAGCTTGATCTCCAGCAGAGTGAAGCGGTGCCCGTCCAGCACCAGGGGAGGCTGCATGACACCGATGGTGTCGGAGTTCCTCGCCATGTTCAGCTGGGCGACAACCCGGGTCGTTTCCTCGTTCAGCTCAAAGCGTAGCGCCACTTTCTCAACCTTGTAATCTGGTGGAGTGTAGTCCTTGCGGCAGATGGTATGGTGGGGGTTTTGGATCATGGTCAGTTCTCCGGCAGGTGGTTTGGCATCTTCGCATGGAATTGTAGCATCAAAAGGATGGAGGGCAAAGGATAACATCGGTTACCTTCTTTACAAAGTCACCTGCGATGGGGTATCTTGGCCACATTTTCACGAGGTGAGCAGTGGCTACGCGAATCAGGATTCTTCCCGAACAGTTGACCAACAAGATTGCCGCCGGCGAGGTGGTTGAACGCCCCGCCTCGGTGGTGAAGGAGTTGGTGGAAAACGCCCTCGATGCAGGCTGCAACGAGGTCATGGTGGAGATAGAGGCGGGGGGGAAGCGGCTGATCAAGGTCTCCGACACCGGCTGCGGCATGACGCGGGAAGATGCGCTTCTTGCCATGGAACGCCATGCCACCAGCAAGATTGCCAGCGACGACGACCTTTTCAGCCTGGCTACCCTGGGTTTCCGTGGCGAGGCGCTCCCTTCGGTGGCATCCGTTTCCCGTTTTACCCTGGCGACCCGTGAAAAGGGGTCGCTGGAAGGGACCGAGATCTATGGGGAGGGGGGACGGATCAAGGAGGTCAAGGCATGCGGCATGGCCGAGGGGACGGTCATTTCGGTGCGGAGCCTCTTTTTCAACACCCCGGCCCGCCTAAAATTCATGAAAAGCAGCGATACGGAAGCAGGCCACGTGGGGGACCTTCTCACCCGGCTGGCGATCTCCCGCCCTGACGTCCGCTTTATCTACACCAACGACGGCAAGACGGTCTTTCGCGCTCTCAACACCGATCTGCGTGAACGGGTGGCGAACCTCCTCGGGCGGGCCATCTCCCGGGATCTCTACCCCGTTGAATACGGGGACGGACAGGTGCAGATAACTGGCTTGGTTGCCAAGCCCGAATGCAGCCGGTCCGCCGCTTCCCATCTCTATACTTACATCAACGGCCGCTTCATCAGGGACAAGGTCGTTCAGCATGCCGTGCTTCAGGCTTACCGTAATTTCATGGAGCGGGGGCGCTACCCGGTGGTGGTGCTCTTTATCCAGGTTCCCGCGGCGGAAGTGGATGTGAACGTCCATCCTACCAAGCACGAGGTCCGCTTCCGGGAGCAGGGGCGGGTGCATGACTGCATCCAGGCGGCGGTGGAATCGGTGCTGCGCGCTACTCCTTGGGTAAAAAGGGAGCCGGTGACGGAAATAAAGACGGCAGCATCACCGGCAGCGGCAGCGAGAATCGGCGAGGTGCGGGAATCACTGGCCCGCTATACTCCGCCAAAAGCCGCACAACAGACCTTCAGCATGCCGCAGGCCCAGCGCCCCAGCGTTCTCGGGAGAAAGGAGCCCTTTCTCAGCACCCAGCCCACAGCGGACGCGGCACCTGCCGATCCAGAGCCATGCGGCTACTTCTCAGGCCTGATGGTCATCGGCCAGTTCAATGCGGCCTATATCCTCTGCCAGGACGGCACCGACCTGATCGTTATAGATCAGCACGCCGCCCACGAGCGGGTTGCCTTCGAGCGGCTGAAGACCCAGTTCGCTTCCCTGGGTGTGGCTTCCCAGCGGCTCCTTTTTCCAGAAACGGTCGAATTTTCTTTCAAGGAAGGTGCTGCCATCCGGGAACACCTTCTGGAATTGACCCGGATCGGTTTCAGCCTGGAGGAATTTGGCGGCTCAACCTGGCTGGTACAGGCGGTGCCCCAGATTCTTGCGGGGAGGGACCATCTCACGACGTTACGCGACATCCTCGAGGAGTTGCAGAGCCTGGGACGAAGCCGCTCCTTTCAGGATGTTCTTGAAGATATCCTGGCCAGGATTGCCTGCCACAGCGTTGTTCGCGGCAGCCATCCCCTCAGCAATCAGGAGATAAGAGCGCTCTTTCGGCAGATGGATGCCACCGAGTTTTCCAGCAACTGCCCCCATGGCAGACCTGTTTCACAAAAGCTGACCCTGGCGGAGATCGAAAAGATGTTCAAGCGGTAACGTTGTGAAGGGTGAAGAGTGAAGAGTGAAAAGGAAATCAAGGTCGTCTGCATCGTCGGGCCTACTGCCTCCGGAAAGACCGAGCTGGCGGTGAGGCTTGCCGAGCGTTTTGAGGGCGAAATAGTCAATGCCGATTCCATGCAGGTTTACAGAGGGATGGATATCGGTACTGCCAAACCTTCTGCTGATTTGCGCCGGCGGGTTCCCCATCACCTGATCGATATCGTCACCCCTGCGGTCAATTTTTCCGCTTCCGATTTCCGCCGTGAGGCCGGCAAGGCCATTGCCGACATCCATTCCCGCGGCAAGAACGTTTTCGTTGTGGGAGGGACGGGGCTGTATATCCGTGCCCTGCTCCAGGGACTGGTGGATTCGCCCCGCGGCGATGAGCGGATTCGCTGTGAACTGAACGAGCTTGCGGATGAAATCGGCAATGAAGGGCTTTTGCAGCAGCTGGCCCAAGTCGATCCCGTTACCGCCGCGCGTCTGCATCCTAATGACCGGGTCCGCATCGTTCGCGCACTGGAGGTATACCGGCAGACCGGGCGTCCCATGTCCGAGTTCAGGGAGGATCACGGCTTTGCCGATGAGCTGTACGATTGCCTGATGCTGGGGATCAGGGTGGAGCGGCAGGAACTGTACGACCGGGTGGAGAGCCGGGTCGAGGAGATGGTGGAGCAGGGGCTGATCGCGGAAGTGGAGGAGCTTTTGCGGCAGGGCTACACCAGGGATCTCAAGGCAATGCGCTCCATCGGCTACAAGGAGATATGCTCATTTCTCGCAGGAGAGATCCCCCTCGACCAGGGGGTGCAGCTGATCAAAAGGGATACCAGGCGTTATGCGAAACGGCAGATGACCTGGTTTAATAAAGAATATGGGATTAAATGGGTTGAATATCCTGCGGCATTTGCTACTATTTGTAACCATGTGATTGAATTTTTTGAAAGAGGAGAGGACCATGCCAAAAGCACCTTTCAACATCCAGGATCAGTATCTTAATCAGGCACGCAAGGAGAGGGTCAAGGTTACCGTCCAGCTCATGGCCGGCAGTAAACTGGAGGGCTATATCAAGTCGTTCGACAATTTTTCGGTGCTCATGGAAGTACAGGGCGATCTTCTCATCTATAAGCATGCCATTTCCAGCATAACTTCCGTGGACGGTTCTTTCAGACTGCATCAATAGTAGTACTGCAATCAATAGGGATGGAAAAACAGGGATTACCCCGGCGGGGTCTTCCCTGTTTTTGTTTGTAAAAGGGGCGGGGCTGCGCTATCCTTGCTGCCTGCGCAGTTCAGCCACAGCCAATGGGATCAACCATGATCAGTGACAAAAAACTTCTGATTGCATTCGTGCTTTCCGTATCTGCGGCTCTGGCGGTGGTATTCCTGTCAGGCACCGTGTTTCTTCCGGTCTTCATCGCCCTCATTCTCACCTATATCCTCAACCCGCTGGTGGCGCTGCTCACCGGAAGAGGTGTGAACCGGACCCTCGCTATTATTATCGTCTTTTTCGCCCTTGTTCTTCTGGCCACACTGGCAACGGTGTTCTTCGTCGTTTCCATAAAGGGGGAGCTGGGCTCCATTGAGCTGAACCTCCCGGAGTACGCAAACCGGCTCTATGACTACATACCTGCCGGGGTGAAGGCCTACCTGGATATCGAGACTCCGGAAAAGGCCTATCGGCATCTGACGGAAGCATTGGACCGGCTGCGAAGCATATCCTTCAGCCTCTTCAAGGAGAGCTTTGCCGTCGTCACCAGGGCCTTCAGCTCCACGCTTGCCTTCGTTCTTTCCATACTCGGCTATTGTATAACTCCAGTGTATCTTTTTTATTTCCTTCAGGACATGCCGGAATTGAAGGCCGCGACGCTGAACCTTGTCCCCGAGCGGCACCGGCCTGGAGTCTGCCGGAGAGCGGCTGAGCTGAATGAGGTTCTTTCCGCTTTCGTCCGCGGGCAATTGCTGCTCTGCGCCATACTGGCCGTGCTGTACAGCATCGGGCTCTATGTAATCGGCATTGACCTGGCCATTCTCATCGGTACCATGGCCGGGGTTCTCTTTATCGTCCCTTACCTGGGGACCCTTTTCGGCATCGTCTTTTCCATGCTCATGGCCTTTCTCAAATTTCACGATTTTCTCCATCCCCTGCTGTGCCTGGGATGGTTCATACTGGTTCAGGCAGCCGAAGGGACCATCATTACGCCGAAAATCGTCGGCGACAAGGTGGGGCTGCATCCGGTGGTGACCATCATCGCCCTGCTCCTCGGCGGCCAATGGTTCGGCATCTTCGGCATGCTGCTGGCGGTGCCGGTGACCGCCGTGCTCAATGTCTTTTTCCGCTCGCTGCTCGATTACTACCGGAGCACGGCGTATTATACGGGTGCATGATGGAAGGCCTGCTAATAGAGGATGTGGTGCCGGAAAGCCTTGCCGAAGAGCTTGAAATAGAGGCTGGGGACCGGCTGGTGGCCATCAACGGCCACACGCTACGGGACATCATTGATTACAACTATTTCTCGGCCGATGAGGAGCTGACCCTGGAGGTCGTGAAAAGAGACGGCGAGGTCTGGGAAATAGAAGTGGAACGGGATGAATCGGAGCCGCTCGGGCTGGTTTTCCAGGCACCTGTCCCGGCACAGTGTGGCAACAAGTGCGTTTTCTGCTTCGTCCACCAGTTGCCCAAGGGGTTGCGGAAACCCCTCTACGTCAAGGATGAGGACTACCGTCTTTCTTTCCTCTACGGCAACTACGTGACCCTGGCCAATATCCATGATGGCGATCTTGAGCGGATCAAGTCCCAGCGGCTTTCACCCCTCTATGTCTCCGTTCATGCCACGGATCTTGCGGTGCGGGAACGGATGCTGGGCAAGGCGGGGATTCCTCCCATTCTTCCCATAATAAAGGATCTGGCGGCAGCCGGCATTGCCATGCATACCCAGGTGGTTCTCTGCCCCGGCTTCAACGACGGGCCCATCTTTGAGCGGACCGTTGCCGATCTGTCTGCGCTTTACCCTGCTGTGGCTTCTCTTGCGGTAGTGCCGGTAGGACTGACCATGCACCGCAAGGGGCTGCCGGGCCTGCAGCCGGTGACGAAGGAGTACGCCGCAGGGCTCCTGGCCCACTGGCAGCCGCACATGGCCGCGCTGACAGAGCGTCTAGGCGAGCCATTTCTCTTCTTCGCCGATGAATTCTACATCAAGGGAAACGTTGCCTTTCCTCCACTTGCCGCCTATGGCGACCTTCCCCAGATCGAAAATGGCGTCGGCATGGTGCCGCTGTTTTTGGATCAGGCAGACGAAGTAATTCTGGACGCCGAAAGGCTGAAACCTTTAGCGGTTACCGTTGTCACGGGAGAATCCCCCTATCCCTATCTTAAGGGCTTCCTTGGCCGTCTTGCCGAAAAGACAGGCATAGCCTTCACCGTCATACCGATCAAGAATCGGCTTTTCGGCCAGACGGTCACCGTTACCGGTCTTGTTTCCGGTGGAGACGTGGTGGAAGCGCTGAAGAAAGTGCCTTTGGGGGATGTAATTGTCATACCGGATGTTATGCTTAAGGAAGGGGAAGGGGTTTTCCTGGATGACCTGAGTATTGACGATCTGCACGATGCTTTGGGGAAGGAGGTCGTGGTCGTAGAATCGACCCCCCGCGGCATTTACGAAACAATCCTGCAACTGCAGTCACCATGACAGAATCGCGTGGTTCCGAACCGCTAAGGGGGGAAACGAATGCGAATGTCTTGCCCAATGGTGTCAGCCTTTCTTGCAGCTTTCCTTCTTGTTTGTCTTACCGCTTTTCCCGCCCCGGGACATATCACCAGTGATCAGCCCGTTTACCGGGCCAGCGATGGCAAGACCATCACCTTTCGACAGATGCTCGAAGACCTCAAGGGCACCGACGTGGTGGTGATCGGCGAATCCCATGACAGCCCTGAACATCATCAGCTGCAGCTGGCGGTGATCAACGCCTATCGCCAGGCTGAGACACCCATTGCCGTCGGTATGGAGATGTTCACCACCGACAGTCAACGGCAGCTTGATCGCTGGACGAGCGGAACCCTGGATCAATCCAGCTTTATCAGGCTTTACTATAGGAATTGGCAGATGCCGTGGCCCCTTTACAGCGAAATTCTTCTGTATGCCCGGAAGCACCGGATACCGCTGATAGGTTTGAACATTGACCCGAAAATACCCAAAAAAGTGGCTCGCCGGGGATTCGCCGCCCTGTCGGAAAAGGAATTGAAGAAGATACCAAAAGGGGTAACCTGCAATGTTGACCCCGATTACATGGCCTTCATACGACAGGTCTACTCATCCCACAACAAGAGCGACAAGTCTTTTACCCATTTCTGCGAGGCCCAGAGACTGTGGAATTCCTTCATGGCGTCGGAAATAGTGGATTACTTGAGTAAGAATGATGGAAAAACCATGGTGGTTCTGACGGGAGCGGGGCATGCCTTGAAAAGCGGCATTCCTGCCGAGCTTGAACGTGTTTCGGATGTCTCATGCAAGGTGATTCTACCGGAATTTCCTGAGCTGGCTCCGGAAGATGAGGCTGACGGCGCCGATTACATCCTTCTGGAGCAGTAAGTGGCCGCTTTCATTCGGGCACATCCCTATTCCGCACTGATTTTCTCGTGAAGGGATTTCCTCCTCTCCTTTCCCACGTAGCTCTCAAATGAGGAATTTTCATCCCTGACCGGATCGATACCGATCTTTACCCACTTGTCGGACCGGCAGAACCCTGTTATATTGCCCGTTCGGATCAAGTAATCCAGACAATAGTCTTCAACAATATCATAAGAATTATCATTGTAACATACCATCACCTTCATATGCCCTCCGGGACAAGATATCAGCAATGAAGCAGTCCCAACAGGGTACATATCGTACGGTCCGATAAAAACTTTAATAAAAAATCTAAATTTACAGGCGCTGACTTTATTTTGTTTAATGTGACTGGTTGTCTGACCTTGTCAAATTGTTGCAGCGCCTATGGAGCCGACCATGTCCAACGCCAATTACATTACCGCCGAGGGGGCAAAGCGCCTGCGGGAAGAATTCGAATACCTGTGGAAGGTGGAACGCCCGCGGGTTACGCAGGCGGTTTCCGATGCTGCCGCTGAAGGGGATCGTTCGGAAAATGCCGAGTATATCTACGGTAAGAAACGCCTGCGGGAGATCGACCGGCGGGTCCGTTTTCTCATGAAGCGCCTAGATGTCCTGACGGTGGTGGAAGACCAACCGGAACGGCAGGGAAAGATCTTTTTCGGCGCTTGGGTGAGGCTTGAAAACGAAGAAGGGGATGAAGTCGTCTATCGGATAGTGGGGCCAGACGAATTCGATCCAGGAAGGGGCTACATCAGCGTCGATTCGCCCATGGCAAAAGCCCTGCTGGGCAAACAGGAAGGGGACGAGGTTGTGGTGAAAAGGCCTGCGGGGGTTGCCTCCTTTACCATTCTGGAAGTGGGATACAAGCCCTTTTGCGAGTGACGATGATACCGACCTCTGAACGGCTTGCCAGGGCGGGCCGACTTGCCGTTGCCAACGCCGTCGTAACTGTTCCTCTCTTCCTATTTTCACTGATACTGGCACTGGATGACAGCTATAGTGCCCGCGTCGCCCAGGCGGTCACGACACTGATTTCCACACTGCTCTTTATTTACGTCATGCTGACCTTGCTGGATTATCTCAACGGCAGCTATGACTTTCATGCGGTGGACAAGCCGGTCAAGGTGCTGCTCTGGATAAACATTATTGTGACGGTTATGGGCACGCTGGGGCTGCTGAGCCGGCAACTCCAGGAAGTGGACGCTCCTTTTGCCATGCTGCTCATGGTGCCCTCAGGTGCCGCCCAGGCGGCTTTCGGTTACCGGCTGCTTCGGCTGCCTGACCCACTCGGGGGTAAGCTCAAGCCGTTCTGTATTCTAAATCTGATTTCAGGGATATCTCTTGCGGTTGTCGTAGCCATACCGCTAGGGCTGTTGACCAGCGTCGCATCCGACTTTATTCTCGGCAGGATTTTTCTTGAGGCTGCCCGCATGCGGCCACGTACCTAAGATATCCAAAACAAAAGCGCCCGGACTTTCATCCGGGCGCCTGTGTTTCTGGTGTTACATACGGGCTCTTTCTACATATCCGACGGTGGATAGCAGGTGGAATCGGATTACGTGCTCCTTGCAGGGCCACCCAATTCTTTTCCGGGTCTGCTTCCCCTTTTTCCAGAGGTTTTTACGCTCATGACGGATGTAGTATGAACTGCCTATTCAGCGTCGCCCCATGTAACACCATTTTGCGAAAGATCATTTCCTGCTTTTGATTATATGATACTACCGCGCAGGTTATAGTCAAGCAGTAAATTTGTTGCATTTACAGTAGGTTATGCAGTCGCCTGATTCCCCCAAATATAAAAAGGGTAGCTCTCTTTAGGGAGAACTACCCTTTGGTGTTGTGGCAGAAAACTGCTATTTCTTCTTCAGATTGTAAAAGACCTCTTTACCGCGGAAGAGGGCCACTGCGTCCAGTTCGTCCTCGATACGCAGGAGCTGGTTGTATTTACAGACCCTGTCCGTGCGGCAGAGGGAGCCGGTCTTGATCTGTCCGGCATTAACTGCCACGGAGAGATCGGCAAGGGTGGTGTCCTCCGTCTCCCCGGAGCGGTGGGAGATGACTGTGGTGTAGCCGGCCCGCTTAGCCATTTCGATGGCGTCGAGGGTTTCGGTGAGGGTACCGATCTGGTTTAGCTTGATGAGGATGGAGTTGGCGATACCCTTCTCGATGCCCTCTTTGAGGATTTTCGGATTGGTGACGAAGAGGTCGTCGCCGACGATCTGAATCCTTTTGCCCAGGCGCTCGGTCATCAGTTTCCAGCCCTCCCAGTCGTTTTCGGCCATGCCGTCTTCGATGGAAATGATCGGGTACTTGTTGACCAGGTTCTCGTAGAAGTCCACCATCTGGGCCGGGGTTTTGTTGGGTTCTGCTTCGTTCTCCAGGGTGTAAACGCCTTTCTCCTTGTCGAACAATTCGGAGGAAGCCACGTCCAGGGCAAGCAGCACGTCCTCACCCGGTTTGAATCCGGCCTTCTGTATTGCCTCGATGATCACTTGCAGCGCCTCTTCGTTGGATTTCAGGTTGGGTGCGAAACCACCTTCATCACCGACAGCGGTGTTGTATCCTTTACCTTTGAGGACTGCCTTAAGTGCGTGAAATATCTCGGCACCCATGCGTAGCGCTTCGGCAAAGTTCTTTGCTCCGGCGGGCATGATCATGAATTCCTGGATATCGACGTTGTTATCGGCGTGGGCGCCACCGTTGAGGATGTTCATCATCGGCAGCGGCAGTTCCTTGGCGTTTGCTCCGCCTATGTACTGGTACAGGGAAAGACCTACCTCATCCGCTGCGGCCTTGGCCACAGCCAGTGAAACCCCGAGAATGGCATTGGCGCCGAGCTTGCTTTTGTACTCGGTTCCGTCCAGTTCGAGCATTTTCCGGTCTATTCCCACCTGGTCGGTTGCTTCCATGCCGATGATTTCTTCGGCTATTATATCGTTTACGTTGGCAACGGCTTTGAGCACCCCTTTGCCCAGGTAGCGCCCCTTGTCGCCGTCGCGTAGTTCAAGTGCTTCCCTTTCACCGGTAGAGGCACCGGATGGGACGGCAGCTCTTCCCATGGATCCGGATTCCAGGAAAACTTCCACTTCCAGTGTTGGATTGCCCCGGGAATCAAGAATCTCCCTGGCGTAGACATCGGTAATCTGGCTCATCATACCCCCCTTATTAATTATTTCACAGACATGATGTCTGTAATTTCAACCCTGTTTATATAGCACACTTTCCCCGAAATGGAAGTAGTTTTATTAAGTTACCCACAGGAGCGGCCAATGGTTTGAGTTGACACTCCTTGTTGATAAGGCTATATTCAAGGCTTGCCTGTTTCGGAAGTTTTTGCGGAAAGTCCTGCGGCTATTACCGGAAAACGTTCTGCCATTGACAATCGGACGCCTGTTCAGCCGGCGGCCGAGCAACGGGAACAACACAGATAATGCCCATTGAAAGCGGCAACAAAGATAGAGAAACCAAAGGCTCACTTATCCTTCTCGGCGAGAAGTGTCTTGCCTCGGTCCTGGAGAAGATCTCCGATTCCAGGCAGGAAAAGCGCTGCCGGTTCATTTTGCTTTTCTTCACGGCGCTTTTTATCACCTTCATCATCATCCCCAGTTATCAATTCCTGGCAGTCAAATACAAGGTCGGGGACATAGCCACCTCGGATATCCGGGCGACCCAGGACTATTTCATCGAGGACCGGCTCCTCACCGAGAAAAAGCGCTCCGAGGCGGAGGCTGCTTCCCCATTCGTCTACAACTACAATTCCGCGGCTTCCCTTGACCTGGTTCGCCGCTTGGAAAGTACCATTGCCTTCATACGTCGGGCAGTGGAGCGTGACGAGACCGCAGGAGATGGTTTCCGCCAAAATGTTGGTCACCTGTTGATGCAGGACGTTTCTGGCAGGGAGGTCGCTGCGCTGGTCAGGCTCGTGGCGGACCAGTCGTTGCAGATGGAGTTGGGACGCATCAGCACAGCGCTTTACCAGCAAAAGATCGTCGAGGACAATAAGCAGTTCGGCGATGACCGCAGGCACGGTCTCGTCGTCAGGGACCTGGAGACAAAGCGTGACATTGCTGCCGGCGATTATTCCCTGTATATGGACGCGGACGAGGCGCGCACGGCTCTTTTGGGCAAGAAGCTGGCGCTGTCCGGTTCACCGGGCGACGTTGCATTGCTTAAGGGGATAGTGAGCCGGATGGTCTCACCCAATCTCACCTTTGACCGTGAGGCGACAGAGCAGCTGAAACATGAAGCCCGTTCGGCGACGCGTCCGGTCCTTTTCCAGGTGAAAAGGGGAGAGATGATCGTCCGGGTCGGCGAGCGAGTCACCCAGGAACAGGCCACCAAGCTGGACAGCATCTTTGAGTCCCGCGGCATTCAAAGATTCTTCATGGGAGTCGGCATTTTCGGGCTGGTGCTGGTCCTCTTTTACTTCCCGTACCGGTTCGCCCTCAAGAACATCCGTAAATTCAACCCTTCCACCAAGGACATCCTGCTCCTGACGCTGATGACCATCGGCAATTTCATTGTCCTGAAAATTGCCTCTGTTGTGTCAACGGCCATGGGCAGCCTTTTCCCTTTCATCGACACGGCCGACTACTACTATGTCTTCCCCTTTGCCGCCAGCGTCATCATCGTCCGCATTATCCTCAATTCCGAAGTGGCCCTTGTTTACTGCGCCGTCTGTGCTCCGCTTCTTGGGATCATGTTCAACAGCAGTCTGCAGGTGGTCATCTATGCCCTTCTCAGCGGCATTGTCGGTGCCCACGGAGTTCGCCAATGCAAGGAGCGCAGCGCCATTTACGTGGCAGGATTGAAGGTCAGCGTCGTCAATATCGCCATGGCCGTCTCATTCCAGTTCTTCAGCGACAGCGCCTTCACTGTTCAGACCGCCTATTGCGTCGTTTTTGCCGGTTTCGGCGGCATCTTCAATGCCGTCTGCGTCACGGGGACCATTCCGCTTATAGAGGCCCTTTTCCATTACACGACCGACATCAAGTTGCTGGAGCTGGCCAATCTGAACAGTCCGGTCCTGCGTGAGCTCATGATCAGGGCTCCCGGCACCTACCATCACAGCGTCGTCGTGGGCAATCTCGTGGAAGCCGGGGCCGAGGCGATCAATGCCAATCCGCTCCTGGCCAGGGTTGCCGCCTATTATCATGATGTGGGCAAAATCAGCAAACCTCTATATTTCATCGAAAACGTCGGCGGTGGCGAAAACAGGCACGACAAGCTTTCGCCGAACATGAGTGCTCTCATCCTTATTTCCCACGTGAAGGAGGGGGTGGAGCTCGCCCGTGAAAGTCGTCTCGGCCAGCCGCTCATCGATATAATCCGTCAGTCCCACGGTACCTCTCTCATCAACTTTTTCTACCAGAAGGCGAAAGGGCTGGCAGCGACCGATCTGCAAGCGGTGGATGAGCGGGATTTCCGTTATCCGGGACCGAAGCCGCAAACTCGTGAAGCCGGCTTGGTTCTTTTGGCCGACTGCGTGGAGGCGGCCTCCAGGACTCTGATCGATCCCACCCCAGCCAGGATCCAGGGGATGGTGCAGAAGATCATCAACAATATCTTTATCGACGGGCAGCTGGATGAGTGCGAACTGACCCTGAAGAACCTGCATGAAATTGCCAAGAGTTTCAATGGTATTCTTGCCGGTATCTACCATCAGCGCATTGACTACCCGGAGCCTGCCTACAAGGAAAAAGCAAGCGGAGGAAAGAAACCCATTGAAGATAGCGATAGCGAATCGGCAAAGGCGCCGGCCGATAGAAGCGAAGAGGTTAAGAAGGGTGGCGGAGAGGATCTTAAGCGACTTGGGATGTCCTGATAGCGAGCTATCCATCAGCATCGTCGGCGACCGGGCCATTCGCCGCATCAACCGCGATTACCTGGATCGTGATAGGACGACCAACGTCATTTCCTTTGCCATGCATGAAGGTGATTTCAGTCAACTCAACCCCCAGATGCTTGGGGACGTGATCATTTGCGCCGATACGGCTGCGCGGGAGGCGGAAGAGGGAGGCATGCCTTTTTTTGCACGCCTTGCATTCCTGCTTTTGCATGGGATTCTCCATATAACCGGCTACGATCACGAACGCAGCGGTGAGGCGGAAGCCGCCCGCATGGAAGCACGCGAGCGGGAGATCTTCCATAACCTGAGCCGGGAAGGGCTGGTCTGATTGGCTGTTGACGAGCCGATAAAAGAGCATGGCGCACCGGGTACGGATAATGTGCCGACGGGGTCGGCCCTTAAGCCAACCCGCTTCATTGATTCCGCCAACTGTGCAATAGAGGGAATCCTTTACACAGCCAGGACCCAAAAGCACATGCGCAACCACTTTCTGGCCGCGCTGGCCGTGCTGGTGGCGACCCTTTTCCTCCATGTCACGGCACTGGAATTTATCCTTTTGGCACTGTCGGTTTCTTTCGTCCTTTTTGCCGAATTGATGAATACCGCCATCGAGGTGGTTGTGGATCTGGTTTCACCGGAATACCACCCATTGGCTAAAATAGCCAAGGATACCGCGGCCGGGGCGGTGCTGGTCGCCGCCATCGGCACGGCGATCATGGGGTACCTGATCCTCTCCCAATACATCTTTCCGGTTTACAAGGAGGTACTCGGCATGATAGGAACCCCTACGGAGATGGGGACCCTGGTTTCCATGCTGATAGTGGTCATCGTGGTTATCATCATCAAAACCCGCACCAGCAGAGGTACGCCCCTGCACGGTGGTCTGCCCAGCGGCCACGCTGCTCTGGCGTTTTCCATCGCTACCGCGGTTTCACTCAATACCAAAGACCCGATGGTATCGCTGCTGACCATTGCCCTGGCGACCATGGTCAGCCATTCCCGGCTGTTACTCAACATTCATTCGCTCCGCGAAGTTGTCTTCGGTGCCTTGACCGGGACCGGCATAACGTTGGCGGTGCTGCTTCTGTTCAAAATCGCCGGATGAAGATTCTCATTCACTTAAAAAACGGGGGAAGCTATTTTTGGAAGGGGACAACGGCAAAAAGGGCCCAGGTCTGATTGACATCGTCAGCCGCTTTCTTTCCGGCCGCAGGCGCGTGACCGAAGAAGAAATACAGGAACTGATGAATGCCGGAGAAGAAGAGGGGCTGATCAACGAGGAAGAAAATCAGATGATTCGGTCGATTTTTACCCTCGGAGACACGGTGGTGCGGGAAATAATGGTGCCGCGTACGGACATGGCCTGTGTCAGTGCCGATGCCGGCGTCAAGGAGATACTGTCCGCCATCATTGCCTGTGGACACTCGCGCATCCCGGTATACGAAGGGACCGTGGACAACATCATCGGTCTCATCTATGCAAAGGACCTGCTCAAGTACTGGGGCATGGATGCTTCGGCCATCGTTCTCAAAAAAATCATCCGTACCCCCTATTTCATCCCGGAGAGCAAAAATCTCGAAGAGCTGCTCCACGAATTCAAGAAAAAGCGGGTGCATATCGCCATTGTGATCGACGAATACGGCGGAACCTCTGGACTTGTCACCATCGAAGACCTGCTTGAGCAGATTGTCGGGGATATTCAGGACGAATATGACCTGGAGGAGGAGTGGCTCGTGGAGCAAGAGGACGGCTCTGTTATCGTCGATGCCCGCTTGCCTATAGAGGAGCTGGAGGAGCATTTCCAGATAGAAGTGGAACGGGAAAAATTCGATACGGTCGGCGGCCTCATATTTCACCTGCTCGGACGCATCCCGGTCAACGGCGAGGAGGTGGATAACCACCATTTGCATATGAAGGTCCTGGAAGCCGACGAACGGCGCATCAGCCGAGTGTGCATCACCAGGAAAGGCGCTGCTGAGGAGACAACCGGCTAGTGGGTTACCGCAGATTCCATATGGCCGACTTCAACACCGTTCCCCGCCGGGACTATCTGCTGGCGGTGGTGTCGGGAATTCTTCTGGCGTTGTCCTTCCCAAGGCCGGGGCTGTCCATCTGTGCCTGGTTTGCTTTCGTGCCGCTTTTTCTGGCACTGGGCAAAAACGAGCCGAGGATTGCTTTCAGACTTGGATTTGTCTGCGGACTCACTGCCTATGGCGGCATTCTGTACTGGGTCAATATTGTCATGACCACCTACGGAAAGCTGCCTCTTGCCGTCAGCTTCTGCCTCTATCTGCTTCTGTCCGCATATGTCGCCCTTTATGTAGGCGTTGTAGCTTACCTGATCAACCGTGGCGAAAGGGCAGGAATTCCTGCGGTTGTTACATTTCCTTTTTTGTGGGTAGGCTTAGAGTTCATCCGGGCCTTTGTCCTGACCGGCTTTCCCTGGGCCTCCCTCGGCCATTCCCAATACCGGACCCTGCCCCTGATCCAGATATCCGACATCACCGGTGTCTATGGTGTCAGTTTTCTCATTGCACTGGCCAACGTTATCATCTACAAGATCATCAAGGGACTGGTGCGGAAGGAGCCCGTCGCCTATCCTGCCCGAAGCGCGAGTATTTTCCTGGTGCTCATGGCGCTGACCATCGGTTACGGCTTTTTCCGGCTGAACCAGGCAGAGCAGGGGGAGTCCCTAAAGGTTGCCCTGGTACAGGGGAATATTCCCCAGGATGTGAAGTGGGACCCCGCCTTTCAGGAATCGACGGTGGGCATTTACGAAAGGTTGACCCGCAAGGCCTGCGCCGGTGGCGGGACGCTCGTTGTCTGGCCGGAGAGCGCTCTTCCCTTTTATTTCCAGACGGAAGAGCAGTATGCAGCCCGGGTGAAGGCCCTTGCGGCCGAAACTAAAAGTTGCCTGGTGGTGGGCAGCCCGGCTTTCGAGAAAAAAGACGAGCGCATCCGCTACCTGAACAGCGCTTTTCTTCTCTCGCCAGCGGGGGAGGTGCTGGGCCGGAGTGATAAGATGCACTTGGTGCCCTTCGGGGAGTATGTGCCGCTGCAGAGATTGCTCCCCTTCGTCAACAAACTGGTGGCGGGCATCGGCGATTTCTCCCCTGGGCTTAAGGCGGTCCCCCTCAATACCGGCAAAGGGGAGATCGGTGTTCTCATCTGCTTCGAAGGGATATTTCCGGAACTGGCACGGGACTATGTCCGCGCCGGCAGCCGTCTCCTGGTGAACATCACCAACGATGCCTGGTTCGGCAGGTCGTCGGCTCCCTACCAGCATCTTTCCATGACCGTATTCCGGGCGGTGGAGAACCGGGTGCCACTGGTCCGTGCTGCAAACACCGGCATTTCCTCGGTCATCGACAGCAAGGGGCACATCCGCGGTATGACCCCGCTTTTTAAGGAAACCTTCCTTTCGGGGGAGGTGCAATACGGCACCAGGCGCACCGTCTATAACCGGATGGGCGACTTTTTCGCCTGGAGCTGCCTGGCGTTGTCCGTGGGGATAGTCGTAAGGATTTTCAGGAAAAAGGTTGACGAGTGAGACACCCGCTTAAAATAAATCGATTTCGAGGAGTAGACGATGTTCAGAGAAGAAACGACACGGGTCGAAGCAATGGTAGAACGGATCAACAGCTTACGGGGGTCTCTTTGACATAGACCGCCTGCGGGAAGATATTCAGGAACTGGAATCGAAAATTGCCGCCCCCGGCTTCTGGGATGATAACGAGTCAGCACAGAAAGTGCTCAAGGAGCGCACGGTCATGGAGAAGACCCTGGCATCCTGGGACCGGCTCAACCGGCAGGTTGACGACATCCGGGTTCTCATCGAACTGGGAAGCGAAGCTGAGGATGAGACGACCCTTGCCGAGGTGCACGAACTCAACGACCAGCTGGAAAAAGGGGTAAACGAGGCAGAATTTCAGAAAATGCTTTCCGGTCCCCACGATGCCAGTTCATGCTTTTTTTCAATCAATTCCGGCGCCGGCGGCACCGAGTCCCAGGACTGGGCCGAGATGCTGCTGCGCATGTACCTGCGTTACTGTGAACGAAAGGGATGGAAGACCGAGATTACCGATTACCAGGCCGGCGATGAAGCCGGGGTCAAAGGGGTCACCTTCTCTGTCACCGGCGAGTATGCTTACGGCTATCTCAAGGCGGAGATCGGCATTCACAGGCTGGTGAGGATTTCTCCTTTTGATAGCAATGCCAGACGCCACACATCCTTTGCCTCGGTTTTCGTCTTCCCCGAAATAGAGGATGACATTGATGTCAAGATAGTCGAAACGGACTTGCGGGTTGATACCTATCGCTCCAGCGGTGCGGGTGGCCAGCATGTCAACACGACCGATTCCGCCATCAGGATCACCCATATTCCCACAGGCATCGTCGTTGCCTGCCAGACCGAACGCAGCCAGCACATGAACCGGGCCACGGCCATGCGTGTCTTACGGGCCAAGCTCTACGAGCGAGAATTGCAGGAACGGGAATCCAAGGCTGCGGAAATTGCCGGCGAGAAAAAGGAAATCGGCTGGGGAAGCCAGATTCGCTCCTACGTACTGCATCCCTACAAAATGGTGAAGGACCTGCGCACCGGGGTGGAGAGCGGCAATCCTGACGCGGTCCTGGACGGGGAGCTGGAGCAGTTCGTTGTTCCATTCCTCATGGGGGTTCGCCGTGAGGTCAGGGACATCTGACGATGGCGATGCTTGGTTGTTGATTCGGGAGTATGGCAAAATGATTTGCAGGGCTTTGTATCTGGCGTTTTTCCTGGTTTCCCTCTGTGTTACCAATATCGGTTGTGCGGCGCAATTAAAGGCTGCAAAAGGACTGTCGCGGATTGGCTTCGCCATCCAGGTGGGGGCATTTTCCGAGGTGAAGAATGCCGAGCGGTTGACCGCCAAGCTGCAACAGAAGGGAATTGAGGCTTTCTATTTCAGGAAGGACAGCGGTGTGTACGCCGTCCGCTTCGGCGACTTCGAAACCTGGGATAAGGCAAAGAAGGCTGCCCAGCGCCTTGTTGCGGAGAAGGTTATCGGTTCCTACTTTATCGCACCACCCCAGACACTCGGCAGGAAATCGGCTGAGCCCGGCATCGAAACTGCTCCCCAGCCATCCCTGAAGAAACTTGCACCGGTGGTGCCGAAGAAAAGGAAAGAGGAAAAAACAGGTGACGGTGAACCAGCGGACCGGGCCAAGGCACGGAACGACATGGGCGCCATTGCCGCCCGCACGGCTGAACGGTTTGTTGGCATCCCGTACCGCTGGGGGGGGGACACCGTTGTCGATGGCATGGACTGCAGCGGGTTTGCCCGGGCCGTCTATAACCTCTGCGGTGTCAATATTCCACGCAGCTCCCGTGAGCAGTTCAGGGTCGGGGACAACGTGAGCAGGGCCGACCTGAAAGACGGTGACCTGGTTTTCTTCGGCAATTCCGAGACCGAGATTAACCATGTGGGCATCTATATCGGCGACGGACGTTTCGTCCATGCACCGCGCCGTGGCGACGACATCAAGATTTCCGGCATGGACGAAGCCTACTTCGTCAAACGCTTCATCGGGGCGAAACGGTATTTCTGACACCTGTCAATCTGTTTATAAAGAACTTGTACGAAACGAGGTAATCAATGGCTTTCATCAAACCATTCAAGGCGCTCAGGCCTAAACAGCAGCTGGCGGACAAGGTTGCGGCTCTTCCCTATGACGTGATGAGCACCGAAGAAGCCGTGGAGATGGCGGCGGGCAATCCTTACAGTTTTCTACATATATCCCGCCCCGAGATCGACCTGCCCGGCGAGGACATCCATGCTGAACCGGTATATCGCAAGGGACAGGAGAATCTCCTCCGGTTTCTTGCGGAGGGGGTTCTGGAACAGGATGCGGAGGAGTATTACTACGTCTACCGGCAGAAGATGGGGGATATCATTCAGACAGGGCTTGTAGTCTGCGCCGGGGTGGATGACTATCAGGACGGTACCATAAAAAAACACGAATTGACACGGGCGGACAAGGAGGAGGACCGGGTAAAGCATATCGATTACCTCGATGCCAATGACGAGCCGGTCTTCTACACCTATAAAAATGATCCTGCTATTACTTCACTGGTGGAGAAAGCGGCTTCTGCGCCACCCGTATACGATTTCACCACCGATGACGGCGTTTCCCATACTCTCTGGATCATTACCGACCGGGAATGGATAACCGAGCTCACTGCACGGTTTGCGGCCATTCCCACACTGTATGTGGCAGACGGTCACCACCGGAGCGCTGCTGCCAGCAGGGTTCGTGAGCTGAGGAAGGCCCGGAATTCCGCCCACTGCGGCCGCGAAGAATACAATTATTTCCTCACGGTGATATTTCCCGACAACGAGATGAACATCATGCCGTACAACCGCGTTGTCAAGGATTTGAACGGCCTGAGCATTACCGAGTTCATGGCGCGGCTTGCTGAAAAGTTCGAGATCAGCCCGCTGGCTGCTCCCCTCAAGCCGGAACACAGCCACCAGTTCGGCATGTACCTCTCCGGCAAATGGTATGAATTGCTTCCCAAAGAAGGCTCTTTTTCCGAAGACGATGCGGTGGTCAGGCTTGATGTCTCAATTCTGCAGAACAACCTTTTAAGCCCCGTCCTTGGTATCCGCAATCCCCGTACCGATCAAAGAATTCAATTCGTCGGCGGCATCAGGGGGCTTGATGAGCTGGTGCGGATGGTGGACAGCGGCGAGCATGAGGTGGCCTTTGCCCTGTATCCCACCTCCATGAAGGAACTGATGGAACTGGCTGATGCCGACAAGATCATGCCTCCCAAATCCACCTGGTTCGAGCCGAAGCTGCGCAGTGGACTCTTCGTCCATCTGCTGAAATAGAAAGCGATACAAGAAAAGCTGAAAAGGAGAAATGGTAGAAATGCGAAATGTGGAAAAATTTATTGTCATGCTCTTGTTGCTGGTGGCGGTTGTGATTCCTGCCTGTGCCCAAAAGGAGTCGAAGATTGTGGCTGAGCCAAAGGCCACTGCTGCTTCTGCTGCCGCCAATGCCGTCAAGACCCCCTCCGGTCTTTCCTACACCGACCTCGTTCCTGGTAGCGGACCTTCACCCACAGCGGGAAAACCGGTCAAAGTTCACTATACCGGCTGGCTGGAAAACGGTACCAAGTTCGACAGTTCCCTGGACCGGGGCGAGCCTTTTGTTTTCACCATTGGCGCGGGACAGGTGATACCCGGCTGGGATGAGGGGGTTATGACCATGAAGGTCGGTGGAAAACGGAAGCTGATCATCCCTCCCCAGCTCGGCTATGGCGCTGCGGGGGCAGGTGGCGTCATCCCTCCCAATGCAACCCTTATTTTCGAAGTGGAGTTGCTGGACGTTGCCCGATAAATTCCCTGCTGAAAGGGGATGTCCATGATTAAAAATCTTTCTGCCGTGGCTGCCGCTGTCCTGCTGGCGCTTCCGGCCTTTGCCGCCGATAGGTCGGTCACCCTTTTCCTGGATGGTGCCAGGGTGGAGCAGGCTGCCACCGCCGCCAAAGGGTATGCTGAGATTTCCCTTCCCCCGTCGGTGCTGCCCGGGTCTTTGCGAGTCAGACCTCCTGCCGGCGCTGCCATTGACCGCGTGGAAACGGTAGCGGTGACCACCAACCCCAAGCAGAGGCAGCAGCTGGAAAAACTGGCAGAACGCAGAGACCAGCTGGAGGACCGGCTGAAAGCTCTTGCAACCCGGGAGCGGATCTTCACAGCCGCAGCCAAATCCCAGAGCGGCAAGGCACCCCGCAAAACCAAGAACAATCCCGAGCCGCTGGCCGCCATTCGCCAGGGGACCGAATTTGCCATTGCGCAACTGGAAGGGGTTTACCAAGCCAAACGGAAGACGGAAAAGGAACTCAAGATCGTCCAGGCGCGGCTGGAAACGGTTGAGAAGGCTGCGAATATCGGTGGCAGCAAGGTCAGGATCTGGTTGAAGGGCAAGGGGGGTAAGGTGACAGCCAGTTACCTGGTTCCGGACATGCGCTGGCTGCCGGTTTACGATTTTAGAGCCAGCGAACGCGGCACTGTCCAAGTCGTGCAGCGAGCCTCCTTTCCCACTATGGAGCAGGGAACGACGGTTGCCGTTGTCCCCAGGGGCATGGCCGAGGCTGCACAGTTCCGGGCTGTGGAGCTGAAGGCTTTCCCCTTCCAGGAATTGACGGCGCAAACCCTGCCTGCACAGAACCTTACTCTGGCAGATTCCCCTCAGCCGGCTCTTTCATTTTCCTTGACCAACACCTCGCCAGGACAGCTTCCTCCAGGAGAGGCCGTTTGCTATTACCGGGGCGAATATCTTGGCCGTTTTTCCTTTGCCGGACTGAACCGGGGCGAAACGGTTGCCGTTTCCTGCGGCAAGTAAAGCCGGACCGTAAGAAAATGAGAACGTAAAAGGGCCTCCCATTGCCATGGGAGGCCTTTTTTGCAAAATAGATTCAAGTTTGTCTCGGAGCTGTCGATATGCTGACTAAACAGGTGGCTACATGGGACAGCTTATCCGAAAATACAAACATCTGACCACCTCGCTGGTCGTACTTGCCGTGACGGGAGTGATGCTCTTTGGAGCCATTTCTTCCTTTTCCGGCAGCGCGAGGATGGAAACAGCAATTTGCATAGCCGTGGCAATGCTCGGTCTGCTTCTGATGTTCCTGCATCTGGAGCGCATTTCCACCCTGCGCCAGGTGGAGAAAAATTGGGCTCTGGCTGGCGAGAATGTTCGGCTCATGGAGGCCCTGAACGAGATGGAAGATCGCTACGGTGCCTGTATGAAAGCGCTTGTTTCCGCCGTCGACGCCCACGATCCCTATGCCAGCGGCCATAGCGAGCGTGTAGCCAGCGTATCGGTGAAGATCGGCAGAGCCATGGGGCTTGCCGAGGAGCAACTGAAATCCCTTGAAAAGGCAGCCCTTTTCCACGACGTGGGAATGCTCTGGGTGCCGACCGCTATTCTCGTCAAAGAACAGCCGCTTTCCCCCGACGAACAGGCGGCCATCAGGAGGCATACCGTCCACGGAGCTGAACTGCTCGATTGCGTAAAACCATTGAAAGAGGAGAGCCAGGTGGTGCTTCACCATCACGAGCGTTTTGACGGCACGGGATATCCCTACGGCCTCAAGGGGCATGCCATTCCCCTGGCGGCGAGAATTCTTGCCGTTGCGGATGCCTTCGATGCCATGACCTCGGAACGGCCTTACCGCTCATCGCTTCTCATGCGTGAAGCCCTGGAAGAACTCTACTCCAACGCCGGCGGCCAATTCGACCCCCGGGTGGTGGAAGCTTTTCTCAATGCCCTTGATGACATCAGCCGGGAAAACGAGCCTTCGACTCCGGCTGCAAAGCGATTCGAAGCACGCCTCTTCAGCATGGTCGGCAATTGCTGATCACTTTCCAATGAAAATCGCCTTTTCCCTTCCCTGTCTGCCGGCGCTATCTGCCGCCGCGCTTGATTCCAGCGACCTTTTCTGTTGAGCAATTCATGTAGTTATGGTAGTTTAACCTGTTTTTAACCGTAACCAATAAAATCAGGAGATACTACCGAATGTTCAGCGCTCTCATTAAAAAAATTGTCGGCAGTAAAAACGAGCGGGAGCTGAAGCGGCTCTGGCCCGTTGTCGAGCAGATCAATAATCTTGAACAATCCATCAGCAAACTTTCCGATGAGCAGTTGCGCAATAAGACGGCCGAGTTCAAGGAACGGTACGGCCGCGGCGAGACCCTCGATTCCCTGTTGCCCGAGGCTTTTGCCGTTTGCCGCGAGGCGGGCAAAAGGGTGCTCGGCATGCGCCACTTCGACGTGCAATTGATTGGCGGCATGGTGCTGCACCAGGGCAAAATTGCCGAAATGAAGACCGGTGAAGGTAAAACTCTGGTGGCGACGCTTCCTTCCTACCTCAACGCCATCACCGGCAAAGGTGTCCATGTTGTCACCGTCAACGATTATCTGGCCAGGCGCGACTCGGAATGGATGGGCCGAATTCACAACTTTCTCGGTCTGACGGTCGGTGTCATCATTCACGGCCTGGATGACGATGAACGCCGTGAAGCATACAACGCCGATATCACATATGGCACCAACAATGAGTTTGGGTTCGACTACCTTCGGGACAACATGAAATTTGCCCTTGAAGATTACGTACAGCGCGATTTTCATTTTGCCATCGTGGACGAGGTTGATTCAATTCTCATCGACGAGGCAAGAACGCCGCTCATCATCTCCGGTCCCACTGAAGACTCCACCGACAAGTACTACATCATCGACCGGATCATTCCTCTGCTGAAAAAGGGGGAGGTCATTGAAGAAGAGGCCAATACCTTGTCTGGCAAACGGAAACGCTATACGGGGGACTTTACTGTCGACGAAAAGGCAAAATCCGCCACCCTGACCGAGGAAGGGGTGCTGAAGGTTGAGAAACTGCTGAAGATTGAAAATCTTTACGATCCCCGCGATATCGAGACCCTTCACCATGTGAACCAGGCATTGCGTGCCCATGCCTTGTTCAAGCGGGACGTGGATTATGTGGTCAAGGAAGGGGAAGTCATCATCGTCGATGAATTCACTGGCCGCCTGATGCCGGGGCGCCGCTGGTCCGACGGTCTGCACCAGGCCATTGAGGCAAAGGAAGGGGTGAAGATCGAAAACGAGAACCAGACCCTGGCCACCATTACCTTCCAGAACTACTTCCGCATGTACGAAAAGCTCTCCGGTATGACTGGAACCGCCGATACCGAAGCCGAGGAGTTCCACAAGATCTACAAGCTGGACGTAACGGTCATTCCCACCAACAGACCTCTTTTACGCCCCGACTTCCCGGACGTTATTTACAAAACCGAGCGGGAGAAGTTCAATGCCGTGATTGAGGAGGTCAAGGAACTTCATGCCAAGGGGCAGCCGGTGTTGGTCGGCACCATCTCCATCGAAAAATCGGAAGAACTGGCCGAACTGTTGCGTCGTCAGGGAATTCCCCACTTTGTCCTCAATGCGAAGCAGCATGAAAAGGAGGCGGAGATAGTGGCCCAGGCCGGGCGCAAGGGAATGGTGACCATCGCCACCAACATGGCCGGCCGTGGTACCGATATCCTCCTTGGTGGCAATGCGGAGGCCCTGTCCAAGCAATGGCGACGGAGCAATCCCGAGGCTTCCGAGGAGGAGTTCGCCAGGGTATCGGCCCAATTCAAGGAACAGTGTGCTAAAGAGCATGATGAAGTCGTGCAGCTTGGCGGTCTCCATATCCTGGGTACCGAGCGCCACGAATCCCGCCGCATTGATAACCAGCTGCGCGGTCGTTCCGGCCGCCAGGGGGACCCCGGTTCCTCCCGTTTTTATCTGTCGCTTCAGGACGACCTGCTGCGCATCTTCGGCTCAGAGCGCGTATCTAAAATCATGGACATGCTGAAAATCGAGGAAGGGGAGGCGATTACCCACGGTCTGATCACCAGGGCGATCGAAAACGCTCAGAAGAAGGTGGAGGCCCACAACTTCGAGATCAGGAAGCATCTGATCGACTACGATGACGTCATGAACAAGCAACGCGAGGTCATTTATGCCCAGCGCCGCGAAATTCTTGGCGGTGAATCGATCCGGGAAAGCTTTGTCGAGATGGTCAACGACACCGTTGCTGATCTGGCCGAAGACTATGCTATCGACAAAGTTCCTGCAGCCGAATGGAACTGGCAGGGGCTGAGCGAGTCGCTCTTCAAGCTGTTCGGCTTCCATGTGGATATTCCCGCAGAGACCATGGATCGTCTCACTCCGACCAATCTGCGCGATCTGTTACAGGAGAAGGTCCAGGAGCTGTTTAATGCGAAGGTTGCCGAGTTCGGGGACGAACTGATCGACCACCTGATCAAGGTCATAATGCTGCAGAGCATCGACGCCCAGTGGAAGGACCACCTGTTGTCCATCGACCATCTGAAGGAAGGTATCGGCCTGAGGGGCTATGGACAGAAGGACCCCAAACAGGAGTATAAAAAAGAGGCTTATCAGCTATTCATAGACATGATGGGACGTATCCGTGAAGAGGTCGTCGAAAAGATTTTCTGGGTGCAGATAGCTCGCGAAGAAGACGTGGAAAGGATCGAGGAACAGCAGCAGAAGCGCCAGCGCCTCGTTTTCAATGCCGGAGATGAAGCCCAGGTCCAGCAGCCGGTCACCAGCAAGAAGGTGGGCCGCAACGAGCCGTGCCCGTGCGGCAGCGGCAAGAAGTACAAGCAGTGCTGCGGTAAATAAATCTTCCGGAGAATGCCATGTCAGTAAAAGGATTCAAATTTGCGGCCGTGGAGGCTGCGGTTAAAAAGCCGGGGCGGCTCGATTTCGGATTGATCTTTTCAGAAGCGCCTGCTGTGGCGGCAGGCGTATTCACCACCAATAAGGTGAAGGCGGCCCCGGTTCTCCTGGGGATGGAACGGATTCAGGAAGGCGTTTGCCAGGCCATCGTCGTCAATAGCGGCAATGCCAACGCCTGTACCGGCACCAGGGGCATGGACGATGCCCGGGAAACGTCACGCCTTGTCGCCGAAGGTCTGTGTATCTCAGACGACATTGTCCAGGTTGCATCGACGGGAGTCATCGGCCAGGCGCTCCCCATGGAGCGGTTGCGGAAAGCGGTGCCGAAACTGATCGAGGGACTTGCAGGCGGCACTTTCGAAGATATTTCCTGTGCCATTATGACCACGGACACCTTCCCCAAAATGGAGGTCCGCCACGGCGAGGCTTCAGGTGTTCCCTATACCATTGCCGGTGTTGCCAAGGGGGCGGGGATGATCATGCCCAACATGGCGACAATGCTGGCGTTCATCGTCACGGATGCTGCCGTTGAGCGGTCATGGCTGAAGAAAGTCTTCAGTGAAGCCAATGATGCCTCTTTCAACATCATTTCCGTCGACGGCGATACTTCCACCAATGATACTGCCCTGATCCTTGCCAACGGCATGGCCGGGAATCCCGCAATCGGAGAAGAAAGCAAGGATGCAGACATATTCAGAGCCAATCTGCAGGAAGTATTGCTGTCTTTGGCACAGCAGATCGTAAAGGATGGCGAGGGGGCAACGAAATTCGTCAGGATAATCGTTAAAGGGGCTTCTTCCGTTGCCGACGCGAAAACAGCAGCCATGGCCATTGCCAACTCATCCCTGGTCAAGACAGCCTTTTTCGGCCAGGACGCCAATTGGGGCAGGATTCTTGCGGCAGTGGGATATTCTGGTGCCCAGGTGGATGCCGACCGGGTCGCACTATTTTTTGATGACGTGCAGATGGTTCAAAATGGGTTCTTTGCCGGCGGGACCGCTGAAGAACTGGGCTCCCGGGTCCTGAAGAAAAAAGAGTTTACCGTGACCGTGGATCTGAAGCTCGGGCAGGGAAAGGCTACCGTCTACACCAGCGACCTGTCCTACGACTATGTCAAGATCAATGCTGATTACCGGACTTAGGCCGTTTGCCGAAGGGGGCGGGAAAATCAGCAAAATCATGCGGAGGCTTTATGAGGATTGGGCTACCAGGGTTGTTATCGCTAATTGTTATTGTCGGTATTGTTATCGCTTCTGCTCATGCTCGTGCAGGTGAGGTCAGGATCACTGAAATGGCGGTGACGACCAAAATCGTCAAGGGCAATCCCATCGATTCCGTCAGGCGCATTTCATCATCTTCGGTGAAGGCGCTTTTTTGTTTTACCCGCCTGAGCAAGGATGGGGAAGACGAAGCGGCCATAAAGCACGTCTGGTACAAAAACGATCATGTTGTCGCAGAATACGATCTTCCGGTGAAGGGAACGCGCTGGCGTACCTACAGCAGGAAACTCATCGAAAAGGGTGCCAATGGCGACTGGCGGGTGGAAGCTCTCGATGAAGATGGCAATATCCTGAAGTCCGTCAACTTCAGGATCAACTAGGATCGGGGAACGTGGTGCCTTGATCCGCTACCTTTTTGCTTTTTTCATTTTCATCGCCACACCAGCCCATGCCGCCGATGAAGCCTTGCTGGTTACTGACAGTCATGCAAAGGTTGATCAACTGATGGATGGTGCGATTTCCGGTGGTCTCATAGCCGGAGGCGTGGTACTTGTCGGCGATCACGCCGGTGTCCTGTTTGAGAAAGCCTACGGCAAAGTTTCCAGCGCTCCCAATGCCCGGGCGATGACCGTGGATACCGTCTTCGATATTGCCTCTCTCACCAAGGTCATAGCAACGACCCCGGCCATCCTGAAGCTGATGGAAGAGGGAAAGCTCAGTCTGGTCGACCCGGTCGAAAAATTGTACCCGGAATTTTACGGCCACATGAAAGACGACCTGCTCATGGTCAATCTCCTCACCCATACATCATGCCTCGACGACTTTCCCCTCTCCTCTGAAAACACTATGCAAAGCGCTGTTAACGGAGCCGCGACCCAAAAAATGAAAGGCACGGTGTGGAGCCGGTTCAAGTATGCGGACATTAATTTCATCCTCCTGGCAGATTCGGTAAAGAGGGTTTCGGGGAAGGGACTTGATTCCTATGCTGCAGAAAGTTTTTTCAGGCCCTTGGGAATGAACGATACCGCCTTCAATCCCAACAAGGATGATGTGCAGCGCTATGCTGCCACCCTCGATACGGACAAAACCCTCATGTTTGGCCAGGCCCAGGATTATGTGGCCCGGCAACTGGGAGGAGTCGCCGGACACGCCGGCCTTTTCAGCACCGCCGGTGATCTGGGCAGATTCTGCAGAATGATGCTTAACCGTGGTACCTACGAGGGAAGGCAGATCCTTTCCCGGCGGGTCGTCGATCAGATGACGGCACCCTATTTCTCCCGTGGAGGTAAAGTGGTAAGGGGGCTCGGCTGGGATATCGATTCGCCCTATTCTTCGCCCCGGGGGAACGGCTTCTCCCCCATATCGTACGGCCACACCGGCTATTCAGGCTCCTCTGTCTGGATCGACCCGGCTAAAGACCTGTTCGTGGTTGTGCTTACCTCCCGGTTGGATTATAAAAACACCAGGAATTTCAATGAGCTGAGAAGTGCCTTGTCAAGTGCGGCCGTAGAAGCTTTTGCGCCAGCTTTGACCGTGACAGGTGGATTGTCGGGGCTTGAATACCAGTGATTCCTGAAAAGGCAAATAACTTGACACACTATGGCCATTGTGCTAGGTTTTTCGCACTTATTCGCCCATTTATGCGCATTCCCGCCCAACCAGCGTCCTTTGCCAAGTCCCATCGAAGGAGGGATAGATGAGCAAAAAATTGCTCCTTGCCGACGACAGCATCACCATTCAGAAAGTCGTTGGAATAATCTTCGCCAATGAAGATTATGAGCTGTCCGTCGTCGATAACGGTGACGCAGCTCTGGAAAAAGCCAGGCAGATAGTTCCAGATATTATTCTCGTGGATGCGCTGATGCCAGGCAAAAACGGCTATGAAGTCTGTGCGGGCATTCGGCAGGATCCAAAGCTGAGCGCCATACCGCTCCTTCTCATGACCGGTGCCTTTGAGCCCTTCGATGAAGATAAAGCCAAGCAGAGCGGTGCCGACGACTTCATTTCAAAACCCTTCGAATCCCAGCAGCTGATCGACCGGGTACAGAAATTGATCGAAATGGGTAAAGCGCGGGGAGCAGCGTCTACAGCCGGCCCCACGGTCGCAATGGTATTGCCGGAGCCTGCTGCTCCGCCGGTTCAGGCGGCGACAGCATCTGCGGTGAACGATCTTGCCCAGGCCTTTGCCGTGGAACCGGTCTTGGAAGAAAATGCCGACGAGGTCTTTGCCCTTGGCGAGGAGGCTGTGGAGGGATCTCTCGATGACGATCTCTGGGGCGCCTTCGAAATAGATGATCTATCCACAGCCGGTGCTGCAGACTTCGGAGTAGTTGAGGAACAGGATCGCGTTGCGGTACCAGCGGCCACCAGCCAACTGGTGGATGATGCCTTTTCCTTCGCCGACATCAATGAAGACCTGGGGCGTGCAACGGCTGCCGAAGCTCCAGTTGAAGTACAGCCGGTGGAGACGGGGTGGGAGCCGGTGGACGAGCAGAGTTTTGCCTTTCAGGAGGAAGAACCTGCAGAAATGGAGCCGCTTGCCGAACCCGTTGCCGCTGTAGATTCCGCATTCGATTTTGCTCCAGAAGCAGATGAGCCGGCACCGGAAATGGCCTTTTCTTTCGAAGATGCTGGTGAGGCGGTGGAGGAACTTACTTCTCCGGTTACTCCTGAACCGGCACCGGTCTCTTTCGCTGCTGGCGGCGAGTCTGCTCCTCCCAGTCAACAGCCGGTCATCACCGAGGCACAGCTGGCGGCTGCTCTTTCAGGCATTTCCCGTGAGATTATCGAAAAAATAGTCTGGGAAGTGGTGCCTGACCTGGCTGAGGCTCTGATCAAGGAAGAAATTCGTAAGCTCAAGGAAGGATCGGGCAGCTGATCCTGTTGCTGGATAGGTATTAAAAACGGGGATTTCGCATCCCCTTTTTTATTCAATTTATGCTCAAGAGGTTGTTGATGGCGGACAAAGAACTAACAAAAGTGTATGACCCTGAGAATGTTGAACGGAAGTGGTATCGGGAGTGGGAAGAGAAGGGGTATTTTTCTGCGGCGGCGACTTCCTCCAAGCCGGCCTACAGCATCGTAATTCCTCCTCCCAACATCACCGGCGTGCTGCACATGGGACATGCACTGAACAACACCCTCCAGGACATCCTTTGCCGCTGGAAGCGCATGCAGGGCTTCAATGTGCTCTGGATGCCCGGAACGGACCATGCCGGCATTGCCACCCAGAACGTGGTCGAGCGCCAACTGGCCGCCGAAGGGAAGGATCGCCATGAATTGGGCCGCGATGCCTTTACCGAGCGAGTCTGGCAATGGAAGGCTCAATCTGGAGGGCAGATTATCGGCCAGTTGAAACGGCTTGGGGCTTCCTGCGACTGGGGGCGCGAGCGATTCACCATGGATGAAGGGCTTTCCAAGGCCGTACGGGAAGTCTTTGTCCGCCTTTACGATGAAGGATTGATCTATCGGGACAACCGGCTCATCAACTGGTGTCCCCGCTGTCATACGGCACTTTCCGACATCGAAGTCGAACATGAGGAGAAAGACGGCCATCTTTGGCATCTCCGCTACCCGGTGGTCGGCTCAGGCCGGCACCTGATAGTTGCCACCACCCGTCCCGAGACAATGCTCGGAGATACTGCCGTGGCAGTCAATCCCAATGACGACCGATACCGGGACCTGATCGGCGGCTCGGTTATGCTCCCCCTTGTCAACCGGCAGATTCCCATCATTGCCGACGAATATGTGGACATGGAGTTCGGTACCGGTGTCGTCAAGATTACGCCGGCCCATGATTTCAACGATTTCGAGGTGGGCAAGCGACACAACCTGGACCGGATCAACATCTTCGATGAATCGGGTGTCATCAACGCTGCCGGACATCAGTACGAAGGTTTGGATCGTTTTGCCGCCCGGAAACAGATCGTGGCAGACCTGGAAGCCCAGGGATTGCTGGATAAAATCCAGAGCCATGCCCTGTCCGTCGGGGGGTGCTACCGATGTAAGACCGTGGTCGAGCCGTACATGTCCCTGCAGTGGTACGTGAAGGTCGGACCGCTGGCAGAAAGGGCGCTTGCCGCCGTCAAGGAGGGAAAGACCCGCATCGTTCCCCAGCAGTGGGAGAACACCTACTATGAATGGATGGAGAACATCCGTGACTGGTGCATTTCCCGCCAGATATGGTGGGGGCATCGCATCCCGGCCTGGTATTGCGACCATTGCGGCGAAATTACCGTTGCCAAGGTTGATCCGGCCAAATGCAGCAAGTGCGGCAGCGACGAAATCAGGCAGGAAACAGACGTTCTCGATACCTGGTTTTCTTCGGCACTCTGGCCATTTTCCACCATGGGATGGCCTGACCGGACCCCCGAACTGGCAACCTTCTACCCCACCTCCTGCCTGATCACCGGTTTCGATATCCTCTTTTTCTGGGTTGCCCGAATGATGATGATGGGACTGCACTTCATGGAAGACATTCCCTTCCGTGACGTGTACATCCATGCCCTGGTGCGCGATGCCCAAGGGCAGAAGATGAGCAAGTCAAAGGGGAACGTCATCGATCCCCTGACAGTCATCGATTCCTACGGTACCGACGCCTTCCGCTTTACCCTTGCCGCCTTTGCCGCCCAGGGGCGCGACATCAAGCTGGCAGAGGATCGGATTGCCGGCTATCGTAACTTTGCCAACAAGATCTGGAATGCCTCCCGCTTTGCCATGATGAACCTGGAGGGGTTCGATCCAGATGGGGTCAAGGTCGGTGAACTGGAGCTGTCAAATGCCGACCGCTGGATTCTCTTCCGCCTCAACGAAACCGCCTGCGAGGTCGAGGATAATCTTACCTCCTATCGGTTCAACGATGCCGCTGCTGCCCTGTATCGCTTTACCTGGAGCGAATTCTGCGATTGGTACATAGAACTGGTCAAGGACGACCTTTACAAAGGAGAACCGTCACGGCAGGCGACCGCCCGCTACATTTTGTGGACCGTCCTGGAGCATTTGCTCAGACTGCTGCATCCGTTCATGCCGTTCATTACCGAGGAGATCTGGCAGGCTCTGCCGGGCAAAAAGAACACCCCCAGCATCATGCTGGCCGAGTACCCACGGAAGAAGGCCGAATGGAACTTCGGTGAGGGGGCGGCCGAGATGGAGCTGGTTATGGCGGTAATCGGCGGCATCAGAAACATCCGCGGCGAGATGGAAGTCCCTCCCAGCAAGGCCATTTCTGTCATGCTCGATTGCAAATCTTCAGCAAGCCTCAACCTCCTGAAAAGAAACGAGGTCTACATTGTCAGCCTGGCCAGGCTGTCCGACCTTGCCATTGGCCAGGACATCGACCGTCCTGCAGACGCGTCCCTGCAGGTTGCGGGGGATGTGGAAATTATCGTACCGCTCAAGGGGTTGGTGAATGTGGAAGAGGAGGAAAAACGCCTGCTGAAAGAAATAGGCAAAATCGACAAGGATATGGAGTTCCTGAGCAAGAAGCTGGAAAATCCCAGTTTTGTCGATCGTGCTCCGGCCGAGGTAGTGGCCAAAGAGCGGGAGAAAATTTTGGAGTTTGCCAATAAGAGGCAGGTGCTTGGCGAGAGCCTGGAGAAGATCAGACGACTGAAATAGCGATCATATTGGACTGGCGGGAGAGGAATTACAGCTCTTTCAGTACGGAGACTAATGGATGTCAGGCATACTGACCTTTTATTTCTTTGCTTTTATTTTCGGTGCCGTCGTCGGCTCCTTTCTCAACGTTTGCATCTATAGGTTGCCCAAGGGGGAATCGGTGGTCTTTCCCCCTTCCCATTGTCTCCAATGCGGCTACAAAATCAGATTTTACGATAACATACCCATCGTCTCGTACCTGTTTCTAAGGGGCCGGTGCCGCTCGTGCGACACCTCCATTTCCCTCCAGTACCCGGTTGTCGAACTGCTGAACGGGCTTCTGACCCTGTTTCTCTTCATCAAGTTCGGTCCGACCCTGACCTTCCTGCTGCTTTTTCTCTTTTCCTCTGCCCTTGTCGCCATCACCTTCATCGATCTGGAACACCAGATCATTCCCGATGTCATCAGCCTTCCTGGCATCGTCATAGGCTTTGTCGCCTCTTTTTTTCTGCCATGGCTGGGATGGAAGAATTCGCTGATCGGCATTCTCCTCGGCGGCGGTAGTCTATTGATTATTGCCTACGGCTACCAGTTTCTCACCAAAAAGGAAGGGATGGGGGGAGGGGATATCAAGCTTCTGGCCATGATGGGAGCCTTTCTTGGCTGGCGCTCCATTCCTTTTATCATCTTCATCGCTTCTCTGGTCGGTTCGGTGGTTGGCATTACCCTGATGCTGGCGCAGAAAAAAGACTCCAAGCTGGCCATTCCCTTCGGACCTTTTCTTGCCTTCGCCGCAATACTTTATGTTTTCTATGGTCGGGAGATAATCTGGTGGTATCTGTCTCTGGCCGGTCCCAACCCGGGAGGGTAGGGGAGCGCATGAGGCCCTTTCGTATTTCCCTTACCGTTTCAATTCTCTCTTCCCTGGCCTGTCTGCTGATCCTGACCTGGCTCCTGCTCAGTCTCATCTCTTTCAAGACCGCCGAAAAAGACCTGCTGCATCAAAAGAATGATGAAGGGCGCATTCTACTCGCGGCTTTTGTGGATGTCCTTCCCACGTCCCTTGGCAATTTGCCGGGAGATACCATCATACGGAATTTTTCAGCACGCTTAGCCAAAGAGAAAGACTTCGCAGGTATTCATGTGGTGGATGCGGGGGGACGAACGATTTATTCCGCAGGCGACTTTCGAAATTCCGACAGACAACTGCAAGAAACGCTGGCAACCGGCAGGGCGACCTATGCTTACAGCCGCGATGGCCGGTTCATCTATCGTTATGCCCCAATCGAGGCAGCAAATAAAATCACTGGGGCGGCTCGCCTTACTATTTCCCTGAAAAGGGCTCAGGAGCGTCTGGCTGGATCCCGGCGTATGTTTGTTGCTTACTTTGTACTGGATTTTCTCCTCCTGCTCGGCATCGGTTCATTCATGCTGTCGCGCATAGTAGTGGTGCCTGTGCGGAAACTCCTGACTGCCACTGCACGGATAGCCTCGGGCGACTATCGCCATACGGTGAAGGTTCCTGGGAGCGCAGAAATAGCGGAACTTGCAGAATCCTTCAATACCATGGCCGAAGTGCTGGAACAAAAGCGGCTTGAGGTGGAGCGGACCGTACAATACCTTGAGCAGGCAAACCGGGACCTTCAGACCGCGAGGGAAGAATCCATACGATCGGAGAAAATGGCCTCCGTTGGCCTGCTTGCCGCAGGCACGGCCCACGAAGTCGGTACGCCCCTTGCCGCTATCATTGGTTATGCCGGCATTCTGAAGGATGAACTGAAGGATGATGATGTAAAGACCGATTATGTAAACAGGATCGAGGCCGAAGCGAGCCGCATCGATCGCATCGTTCGCGGACTGCTCGATTACGCCCGGCCCACCCAGTCCCAGCGTGAGCAGGTTGATGTTCCTCGACTGGTAAACGACACTGTCGGACTCCTCCAGGAGCAGGGGGTACTCAAACGCCTGAACCTTTCCATTGCTTCGGGGGGGGATCTCCCCTGTGTGGAGGTGGACCCCCATCAGTTGCAGCAGGTTCTCATCAACCTGGTGATAAACGCCAGGGATGCCATGGCTGCAGGGGGAAGCCTGGAAATAAGAACAGAGCTTGTGCTGGGAGATGTCGCCCCGCTGCTTAAACAAGATAGTGGCGGCGGGATTGTGGGGAGACGGAAGGGGGACGGCAACAATGCCTTCAGGGGCGGAAAGCTCATCTCGCAGTGTCTTAACGGTTGGGTGACCATTTCGGTACTGGATACGGGTGAAGGAATTGTCGCAGAACACCTTGAAAAAATTTTCGATCCCTTCTTTACCACCAAGGAACCGGGTAAGGGGACAGGTCTTGGATTGGCCATCTGCGCGCGGATCATCGATTCTTTTAACGGCAGGATAGTTGCTGAAAGCGAAACCGGTAAGGGGACGGCGGTTACCGTATGGCTGCCGGTTCCCGAAAGGTAAGGACCTATGAAGAGGACTGCAAAATGCATACTCGTCGTTGACGATGAGGAGAACCTCCGCCACATGCTGCAGGTAATGCTGGGCAAACAAGGTTACAGCGTCGACCTGGCCCAGGAAGGGGCCGAAGCGTTAAGGCTGGTATCTCAAAAGCATTACGACTTCATCCTATGTGACATCAAGATGCCTGTCCTTGACGGCGTCGGCTTCCTCAAGGGAATAGATCGAGCCGGCACCGCAAGCACAATCATCATGATGTCTGCCTACGGCACGGAGGACACGGCCATCGAATGCATGAAGCTTGGGGCATACGACTATATTTCCAAGCCCTTCAAGAGCGATGAGATCGCTCTTGTCCTGCGCAAGGCCGAAGAACGGGAGCGGTTGAAATTCGAGAACCGGATGCTCAGGGATGAACTGAGGAAGGAATGCTCCTTTGCCGACATCGTCAGTAAAAACCGGCGCATGCAGGAAATTTTCAGCCTGGTGCAGAAGGTCGCGGATTTCAAGACGACGGTATTGATCCTAGGGGAATCAGGAACTGGCAAGGAGCTCATAGCCCGGGCGGTACACAGGAACAGCAAACGGAAAAGTCGCCCATTTGTTGCCGTAAATTGTGCTGCGATCCCCGAGACCCTCCTTGAGTCGGAACTTTTCGGCCATGTAAGAGGTGCATTTACCGATGCCCTGGCCGACAAAGTAGGGCTCTTCGAACAGGCGAACGGGGGAACCCTTTTTCTCGACGAGATTGGTGAAATGCCGCTCTCACTGCAGGTAAAGCTCCTGAGAGTCCTGCAGGATGAAGAAATCAGGGTTGTCGGTGGGACGATCGCGAGAAAGATCGATGTGCGCGTCATCTCCGCCACCTCTAAGAATCTTGAGCATGAAATTTCCGAGGGCCGCTTCAGGGAAGACCTCTATTTCAGGCTCAATGTGTTCACTATTACCCTCCCGCCCCTGCGTGATCGCCAGGAAGACATCCCCTTGCTGGTGGACCACTTCATTGCCAAACATTCGGTGAATATGTCAAGGGCGGAAGTGGCGTGCTCGCCGGAAACGCTCAGGGTGATGATGGACTACAACTGGCCCGGCAATGTCAGGGAATTGGAAAACTGCATTGAGCGGGCCCTGGTGGTCTGTGAAAGCGGCAACATCGGTGTGGACAGTCTGCCGGAGAAGGTCAAAGATGCAAAAAGTGGAAAAACGCCGAATCTGGATTTTTCATCCATGTCCATCAAGCAGGCAGAAGAGACCATCGAACGCGAGTTGATCAGGCAGGCCCTGGAACAGACCGGGGGTAACCGAACCCACGCGGCAAAATTGCTGGAGATAAGCCAACGCGCCCTTCTTTACAAGATCAAGGAGTATGGCATGGAGTGATGACGATTTTTGCGCAGCGCGGCGGACAACTATGAAAAAAATGCATAGTTCCCCAGGAGCGCTCCCGAAGAATATTGCGTAAACCTTTGCTTTCGATGGGGCTGGTATAGGGCACGATCTTTGCTGGTCTGATTTTGCTCCGATGATTGCTTTTGCTGACAGGGTTAATCAATTACTAAAAGATCTGCTGAAGGTGAGGTACATATGCTTTCCATTGTAAATCTCAAGGCAACAATCGGATTTCTCGCATTTCTCACGATCGTACTTCCATCTTCGTCCCAGGCTGATTCAGGCAATCAATTCTGCATTACCCCCCCGTTCATTACTGCCGGCATCAAGCCGAACCTGCTCCTGATGATCGACAACTCGGCCAGTATGTACGATCTGGCCTACCAGGACGCCGGCAACAAGTACTGCGCAAACGGCCCGACCACGCTCTGCACGGCCGACGCACAGTGCGCCACGGCCGGTCAGGCCTACTGCGTGGGGAGCTATGTAACGACGGCGGCTACGACTACCAAGGCGGCATGTAATACCGATGCCGACTGTCGGGCCATTCCCGGATTCCCTACCGATACGTGCGTTCTGACCGGTCCAAAGTCCGGCCGGAACGTCTGCACCGCGGCTACGGTGATTTCGCCGGCAACGATCAGCCCGATAGCATGCTCCTCCGACACCGACTGCAGTGGGGCAGCGGCTGCAGGTGTCACCTGGATTGCGGGCGACACCTGCAACAACAGGTGCAACGCCAGCCGTCAGTGTTACGACACAACATACGCAACCGCTACCACTTACTACGGCTATTTTGACCCTGCGGCCATCTACAGCTACACCGCCAACAATTTCGCAAGCGGCGCGACCATGCCTGCGACCTGCACGTACACAGCCGGAACGCCGGCCTACTTCTGTGTCAACACCACGGGGACCGGCAGCGCCGAAACGGTGGTTGCCAACTCGACCGGTTTCGTGGCGAGCGGGAATTTTCTCAACTGGCTGACCATGTCCAAGTTCGATGTGGAGAAGAAGATATTGACCGGCGGCAAGTTCGATACGACAGCCAATCAGCTGATCTCCGAGTCAAGGGGGTGCGGCGGCCGGGAATTTTTAAAGAGTGTGACAGGGGTGAATCTCACCTTTGCCATCCGGGGGGGGACGTCGGGGGGCATCGCTTCGACCCAGAGCCTGGCGACCGAGTACGGGCAGACTCATATCGACATATATGCAGGTGTTTACAATGCGGATGCCTGTCTTCAGGCGATGAACAACTGGATAAATGTGGTCAGCGGAACTCCGCCAAACCTGGGGTCGTTCCAAAATTCCACCAAGTCCTGCCTAGGGGCCGGTACCACGGTTCTCAACCCGACCAGCATGTGGAACCACTCTCTCCACAACTGCTACCAGGGCATGACACCTGGCACCCCCAGCTATAGCACCAATTTGAACGCCCTGGAAAACGAATGTAAGATGGTCTATGCCTCCATACCCCCCAACAGGCTCACCGATCCGAACAACGGTTTCTCCGTCTGCTCAAGCGTATTGACCTATACTGTAGGCGGGACCTCTTTCTCCGGCTATCTGGGCGCCTGCTGGAACGGCACTGATTTTACCGGCCCATGCAAAAACCCCGACGGTACTGCTCAGACCGGCATGACAGATGTGACGCAGATGCAGAATTACTGCCAGGTTAACGTTGCTACGACCCCGATCGCTGATCCGTCATCCACCTCCGCCACCAATACCACGGTCAGCGCCAGTATTCCTGGGTTCGTCATGCAGCAGGGGCTGGCAGGCCTAACCAATGTCGGCTCTTTTCCGGTCAAGGTGGGCGCTGCGGCGCAAACCGGTTTGATAGACAAGTACAGCGACCGTATCCGCTTCGGGGCCATGACCTTCCAGAACAACGGCACCGGTTCGGAGTGCGGCGGAACGAGCTCGATCCCCTGTGTGAAGACCTGCAGCGTTACGGCGACGAGGATATGTTATTTTGACACCGACTGTCCGACAGGGGAGAAGTGCGGGGCGCTCGCCAAGGCCGATGGCGGTGCGATCAAGGCATACGTGGGCGCAGGATTCTGTTCGGCGACGACCACATTCCCCTGCACCGTTGACTCGGATTGCGCAACTCAGACTCCAAGCGGACAGTACTGCAAACCGTCGATAGGGAATCACAGCACCGGTCTGATAAGCAGCATCGACCAGATCCCGGCGACATCGTGGACTCCGTTTGCCGAGGCATTCTACAATGCCATGGGGTATTTCGCCCGTTCAAACAATTACGGGGTTTCTCCGCCATACAGCAGGGATCTGAACTTCAGCGTTCTCGGCCCGAATACGGCCACAAGCTACGTCACCGATAAGAACCCTTCCCAGTTCCGGTGCCAGTCGAACAATCTGCTGCTCATCACCGACGGCATGTCAACCGCCGACCAGCATGTGGATTCCGAGGCGCTTGCCACGCTCTACGCCTCCCAAGTGCCCTACACTATCGGCGCGACGACCTACAGACCCGGCGATACCGGGTACGACCCCTCGAATGTTCATGGGGCAACAGCTGCCTGCCCCTCGTATTCGGGGAGCAGGAGCATCAGCGATCTGGCCTGGGTGGCTAAGAACCGAAACATCAAGACTCTGACCACATCCGGCACAGCAAGCACCACCACTCCCCAAAACTCCAGCGAGTCCATCACCACGTACGTTGTCTACTCCGGCCCGCAGACCTCCACTCAGCCGGGGCTCTGCGATCCGAAGACACTCATGACTAATACCGCAACAAACGGAGGCACCTCACTATTCTCGGCGTCCGATCCCGCATCACTTTACAACCAGATCGACACGGCGTTCTCGACCGTAGCTGCCAAGGCTGCTTCTGGTACTGCCGCTTCGATCCTCAGCAACAGCGAGGGTAGTGGCGCCAATCTTCTGCAGGCAGTTTTTTATCCGCAGAAAATTTTCGATGGATCCACCGCAGTCAACTGGATCGGCGAGATGCAAAATCTCTGGTACTATGTGGATCCCTACATTCAGAACAGCTCCATTCGTGAAGATACCGTAAGGGACCTGAAACTCAATCTGGTCAGCGATTATGTGGTCAGATTCCCTTTCGACGCAAGCTCGGACAAAACAATGGCCCAGCGGTATTCCGATTCCGACGGCGACGGCGTTGTCACCGACAGTAATAAGGTGGGTGGGCTTATCGATCCCGATTACGTCAAGAGCATCTGGCGTGCCGGTGCACTGTTGTGGAAGCGTACTTCCGCCCGGACCATTTATACCGGTTACAACTCTACCCAAGACAGTACTCCGGTGGAATTAACCGCCTTGAATAATGCAACCTCCGGCGTGTGGGATGCTCTCCAGATACCCGCCGGTACGGATACCCAACGCGGAGCCCTTGCCACGAAGTTAATCGATTATACTTTGGGGACCGATCAAGTCGATGACACAACCGCTCCTTGTCTGAATGCTGACTGTAAATATCGTCCCCGCAAAGTTACCATGTCTGTCTGCTCCGACAGTAATGTGAGGTGCTCGACAGCGGCTGACTGTTCATCAGGCGCAACCTGCGATAGTTATAACCAGGAGTGGAAGCTGGGCGATATCATCTCCTCCACCCCCCGCATCCAATCCACCATCCGTCTCAATACCTATGACCTCCCTTCACCGGGTGGCTACAGCGATAAGACCTATGAGGCCTACGTCAATTCAAACCAATATCAAGGCCGTGGCAAGGTGTACGTGGGCGCCAACGATGGTATGCTCCATGCTTTCAATCTGGGGAAGTTGTCGGTGAAATCGACGGGATTCCAGAAGGCCCAGCTAACGCCCATAACCGGTGAGTCGCTTGGCGATGAGCAATGGGCTTTTATTCCCAAAAATTCCCTCCCGTACCTGAAGTATGCGACTGACAAGGGTTACAGCCACCTCTACTACGTTGATGGCAGGACCGTTGTTTTCGATGCCAGTATAGGCGACACCAACACCGGTACCTGCATCCCTTCAAGCTACTGGGAATGCAGCAAACCGCGGAACGGTTCAATACCGTTTGTTGATAGCAGTAATAACCTGGATGCCACCAAGAATACCTGGCGGACCATAGTCATAGGTGGCATGGGGGTGGGAGGGGCTTCCCGCAATAATGTCAGCGGAGAAATCTGTACCGAAGGGGCAAGCGGAAACTGCGTCAAGACCCCCATCAGTGGCATCGGCTATTCCTCTTACTTTGCCCTGGATGTCACTGACCCCAATAACCCCAAATTCCTCTGGGAGTTCAGTAATAATCTGCTGGGCTACTCCACTACTGCACCTGCTATCGTTCGCATAGGCGACAAAGATAAGAACGGACGATGGTTTGCCGTTTTCGGTAACGGTCCCTTTGGCCCTATCGACCCAGGCTCACATCAGTTCATGGGTGAGTCTACCCATCATCTAAGGTATTTCGTGGTCGACCTGAGGAGCGGGACGCTCCTTCGGACGATCACGTTCAACGGGCTTGACGCCCCAAATATTGACGATGCATTCGCAGGCACTTTGCTTGGCGGCTCCATCGATGCCGATCGCCGTGACCCCTCAAATGCGGGCAATTATCAGGATGATGCAATCTATTCCGGGTATGTGACACTGGGGACCGACGGCAAATGGACGAACGGCGGCGTTGTCAGGGTCATGACCAAGGAGGATCAGGACCCTACGCACTGGGCGGGGAGCAAGGTGATAGAGGGAATCGGCCCGGTGACCACCTCCATTGCCAGGACCCAGGATACCAGGGCGCTCAACAAGAATCTTTGGCTATATTTCGGCACTGGCCGTTACTACTACCGAGATTCATCGACTCTCGACGATAACGACAACAGAAGAGCCCTTTTGGGGATTCAGGAACCTTGCTACAACACTGCAACCCGTCCAGGCAACGTTCTGGATGGTACCTGTACCGCTACGGTAACAGCAGGGTCACTGGTCAATCAGACATCCTCTGTATCAACACTAGGGGCGACCGATAAAGGCTGGCGGATCGATCTCGATACGGTCACCGCAAGCGAAGGAGCAGAGAGGGTTGTTACCGATACCGTTGCCCTGACAAACGGGACGGTCTTTTTTACCTCATTCAAGCCGACCATGGATGTTTGCGGATACGGCGGCAATTCTTTCCTCTGGGGGGTAAAATACGATACCGGTGGCCAGGCTGCAAGCAACGCGCTCAAGGGTAAAGCGTTGATCCAGCTTTCAACTGGAGAATTCAGTGAAGTAGATCTTTCAAGTGCCTTCACGGATAAGCTGAACCGGCGGATGACGAGCCCGATGACCGGCAAGCCGCCGTCAGACGCACCGCCGGTAATCAGTAGCAGCTTGAACAAGCCAGTGAAGAAAATCCTTCACATCCGGGAACATTGATATGACAAGTCAACGCGGCTTCTCATTGGTGGAACTGGTAGTCGTCATTGCCATAATGGCAACGTTGCTGGCCATTGCAACCCTTAACTGGAGGGAGATGAACCTCAAATCCGGTATTGAAAACCAGATCAAAAAGATACATGCCGACCTTATGGAGGTCCGCCTGCAGGCACTCTATACCAAAACCCCCCGTAGCGTCGTCATCACAGATTATCAATTGAAGATATATGCAACTGATGATACGTCTGTGTCTGTGGCACCAATTAGTGTGAAAGACTTGCCATATAAAATTACATGGAATAATGGTACGCTTCTTACTTTTGATGCCCAGGGGCTTACCAATGGCACCCAGGGTTCACTATGTATTGTCCCAACCGGTGATACGTCTGTCGTCAATTCAGCAGTTGTAGACAGTATTGTTGTTTCACAAGCCAGGCTAAACCTGGGGAAAAGGACAGGAGGGGCTTGCAGTGCTGGCAACATCACTCAACAATGACAATGGTTTCACTCTCATTGAGGTCATGATTGCCATCATCATTATGATGGTAGGACTCTTGGGGTTATTACAGTCCATAAACGTGGCCACGGAATATAACCTGAAGAACCACCTCCGTGACGAAGCAGTCTATGTCGGTGAAAAATATCTGAATGAGCTAAAAGGGAGAGGCTTTGATAATATTCCTTCTTATCTGGTAATCTCTACTGCAAGTAAGATACGTGGCATCAACAAAAAACTTATGGTTGAGACAAACTCATCTGATATTTCAACTGACAGCTACGGAAAACCCCTGACCAAACGGCTTAATGTCATCGTGAGATGGACGTATAAGGGAGTTACTTATGATAACAGACTATCAGCTCCAGTTTCAAAAATCCCAAACTAATCAAGTGGCAGAGTCGAGGTAATACATGCTACGTCTTGATAATCACGGATATACACTGACTGAGCTTATAATAGTCATGGCAATATTTATGACTGTTATAATTATTACCGCAAACGCATTTGAAAAAATAGTGTACCAGTCATCAAATCAATCAAAATCAGCTGAAACCCAGATAGAAGGAATAGTGGGGCTGGAGGTCCTGAGGGCTGACCTGGAACAGGCTGGATTCGGGCTGCCATGGAGTTTTATTCCTGCTATTAATTATACTGAAGCGGATGGAGATAATCTGTTAACTGCCACTATCAGACCCACAGGGAAAAATGCGGGCACATACAATGATGCACCCACCAGTGCACCTCGTGCAATTGTCTCCGATGACTCCACCTTCAACTGGGATGGAAGCGCCGGTTCAAAATACCTGGTTATTAAATCAAGCTTAGCTGCAGCAAATGACACCTGTAGAAAATGGACTACTGTCTCCTTTGACCAATACGGTGCAAGAACGAGAAAGATCTGGGGGAGTGCTGCTCTAGATTTCAATACCACCGATCGCGTAATAATCGTCAAGAACTCTCTAAATACTACGCCTATTACGCGGCAGTTAGTTTCTTCTTCCACTAGCACAGCCGCCTTTTCAGGAACCTTTTCTAATTTTTCATCTCCAGCAAACCCCCAGAACGGTGATACCTTTGAAATCTACGGGATTAATGACAGTAGTGATGCACTTAGCTTTCCTTTCAATCGGGCCGACTATTATGTTGCCAGGCCTTCTTCTGCAATGCCGAAAAGCTGTGCCGATAATACTGGCATACTCTATAAATCTACTGTTATTCAGGGAGGTACTTCGGCAGGAAAACTCGCACCAGGAATGCCGCTCCTAGACTGCGTAGCCGATATGCAGGTAGTGTTTGGTATTGATGCATCAGGGAATGGAATAAATTACGCTGACCCTAATTACCATACCACATCCCTCAGCGGATACGATGCCAACCGTATTCGAACGGAATTAAAGGAGATTCGGGTGTATATTCTGGCACAAGAGGGAAAAAAGGATCGCCTTTACACATATCCATCAGAAACTGTAGAAGTGGGTGAACGATTCGGTGGAGTCCTGCAGGGGAGGGTATTCAACCTGAAGGACCGAATAGGGGCAGATTATAAAAATTATCGATGGAAAGTGTATACCATTGTAATCAGACCGAAAAATCTGCTTCAATAATACGGTGGTGACTGTATGAATATAGTGAGAAATGAAAAAGGTGTTGCTTTAATTACGGCCTTGATGTTCACTCTGATCTGCCTTGGCATGATCATGACACTACTCTATTATGTATTGGCAGGAACGAGAATGTCTGCTGCTCAGAAGCGCTACAGAAATGCGCTTGAGGCTTCCTATGGCGGTACAGACTTTATCACCAAATCTATTATTCCCAGGCTCTTTAATAACTACTCTGCAGGAAAGCTGGCACTGCAGTCAGATTTCGGTACTTCCCTTGGACTTACCTTTGCCCCAAATGACCCCCTTAAGACAAAACTGACAATGGCAACTTCAGCATGGCCTGCTACTATTTCCAAGACCGTGGACCCGAAGGACAGCCCTGATTTGACCTTTAGTCTTGATGGTACTTCTGGAAATAAGTTTAAAGTTTATACGAAGATCATTGATACAGTACCTGGCATCGGTTTGATTGATGCAACCGGCATAGATTATTTAGATGCCGGTATTGGAGTGGCTGGTACAAGCAATAGCACCCAGACCCCGAGAACTCCCAATTTGTATTCCATAGAGGTACAAGGTGAAGCGGCTGTAAATCCCAGGGAAAAGGCTGCTTTGTCCGTGTTGTATGCCTATTAGCGCCATTTGCCGACATAGCATTGACAATAAATGTTATTTGCAGTATCGCAACCTTCTTCGAGATTCCATATCTTCCTGATATTAATATGGTATTTATCTTATGCTCGTAAGGGAACACTTATTGCTGTCTTAAATCCATTTTCCCAGACATAAAAGTTACCAAGATAAACGATAATACTAAACCATTCGCGAGAATGGGGCGGAAAGCCTACAGGGTCTCAAGTAGACAGCCGGGTTGCCGAAATATCATAAAGGCAGCCCGTTTTTTTTATCTCATGACCTACATATTACATAATTATGTATAATTTAGTTTATTTTGTTACAAAAAACATTAATTCATTGACATTCCTTTTCATTGTGCTATTTTCCTTTTAAAATTCGCGGGAATTGGGAAAAGGAAATGCCTGTAAAGAATAATGTCAGAAAAATCCGAGAACAGCGGTTGATGAGCAAGGCTGAACTGGCCAGATTGGCGGGAGTTTCTCCTGTTACCATAGATCGTATAGAACGTGGTGAAGACTGCCGCATGGAAACCAAGAGAAAGATAATATTGGCTTTGGGGTTTTCCTTATCGGACAAAGATAAGGTATTTCAAGAATAACGGTGAGGGTGGACTGACAATGTTTTTTACCCGAAAAAAAGATATCGTCGGCATTGATATTGGTTCCAGTTCAATCAAGCTGATACAGCTTAAATCCCAGAAAGGTACGTATCAGCTGCAGAATGTGGGGCTGGTCCCTCTACCTGCCGAAGCTATTGTCGACAATACGCTCATGGACAGCGCATCAGTGGTTGAAGGGGTTAAAACCTTAATTGACAGTCTCAAGATCACCGCAAAAGAAGCTGCATGTTCAATCTCGGGTAATTCGGTCATTATTCGGAAAATATCCTTGCCGGTAATGCCGACCGAAGAACTGGAAGAGCAGATACATTGGGAGGCAGAACAGTACATTCCTTTCGATATAAATGATGTGAATATTGATTTCCAGATTATAGCTCCTGATGATATCGACTCCTCAAAGATGAATGTGCTTTTAGTGGCAAGCAAAAAAGATATCATCAATGATTATCTGGCCGTTTTCACTGAAGCAGGGTTGAAGCTGACAGTTGTAGATGTTGATTCTTTTGCTGTTCAGAATGCCTTCGAGTTGAATTACAATCCCGATCCCGATGAAGTAATTGCACTGGTCAACATTGGTGCCAGTGTTATGAATATGAATATTGTTAAGGATGGAATTTCGTTGTTCACACGCGACGTCCAGCTTGGCGGTTCTTTATACAACGAAGAGATACAAAAGCATTTTGGTGTTAATAATGAGGAAGCAGAAAGGATCAAAATATCAGAATCAGCAGCTGATAGCGACAGGTTGAAAGACATCCTAGCCCGTGCAAATGACACGCTTGCCATTGAAATGCGGCGGTCACTTGATTTTTACAACTCAACTGCCGGAGAAGGTAAAATCGGCAAAGTATATCTGAGTGGCGGTGGAGCCAAGTCTGCAATGCTACCAGAAACAGTCAGTCAAAAACTGGGAATTCCTGCTGAAATACTTAACCCGTTCTCAAAGGTGCGGTTTGACGAAAAAGAGTTCGATCCAGATTATTTGAAAGAAATAGGTCCTCTTGTAACTGTTGCTATGGGACTGGCTACAAGGAGGCTCGGGGATAAATGATAAAGATTAATTTATTACCAGTCAGAGCAGCCAAAAAGAAGGAAACCACCAGACAGCAAATTTCAATACTTGTCATTACCGTGGTCGGTACAATCGTTGTCTGTATCCTTTTATATTCCATGGCGATTTCCAAAATTTCAACTACCAAGGAAGACATTGCCAAAACAGAACAGGAAATCCAGCAGCTGAAGACAAAAATAGGAGAGATAGACAATATTAAAAAGCTTCAGGCTGAGGTTAAGAAGAAACTGGATATCCTGAGCCGATTGAGAAAAGAGAAAACCGGTCCTGTCAGCAGACTCGCTTTGCTGAGCAATGCCGTGCCCGACAAGTTGTGGCTCACCAAATACACAGAAGCTAACGGTGTCATATCTATCTCCGGCGTCGCTTTCAGCGAAGATGACATCGCTGCTTTCATGAAAAATCTGCAGGCCATTCCCGATTTCTCCAATGTGGAACTCCAGGTTTCGGAGCAGACGGAAATTAACAAAACCAAGGCAAAGAGGTTTGACATAACCTTTAAGCTCACAGCCTTTGCTCCTCCCGAGCCGGATAAATCGGTGAAAAAATAAAGGCAGAGATTGATTCTTCCCGAGGTTTTCATGGACCCCCAAATTGAAAAGCTATTGAAGCTTCCGACCAAGCAAAAGCTTGCGCTTCTATTCCTCATTATCGCCTTGATTGGAGCTGGATTTTTTTTCGGTCTCTATCAGCCGAAACTTAAGGAATTGAAGGGCTTGCAGGCAAATCTTGAGGATTTGCACAAGCAGGCTTCCGATGCTCAGAAGCTTGCGAACAACCTCCCGAAATATAAGCAGGAATATGAACAATTGCAGAACGAATTAAAAGTTGCCTTGACGGAATTGCCCAACCAGAAGGAGATTCCTTCTCTCTTGGCGAGTATATCCAATGCGGGTAAAAGTGCAGGGCTGGAGTTCCTCCTTTTTAAACCGAAACCAGAAGAGCCGAAGGATTTCTACGCTGCCGTCCCTGTGGATATTTCGGTTTCGGGTACTTTTTACAAAGTTGCGGATTTCTTTAAGGCAGTTTCCGCTCTTCCGCGTATAGTAAATATTTCCAATGTGAATTTTGCCGATATAAAAACTGCCAACGGCACCACGACACTCAAAGTCAACTGTCTTGCAACAACATTCCGTTTTCTTGATAAGAAAGAGATAAAGGATGAGAAAAAGCCCAAGTAAACTGATCCTGGCATTTGTACTCGGTCTTCTGATCATTTATGCCGCCAGTGGATGCAAAAAGACGGATGAAGTGCCTTCATCACCTCCTGCTCCTGCGCCTGCTCAGCCCAAAGTTGCGCCAAAACAGAATGCTGCCGTGCAAAAACCTGTTTCCAGCGCAAGAGCGGGACAGGCACCTGTGCCATTTAGTTTTGCCGGTAAAAAAGATCCGTTTAAGCCATTAATTGCCCCCCAGGAGGCGACTGCAGCCAAAACGCCGCTGCCTGTAAAGCGTAAAATTGTCGATGCTCTCCCCATACAGAGCTATGAAGTAAGTAGATTTGTCGTAACTGGCATAATTACAGGATTAAGAGAAAACAAAGCTTTGCTCATTGACCCTGCAGGCAAGGGATATGTCGTTAAAACAGGTATGCTCATTGGTGATAACGGTGGGCGTATTACAAAAATTACCGCCTCCTCCTTGGAAGTGACTGAATCATACGAGGATGGGAAAAAACGAATAAAGAATAGAAAAATAGTACTGCCATTGGCCAAGAAAAGTAAGGAGACCTCCCGATGAAAATGAGTTCATTTCGAATCATTTGCCATGCCCTTATACTTATTTTTTTAATGGCTTTATCTGGCTGTGCCAAGAAAATGGTTGCAGCAAAAGATGTTGAACAATATGAAGCCAACTCTTCTGCTGTCATTCAAGGAATAACCATCAAACAAAATGGATCCCAAGCGGAAATAGTTACCAACAAGCCTTTGACTTATACCTCCTATAAGACGAATGACCCACCTAAGATATTCATCGATCTAGCCCAAACGGAACCAGGACAGATTAAACCTGTAACCTCAGAAACCGGGAGTATCAAGAGCATTCGTGTAACACGTCAGGATTTCGGCAGTGGTTTCCTCAGCAGAGTCGAAATAGATCTGAGACATGATGCAGATTTTTCTGTCAGAACGGATGCAAATGACAAGGGAAAGCTTCACGTTGCGCTTGCTTCAAGACAGGCTGAGGAAAAGAACGCAAAGGCTGAAGAAGACCAGCCGGCTGTTTCTGAACCGGAGAAAACAGCCGGTGCTGCAAAAGCACTTGTGAATGTGGCACCTGATCAAACACCAACTGCTGAAGGTGCTACAGGTGAACCAAAAGAGGATACTGCAAGAAATACTGCTGATACAGAGGGGGACAAAGGGGCTAAGGGCGATGGGAATACTGCAACTCAAGACAAGCCAACTTCCAATGCATTGAAGGTACTGAGTGCCATTAATGTACTTGATGACAGGATAGATTTGACCGTTGCCGGTAGCCCTGTTACATTCACTTCCTTCAAACTCGATAAACCAGGCCGTTTGGTGATGGACCTGTTTGAGATCAAAAATGAAGTGAAGTCCAACCCCATTTCCATAAATAGGTTCGGAATCGCAAAAGCCAGGGTCGGGACCTCTCCCGGTAAAGTGCGGATTGTATTCGATGCGGCCAAGGATAAAGTGCCTGCATATCGCATTGACAAGTCAGACTCCGGGGTGAGCATCATTTTTTCTGAAGTGGCCGGAGAACCGGCAGCTCATAAACAACCGGCTGCATCAGAATCTCCGAAAGTGGCTTCAGAAAACAAAAGGAGTGGAGCTGAAAAGGGTACCGTCGAATCCATCGATTTTAAGCTCATTGACGGCTTCTCACGGGTAGAAATAAAAACAGCAGGTGCCTGCACTGTCGATAAGCCCGCCGAAACCTCGAAAGGAATCCTCCTCAGCTTTAAAAACTGCGAGCTCCCCAGAAAACTCCAACGGACACTGGATACAAAGGCGTTTGCCAGTTCCGTTCTTAGCGTAACGCCCTACCAGGTAAAGGTTGCCGGTGGGATCAATGCCAGAGTGCTGGTTAAGCTTCGGAGCAAGAGTGCCTACTCCGACCGTATGGAAGGGCGTACATATGTCTTCGAAGTGAAAAATCCCATTGTCCCTGCTGTCATATCCGGTCCTGCCAAGGACAAGGCGGCGCCTGCTCCTAAAATAGAGGATGAATTGCTTGCGGCACCCTCAAATGGATCAGGCGCTGCGGAACTTCCCAAATCTGTCGTGACCAAGCAACAACCAAAAAAGATCTATACCGGCAGAAAAGTCACCCTGGAATTTTCCGATGCCGATATCCGCAAGATTTTCCAGCTCATAGCAGAAGTCAGCAACCTTAACTTTCTCATTGCCGACGATGTAACCGGGACCATCAGTATCAAACTTGTAAATGTGCCATGGGATCAGGCTTTGGATGTAATTCTCGATACCAAGGGCCTTGGCATGATCCGGGAAGGGAATATCGTTCAGATTAAGCCGAAGGCAAAGATGCAATCCCAGTCCGACGAAGAACTGGCTGCGAAGAAGGCCCGTGAGCGAGGGATGGAGTTGCGTACTGAGATTTTCGATGTCAATTATGCTGCTGTCGCAGATATTGCAACCCAGTTTGGTACGCTCAAAAGCGAGCGGGGCATTGTAAGTACCGATGTACGAACAAATCGTGTAATCGTCAAGGATATTGCAACTGCCATTGACGATATGCGAATGCTACTCAAAAACCTTGATACGCCGGAAAAGCAGGTAATGATCGAAGCTCGCATTGTCGAGGCGAGTACCTCTTTTGTCCGTGATCTTGGCGTTCAATGGGGAATTCATTACGTAGATGGATCGGCATCCGTTGCCGGCATCAGCAGACTCGATACGGGCTTCGGCGGACAGGTTGTCACGGCGCCTACTTCGGGCACTTCAGGTCCAGGGGCCGCCGTAGGCATGTCATTCGGCAAGCTTGCCAGCAATATCCAACTTGATATGCGTCTTTCAGCGGCTGTTACCGCCGATCAGATCAAGATAATGTCCACACCGCGGGTCGTAACTCTCAACAACAAGCCGGCCAAGATATCTCAAGGTGCGTCCATTCCCTACCAGACCACTTCTGCGGAAGGAACCAAAACTGAATTCGTCGAAGCCGCTTTGACCCTCGAGGTCACGCCGCATATTACTTCAGACGGCAGCATTGGTATGAAAATCAAAGCCTCCAACAATTCCGCCGGTGCCGGTACACCGCCGCCTATCAACAAGAAAGAAGCCACAACGGAACTGCTTGTGAAGAACGGTGAGACCACTGTCATTGGCGGAATCTACGTGGACAGCGACACCGAAAGCGACAAGGGAGTGCCGTTCCTGCAGGATATACCTCTGCTCGGCTGGCTTTTCAAATCGAACACGAAGAATAAGACGAAAAATGAGCTTTTGATCTTTATAACACCTAAGATTGTCAGTTAAGGGGGGGGTAAATGTTTAATAAGGCAATACTGAAGAGTCTCTTGGTTATTTGTTGTTCTGCTGCCTTGACCTCATGCGGGGGGGGGCCGGGTGGTGGGGTAACTGAGTTTAAAACTGTTAGAATTTCACCCTCTCCTAAAATGCTTAATCTGGAAACTGATGTTATCACTGGCAACACGTGCACAACTGGAGGAGTCACAAGCGGGAATGGCACAATTGTGACTGACTCCGTTGATATAGAATTTGCTTCTGATTTATATCCCGGTGTCGCTTCTGGGCTCCCAGTCAGAATTGATAGCTACAGCGTTCGTTTTGAACCTAACCTCAATCCGGGTGCGTCTACTAGCCCCCCTCCTGCTCTCCCAACGATTCCGTATACATCTATTGGACAAGAGATCCCAGCAGGAGGAACCCTTACATATCCGGTCGTAATAGCCCAAGATGCTTTAAAAAGTTACATTCTTAAAAACAATATCATCAATGCATGCGATGGCACCATTTACTCATACTATGCAATTATAACTTTTGAGGGGATTGAAATAGGTACCGGTACAAGGCGTTCGATTGGCCCTGTTTCAATAAATGTTGCTTTTGCCGACAGGGTTAAATAGATACGCGTAACAGTATGTCTTAGCGAATGTTGAAGTAACACCGAGGGAGAAGACTCTATGCGCATTTTTAATAATTTGTCATCTTTATTGCTAGTTCTGTTAGTTGCGGTGATTTGTGGCTGTTCTGGAGGTTCTACCACTTCCCAATCCACTGGGAAGAAATCCACGGCAAAGGTGCTGGATAACGATCAGCAGATCACCACGGATTCCAATGATCAGCAGCAGCCGGCCGTTGCTTTTGACACGATTAATCACAAATACCTGACAGTCTGGACCGACTATCGGAATTCGGATGGCTCTACGGATATTTATGGCAGGATCTCCTCCGGGCAGAGCCTCTACGAAGACGGTCAATTGCGTTTTGATAACACCACAAGCAGTTTGCGTAAGGTCAGCACACCCCCCATGACCCTGGATATAGAATTTGTTATCAGCGATGCTGCAGGGGATCAGCGCCAGCCGAGGGTTGCTTTCTTTCCTGACCCAAAAATCAAAGCTAACAGCAAATACCTGGTCATCTGGAGTGATTCGCGGAATGGCTATAGCCAGATATATGGTCAATTTGTCAATACGGCCGGTCAGCTGATCAAAAAAGATGGTTCTCTGGGTAAAGAAAATTTCCCTATTTCAGATCATGTGGGTACTGTTTTCAATGGTACCATTGCCGTTACAGGGGTTCAAACCATACCTGTCCAAAGAGGTACCGTTTCAGTTGCTGCAGCTTCCGCTGTGGTGACTGGTGCAGGCACGACGTTCGTTACCAGTGGGATTCAACCTGGCGATATATTCTCCATACTGGGTGTTCCATATGGTGTCAAAACTGTCGATTCAGAGACACAAATCACCCTTACCTCAAACTACACCGGCTTCTTGCCTGCTCCAGCACCACAAAGCGGCAGCGGGTTTTCCTATAGTTCGTACCGTTTAGATACCCCTACCGCCACCATTACAGGAACTGGCACTACCTTTATAAGTAGCCAGGTGCAAGCGGGGGACATGATAAATATCGCCGGCGTTTATTATGAAATAAAATCAGTGGATTCTGAAACAAAGCTTACCCTGACCACCACAGCGAACAAAAGCTATACACAAAGTGGCCTCAACTACGAGGTTACTGTCCATAAAGACCAGACTGACCCGGATCTGATCTATAATCCGGTGACAAAAAAATTCAACATTGCCTGGACGGACATTACAGACCTAGACACTAACCACACCGCAGTCCTTGGGGGGGCAGGCTGCAGCAACTCCGTGCTTGTCAATTACATCCCCCTTCCATTTGTCGATAACAATCTTATTAAAACAACCGATGTTGACCCAATGACAGCCGCTGTCGGTGTCCGCAAACCTGTTTCGTCTATTGTCAGTCAAGGATTGACAACTGATTCAGGCTCCTCATTGACACTCGCTTGGTCAGCTCAGCTCAATGAATCAAAGCCAAAGCTTGCCTTCAACTCAAGCACTGGTGAAACCTACCTCGCCTGGAGCGGCATAAATCAAACTGTGACGCTGAAGCTGGATTATACGAAAGACGCTGCGCCAGCAACTACCTGTACTTATAAAAGCCCTACATTTGCACAATCCAAGACAGATGCGGCGCCAAAGATCAAGCTCCGCCGGGATGCCGGACTCGGTCTTGTTAAAGACTACAGCTTTGGCTCCCCCGATGGTACTGAAACTGCAACCTTTGCTGCAACGGCGCCATCACTTGCTGTCAACCCGAACACCAACCGCCTGCTTGTTGCATGGGAAGACAACAATGGCGGACCAGAAACAGGCAAAAATATCCAGGGCCAATTGGTCGATCTGACGAGTTTCACCCTTTACGGCAGTGGCATCAACATATCAAACGCAGTAGGCGACCAGAGTTCACCCGCTACCTCCTATGATAACGTAAACCAACGTTTCCTTGTGGTTTGGGAGGATGCACGAAACCAAAGTGCAAACATCTCCAATATGGATATTTACGGTCAATTCATCGACCCACAAGGGAACTTGAGTGGCGGTAACTCCATTATTACTGTTGCTGCCGCCAACCAGACGAAACCAGCAGTTGTCTTTGGTGATGTATTTTTCAGAAAGTTCCTGGTTGTCTGGGAGGACGGCCACCTGAATAATAATGCTGATATTTTTGCACAGTTGATGGAGTTTTCCACATCACCACAGCTGGTGCTTCTTGATGCTGCAGGATTGCCTATTCTCAATGGGGCTGTGGATTTTGGCAGCGTCGATGTTGCGGCAACAACACCGTATAAAGACATCACCATCAAGCTGCGCAATGATGGCAATGCCTTGCTCACCATCAATAGTATCAGTGAACCTGGTTTACCGTTCTCCATAACAACTTCTACGCCTGTAACCATCAGCCCCGGAACGAGCGCGGATATGACGCTGAGATTCGCCCCCTCCGGTCAGGGTTCATTTTCTGGGTCAGGTGACCCGTCAAATACCTATAAAATTGTGTTCAACTCAAACGGCGGTAATGCTGTTATTTACCTCAGTGGTAGTGCCTTCGGGTTCATTCCTTTGACCGTAGCGACCACATCGCTGCCTGACGGGGCTGCTGGTGCAGTTTACACAGGCGGCATCCTGCGTGGAAGTGGCGGCGATACTCCCTATAGTTCCTGGACCAAAACATCTGGCAACCTCCCTCCAGGCCTGGGTATTTCGACTGCTCCTGACGGCACCGGATTAATCAGCGGTACCATTGCTCCGAGCGCCAATGGACCATATACGTTTACTGTTACGACAACCGACAAAAATGGAGTAGTAAGTGCTACAAAAACACTGACAATCAATGTGACCACAATCAGCATCGATAATCTCTCAACTTTGAGACCATGGACCGTAGGTGTTGCAGGCTATAATGTGGCGTTTACTGCCACAGGTGTTACTGGCACACCGACATGGTCGGTAGTAGATTTCAATGGCAATGCGACAACTCCCCCCCAAGGTTTAACGTTAAATGCGACTACAGGAGTGCTCTCTGGCACTCCCACTTCCGCTGGCAACAATACTTTTATAATCAAGATAGTCGACGGTCTGCAGACAGCTACGAAACAAGTGACAATTCCTGTCAATTCAGCACTATCTATTTCTACTACCAGTGTTGCAGATACTGTCGTAAACGGAGATTATACCCAAGCGATGGCTGCTACAGGCGGAACACAGCCGTTGACTTGGTCGGTAGTTGCCGGGCAGCTGCCTCCAGGTTTTAATCCAATTAATCCAAGCACTGGTGTGATTAGCGGCAAAGCAACAAGCTCAGGCAAATTCACTTTTACTGTTCGGGTTACAGATAATATCGGCGCCAGTACTACCCAGAACTTCTCTATCAATGTCAATGATGCCTTGAGCATTGCGACTGCTTCGGGTCAGCTTCCCAACGATGCTACAGTGGGTACACAATTCACTACTTCATTAGCAGCGACAGGTGGAAGCGGATTCTACGAATGGTCTGTTGTTGGCGGTTCTTTGCCTGCAGGTTTGTCGCTGAGCCCGTTTACAGGGATGATCTTTGGCACACCTGCCACACCTGGCCCTTATGTTTTTTCTGTCAGTGTCAAGGACACACTTTACCTGAACACTGCTGCCAAAACATTCATTCTTACGGTGGTGGATCCAACAATCATAAATCCTACTACCTTATATTACCGAAACCTGGCTGCAGCGACGATATCTTCGCTTTCATTTGGCAATGTTTTCGTAGGAGCAACTGATAAACAGACTATTTCGCTTGTGAATAGCACGTCGCGAACTATTACCATCACCTCTGTCTCCTCCAGCAACGGCTCATTTTTCACCAATCTTCCTGCTGTTTTTGATGTTGCTGCAAGTGGAAACAAATCGTTTGATGTGTCCTTTATTCCAAGCAGTTTAAAATCAACCTCTGGTGATCTGACTCTGACCGATTCAAATGGCGCACAATATAAGCTTGCACTCTCCGGAACTGGATCGCCAATGAAGGTAGAGACTTCTACAGCCAATGCCTTAATTGGTACCATGACTCCTTTGTCAAGTTCGGAATACCCTACTGCCAATAAACCAGCTGATCTGACCGTTACCGCTGCAGGAGAGTTCACCATTACCGGAGTTGCAACAGCAACCGTAAAGCTGACATTCGACAGCAGTGTCTTTCCAGCTGCCCCTGTTTTCTACTCTATAGACAATAATGGTAAGTGGAATCCCATTACCGGTACCGTTTCAGGCAATACCTTTACCTTTTCTCTGCCGGATAACGACGCGTTACTGGATAAGGATACTTCAGCGTTATCCATACGGAGTATGGTTGCCATTGGCACCACCGATACTACCGGCAACAGTGCTGGCGGAACAGGTGCAACCACAGCTCCTCCCAGCTCTGGCGGTAAGAGCGGCTGCTTCATCGCTACTGCCGCTTATGGCAGCTACCTGGATCCAAACGTTGTTGTGCTGCGTAAATTCAGGGATAACGTCCTGCTGAAAAGCTCCCTTGGCACCGCGTTTGTCAAATTCTATTATACGGTCAGTCCTCCAATCGCCGATTTCATCCGCGAGCATGAAGTGCTGCGTACCATTACACGCTTAATGCTGACGCCGCTCATCTATGGGGTCAAATATTTCGGGACTGCTCTTGTTTGGACCTTTGCTTCTGCGGCACTATTTATGACCCGCAGACGCATGAGAAAGAACATCTGATGAAACTGATGTAGTACAGCACCTTGAAATGGGGCACGGATGGCTGTGCCCCATTTTGATTTTACAGGAGGAGCTTTCAATGTCTCAGAAGTCTATCTTTGTCTTTTTTCTCTTTTGTGTACTGCTTATGTCAGGGTGCAGTTCTGCACCATCGAAAGATGTTGCCGCCGCTGCCTTGAAAAAAATATTACCCATGTCCTTTTCCATTGAGGGAGTGCATCCGGTCAAAGGCATATCAGTGTTAAGCGAGGTAATTGTTGTTGCCAACAAGCAGCCGATGGTGTTTTATATGGACAAAAAAGGTGCATATGTAATTTCAGGCAACATTGTGGAAGCTGAAACGAAAAAGAATCTCACCATCGAGGCGCTGCAAAAGCATCAACAGTTAAAGTAAATAAAGACAGTAAAGGATTGTTATGTTCCGCTATCTTACCGCAGGTGAATCCCACGGTCCCCAATTGACTGCCATAGTCGAGGGGCTGCCTGCCGGACTTCCCCTTTCAGAAGAATCGATCAATATTGACCTTGCCCGCCGCCAGGGGGGGTATGGCCGTGGCGGCAGGATGGCTATCGAAAAGGACCAGGTGGAAATTCTTTCCGGGGTCCGCTGGGGCAAAACCATTGGCTCTCCCGTCACCCTTTGTGTAAAGAATAAGGACTGGGCCAACTGGCACGAGAAGATGTCCCCCCATGAGCGGTTCAGGGATGACAGTATTGCCGTTACCCGCTCCCGTCCCGGTCATGCCGATCTGCCCGGGGCTATGAAGTACGACCATCGTGACGTCAGGAATATCCTGGAGCGTTCAAGCGCACGTGAGACAGCCGTTCGTGTGGCTGTCGGTTCGGTCGCCAAGGCCCTTCTGCAGCAGTTTGAGATTGATGTATGCGGTTATGTGGCCGAGTTGGGGGGGATCAGGGCTCGGCGATCCGAACTTCCCCTTGCCGATCTGCGTGAAGTGGTGGCAAACTCCGATCTGTACACCAGCGACCGTGCTGTAGAAGATGAGATGAAAAAGCTCATAGACGAAGTAAAAGCCGCAGGCGATACTGTCGGCGGGGTGGTGGAGGTTATCGCCTCAGGAGTTCCTGCCGGACTGGGGAGCCATGTGCAGTGGGACAGGAAGCTGGACGCTCGGATTGCCATGGCCATGATGAGCATTCAGGCCTTCAAGGGGGTTGAACTGGGCCTTGGTTTCGAGGCTGCTGCCCGGAAAGGTTCCAACGTTCATGACGAGATTTTTTACGACAAAGCTCGAAGTACACAAAGGAATATGACCGGCTTTTACCGCTTGACCAACAATGCAGGGGGAATCGAAGGGGGGATCACCAACGGTGAAGATATTCTGGTACGAGCTGCAATGAAGCCTATTCCCACTCTGTACAAGCCCCTAAGGTCTGTGGACATTGTCAGCAAGGAAGCCTTTGAAGCCACTGTGGAGCGGTCTGATGTCTGTGCCGTTCCTGCAGCATCGGTGGTTGCAGAATCCGTATTGGCCATTGAACTTGCAGACGCCTTTATGGTAAAGTTCGGCGGTGATGCCATAGGGGAAATGCAACGCAATTATGCGGGTTATCTGGAATATCTGAAAAACTTCTGAGTCATTTTTATTATGAATAAAAAAACCTCTTCCGACATGGATGCCATTCAGGTGGGGCTTGGGGAACGCAGCTACCCTATATATATTGCAAGCCATACCCTAAATCGGCTCGGCTCCATATGTCTTGAGCACAAGCTAGGCCGTAAAGCGGCGGTGGTGACCAATCCGACCATTGGTGCCCATTATCTCCAGCCAGTCGAAGAATCACTTGTTTCAGCAGGCTTTTCCGTCTGCCGGATTGAAATCCCCGATGGCGAAATCTATAAAAACAGCGAGACCCTTAACTTCATATACGACAAGCTTATCGACGGCGGTTTGGATCGCGGCTCCTTTATCGTAGCTCTGGGGGGGGGAGTGATCGGCGACATGGCCGGATACGCAGCTGCCACGTACCTACGCGGCATACCGTTTGTACAGGTACCGACCACCCTGCTCGCCCAGGTGGACAGCAGTGTGGGTGGGAAGACCGGCATCAATCATCCCCTGGGTAAAAACCTGATCGGTGCCTTCTATCAGCCGAAGCTTGTGCTCATGGACCTCACCGTACTGGACACCTTATCTGACCGACAATATATCAGCGGTCTAGCCGAAATGGCCAAATACGGTATCGTGCTCGATGCACAGTTTTTCCATTTCATGGAGGCCAATGCTGATAAATTGCTTCATCGGGATAAGGCTTGTCTGCAGCAGGCCACGAAAACCGCCTGTCTGCTCAAGGCATCGGTTGTCGAACGTGACGAAAGGGAAGGTGGGCTGCGGGCAGTGCTTAACTACGGGCATACCATCGGCCATGCGGTTGAGACGCTCACTGACTATCGGCAGTTCCTTCATGGGGAAGCCGTTGCCATCGGTATGGCTCAGGCGGCCCAAATTTCCGAGGAAATGGGATTTTCTTCTCCTGAATGCACGAAAAGCATCTGCTGTTTGTTGGCCGCGTTGCAGCTGCCGACGAACCTTCCTCCCTTTAAAACCGATCAGTATCTGGCAGCCATCTTCCATGACAAGAAGATGAAGGATGGGGGGCTCAGTTTTGTGTTCAACAAGGATATTGGTAACTTTGCCATAGATAAGGTCAAAGATGTGAGCCGATTACTGAAAGTATGTGGAGTAGGGGACTGACCATGGATCAGGAAACGCTTTCCTTCTGGGCTGACATCGGCAAATACGAAGAAACCCTCGCTAAAGATCCCAGCTCATTCTGCTTCGCACCGCTGGCAGACCTCTACCGGAAACTCGGCATGATTGACGAGGCTATTGCCGTCGCCAAGAAAGGATGCGACAGGCATCCGGGCTATGTGGGCGGATTTATGGCCCTTGGGCGCGCCTATTATGAAAAGGGGATGAAAGAAGAGAGCAGGGCAGCCCTGGAAAAAGTCATTGCTGCTACACCGGAAAATCACCTGGCACAAAAACTTTTGAGTCAGCTTTATTTGGAGACAGGAGACAAGCCTGCGGCTGAACAGTCCCTGCAGATAGTGCTGTCGGCCAATCCCGATGATAAGGAAAGCAGGTATCTGCTCGATGCGCTCCGATCGGGCAATGATTCACCTGCAAGTGTTGCCGCTGAGTCGTCTGCAGGCATCCCCCTGCAAGTGGATGCAGATGGTGTGCAGGGGACTGCCTTGGAATACGAATTGTCCCTTGATGAGGCAGAGGTTATAGAGGATCTTACCGATGAAATTGTCGATCTTCACGAAGAGCACGATGCCCAGGGATTAAGCCTCTCTACCGGTATGGACAGCGATCCGGACCGGAAAGATCCTCTCAAGACCGCTACTCTTGCCGAGCTGTATGTATCGCAAGGTTTCCTCTCTTCCGCACTCTCCATTTACCAGGAGCTGCTCAAGAATGATCCCGACAACAAAGACTATGAAAGGCGGTTGTCGCAAATCCGGCAATCCATCGTTCTCCAGGAGCAAGAGGAGCAAGGAGTCGTTGAAGATTTGCCTGCAGGACTGGGGGAACAGCCTCCCGTCGCTGTTTTTGCACAGCAGGTGGAAGCAGGTTCTGGCGGTTCTGCTCCCCTGGTCGCCTTGGAAAAATGGCTTGAAAACATCCAGAGGAGGCGTTGATGCCATTCAAGGATATCTTGCAGACGGTGGTTGACAATGTTGATGGGGCCGTTGGCGCTGTCGTCATGGGCTACGACGGCATCGCCATAGACGATTTTATCAAAACGGAAAACTCTTTCGACCTGCAGCTATTGACAGCAGAATATGCGGCGGTGCTCAAGGAGGTCAAGGGAACGGCCGAAGTCCTGAAATCGGGCCTGCTCCAGGAAGTAGCCATAAGCACGGAGCGTTCGACGGCCGTTGCCCGGGTCATAAACGAGGATTACTTCGTCCTTCTGGTTATTGCCATGGGGGGCAACTTCGGCAAAGGGCGCTTCTACCTTCGCCGTGAAGCACCAAAACTTGCCGAAGCTCTGCAGTAAGAATCTTGGAGAAATCATGAAAATACTCGTTCTGCATGGGCCAAATCTTAATATGCTTGGTGTCAGGGAGCCGGAAATATACGGCAGCCTGACCCTTAATGATATAAATGACTCGCTGAACAGGCTTGCCGGTGAATTGGGCATCGAAATCGAGTGCTTCCAATCGAATTCCGAAGGGGAGCTTGTTGACCGGATACAGGCCGCCGTCAGCAGATTCGACGGCGTTCTCATAAATCCTGCCGCCTACACCCATACCAGCGTCGCCATTCGTGACGCCATTGCTGCAACGGCACTCCCCGCTGTTGAGGTGCACCTGTCGAACATTCACAGCCGGGAGAAATTCAGAACAAAAAGCTATATAGCGCCAGTGGCCGCTGGGCAGATATGCGGATTCGGCGCTGATAGCTACCTGCTTGGGCTCCGCGCCATTTTTAATCACATTAAAAAATAGATTGTCATACGGGTTTGATTATGCTAAAAGACAGAATCTTTTCAGCCCGAAGGCATCTGCAGCGTTTAGATGCTGATTTTATTATCTTTTTCGGCCTGAGTACCATCAGGTATCTGACCGGTTTCACCGGCAGTTCGGGGCTGCTGGTTCTTGGCATCGAAGAAGCATGGTTCCTTACCGACTCCCGCTACACGACTCAAGCTTCCATAGAAACCAGCGGCTGTACCGTCATCGAGTATCGCAGTCAGATCGGCAGTATTGCCGAACTTGTCAAGGGCAGCAATGCCCGACGAGTCGCCTTCGATGCTGAGCACACCACGGTGGCACTCTATAACGAACTTGGCAAGGCATTGCCGGATGTGCAGCTTGTTCCTGCAGGCAAAGAACTCGACGGCCTGCGCGCAGTCAAAGATGCAGAGGAGATAGGCATCCTGACAGCAGGCGCAGCGATTGCATCCAATGCACTGCTGGGAATACTGGACCTGATCAAACCGGGCGCAACCGAACACGAGATCGCTCTGGCCCTCGAATTCGCCATGAAGCAGGCGGGTGCCGAAGAAAAAGCTTTCGATTTCATAGTTGCCTCCGGTCCCAGGGGGGCGCTACCCCACGGTAAGGCAAGCAGCAAGGTTCTTGCTGCAGGTGAGCTGGTCACCATAGATTTCGGAGCCGTCTATCAGGGGTATTTTTCCGATGAGACAGTTACCCTTGCGGTCGGAACTCCCGATGCCCGTCAGCAACAGATCTATGCAATAGTCAAGGAGGCCCATGATCTGGCTCTGGCTGCTGTTCGTCCGGGTGCGACCTTCAGCGCTCTCGATGCCATGGCCCGGGATCACATTGCCAAGGAGGGTTACGGCAGCTACTTCGGCCATGGTTTGGGACACGGAGTTGGCCTTGAAGTCCATGAGCCACCGACGGTTTCTTTTCGCAATGACGGTGTGGTGGAAGAAGGGATGGTTTTTACCATCGAGCCGGGGATATATATTCCCGAGTGGGGCGGTGTCAGAATAGAGGACACCATTGTCGTTACCGCCGATGGGTGTGATGTTCTGACCAAGGTGCCAAAGGCGCTGCAGGTTTTATAAGTGGGGTATCCCCAGATCAAAGGCAAAGGAGAAGAGGGCAAATGGATATAAAGGATTTGAAAGTACTCGTCAAAATGGTGACGGAAACTGACATTACTGAATTCGAGCTGGAAAATGCAGACGAAAAAATCAGGATAAAGCGTGGAACGGCCCCTGAGGTAATTCACTACCAGCAACCGCCGGTTGCACCGGTCCAGTTCCCGTCCGTTCAGCAAGCAGCTCCAGCAGCGCCCGCAGAGGCGTCATCAGCGCCAGCTCCTGTTGCAGAGAAAGGGCAGAAGATAGTCTCTCCCATAGTCGGCACCTTTTATCGCGCACCGGCTCCCGATGCCGCTCCCTACGTGGAAGTGGGGCAGGTTGTCGAGAAAGGCCAGGTCCTGTGCATAGTTGAGGCAATGAAGCTCATGAATGAGATCGAGGCGGAGTTTCGCTGCAAGATTGTCAAGATCTGCAAGGAAAACGCACAGCCCGTTGAGTTCGGAGAGTGCCTCTTCATCGTGGAACCCTTGTAATTACGGAACAATCCAATTCGTCAAATGCCAATAATAATGGAGATTCTTTGATGTTCCACAAAGTGCTCATCGCCAACCGCGGCGAAATCGCCCTCCGTATCATCAGGGCCTGCAAAGAGTTGGGGATCAAGACAGTTGCCGTTTTTTCCACTGCCGATAGCGAATCTCTGCATGTGAAGCTTGCCGATGAAAGTGTCTGCATCGGGCCGGCTCCCAGCATCCAGAGTTACCTCAATATAAATGCCATCATCAGTGCTGCCGAGTTGACCGATGCGGAAGCTATTCATCCGGGGTATGGATTCCTTTCGGAGAATGCGGCCTTTGCTGAAATTTGCGAAAAATGTGGCATAACCTTCATCGGCCCTTCTTCGGAGAGCATGCGCCTCATGGGGGACAAGATCAGTGCCCGCCAGGCAGTCATCAAGGAGGGGGTGCCCATACTCCCCGGCACCAAAGAAGGGGTGAACGATGTCAACGAGGCGGTCAAAATCGCCAAGAATATCGGTTTCCCGGTAATCATCAAGGCTACTGCCGGAGGGGGTGGCAGGGGGATGAAGATCGTTCATTCTCCGGCAGCTTTGCCCAACGCATTTGCCACGGCACGGGCAGAGGCCCAGGCAGGCTTCGGCAACCCAGAAGTCTATATCGAAAAATACTGCGAAAATCCGCGCCATGTGGAAATTCAGATATTGGCCGACAAGCACGGCAACGTCATCCATCTGGGGGAGCGTGACTGCTCCATCCAGCGCCGGCACCAGAAGATCATCGAAGAGGCTCCCTCCACCGTCAGCACCCCGGAGTTGAGGAAGGCCATGGGGGATGCAGCGGTCCGGGCGGCAAAGGCGGTCGGCTACAACAGCGTCGGCACCATGGAGTTTCTGGTCGACAAGAATAACGATTTCTATTTCATGGAGATGAATACCCGAGTTCAGGTGGAGCATCCGGTCACGGAATTGGTGACCGGTGTCGATATCGTCCGCGAACAGATCCGCTCTGCTGCCGGCCATAAGCTCCGTTACAAACAGAGTGATATCAAGATCAACGGCCATGCCATCGAGTGCAGGATCAATGCGGAAGACCCGGTCAGATTTACCCCCTGCCCCGGCAAGATCACCTCGTATCACACCCCGGGCGGGCTCGGTGTGCGTGTGGACTCCTTTGTCTACGACCATTATTCAGTGCTGCCACACTACGATTCGCTGATTGCGAAGCTCATCGTTCATGCAGAGACCAGGGAAGACGCCATCAGGCGTATGGCACGGGCTCTGGATGAATACATTATCGAAGGTATCAAAACCACTATTCCTTTCCATAAGCGCATCATGGCCAACAAGGACTTCATCGAAGGAAACATCGATACGGGATTTATCGAGAAGATGGTTCTGGAGTGATTAAATGGACTGCCCTGAAGAACTGAAATACAGCAAGGAACACCTCTGGGTCCGAGTAGAAGGGAACCGGGGCATCATCGGCATTACCGATTATGCCCAGCAGGAACTCGGCTCCATCACAGTGGTTGATCTTCCCGATGTGGGCGACGAGCTGGAACAGGACGACTCATTCGGTTCGGTGGAAGCGAGAAAAACTGTCGCCGAACTTTATGCGCCGGTAAGCGGCACGGTCAAGGAAGTTAATGGCGAGCTTCGTGATACGCCGGAGATCATCAACGACGATCCCTATGACAGTGGCTGGCTCGTCGTTGTCGATATGGCAGATCCGGAAGAGCTCAATCTGCTGATGTCGGCGGATGTCTATGAGGATCATCTGGCAGATAATCCCTAAACTGTACATACCTGGATAACTTTTGGAGGTGAGACGCTTTGTCTCACCTTTTTATTTTTATGCAAGAGGTCGCGATGGAAATAAGAATCGGGGAAATAGAATATGCCAACTGTACGCCTATTTTTACGGCATTGAAAAAGAATTTCGACTGTAGTGGCTATCGCTTTGTCAGGGAGGTGCCTTCTGCACTCAATGCCATGCTTTCCAACGGCGAAGTGGATATCAGCCCGTCATCGTCCATAGAATACGGAAAATCCTTCGAGAAATATTGCCTTATGCCGCAGATATCCATCAGTTCCATCGGTCCGGTCAAAAGCGTCTTTCTCTTTTCCCGGATTCCCATCGAAAATCTGCACAACAAGACCATCGGGCTGACAACGGAATCCGATACCTCTGTCAATCTCCTGAAGATAATACTGAAGAAGAAATATGGCTATGAGAACGAATTCCAAAGAACGCCGCTGCCGTTGAAGGAGGCGCTGCAATCCCATGAGGGACTACTTCTTATTGGCGATGCCGCGCTGAAGGCCTCCCTGGCGAAACATAATTTCCATGTTTATGATCTTGGGCAACAGTGGTATGAATTTACCGGCCTGCCGTTTGTCTTTGCATTATGGATTGTCAGGCGTGATGCCGCTGCTTCGAAGCATGAAGCCATGGCGGTTCTTCGGGATAATCTGCTGAAGGCGAAAAAACTGGCTTACGATTCCTATGCATCGATTGCCCTGCATAGCAGGGAGCGGGAATGGATGAGCGCGTCCGCGTTGGTTGATTACTGGAAGACCATCTCCTATGATCTGACGGCCGAGCATCTCAAGGGATTGGAAACCTTTTACCGCCACGCGGCAGAGATGGGGCTGATTCCGAAGCAGCCGGAGATCGCCCTTTTTTCATGGTAGGTCCTGTTTCCGTTCAGATCCTGCCCTCAGCCTTCATGCGGCGATAATCATCGAGAATCTTCCGGTGATCGAAGCATAAGTGATCGGGGAGGGCATCCAAGGGAAATACTGCCAACGATGCCGCATCATCGGCCGCCTTTGGAATCCCCTGGCCGATTGCAGCATAAACTGTAGAAATGGTATGGGCACGTCTGTCCCTTCCCGGGTCGGAATAGCATCCAACCAGCCGCAGGTTACGGATCTGCAAAGAGGTTTCTTCCTGCGCCTCCCTCATTGCGGCGTCTTCCAATGACTCACCATAATCCACAAACCCACCGGGAATGGCCCATCCGAAAGGCTCGTTTTTTCGCTCGATGAGGATGATGCCGTTGTCGGTCTCGATGATGATGTCTACGGTAGGTAAGGGATTGCGGTACGACCTGACATTTTCACCGCATTTGGGACAGCTGAGGTAGTCAAAAGCCACGGCGATTCCTCCTTTACAGAGAAATAAAAAAAGGGAGGATGAACTCCTCCCTTCTTCGTACTCTTTCCTGCGGCGGTATTACTTCTTCTTGCCGCCACCGCCGGAGGCTTTCTTGGAAGCCTTGAGCGGGTTGACCTTGGTTTCTTCGCTCTTTATCTCGACCTTCACATGGGTGGCAAAGTTGCACAACCCGGCCGACCATTTCTTTTCGGGGGCGGGGTATGCGCTGCAAACCTTGCCAATGCTGCTTTCAACGATCCTTTCACAGCCCTCACAATTCTCGACCACAACCTGGCAAGAGCCTTCGGCGAATACACAACCCTGTTTCCCCCAAAAGGTGCATTCGGCACCGGGAAGTACTGTTTGACACTGCATGGATATTCCTCCTGTTTCTTTTGCTTCGTAATCGTTCAGCAATATTCACTCTAACAATTTTAAAAGAATAATGTCAACAGGAAAATCCCCTGTAAAAGACTGTTCTCCTTGACTCTGCAAAGCCTATATATTACCCTTGTTGAGGATTTGTTGCGGTTAATTTCTGAGGTATGGAACGTCTGGATGGAAGCAATGTAATTTAATTTTATCCAAGGAGAATTGTTATGCAACGTATCAGTTTCGGTACCTCTGGTTGGCGCGGAATCGTCTGCGAAGACTTCATCTTTGAAAATGTCAAAGTGGTGACCCAGGCCATTGCCGATAACGTCATTGCCGCGGGGGAGAAGGAGAAGGGGGTGATCGTCGGCTACGATTCACGTTTCATGGGTGAGCGGTTTGCTGACCAAGCCGCCCGCGTGCTTACCGGTGCAGGCATTAAAACCTTTCTTTGCGCCAGGGATACGCCGACGCCGGTCATCGCCTTCGAAATATTGCGGCGCAAGACTGCCGGCGCCATCAACTTCACCGCCAGCCATAATCCTCCCGAGTACAACGGTATAAAGTTTTCTCCTTCCTGGGGAGGCCCGGCCCTGCCCGAAACGACCCGCGACATCGAGCGCCGTGCCAATGAAATGCTGGGGGAGGTCTGCTACAAGGAGTGCGATCCGGACGATGCCAGGCGTTGCGCTATGCTGGTGGATATGGATCCTCGGGACAGCTATCTTGACGATTTGGCGACCAAGGTTGATTTTGCTGCCATTGCCCGGCTGGGTAAGGTGGCGGTAAATCCCCTCTATGGCACCGGGCGCGGCTATCTGGCTGAACCGCTGCGTGCCCATGGTGTGGATGTTGCGGTCATCAACGAGCACCGCGATCCCTATTTCGGCGGGTTTCCACCGGAACCGTCGGAAAAATACATCCAGGATTTCATACGCCTGGTCAAGGACGACCCTACAATCAAGCTCGGTATCGCCACCGACGGAGATGCGGACCGCTTCGGTATCGTCGATGTGGATGGAACATTCATCGAACCCAACTACATCATCGCGCTGCTCCTGGACTACCTGGTTCGGGTCAAGGGGCTCAAGGGAGGCGTAGCGAGAAGTGTCGCCACCTCCCATCTCATTGATGCAGTGGCGGCCAAACATGGCATCGAAGTTTTCGAGACGCCGGTCGGTTTCAAATATATCGGCGAGCTGATCAGCAAGGACAAGATCATCATCGGCGGGGAAGAAAGTGCCGGTTTAACCATCAAGGGGCATGTCCCAGAAAAGGACGGAATTCTGGCCTGCCTGCTGGTGGCGGAAATGGTTGCCCGCGAGGGACAACCGGTGCGCGCGTTGCTCGAAAGGCTCTACGGGCAGGTGGGACGATTTGTCACCAAACGTGAGAACATCACTCTTGCACCGGAAATCGAAGCGGTCTTTGCCGATAAACTGAAGGCTACCCCTGCCGTGATAGCTGGAGTGAAGCTGAAAGATACCGTAACCATCGACGGTACAAAATTCCTGCTGGAAGACGGCAGCTGGCTACTCTTCCGCAAGTCGGGAACTGAGCCGGTGGTGCGGCTTTATGCCGAAGCGGCATCAGACGCGCGGCTCCAGGAACTATTGGCCGCCGGCAGAAAATTAATACTTGAGTAAATTGGTAATACATTGTACATATAAGGCACGTGTTAAAGGCGCAAAAGTGTTGCTGAAAGAGGCTGCCCATGCTGCTTCTTTTACCGCTTTGTGCCTTTGCCTTATATATGGTTGATAAAAGGGAGGATGAGGACGCATGTGGGATTATACGGATAAGGTGAAAGATCATTTCCTGAACCCGAGAAATGTGGGTTCCATAGAGAATGCAGATGCTGTCGGCGAAGTGGGAAGCCTTGCCTGCGGGGATGCTCTGAAGCTTTTCATCAAGCTGGATGATAAAAAGGAGCGTATTGTCGATGCACGATTCCAGACTTTCGGCTGCGGCAGCGCCATAGCCTCTTCGTCTGCCCTGACGGAAATGGTGAAAGGGAAGACTCTGGATGAAGCTCTGCAGATCACCAATCAGGAAATAGCCGATTTCCTTGGCGGCCTGCCCGAAGAGAAGATGCACTGCTCGGTGATGGGACAGGAGGCGCTGGAAGTCGCTATCGCCAAATATCGTGGCGTTGCAGTCCCCAAGCATGACCATGAACATGACGAAGCAGGTATGGAAGGCGAAATCGTCTGCAAGTGTTTCGGTCTCACCGACGTCTTCCTGAAGAAGGTCATCGCATCCAACAAGCTGCATACGGCGGAGCAGGTCACCCATTTTACCAAGGCGGGCGGTGCTTGCGGCGGTTGTATTCCCAAGATCAAGGCACTGATTGCTGAGGTCATGGGTGAAGAAAAGAAAGCCGAAGAGAAGAAACCGGGCAAGCTGACCAACATGCGCAAGATGCAACTTATCCAGGAGACCCTGGAAAACGAGGTGCGCCCCCAACTTTGGGCTGACGGTGGCGACCTTGAGCTGATTGACATCGACGGAGGCAAGGTGCAGATCGCCTTCCGTAAAGCCTGCGCCGGATGTGCTTCATCCGGATTCACGGCCAAGTTCGTCGAACAGAAGCTCCGCGAACTTGTAGCCGATGATATCACGGTGGAGGAGGTCCAGGGATGAAGGAGATTTATCTCGACAATAATGCCACGACAAGGGTTGACGAGGCGGTTTTCGAAGAGATGCGCCCCTATTTCTGCGAACTCTACGGCAACCCAAGTTCCATGCATTTCTTCGGCGGACAGGTCCAGAAGAAGGTGGACGAGGCCAGGAGCCGCGTTGCTGCTCTGTTGGGAGCACTTCCCGAGGAAATCATCTTTACCGCCTGTGGCACGGAGAGCGACAATGCTGCCATTCGCTCAGCCCTGGAAGTCTTTCCCGAGAAGCGGCATATCATCACCACCCGTGTCGAGCATCCGGCTGTCCTGACCCTCTGTCGTAACCTGACCAAGAAAGGGTACCGGGTCACCGAGCTGAATGTGGATAACGCCGGCAGGCTTGATCTCGACGAACTTAAATCTGCCATAGACGACAATACAGCCATTGTTTCGGTGATGTATGCAAACAACGAGACGGGAGTTATCTTTCCCGTGGAAGAAGTTGCGGCCATTGCCAAGGAAAAGGGTGCACTCTTCCACACCGACGCGGTCCAGGCGGTGGGAAAAATCCCTCTCAACATGGCCTCTTCCTCCATCGACATGCTTTCACTGTCGGGGCACAAGCTCCATGCACCCAAAGGAATCGGCGTCCTTTATTTAAGGAAAGGGGTTCCTTTCAGACCTTTCATGGTTGGAGGCCACCAGGAGAGAAATCGAAGGGCAGGGACGGAGAGCACCTCTTCCATCATTGCCCTCGGAAAGGCCTGCGAGCTGGCAGCCACATCCATGGATGACGAGAACACGCGGGTTAAGGCCATGCGCGACCGACTTGAAAAGGAACTGCTGGCTATCATTCCCGATGCCCGCATCAACGGCGGAGGCGCGGATCGTCTTCCCAACACCGCTTCCGTTGCTTTTGAATTCGTCGAGGGTGAGGCAATCCTGCTGCTTCTTAGTGAAAAGGGAATCTGCGCCTCATCGGGCAGCGCCTGTACTTCCGGTTCCCTGGAACCTTCCCATGTGCTTCGTGCCATGGGGGTGCCGTTTACCTGTGCCCACGGTTCCATCAGGTTTTCCCTGTCCCGTTTTACCACTGATGACGACATCGATGCCGTTATCCGCGAGCTACCTCCCATCGTCAAGCGTTTGCGGGATATGTCACCGTTCGGCAGATAATTACTGCCATGGGGAAAATAGAGTTACCAGCCAAAACCGGCAATATCAACGCCTCGCCATGCTTTTTCTGGCGGGGCGTTTCTGTTTTGTTCATTTCAGGCACCGCCGCTCAGAAGAGCAGCGTCTTTACAGTTGACTTGGCTGGACTCGTGCATTAAAAACAGATTCACTGAAACGTTGATTACAACGGGAGCATCTACTAAATGGGCTATCGCAATCTTCAGGAATGCGTCAGGGACCTGGAATCGTCCGGCAAACTCCTGCGCATAAATCAGGAAGTCGACGCCGAGCTGGAGGCAGGCGCCATCCAACGCCGCGTCTATGAGGCTGAAGGCCCGGCGCTCCTCTTCACAAATATCCGTGGCTGCAGGTTTCCCATGCTGGGTAACCTCTTCGGTACACTGGAGAGGACCAGGTACATTTTTAGGGATACACTAAAGGATATGGAACGGCTGGTGGCCATGAAGGTCAATCCCATGGCTGCGATCAAAGATCCCTGGGGATTTCTTGGTACCGTACCGGCAGCGCTTCATCTGGTGCCGAAGAAGGTAGCCGGAGGGCCGGTTTTGGTCGCACAGACCAGCATTGACCAACTGCCCCAGCTGAAATCCTGGCCAGACGACGGAGGAGCGTTCATAACCCTGCCTCAGGTATATTCGGAAAGCGCCGTAAGGCCCGGCCTGCGCCATTCCAACCTGGGCATGTATCGGGTCCAGCTTTCCGGCGGCCGGTACCGCATCAACGAGGAGGTCGGTCTTCACTATCAGATTCACCGGGGCATCGGTGTTCACCATACAGAGGCTCTGGAGCGAGGGTTGCCTTTTCGTGTCAACATCTTTGTAGGCGGCCCTCCGTCCATGACTGTTGCAGCGGTCATGCCCCTTCCGGAAGGGATGCCGGAACTATCCTTTGCCGGTCTGCTTGGCGGTCATAGGATGGAGATGGTCTGCAGGGACGGTCTGCTTCCCATGCCGGCAGAGGCCGATTTCTGCATCACCTGCATCGTCGATCCCCGGCGTACGCTGCCGGAAGGGCCCTTCGGCGATCACCTGGGTTATTACAGCCTGGTTCACGATTTCCCTGTTCTCCAGGTGGACAAAGTCTATCACCGCCCCGATGCCATCTGGCCCTTTACCACCGTCGGCAGGCCTCCCCAGGAGGATACCTCTTTCGGCGCTTTCATCCATGAACTGACCGGGCCGCTCATCCCCACGGTCATTCTCGGCGTCAGGGGGGTGCATGCGGTCGATGCAGCAGGGGTTCATCCGCTGCTGCTGGCCTTGGGGAGCGAGCGCTACGTGCCATATGCAGAGAGGGAACCTCGGGAACTGTTGACCATTGCCAATGCCATCCTGGGACAGGGGCAGCTTTCCCTGGCCAAATACATCTTCATTGCTGCCCATGAGGATAATCCGGCACTGGATATCCACCATATCCCGGCTTTCTTCGCCCACATGCTGGAACGGGTCGATTGGCGGCGCGACCTCCATTTTCAAACCAGCACCACCATCGACACCCTGGATTATTCGGGAAGCGGCTTCAATGCCGGTTCCAAGGTGGTCATCGCCGCAGCAGGCGACAAACGCCGGGAACTTCCTTCGACCATTCCCAGCGGCCTATCCCTGCCGGAGGGCTTCGGCGAACCGAGGGTCTGCCTGCCCGGTATCCTGGCCATCCGTGGTCCACGTTGCTCCGCGGCCCGCAATTGCACCGATCCTGTCATGGAAGATTTTTGTCGCCACTTCGGCGACAGGCAATCCATTGCTGCCTTTCCCCTGGTGGTGGTAGTCGATGACAGCGAATTTACCGCCAGGACCCTGAACAACTTCCTCTGGGTTACCTTTACCCGCTCAAATCCTGCTTCCGACATCTACGGCATCGGCTCGTCCATGATTAGCAAGCATTGGGGCTGCACCGGTCCATTGATAATCGATGCCAGAACCAAACTCCACCATGCGCCACCGCTGATTTCGGACCCTGCCACTGAGCGAAAGGTGGATGCCTTGGGGGCGCCTGGCCGAATCCTGCATGGCATCATCTGAAAGGAAATGAAATCGGGAAACATGGCCAAGGAACGACTCGATAAAATTTTGCTGGACCGGGGGCTGGCGCCTTCACGGGAGCGGGCCAAGGCGCTGATCATGGCCGGGCAGGTGGTGGTGGACGATCACCTGGCCGACAAGGCTGGGCAAATGGTTTCCGTTGATGCCGAGATCCGGCTGAAGGGGGAGGTGCTCCCCTTTGTCAGTCGTGGCGGATTAAAATTGCAGAAGGCCCTGGACGAATTCGCCATCGACGTGACCGGGCTGGTGGTCATGGATGTGGGGGCCTCAACCGGTGGCTTTACCGATTGCCTGCTCCAGCGCGGGGCGGCGAAAGTCATTGCCGTCGATGTGGGGTACGGCCAACTGGCCTGGAAGCTCCGCCAGGATGCGCGGGTCGTAAACCTGGAGAAAACAAATATCCGCTATCTTGAGCCGGAAAAACTGGAGGAGGTTCCCCAGATGGCGGTCATCGACGCCTCCTTCATTTCCCTGGATAAGGTGCTGCCACCGGTGCTGAACCTCATTTCCCCATCGGCTGCTGTCGTTGCGCTCATCAAACCCCAGTTCGAGGTGGGGCGTGGGGAGGTCGGAAAGGGTGGTGTTGTTCGGGACGGCAGGAAGCATGCGGAAGTAATCGCAGCCATTACTGCCATGGCCCTGGATCTTAAACTTGAGGTGAAAGGGGTAACCGAATCTCCTATCCAGGGACCCAAGGGGAACCGAGAGTTTCTCATTTATCTGGCCAAGCCGCAGGTGCATGAGTAATTCTTGAAAATCGCCGGACGACAGAGTATAAAGGCTTTAATTCGGATAAGGGAGGGAAGAGCATGAGCGATTGTCTCTTCTGCAAGATGATCAAGGGTGAAATACCGGTAAAACCGGTCTATGAGGACGACCAGCTGCTGGTGATCAACGATATTGCCCCGGTCGCTCCGCAGCACCTGCTGGTGATCCCGAAGAAGCACCTGGCAAACACCCTTGAGATGCAAGTCGAGGACGAAGCCTTGGTAGGGCATGTGTTCCGGGTTGCAGCAATCATAGCCCGGGAGAAAGGCATCGCCGAGGATGGTTTCCGCATCGTCAACAACAATAATGCCGGTGCAGGACAATCGGTATATCACATTCATTTTCACCTGGTGGGGGGAAGGCACTTCAATTGGCCTCCGGGCTAGCCGTGTTCCATATTTGTCATGGTGGTGTCAGCTGCGCTCGAATCACTATCGAAGGAGGAATTGCATGAAAATCATTCTGCTGCTATCTATTTTTCTTTTTGCCGTGCCGGCCTTTGCCGTAACCTACGAGTGGACTGATGAAAGAGGCACGGTCAACTTTACGGAAGATCTGGGCAACGTGCCGAAGAAGTACAGAAAGCGGGTCAAGATCCTCGGAGCCGAAGAAGACACCGCACCTAAAGTTGTCGAAATGGATAACGGCGGCAAGGCGAAGGGGACTGAAGAAAAAGGCAAGGCAAAGGATGATGCTGTTGCCGGTAGTGAAACGAAGAAAAAACCGGCGGTCTATGGTGGCAAAAACGAGTCTGCTTGGAAAAATGAATACAGAAAGCTTTCCGCCGACGTGAGGGCAGCGGAAGAGCAACTGGAGCATCTCAATGGCCGTCTGGGCGATACGAGCAAGATGTCGCGCGCGGAGTATCTATCGCTTCAGCACACGGTAAAGAACACCGAATCGAGATTGAACGAGCTGAGGCAGAAACAGGATGCCTTCAATGCATCCGCTGCCAAGGCGGGGGTGCCGGCTGACATTCTGGAATAGCATAAGATAGTATACTTATAGATGAATGAAAAAGCCCGGAAGCTGATCCGGGCTTTTTTTGTCGGTCAAAATCCCAGGATTTTTCCCAGGGTACCTGGAGAGAGGAGATCAACGGTCATGAACAGGGTCAGGATAATCATGACGGCAACGGTGATCCAGGCCACCAGATTGAAGACCGGGCCGTTGGCATGATCTCCCATGAGGCTCCGGTCGTTGATTAGGAGCAGCATGAAGATGAGCACGAAGGGGAGCACTGCCCCGTTCACCACCTGTGAAACGAACATGATCATGATCAGCGGGGCGTTGGGCAGCAGGATCGTGAGGGCGGAGATGATGATGATGATGGTGAACAGCCAGAAGAACTGGGGGGCCTGCCGGAAGTCCTTGTCGATGCCAGATTCCCATCCCATTCCCTCGCAGATGTAGTAGGAGGTGGAAAGGGGGAGGATGCAGGCGGCGAAGAGGGATGCATTGAAAAGACCGAAGGCGAAGAGGGACGAGGCATACTCCCCCACTAGCGGTTTCAGGGAGAGGGCCGCATCTGCGGCGGTTTCCACCTTCAGCCCTTGTAGATGAATGGTGGCGGCGCAGGCAACGACGATGAAGAAGGCGACGACGATGGCCATCAGACAGCCGACGATGACATCCATCCGGGAAAAGCTGTACTGGTCGATGGTTATTCCCTTTTCCACGACTGCCGATTGCTGGTAGAACTGCATCCAGGGGGCAATGGTCGTGCCGACGACGCCGATCAGGGTGACCAGGTAGCCGCTGTCCATGCGGAAACTGGGGACAACGGTCGCCTTGAGGACGGTGCCCCACTGGGGGCCGGCCATGAACGCGGCAACAGGGTAAGCGATATACACCATGCATGCCACGAGGAAGACCTTTTCCACCACCTTGTATGAGCCTTTTACCACGAGAAGCCAGACCAGGACGGCACTGATGGGGACCGAGACATATTTGCTGATGCCGAAGAGTTCAAGGCTGGCGGCGATGCCGGCGAATTCGGAGACGGAGTTGCCCATGTTGGTAAGCAGGAGGGCGATCATAACGTAGAAAGTGACTTTGACGCCGAAGGACTCCCGGATCAGGTCCGAGAGCCCTTTGCCGGTGACCGCCCCCATGCGGGCGCACATTTCCTGGATGACCACCAGGGCGATGGTGGTGGGAATCATGACCCAAAGCAGGTCATAGCCATAGTGGGCGCCGGCCAGGGAGTAGGTGGTTATGCCGCCGGCATCGTTGTCCACGTTGGCGGTGATTATGCCCGGGCCGAGAATGGCGAGGAAAAGGAGAATATTTTTTCTGTTCACCTTGCGGATCGGTTTGAACAGTCTGGTTATGCTGATGCCGGTAAACATGGAGCGTCCGATCTTTCAGGAGGTGGTGTCGCTGGTATTAGTGGTGGTGATACCGTCTGCGTTTCAGGGCATAGGGAAGGAACATCTCCAGGACGTCATCGACCGTTACCAGCCCTGACATCTTTCCTTCCTTGTCCAGAACCGGGACGGCGATCAGATTGTACTTGGCGATGATCTCCAGTATCTCTTCAGGGGTGGATTCCACATCCACCGTTTTCAAATTCGTCGTCATAAGCTCGGCGACAGGGTTTTCCTCAGATGCCAGGATCAGTTCCTTCAGGCTAATAACTCCCTGCAGGTGCTCTTCCTGATCCACCACATAAATGTAGTAGACCGTTTCCACATCAGGGGCCAGGAGCCTGACCACCTTCATGGCATCGGCAACGGTCAGTTCGCTGGAGACGGAAAGATATTCGCTGTTCATCAGGCCGCCGGCCGTATCCTCCTCGTGCTCCATCAGTTCCTGAATGTCTTCCGCCTCTTCCTCGTCCATCAGCCCGAGCAGTTCCTGGGCCTTTTCTTCGGGTAGATCTCCGAGAACGTCGGCCGCTTCATCGGGGTCCATTTCTTCCAGAATGTCGGAGGCCTGTTCACTATCCAGCTGGCTGATGATGCGGCTTCGCAGTTCCGGCTCCAGTTCGTGGATGGCTTCGCCGGCGGTTTCCGTATCCAGCGAATTCAGCACCGTCTGGATGTTCTTTGCCGGGATCCTGGAAATGATGTGGGCCAGATCGGCGGGATGTAGCTCCTGCATCTGCTCCCGGGCAACGGTCAGGGTAAGGCGGGACAGGTTCATTTCCAGCAGCTGCACGTATTCCCAGCTGATATGCTGGTGTGCAAGCTTGACTTTGAGCAGGCCGGCTATTTTTTCGCCGAGGCGTTCATATCCCAGACGGCGCAGCAGCCCTCTGAATCCAATATCGACGAAGAAGATGCAGAGGTGGTCCTTATAGCTGCCAAGCTTCAGATCGTTGACCCGGACAACCTTCGCTCCATTCACATCCACAATCTGCCTGTCAAGGATATGGCGCTTGACGAGGATTTCGTTTTCCCTGGGCACATACTCTGGAAGACGTTCAGAGATCCCTGATATGGAGATGACGTAGCGATTGAAAAGGGACACCCGTTTCCAGGGGAGGGCCAGTATCCGCGTGCCTTTTTTCACCAGGAGGTGGGAGACCTGGGGAAACACTTCGCCTGGGACCATGATCAGATCCCACAGCTTGCCGATCTCGTGCCCCTGGGCGTTGATGACGGTCTTTCCCAGGACGGTGCTGAGAAAGATTTCGCTCATTATGTCTGCGTGGTCCATATTCACAAGAAAAGGCCCTTTCAGGGAGAAAGGGCCTTCATGCGCAAAAGGACACACCTTCCCCTGGTTTGAGTTTTAGCAGAGCACAACGTAGGTGAACCACCACCAGCTACCTTAGATAAAGCCTTATTCCGACTGAATCTGGTCTACCACATTGGCGTCTTTCGACGTTTCTGGGCAGTAGCTTCTGTTTGTGCTAACGCCTCTTCCTAACGAGGAATTTTTCCTGAATTTTATATGCCCCGGGAGGACTTTTGTCAACCGTTTGTTGCCCACGCGCGGCGCATCGGCATAAGGGACTGGGCGTTGACACTGCTGTCGTTTGTTGTTACCTTAGTCAAAATTTCTCCGGAGCCATCAATGACATTTCCCCATTTCGACCCGGTCTTTCTGCGCATCGGGCCTCTCCAGTTCCGCTGGTATGGCCTTATGTACATCATCGGATTCATCGCCGCATATTTCATCATCAAGGCAGGAACAAAAAAGAAGCGTCTACCTTTGAGCAAGGACGACGTTGCCGATCTTATCTTCACCGTAGCGCTTGGCGTCATACTGGGCGGACGTCTCGGTTATATCTTATTCTACGACCTGCAGGTCTATCTGGCAAAGCCGCTGGAAATCTTTGCCGTCTGGCATGGTGGGATGTCTTTTCATGGAGGGCTGCTGGGCGCCGTTGCCGCCGGTTTTTATTATACCAGAAAGAAGCAGATCGGCTTTTACGACATTGCCGACGTCGGTTTCACTGCTGCACCCGTAGGGCTTTTTCTCGGCAGGATCGGCAACTTCATCAATGGCGAACTCTACGGACGGGTTACGGATGTGCCGTGGGGGATAGTTTTTCCCGGTGCGGGAGATTTGCCACGGCATCCTTCCCAGCTTTACGAGGCGATCCTCGAAGGGCCGCTCATGTTTTTCATTCTCTGGCTTGTCGGCCGGCGGAAACACCCGGCTGGGGTTGTCTTCTGGTCTTTTATGGGATTGTACGGCCTGTTCAGGTTTACGGTGGAGTTTTTCAGGGAACCGGATGCCCAACTGGGGTTCGTTGTGGGCAGGTTCTCCATGGGGCAGATGCTGAGTTTGCCGATGCTGCTTGTGGGATGCGGGATGATTATCCGGCTTTACCGCAGTGACGCACGGTCCAGGTGATTTACTGCAGCTTCTTTTTCATTTCCAAGATGTTGCCGTCACACATCTTCCGGTAAGAGACCGAGTCCATCAGGGACTTGATCATGAAGATGCCGCGGCCGCGATCTTCCAGCTCCTCGAAATTGGGCGGGGGAATGATATTGATGTCGAACCCTTGCCCTGAATCGAACACCTTGATGGTCAACTCGTTCTCACAGATATTGATTATGATGTGCACCATGTTATCCGAATCTTCGCTGGTGGCGTGTTTTATGGCATTGGCCATGGCTTCCGTCAGGACAAGATTCAGATGGTAGGCAAGGGTTTCCCGGTCACCGGTGAATCTGACCAGTTCCTTGGCGATATCTTCGCCGATCCGGCCTATGAGACTCAGGTAACGGGTCTGGTTGGGGACCTTGATGTCAACCTCTATTTCGTTTTTTTCCATCTGAGCCTCTCAGTTAGAAGGTTTCAATAGCTTCCGCGGTAGAGGGGAAAATTTCAAAGACGCGGTGCAGCCTGGTCAATTCGAACATGGAGCGTACCTGGGACTGCAGCGTGGAAAGCTTTAGATTTCCCTGATGGGAGATGGCGTTCTTAAAGCCGGAGACAAGGGCGCCCAGACCCGAGCTGTCGATGAAACGCACATCTTTCAGGTCGATGAGCATGTTTTTCTGCCCCTGCTCGAACATCTTCTGCACTTCGGCCTTCAATTCACCCGAGTTGTGGGCATCCAGCCTCTCCTCATTAACATATATAATTACTATATTGTTCTTCAGCTCGGTCTGCAGATTCATGACATACTCCCCTGTTACGGATATGATTGCTGTATCATTAATTTCATAGTTTATAGCAAGGGGGCACTCCCTTCAACAAATTGTTTTTTCTGCCGCTTACCGCCGTTCATCAGTCGATCCTCATGATTATCATGGAGATGTCGTCTTCCAGGGGCTTTGAGCCGGCAAACCTGGTAACCTCCGCCAGTACTCTTCTCATGATCCGGTCCGGCTCCTCCAAGGCCATGTTTTTCAGGATCAGGCAGAGCCTGTCGACCCCGAACAGTTCGCCTCCCTCGTTTTGCGCCTCAATGATACCGTCGGTGTAAAATAGCACCAGGTCCCCCTCATGCAGCTGAAAAAGCTTCTCTTCAAAGGAGACTGTGCGGTTGATGCCGAGAATCAGCCCTTCGGCATCGAGTTCGATGCAGGCAGCCGCACCTTTGCCCATGATCAGCGGTGGGTTGTGGCCTGCGTTGGCGTAGCGCAGCAGCTTTGAGCCGGCATCGTAGTTGGCGTAAAACATGGTGATGAAAAGCTCCGCCCTGGTCAGGTCCTCATAGAGCAGGTCGTTCAGCGAGGCAAGGACCTCACTGCTTGAGGTCGTCAGTGGCACCTGTGCCCTGAGAACGCTGCGTGTCTCGACCATGATCAATGCCGCTCCCACACTGTGTCCTGAAACATCGGCTATGATCAGGTCGACCGTCTCCTTACCCCGGATGAAAAAATCGTAGTAGTCTCCCCCCACATGGGTGGCGGGCACGCAGCAACTGGCAAAACGGGCCCCGGGCAGGTCAGGGGGAGACGCCGGAAGCAATGAAAGCTGGATCTGCTTGGCAATCTCCATATCCCTCACTACCCGCGCATTTTCCAGCAGGGCAGCCTCCTTCTGCTGTCGTTCCTTCTCCTTTGCCTCCCGTTCCGAAACGATCTTGACCGCTTGGGCGAGCTGGCCCGCCAGGCTGCTCAAAAGCTGCAGGAACGGTTCGGTGAAAAGTCCGATGATGGATTTGGAGAAGACGGAAAGGATGCCCACCGGCGGCTCACCCTCACTGGCGATCGGTATATGGGCGAAGGATTTTATTCCCTCTCGCTCCATGATTTCCCGCGATTTCTGCTTTGTCAGGTAGCGGGTATCGTTGACGAATTCGGCTCTGTTGCTGAGAAAGGCCTCGCCGATGTGGGTATCGATTTCCGGAACCCAGTTGTTTCTGGTAATCTGCTGGTCTTCCGGGCCGGTGAAGGCATGGACGGTAAGAATCCCCTCCTCATTCACCAGCCTAATGATGCACAGGTCGAATTTGAATTCCTTCTGCAGCAGTTCCAGCAGGTCCTTCATGATGATTTCCAGATCCAAAGAGCGGTTCATGATTTCAGATGCTCTGAGCCTGACGAAGAGCGCCTCTCTGCTTTGATCGAGGGAGGTGCGGACTGTGCTGAATATATCGTAGACCGATTCCATCTTTGAGCCGATGTCGGTGAGGTAACTTTCCACGACGGCCCCCGCCGCCGCCGCCCCAAGGGAGCCGGCCAACGTCTTTTCGATAAAACGCTTCAGGTTGGGCAGTTCGAATTCCGAGACGCCTCCCTGGCTGTCGATTTCCCGGTTGCCGATATAGTCGCTGATGGCGGCATGGGCCTGAGGTTCGCCGATGAATTTGGCCATGAGGTTGACGAATTGCAGAATGGTCACCGGCTTGGAGAGACGTTTGGTTTCATAGGGCGCCTTCCCCCTGTCGGGGGTGAAGACGTCGATGAACTTGCGAGCCTGCTCTTGCTCTTTTTCTTCCTGGGGGGTCAGGATCGACAGGAGGAGATAGGCACCGACGTTGAAAAAGAGGCTCCAGAAGAGGGAATGGCTCCACATGTCAAAGCCAGTGAGACCAAAAAGCTGGGTAGGCCTAAGAAACCCAAGGCCAAAGGGGCCGCTGGTCATTATGTCGCTGTGCCACCATCCCGATCTGATGAACGATGGGATCAGCAAGGTATAGAACCAGGTAAGGAAGCCGAGGAACATACCGGTGATGGCACCCGCCTTGTTGCCCCGGTGCCAGTAGAGACCACCGAGCACGGCCGGGGCGAACTGGGCCGCAGCGGCAAAGGATATGAGGCCCATGGTTACCAGCATGTAGGTCCCGCCAACGATGTTCTGATAGAAGTAGCCGAGAAAGACGACGAGGAATATTCCTACCCGCTTGGCGTTTATGAGTAGTTCCGGAAACCAGCTGCGCGGTTCCAGTCTGATGACGATCGGCATGATGACATGGTTGAGCAGCATGGTCGATATGGTAACCGATTCGACCATCACCATGCCGGCGGCGGCGGAGAAGCCGCCCAGATAGGCGATAAGGGCTATCCAGTGGTTCCCGGTCTGCAGGGGAATGGTCAGGACGAAATAGTCGGAATTGAGGTTGCTGCCGGTTATGAGGATACCTCCCAATGCAATGGGCATGACGAAGATGTTGATGAGAAACATATACAAGGGAAAGAGCCACATGGCTTTGGTGACATGCTTCTCCGAAGGATTCTCAATGGCCATGATCTGGAACTGCCGGGGGAGAAACATGATGGCCCCCATGGACAGGTACAGCATGGTGAAGAGGGCGGTGTAGGAAGTTTCCGGTTCATCGCCGAAGGTTATCAGGTGTTCCAGCATGATCGGATTTTTTTCGTACATCCGCTGGAAAATGTCGCCGAAGCCGTCAAATAGGAAATAGGTGACGAAGATGCCGACAATGAGAAAAGCGGCAAGTTTGACGATTGATTCCAAGGCAATGGCGGCAACCAGTCCCTCATGGCGTTCCGACGACACCAGGTGACGGGCGCCGAAAATGACGCTGAAAGCGGCAAGTATCAGTGCCGAAAAAAAGCCCGGATGGGGGGAGGGGAGGGAAATGCTGTCCATGAAACGCAGGTGAAAGTCGGGATGGCCGGTTATGATGGAAAAGGCGCTGGAGACGGCCTTGAGCTGCAGGCCGATGTAGGGCATGATGCCCATTATAGAGATGATCGTGACCAGTGCCCCCAGCCACTGGGATTTGCCGTAGCGGGAGCTGATGAAGTCGGCCAGGGAGGTGGTGTTGTTCTCCTTGGTGACCCGGATGATCTTGCGCAGGAAAAACCACCAGGAAAAGGCTGTCAGTGACGGTCCCAGGTAGGTGAGGATGAAATCCATGCCGGTCGTGGCAGCTTTGCCGACGCTGCCGTAAAAGGTCCAGGACGTGGCGTAAACGGCGATGGAAAGAGCGTAAATTACTGCATTGGAGGTTATGCTCCGGCCTTCCCTCTGTCTTTTGTCGGCCAGGTAGGCCACCAGGAAGAGGAGTGCGATGTAGAGGAGCGAGATTCCCCATACCATTTCCGCACTGACCATCAACCCTGCTCTCCCTTATGGCTGTCGTTGCCTTTATTGGCAGAGTGATTGGCTTTGGTGAAAAGATAGATGACGAAAATCGAAATGAGCCAGCCCAGTTGCAGATAAAGATAGAGAAGGGGGAAGCCGAGCACGGAGAGCGGCTTGTTGAAAATGGAGATAAAGGGATAGTTCATCATGATGATTCCCAGCACAAAGAAAATCACCCACGACTCCCTGGTTCGCAGACTCTTTAAAAGCAAGGCCTTGAGTGTCATGCGCATTGGATCAGCCCCAACTGACCGAGAAGATGATCGATATTATCCAATAAAGAGTGTGAACTATCAATGGTAATCGTCTTTCCTTCCTGTGCCTGAAGCGGCTGAAATTCGTCCTTTTGCCGGTGGAACAGTTCCCATCGGCCGTCTGACGGTGCACTAGGGTCTTCTTCCCGCTGCAATAGCCTGCTCTTGACGAGCTGCTCCGGACATATGAAGAAGATGACGAGGAACTGAACATCGAGCCGGTCAGCGAGGAGGCGAAATGCCGTGCGATCCGCGCTACGGCGGAAAGTGGCGTCAACGATAATGCTGCGCCCGGCTCCCAAAGCGCGCTCGCTGCGGACCAGGAGTTCGCGGTAGGTGGCGTCGGTCCAGCTTTGGCTGTAGATCCCTTCGCCATACTCGCTCCCATCTTTTCCAGACAGTGCGATCTCTTTTCTGACCACATCGGAGAGGGCGGATTCAAGCCCCAGTTCCAGCGCCAGGGCTTGGGCAAAGGTGCTTTTGCCGCTCCCCATTAGGCCACAGGTTATGAAAAGCGTCGGCCTCAGCTGGCTGCGCAGCTGGTAGCCCCGTGCCAGGTGGAGATAGAGGGAGGCCTTCAGCTCCGCCTCTTTCTTTTCTCCCGCCGGTATTTCCGGCTCTTGCAGCTTGAAGCTTTCCACCTTGCCCCTGACAACGGCGCGATAGGTCTTGTAGAAATCCAGCAATGCCGGCATGCCCCGATCCCCGGTCTGCACCAGGTATTCATTCAGCAGCACGTCCCCAAGAAAACTCTTTCCATTATAATCCAGATCCATGAGCAGAAAAGCCAGATCCGCAGCCGTGTCACAGCAGCGGAACCGCTTGTTGAACTCGATGCAGTCAAAGATGCAGACAGTGTCAGTGAGACAGATGTTTTCAGAGTGGATGTCGCCGTCACACTCCCTGATGAAACCATTCCCTATTCTTTCCAGAAACAGGTGTCGGTTTTGATCCATAAAGTCACTGACCCATGACACGAGTTGCTGTAGCTGACACCTGGATATGGTAATTCCGACAAAGTTCTCCATCTGCCGGAAATTCTCTTGCCAGTTGTATGCAATGCTGTCGAGGCTGCCATAGCTTGCCGTTTCGGGGCTTTGTTCCGCGTTCTTGTGGAAATCGGCAATGGTCACTGCAATACGCCGCATATCCGAATCGGTGGCGTTATTCTCCCTGAGCAGGACATGCAGCATGCGCTCTTCCGGCAATCTTTTCATCTTGACCGCATAATCGATGATAGTTCCTTCACCGTCTATGGCTATTCCCGCCCGAGTTTTCCTGATCTCCACCACGCCCAGATAAATGTCGGGGCAGAGCCGGCGGTTCAAGCGGACCTCTTCGTGGCAGTAGAAACGCCTTCGGTCCAAGGTGGTGAAATCGAGAAAGCCGAGATTGACCGGTTTCTTGATCTTGTAGACGAAACGATCAGTCACCAACAGAAACGACACGTGGGTCTGCAGGAGGTTTACCGAGGAGGTGCTTTCAGGGAAGGCTCGCAGATTCAGCAATGATCTTATCCACTTCTGAGCCATTGTCAGTCCTTAAGCGTCTGAATTCATTTGCAAATGGTATCACATTAAACCTGCATGGCAACCGGCGGCTCATGATAAAGTTTGTTTGACGCTCCTACCTATTTATGTTAGCTTTTCTACTGCTGTAAGCGCTCCAAGTGCAGCTGGTTTTCAGACCAATCTCCACCCGATTGCCCATTGGTAATATGACCTTATCCCGAGGCTGTTTCGTAACCGGAAACCACATGAAAAAAGCGTTTTACCTTCTCATCCCACTGTTCCTTCTCGTTCTTCCGGGATGTGCCGCCAGTCGCGTCCAAGAACATCCTCCTCTTCAATCCCGGGCTGTTCAGCCGGCATTGGACATCGCCGGATCCCGGGCCAAATACATCTTCTCCATGTCACGCCTCCATCTCCTGGAGGGTGACCTGGACGGCGCTCTGTCGCTACTGCAAGCTGCCGCCGAGGCGGACCCTCAATCAGCCTATATCCATAAGGCCGAGGCGCAGATTTACCTGCAGATGAACCGTTACCAGGATGCCCTGCAGGCCTGCGAAAAGGCCATAAATCTCGATCCAAGCTTTGCCGAGGCCCAGATCCTGGCAGGAAACATCCTGGTGGCCCTGCAACGGGACAAGGACGCCATTCCCTATTACAAAAAGGCCATAGAGCTCGATCCCACCAAGGAAGACATATACCTTCACCTGGCCATTGCTTATGTGAAGACCTTCGAGTATGAAGGGGCCGTCAATACCCTCAAAGCATTGATCAAGGTTTCGCCCGATTCTGCACTTGGGTATTACTACCTGGGCAAGACCTATGATCAGATGAAACTGTCAAACGAAGCCATCAACTACTACAAGAAAGCAGTCGAGCTGAAACCGGATTTCGATCAGGCACTCATAGACCTTGGTATTACCCAGGAAATGCAAGGTTTGACCAAAGAGGCGATCGGTACCTATAAGGAACTGTTGAAGGCAAATCCAGCAAATCATACCGTGGTACAGCATCTGGTTCAGCTCTATATACAACAAAAAGATCTGGAACCCGCCCTGGCCCTTCTGCAGGACCTGGCCAGGAACAACATCGGCGGACAGGAAACCCACCGCAAGCTGGGGCTTATCCTGCTGGAGATGGAGCGGTACGAGGATGCTATTACCGAATTCCGCGACATCCTGCGCCAGGATCCGGAGGCTTATCAGGTCAGATACTACCTGGCATCCACCTATGAGGAGATGGAAGACTTCGAAACGGCCATAGAGGAATTCAGGAAAATACCCTCTTCATCTAGCTATTACTATGACGCTGTCGGCCATCTGGCCTACCTTTACAAGGAACTGGGCCAGGAAGCCAGAGGTATCGATATCCTCAAGGAATCGATCGCTGCGCAACCGGGCAAAATCGAACTCTACCTGAACCTGGCCGGACTCTATGAATCCATGGACCGTTTTGTCGAAGGGTTGCAGGTGCTTTCCGAGGTCGAGGAGAAATTTCCCAATGACCCGCGCCTTAATTTCCGCATGGGTGTGCTATACGACAAGATCGGCAACAAGGATGCTTCCATTGCCCGGATGAAGAAGGTTCTACAGCTGACCCCCAACGATGTGCAGGCATTGAATTACCTGGGGTATACCTATGCCGAGCTGGGAGTCAATCTGGATGAGGCGTTGCAGTATTTGAAGAAGGCCGCCGCACTCCGTCCGGACGACGGCTTCATCATCGACAGCCTGGGGTGGATATATTTCAAGATGAAGCACTACGATCAGGCGGTCTACCAGCTGGAACGGGCTGTGGATCTGGTAGACGGCGGCGACGCCACCGTCATCAGCCATCTGGCCGAGGTCTACTATGCGAAAAAGGAATACCGCAAGGCTCTGGCGGGATTCCGTCGTGCCCTGAAGCTTGAGCCTGACAACAGGGGCATTGCTGAGAAAATCAAAAAAATCATGGTGGAGACCGGTGAAAAATGAAGATCGGCCTGATAGCCTGTCTCTGCCTGTTCGTTATCGCCCTCCTTTCATCCTGCACCGACAAGAAAACACCCACTCCCGCCGCCAGGACCGCCGGTACTCCGGCGTATGGGGATGCGATCGTCATTGGCTCCATTGGTGAGCCTTCCACCCTTGTCCCTATCCTTGCCTCCGACTCCGCTTCCAGCGACGTGTCGGGGCAGATCTACAACGGGCTGGTACGGTACGACAAGAATCTGAAGCTGGAACCGGAGCTGGCCGAATCATGGGATATATCCGCCGATGGGCTGACGATTACCTTCCACTTGCGCAAGGGGGTGACGTGGCACGACGGACAACCTTTCACTTCCCGCGATGTCCTCTATACCTACCGTGTCACCATTGATCCGAAAACCCCCACAGCCTACGCTGAAAATTTCAAACAGGTAAAAAAAGCGGAGGCCCCCGATGCCTACACATTTCGGGTTACCTACAGCAAGCCTTTTGCTCCGGCCCTGGAGTCGTGGAGCCAGGCGATGCTTCCAGCCCACCTGCTGGAAGGGAAGGACATCACTAAAAGCGAACTGGCCCGTCACCCAGTGGGCACCGGACCATACCGGCTCAAGGAATGGATCGCCGGACAGCAGCTGGTCCTGGAATCCAACCATCATTACTTCGAAGGGCGCCCCTGGATCGATCGCTACGTTTACCGCATTATCCCCGACAGCTCCACCATGTACATGGAACTGAAGGCCGGCGGGCTCGATTACATGGGCTTGAGCCCCGTGCAGTACCAGCGGCAGACCAATACACCGGAGTTTCTCTCCCTGTTCAACAAGTACCGCTATCCCGTTTCGGCCTACACCTATCTGGGTTATAACCTGCGCCATCCCCTTTTTCGCGATAAAAGGGTCAGGCAGGCCATTGCATCGGCCATCAATAAGGATGAGATCGTCCAGGGGGTTCTGCTCGGCATGGGACAGGTGGCCCACGGCCCCTATAAACCGGGGACATGGCCTTACAAGGCCGACCTTCGGGATCTTGGCTACAATCCGGAACGGGCGAGAAAGCTTTTGACTGAGGCCGGCTGGAAGGAAAAGAATGCCGCCGGCTTTCTGGTGAAGGATGGCCGCCCTTTTTCCTTTACCATCCTCACCAATCAGGGAAACGACCTGCGTCTGAAGACCGCCCTGATCATCCAGCAGCGCCTGAAGGATGTGGGGATCCAGGTGAAGATCAGGGTGGTGGAGTGGGCCTCGTTTCTGAAGAATTTCATCGACAAGGGAGACTTCGAGGCACTGGTCATGGGCTGGACCATACCCCCGGACCCCGACATCTTTGACGTCTGGCATTCCAGCAAGACCGGCCCCAAAGAGCTCAATTTCATCGGATTCAAAAACAGCGAGGTGGACCGGCTTATCGAGCAGGGGCGGAGCACCTTCGATCTTGCCGAGCGGAAGCGCTGTTACTTCCGCATTCAGGAAATTCTCGCCGATGAGCAGCCCTACACCTTTCTCTATGTGCCCGATGCCCTGCCTGCCGTCAGCGCCCGTTTTCGCGGTATAGAACCGGCACCGGCAGGGATCATGTACAACTTCATCAAGTGGTATGTTCCAAAGGAGGAGCAGCGCTACTGATGGCCTACTATCTCGCAAAACGTCTGTTACTAATGATTCCGCTTCTCATCGGCATTACCGTCATTACCTTCGGCGTCATCCATCTTACGCCGGGTGAACCGGTGGAGATGCAGACGGCCATGAACCCCAAAGTTTCGGCAGAGGCCAGGGACCGTCTGCGCAAGTATTACGAGCTGGACAAGCCGATCCACGTCCAGTACTACCGGTGGGTTTCCCGTCTGGTCCGCCTGGATCTGGGCAAGTCATTCTCTCCCGATGGCCGGCCGGTGGCGGCCAAAATCCGGGAACGGCTCCCCATCACTATAAACCTGAACATCATTTCCCTGATCCTGGAGTTTGCCCTGGCGATTCCCATCGGCGTTATGGCCGCCACCCACCGTAACGGTCCACTGGACCGCTGGACGACCGTCTTCGTCTTTCTCGGCTTCGCCACACCGCTGTTCTGGCTGAGCCTGATCCTCATGTACCTGTTCGGCATCCAGTTTGGCTGGCTCCCCATTTCCGGCCTCCATTCCCTGGGATACGCCACCCATGGCTTCTGGTGGCAGCTGTGGGACCTGGCGAAACATCTGGTTCTGCCGGTAAGCGTCGCCACCTTCGGCAGCCTGGCCGGGCTGTCACGGTACATGCGCAGCGGCATGATCGATACCCTGGGCCAGGACTACATTACCACCGCCCGGGCCAAGGGGCTTTCGGAGCGGGTCGTGGTCTACAAGCATGCCCTGCGTAACGCCCTGCTGCCGGTCATCACCCTGCTTGGGCTTTCGGTCCCCGGACTGATCGGCGGCAGTGTCATCTTCGAGAGCATCTTTTCCATTCCCGGCATGGGACAGCTCTTCTACCAGGGGGTCATGGCCAGGGATTATCCGCTGGTCATGGGCATCCTGGTTATCGGTGCTGTCCTGACCCTTCTGGGCAACCTTCTGGCCGATTTGGGCTATGCCCTGGCTGATCCTCGCATCAGGCACGGCAGGGGAGGGGCGTTATGACCAGGCGGGACAGCTATTTACGGGATGTGGTCTTAAGACGGCTGCGGAGCAACCCCCTTGCCGTTTCGGGCGGAATCGTGGTCCTGGTCATGTTCCTCGTCTCATCTCTGGCGCCGGTGATTACCCCTTACCAGCCGAACACCCTGGATGCCTACCATGTGCTTCTTCCCCCCTCGGCAAGCCACTGGTTCGGCACCGACGATCTTGGGCGCGATGTTTTCAGCCGCATGGTCTATGGCGCCAGGGTTTCACTCAAGGTTGGTTTCGTTGCGGTCGGCATCGCCACGGTCATCGGCACCATCATTGGTCTCATTGCCGGTTACTACGGTGGCTTGGTGGACAGCCTGCTCATGCGCTTCGTGGACATCATGCTCTGCTTTCCCACATTTTTCCTCATTTTGGCCATTGTGACGATCCGTGAGCCCTCCATACTGAACATCATGCTCATCATCGGCTTTACCGGCTGGATGGGGGTTTCCAGGCTGGTGCGGGCGGAGGTCCTTTCCCTGCGCGAACGGGATTTCGTCCAGGCGGCCCGGGCCATGGGCTGTTCGGACCTGCGCATCATTTTCCGACACATTCTGCCCAACGCCATGGGGCCGGTGCTGGTCTATGCCACCTTGGGCATCGCCACGGCCATTCTGACCGAATCCTCCCTCTCTTTTCTCGGTATCGGCGTGCAACCACCCGAGCCCAGCTGGGGCAATATCCTTGCCTCGGGAAAAGAGTTTCTCGAATTCGCCTGGTGGCTTTTTCTCTTTCCGGGGCTGGCCATCACCGTTACCACGCTCTCCTACTACTTGGTGGGTGAGGGGATCAGAGATGCCCTTGACCCGCGCAACGTACGGTGATTAAATAAAAACAATGAGGTGCTGCCATGGCAGAGCGCTGCGATGAGGATTTTGAAACTCTTCGACTGGATAAAAACGACTTCGATCCCGGCACACTGGAGGATGAACTGCGCATTGACGGATTATGCAAGGATCTCCTGCTCCGCTTTTATGAAGAAACCTGTGCCCAGGGAGTTCCTGCGGCAGAAGCGACAGCCCTTGCTTCCTCAGCCGATTATTTCATCCGCGACTTCGTCCTTTCCATCAAACAAATGAACATCTTCAGCGAGCGTCCCGGCATTATCAGGCAGTTTGCCGGGAACTGGTACATCGTCAATACCCTTGAACCCGATGCTGCCGAAATTGAGCGTCATTTACAAGGGATACGGGCCTTTTACCGTTTTCTGCACGGACATGGGCTGATCTCCCTCCATTACCTGCAGACCATGGAGCGGGAGTGCGACGAGCGGGACTTTTACGCGAGCCGCATCGATTCGTTCTGGGATATCCAGGGGGACGGGTATGGAGAATGGGAGCGGCAGTGTTCCCTGAGGGACCAACCACATTAATAGCGAGGGGAGGGTACAGGTCATGAAGAGCTTTCGCATCGTTTTTCTGTCGCTGCTGCTCATGTGCCTGGGGAGCGGCTGTGCCATCAATCCTGAGAAGGTCGGCGGTTTCAACCTCATTTCCGTGGATGAAGAAAAACAGCTGGGGGACAAGTTTGCTGCCGAGATTGAGAAGGAGCAGAAGGTGGTGAACGACCCGGAGGTCCAGGCATACATAAACAGGGTGGGACAAAAGCTTCTGACCGGCGTGGAGAAGGTGGAATTTCCATACACCTTCAAGGTGGTGAAGGATGACAGTATCAATGCCTTCGCCATTCCGGGGGGGCATACCTATGTCAATACCGGTCTCATCAAGGCTGCCGACAATGAGGACGAACTGGCGGCTGTCATGGCCCATGAGATCAATCATGTGGTGGCGCGCCACTCCACCAGGCAACTGACCCAGCAGTACGGTTATTCACTGTTGCTCCAGCTGGTGCTCGGCCAGAACCCCAACATGCTGGCCCAGCTTGCTTCCCAGGTCTTCGGCAAGGCGGGATCATTGTATTACAGCCGCGGCATGGAGAGTCAGGCAGATTACCTGGGGGTTAAAACCATGTACAATGCTGGTTACAACCCTGTCGGCATGGAGAAATTCTTCAAAAAGCTCCAGGCGGAGAGCCAACAGGAACCGGGCAAACTGACCAAGTTTCTCTCCTCTCATCCACTGACTTCGGAGCGCATCCAAAGCGTCGATGCGGAAATCGCCAAGCTTCCCCCCAAGTCCTATCAGCCTTCGCCGACTGAGTCCGAATTCACGAAGATAAAGGCGAAGGTGCAGAAACTGTGACTGAAGAAAAATGGAGGGGGGTGGCAGTACGGCTGGAAAACCTGCTGACGCGGGTTGAAGGTTTGATCGACCGGTTCGATCCCCCGACCGTGCATGAGCCCGAGCTTTTCCACCGTTACCATGCCTTTCGCTGGCAGAGAAACGGCAGCGGCGGCCGGTTGGTCGCCGTTGCCAATCCCCATCTGGCCGATCTGGAAGACCTGGTGGGGATAGATCCGGTTATCCGGGAACTGGTGAGAAATACGGCCCAGTTCGTCGCCGGTTATCCCGCCAATAATGTTCTGCTCTGGGGGGACCGGGGGACCGGCAAGTCGTCATGCGTCAAAGGCCTGTTGAAGCCATATGGCGGGCAGGGATTGCGCCTGGTCGAGATCCAGCGCGGCGATCTGCTCTGTCTGCCGGCCATCATCAACCTGATCCGCACACTTCCCTACCGTTTCATTCTTTTCTGCGACGATCTTTCCTTTGCCGAGGGGGACGCTTCCTACCAGGAACTGAAAACCCTCCTCGACGGGGGAATCGAGGAGCATCCCGCCAACATGCTCATCTACGCCACCTCGAACCGGCGCCACCTGATGCCGGAACGGATGGAAGACAACCTGAACATGGAGATACACCCGGAGGAGGCCGTATCGGACAAGCTTTCCCTGGCCGACCGCTTCGGCATAACCCTGGGTTTTTACCCATTCAACCAGCAAACCTATCTGGCCATCGTCGAGCACTATGCTGCGCGGAGGGGGATAGGGATGGAGCAGGATGAATTGCACCGGGAGGCATTGCGTTGGGCAATGTCCAAAGGACAGCGCTCGGGGCGTTCTGCCCGACAGTTCATCGATGACCTGTCGGGCAGGCTGAAGATCAGGATATAATCAGCGATTTCAGATTCTCCAGCAGGTCGCGCAGGACATCGTAGCCGCTCTGCCAGAAATCGGGGGCAGCCAGGTCGATGCCGGCCGATCTGACGGTGTCCGCCGGCGATTTCGAGCCGCCGCTGGCGAGGATCTCCCGATAGACGGGGATGAAAGCCTCTCCTTGCTCCAGATACCTGCGGTAGAGGGAGAGAACCAGGAGTTCGGCAAAGGTGTAGGAGTAGCAGTAGAAACGGGCGTGGATGAAGTGGGAAATATAGCTCCACCCCCAGCGGTAGGGCTCGATCATTTCCACCGCATCGCCGTAGAGCCGGGTATTTTCCTCCCACCAGAGCTCACAGAGCCGTGTAGCTGTCAGGAGCCCCTCCTGCCGCTCCAGATGCATCCGTTCCTCAAAACGGGTGAGGACATTCTGGCGGAAGGTGGTGGCGATAATGTCCTCGATCTGGGCACAGAGCAGGGCAATCTTCACCTGTGGGTCGCTTTCCTTCTCCAGCAGATGCCGGGTGAGCAGCATTTCGCCGAAGACGGACGCCGTTTCCGCCAGGGGGAGCGGGGCGTGGTAATTGACCATGATCTGGCGCTGGGCCAGGGTGAAATGGATGCCGTGCCCCAGTTCATGGACAATGGTAGCCACATCCCGGAGGTTGCCGGTGAAGTTGAGAAGCACGTACGGGGGAAGGGAGGGGGTCATCCCCATGCAGAAGGCACCGCCGCTTTTTCCTGTCCGTGGCATTGCATCGACCCTCCCTTCGCGGAAAAATCCCGCGGCAATCTCCCGGAAATCGGGGGCAAAGCGCCCATATGCCGCCAGTGCCAGATCGCGCGCCTCTTCCATGGCATATTTCCTGCCGGTCTCTCCGATTGGTGCATAGACATCGGTATTTTTCAGGCGGTCAATCTTCAGCAGTTTTGCCTTGATGCGGAAGTAGTCCTGGGCCAGCGGATAGTTAGCCTCAGAGACGGCCATCAAACGCTCCACTACCTCCGCCGGAATCTCGTTGCCCAGGTTGGTTGGCTCCATGGGATGGCGATAGCTGCGCAGCTCCCGGTCCTGGCCATGGTCGAGGGCAATCGTGTTGAAGACCGATGAAAAGACGATGGCGTTTTCTTCATGGCGCCTGAGAAAGACGGTAAAGGCCCGTTCCCTCACGGCTGCCTGGGGATGATGCAGCAGGCCGAGCAATTCCTCACCCGTGAATTCCTGTTCTTCACCGTCAAGCTCCATCGTATATTTGAATGAGGCCGATACTTCATCAAAGAGGCGGGAAAAGGCTTCGGCGCCGGTGAGGCTTTTTTGCTTGAGCAGGGCCTCCTCCCGCTCCGGCAGCATGTGGGGGCGGAATTTACGCTGGCTTTCCAGATAGTGTCTGTACTCGGCCAATCGCCCATCAGCTGCATACACTGCAAAAGCAGACTCGTCCATTTGGATCAGCTCCAGGTCGAAGAAGAGAATTTCCCGGCTCATTTGATTGCCGAATTCCGCTGCTTTCTGGGAGAGGCGCTTGTTGGTTTCGTCTTCCGAATCGGCGGCAAAGAGCAGATGGGCATAGAGCTGCGGCTTGACGACCAGCTCTTCCAGTGCCTCGTAATGTTTCAGGGCCTGCAGCAAATCTGCCACATCCAGTCTGGCCACCTTGCCGCGATAGCGCTCCCTGAATGCAGCGGCTTCAGCAATTGCTCGTTGGAAATCGGCTTCCAATTCAGCAGAGCCGGGTCCGGGATAAAGGAGAGTCGTATTCCATACCAAAGCATCAGCATTCTTGTTTTCCATGGGTTTCTCCGGTAGAGGGGGATTGATTCCTGTTCGGACAGGTTCAATTGGATGGTAGTGCATGGGGGGGGGGCTGTCAAGAAAGCAGCCGCAGCGAATGCGCCAGATGCGGCAATAAAAAAATAACGTGGAGATGATAATGGGACGACAAAAAACGCTTTTGACCGTACTACTGCTGCTGACACTTGTGCTTTCAGCCTTCAGCCATGCCGGTGCCGCCTCGCTTTTTGAACGATCCGCTGCCGAGCTGGAGACGCGCCTGAAAAAAGCTTCCGCCGACGACTATACCTTCGTTGTCCTCGGCGACAGCCGGGACAACGATGCCGTCTTCAGGAAAGTGCTGGCCAAGGCGGCGGCATATCAGCCGCTTTTCATCCTGCACCTGGGGGATTATTCCAGCACGGGGAGCATCAAGGCGACGGAACAGTTTCTTTCCCTGCTTCTTAAAACTGCTCCCGGTGTACCGGTTTTTGTCGTGCCGGGCAATCACGAAAACATGGAGGTCTTCCTCAACAGAATAGGGCCGCTGCACTTTACCCTGGAAAGCAAGAGGCTAGGGTTGAAGGTCATCGCCCTTGATAATTCCAACTATCAGCTGCAGAAAGGGGAGTTCGATTACCTGCAGGAGCAGCTGCAGGGAAAGCTGGCCACTACCTTCCTCGCCATGCATGTGCCGCCGAAAACGAGCAAGTGGGATTGGCATACCTTCAGCAAAGGTGCTGCGGAACTGGAGAAGCTAATAGCCGGCAGCGGTATTGACGGGATCTTCTTCGCCCATGTCCATCTCTATGCCAGGGAAGAGATCAACGGCATTCCCCATATCATTTCCGGCGGAGCGGGTGCGCCGCTCGTCAGGCTCCGTTTCCCGGGTGAGCCGGTGTATCACTTTGTGGTGGTCAGGGTAAAACGGGGGAAAGCGTCGATGGAGATGGTCAGCGTGGATTGAGTGCAGGACTGGAGAACTCCTGCCTCACAGCATGAGGATCTTCTCCCTGAAGATGAGGATCTCGAAGGCGAGCACGGCCTTGGCCAGAAGCCGGTGCAGTTCGACGAACTTTTCACCCAGATCGGTCTCTCCCCCATCCACATAGAGGACCATGACTACACGACCGGAGACGATCAGGGGGAGCATCAGGGCGGCAGCGGGTCTGTCGCCTCCCATGCCGTTGATCATTATCATGTTCTCGGCGGTTTCGGGGATGGAGCCCAGGTAATAGGCCATACCATCGGTCACCGTTTTCAGCACCGACTGTCCCATGAAGGGGACTACCAACTTGCCGAAGTCATGGATTTCCTGGCCCCGGTGGACGCCTCTCCAGCCGAAGGCCGCGTCCCCCCTGATGACGAACAGAGCAACTCGCCTGAACTCCTGGCTCAGGTATCCCACCAGGATATCGGCAATTTCTTCACGGTCATCAACCTTGGCCAGGGTCTGTGAAACCAGGTCGATGGAGTAATGGCCCACCCGCCGCACCAACTCCTCGCTGTCGACAATTTCAACTTCCTCCAGATGCTCTTCCCCAGTTAGAGAGAGAGCGGTCTTTGCGGCAGGCTCGGGGGGCGCCACAGGTTTATGTTCCATGGCCGGAGCAGCAGCCGGCTCTGCCAACGGCTTGGATTGAGGCTTTTCGGCCGACTTCTCCTGCTCGATCCTTTGCAAAATATGTTGATAGCGCTGGTCCACCTCATAGTTGTAGTATTTACCCAGTGCCTGAACCAGGCGAACCTCTGGAGCCGCAACCGGATTGATGATGTAGCCGGTCATGAAGGAGATGTCGTCGATGGCTTTTAGGTCGGCCGGATCGGACATGACCATGTACAGGCGTTTCTTGTCACGGTGGATGGGGATGACGCCGTACCGCAGGGCCAGTTCCTTCGGTATCAGGGCGATGGTTTCGGATGGGATGTTAAGCAGCCGCTCGGCACCAACATAGGGGACCGCCAGTTTCTTGCCCAGGAACCGGGCGAGGTCATCTTCTTTGACATAGCCCAGCTCAATGAGGCTGGTGCCGATCTTTCCGCCATAGAGAACGCGGTTTTTCAGGGCTTCTTCGAACTGGTCCCTATTGATGATTCCGGCGTTGAGCAGCATGTCCAAAAGTGTGATGCCCATGGTGTCCTCCACGAAAAAACAGTCCGGACGTGTCAACCCTTATTGCAGAACCTCATGGTAAGAGGGGGCTGCTGCAGGATTAACCGGATTTTCTCGGCCCGCGTCAGGCGCTTGATTTCAATTTCTCTTTTGCCGGCGCTGCTTCTGGAATGCCCCGACTCCACATAAACCAGTTTCTCGGGGGTATGAAGGCGGAAATACTTCGCCCCCCGTTTTCCTGCATGATCGGCGAATCTTCGTTCCACATCGGTGGTAATTCCGGTATAGAAGGAGCTGTCCGAACATTGGATCACATAGACATGCCACTGAGTGGTGCCAGTGTCCACTGCTACGGCTACCAGTTCTCACCCAGAAGCTCGAAGTGCGCCTGGGGATGATTGCACGCTGGGCATTTGTCGGGGGCGTCGGTGGCGTTTTCGTGGATGTAGCCGCAGTTGCGGCAGCGCCAGACCACAGGACGGTCCTTTTTGAAGACGGTGTTGTTAGCGATGTTCGCCTTCAGGGCCAGGTAGCGCTTCTCGTGCTGCTTTTCCGCAACGGCAATGGCCATGAAAATGTCGGCAATCTCGGGGAATCCCTCTTCCCGGGCCACTTTGGCAAAGCCGGGATACATCTGGGTGTGCTCGTAATTTTCGCCCCCCGCCGCTTCTCCCAGGTTTTCCAGGGTGGTGCCGATTACCCCGGCAGGAAACGCGGCCGTTATCTGGACCTCTCCCCCTTCCAGAAGCTTGAAGAGGCGTTTTGCATGCTCTTTTTCCTGGTTTGCCGTTTCTTCGAAGATGTCGGCAATCTGGACGAAGCCTTCATTTTTCGCCTTGGATGCAAAGTAGGTGTAACGGTTGCGTGCCTGGCTTTCGCCGCAAAAAGCGGTAAGGATGTTCTTTTCCGTTTGGGTACCTTTGATGGACATGATCACCTTCCTCCTTCGCATAAGATCGCTGCATTGTAGCACAACGGCTGCCGAATTCAACGGTAGTGGTCGTGGCGGCAGCTTCTTTTTCCTGCTGAATTTGCATTTGGGGTGAGAAAGAATCTATAGGGCGGGGTCATGCGGTGGGGCCGGGCATGGCGCCCGGTCCCACCTGTTGGCGACACTACTTGTTGTGACCTCTACCTTTACCTTTGCCGTGGCTTCTACCCTGGTCAGGAGCGCCACCTCCGGGGGCACCGGTGAAGGAGAGATTGCCGCTCTTCAGGGCATGGAATTCGGGTGAACCGGGTTTTATCCCCAGTTCCTTGGCCATCACGCCCCATCCTTTGCTCTTTTTGGCCTTATATGTCTGGAGAACCGTATCCGGGTTTGCATGGGCCATCTGGCCCAATTGCAGGACCATGAAGGCGTCGGCAGGAGCCGCTACCGTCCTGACGATCTGCTCAACCTGGGGGACCGGCACGCCGAACTGGGCGCCCAGCTTGACGTTGAATGCCCCCAGGTCAGCCCTGGCCTGTACGTTGAGGCTGGACAGGAAGTCGTCCAGTCCTGCGTGGGCCACGGCAGCCACGCCGGTGACGAGAAGGAAGAGCGTTGCTACGACAGTCTTTTTCATTGCGTTACCTCCCGATGAAAATGATAGCCGAATCCTTCGGGATCAGGCTGACCTCTGTATACACCCAAAGCTTTTCGACACCAAAGGGAAAATCTTAAGTACCTTTTAAGAAATGACTGACTGTAGCCCTACTCTGAAAAATCGCCGGCAAAATCCATGGCACACATGGATCGAAAAACCGGGTGTTCACCGCAGGCTGCTCCCACCATGGTGAATTTGCGGTCAAAAATATTCTTCCGGTGCCCCCGGTCAGGCACGCCATCGTCGATGATTAGCTGCATGACAATCAGGCGCGCTTCTGCGGGGCCATAGCCTATGTTCTCGCCGATTTTCCCGGACCATCGGCCATGGCGTTCGATCCGTTCCTTCATGTTTCCGCTCCTGGCGTTGTGACCGGTGCTGCCCGTTTCTTCCTGCTCTTTCACCAGATCTGACGCTGCAGACGCCAGCCCATCGGACCATTTGAGCGGCGGGAGCGGCTTGACGCGGGAAAGGAAGCGTATGGCCTCGTCCACCGCCTTGGTTCCTTCCATTGTAACTACCTGGGTGCGGCGGTCAGGGCGGTAATTTTTACCGTGGAACTTCCGGCGCAACTGTTCCAGATGTGAAACATAACCTTTCGGATTGGTCCTGGCCAGGTTCAGTTCCGAAAGCACCCCGCGTGCAATGGGTGCCCCCAAGGCAGGGACAGCGGTGAGAAGTGCCGCGGCGATAAGAAAATATGCAGCAAGTCTGACTGTCAAGGCAGCTCCTGGTCATGCAGATAATAACAAAGCAAAAAGGCCCGCTTCGCAGCAGGCCTTTGTTGGTGGTCTTTCAATCCATCATGCGCATTCGCTGTAGCCGCAGACCCGGCAGACGGCGCATCCCCCTTCGTGCTCGACGATGCCGCCGCATTCGGGGCAGGCACCCCGGTCAAAGGCGGCCTGCTCGATGCCCATGTCGATGCCGCTCTCCTGCATGTGCGCCTGAATCGCCTTGGCAACGGCATCGGCGCAGGAGAGGACCTTGTTGTCGCCGAAACCGGCCGGGCAGTGGCAGGAGATACCCAATAGCTGCTTGATGACTTGGCGGGCCTGGATTCCGCTACGCCAAGCCAGTGATACCATGCGGCCGATGGCCTCGCTCTGGGAAGCGGCACATCCGCCGGCCTTGCCCATGGTGGTGAAGAGTTCGAAGAGCCCCGACTTGTCCTCGTTGACCGTCACGTAGAGCGGGCCACAACCGGTCTGCATCTGGTAGGTCCAACCCTTGAGCGCCTTGGGCCGCTCGCGCTTGTGGGACCGTTTTTCTTCGGCGACCGGCAGTGTTTTAGGCGCTTCCTCCTTTTTGCCGGTGGAAAGCACCTGCTCATCCCTGGAGCCGTCGCGATAGATGGTTACCCCTTTGCAGTTGGTCTCATAGGCGAGACGATAGACCTTTTCCACATCGTCGATTGTTGCCGTATTGGGGAAGTTGACCGTTTTACTGACGGCATTGTCCGTATGCTTCTGGAAGGCGGCCTGCATGGTGATGTGCACTTCCGGCGTGATGTCGTGGGCGGTGACGAACACATTCTGCACATTCTCCGGCACTTCCGCGATATCGTGGACGGTACCGTGTTCGGCGATCTTCTGCATCAGTTCTTCCGAATAGAAACCTTCTTTTTTGGCAATCTCCTCGAAGATCGGGTTTACCTCGATCAGGATATTCTTGTCCATTACCTGGCGGATGAAGGATACGGCAAAGAGCGGTTCCACCCCCGATGAGGCGTTGGCGATGATGGAGATGGTGCCGGTGGGGGCGATGGTGGTGATGGTGGCGTTGCGGATAGGCTCGCTGCCCGGCTTGTCATAGATGGAACCCTTGAAGTTGGGGAAGGGGCCACGGACCTTGGCCAGCTGCACGGAGGCAGCATGTCCCTCGTCGTTGATGAACTTCATGACCTTTTCACCAAGCTCGATGGCTTCCTGAGAGTTGTAGGGGATGCCGAGCAGGATCAGCATGTCGGCCCAGCCCATGACACCGAGGCCGATCTTCCTGTTTGCACGGGTCATGGCATCGATCTGCTCCAGCGGGTAATTGTTCACCTCGATGACGTTGTCCAGGAAGTTCACCGCCAACTGGACGACTTCCTTGAGGCGCTGCCAGTTCATTTCACCGTTTTCCACCATCTTGCCCAGATTTATGGACCCCAGGTTGCACGATTCGTACGGCAGCAGCGGTTGTTCGCCGCAGGGGTTGGTGGATTCGATCTGGCCGATGTGCGGGGTTGGGTTGTCCTTGTTAAGCCGGTCGATGAAGATGATGCCCGGTTCGCCGTTTTCCCAGGCTTGCTTGACGATCCGGTTGAAGACCTTGCGGGCGTTGAGGCTGCCGGCTATTTCGCCGCTGCGGGGGTTGATCAGGTTATACTCCCGATCGGCATCCACCGCCTTCATGAATGCTTCCGTGAGACCGACGGAGATGTTGAAGTTGTTCAGCTGCTTCTGGTCGGCCTTGCACATGATGAAATCCATGATGTCCGGATGATCGACCCGCAGAATGCCCATATTTGCGCCGCGCCGCGTACCCCCTTGCTTGATGGTTTCGGTGGCCACATCGAAAACCCGCATGAAGGAGAGGGGACCGCTGGAAATGCCGGTAGTGGACATGACCATGTCGTTGGCCGGGCGCAGGCGTGAGAAGGAAAAGCCGGTGCCGCCGCCCGACTTGTGGATCAGGGCGGTATATTTGACCGCATCGAAGATCTCGTCCATGGAGTCGCCGACCGGCAAGACGAAACAGGCGGAAAGCTGCCCCAGTTCACGTCCTGCGTTCATCAGGGTGGGAGAATTGGGGAGAAATTCGAAAGATGTCATGATCTGGAAGAATTTATCTGCAAGGGCCGCCACGTCGACCTTTTTATCGAAACGTGCATCTGCAGCGGCAATGGCTTCGGCAACTCTGCGAAACATATCGACGGGAGATTCCAGTACCTTACCGTCCTTATCCCTTTTCAGATAGCGCTTTTCCAGGACGGTGACGGCATTTTTCGATAAACCGGGAATACTTCCCTTCGTTGTTTTTTTCATGTGTCTCTTCTCCCTGATAATATAATAGTATTTCAAAAACGACACTACATTTAGTGTGACGGCATGAAATAAACCACAACATATATGGCCTGTCAAGCACATTTCGTAAGAGTTTGATTCGCCGTCAAAAGTGCCGGAGGAGGGCAGCGTTCTGATTTACAAGGCAGGCGAATTGTGCTATCAGTTACCGATTATTTAATTTTTATGGAGCAGGTATGGCGGCGAGGGATATGGAGCGAGAGGCGCTGGAGGCGCAAGTCAAGGCGCTGAAAGAACTGATAGAGGTAGCAAAGGCTGTGGTCTCCACCCTGGATCTGGATACGGTACTGCAGGCTATCCTGACGAGCGCCATGCATTTCGCCGAGACTCCGGCCGGCAGCATCGGCCTTTACGATGAAGCAAAGCAGGAACTGTCTTTACATGCCCACTCCGGACTCACTGCCGACTTCATCAAAAAGGAACGCTGGGATGTGTCTTCGGGGGGGTTGACCGAACAGGTCCTCAAGGCCCGGGAGATATTTTTCGTTGAAAACACGGCTACCGCCAATTTTGCCCAGAATCCCATTATGGTCAAGGAGGGAATCCAGTCGCTGGTCTGCGTCCCCCTGGTGTTCAGCGACCGGGTCATGGGGGTCCTGTATCTGGATGATTTCGTTCCCCGCGTTTTCGACCGGGAGCGGATGAACCTTCTCTCAGTGCTTTCTTCTTTTGCCGCCATGGCCATTTACAACGCAAAGCTGCATAACAGGACAAAGCTGCTCGCTATTACCGATGCCCTGACCGGCCTCTACAATCACCGTCACTTTCACCAGATATTCAGCACTGAAATGGGCAGATGTAAACGGTATCATAAGGACCTTTCCATCATCATGCTCGATGTGGATGACTTCAAAAAATTCAACGACAATTTCGGTCACTCCACAGGCGATCTGATCCTGTCTACAATTGGCGAGCTTATAGGGGGAACCCTCCGGGGGGTCGATTATGCTTTTCGCTATGGCGGAGAAGAATTCATCGTCCTTCTGCCTGAAACGCGCCTTGAGCAGGCGGTCCAGGTTGCGGAACGGCTCCGGCAGATAATCGAGACTGAGACCAAGTCAAAATTCATCACCCATGCCGGACGAGGGGTCACGGTCAGTGTGGGGGTCGCCTCATATCCAGTGGATGCGGATAATAAGGACAAACTGTTCGAAAAGGTGGATACACTCCTGTACCAAGCCAAGGTATTCGGCAAGAACAAGGTTTACTACAGTGGGGAGGAGGCGGCGGTTTAAATGCCGACGTCGTGCCGTCATGGTTTTCATCACCAATAGATTCAGCAGGCGGGCCGCTGCAGCAGGATTTGCCCTCTTTGCAGCACTCGCCTTTACAGAAACCGCAGGGGTGGCCGACACCGGCCTTCCCACGACGGAGGGCTCGCGTCGCGTACTGTCCCCGGCTGCCGATAATACCTATAAGAACCGGACCATAACCGAAGACACGACCTGGAAGGGTACGGTGCTTGTGGAAGGTGGGCTGGTTCTTGCTTCCCAGGCGACACTTACCATAGAGCCCGGGACGACGGTTATTTTTGCGCCGTCATCTTCCGGAGAAAAGGCGGTCTTTCTGGTCCACGGCAGAATTCAGGCTCTGGGAGGGGCGGACAAGCCGGTTGTCTTTACCTCGTCGTTTGCCGAACCGTCAAAGGGCGACTGGCAGGGAATCGTCATCATGGCCAGTGAGAAGAAGAATTCCCTGGAAAACTGCCGGATAACAGGTGCTGAAGCGGGAGTGGAGGCGCTCTTTTCGCGGGTAACCTTGAGGAACGTCAACTTTACCGCCTGCGGCACCGGTGCCAGAATTCAGGACTGTATGGCGGTCATGGTCGGCGGCGGGGCCACCGGCTGCGGCATCGGCCTGAATTTGCTGGACACCGAGGCCGACGTACGTGATGCCGTCTTTTCAGAGAATGGCCAAGCCATCCTTTCCCAACAGTCTTCCCTCTACCTGGGGGGGGCCACAATTTCCGGCAACAGTCTTGAGGGGATCAAAATCCAGGGGGGGCGCATCAGGATTGTCGGCAACAGTATCAGTGACAACGGCAGCGGCATGACCCTCATGGAATGCGAAGGCACTCTTTCGGGCAATAAAATCCTCAAGAACAGCGACGTCGGGGTATCCCTGGCAAAAGCCAGGGTCAAAGCGACCGGCAACGATATCTCCGGTAACGGCAAGGTGGGACTGAGGGTGGAGGATGGCAAGGGGGCTGCCTGGGGCAACACTCTTGCCGACAACGGCGACTACGACCTCTATAATGGGGGAACGGAAGATTTCAAGGCAATGGGCAACTGGTGGGGAGATACGCCCGCAATAGAGAGGCGCATCTATGACAAGAGGAGCGATTCATCGGTGGGCAGAGTACTTTATGTGCCGGTTCTCCAGGCCAAACCCCAAGCCGACCTGTAGGTCGTAACTTTTGATTACAATATTTTTTCCGAGGGAGAATCATGCGCTTTGACGGCCGGGGGGCGGGAAGCCTCAGAGATGTCCACATAACACGCAACTATCTGAAGCACGCGGAAGGATCGGTGCTGGTGGAATTCGGAGACACCAAAGTTATCTGCACTGCGTCCGTAGAGGCTTCGGTCCCGCCGTTTCTGCGCGGCAAGGGAACGGGCTGGGTGACGGCCGAGTATTCCATGCTCCCCAGGGCTACCCACAGCCGCTCGCCACGGGAGGCGGCCAAAGGAAAGCTGGGGGGACGGACCCACGAGATTCAGCGGCTGATCGGCCGCTCCTTGCGGGCGGTGGTGGATATGACTCTCCTGGGAGAGCGAAGCATCATCATCGATTGTGACGTCATCCAGGCCGACGGGGGCACCCGCACCGCTTCCATAACGGGGGCCTACGTGGCGCTCTGCGATGCTCTGCAGGGGCTGGTGGCAAAGGGGGAGTTGTCTTCCCTGCCAATCCGTGAGGCCGTTGCCGCCGTCAGTGTCGGCATCGTCGGCGGAGAGGCCGTCCTCGACCTCAATTACGTGGAGGATTCCGCTGCCGAAGTCGATATGAACTTCGTCATGACCGATTCCAACCGTTTTGTAGAGATCCAGGGCACTGCCGAGGCTGAACCCTTCACCATCGAGCAGATGGAAGCCATGCGCACCCTCGCCATGGGCGGCATCAGGCAATTGTTCCAGATCCAGCAGGCAGTGCTGGCCCCATGAAAGAGCTGGTCGTCGCCACCGGCAACAAGGGAAAGCTGCGGGAAATCGAGGAGCTGCTGCGAGGAGATGTGGAAAAACTTCTTTCGCCGCGGGATTTCTCCTCTTTTCCAGTTGTCGACGAGGACGGGCTGACCTTCACAGACAATGCGGTTAAAAAAGCTATGGCTGCTGCAGTGGCGACCGGCAAGCCGGTCATAGCAGACGACTCGGGGCTGGTTGTCGATGCCCTGGAGGGGCGTCCCGGCGTCTATTCCGCCCGGTTCGCCGGGGAAGGGGCCGGCGACTGGGAAAACAACGAGAAATTGCTCCGGGAATTGGCTCGGATTCCTTCGGCGGAGCGCTCGGCCGCCTTTCATTGTGTGGTTGCCCTCTGCTTCCCCGACGGGACCTGCCGTACCTTTGAAGGACAGTTGCGGGGCATGATTATCGACACTCTGCGGGGGAGTGAAGGGTTCGGCTATGATCCCTTATTCCTTGTACCCGAGTACGGGCTCACCCTGGCCGAACTTCCCTTGGAAATAAAGAACAGGATCAGCCATCGGGGCAAAGCACTTGCGGACCTGAAGAAATTCCTCATGTCGTCCAGGCCCCGATGAATTCTGTGCGAAAAAAGCCTTGCAGGTGTCCCGATCCTGTGCTATAAAGTTTGTCTTCGATCGGGGTGTAGCGCAGCCTGGCTAGCGCACCTGCCTTGGGAGCAGGGGGTCGGAGGTTCGAATCCTCTCACCCCGACCACTTGTGCGCCTGTGGCTCAGTTGGATAGAGCAACGGACTTCTAATCCGTAGGTCAGAGGTTCGAATCCTCTCAGGCGCGCCATTTACCCATATGGTGGCTATGGTGAAGCGGTTAACACAAACGACTGTGACTCGTTCATACGTGGGTTCGAATCCCACTAGCCACCCCAACTAAATCGAAGCCCCGTCGCAAGCGGGGCTTATTGTTACCTGCAGACAAGCGAGATTGGCGGAATTGGCAGACGCACCAGACTTAGGATCTGGCGGGGTGACCCGTGGGAGTTCAAGTCTCCCATCTCGCACCATTTAAGCAATCTGAGAGGTTTGACCGAAACGGCCAAACCTTTTTTCATGGGCAAAAAAACCGCAAGAGGATGAAGATGACAGGAAGAGTATTGGCTGCAGGCAGTGAGATAGATTCCATGTGTACACGATGCAAGGCCGTGTATAACCATACGATTATCGCCATGGTAGGGGGACGTGTCGCACGGGTGAAATGCAACACCTGCGGCAGCGAACATAATCATCGTCCCGAGAAACCGAAGGAAGAAACCAGGGTGCGAAGGACCACCTCGGGAGTTGCTCAGGCGCCCCGGCCGAAGCTGAGAAAGGATGCCGGTGATATGGACCGTGAAGAGTGGGAACGGCTTTTTCACACCAAGGATACCGGAAAGGCGATCTCATACGATATGAACGGCTCTTTCAAGGTGGACGACCTGGTGGATCACCCTGTTTTCGGCTTCGGCGTGGTTTGTTCACGCCAGCAGGGGAAGATCGAGGTGCTCTTCAACGTGGGCAGGAAGCTGCTCCGCTGCAAATAACCTAGCGAGGCATAAAGACAAAAGGCGCAAATGGCCTGGGTATCCAGGCCGTTTGCGCCTTTTTATTGTGCTGCTTTTAGATTCTACTTGCGGACGCGGAATCCTGCCCTTTCCCAGGCGCTCCGGTCGTCAGCCCCTTTGTTTTTTCCTGTTGCAGGGCTGGTCTCCGCTTTCTTCCGTTCTCCGCCCGTTTCAGCTTCCTTTATGGACAGGGAAATTCGCTTCCGTTGCAGGTCTACGGCAAGCACCTTCACTTTGACGATCTCTCCCACCTTGACCGCCTCGCTTGCCTCCCTGACAAAACGCCGGGAGAGGTGGCTGACATGGACGAGCCCGTCCTGGTGGACGCCGATGTCCACAAAGGCACCGAAGGCGGCCACATTGGTCACCGTTCCCTGGAGGATCATTCCTTCCTGCAGGTCGTTGATTGTGGTGACGTCGTCGCGCAGGGTGGCCGTTTCGAACCTGGCCCTCGGGTCCCGCCCCGGCTTTTTCAATTCCTCCACTATATCCCTCAGGGTCGGCAGTCCTACCTGCTCGGTCACGTAGCGCTTCAGGTCGATCCTTCCCACTAGCGAGGGCTCCTTCACCAGTTCGGCAACGGTCGTGGAAAGATCGTTGGCCATGGTTGCCACCAGGGCATAGTTTTCCGGGTGGACGGCGGTGTTGTCCAGTGGATCCTCCCCATTTCTGATGCGAAGGAATCCTGCTGCCTGCTCGAAGGTTTTCGGGCCGAAACGGCTGACCTTGAGCAGTGTCTGACGGGAAGCAAAGGGACCGTTTTGGTCGCGGTGGCTGGTGATGGCCCTGGCCTGGGTTTCGTTTAGACCGGAGACATAGGAAAGGAGCGCCCAGGAAGCGGTGTTCAGATCGACACCGACGAAGTTGACGCAGGATTCCACCACCGCATCCAGTGCCTTTTGCAGGGCATTCTGGTTCACATCATGCTGGTACTGGCCTACTCCGATGCTTTTCGGATCGATCTTGACCAGTTCGGCCAAGGGATCCTGGAGGCGCCTGGCGATGGAGATGGCCCCTCGCACCGTCAGATCCAGATCGGGGAATTCCTCCCGGGCGATGTCCGAGGCGGAATAGACGCTGGCTCCTGCCTCGTTGACCACCACCACCGGCAGCCGCAGCCCTGCTTCTCCCACGGTCTGTCTGACGAAAAGCTCCATCTCCCGGCCGGCAGTGCCGTTGCCGATTGCCACCAGCTCGCTTTGGTGGCTGGAAATCATGCGCAGCAGCTCTTTTTTTGCCGGCTCCACATTGCCGCTTCCCGTGTGGGGGTAGATGGTGCAGTGGCCGAGAAAGCGGCCCGTTTCATCCACCGCCGCCAGCTTCGAGCCGGTCCGCAGCCCCGGATCGATCCCCAGCACCCGTTTGCTTCCGGCGGGGGGAAGTAGGAGCAGGTTCTTCAGGTTTTCGGCAAAGACGGCAATGGCCGCTTCATCGGCGCGGGTCTTCGAATCCAGCCGCAATTCCACTTCGATGGAGGGGGCGATCAGACGACGGTAGGCATCTTCGGCAATGCTTTCCAGAAGCGGGCGGAAGATGCTGTCCCCCTTGATCAGGCGGGATTTCAGTCCGGCCAGGATTTCCTCTACCGGAGCGATGATGGAGAGGAAGAGAAACTCCTCCTTTTCTCCCCGGCGCATGGCCAGCATGCGGTGCGATGGAATGGACTTCAAGGGCTCCTGGTAATCGTAGTACATCTCGAATTTGCTGACCGTCTCCTTCTTCTCCGGTGCCACCCTGGACGAAAAGATTCCCTGCTCCGCGGAAACGCGCCGGACAAAAGCTCGTGCATCGGCATCCTCGCTGAGTCGCTCGGCAAGAATATGCCCCGCCCCTTCCAGGGCGGCGGCCGCGTCGGGCACTTCCTTCCCGGGGTCTATGAACGGCGTTGCCGCCTCTTCGGGGGTGCCGGCAACAAGTTCCTGGGCAGCGACCACATCCGCCAGCGGTTCCAGCCCCCGCTCTTTGGCGATTGTTGCCTTGGTGCGCCGTTTTGGCTTGTAGGGGAGATAGAGGTCTTCCAGTTCCGTCTTCGTCCTGGTCTGCTCAATGCGGATCTGCAGTTCCGCCGTCAGTTTCCCCTGCTCGCCGATGGTTTTGAGGACGGTACCTTTCCGTTCTTCCAACTCGGTCTGGTAGGTGAGTTGGTCTTCGATCTGGCGGATCTGCACCTCGTCCAGCTCAAAGGTCAGCTCCTTCCGGTAACGGGCAATGAAGGGGACGGTCGCTCCCTCCTGGAGAAGAGTAACCGTGTTGGCCACCTGCTTGGGGGCGAGTCCAGTTTCCTCGACAATTACCCCTAAAATTCGTGCCAGCTGCTGGTCTGTCAGTGTCATATCTGATTTCCTTCCGGTTATGAATCTGGATACCTTTGTGAAAAGGCAAAATTGATACACGTTTTATCGGAACCGGGCAAGCAAAAATTATTTCATCCCGGCAGCGCCCGGTGAAGGAAAACCGCCAGAAAACAGCGCCGTCGTTGACTTTCCTCCCTTTATCTGCTAGAAACTACAGGCTTCTTTCACTTTCGTACGAACAGGACCTCCATGGAGTCTTTTTTCCTCAAGCTGTCCATAATGCTCGTTCCGGCGCTGATGGCCATTACCTGCCACGAGGTCTCCCACGGCTTCATTGCCGACAAGTTCGGCGACAATACCGCCCGCCAGATGGGGCGGTTGACCCTTAACCCCTTGAAACACCTGGACATCTTCGGGACACTGATGATCTTCATCGTCGGCATCGGTTGGGCGAAGCCGGTGCCGGTCAACTTCAACAACTTGAGGCATCCGAAAGGTGACATGGTCTGGGTAGCCGCAGCCGGCCCCATTACCAATTTCATTCTGGCAGCGGTGTCTGCCCTGGCCCTGCGAGCCCTTGCCGCTCTTACTTTCGATGGGGCAGCCATCCCCGGATTCCGGATGTTCATGGAACCGGTGGCGCTAATGCTCGGTTTCTCCGTCTACATCAATCTGCTGCTGGCCATTTTCAACCTGATACCCATGCCGCCGCTGGACGGCGGGCGGGTTGCCGTGGGGCTACTGCCGTACCGGCAGTCCGAGGCCTTTTCCCGGCTTGAACCGTACGGCATGATCATTATCATCGCCCTGGTCTTTTTTACCGATATTTTCAGCCATGTGCTGATGCCGGTGTTGAGCGCCGGTGTACACCTCCTGGCAGGGCCGCAAAGCAGCCTCGTCTTCAGCGTCACCAGTCTGCTGATGCGCTGAGGTGGGGTTGGTGTACAAATCTTCCAAAGGAGCAGTACCACATGAAAAACAAACGTATCGTCAGCGGCATGAGACCGACCGGAAAGCTGCACCTGGGCCATTACCACGGCGTGCTTTCTAACTGGCTCCAGCTGCAGCAGGAATTCGAATGTTTCTTCTTTGCTGCCGACTGGCATTCGCTGACCACCGAATACGCCAATACGGAAGGGATCAGGGACAATATCCGCGACATGGTGCTCGACTGGCTCGCCTTTGGCATCGATCCGGAGAAGAGCACGGTCTTTATCCAGAGCCGGGTGCCGCAGCACGCGGAACTGAACCTGGTCCTCTCCATGATCACCCCCGTCTCGTGGCTGGAACGCAATCCCACCTATAAAGAGATGCAGGAAAATCTTACCACCAAGGACCTTTCCACCTTCGGATTTCTTGGTTATCCGGTGCTGATGGCTGCCGACATCATCGTCTATAAATCGGCGAGGGTTCCGGTCGGTCAGGACCAGATCCCCCACCTGGAGCTTACCCGGGAGATCGCCCGGCGGTTCAACTATCTCTATGGCGAGGTCTTCCCCGAGCCTGCTGCGCTGCTTACCGAGACCCCCAAGGTGGTGGGGCTGGACGGGCGCAAGATGAGCAAGTCTTACGGCAATGCCATTTTCCTTTCCGATACTGCCGAAGAGACTCGGAAAAAGGTCATGTCCATGGTGACCGATGCCCAACGCCCGCTGCGCAAGGATCCCGGGGAGCCGGATCGCTGCGTGGCCTTCACCCTGCACAGCCTCTATGTGAGCGAGGAGAAACGGACCGAAATCGTCAGTGCCTGCCGCAGTGCCCAGATCGGCTGTGTTGACTGTAAGAAGATCCTCGCCCAGTGCATGATCGACACCCTGGCTCCATTCCGCAGCCGCCGGGAGGAGCTGTCACAGCAGCCGCAATACATCGACGAGGTTTTGGCCAAGGGGGCCGTCAAGGCTGCCGAAGAAGCGAGTAAAACCATGGAAGAGGTCAGGGCGGCCCTGAAGGTATAGGGAAGACTCGACTTTATGACTGAAAACTCCCTCTTTGCCGCCAACGCATCCTACCAGGTCAATATCGAGGAGTTCGAGGGCCCCCTGGACCTGCTTCTCCATCTGATCAAGAAGAACGAAGTCGATATCTACAACATCCCCATCGCCGCCATAACCCGGCAGTATCTGGATTACCTGGACCTGATGAAGGATCTGAATCTGGATATTGCCGGTGAATTTCTTGTCATGGCCGCTACCCTTCTCCAGATCAAGTCGAAGATGCTCCTGCCTGTGACCGCCGAAGAGGAAAACGAGGAGGAAGAGGAAGACCCACGGGCAGAGCTTGTGCGCCGGCTCCTGGAATATCAGAAGTACAAGGAAGCCGCCATTACCCTCGGTCAGTGCGAATTGCTCGGCCGGGACCTCTTTGCCCGCAAGTTTTCCGCCCCGGAGTTGGCGTCCTTTGAAATAGAGGAAGAGCCTGCGGAGGTGGAGCTGTTCGAACTCATCGAGGCTTTCCAGCGCGTGCTGGCCAAAGTGTCGCCGGACAGCTTTCACGAGGTGGGGGCGGACGGCCTCTCCATCGCCGACCGGATTGCCGAGGTCTTAGCCCTGCTGGAAGGGGAGGAAGCGGTTGCCTTCGAGTCCCTTTTCATCGGCGATGTTACCCGGGACGGACTGGTCATCACCTTCCTTGCCATTCTTGAGCTGTGCAAGCTGAAGATGATCAGGATTACCCAGGCCAGGGACAGGGGCACCATCTGGATCATGCCCGTTGCGGTCTCCGGCGATGGGGACGCTGTGGAAGATGAAGAAGGGAATATCCATGTCGGTAAATCTTAAATCCATAGTCGAGAGCCTGATTTTTGTTTCGGATCAGCCGGTCTCTCTGGACAAGCTCTGCGGCGTGCTCGAAGAGCACGAACGGCCGGAGATCCGGACGGCGCTGGAGCAGTTGGTGGATGAATACCGGGAATCGGCACGGGGGATCGTTCTGGTCGAGGTGGCGGGTGGATACCAGCTCCGCAGCCGGCCGGAGAATGCCGATTACCTCCGTCGTCTGACCCGCAGCAAGACAACCAAGTTCAGCCAGTCGGCTCTGGAGACCCTGGCGATCATCGCCTACCGCCAGCCCATCACCCGTGCCGAAATAGAATACCTGCGCGGCGTCGATTCGGGCGGCGTCGTCAAGACCCTGCTGGAGAAAAAGCTCCTGAAGATCCTCGGCAAGAAGGACATTCCGGGCAAGCCCCTCATTTACGGCACCAGCAGGGAATTCCTAGAAATGTTCAACCTGAAGGACCTCTCCAGCCTCCCTTCCCTGAAGGAGATCCAGGAACTGGCCCCCACGGATGCCTTTTCCGCCCAGCAGGACCTGCCTCTGGATGAGCCGGGAGAGTCTGATCAATAGCAGGCTGGCGGTATCCGGCACTTGTGGTACTATTCTCTTGATCTGCCGGTTCATGGAACCGGGGATATCCAGCAACGGGAGGCGCCATGATTCGTCAGCCGGCAGTGGCAGGTCAGTTCTACACCGACAATCCCGACAAACTGCGCGCTCAGCTTCAATCCATGGTCGTGGCAGCACCGGAGAGGGAAAAGGCCCTGGGGGTCATATCTCCCCATGCGGGCTACATGTATTCCGGTGCCGTGGCCGGCGCGCTGTTCGGCCAGGTGAGGATTCCCCCGACTGTCGTCATCCTCGGCCCCAATCATCACGGCATCGGCGCCCGGGCCGCCCTTTTTCCCGAGGGGAGCTGGCAGACCCCTCTGGGGAGTGTCCCCATCGACAGCGTCCTGGCGGGGCTTATCAGAAAGCATGCTCCCCTGGTCGAGGCCGATCACAAGGCACACCTTTTCGAGCACTCCCTTGAGGTGCAACTTCCCTTTCTCCAGTTTCTCCGCCCGGACGTGACCGTTGTCCCCCTTTGCCTCGGTTTCGGCGATTTCAAGAGCTGTCAGATCCTCGGCTCGGGCATTGCCGCAGCCATACGGGAATACGACAAGGAAGTCCTGATCGTGGCCAGCAGCGACATGTCCCATTACGAGTCCGCCGCTGCTGCAAAAAAGAAGGACGAGCAGGCGCTGGAGAAGGCGCTTTCCCTCGATGGAGAAGGACTGCTGCAGGTCTGCCGGGAAAAGGACGTCACTATGTGCGGTGCCGTTCCGGCAACGGTGATGCTCGTGGCCGCCAAGAGCCTGGGAGCAACGACGGCCAGGCTGGTCCGTTATGCCACCAGCGGCGATGTTACGGGGGATAACCGCCAGGTTGTCGCCTATGCTGCCATGACGGTAATCTGATGGAGGTCATTACCACCCACGTAAATGCGGATTTCGATTGCCTAGGGGCGATGGTTGCGGCCAAGATACTCTATCCCGACGCGCTGATGGTTTTTTCCGGAGCCCAGGAAAAAAGCATGCGCGACTTTTTCCTCAAGTCCACCGGTTATGCCCTTAATTTCACCAGGTTGAAGGATGTGGACCTAACGGCCATCACCCGCCTGATCATCGTCGATTGCCAGCACTCCTCGCGCATCGGCAGGTTCGCCGAAATCCTGCACCGTCCCGGGTTGGAAATCCACATCTACGATCACCATCCCGAATCGTCCGGAGACATTGTCCCCACCGGCGGCGTCATCCGCGCCAGCGGCTCTTCCACCACCATCCTTACCTCACTTCTGCGTGAACAGGGGGTGGAGGTGAACCCCACCGAAGCGACCCTGATGATGCTCGGCATCTACGAGGATACCGGCAGCCTCATCTTTCCCTCCACCACGACTGAAGATTTCCATGCCGCGGCCTGGCTGCTGGAGCACGGGGCCAGTCTCAACACGGTTGCCGATTTCATTACCCAGGAACTGACCGCTGAACAGGTTTCACTGTTGAACGACCTGCTCAAGTCCTTGAAAACCACAGAGCTTCACGGGGTGGAAATCTCCATCGCCCAGGCGTCGGTGGATTATTACATCGGCGACATTGCCGTCCTTGCCCACATGATGCGGGATATGGAAAATCTTGAAGCTCTTTTTGTCGTCGTCGGCATGGCGAGCCGGGTTTACATTGTTGCCAGGAGCAGGATTTCCGAGGTCAATGTCAGCGAAATCCTTCAGGAATTCGGCGGGGGCGGCCATGCGTCTGCCGCTTCGGCTGCCGTTAAGGACCTGACCGTCATCCAGGTACTGGAGAAGCTGGAAAAAGTCCTGCGGGCGAGGGTCAACCCGAGACGGACGGCCGGAGACATCATGTCCTCTCCGGTAAAAACCATCGACGCCGGGGCAACCATGGAAGAGGCCAGGGAGATGCTGACCCGCTACAATGTCAACGCCCTGCCGGTAGTGAAAGATGGCCGCCTGGCAGGCATCATCTCCCGGCGTATTGTGGAAAAATCACTATACCACAACCTGGGCCAGGTGCCGGTTACCGATTACATGCATTCGGAATTCATGACCGCCACCCCCGGCACCGGCATCAAGGAGATCCAGGACTACATGATCGGGCGCAACCGGCGCCTGGTCCCGGTCCTCGACGACGGCCGGCTGGCAGGGGTCGTGACACGCACCGATATCTTGCGCTATATGCACAACGGCGAGGATCTTTACGATCTCGCCCGGGCCCCCGTGCCCATGAAGAGCAAGGAGATGCGGGGGCTCATGGGCAGAACCCTGACTCCGCGGATTCTACAGATACTGCACGATCTGGGCACGGTGGGGGACAGCCTCGACGTGCCGGTCTACGCAGTGGGGGGATTCGTCAGGGACCTCTTGATGTATGTGCCCAACCTGGACGTGGATGTTACGGTGGAAGGTGACGGCATCCTCTTTGCCGAAACCTTTGCCGGCCGGTTCGGCTGCCGGGTCAAGAGCCACGATAAATTCGGCACGGCGGTCATTGTCTTTCCCGACGGCTTCAAGATCGATGTGGCCAGCACGAGGTTGGAGTATTACGTTTCTCCAGGGGCCCTGCCTACCGTCGAGCGTTCCTCGCTTAAAATGGATCTTTACCGCCGCGATTTCACCATCAATACTCTCGCCATCAGGCTTAACGAATCTCATTTCGGTGTCATGCTCGATTTTTTCGGTGCCCAACGGGACTTGCAGGATCGCTTGATCCGGGTGCTGCACAACCTTTCCTTCGTGGAAGATCCGACCCGCGTTTTCCGGGCCATCCGCTTCGAGCAACGGCTCAATTTCACCATTGCCAAGCACACGGAGAATCTCATCAAAAATGCGGTGAAGATGGATTTCCTCGAAAAACTGGGGGGGAAACGGCTTCTGGCTGAGCTGGTCCATATCCTGCGGGAAAAGGAGCCCATCAAAGCCATCGAACGCATGGCGTCCTTCGGCCTGCTCCGCTTCATCCATCCTGTGCTGGAATTGACGAGCCGGACGCGGATCCTGCTGGAAGAATCCCGCAGGATCCTCACCTGGTTCGATCTTCTCTTCCTCGACCGCTCCTATGAACGCTGGGCAGTATATTTCCTTGTCCTGTGCGAATCGTTGACCCATGACCAGCTGTGGGGGACCTGTACGAGGCTTTCGGTCAGCGAGCACTACCGGGAGAAGCTGTTCGAGACCCGCAGTCAGGGAGAGGAGGCTTTGGCAGCCATGGAAAAAAAGGCTGTCAGGAACGGCACCATGGCAAACAGCGAGGTCTTTTTCCTGCTGAAAGATCTCCCAGTGGAAGTCCTGCTCTACCTGATGTCAAAAACCGGCAGCGATGAGGTCAAGAAATGGCTCTCACTCTATTTCACCAAGCTGCAGAACATCCGCTGTTTCATCACCGGTCATGATCTGCGACGCCTGCATGTGCCGCCGGGGCCTGTCTACCGGGAGCTGCTCGACCTGGTGCTGAAGGCGCGGCTTGATGGCAAGGTCACCAGCCGGAAAGAGGAACTGGAGCTGGTCAGGCACAAGTTGAAGAAAATGTAGCAAATTTGCAACACTCTCACCTCCAAATGGCTTACTTTCGCTTTCCGGTGCCCCTTATCACATCAACATTACTCTCCATCAGGTACAACTGTTCCATGTCGGACCCGTTCCGATTCTCCCGTTCAGCCTTTCATCGAACCGAAACCTGCGTATCTTCCGAGATGTGCTCAACAATAATATCAGCCGAGTGGCTGCATTAATCAGATTTGGTTCGGATATTGCTGCCATGTGACTGTTTGGATAATCCCGGGAGCGAAAAATGAAGAGACTAAGAACATTTACCCTTCTGCTGACGGCAGTTCTGCTGACGATAATTGCTGCCGTCCCCTCCTTTGCTGCGGATGATCACAAGACCCTGGAAAGAAACCCCTTCAAAGAGATATTCACCAATTCAATCTATGGAGGTTTGGCCGGAACGGTGGTCGGCGGCGCCCTGCTTGCCTTTACCAGACATCCGGCAGACCACGTTGACCGTCTGGCATATGGCGCTGCGGCTGGAGCCCTTCTTGGCGCAGGTTACGGTGTCGTCAAGGCGACCCGCTCCCTGATGGAAGTTGAAGACGGCAAGGTGAAATTCGCCATGCCGACCATTATGCCAGACATCAAGGAAACCAATTCGAGAGGAAAAACCCCTGTAGTTGTTATGGCTGAATTTCTACGGGGAACCTTCTGAGGATTTTGTAGGAGGGATTGCAGCTGTTGATGGGGCCGGTGACGGCCCCTTTTTTTTATGCTGTATGAATTAATCGGTTCAGATGCCGATCTCGCGCAGCATCAGTGCCGTTGCCGGGTCGGCTTCAAGGGTCGTAACCAGTTCCTGCACCAGGGCATGCTGGTCGAGGCTCTCGCTTCTCGGGAAGACCCCCAGGAGCGGAGCACCGGAAAGGGAACCGAGCAGGTGTGGTGCATATTCCTCGGCGGTATCTGGAATAGCGGGATAATTGTTGACGATGATCCCCCGGACGGGGATGCCCATCTGCCGGGCGGCGAAGGTGGTGAGCAGGGTGTGGTTGACAGTGCCCAGGTTGGGCCTGGCGACAACGATCAACGGCAGACCCAGATAGTTGATCAGGTCTGCAGTCAAGAGTCCTCCGGCCAGGGGTACCATCAGCCCCCCCGCACCTTCGACGATGACAAAGTCGTATTTAGCCGCCAGCCGCTCATAGGCAGCCTTGATTGCCGAAAAATCGATACGGACCTTGTCCCGTTCGGCGGCCATCGAGGGGGCCAATGGTTCCCTGAGCAGGTATGGGGTCACGTCCGGGTCGCTTTCCCGGGCATGCACTGCCCACTTCAGTAATTCCGCATCTTCGGAAATCAGATTGCTCCCCACCTGGATGCAGCCACTGGTAACCGGCTTCATGACTCCGACCGACAATCCTCTGTTACTTAGAAGTCGCGCTATCACAGCCGAGACTATGGTTTTGCCCACACCGGTATCGGTACCGGTAATGAATATTCCCTTATTCAATGCCATTCTTCGGCCTCCATTGACATAAATGCCGCTAATCGCAGCAGTTTGCCACCGAGAGGTTCAGGTCCTTGAGCATCTGCCAGTCTTCTTCGGCTGCCCGGCCGGTGGTGGTCAGGTAGTTGCCGATCATTGTGCCGCTGGCACCGGCAAAGAAAATCCACGACTGCAGGTCGCGGAGGTTCTTCTCTCTCCCCCCGCAGATGGAAATTCGCTTCGTGGGGAGAATCAGACGGAAGAGGGCGATGGTCTGCAGGCATTCCATGGGGGTGATGTTGTGGGCCCCTTCGAGCCTGGTGCCGGGGATGGGGTTGAGGAAGTTGAGGGGAATGGAGTCAACATCAAGTTCCCGGAGGGTAAAGGCCATCTCGATTCTCTGGGCCGCGCTTTCGCCGAGGCCGAAGATCCCCCCGCAGCACACCTTCAGTCCCGCCTGTTTTGCCACACGTACCGTTTCCACATCTTCCTCGTAGTCATGGGTGGTGCAGACGTTGGGGAAAAAACTGCGGGCGGTTTCCAGGTTGTGGTGATATGTTTCCACTCCGGCTGCCACGAGGGCAGATGCCGTTTCAGCGTCAATGATGCCCAGGGAACAGGATGGGGTGATTCCCGTCTCCCGACGGATGCGGCGTACCGCATTGCAGATCCGGTCCAGTTCGTCCCCCTTTTTGACCGAGGTGCCGCTGGTTATGATGCCGTAGCAGGATGAGCCGCTTTTTTCGGCTTCTTTGGCGCAGGCGACCATACGTTCTTCGTCGATCAACGAATAGACTGGGGCGTCGGTTCTATGGTGTGCCGATTGGGCGCAAAATGAGCAGTTTTCGGGGCAGCGGCCCGATTTGGCATTGATGATGGAACAGAGGAATACTTTGTCCCCTACGAAATGCTCCTTGATGCGGTTTGCGGCGCAAAAAAGTGGAAACAGGGCGGACCCGCTCAGATCGGCAAGCTGCAGCGCCTCTTCCCGGGTGATGGTGCCTCCATTTCCAATGCGGTCAGCCAATAGGTCAAGATTAATGGTCATCGGGATATCCTCCGGGTTCTTGATTAACATAGTGGATAAATGTTGTCAACCATGTTTGGGTTTTTGGTTGACGAAAACGTCCTGAACCTATGGTACAAGGAGGGATGGAGAACGAAAAATCCCCATCTGCCGGTCCTTTCAGGATAATGGCATATGGGGATTTCGTCAGCAGACCAGGGGAAGAGGAATCAGGCTTTTTTTGCCTTCGCCTGACCTTTGGCGGCTTTTTTGGTCGCGCCTGCTTTGGGAGTGGCTTTGGTAGCAGCTTTTGCCGGTTTGGCTGTCTTGGCCGGCTTTTCATCGGAAGTGGCCTTTGCCTTGATGTTGGCAGCCCTTACTGCCCTGGCCTTTGCCAGATTGTCGGCAAGGCCGCGTTCCTGGGCCATTTTCCTTCTGGCTTCAGAAAAGTTTTTGGCAGTAAGTGCTTGCGACGACGGGATCCCGAACTGTTTCCGGTATGCTCCCGGCTTCATGTCGTGCACCTGGGCCAGATGGCGGGCGAGGGTTTTCATGCCTGTTTTGCCGCAGATCATGCAGGAAACCTGGTCGGGCTGGAAAGCTTTTTTCAGGGATATGGCGGGCTTGCCTTCAGCTTCTGCCGTAGCTTCTGCGGGTGCTTCCAGTTTCTGCAGTGCAGCGTGAACTTTCTGCAATTCGGCAATCAGTTCTTCACCGGACATTTCAGATACGGATGCATGTGAAGAAACTATGCTTGCTGTCAGTTCCAACAAGGTTGAGGCCATTTTACTTCCTCCTTTGTCAAGACAAGAGAATGTTTAATTCAAGGTTTTTATATTTAACTATATTATTTCTTCAAATCAAGAAAAAAGGTTAACTAATTGATAAAAAGCATTGACTGTTCAGAGACATATTTGCTAATTTGACCTGCCGGAATACCGGAGCGTTCAGTAACAAGGAAACATTCCCATGGCAATGATCACCATCGATGAGCAACGCTGCAAAGGTTGCGGCTTATGTACCATAGCATGTGCACAGAAGCTGCTTGTTTTGTCCGACAAGATAAACAACCAGGGCTACACTCCCGCCCGTATCAATGCGACTGACAGGTGCACAGGCTGCGCTCTCTGTGCAGAAATCTGTCCAGATGTCGCCATTGCCGTCTTCAGGTAATCCATAGTATCCCATTCTGGTTCAAGCCGTTTCTTCCATAGTCATTCCTGTAGAAATTGCTTACCTGTTTCAGTACCGGAGGTTGTTTTGACAAAGCGTCTGTTCGTCAAAGGAAACGAGGCGGTGGCCATGGCTGCCATAGAGGCAGGCTGCCGCTATTACTTCGGATATCCCATTACACCCCAGAGTGACATCCCTGAATATCTTTCCCGGGAGCTGCCCAAGCTCAATGGCGAATTTATCCAGGCTGAAAGCGAAATCGCTTCAATCAACATGCTCCTCGGTGCTTCTGCCACCGGTGTCAGGGCCATGACCTCTTCCTCAAGTCCGGGAATTTCCCTCAAGCAGGAAGGGATCTCTTATATGGCAGGGTCGGAACTTCCCGGCGTCATCGTCAATATTTCCCGCTCGGGCCCTGGTCTGGGGGGGATCGATGCTTCCCAGGCCGATTACTTTCAGAGCGTAAAAGGGGGAGGGCACGGCGGTTACCATATTATTGTCCTGGCTCCTGCTTCGGTTCAGGAGATGTACGACCTCACCATGCTGGCGTTCGATCTCGCGGATATCTACAGGATGCCGACCATGATACTGGCAGACTCGGTCGTGGGACAGATGAAGGAAGCCTTGATCGCCAACAAACGGCCGGTGCGGGATCTGCCGGCCAAGGATTGGGCGGTACGCGGCAAAGGGGGAGGGGAGCAGCGCGTGGTCAAATCCCTCTATCTTGGTGATGGGGAACTGGAAGCCCATAACTGGAAGCTCCATGCAAAGTACCAGGCGCTGAAGGAGCAGGAGGTGCGCTGGGAGGAATACGAGACGGCTGGCGCTGAACTGCTCGTCACCGCATTCGGTTCGACGGCGAGAATTGCCAAAACGGCTATCATGATGGCCCGGGAAGCAGGGCTCAAAGTCGGCCTGCTGCGCCCCATCACCCTGTTCCCTTTCCCGGAAAAGGCGCTGCTTGAGCAGACCAAAACCTGCAAGAAGGTTCTCGTCATGGAACTCAATGCCGGACAGATGGTGGAAGACGTCCGGCTCTCCGTGGCCAGGGATGCAGAAGTCAGCTTCTACGGCAGGCCCCCGGGAGCCGGTTCGTTGCCCACACCAGAGGAATTGCTCGAACAGATCAGGAAACACTTATAGACAGTGAGGAGAGAGGCGTGAGGGGTGAGGAGTAACCCCGAACCTCGAACTTCGAACATCGAACTTTTAAGAGGATTGTTATGCAGCAGGTTTTTAAAAGACCGACAAGCCTGAAGGACGTGCAGACACATTTCTGCTCCGGCTGCCACCATGGAACCATCCACCGTTTGGTTGCCGAGGCGATCGACAAGTACGGCGTACAGGAGAGGACCATCGGCGTCGCATCGGTGGGTTGCTCGGTTTTTCTTTACGGCTATTTCGATATTGACGTGGTCGAGGCGCCACACGGGCGTGCTTCGGCGGTAGCCACCGGAGTGAAACGGGCCAAGCCCGAAAACTTCGTCTTCACCTACCAGGGAGACGGTGACCTGGCTGCCATCGGCACGGCAGAGATTATTCATGCCGCCAATCGTGGCGAAGATATCACTGTTTTCTTCGTCAACAATACCACCTACGGCATGACCGGAGGGCAGATGGCACCGACGACACTGGTGGGGCAGAAGACCTCCACCTCTCCCTATGGCAGGAACAAGGCCAAGGACGGTGCCCCCGTCAGGATGGCTGAACTTCTTGCGCAACTGGAAGGAGTCGCCTTCTCTGCCAGAGTGGCGGTCAACTCTCCAAAAAATCTGATTGACGCAAAAAAACAGATTCAGAAAGCCTTCCAATACCAGGTGGAAGGAAAAGGCTTCTCGTTCATCGAGGTTCTATCCGCCTGTCCGACCAACTGGGGGATGAATCCCCTTGCCGCCAACGAGCGGGTCGGAACAGAAATGATCGACTATTTCAAGCTCGGTGTGTTCAAGAACTTGTAGGAGTATTCCCATGCGACAGGATGTGTTCATATCGGGATTCGGCGGGCAGGGAGCCCTTCTGGCCGGCAACCTCCTTGCCTACGCGGCCATTATCGAGGGCAGAAACGTCTCCTTTTACCCTTCCTACGGGGTGGAAAAACGCGGCGGTGCGGCCATGTGCACGGTAGTCATCGCCGACGGAGAGGTGGGATCTCCCATTGTCGGTAATCCCTCGTTCATGATCATTCTCAACCAGTCCTCCCTGGACAAATATGGCGCCAAAGTCAAGCCTGGCGGCGTCTGCATCGTCAACTCCAGCCTGGTCAGCACGGAAAACTTTCACCGTTCCGATATCCAGGTCATCGAGATACCCATGAACGACATGGCCATGGATCTGGGCGACGCCAGGATGGTCAATATGATCGGACTCGGCGCCTATGTGGAAAAATCCGGCGCGGTATCCCTTTCCGCTCTTGAGAATGGGCTCAAGGAAGTCCTTCCCGAGCGGAATCATCGCTTTATACCCGCCAACATCAAGGCCATCGAGGCCGGAGCTCTCAGGGCCAGACAGTAGCTTCACCCGGATTCGGGAAAAATTGTTGACGAGCGCAATCTGAATCTGCTATATAAGGCGTTCATGTTGGGGTGTCGCCAAGCGGTAAGGCAACGGACTCTGACTCCGTCATCCAAGGTTCGAATCCTTGCACCCCAGCCATAAAAAATAAAAGAGCGAAGCGTGAAAAGTGAAGGGTGAAAGGAATACAAAAGCTTCCGGGAATTATTCTCCATTCACAATTCAGCGGGCGTTCCTTTTCCGGTCCCATCGTCTAGCGGTTAGGACACCGGCCTTTCACGTCGGTAACAGGGGTTCAAGTCCCCTTGGGATCACCAGTCATGAACAGTAACCTCCAACGGGGATTGCTGTTTTTTTTTTTGTTTGTCGCTGCCACTAACCATTCAGGAAAAGAGCATGAAAAAGAGCATTAGCTGTTTTATTGTGACCCTATTGATCTTCATCGTTGCCGTGCCCGCATTTGCCCTCTCCATGGATGAAGCCAAGCAGAATGAGAACCAGGGTGTTTTTATCGGTGAAACCAAGCAGGGGATACCCCTTACGGAACTGAACGAGCCGATGATCGTTCCCGGCAAGGGTGGCAGTGCTGACTTTTCCGGCAGCAGGATGCCCGGCGAAGTGGATAGAAGTCTGACCGGCAAGGATTTGCTCGGTGGCGAGCGGATTCCTGCCGAAAAGACGAATCTGCTCAAAGAAAAAGAAAAGGCGAAGGAACCTAAGGCAAAGAAGGCAAAGGTATTCCTCAAGGTCGAACCGGGGGACGGATTGGTTCGGCTCAGCTGGGACGTGAAGGGCCTGCAGGTAAGGCCGGGCGATCCTCCGGTAAAATTCACCCTCTTTTACGGCCTGGAACCGGGGCGATATGAAAAGAAAATCGAGGTGGGTAGCGTTCGGGAATACACGCTGCGCGGACTCGTCAACAATTATATCTACTATGTGAAGGTACAGGGAACTGCTCAGACCAAACAGGAAACCGAAGCGGAAGAAGAAAAGGTTGCCGAGCAGGTGATTTTTTCCAACGAGGTAAAGGCCACGCCGCTTGCTGCCGGAGAACAGGGCTCCCAACTGGAAAAAGCCTTTGCCAGGAAGGTGGCGACCTTTCAGGACAACCTGGAAGCGGACCCGTTTAAAAGGGAGTTGAAGCAGTTCGGTTACGATTTCTTCCAGAACAGCCTCGCCACGTTGACCATGAGCGACAACCTTCCCGTCGGGGGGGATTACATCATCGGTCCGGGTGATTCCCTGCGGGTCGACCTGTGGGGAACACTGCAGGCCAGGTACGATGCTGTAGTGGACCGGAACGGCGAAATAACCCTGCCCAAGGTGGGTACCGTGAAGGTATGGGGCATCAATTATTCCCAGGCAAAAGATGTCATCAACAAGGCCATATCCCGTTACTACAAGGGCTATGAGCTCAATGTGACACTGGGGAAACTGCGGACCATTCAGGTATATGTGGTGGGCGAAGTGGAATCTCCAGGTACCTACTCGGTCAGTTCCCTGGCGACAGTGATCAATGCCCTTTCCCAGGCTGGGGGGCCCTCCAAGAACGGCAGCCTGCGCACGGTGCGCCTGCTGCGGGGAGGCAAGCTGGTGCAGGAAGTGGATCTGTACGACATGCTGCTTGGGGGCGACCGCAGCAAGGATGTGCGTCTGGAAAACGGCGATACCCTGCTGGTGCCGGTAATCGGACCGGTAGCCGCCGTGGCCGGCGAAATCAAGCGTCCGGGCATTTATGAACTCCGCGGCAAGACCTCCCTGTCTCAGGTGCTGGACTTTGCCGGGGGCATCACTGCCGCCGGCGATACTGCCAGGGTCCAAGTCGAGCGGTTTGAAGGAAACAAGGCCCGGGTGGTACAGGATTACGAAATTAAACCGGGGCAGAGTGGACTCGATCTAGCCGCCATTGCGATGCAGGATCAGGATATGATCAAGGTATTCCCTGTTTTCAAGGCGCTGCGGCACGTGGTGACTCTCAAGGGAAATGTGGTCCGCCCAGGTGAATACCAGTACAAGGAAGGGATGCGCATTATCGATTTGATACCCTCATTTGCTGCCCTCCTGCCCGATTCCTACCTTGAGTCCATCGAAATCTCACGGATGGTGCCACCCGATTTCCACAAGGAAACATCGTCGGTGAACCTGCGCAAGGCCCTGCAAGGGGATGAAAAGGAGAATATCCTGCTCCTGGAGCAGGACTCCATCAAGATCTTTCCACGTTCGGAGATGGAAGAAAAGCCGATGGTCTCCATCAACGGCGAAGTCCTCAATCCCGGCACCTACGACTACTATCCGCGCATGACCGTCAGGGATCTTCTCACCGCCGCCGGCAGTCCCAAGAGAAACGCATTCCTGGAGAATGCCGAGCTGACCCGGATCAGGGTAGAAGAGGGCAAGGCACAGGTGAAGCGGAAGATGGTCGACCTGAAACGCGCCATGGCGGACGACCCGGAGCACAATCTGGTGCTCGAAGCCGACGATGTTCTCAGTGTCAGGTCCATTCCCCAATGGCTCGATACGGAAGACCGCTTTGTCACACTCAAAGGTGAATTCCGCTTTCCCGGCATCTATTCCATTGCCAAAGGGGAGCGGCTGGATTCGGTCATCAGGCGGGCCGGCGGATTTACCCGGGAAGCCTACCTGAAGGGGGCCAAATTCACCCGGAAATCGGTCCAGGAAAGCCAGCAGAAGCGTATGGAAGAAGTCATAGCCCGCAGCGAACAGGACATCGTCAAGAAACAGGGGGAACTGGCTTCGCTGGCTGCATCGAAAGAAGAGCTGGAGGCCACCAAGGCATCACTGGAGGGGCTGCAGAAGAACCTTGAGCAGCTCAAGCAGAAAAAGGCGGAGGGGCGCGTGGTGGTGCATCTGGTTTCGGTTGAGGACCTGTCCAAGACCCCCTACAACCTGGAGATGTCCGGAGGAGATGTGCTGGAGGTTCCTCCCGTTCCCAGCGTCGTCAACGTCATGGGGCAGGTCTACAACCCGACCACCTTCGTCCATCTTCCCGGCAGCACGGTAGCCTCGTATCTCAGCCAAGCCGGCGGGCCGAATCACGATGCGGAGGAGGACGATATGTATATCATAAAAGCCGACGGTTCCGTGGACAGCCGCCAGCAATCGAAATTCGGCATTCGCTGGAATGAAGACGACAAGAGTTGGAGCTTCGGCAGCTTCATGTCCAAGCCGCTGAATCCCGGGGATACCCTGGTCGTGCCCCAGAAACTCGAGCGGACCGCCTGGCTCAGAGACATCAAGGATATCACGACCATTATTTCGCAGATTGCCCTTACTGCCGGTACGGTCTTTATCGGCCTGAAATAAGAGGATGGGGATGGAAACGAATAGAGACGAGCTGCAAGCGGAAGAGGAAATCAACCTTCTCGATCTCCTCAGGGTTATCGTCAAGCGCAAGAAGCTGATTATCAAGGTCTGTGCGGCTGCGGTGGTGCTGTCGGTCGGATTAAGCCTGACCATGCCCAATGTATATACGGCCACTGCCCGGGTCCTGCCGCCGCAGAAAGACTCGGGGGGCGGTATCTCTGCGCTGCTGGGACAAGTGGGGGGACTGGCCGGCCTTGCCGGTGGTGCCCTCGGCGGGAGTTCCGACCTCTATCTGGGCATTCTGAAAAGCCGCTCCGTTGCCGATGCCGTCATTAAGAAGCTGGACCTGCAGAAGAAATTCGAATGCAAAAGCCTTGATGAGGCGAGGCTGGCCCTGGCTGGCGTTGTAAAGACCCAGGCCGGTAAAGACGGTATCATTACCATCACTGCCGACAACAAGGATCCGCTGCTGGCTGCGACCCTTGCCAATACCATGGTCGCCGAACTGGGAAACAGGAGCGTTCAGCTTAACCTGACCAAGGCGGGGACCGAGAGGAGCTTTCTTGAAAAACGCCTGGATCTGGTGAAGGATGACTTGGCCAAGGCGGAAAACAGCCTGCGTGACTTCCAGGAAAAAAACAAGATGTTGAAGGTTGATTCCCAGGCCGCCGCCTCCATCGAAGGGATTGCTAAAATCAAGGCAGAGATCGTCGCCAAGGAGGTGCAGCTAGCCTCCCTCAAATCCTTCCAGACCGATGAAAGCCCTGACGTGCAACTGCTCAGGACCTCCATTGCCAAGCTGCGCAACCAGGTGGGGGCTTTTTCCGGCAACAGCGCCGGCGATGTCATTCCGGCGGTGGGCAGTGTGCCCAACCTGGGGCTGGAATACGCCCGGAGGCTGCGGGAGGTGAAGACCCAGGAAGCCATATACGAGCAGCTGAAAAAACAGTACGAGGTGGCCAAGTATAACGAGGCTAAGGATTCGTCCTCCATCCAGGTGCTGGACGATGCGGTGGTGCCTGCCAAGAAGAGCAAGCCGAAACGCTCATTGATCGTGCTGCTTTCAACGGTTACCGCCTTTTTCCTGTCGGTCTTTGCCGTTTTCGTTCAAGAATATTTTGATAAAATGTCCGATGAGGACCGGGGGCGCTGGAACGAGATCAAGGATGCCCTGACCTTTACCCGGCGGCAACGGTCGTAGCGTTTGTGTCAAGAGCCCTTCCGGCAATGTATGATATACGATAACCCTCCTCAGGTGACTGTTTCCGTCGTCTGGGGATTTATCGTTTATTGGCTCATCTGTCTAGCAGGGCAGCGGTGTTGAAAAATAATCGGTTCCACAAACAGGGGTCTATGTGCAAAGGCTGATTTATCTTTTGGTGGTCTTGACGCTTTGTTCTTCACCGGCACTGGCTGCCGATGACAATCTCTTCAACAGTACCACGGCCATCAAGGATGAACTGGGACGTCTGGGTCAAGAAGCGGTCCAGGTTGCAGCAGCACCGGTAGATCGGGAGAATATCTTCGGTACGCTCGCCGCGGCGGGAGCCGTAGGGCTAACCTATTACTTCGATGACGATATCAGGTCGAAGGTCATGGGACTCAAGGGAAAGAATCTGGATCGGGCGACCGATGCCGGCAGTTTCGTGGGCAGTCCCTATCTTCATCTTGGCGTGGCTGCTGCCTTTTACGGCGGCGGCGTCCTGGCGGGTTCCGAAAAATACCGGAGCCTGGGGGAGATGCTCGGCGAGTCGCTGATCCTGGCCGATGCCACCACTTTTCTTCTCAAGGAAGGTTTCGGCAGAGGGCGCCCCTTTAAAAGCGGGGACAAGGCCGATTTCAAACCATTTTCCTTTACCACCGATTACGATTCCATGCCTTCCATGCACACCGCCAGCTCATTTGCCATGGCATCGGTGGTTGCCAGAACATCCGACAGTTTCAGCGTCAAAATGCTCGCCTATTCCGCTGCCGGATTCGTCGGCTTTTCACGTATCTATCAGGATAAACACTGGGCCAGCGACGTATTGCTGGGGGCCGTCATCGGTGAACTCTGCGGCAGGGTCGTGACCAATTACCATGCCGGCAAGAACGCCTCCAGGTTGACCATTGCGCCTGCCGTGTCCACAGATGGCGCGTCCCTGGCCCTCATCGGCAGATTTTAGAATAACGGAGGAGTCATGCCTGCCGCGGTTATTTTCGATTTCGACGGTATCATAGTGGATACGGAGCCGCTTCATTACAAGGCCTTTCAGGAGGTACTCGTTCCTCTTGGCCTTGGTTACTCCTGGGAGGAGTATGTGGGGCATTATATCGGATTCGATGATCGGGATGCCTTCCGGGAAGCCTATGCCGCCGGAGGAAAGGCCCTCGATGCCGATGAGCTCAGTATGATGATCGGCAAAAAGGCAGCTGCCTTCAACTGCATCATTGCCGCTGGGGTAACCCCATTCCCAGGGGTGGTGGAACTGATCCGTACATTAAAAGGTACCTGCCCGATCGGCCTTTGCAGTGGCGCCCTTGCTTCCGATATTGCACCAATCCTTCAGCAGCTGCACATCGGTGGTGTTTTCGACATACTTGTCACCGCCGATGAGGTGGCAGCCAGCAAGCCCGATCCGGAAAGCTACCAGCTTGCCGTGAAAAGGCTTGCGGAGGCATTTCCTGCGCTGAGCATTGCCCCTGCCCGTTGCCTTGCCATAGAGGATACCCCAGCCGGTATTGCCTCCGCCACCGCTGCCGGGCTCAAGGTCCTCGCCGTGACCAACAGCTATCCCGAAGAGAAACTTGGGGCTGCTGCCAGGGTGGTCGAATCTCTGGTGGGGATCGACCTCACCGGACTGGATGCCCTTTTTCGCTAGCTCAATGAAACGGTTGCCCATCGATGATATCCTTCCCCAGTTGCTGCAAGCCGTTCAAGAAAATCCTGCCGTTGTGCTCCAGGCGCCTCCGGGGGCTGGAAAAACGACGAGGGTGCCGCTAGCGCTGCTGCAGGCCCTTCCCAAGGACAGCAGAATCGTCATGCTGGAGCCTCGCCGTCTGGCGGCCGCCAATGCCGCTCGATGGATGGCTGCCCAGCTGGGCGAGACGGTGGGAAAAACCATCGGCTACACTATCCGTTTCGAACGAAAAGTCTCAGCTGCAACTCGTGTCGAGGTGGTCACCGAAGGCATCCTCACCCGGCGTTTGCAGACCGATCCACAACTTGCCGGGGTTCAACTGGTCATCTTTGACGAGTTCCACGAAAGGAACCTGCAGAGCGATCTGGCTCTGGCCCTCTGCCGCGACGCCCAGCTCGGCCTGCGCCCTGACATGAAGCTAATGGTCATGTCCGCCACCCTTGATGGAGCGCCCATAGCACAGCTTCTTGGTGCACCCCTTCTGACCAGCGAAGGGCGCAGCTACCCGGTGGATATCCGCTACCTGCCCGCAGAGCCCAAAGGGCGAACCGCGGATATAACTGCAGCCGCCATTCGCAGGGCATTGGCCGAGACGGAAGGAGACATCCTCGTCTTTCTGCCGGGGGGGGGAGAAATCAGGCGCTGCCAAAGCCTTCTTGACGGCACGGTGAAAGCTGCTGTCCACCCCCTGTACGGCGATCTTCCGTATGCCAGGCAGGAACAGGCCATCGTGCCGGGCCCAGGGCGTAAAATAGTGCTCGCCACCAATATTGCCGAAACCAGTTTGACCATCGAAGGGGTGAGGGTTGTCATCGACAGCGGCCTGTGCCGCCAACTGCGCTTCGATCCTGCCACCGGCCTCAATCGATTGGTCACCACCCGCATATCCGCAGCGTCAGCGATCCAACGGGCCGGCAGGGGCGGTCGTACAGCGCCTGGTATCTGCTACCGCCTCTGGATGGAGCATTCCCAATCGACGCTCATTCCCTTCACCACCCCCGAGATACGCTCTTCGGATCTTTCTTCACTTGCCCTGGAGCTGGCCTTATGGGGGGAGAACGATGCCGCTGCCCTGTCGTGGCTCGATGCGCCGCCCGCTGCCAACCTAGCCGAAGCCCGTGAACTGTTGAGAAAACTCGGAGCTCTCGACAGTAATTTTCTCATCACCCAACTTGGCCGCAGCATGGCCTTACTGCCGGTTCATCCTCGCCTGGCCCATCTCATTATCGAAGGGAAGCGAAGGGGATACGGGCGAGTGGCTTGCGATATCGCCGCGCTTCTCACCGAGCGGGATGTTTTTTCCTTCAACCCTGCCGACAGACCTGAAACCAGCGATAGCGATATCGTCGATCGGCTTGAACTCTTGTCTGACTGGCGAAAGGGGGGGAGGGTAGGAAAGCTTCCCGACCACCAAAGCATCTCGACCGTGGACCGCTTGGCCATGCAATTGCGGAAACAGGCAGATTGCAACGAGGCTGCTCTTCCGCTAACTGCTGCAACTGTAGGGCTTTTGCTGGCACTGGCCTATCCCGATCGCGTCGGTCAGCAGCGGGAGGCGGGTTCTCCTCGCTACCTGCTTGCCAACGGCAAGGGGGGAACCCTGAGCGGCAGGAGCTCTCTCCGGGATATTCCTTTCATCGTTGCCGTCGTCATGGAAGGAGGGGAGAAGGGAGATGGCCAGATACATTCAGCCACAACTCTGGATCTGGGCACGATACGCAAGGAATTTGACCGTGAGATCCAATGGCTGCGCGTAGTGGCATGGGATGAAAAGTCACAGAGGGTGCTGGCCCGGGAGGAGGAGCGCCTTGGTGCTCTTGTCCTGGCGACGAGACCGATTGCTCCTACTGCAGAGGAGACGGCAACCGCTCTGCTAGATGGAATTGCAGCCGGTGCAGGGCTTGCTGCCCTGAATTGGACCAACCGGGTGGAACAGTTTCGGCTGCGGGTTCATTTCCTTTCCCGAGTCTTTCCCGATGTGGGGCTGCCTGATTTTTCAGCGGATAATTTGTTGCGAATACTGCCCCAATGGTTGGGTCCGTTCCTGGGCGGAGTTAAGACAAAATCGGAACTCCATGCAATTGACATCTTGGCGCCACTGAAGCACTTGTTGGATTACCCACAGCTTCGCTTCGTGGAAGAGCAGGCGCCGGCGCACGTCACCGTCCCCAGCGGTTCGTCAATTCCACTTGAGTACTCCGAAGACGAGCCGCCGGTGCTGGCGGTGAAGCTGCAGGAGCTATTCGGTCTCGCCGACACTCCAACTGTGGCCGAAGGCCGGGTAACCGTAACGCTCCATCTTCTTTCCCCGGCACGCCGCCCCATCCAGGTGACACAGGATCTGCGGAATTTTTGGAATGCCACCTATCCGCAAGTAAAAAAGGAGTTGAAGGGGCGCTATCCGAAACATCCCTGGCCCGACGATCCCTGGAATGCAGTGCCGACGCGGAAAACGAAGCCACGGGGCTGACAGTACCTTGAAAAGTGTTGCAGGGGGCTATTGGGGAAGGTTGGTGAAGACGATGGTGCCGTTCTTTTCCACGAACCGCTTGATCTCGTCATGCCGAATGCGACTGGCGGCCATGGCGGCATTTTTGAAGCTGCCCTGACGGTCTTCGATGTAAGCCTGGGTCAGGTTCGTGCCGTTTTTCCACAATTCAAAATGAAGGTGGGGGCCGGTCGAGCGGCCGGTGGATCCGGAGAGGGCAATGATCTTACTGGCATCGACGGTCTCTCCTTCGGACACGAGCAGTACGGAATTGTGGCCGTAGAGAGAGGTCATGCCCCCCTCGTGCTCGATGATGATGAGATTGCCGTAGCCGCCGCGGTTGCCGCTGAAGGTTACTGTCCCCGGCGCGATTGCTTTGACCGGTGTTCCCGAGACGACGGCTATATCGACGCCGCTGTGATGCCTTAAATTGCCGTCAATGGGATCATGGCGCCAGCCGTAGTTTGAGGAAATCCTGCCGGTAAGAGGCAGATCCAGTTGCTGTTGCTGGTTCTCTTCTTCATGGGCAGTAGGCTTGGTGGTTTCCAGCACGGCCTTTTTCAGGGGGACTTTTTTCCTTTGGGGGGGGCGCCCCGGCGCCTCTTCTTTCATGATTTTAACTGCCCCGACAGTGGTGGGGGTATTGGTAAAAACTTCCACCCCATCATCGGTTTGCAAACGGTAAAAGTCGGCATGGGCGGTAAGGGAGAAAAAAGGCGGCGCCAGTGTGAGAAAAACGATATTTCGCAGGGAGAGCCGCATGTCCGTGAGCTGATTCCTTGTGCAAGTATGAAAACGTGATCACTATACAGTGTTAACAGTCGATTTACAAGTTTATGGAGGTTTCAGTGCGAATAGCGGTGGTTGGTGCAGGAGCCCTGGGTTTGTATTATGGAGCGATGCTGCAGAAAGGAGGAAATGACGTCCGTTTTCTTCTGCGGCGCGATTTGGAAGCGATCAGAAAGAAGGGGCTCAGCGTATTCTCAATCAACGGCAATTTCCGGCTCTTTCCCGTTGCCGGCTACGGAAGCAGCCAGGAGATTGGATCGGTGGACCTGGTGCTTGTGGGACTGAAGACCTTCGCCAATCACTCATATCGTGAGCTCATAACGCCGCTCCTGAGGGATGACAGCATCATCCTTACCTTGCAGAACGGCCTCGGTAACGAAGATGCCCTTGCCGAAATTTTCGGCGGCGACCGGGTCATGGGGGGCGTGGCATTCCTCTGCTCCAACAGGGGAGAGCCGGGCGTGGTACATCATCTGGGGGCAGGCCGGATCATCCTCGGCGAGCATTCGCGAAGGGAAATGGAGCGGGCGGAAATGGTTGCAAACCTTTTCAGTGATGCGGGCGTACCCTGTTGTGCCGTTGCCGACCTGAAAAAGGCACGGTGGGAAAAACTGGTCTGGAATATCCCCTTCAACGGCACCTGTGCATTGTTGCAAAAGCCGGTCAACGTTCTTCTCAGCCATCCAAGGACGCGCCAGTCTCTTCGCGAAATCATGGTCGAGCTCATCAAGGCAGCGAACTCTCAAGGTCTTTCTTCGCCGATATCGTTGGATTATGCCGAAGAAATGCTTGAATTTACCGACGCCATGGGGGCCTACAAGCCCTCCATGCAGATCGACCGCGAAGAGGGAAGGGAGCTGGAGCTCGACGCCATTTTTGCCCAACCTCTGGCTGCAGCCCGACGGAAAGGGGTTGCCATGCCGCGGGTGGATCAACTGCATGCATTCCTTGAGGAGGCAACCCGCACAGCATGAACTTGCCGGATGACTATATATTAGGCAGATTGCTCCGATTTGCCTAAGATGTGGGCTTGTGTGGCATCATCTTTGTTGCTGCTCATATGTAACTTGTCAATTCTACAGTAGAATCTTTGATTGCAGCCATTGGCAAAAGAATTGCTATACTTTCCACAGCTGCAAGATCACGATCCTTGGCTCGAGTTGATTAGCCTTGCATTTTAGAGGCAAGGCACATATAATCCGCTCGCTTTTGAGCAAAACGGATTCGGGGGGTGAGATCGTTGAAAAAAGTCGAAGCCATAATCAAGCCTTTCAAACTTGATGAAGTCAAGGAAGCACTGAACGAGATTGGCATTCAAGGGATAACCATCGCCGAAGTCAAAGGCTTTGGTCGCCAGAAAGGCCACACCGAACTGTATCGCGGTGCCGAATACGTGGTCGATTTCATCCCTAAAATCAAGATCGAGATTATCGTCAGCGACGAAGTTGTGACGAAGGTCATCGATACCATCGAACAGGCTGCCAAAACCGGCAGAATCGGAGACGGAAAGATTTTTGTGACCCCTGTGGAAGAAGTAGTCAGGATCAGGACCGGTGAGCGGGGCGAAGACGCTCTGTAGACTCATTTTTAAAATATTTAAAAAGGAGAGATTTTAGATGACACCAAAACAGGTAGTAGAATTTGCCAAAGAAAACGGCGTACTGATGGTCGATTTCAAATTCATGGATTTTGTCGGTATTTGGCAGCACTTTACTGTGCCCATGAGTGAATTCGGTGAAGATACCTTTGAAGAAGGGCAGGGTTTCGACGGTTCTTCCATTCGTGGCTGGCAGCCGATCCATGCTTCCGATATGATCATCATTCCTGATCCGAACACTGCCAAATTGGATCCATTCTGCGCTATTCCGACCCTGAGTCTGATCTGCAACATTTTCGATCCGATCACCAAGGAAGACTACAGCCGTGACCCGCGTAACATCGCCCGCAAGGCAGAAGCCTACCTGAAATCCACCGGCCTTGCCGATACCGCTTATTTCGGGCCTGAAGCCGAATTCTTCATCTTCGACGACGTCCGTTATGACTCCAGTTCCAACCAGTCCTTCTATGTTGTTGACTCTGTGGAAGGTACCTGGAACAGCGGCCGTGAAGAATTCCCCAACTTGGGCTACAAGCCCCGCCACAAAGAAGGCTACTTCCCCGTTTCTCCGACCGACTCACAGAACGACCTGAGAAACGAGATGGTCATGGAGCTGCAGAAAGTCGGCATCCGCGTCGAGTGCCAGCACCACGAGGTCGCTACTGGCGGCCAGGCAGAGATAGACATGCGTTTCAACTCCCTGGTTGCAATGGCTGACGACCTGCAGTGGTTCAAATACGTCATCAAGAACGTGGCCAACAGGAACGGCAAAACCGTAACCTTCATGCCGAAGCCTCTCTATGGCGACAACGGCTCCGGTATGCACTGCCATATGTCCCTGTGGAAAGAAGGTACCAACCTCTTCGCCGGTGACGGCTACGGCGGTCTTTCCAAGATGGCTCTCTACTATATCGGTGGCATTATAAAGCACGCCCGCGCACTGTGCGCCTTCACCAACCCGACAACCAACTCCTACAAGCGTCTGGTTCCGGGCTTCGAGGCTCCGGTAAACATGGCTTATTCCAGCCGTAACCGCTCCGCTTCCCTGCGTATCCCCATGTTCTCGTCTAATCCCAAGGCGAAGCGCATCGAGTACCGTACGCCAGACCCTTCCTGCAACGGCTATATCGCTTTTGCCGCCTTGCTCATGGCGGGCCTCGACGGTGTCGAGAACAAGATCGATCCGGGGCAGCCGCTGGACAAGGATATCTACGGACTTTCTCCGGAAGAGCTGGCCGACATCCCTTCAGCTCCGGGGAGCCTGGAAGAAGCCCTCAACGCCCTCAAGGACGACCATGAGTTCCTCCTAAAAGGGGACGTCTTCACCCCCGATGTCATCGAGAAATGGATTGAGTACAAGACCGAAGCAGAGGTCAATCCGGTCCGCATGCGTCCGGTCCCCCTCGAATTCGCCCTTTACTTCGACATCTAAGATTTTCGCCGGAACAGCAGCAACGAAGGGCGGGAGAATTTTTCTTCCGCCCTTTTTTAATCCCTTGACAGTCCCGAATCTATCCTTTAACTATCACTGCTGTAGCAATCACAAATTCAGGAGTAAGCCATGTCAGAATTCAACAACGTCACCGTCGTAAAAGAGGCCAACATCTTCTTCAATGGCGGCGTTACCAGCCGCACCATCATCTTCCCGTCGGGGGAAAAGAAGACTCTCGGCATCATGATGCCGGGAGAGTATGAATTCAAAACGGCCGCTGCCGAACTCATGGAGATTCTCTCCGGAGACCTGGATGTGCAGATTGGCAATGCTCAGTCCTGGCAGCCGGTGAAAGGCGGTGAATCCTTCGAGGTGCCGGCAAATTCCAGCTTCAGAATGAAAGTGAAGACAGTTGCTGATTACTGCTGCTCGTTCCTTGCCTGACAAGGGGGCATTCCCATGGATTCCATCGGAATGACAGCCGGTGCCGCCGTCGGGCGTTTTGCCCCATCCCCCACCGGTCCGCTCCATCTGGGGTCTCTTGTGGCGGCACTGGGAAGCTACCTTTTTGCTAGGCATGCCTCGGGACGCTGGCTGCTGCGTATAGAAGACATCGACATGCCCCGGGTTGTTCCCGGTATTGCCGACGACATGCTGGCTACCCTGGAAATCCTCGGTTTCCAATGGGACGGGGAGGTACTCTATCAGAGCCGAAGGACTGAGATATACAATGATGCCTTGCAGGAACTGATCGACAAGGGGATGGCCTACCTGTGCGGCTGTACACGTTCTGAAATAGCTAAAATCGCGTCCGCGCCAGTTCCCGGCTCCGATGAAATTGTCTATCCCGGTCTTTGCCGCGACGGCATAGCACCAGGCAAAGTGGAGCGTGCCTATCGGGTAAAGGTTTACGATGAGGTCATTTCCTTTGCCGACGGCATAATGGGACGCTATAGCCAGGTACTGACCGCCTCCTGCGGCGATTTCGTCATCCGGCGTGCCGACGGCCCCTTCGCTTATCATCTGGCTGTTGTCGTTGATGATGCGGCAAGCGGTGTCAATCAGGTGGTGCGCGGTTCGGATCTGTTGACCTCGACCCCCAGACAGATCTACCTTCAGCGGCTCCTGGGCTATCCGCTTCCATCGTATGCTCATCTGCCCCTGGTAACCGGTCCTGACGGAGCAAAATTGAGCAAGCGGGACAATGCCGTTTCCCTTGCCGCAAACATCGATCTGCGCAAGGAAGGGGGCAGGCTCCTCTTGGCGGCCCTTCGTTTTCTCGGACAGGAACCTCCCGTATTTCTTGTTGGAGCTCCGCCGCAGGAAATCCTCGATTGGGGAGTACTCCATTTCAACCCAGAGAATATACCCCATGTTTCTTCACCGTTCCCAGCCGTATGACCTCCTCAATAGGCCTCAGGCAGGAATTTGCGGGATGGGTGTTATGCGCCGCTCCTGCTGGAGCCATTGAAAAAAAAGTAAATGGTAGAAAAAAGTGTTGACTCGGTCGGAACTGTTTGCTATAAGTAGGAACTCGTTGAGCGGGAATAACTCAGTGGTAGAGTGCAACCTTGCCAAGGTTGAAGTCGCGGGTTCGAACCCCGTTTCCCGCTCCATTTAAAAAACAACTACCGAGGGTAGTTATCAGATAGAGCCCCTGGCTTTGACCTAAACTTTAATAAAAGTGGCGGCAAAGACAGGGGCTTTTGCTTTTCTACTAGTTCAGGAAAAGTGAACAACTTTTCATGCTTGACAGGCAGTTGCTGTTATCACAATATTTGTCGTGGTACTGCCACGAAACCACATCGCCCAAAGGAGAATTCATGACTGATCCACGTGAACTTATCGCTGTTTTACTCGAACTTAATGCTACGGAAGAGCGCAGTGTGGCTAGCTTCACCCCGGGACTCGTCGGGATGTTCGGTTCCCTCGCCCTGATGAACCGCTTCCTGGCCGATATAGACGTCGCATTGGTCAAGGGCTCCATCTCCGCTCCGCTCAAGGCGCGGTCGAAAAACCTCACAAGGACATTCATTCCGCAAATGGCTGGGATCAATTCCATCACCGATCTGTCCAAGGTGGAAGTTTCCGCCGAAAAGCTCCGAACCGTTTGTTCCGATTCCCATGAATCGAGAGGCGAGGGGGTAAAAGCGATTCTTGCCGCGCTAATTTCCATCCTGGACTCAGCCTGCAACATCAATTGAACGCGTTCCCTGCAAGGAACCGGTCTCTCCTCAGGATTTCTCGCTTCTGATTCGGTGCATTTTGAACATTTAACTCGCCCCCAACATTTCAATCATCTTCGTGACGCGCTGTTTCCATAATATTTCCGGGACAGCGCGTTTTTTTTACTACCTTGATTTATAGCACGCCGCGATCTTACTTCTTAATGCTAATTGACTTTTTTTAATATACCGTTAGAGTAAAAAAGACCAGTTAGGCTACCGTTGCGGCATCATACGGAGACATTGTGGCTGAACAAAATATATCCGACCACCGACAAGAGCAACCATCGGAATATCCCCAGCGACAGGGCCGCAGGAAAACCCTGATCTGGCTTGCCGGGATACTTGTGTTCCTCGCTGCTGTCTTGTATGCGGTGTCTTTCTTCTTTGACGAGCCCATGCGGCGCTACACCGAGCAGACGGCAAACAAACACCTGAAAGGCTATTCCGTAAGGCTTGCCGGACTGCACGTGCAGTTCCTGGGAGGAATCGTGACGCTGGACGGGCTGCATATCCTCCAGGATGCTAACCCGGTGCCCCCCATTGCCCAATTTCCTAAGATCAAAGGCACCATAAGCTGGAGAGACCTTTTGCACGGGAGTGTCGTGGCAACCATCGATATGGACCGCCCCAAGATGCACATAGACCTGCAGCAGCTCAAGAGCGAAATGACCAGCGAGCGGAAGCTGAAGGACAAAGGATGGCAAGAGGCAATCGAAGCGGTCTCTCCTCTGAAAATCAACAATTTTACGGTCAGGGACGGCTCCATCACCTATGTGGACAAGACCGGCAAGCCATTGCATCTGTCCCGGCTCAACGTTACCGCTGGCAACATCCGCAATGTCCGGGTCAAAGAAAACGTCTACCCTTCGACTCTGCACATGGATACGGCCATCTTCGGCACGGGGAGGGGACAGTTCGACGGCAATGCCAACTTCCTTTCGAAACCGGTACCGGGCATCAAGGGGACTTTTAAGCTGGAGAATATTCCGCTGGATTATTTCAAGCCGGTGGCTGCTCACATCAACCTTTCCGTGCGCAACGGTGTTCTTTCCCTCAAGGGCAATGCGGAATACTCTCCTTCCATTGCCAAAGTCCATGTGGAGGACCTGCTCTTCCGTGGTCTGGAGATGGACTATGTCCATTCGGCAGCCACGGCGAAAGCGGAGAAGAAACGGGCCGGGAAGGTGGGGAAGGCGGCGGGAAAGGTGAGCAACAAGCCGCAGATACAGCTTCGCATCGACCGGATGAGGCTTTCGGGGAGCAACATCGGCGTCATCAATAAAGATGCGAATCCGGCTTACCGCGTCTTTCTTGCCGATACGGATTTTTCCATGACCAATCTGACCAACCACTTCATCGAAGGTCCGGCCAAGGCCGAGCTTTCCGGAAAATTCATGGGCAGCGGCATTACCAAGGCTTCGGCAGAGTTCAGACCTGAGAAAAAGGGGCCCGATCTGGACCTGCTGGTGAAGATCGAGAACACCAGGCTCAAGGACATGAACGACCTATTCAGGGCTTATGGCAATTTCGACGTCTCGGCCGGATTTTTCCTATTCTATTCAGAACTTCATGTGCGCAACGACAAGGTCTCGGGGTACCTGAAACCTTTATTCAAGGATATAAAGGTGTACGACAAGCGGAAAGACAAGGAGAAGACGGTTTTTCACAAGCTGTACGAGATGCTTATCGGTGGGGTGGCCAAACTCCTGGAAAACCCGCCGCGGAGAGAGGTGGCAACGGTAGTCGATATTTCCGGACCGGTAAAAAAGCCGCAGATGAGCACATGGCAGGTACTGGTGGAGTTGGTGACGAATGCTTTTTTCAAAGCTATCCTGCCGGGGTTCGAGAGGGAGGTAACCTCTGGGAATCGCTGAGCATGTTGGCGAAGCGTACTGACTGGACGTGGACATGGATATTCCATCTGCAGGTAAAACGAGAATCTTGATAAATCTGGGCAGCTTTCTTCTGGGAAGAGCGCTGCAGGGGATCATTGGCACCAATCCCTCTTTCGAGACATTCGTCGCCACTGACAGCAGATCGAGCTCCCTGTTCGATCCCCATCATATTGTAGTGGACGTCTTTGCCTTGGCGAAAGAACCCCAGTCCCAATGGCCGAACGCCAGGATGATCCTAATCGATACCGGGCTGCCTGAGGATGAGCTCATATCTCTCCTGCTGCACCACAAGTTTTATGGAGTCGTCTCGACCGATACCCCCCCTGAAATGTTCTCCAAGGTGCTCCATACGGTCAACAGCGGACAAATCTGGATCGACAACGATAAAATCAAGGCCCTGCTCCACAACCAGCAGTTCCATCAGAAACCGGCCGGCCGTGCAAATCTCAGCAAGAAAGAACAGGATATCGTGGCCTTTATCGCCCAAGGGCTGAAAAACCGGGAGATTGCACAAAAGCTCTGCATCAGCGAGCAGACGGTAAAGACGCATATCAGCCGCATCTTCAAGAAGGTCGATGTCTCCTGTCGTTCCCAGCTGGTCCCCCTGGCCCTCAAACTGCGTATCTGAACGGTGATCCCGACGCCTTCCATCCCATATGCTCCACCGGTAGTAATCCCTTTGACACGGTAATTAATGCACCTAAGGTTGATTGTTGCCGCCTCTTTTAAAATTATACTGTAACCATGTCTGTCTCAGCTCAGGGGGCGCCTATGTTTTCATTCCGCCGTTATTTCAAACTGGGCGATATCAGTTACAAGGAGCTGGGAAAAAGGGTCTACAGACAGGTGATTGACCATGGCTGCGCTACTTATGCTGCAGCCATGGCCTACTACCTGCTCTTTGCCCTGTTCCCGTTTTTTCTTTTTCTGACCACGTTGATCGGATACCTGCCCATTCCGGGATTACTGGATTTCATTCTCGGCACCATGCAGCGATTTCTTCCGGGAGAGGCTTTCAGTCTGGTTCAGGACAACGTGAAGTCCCTTTTCGGCAACAAACAGGGGGGGCTCTTGTCGCTGGGGGTCGTTCTGGCCCTCTGGACTTCCTCCAATGCTGTTACTTCCATAATGGAAATTATGGATCGACTGTACCAGGTGAAAGAGGGACGCCCCTTCTGGAAGGTGCGGCTGACGGCAATTGCATTGGTTGCGGTTCTGTCGGTCCTCTTTATACTGTCGCTAGTACTGCTGATGTTCGGCCCGAAGCTCGGCTCTCTCATCGCCGGCATTTCCGATCTTGGACACGTTTTCGAGATTCTCTGGAATGTCCTCATCGTGCCGGTGACCCTTTTCATGCTGATGTTGGCACTGGCCATCATCTATTACTTCACACCCGATGTGGAGCAACAGTGGAAATGGATCTCTCCGGGGGCAGTGATAGCCATTCCCATCCTGATCGTCGCTTCCCTGGCATTTTCCTTTTACGTCAACAACTTCGGTTCCTACAACAAGACCTACGGCAGCATCGGTGCCGTTATCATCTTGCTGTTCTGGCTGTATATCAGCGGGTTCATCATCCTTGCGGGAGCGGAAATAAATTCGGTCGTGGAGCATTCGTCGGAGGAGGGGAAAGAACCGGGCGAAAAGGTGGAGGGGGAGCGTGCCGGCAATTCGATGCCGGGAAGAGACAAGGGCTGAATGATCAGCCCCTGGGTATCGGCCGTTTTTGTCCTTCATCATCAACAGCCACGTACGTGAATGATGCCTCGGTAACCATGAACAACGGGTGTTCCTTCCCGTTACACATGGCGCGCAGCACCGGTTTTACCCATACTTCCAGCCTGATGGTCACCGAGGTATTGCCTGTCTTGACTGCTTTACCGTAACAACAGACCACATCACCGACCTTGACAGGCTTGATGAACTTCATGGCGTCGACAGCGATGGTAACACAGCGCCCGCCGGTTATTTCTATGGCCATCATGCCGCCGGCAATGTCCATCTGCGACATGATCCAACCACCAAAGATATCGCCGTTGGCGTTGGTGTCGCCCGGCATGGGCGATGTTCTCAGAAGCAGCTCGCCATCAGGTTGTGCATTGTCACTTGGCATGTTCCCTCCACATGTTTAAATTTCGTGTCATAAAAGGCCAATCAAATATAACGCAATTTTTTCAGTTTCCTCGCCCGGTCCATAAAAATTTAGCAGATTGAAATAATACATCGTTTGTACTATAAATAACGGGACACCTCCTTGTCCAGCTATTTGGTTCAGGAGTTGAAGCGAACGTTGTTTTGGAAATAGGGTTTATGGATAAGGATACCAAAATGAACGGATGTAACCCTGAGAGCGGCAGTTCCGGGGTCATCAGGCTCGATACCGACCTCTGCATCATCTATCTGGACCAAGCGGCAGCAGCCATGCTGGAGCTACCTTCTTCCAGCCCCGTTGGTAAAAAAATCGACGAGGTTGCCGATCTGGCAAATCTCGGCAATCTGATGCACGGGGGGATCAGTTTCAGCGATCAGGTCATCCTGGTCGGCAAGCGGCGCATTGCCTGCGATTTCGTGCCGATCATGGAAAACGATCTGATGGTCGGCGGTGTTTTGTCACTGCTCAGGTTGATCCCGGACAATGGCAGCGATACCGACGATTCTCTCAAGGAAATCCTTCGCTCAACCAGCGCCTTCATGAACTTCGATTATGACGGCATTATTGTCGTCGACCGCAAAGGCATTGTCGTCATGGTCAACCAGTCCTTTGCCAATCTGTTGGATACCACACCACAGGCGATGATCGGCAGGCATGTGGATCGGGCCTACCGGAACTCCCAGCCTTCTCATCTGCCCGCGGTCATGGAATCAGGCAAGCCCGACCTGGGAATCATCCATTACTTCAACGGCAAACAGGTCTACGCAAACCGTTTCCCCCTGATCAAGGACGGCAGGGTTATCGGTTGCGTCGGCAAGATCCTCTTCATGGATATTCGGGAAATTCCCCTCATTGCCCGGCAGTTGCAGGCCGAGCCGGAAAGTCAGGTTCACCATCCCGCTGTGAACAGGAAGGAGATCTTTTTCAAGTACAAGTATGACAGTAACAGCATCGTCGGTCAGAGCAGGAAGATTCAGGACCTGAAAGAAACCCTGCTCCGAGTTGCCCAGAAACACTCCAACGTGCTGCTTCGGGGGGAAAGCGGCACCGGCAAGGAACTCTTTGCCCATGCCATTCATGCTGCCAGCGCCCGTCATTATTCGCCTTTCGTTAAGGTGAACTGTGCAGCCATTCCCGAACACCTCCTGGAATCGGAACTTTTCGGTTACGCGGAGGGGGCATTTACCGGGGCAAAAAAAGGGGGGCAGATCGGCAAATTCGAACAGGCCCACACCGGCACCATATTTCTCGATGAAATAGGGGATATGCCCCTCTACATGCAGGTGAAAATCCTGCGGGTGCTGCAGGAAAAAGAACTTACCAACCTGGGAAGCACGAAGCAGAAAACGGTTGATGTGCGTGTTGTTGCAGCTACCAACCGCAATCTCGAACAGATGGTCAAGGAGGGGAAATTCAGGGAGGACCTCTATTACCGGCTCAATGTGGTTAACCTAACCATTCCGGCCTTGCGTGAGCGGAAAGAGGATGTTTATTCCCTGACGATGAATTTCATCGAGCAGTTCAATGTGGAGTTCGGCTTGTCTGTGAAGGACCTGGACAGTGATGCCTGGCAAATCTTCAAGAGTTATGATTGGCCGGGCAATATACGTGAATTGCGCAATGTCGTAGAAAGCGCCTTTAATGTTGTCAGCGGCCCGCTGATCACCAGTGCCCACTTGCCGGAACAGCTTACCCAGTTATGCCCGGGCACCAACGTTGATTTCGTGGGGATCGAAGATTTCATCCTTGCCAGTCTGGGGAAGAAAGATATTAGTCAGATAATGGATCAGTTCGAAAACCTGCTTCTTCGGAAGGCTGTCGAGTTCTGCCATGGCAACAAACAGCAAGCGTCGAAGCTCTTGGGTATTTCCCGGCAGGGCCTATACAAAAAGTTGAGTAGGCAATTGGGCGGAGGAAGCGATATGGACACCTCCGAAATGTGAAAGTATGCCGTCCCACCTGCCCGTACATTATGCACGGGCAAATTCCCACATTACTAAACAATGTTTTAACGAATAATCTAATTTCTACCTATCTCGTTCAAGCTCTCCTTCTTTCGCCCTATATCAGTAAACATGGTCTATTTATACCACTGTAAACAAACGTTGACAGTGACTCCAAAGCTGTAAATCAACAGTCAAGCCGCAGTAGACAACGGATTGAGCGCAGATTTATGTTCATGTGCGAGGGTTGTGTAAACACTTGGTGACAGTGCTCGTCCAGGCTTATAGCTCTGACATTGTTGGGCGATAAAAAAATAATTGCGCAATATCAGGATGTTGAGGTATGGATGTGGGTGCTGCATTACATGAAAACAGTGTTTGGTATTCGAGTTGCTATAGAGAAAGCAGACAATCAGATAGGGATGTGCGTGAAGTGAAGATTTGATGAGAGCAAACCGGAGTTTTATCAAAAAACTAACTATTCTATAGAAAAGACATCACAGGAGGCTTCGAACATGAATTTGGCACTTACACAGCGCAGCTTTGAAAAAGAATATCAGGAGAAACTCTGTTCTGCTCAAGAAGCAGCGGCCATTATCAAGTCGGGTGATCATCTCTGTTTTCCTCTGGGGGTGGGTGAACCCACCCTGCTGGTAAGGGCGTTGGCAGCTCGCAAGCGCGAACTGGAAGGGGTCGTCGTCAATCAGCAGCACCATATTTGCCCCGACTATTTCACGGAAGATTCCGTCCCCCACATCAAGGTTAATGCCTGGTTCACAAGTCACGTATCCCGTGAGGCGGTGCAGAAGGGGTGGGCTGATTTCGTCCCCAATCACTTCAGTGAGGTTCCCCGGCTTCTGCGGGAATACTGGCCGGTGGACGTGGCGGGGACCGTTGTCTCCCCCATGGACGAGCATGGTTTCTTCACCTGCAGCCTGTCTGTGGGCTACACGATGGAAGCGGTGAAAAAGGCGAAGAAGGTCGTGGTACAGGTGAATCCGCAGGCACCGCGGACCCATGGCAACTGCCATATCCACATTTCGGAAGTGCATCACATTATCGAGTGCGACGAGCCGCTCATGGAACTGGACATTCCGCCCATTTCTGCGGTTGAGGAAGCGATAGGGGGTTACTTGGCCGAAATGATCGATGACGGCTCCACACTGCAGATGGGTTGGGGAGGGATCCCCAATGCGGTCTGCAAGGCGCTTCTCAGGAAAAAGGACCTGGGCATCCATACCGAGCTCATTTCCAACGGCATAGTTGATCTGATGCTTGCCGGGGCAGTCAACAATTCCCGCAAGCCCATCAATCGTGGCAAAAGCCTTGGAACCTTCGCCCTGGGGACGAAGAAGGTTTTCGAATTCATGAACGAGAACCCCATGATCGAAATGCACCCAGTAGATTATGTGAACGATCCTTATGTCATCGGCCAGATCGACAACATGGTCTCAATCAATGCCACCATCCAGGTGGACCTCCTGGGGCAGTGTTGTTCCGAGTCCTTCGGCCACCTGCAATGGAGCGGAACCGGCGGTCAGGCCGACTTTGCCCGGGGCGCCAACCGCTCGCGCGGTGGAAAAGGCTTCATCTGCACCGCTTCGACGGCTAAAAACGGCACCGTATCCTGCATTGTCCCCACATTGACCCCCGGTTCATCGACTACAACCAGTAAGAACGACGTGGACCATGTGGTGACCGAATTCGGCGTGGCAAAGCTCAGGGGCCAGACCGCCAAACAGCGCGCCATGAACCTCATCAACATTGCCCATCCTGACTTCCGGGGTGAACTGATGGAGGCCGCCCGAAGGATGAACCGCATTTAGAATTTACCCGATTCCTCGCTTCGCTTACCTCTCCCATTGTTATGCCCCCTTGAACAAAGGGGGTTTTTTTGTAGCTGTTTTCTCCCCAGGCTTAGCGCATTCTCCCCGGTTTGTGTCAAAATAGTCGACAGCGTTTCCGACACGGTTATAATTAAGCTATTTCACATCAGTAATCAGGGACAGGAATTCCATGCTCTCGGTCGGAACCGTTTCCACCATCACCCTCGTCTACCTCGGCTCGCTGTTCGCCGTGGCCTATTACGCCGACAAGAAGCGTGACAGTGGAGAGAGCATCATTGCCAATTCCTGGGTCTATTCCATGTCCATGGCGGTGCATTACACTTCCTGGACCATATACGGGACTGTGGGACTTTCGGCTACCAACGGCATTTCCTTTTTTTCACTCTATCTGGGTAACACCCTGATGGCGTTCAGCTGGTGGTTTCTCCTGCGCAAGATGGTGCGTATCAGCAAGGAGCAGCACATCACCAGCATCGCCGATTTCATCTCCAGCCGCTACGGCAAATCAGCTCTTTTGGGAAGCATCGTCACCCTTTTCAGCATCGTTATCATCATTCCCTTCATTGCCCTGCAACTGAAGGCCATCGCCTATACCTTCGACATTCTCACGGTCTCCCGCGGGGGGGAGCGCCTGAGAGAGGTGGCGCCGGTGCTTCCGGAATTCATCGATACTGCCTTTATCGCCGCCATCTTTCTCGGCATGTTCGGTATTCTTTTCGGGGCACGGCACCTGGATGCATCGGAGCGGCACGAGGGGATGGTGGCCGCCGTTGCCCTCCAGTCGGTCGTCAAGCTCATCGCCTTTATTGCCGTGGGAATCTTCGTCACCTATGGTCTTTTCAACGGGTTCAGCGATATCTTCAGCCGGTTCACCGCCAGCTTTCCAGAACGGCAACAGCTTTTTCTCCTGGGAACGAGCCAGGCACCCTATGCCACCTGGTTCACGCTCCTCTTTTCCACCACGGCATGGGTGATGTTCCAACCCCGCCAGTTCCATGTCATGGTCATCGAGAACTCCGATGAAGAGCACATCAAGGATGCCATGTGGCTTTTCCCAGCCTACACCTTTCTCATAACCCTGTTCGTCCTTCCCATAGCCCTGGGCGCAGTCATGATCAACGGCGGCAATACGGCCCTCGCCGATTTTTTCGTTCTCACCATACCGCTTCAGACGGGACACCCCTGGCTGGCCATGCTGCTGTTCATCGGCGGTTTTTCCGCCGGGGCCGGAATGGTCATGGTGGAGGCGGTGGTCCTTTCCACCATGATCCTCAATCATCTGATCGTACCGCTCATTATCCACCTGGGCATCGGCGGCTCCGACATCTCGGGCATTCTCATCAACCTGAAGAGGCTGGGCATTCTCGGCGTCGTCTTCCTCGGCTATCTCTATTACCGGTTCATCGGCGAGTCTTACACCCTGATCAACATCGGCATCATTTCGCTGATAGCCGCCACCCAGTTCGTTCCAGCCATTATCGGTGGCCTGTACTGGAAAAGGTCCAGCCGTCCGGGTGCCATCATTGGCCTTATCCTTGGTTTTTTCATCTGGTTCCACACCCTGATTGTCCCCATGCTGGCGAAAGCGGGCTGGCTGGACTCACGGGTACTGCAGGAGGGTCCGTTCGGCCTCTCTTTCCTGCACCCGCTCAAGCTGTTCGGCATGAGCGAATTGGAGATGCTGCCCCATTCCCTGTTCTGGAGCATGCTCTTTAACGTGGGGACCTTCATCACTCTTTCTCTGTTGACGGAGCCTTCGGAAAGTGTGGCTGAGCAAGCGGTGAAGTTTGTGGATGTTTTCGAGGAGCGCGAGGAGCCGATCCGGCGCAAGAGGATGAGCCGGGCACCTGTCATCGTGGAATTCGTTGAGCTCATGGCCAAATTTATCGGCGAAAAACAGGCCCACGCGGCCATAGCCCAGTACCTGGGGGACAAGGAAATCGACGAGCGGGGGAGCCTTTCCGAGTATGAACTTCCCGTGTTGAAACGGTACACTGAGAAGGTATTGGCCGGATCGGTGGGTGCTGCATCGGCAGGGATCATTGTAGAAAGTTATATGGCGGCACGGGGCAGCCAGCTTGAAGATGTTTTCGATATCTTCGGCACGGTGACCCTGAGCCGTACGGCCAGCCGGGAGCAATTGGGTCTCCTGTACGAGGCGGCGCGGGTTGTGGCGAGCAAGGCGGACTTGCAGGTCATCCTGGATAACATCCTCGATCACATCCAGCAGCAGTTCAAGTTCGATGCTTGTGTCGTCCGCATTCTGAATGAAGAAAAGGGACGCCTTGTCCTCTTGAGCCAGAAGGGGATGAGCATGAAGCATCTGGAGGAATCGGACCGGGAGCTGAACATGGAAACCTATGCGGGGGCAGCCTTTCTCAACAACTATCCGGAGGTGGTCAACGATGCGGACGTCATGAGCAGGCCGCTTTCAGCCAGCATTATCCGTCGGGAAGGCATCAAATCCTTTGCCCATGTTCCCATCACCATCGAAGGACAGCCGGTGGGGGTGCTCTCTGCTTTTTCCAAATCAATGAAAGGCATTTTCACGGAGGAGTTCATCCAGCTGTTCGCCAGCCTGGCGGGGCAACTGGGAATCGCCCTGCGCAATGCCCGGCAGGCGGAAAAGCTCATTCAGGCAAAGGAACATGAAAAGGAAATGCAAATCGCCAGAAGCATTCAACTGGGACTGCTTCCGGCAGATCCTCCCCGGATGGATGGGATAGCGCTGGCAGGAATATGTGTCCCAGCCCGGGAAGTGGGGGGAGATTACTTCGACTATTTCCCCACCGGCAGTGACGCAGTTGACCTGATCATCGCCGACGTTTCCGGGCATAATGTCGGGGCGGCGCTGATCATGACGGAGGTCCGCACCTTCATTCATGCGGAAGCGACCACTATCCGCAGCCCCCGGGACATCATGAACGCTCTCAACGAGTTCCTTTACGAGGACCTGACCCGTGCCGAGCTTTTCATCACCATGTTTTACCTGAATTACGATGCAGGCCTGCGAAAGCTTTCCTTTGCCAATGCCGGCCATAACCGGCCGGTCGTGTGGCGGGCCGCGTCGGGGGAATGCGAGTATCTCGATGCAGACGGGCTGATCCTTGGCATAAAGCGGAAGGTTGCCTTCGAACAGAAACAGTTGCTGTTGCAGCCGGGAGATGTACTGCTGCTTTATACGGACGGGATCGTCGAGACGGCGAACAATGTCGGGGAATTTTTCGGTGAAGACCGGCTCTGCAGGCTTCTCCGGGAATATCGTCACCTTTCCCCCCAGCAGATCATCGACAGCCTGCTCAGACAGGTCAGGGCCTTCGCCGGGAACCATGCTTTTGTGGATGACGTTTCCCTCATGGTCATGCGGGTGGAGGGATGAGGCGTGCAAGCCGGAAGCGCCAGATTTGGGTTGACAACACTCCATCATAATCCCTATAACTCCTGCTAATTTATTCTTTGCTCCAGGTCGTCTATGCCCATTGTAAAATTGCAGGATACCACTGCCTTGCCCTTGCCCGATGCCGTGCGGGAGGCCCTTGCCCTGAAGGCGGGGGATTCGGTTTCCATGGAGGTCGGTGATGACGGCGTGCTGATGGTGCGGCGGATGGACCTTTCCGGGCCGGCGATCGGCAGTGACCCGGCAACCACACCGCTGCAGCAGTCAATTCACCGCAAAAATCTTGCGACACCCATGGGGGCCATAAAAGGGGTAGGCCCCAAGCTGGCGGAACAGCTGGCAAAGAAGGGCATCTCCGTTATTGAAGATGCGCTCTTTCTGCTTCCCCATCGCTACGAGGACCGGCGGAGTTTGAGCAAGGTGGGGCGACTTCGCACGGGGTTTCATGAGGTTTTTCACGCCGAAGTTTTCTCCTGCGAGGCCAAGACCACCAAGGGAGGGAAGCATTTTCTCGAGGTGATGGTCGGCGACGAGACCGGTACGGTGATGCTCAAGTGGTTTCGCTTCAATCCGGTTTTCATGAGGAAGACCTTGCGCGTGGGGCGGAATGGAGTCTTTACGGGCGAGGTGGTTCAGTACGGCTTTCAGAAGGAGATCCACCATCCCGAGGTGGAGTGGCTGGACGAAGGGACCGACCTGGCGGCATTGACGGCAAAAGACCCCCTGAATTTCGGCCGCATCCTGCCCGTATATCCCCTCACGGAAGGGCTCCACCAGAAGACGTTGCGCAAGGTGATGAAGGAGGTTGTGGACCGTTTTTCAGCGGACGTGGAAAACCACCTCCCCGGGGGAGTCATGGAGCGGCACCACCTGCTGCCCCAGGACGAAGCGCTGCGTGAAGCACATTTCCCCGGGCACGATGCCGACCTGGCCCGGCTGAATGCCGGAGCCACCGTTGCCCATAAGACCCTGGCCTTCGACGAGCTCTTCTTTCTGGAGCTGGGACTGGCCCTGAAACGGCGCGGTGTTGCCTTGGAAGAGGGAATCCCATTCCAGGTGAGCCACAGGTACACCCGGGAACTGCTGAAGCTGCTTCCTTTTCAGCTGACCAATGCCCAGCGCCGGGTTCTTTCCGAGATCAAGAACGACCTGATGCTTCCCCATCCCATGCACCGGTTGGTTCAGGGAGATGTGGGGTGCGGCAAGACGCTGGTGGCGCTCATGGCTGCCCTGGTGGCGGTGGAAAACGATTACCAGGTGGCGATCATGGCGCCGACGGAGATCCTTGCCGAGCAGCATTTCCTCACCATTCACCGCTGGTGTGATGCACTGGGGATACGGGTGGCCCTTTTGACCTCTGGCATGAAGGGAAAGGCGAAAACAGCGGTTCTCGAAGAGGTCGCCGCCGGCACAGCGCAGATCGTCATCGGCACCCACGCGGTCATTCAGGAAAAGGTGGAGTTCAACCGGCTCGGCCTTGGGATCATCGACGAGCAACACCGTTTCGGCGTGCTGCAGCGCGGCATCCTCAAGAGGAAGGGACTCAACCCCCACATCCTGGTCATGACGGCGACACCCATTCCCCGCACCCTGGCCATGACCGTCTTCGGCGATCTTTCCCTATCGGTCATAGACGAATTGCCCCCGGGCCGGACGCCGGTTGAAACCCGCATCGCCTTCGAGTCCCGGCGGTCGCAGGTTTACGGCATCATCCGCGACGAGGTGAAAAATGGTCGGCAGGCGTACATCATCTATCCACTGGTGGAAGAGTCGGAAAAATCCGAGCTGAAGGCGGCTTCACAGATGGCCGAACACCTGGCCGGAGATGTCTTTCCGGAGCTCAGGGTAGGGCTCCTTCACGGGAGAATGAAGCCGGAGGAGAAGGAAGCGGTCATGGGCGCCTTCAAGGCCGGAGAAACGGACATCCTGGTTGCCACGACGGTTATCGAGGTCGGCATCGACGTGCCCAATGCCACGGTCATGGTTATCGAGCATGCGGAACGTTTCGGTCTTTCCCAGCTGCACCAGTTGCGGGGCAGGGTAGGGCGCGGGAGCGAAAAATCACGCTGCATACTACTTTCCTCCGGGCATCTTTCGGAAGACGGTGAAAAACGGCTGCGGGTGATGGAATCTACAAATGACGGTTTCCGCATTGCAGAGACGGACCTGGAGATCCGCGGCCCCGGGGATTTCCTCGGTACCCGCCAGGCAGGCCTGCCCGACTTCCGGGTGGCCAACATTCTCCGCGATGGTCGCATCCTGGAAGCGGCTCGGGAGGATGCCTTCGCCGTGGTCGAAAAGGACCCGGGCCTGGTTTCCTCCGAAAACTTCGGGTTACGCCAGGAACTGGCCCGTCGCTGGGGCGGCCGGCTGGAACTTGCCGCCATTGCCTGAGTCTCACTTTTTTGCACTTTTTATAACTGCTCCTTTCTTTGAAAAGACCTGCCACATCCTGCTCCCTTAATTTTCATTCCGGTCCAATTGATTAATCATCGATCCTTATTAAAATGTAGCTGAGAAGTGACCGATTCGCGGATTTGCAGGGGGGCATATGACCGAAAGTGCGCTGAACGGTAGGATCGTCTCCTGTGGGAAAGAGATGTTTGCCCGCATCCAGGGAGAAACCCCCTCCTTTTTCAACAGGGGAAGATGGTTGGGCAAGCTCATGGCCTGGAGCATGCAGGACGAAGCATTCAAAACCGCGCTCTTCCGTTTCGTCGATGTCTTTCCCGCCCTCACCTCAGATAGCATGGTAGCCGGCCACCTGGAAGAATACTTCGACCCGGCCACCCAGCCCCCGGCCCTGGCTCTGCTCCGCCAGGCCGCCGGTTTCTTCGGCCCTTTCGGCACCCTTATCCAGCGTAAGGCTGTAGCAACGGCCATCCGCAAAATGGCCCAGCAGTTTATCATCGGTGAGAATGCCACGGAGGCCCTGCGCAACATGGAGCGTCTGCGCCATCAGGGTTTCGCTGCCGTCGTCGATGTGCTGGGGGAGGCAACCCTTTCGGAAAAGGAGGCCGACGTCTACGTGGAGCAGTATCTGCAGCTGCTTGACGCCATGGATCGCGCCAGGGGGGGCTGGAAGCCTCTAGGCACCGCGTCAGATTCTGCCGGGCTCGACTGGGGGCATGCGCCGCAAATCAATGTATCCGTTAAGGCAACGGCCCTTTACTGCCTGGCGAGCCCGCTGGACTTCGAGGGGAGCGTCGAGGGGATTCTTAGCCGGTTGCGCCTCATCTGCCGCCGGGTCAAGGAGTTAAACGGCTTCCTCTGTCTGGACATGGAGACTTACCGTTTCAAGGAGATCGTCCTTGAGGTCTACCGTCGCCTCAAGCTGGAGAATCCCGATTATCCCCACCTGGGGGTCGTCCTTCAGGCCTATCTGAAGGACACGGACCGCGATCTGGAAAACCTCATCACCTGGGCCAGGGAAAACTGTCTTGGTATTTCCATCCGGTTTGTCAAAGGGGCCTACTGGGATTACGAGATGATCAGGACGCAGCAGAGCGGCCTTTTGGAGCCGGTTTGGGCGATCAAGGCGGAAACAGACGCCGCTTTCGAGCGCCATGCCCGACGCATCCTGGAAAATAGCGACGTCTGTCATTTTGCCTGTGCTTCCCACAATATCCGTTCCATTTCCACCGTCATAGAACTGGCCGATGAGCTTTCCGTTCCCGACCATCGCTATGAATTCCAGGTCCTTTATGGCATGGCCGAGCCTGTACGCAAGGCCATCCTCAGCCGTACGGGGCGCTTGCGCCTCTACTGCCCCTACGGACCGATGATTCCGGGAATGGGGTATCTGGTTCGCCGCCTTCTGGAGAACACCTCCAATGTTTCTTTCTTGCGGCAGACCTTTGTAGATGCTGCCGGAGCCGAGAAACTCCTTGAAGACCCGGTCCATATCCTGGAACGAGAACGACTTGCCGCCCCATCGGGGACAACGGCAAAGTCTTCGCGAAAAGGGGCGTATTTCTGCAACGAACCGGTCATCGATTTCACCCAGGAAGAACAGCGCCGGGCCTTTCGCGAGCGTCTGGAAGCGGCACGCAGGCAACTTGGTGCAAAATACCTGCTGCACGTCAATGGAAAGGAACTGGAAACGGAGGACTTGGTAGCCTCGGTCAATCCGGCAGATCCTGCCCAGGTGGTGGGGTGGGTCTGCCAGGCGGGAACCGCTGAAGTGTCTTTGGCGATCGATGCTGCCCGGCAGGCCTTTCGTATGTGGCGGGACGTTTCCGCGGAAAAGAGGGCGAGATATCTCATCGAGGCGGCCGTGGTCGTCCGCCGCCGCATCTATGAGCTTGCCGCCCTGCAGGTACTGGAGATCGGCAAACAGTGGGACCAGGCCTATGCCGATGTGACCGAGGCCATCGATTTTCTCGAATATTATGCACTGGAAATGGTCCGCCTTGGCAAGCCTCAGCCGATGGGAAAGGTCCCCGGGGAATCCAACTGCTACTTTTACGAGCCGAAGGGGGTTGCCGCCGTCATCGCCCCTTGGAACTTCCCGCTGGCCATTAGCATGGGCATGGTTTCTGCCGCCATCGTCACCGGCAACTGCGTTGTCTACAAACCTTCAGGGCTTACGCCGGTCATCGGCCGGCAACTGGTGGAGATATTCAGGGAAGCGGGGCTCCCAGCCGGCGTCTTTAACTACATTCCCGGACGAAGCGGGGTCATGGGGGATAACTTGGTAGATCATCCCCAGGTCAGCCTCATTGCGTTCACCGGATCGCTGGAGGTCGGGAAGCGGATCATGGAACGTGCCGCAAGGGTGCAGCCTGGCCAGGAAATGATCAAGAAGGTGGTTTGCGAAATGGGGGGGAAAAACGCCATCATTATCGACGACGATGCCGATCTGGACGAGGCGGTTCCCCATGTCTTCAACTCCGCTTTCGGCTTTCAGGGACAGAAGTGCTCCGCCTGCTCGCGGGTCATTGTCCTCGATGGGATATATGATAAATTTGTCGCGCGTCTGGTAGCCCTCGCCGAAGCTGTTTCCGTGGGGCCGGTGGAGAATCCCGCCTATCTTGTCGGTGCGGTAGCCGAAGAAAGCGCCCGGCAGCGTATCCTGGAATATACGGCATTGGGTACGAAGGAGGGGCGGCTTCTTTATCAGGGGCAGGCGCCCGAGGGGGGCTACTTCGTGCCGTTGACCATTATCGGCGAGATCCGTCCCGAGCATCGCCTTGCTCAGGAGGAAGTCTTCGGGCCGCTGCTGGCCGTAATGCGGGTGCGGGATTTCGATGAGGCCCTCGACTGGGCAAATTCGACCCGCTATGCATTGACCGGCGGGGTATTCAGCCGCAGTCCCGGGCATCTTGCCCTGGCCGCAAAGCGCTTCCGTGTCGGCAACCTCTATCTCAATCGCAACTGCACCGGTGCGCTGGTGGGCCGGCAACCCTTCGGCGGCTTCAAGATGTCCGGTGGCGGCACGAAGGCGGGAGGACCGGATTACCTGCTCCATTTCATGGACCCGCGGGTGGTAACGGAGAACACCATGCGCCGGGGTTTTGCTCCCTCCGGTGAATGAGAGGTCGCCGCACTCCAAAAAGTTAACCATCCACGCCTATTTATTGTTGCAAATAATCTGCGAATAGTTTAATAGATTGACCCTTGGCAGTGGGTGGGGATCGGCAGTTTTACCTTGACAAATGCTGATCCGTCTATATACTGGGTAGCTTTGAATGCTGCGCCCATTGGTGATATTTTGAAAGTTCGCATTGCCGACTTAAAAGATAAAACACTGCACCTGGAAGCCGAAGAGCCGATCGGCGACTATCCCGATCTGATCGCCATGGCTGAATCGGGGGAGTGCGAATTCCTGGCCCCCCTCAGACTTGACTTTACCGTGGCCAGGGAATTCGACCATATCAGGGCGGCCGGCAGGGTGGAAACGCTGGTGAAGGTCCCCTGTGCCCGTTGTCTTACCAATTTCCAAGTGACGATCGATTCTTCCTTCACGGTTTTTTATACCAAATCGGTCGAGCCCCTCGATGAAGAGGTGGAATTGGCCGAAGAGGACCTGATCTCAAAATCCTACGAAGGGGAAGAGATAGATTTTGCGCCCGAGGTGGCGGAACAGGTCATCTTGGAGATACCCTTCAAACCCCTTTGCAGAGAAGATTGCAAGGGGCTCTGCAGCAATTGCGGCGCCAATCTCAACGATACCGCCTGCAGTTGCGACAGGAGCGAAGGAAGCTTTAAATTCAATGCGTTGAAAGGTCTGAAGATAGACAAGTAAAGGAGATAATATTATGGCAGTACCTAAGAAAAAGACATCCAAGTCGCGCAAGAACATGAGAAGGGCCCATGACTTCCTTACCGCTCCGACGGTTTCCACTTGCCCTCAGTGCAAATCCCCCAAGCTTCCCCACAGAGTTTGTCCCTCCTGCGGCACCTACAAAGGGAAAGAAGTAATTAAGGCCGAAGAGCTTTAAATTGCCACACCCCGACGTTCTTTTTCAAAAGAACAGCTGTCTAGAGGTCATATGAGAGTTGCAGTAGATGCAATGGGGGGCGATAATGCGCCTGGTGTCGAGGTAGAAGGCGCCGTCGCAGCCGCCAGGGAATTCGGTATCGCCATTACGCTGGTAGGCGATACGGAAAAAGTAAACCGGGAACTTGCAAAGCACGATTGTAAAGGTCTGGATATAACCGTCAGGCATGCCAGTGAAGTGGTGGGCATGCACGATTCTGCCTCCGATGCCGTCAGAAAAAAGAAGGATTCTTCCATCAGGGTCGCCTTCGAACTGGTGAAGAATGAAGAGGCTGTAGCCGTTGTCAGTGCCGGTAACTCGGGCGCCACCATGGCTGCAGGAATGTTCATTCTGAAGCGGATCAAAGGCATCGACCGGCCGGCCATTGCCCAGATATTCCCAACTCTCCGTGGAAAAACCCTTGTGCTGGACGTAGGCGGCAATGTCGATTGCAAGCCCCTCAACCTTGTCCAGTTCGCCATCATGGGAGAGGTTTATGCCCGCTCCGTCATGGATGTGGAAAGCCCGAAGATAGGCATTCTCTCCAACGGCGAAGAGGACAGCAAGGGGAATGACCTGACCCGCGAGTCGAGCGCGCTTCTGAAAAGCACCTCTCTCGATTACTTCGGGTACGTGGAGGGGCGCGATATCTTCAATGGCATGGTGGATGTGGTCGTCTGCGACGGCTTTGTCGGCAACGTGGTACTCAAGCTCTCCGAGGGGCTGGCAGAGGCGGTCAGCACCATGCTGAAAGAAGAAATCAAGCAGAGCCTGCTGTACAAGGTCGGCTACCTCCTTTCCCGGCGGGCTTTCATCAATTTTAAAAAAAAGGTGGACTACACCGAGTATGGCGGTGCTCCACTGCTTGGGATCGATGGCGTCGGCATGATCTGCCATGGCGGTTCCAATGCCAAGGCCATAAAAAACGCCATCCGCTTTGCCCACGAATATGCCCGCAAGGGCGTCAATCAACGCATGGTCGAAAAGCTCCAGGAAAACTATCCTCTTTACATGCAGCAGCTGGAAACTCTCAAGGCTCAAGCGGCTGGGTAGGAAGGTTGTAAATCATGATTCGTACCAGGATCACCGGGACTGGCTCAGCCCATCCCGAAAAGGTGTTGACAAACTTCGACCTGGAAAAGATGGTCGATACCAGTGATGAATGGATTACCACCAGGACGGGAATCAAGGAGCGCCGGATAGCCGTCGAGGGGGAATATACCTCCACCTTCGCCACCAGGGCAGCTGAGAGAGCGTTGGCCATGGCGGGGGTGACTGCTGAAGAACTTGACCTCATCATTGTCGGCACGGTCAGCCCCGATTTCCCATTTCCTTCCACAGCCTGTCTCGTCCAGAGCAACATCAAGGCGGTCAATGCCGCCGCATTCGATGTTTCCGCCGCCTGCTCCGGCTTTATCTACGGTTTATCCATTGCAGACCGGTTCATCAGGACCGGCACCGCTAAAAAGGCGCTCGTCATCGGCGCCGAGGTGCTGTCGCGCATTGTTGACTGGACCGACCGCAATACCTGCCTGCTGTTCGGCGATGGGGCCGGAGCTGCCATTGTCGAAGCCCGCGAAGGGGAGAACGGCATCCTCTCCACCCATATTCGCAGTGACGGCTCCTATTGGGAGCTTCTCTATCAGCCCGGTTGCGGCAGCAGAAATCCGGCCACCCAGAAAACCCTCGATGATAAGCTGATGTTTCTCAGGATGCACGGCAACGAAGTGTTCAAGCTGGCGGTCAGGGCAATGGAGGATGTGGCACGGCAGGCCCTTGCAGCAAACGCCCTCAACACCGAAGATATCGACCTTTTCATACCCCACCAGGCCAACCGGCGCATTATCGATGCCATCGGCAAGAGGCTCGGCGTTCCCGAGGAAAAGGTTTTCATCAATCTGGAGCGCTACGGCAATACCTCTGCCGCCTCCATTCCCATTGCCCTTGATGAAGCCAATCGTGCCGGACGCATAAAAGAAGGGGACGTGGTCCTTTTCGACGCCTTCGGTGGCGGTTTGACCTGGGGCTCCGCGCTGCTTCGCTGGTAATACAGAGAAAGGAATGTTTTCATGAGCAAGAAAGCCTTTATCTTCCCCGGCCAGGGATCGCAATTCGCCGGCATGGGCAAAGACCTTGCTGCAAATTTCAAAAAAGCCGCTCTCGTCTTCGAAGAGGCCGATGATGCCTTGAATTTCAAGCTTTCACGGCTCTGTTTCGAAGGACCTGAAGAAGATCTGAAGCTGACTGCCAATACCCAGCCCGCCATTCTCACTACGAGCATCGCGGCATTGAAGGTCCTCGAAGAAGAAACCTCCCTTAAGGCGGACTTCATGGCAGGGCATTCCTTGGGAGAGTATTCAGCCCTGGTTGCCGCCGGTGCCATCGGCTTTGCGGATGCGGTCCGCACTGTCCGCGCTCGTGGTACGTTCATGCAGGAGGCTGTTCCCGTCGGCGTAGGCTCCATGGCGGCGATTCTCGGCGTAGAACCCGATGTTCTCGCGGAAATCTGTGCCGAAGCAGCACAGGGAGAGGTGGTGGCCCCGGCCAACTTCAATTCTCCCGGGCAGATTGTCATCGCCGGCAATACCGGCGCCATCAACCGAGCCATCGAGATTGCCAAGGCCAGAGGATTCAGAAAGGCCATGCTGCTTCCCGTCAGTGCACCATTCCACTGCGCACTCATGTTACCTGCCGGTGAACGCCTTGCAGGAGAACTGGAGCCCATTGCCGTATCTCCCCTGACCGTTCCCGTTGTGACCAATGTTGAAGCCACCCCTAACAGCGACTCCTCACGGGTAAAGGATCTCCTGGTGAAGCAGGTGAGCGCTCCCGTCAGGTGGGACGCTTCCATTGGGGTAATGATTGCCGCCGGCGTCGATACCTTCATTGAAGTCGGTCCCGGCAAGGTACTGGCTGGTCTGGTGAAGCGGATTGACAAGACGGTTGCCACATGGAACGTGCAGGATCAGGAGAGCCTTAAGGCCCTGATACAGGAGGGATTATGAGTCTGAACGGCAGAGTGGCCGTCGTTACCGGCGCCTCGCGTGGCATTGGCAAGGCCATTGCTTTGAAGCTGGCTGCCGATGGTGCCGATCTTGTTGTTACCGCCACATCGTCAGAGGCCGCCCAGGCCACCGCTGATGAAATCGTTGCCGCCGGGGGCAAAGCCCTGGCGCTCAAGGTGGATGTTGCAATAACGTCCGAAGTTGAGGCTCTTTTTGCTGCAGCGGTGAAAGAATACGGCAAGGTGGATATCCTCATCAACAATGCCGGTATAACCCGCGACGGCTTGCTGCTGCGCATGAAAGACGAAGACTGGGATGCGGTGCTCGACATCAATCTCAAGGGCTCCTTCAACTGTACCCGCGAAGCGGCCAAATTCATGACCAAAGCCCGCTACGGCAGGATCGTCAATATCAGCTCTGTGGTGGGGGAGATGGGCAATGCCGGTCAGGTCAACTACTGTGCCAGCAAGGCGGGGTTGTTTGGCCTGACGAAGGCTACCGCCCGCGAACTTGCCAAGCGCAACATCACCGTCAACGCCGTGGCTCCCGGCTTCATCGAAACCGACATGACCGGGGTTCTTTCGGAGAAGGTCAGGGAAAGCCTGCTGCAGCAGGTTCCGCTTGAGCGCCTGGGTCGCCCCGAGGACATAGCCGCTGCGGTTTCTTTCCTTGTTTCTCCCGGTGCCGGCTACATTACCGGGCATATTCTGTCGGTGAACGGCGGCATGCATATGTAGCAGGCCTTGCGGACCTGTTGCAACTGTTTTTCCAATCGTAAAAATACCTTTTGCAATTTCAGCTTTTCATGTTATGTAGCTACAGAGTTCCATAAATAAACCAGCCTGAAAAGGTACTAAAAAATGGAGGTGCAGGAAAATGTCGTCAATCGATAAACGCATTAAAGAAATCGTTGCTGAGCAACTGGGGGTCGATGAGGCTCAGGTAACCAATGAAGCATCTTTTATGGATGATCTGGGAGCCGACTCCCTTGATACTGTCGAACTGGTAATGGCTCTTGAGGAAGAATTCGACATCGAAATCTCCGATGAAGATGCCGAAAAGATCCAGTCTGTTCAGGACGCCATCGACTATATCACCGATCACACCTGAGAAAATGAGAGGGGAGGTTTACCTCCCCTTTTTTGCAGTGGCAGTAAAAGGATCAGAAATTTAAGGAGCTTCAGTCTATGAGAAGAGTTGTTGTAACGGGAGTTGGTGTCGTTTCTCCGCTTGGCACCGGCAATAAAGCCAACTGGGACGCATTAACGGCCGGGAAGTCCGGTATTGCGCGTATTACGCGCTTTGACGCATCCGATTTGCCGGTGCAGATCGCCGGAGAAGTCAAGGATTTCAATGCCGAGGATTTCATCGACAAAAAAGAAATCAAGAAGATGGACAACTTTATCCAGTATGCCTTGGGCGCTGCCCATTATGCCATGGAAGACTCAGGGCTGAAGATAACCGAAGAAAACGCCGAAAGGGTTGGGGTTCTTGTAGGTGCCGGCCTTGGCGGCCTGCCGACCATCGAAAAATACCACTCGGCCCTCCTGGAAGGGGGATATAAAAAGATTTCTCCTTTCTTCATTCCCATGCTGATCATCAACCTGGCTCCCGGCCATATTTCAATCAAGTACGGCGCCAAGGGACCTAATATTTCCTCGGTCTCCGCCTGTGCCACCGGTACCCATTCCATCGGCGATGCCTATCACATGATCAAGCGCGGCGATGCCGACGCCATGATTGCCGGCGGTACGGAATCCACGGTGACTCCCCTCGGCATTGGCGGGTTTGCGGTCATGAAGGCATTATCGACCCGCAACGACGACCCTGCTGCAGCATCGCGCCCTTTTGACAAGGATCGTGACGGATTTATTCTCGCCGAAGGTGCCGGTATTGTCGTTCTGGAGGAGTATGAGTCGGCGAAGCGCCGCGGTGCCAAGATTTATGCGGAAGTTGCCGGATACGGCATGAGCGGCGATGCCTTCCATCTTACCCAACCTGCTCCCGACGGAGAAGGTGCTGCCCGCTGCATCAAGATGGCTCTGGCCACCGCAGGGGTGAAACCGGAAGATGTGGACTACATCAATGCCCATGGTACCTCGACCCATTTTAATGACCTCTACGAAACCATGGCCATCAAGCGAATTTTCGGCGATCATGCAAAGAAACTGATGGTGTCCTCCACCAAGTCCATGACCGGTCACCTTCTTGGCGCGGCAGGGGGCATTGAAGCGGTCTACACCGCTATGGCCATTCGTGAGGGTGTTGTTCCTCCAACCATCAACTACACGACCCCCGATCCCGAATGTGACCTCGATTATGTCCCCAACACCGCCCGTCAGGCTTCCATCCGTTGTGCCATGAGCAATTCCTTCGGATTCGGCGGTACCAATGCTTCGCTGCTCTTCAAGAAGATATAAGGAGACGGGTGAACGATGATAGCATTGGGTAGTGATCACGGCGGTCTTGAACTCAAGACGGAGATCAAGAAGCTGCTTCAGGAGAGAAATATCTCCTTCGAAGATTGCGGCACCGACAACGGTGATTCGGTGGATTATCCCGATTTCGGCGAGAAGGTTGCTCGTAAGGTCTCCAACGGCGAGGTGGAGAAGGGCATTCTTGTCTGTGGCACCGGCATCGGCATGTCCATCGTTGCCAACAAGTTCCCCCACGTACGGGCGGCCATCGTCACCGACAGCTTCATGGCCCGCATGGCGAAGGAACATAATAACGCCAATATCCTCGTCCTTGGCGGCAGAATTCTTGACAACAAAGAGGGGCGGGAAATGGTATCAACCTGGCTGGACGCAACCTTTGAGGGGGGGCGCCACCAGGGGCGGCTCGATAAGATCGCACTGATTGAAAAAGAGTTATACAAGTAGCCGGACTGAAGGCCGGTGAATAAGTTGGAAAAATACACGGGACTGAACGGTCCCGTTTTACTTTTAAGACCTTTACAAAGGAGAATCTATGTCCATACTGGAGAATTTTGACCCCGCCGTCGCCCATGCCATCCGCATTGAAACGGAGCGGCAGGAGTACAATCTTGAATTGATCGCCTCGGAAAATTTCGTTTCGGAAGCGGTCATGGAAGCCCAAGGATCGGTGCTGACTAACAAATATGCGGAGGGCTATCCCGGCAAACGCTACTATGGCGGCTGTCACAATGTGGATATCGTGGAGAACCTGGCCATCGAGCGGGCCAAGGAACTGTTCGGCGCGGAGCACGCCAATGTGCAGCCCCATGCCGGTTCACAGGCCAACATGGCTGTCTATTTTACCGTTCTTAAGCCGGGTGACACCGTTTTGGGCATGAACCTGGCCCACGGTGGGCACCTGACCCACGGCAGCCCGGTGAATTTCTCGGGCAAACTGTTCAACATTGTTCCTTATGGGGTGAGCAAGGAAAAGCAGACCATCGATTACGACGAGGTGGAGAGGCTGGCCGTTGAGCATAAGCCGAAGATGATCGTCGTCGGTGCCAGCGCTTATCCGCGCACCATCGATTTTGCCGCCTTCCGCAAAGTAGCCGACAAGGTTGGAGCAGTCGTCATGGTGGATATGGCCCACATCGCCGGTCTCGTGGCTGCCGGACTTCATCCCAGTCCCGTGCCCCATGCGGAATTCGTCACTACCACTACCCACAAGACCCTGCGCGGCCCCCGCGGCGGCATGATCCTTTGCCGCGAAGAGTTTGCCAAGGCCTTGAACTCCAATATCTTCCCCGGCATTCAAGGTGGGCCGCTTATGCATGTCATTGCCGCCAAGGCAGTGGCTTTCAAAGAGGCGTTGTCGCCGGAATTCAAGCAGTACCAGCAACAAATCGTCAACAATGCCAAGGCACTTGCCGCAGCATTGATGAAGAAGGGCTTCAAGCTCACGTCCGGCGGCACCGACAACCATCTGATGCTGGTTGACCTGTCGGAAACGCCGCTGACCGGCAAGGTGGCCGAGGAAGCGCTGGACAAGGCCGGTATTACCGTCAACAAGAACGGCATTCCCTTTGATACCCGCTCCCCGTTCATTACCTCGGGAATCAGGATCGGCACCCCGGCAGCAACCACCCACGGTCTCAAAGAGCCTGAGATGGAGCAGGTGGCGGGCTTCATCGCCGATGCGCTTGCCAATGTGGACAATGATGCCAAACTGGCCGAGATAAAGGGGAAAGTTAATGCCATGATGAAGCAGTTTCCCTTGTATGCCCGCAGATTGTCCTGATGTCCGAAGAACACAGGGGGAGTGACGCTCCCCCTGTTTCTCCTGCCGGTTCTCTTTCACTGATCCCCTGTCCGGGGTCCCCTTCTGCTGCTCGCCAATTTTTCACGCCAACTGCTGCAAAAGTTGTGGTATAAATAGCCGTTCCTGAGTCCATTTTCCATGTCCGGGGGTCCATGTATGAGACAGTGCAGGCTCTTCATTCTTGCCATCGCCCTTTGTCTGCTGCTCGATATTGCCAGCGGGTTCGCTGCCGAAACCAAAAAGGGGAAAAAGAATCCTCTTGTCACCCAAGGTGAATTCGTCAGTGATCTTGTCACCGCCCTGGGATGGGAAGCTGGTTTGCCTCCCAAGCCGAGAGAAAGCGATTACCTGGCAATTCTGTCCGGCAACCGGAGTTTCAAGTTCGAAGCGGAAAATTATTATGCAGAAAAAACTGACAACGTTTCAGTTCGCAAATATGCTCTGTTCGGCCCATTCACCGGCAGCGGCTGGGTCAGCGGTATTGCGGTGCCTACTACGGCTCACTTCAGGGTTTTCCTGCCCATCGGCGGCACCTATTCCCTGATCGTTGCCGCCAAAGGAGATGGCCAGAAATGGCAGCTGGGGGGCAAGGAATTTACAGTCAGCACCGGTTCCAGGCTTACCGAAAAGAAGGTGGCCGAGGTATCACTCAATGCAGGGTATCAGGAAATTAACGTGGTCATCCCCCCCGATGGAGCGGTGGACTACTTTCTTCTCGATGCGCCGACCCTGAGAGCCATAGAGCCCGTCAACGGCTGGAATTTAAAAACAGTCTTCACCCATGGGGAGCTGGCGGAGGTAACCGCCGTTCTTCTAGGCCTTGAGGGCAACCTTCCCGATGAGGGCAAGCCGCTCGCCTTTTCCGTGGCTGATGTGATTGAGCTTCCACCAACGGCGAAAATTACTACCGCTGATTATATGGGCAAGCCCCTGTCAAAGAAATGGGCTCGCGCCGGCTATGGAGGGGCGCAACTGGAGGTTCCTTTCAGTGTGGATAAGGAAGGGAGCTACCGGGTGCGGATCAGAGCGCTGGGGAACACCATCTCTGCCGGAATGGACGACTTCAAGGTCAAAGTAAACGGCAAGCAGTACCTGGACTGGATAGATCTGGGGATCTTCCGCCTCGGTCAAGGCAAACACAAGTTAACCATCGATCTGAGCACCAATCAGGGAGTGGACGTGGTGGAAGTCACCGGGAAAAGGTCGGCACCCGCCGATTACATGACCGTGTCTGCCGTGCCGGGAGATCCATCAGCTCCGGTGAAGAGCACGGAAGAAGACAAGATTCTGGCGTCTCTGGCTGAACGTTTCAAGGAAAGACAATAAGCGGTGCAGGGGGTGAATGGAAGGCCGCTTTTCATTCCCCTTGCCGCCATGATTGCCGGTCTGCTGTTGGCGGGACTTCATGCCCTTTCTGTCCCGCCGCAATTCCTGCTGCCCCTACTGCTCGGGGCACTTCTTGCCGTCTTTCTGCCGGTAAGATTTCCCTTCCTGCTGATAGTTTCCCTGCTGTTCTTTTGCTGGGGCAATCTTTCCCTCACAAATCTGCTGCAGCCGCAGTTTCCCCCAAATCACATCACCTTATTCGCTTCGGAACAGCCGGTAACGGTGGAGGGGGTGGTCGACGGCCGCCCGGAAGCAACGGACAAGGGCTGGAGGATCTCCATTCAAGCGGAGCGCCTCTATCGCACCGGTCAGTCTGTCACCGTCAGCGGCAAAATTCTGTTGTTTGCCGGTGGGGGACGACCAGAGGTTGCCACAGGTGACAGGGTGCGCTTCGTTTCCCGCCTCCACAGGCCGCGAAACTATGGTTTGCCAGGTGAGTTCGACTACGTCCGCCACCTTGCCCTGAAGGGCATTTATGCCACCGCATTCGTCCTCGACGGTGATGACTTGGTGCTGGTCCTGGCCAAGGTGGGGCACCCATTGCAGCGCTTCATTGATGATGCGGCAGCGGGCATGGGGAGCTTTATCGGTACGGCTGTCCCTTCCGAGGAAGGTGCCATTCTCAGAGCGCTGCTCCTCGGAGAGCGAGGTTTTGTACCCCCTTCTCTGGAAGCAGCCTATGCCGCCACCGGTGTCAACCACATCCTCTCCATCTCCGGCTTCCATGTGGGGATCATTGCTCTCTTCATTTTCCATCTCCTGCTGGGTATCTGCCGCAACAGCCAATTTCTGGCCTTGAATTTCAATCTGCGCAAAAGCCTGCTCATCGTCACTCTGCCCCTCATCGTCTTTTATCTGCTGCTCTCCGGAACGGCCCCGGCAACTGCCCGTTCCGTCATCATGATAACGGCCTGGGCCCTTGCACTCATGGTCGAGCGCGAGGTGGAACCAGTCAACAGCCTGCTGTTGGCAGCAACGCTCATTCTTGCCGTTGCGCCCGGCGCCCTGTTCGATGTCTCTTTTCAGCTGTCGTTCGTTGCCCTGTGGGGAATCATCGTGCTTACCCCCATCTTCATGGGGCCCTTTTCGCGCTTTAACGGCAGAGGTATCGTGCACATGCTCCTTCTCTTTACTGCGGCCTCCCTTGCTGCCATTTGTGCAACCCTGTTCCCCGTGGCATTTTATTTTCACCGCGTTTCGTTCACCGGCCTCATCGGCAACCTGGTCATAGTGCCGCTCATGGGCTACGGGGCTGTCGTGCTGGGATTCACCGCACTTGCCTTTATCCCTGTTTTCCCCTTTTTTGCAAAACTGCTCCTTGTTGCTGCCGCTTTTCTCGTCAATATCTCCAATCATTTCGTCCTGCTGCTGTCAAATATTCCCGCGCTGCCCCTGCTGAATCCAGATCGCCTTGACCTTACAATGTTCTATTTCCTGCTTGCGGTGCTGACATTTGCTTCCTCAAGGCAAATAAAAATTGCCTGCTCTGTTGCCGCAGCCGTTGCCGTTGCCGGTAACTCATTGCTGTTCAAAATGCCGGACAAGGGACTCCTGCAGATTACTTTTTTCAGTCTGGGGCAGGGTGAATCGAGCTTGGTACGTTTCCCCGACGGGAAGACCTTGCTGGTGGACGGGGGCGGCTCTTTCCGCGAGGGAGGCATGGATGTGGGGGAGCGGCTGCTGGCTCCCGCATTGTGGAGCATGGGGATCACGGCCATTGATTATATGGTGATGACCCACCCACACCCGGACCACATTCAAGGCTTGCTGTACATTGCCGATAACTTCAAGGTGGGGGAATTTTGGGAAGGCAGGTCGGCAGGGGACGACAGTGATTACTACCGCACACTCAAGGCCATCATAGGGAGACGACGAGTTCCGATACACCATTTCGGCGCAACGGACCATCTGGAGATTGGAGGTGCCCGGCTGGAGTTTTTGTGGCCGGATATCAGCGAACACGCCAATTCCTCTTTAAACGATCGGTCGCTGGTCTTCCGTCTCGTTTTCGCACGGGGATCGATCCTTTTTACCGGTGATATCGGTAAAGAGGTGGAGAAACAGCTTGCCGGCAGCTCGGGAAGCAAGAGTATTGTGCTCAAGGTGCCACACCATGGCAGCCGCTATTCATCCTCCCCTGAGTTTCTCCAGGCAGTCTCGCCGGAAATCGCAGTAATTGCGGCAGGCTACGGCAACAGTTTTCATCTCCCGGCAGATGAAACCCTGGCAAGGCTGAAGAGGCAGCATGTTGCAATATACCGGACCGATTGGGATGGGACGATACAGCTCGTTTATGACCAGGATAGGGGAACGTTCGTCCCACGCCGGCAAAACTGGCATTTTAATTGACAGAGTTTGGAATTATCTGTTAGTTTGGCTCCACAATCGCCTGGATGCCCAATAAAGACCGACTCAGGAGATACTTCCTCATGGAGAGGATCCTCGTAGTAGAAGATGACAGCTTTTTCAGGGAGGTCTTTGCCGACCTTCTCAGGGAAGACGGTTTTGCGGTCGATGTTGCCGGTTCCGGCGGGCAAGCCCTGGAAATGATGCGCAGCACCGGTTACGGACTGGTGATCACCGACCTGGTCATGCCCGACATCACGGGACTCGATCTCCTTTCCAAGGTCAAGCAGTTCGACCCTTCCATAGATGTGATCCTGGTCACCGGTCACGCCAACACCGAGACCGCCGTCTTTGCCCTGAAGAACGGCGCTCGCGATTATCTCGTCAAGCCCATAAACAACGAAGAATTCAAGCACACAGTGGCACTTTGTTTCGAGCAGAGAAGGCTTCTCGACGAAAATCAGGAGCTTAAGGGACTCATCAACCTTTTTCAGATCAGCCAGACCATAGCCAACTCCCTCGATTTCGAACATATTCAATCCGTTCTTGCGGACTCGCTGGCCAAGGAATTCGGCCTCCGCCGCCTGATCGGATACTTCCTCAATGATGCTGTGACGCTGGAACTGAAGGAAATAAAGGGATTTGACGAGGAAACCGCTTCAGCTCTGGGTAATCTGATTTTCGACCTGTACAAGGTTTCGGAAGAGGATACGAGAAGCCTGGTACAGCTAGCCGATCTGGAGCGGCACGCCCAGATCTTCAAGGAGCACTCGATAAACGAGGCGATGTTGTTCTTTGTCCGGGCGAAGACCGCCCTGCTGGGCATCATCATTGCCTTCAACGAGACGGGGAGTTCTTTCCCCCCCCACCTGAATTTCAAGAATATCAATTTTCTGCTGGATCAGGCGTCCCTGGCCCTGGAAAACACTTCCCGTTACAACAATGCAAGGAATCTTCTCTATATCGATGAGCTGACCGGGCTTTTCAATTACCGTTATCTGGACATCGCCCTGGAAAGGGAAATCAGAAGAGCGGAGCGTTATTCTTCCAATATCTCCGTCGTTTTCCTCGATATAGACCTCTTCAAACTGGTAAACGACCAGCATGGACATCTCGTGGGGAGCAAGGCGCTGGCCGAAGTGGGGTTGCTGCTGCAAAAATCGGTACGCGACGTGGATACTGTCATTCGCTACGGAGGCGACGAGTACACGATCATACTCGTAGAAACTGGTATAGAGGCCGCCTCGATGGTTGCCGAACGTATCCGCAGCACCATTGAGGCGCATGTCTTCAATCAAAGCGAAGGTCTTAACATAAAACTTACCGCCAGCCTTGGTTGTGCCAGTTATCCGAACGATGCGACATGCAAGCTGCAGCTTCTCGAACTGGCCGATCAGGCCATGTATCGGAGCAAGGCTGGGGGTAAAAACAGGGTTTTTCACATATCAGCGGATTAGAGATTGAATGCGAGGAGATAAACAGGCGTGAGCATCACCGGCATAAAGGGGTTCAACGACATCCTTCCGGGAGAGGTTGAAAAGTGGCAGCATATCGAGGCGGCGGCAAGAAAGATTTTCGGGCTGTACGGATTCTCGGAGATCAGGGTGCCGATTCTTGAAAAGACGGAGCTTTTCTGTCGTTCCATTGGTGACGCTACCGATATCGTCGAGAAGGAGATGTACTCCTTTGTCGATAAAGGGGACAACAAAGTTACCATGCGCCCTGAAGGGACAGCCAGCATCATGCGTTCCTTCATCGAGCACAAGCTTTACGCGGCCGATCCCGTTGCCAAACTTTATTACATGGGGCCCATGTTCCGCTACGAGCGCCCCCAGAAGGGGCGCTACCGGCAGTTTCACCAGATCGGCGCCGAAGTGACCGGCATTGCCGATCCCAAGATCGACGCCCAGGTGCTGACCATGCTCTGTCACTTCTTTGCGGAGCTGGGGCTGGCCGAGCCCCAACTGCAGATCAACTCCCTCGGCTGCCCCCAATGCAGGCCGAACTATCGACAGGTACTGAAGGATTTCCTCAGGAGCCGGATCGACAAACTGTGCGATGATTGCCGGAGGCGGCTGGACACCAATCCCCTCCGGGCTCTGGACTGCAAGGCCACCGGCTGCAAGGAGGCCACGGCAGGTGCCCCTTCGGTCCTGGAATACCTGTGCCACGACTGCAACGACCATTTCGCCCGGACCAGAGCCCATCTGGAGGCGGTTGGAACGGCATACAGCATAAATACCCGCATGGTACGCGGCCTCGATTATTACACCCGCACCACCTTCGAGCTCGTTACCAGCCTTCTCGGCGCCCAAAGCGCTGTTGCCGCCGGCGGACGTTACGACGGCCTTATAGCCGACTTGGGTGGGCCCTCCCTGCCGGGGATCGGTTTTGCCATGGGGGTCGAGCGGGTAGCGCTGCTTCTGGCGGAAAAGGATTTCCGCCAGCGGCCCGACTTTTTCATAGCCGCCCTTGGCGAAGCGGCCCAGGCGGAAGGATTCAGGCTCATGTCAGGACTGCAGCAGAAGGGCCGGTCCGTGGAGATGGATTTTGCCGGTAAGAGCCTGAAAAGCCAGATGCGGCGGGCCGACAAGTTCAATGCCCATTTCACCCTGATTCTTGGTGACGATGAACTGGCAAAGGGGACTGCTGCCCTTAAGAATATGGATGCCGGTACTCAAACCGAGGTGCCCCTTGAGGTGGATGCCTTGTGCAGGACAGCGATATCCTGACGCACCGTTTTTTTCGATCCAGACCGCCTGACTGGCATCAGCAGGCGGTTTTCTTTTGTACGTGAGGTCCCCGGTTTTATCATGGAAGACAGCTTCGAGCACGCGTTGAGGATTCGTTCCTACGAGGTAGATTGCACCGGATCGGTCAAACCGGCAGCTCTCTTCAACTTCTTGCAGGATGCAGCTGTTTCCCATGTGAAACAGCTGGGCCTGTCCGTCAGCGACTTGAGGAAAATGAACCTGACGTGGGTCATTTCCCGCTTCCACCTGCGGCTGTTCCATTACTTGCGGAGCAATGCCCGGATTACCGTGCGTACCTGGCCTTCCACCTGCGAAGGGTTCTTTTCCTGCAGGGAATACGAGATTCTGGACGATGCCGGTACCGTTATCGCCCTGGCTACCAGTTCCTGGGCAGCGGTGAACCTTGATAGCCGCAGACCGGTGAGATTGAAGGACCATCTGCCGGACTTTCCCCTCAGGCCTGAGCGCGCCATTGAGGACAGTTTTCCTTCCCTGCCAGCTCCGTGTACCATCGATCATGAACAGCGCTTCCGGGTCCGTCGTAGCGACCTGGACATCAATTGCCACGTGAACCATGCCGTCTACGTGGACTGGATGGTGGAAACGGTTCCGGCCCATATTACGGCAGGCTACCGTCTTGCAGAAATTGAAGTAGGGTTTCGCGGTGAGGCTTTATACGGGGACAAGCTCGTGTGCCGGTGCGGGATTGTCTCGGTTACGCCGGAATACGTGCAGTGCACCCATCAGCTGGTGAACGAAGCGAACGGGAAGGAACTGACACGGTTCCGTTCCGTCTGGCGACCATTGACGATAGCAGGTGGAGAGACGGGGGGAGGCAACGTTGGCTAAAAAGAAGGGAAAAGGCGGCGTCAACAGGCGCAAACAAAGCTCAGGGGGCAAATATAACCAGCTGGCGATGCTGCTGGCGGTCATTGCCCTGATCGTTCTTGCTCTTTTCCTGCTGGAACAGTCGCGGCATCAGGTCCAGGAGCGACCGGAAGAGGGGCCGCGCCCTGTGCAGCGGCAGAAGATGCCGCCACGTCCGGCCGTGAAATCCGAGGAGCATACCTCTTACTCAGCAGCCAAGGTAAAACCGGCCCCACACCCGAAGGCGCGGCCGCACGTGACCGGGCCTGGCACCGTTGCCATCATCATCGACGACATGGGTCGAAGCGCCAGGGAAGCCGAGTCGCTGCTGGCAATCAATCTGCCGGTTACCTTTTCGGTTATCCCGGGCTACGCCCAGGCACGGAGAGTTGCCGAGATCGCCCATGGTCGGGGTGTGGAGGTCATGGTCCACATGCCAATGGAGCCCCAGGGATACCCGGAGAAAAAAATGGAAAAAAACGGATTGCTGCTCGCCGAGAGCAAAGAGCAGGTGGTGTCCAAGGTGAAAGGGTATCTGCAGGAAGTTCCCTACGCGGTAGGGGCCAACAACCACATGGGCTCACGCTTCACTGAGAACGAGGAGAAGATGCAGCCGGTTCTGCAGATCCTCCAGGAGCGGGGGATGTTCTTTATCGACAGCATGACATCGCCGCGCTCCGTCGGTTTTCGGTTGGCGAGAGAGATGGGAATGAAATGGGGGACCAGGCAGGTGTTTCTAGATAATGTCCAGGATGTGCAGGCGATTAACGCCCAGCTGCAGCAGGTGGTCGATGTGGCACGAAAGCGAGGGAGCGCCATTGCCATCTGTCATCCCCACCGGGCCACCATTCAGGCCCTATCGGAGACCATGCCCCGCATGAGAAAAGAGGGGATCACCTTCGTCTATGCCTCGCAGCTCGTCAGTTGATCTTACCGGACCCCTTCAGGAGATCTGCTCGGCAATACGTCTCTTCAACCTGGAAAATTCCCGGTAATTCTCTTCCATGAGTATGGCCTCGGGATTCACGGCGGTTATGGGGTGAACAAGGAGGAAAGCATCACGCATGGTCTCTCCGTATCCCTTCAATGTCTCCAGGAGGGGAGATAACCGCCCCAGTGGATATGCCTTGCCGGACATGGGGGCGCCGCTGAGATCGAAGCGATGACACTCGATGCTGGTTCCACCCTCTGCCGATACGGGTTTAAAGGCAAAGGCGGATTCCTTGAGGGTATCTTGTAGCATCAGCCGTACCGGGTCATCGCTTGCCATACCCTCGGGCATGTTGTAGATGGAGGATAGCAGGAATTGGGAAAAGCAGCTTTCTTCCATGAAACCGGCGTCGCTGCCGTCCGAGGTCTCGTAAAAATAGGCGATGCCGCTCTGAGCCCGGTCGGCCGGGCTGCCGCACATGATGCAATGGGATTTGACGCCGCTCAGCCGGGCAAAGAACTCATCTTTCTTTCGTGCATCCTCGGCAGTCGTCCATTGGTGGAAGAGCAGCGACCGCGGCTCGGCGGTGGCCTTCATTTCCTTCAACACAGTCCTTGCCAGCTGGGTAAACTGGCCGAAAACGTCCGTGTTGCGTGCATGGGTCAGAATCGGATAAATCTTGCCGTCAGGATTGGTATTGAGACCTTCCACTTTTGGGCTCTTGGATATGTAGGTGTCGTGGCAGCGGTAACCGCGGTTGATGGCGTAGGCCTTGAGCAGCGTCTTCTGGTCGCTGAACATGCCGTCGTACTTCACCCGTTCGTCCACCAGGCAGGGGATTAGCGCGAGACTTTTCTTGTCCATGCCCCGCTTGTCGAAGAGGTCGAAAATGTTGCGACAGTTCTCCATGCTGGCCATATCCTTGATGGGGATGATCACCTGGTCGGCGGCAAAGAGCGCATTCTGGGTCAAAATGTCCAGGTCCGGGCGGGTGTCGATGATCAGGATGCCAGGGATTTGGGAGGTGGCCAAAAGCCTGGCAAGGACCATGGGACCTTTGATGGCGCCCTTCAGCCCCGAAAGGGCGGTGGAGGAGGGAATGTAATTTACCCCGTACTGGCCGGTGCAGAGCAGATCGTGCCCCGGTGTTTCCATGAGCAGGTCGGCTACATCCCTTTCAGGTTTCTGTCCTTTGATGGCGAACATTTTATCGATGGTGAAGTGGTTGTCGAAGGAGAAGATGGAAACGGGGAGGTTTTCATGCAACGCCTTGAGGAAGATGGCGAGATTGGTGGCCAGCGTAGTCTTGCCGACCCCTCCTTTCTCCGAGGAGATGGTGATGACGTAGGGATAGTTTTTCATGGCGGCATCATACAATGAAGCCATTCCCATGGTCAACCGGTTGTTTGACAGGTCCTGGCGCCTGTGGTAGAAACAGCGGTGCGTTTCCGGGACAGGGGGAGAGGTGCTTTTCGCCGATAAGAACATTCTGAGCGTCAGTCAGCTGACCGGCCTTGTCCGCAACCTGCTGGAGGAAAACTTCGAGCAGGTCTGGGTGGAGGGGGAGGTATCCAACCTGGCCATGCCCGGCTCCGGCCACCTCTACTTCACCTTGAAGGATGCACATGCCCAGCTGCGTTGCGTCATGTTCCGCGCCTCGGCACGAGCCCTGAAATTCAGGCCCAAGGACGGAATGGGGCTGATCGTTCGCGGCAGGCTCTCGGTTTTCGATGCCCGTGGAGATTATCAACTCATCGGGGAGTACCTGGAGCCGAAAGGAATAGGGGCACTGCAGCTAGCCTTCATTCAGCTGAAGGAGCGACTGGCCAGGGAAGGTCTCTTTGCCGATGTCCATAAGAAGGAGATCCCCCGGCTGCCCCAGCGGATCGGCATAGTTACCTCTGCGACCGGTGCTGCCATTCACGACATTCTGCAGGTGCTCGACCGGCGTTTTGCCAATGTGCAGGTGCTGCTCAGGCCGGTGAAGGTTCAGGGCGAAGGAGCTGCCGAAGAGATAGCGGCTGCCGTGGACGATTTCAACCGTTATGGAAAGATTGATGTCATGATCGTCGGTCGTGGCGGAGGATCGTTGGAAGACCTGTGGGCCTTCAACGAAGAGATCGTCGCCCGTGCCATTCACCGCTCGGCAATACCGGTAATATCGGCCGTGGGCCACGAGGTGGACTACACCATCGCCGATTTCGTTGCCGATCTGCGTGCGCCTACGCCGTCTGCCGCAGCCGAAATGGTGTTACGGAGCAAGGCGGAGCTCTCCGCCGAACTGGAGGCCCTGTCCCACCGCCTGGGCATGGCCATGCGCCGGTTGCTCAACGAGCAATGGGGAGAACTGAACGGGCTCATCAGGGCGGTGAAGGACCCGACCATGCTCCTGGGGCACCTGGCCCAGCGCCTCGACGACTTTGAGGCCCGCTCGTGCCGCTGCATGCGACAACTGCTGACAAGGAGCGGCGACAGAATTCACGTGCTCAACGACCGGCTCGGGATGCAAAGTCCTGCCGTGCGGCTTGAGCGATGTCGAGAGCTGCTGCTCCTGCTGCAGTCCCGGCTGGAGAAGACCATGGTGCATACTATCGAACGGGCGGGCCAATCCCTGGCCTTCAATGCCGGCAAGCTGGAGGCCCTTTCCCCTCTTGCCACCTTGGGGCGTGGCTATTCCATTGTCAGGAAGCTCCCTGAGGGGGGTGTCGTTGCCGATGGGGGACAGCTTGCTCCAGGCGACCGGGTGGAGATCATGCTCCGAAAAGGGGGCGCGCTCTGCCGCGTTGAATCCGCCCACGGTGAGGCAGTCAGGAAACCTTGACTGCGTGGAGCTTATCTGTATAATAACGCTGTTTTCCCCTGATATCTGCTAATGTCCCATCAGAAAGTCCTTGCCCATGGCCGTTGAAAAATTCGAAACCGCCCTGAAGAAACTGGAAGAGGTCGTCAAGAAGCTTGAGGGGGGCGAACTCTCCCTGGAAGATTCCCTGAAAGCCTTCGAGGAAGGAATCAAGCAAGCAGCCTTCTGCTCCAAAAAGCTTAACGAAGCGGAAAAGCGGGTGGAGGTTCTGCTCAAGCAGAAGGATGGCCGTTTTGTGACGGAGCGCTTCCAGCCCAAGGATGAATGAATTTGACTATTCCAAGTATGAAATGAGATCTCGATGGATTTGAAAAGTTATTTGAAAGAACGCTGTAAACTCGTAGACGATGCCCTAGACCGGTTTCTTCCCCCTGCCGAGGACCTTCCTGCGTCACTCCACAAGTCCATGCGCTATTCGGTTTTTGCGGGTGGGAAAAGGATACGTCCTATCCTGATGCTTGCCGCCTGCGAAGCGGTGGGGGGGGACATACTTCAGGCCATGCCTGCGGCCTGCTCCATGGAAATGATTCATACCTATTCCCTGATCCATGATGATCTGCCTGCCATGGATGACGACGATTTCCGCCGCGGCAATCCTACCAATCATAAGGTGTTCGGCGAGGCGGTAGCCATCCTTGCCGGAGACGCCCTGCTCACGGAAGCCTTCATTCTGCTCAGTAATACGGCAGCCGCCGCAACAGTCCCACCTGCTGCATTGGTCCAGGTGGTTCAGGAAATCGCTTGCTGCGCCGGCTCCCGGGGGATGGTCGGAGGGCAGGTGGTGGACATGGAGAGCGAGGGCAACGCCAATATCGATCTGGCAACGGTGCAGTATATCCACACCCACAAGACCGGTGCATTGATCAAAGCTTCGGTCAAAGCCGGGGCGCTCCTGGGGGGGGCGAGCAGCACGGAAGCGGATAGCCTTACCCGCTATGGTGAGGCCATCGGCCTCGCGTTCCAGATTGCCGACGACATTCTAGATATTGAGGGGACCACTGAGGAGATCGGCAAGGATGCGGGGAGCGATCAGGCCAGGGGAAAGGCAACCTATCCCGCCGTGATGGGGCTGCCGGAGGCGAAAAAGCGTGCGGCGGAACTGGTGGATATCGCCCTTGACGCCCTGTCCACTTTCGACGGAAAAGCCGATCCCCTGCGGGAGATCGCTACCTATATTGTGAAACGGAAGTCCTGATGGCCAGTATTCTGGAAACAATCGACAGCCCCGCAGCACTGGGAAAACTTTCCCTCAGGGAATTGGATGCCCTTGCCGGCGAGCTGCGCGAAGTCATAATCAACACCTGTGCCTGCAATGGCGGACACCTGGCGCCCAGCCTGGGCGTTGTCGAGCTCACCATTGCCCTCCATGCCGTCTTTAACAGTCCAAGCGACAAGATAGTCTGGGATGTGGGGCATCAGGCCTATGCCCATAAACTGCTCACCGGCCGCCGGGACCGCTTTGCAACATTGCGCCTCAAGGGAGGCATAAGCGGCTTCCCCAAGCGTTGTGAATCCCCCCATGATGCCTTCGACGTGGGGCACTCCTCCACCTCAATTTCCGCAGCTCTGGGCATGGCTCTGGCCCGGGACCTGAAAGGGGAAAAAAACAAGGTGCTGGCGGTTATAGGCGACGGGTCCATGACCGGCGGGCTTGCCTACGAGGGGCTCAATCATGCCGGAGATCTCAACCGGGATATGGTGGTTATCCTCAACGACAACGAGATGTCCATCTCGGAAAACGTCGGAGCCCTTTCCAGCTTTCTCAGCCGGACCATTACCAGTGAATTCGTCCATAAGATCAAGAAGGATGTGGAAGGATTCCTGGAGAACATGGACGGCCTGGGGCGGAGCGTCCTGCAAGTGGCTAAACGGGCGGAGGAAAGCCTCAAGGGGCTCTTTACCCCCGGCATGCTTTTCGAGGCTTTCGGTTTTGAATACGTGGGTCCCATCGACGGTCACAATATCGAACTGCTCATGCAGACATTGGAGAACGTCAAGCGTTTCGACGACGCGGTGCTGATCCATGTGCTGACCAAGAAGGGAAGGGGATATGGCCCTGCCGAAGCAAATCCTTCCCTCTTTCACGGGGTCGGGCCCTTTGATGTGCCCACCGGCAAGGTTGCCAAGGGAAAGGGGGGGGCAGCCTCCTATACCTATCTCTTTGGGGAGACTCTGAGCAAGCTTGCTGACAGCGACGAAAAAATCGTTGCCATAACTGCCGCCATGCCCGATGGCACCGGACTTTCCACCTTTGCCGAAAGGTATCCTGATCGATTTTTCGATGTGGGCATTGCTGAGCAGCATGCGGTCACCTTTGCCGCAGGGCTTGCCGCAAGGGGACTGAAGCCGGTCTTCGCCGTTTATTCCTCATTTCTGCAAAGGGCCTACGACCAGGTTTTCCACGACGTCTGCCTGCAGGACCTGCCGGTCGTGTTCGCCATCGACCGGGCCGGGGTGGTGGGGAACGACGGCCCGACCCACCATGGCGTCTTCGACCTTTCCTATCTGCGCTCTCTCCCCAACATGACTCTTATGGCGCCCAAGGATGAAAACGAATTGCAGCACATGCTTTTTACAGCCGTAAACCACGATGGGCCCGTTGCTGTTCGTTATCCCCGCGGCAACGGCCATGGAGTTGCCATCGACCAGGAAATCAAGGAAATGCCGGTGGGGAAGGGAGAAGTGCTGCGTGACGGTGCCGATGCTGCCGTTCTTGCTTTGGGAACCATGGTGTACCCGTCCCTGGAGGCCGCTGAGATCCTTGCTGCCCAGGAAATACATGTGGCTGTGGCGAACATGCGCTATGTGAAACCCCTGGATAAGGAGCTCGTTCTGGAACTGGCGGCCAGGACCGGGCGACTGGTGACGGTCGAGGAAAACGTACTGCAGGGTGGATTCGGTTCGGCCGTCCTTGAACTCCTCGAAGAGGAAGGCTTGAGCCACGTCACAGTGGTGCGCCTGGGCTATCCAGACTGTTTCATCGAGCAGGGGGAGCAGCCCGAATTGCGCGCCGGCTACGGACTGGATGGGGCAGGAATTGCCAGGAGCATTCAAGGTCTGGCGCAAAAAGCTGTATAAGCCGGGGGCAGCCCCGGCTTTTTTCATTCCTTTCGAAATCCATGGGCTTATACGAATGAGGTCTCCATGCCTAGAATAACCCTTGGTTGTATTGCAATAATCCTCCTCTTTGCCTCTCTTCTTCCCCCTGTTTCCTCTTTTGCCGATGATCCGCTGATCCGCAACGATTATGGACTGGAGCTGTTGAACAAGGGCGAATACGAAAAAGCTCTCGAACAGCTGCAGAAGGCATTCTCTCTCTTTCCCTACGATGAAACGCTGCGCAGAAATCTCGCCGTTGCCTATGCGTATGTGGGGAAAAAAGAGCTGGAAAACAATCGCTACCTGGAGGCTGCAGAGCATTTCGACCATGCCCGTGAGCTTGTGCCGGGCAACACCACCTATGGCATGATGCGCGGCATCGCCTTCTATCTGGCCAAAAATTATGAAGCGGCAAAATTCGAGCTGCAGCGGGCTGTCGATGAGGGGAATCAGGCCATAGACAGCTACTATTTCCTGGGGCGTGCCCTGTACGACTCAGGGGAGCTGGAGCTGGCGGTTGAAAGCTTGGTCAAGGCGCAAACCCTGGAGCCGGGCAACAAACCGGTAACTGATCTACTTGAGAAGATACGCAGGGAGATGGCCGTCGAGTCCAGGATGGGCAAAGGACACAGTTCACGATTCGAGCTTTCCTATGATGCGGAGGCGACCTCCGGTCTTGCCGATGCTGTTCTCGATGCCCTTGAGACGGCCTATAACCGGATTGGCTCCGACCTGGATTATTTCCCTGCGGCACGAATTCCGGTCATTCTCTACACGAAGAAGGATTACCGGCTGGTAACATCGAGCCCGGAATGGTCGGGAGGGCTCTATGACGGCAAGATCAGGTTGCCCATCGGGGGGGCGACCGATCTTACCCCCCAATTGAGAGCAGTTTTGTTCCATGAATACACCCATGTGATCGTCAATGAAATCACCAGGGGTAATGTTCCCACCTGGTTGAACGAAGGCCTTGCCGAATATGAGGGGCGAAGGGAATATAACCCCCCCATGGCCGAGCTTGGTGGAAGTGCCAGGCACGGCGGCAACTACCTGCCGTTTACCTCTCTGGAAGGCTCGTTCGGCGGCTTCAACAGTAAGCAGGCTTCATTGGCATACCAGCAGAGCTATTCTCTGGTCAACTACATGATCGGTGCCTATGGCTGGTTCAATATCAAGGAGATACTGACGAATCTGGGTAGAAAAATGCCGCTAAATGCTGCTCTGAGTAAGGCACTGAACGGTTTTGCCATAGATTATTCCGGTATGGTGCGGGAATGGCAAGTCTACATGGAGAAGGAATTTGGAAAATAGACAAGTAGTACATTTATTTTAGCACTAAATACAAATCTTTCCCTTGACAGCAGTGGATACATCAATTATAAAAAGACTAAACTGGTCTTAAAGGTTGTTTTATGATGGAACTGACCCGCAAAGGGGAATATGCAATCCGGGGTATCGTTTACCTGGCCCAGCAGCCGGCGGGGAAGGTTTCGCTCATAAGCGAGATCGCCCAGGCCACCGAGGTGCCCCAGACCTTCCTTGCCAAAATCTTCCAGAGCTTTGCCAAACTTGGCTTGATAAACTCTTCCCGCGGCACGGGGGGCGGGTTCATTCTAGGTCGCCCCGCTTCATCCATAACCCTTCGTCAGGTAGTCGAGGCTGTCGAAGGCCCGATCATGCCTAACCGCTGTCTTTTGGGAACTGGGTCATGTGAGAGGGACGGGCATTGTAGAGTTCATCCGGTCTGGAAAACGGTGCAAAGCCATGTGGTGGGCATACTCGATGGAGTGACCATCGAGGAATTGGCAAGCAAGTAAAAATTTTTTTGATCAATAATGGGACCAAAAAGGTCTCTTTAGGTTTTTGAGGCGGTAAAAACAAAAGGAGGGTGTACGATGGATGTCTTGACACTCAGCAGGCTGCAATTTGCCATTACCAGCATGTTCCATTTTATCTTTGTTCCCTTGACCCTGGGCCTTTCCATAATGGTGGCCTACATGGAAACAAAGTACGTGCGAAGCGGCGAAGAACTTTATCTGAAAATGGCAAAATTTTGGGGCAAGCTATTTCTCATCAACTTTGCCCTTGGGGTCGTCACGGGGATAACCCTGGAGTTCCAGTTCGGCATGAACTGGGCCGAATATTCCCGGTATGTGGGCGACATATTCGGCGCCCCCCTGGCCATCGAGGCGACGGTCGCCTTTTTTATGGAGTCGGTATTCATTGGCCTCTGGATATTCGGCTGGAACAAGGTCTCCAAACGAGTCCATGCCATTTCCATCTGGATGGTTGCCCTGGCGACAAACCTTTCCGCCCTGTGGATATTGTTGGCAAACGGCTGGATGCAGCATCCGGTAGGGTACGTCATGCGTAACGGCCGCTCGGAGATGGTCGATTTCTTCGCTCTGGTGACAAATCCATATGGCATTCTGAAATTCGGCCACCAGATCGTTTCCGGATATACGGTAGCTGCATTCTTTGTCATGGGCATTTCGGCCTGGCATCTCTTGCGTGGGAACCAGTCGTCCTTTTTCAAGGCGTCGTTCAGGATGGCCGCGCCCTTTGCCTTGGTTTCGGTGCTCCTTGTTGCCGCCATCGGTGATTTCCATGCCGTGGAGGTGGCGAAAACACAGCCTGCCAAATTCGCCGCCATGGAATCTGTCTGGGAAACGAAGCGCGGCGTCGGACTGAACCTGCTGCTCATGCCCGATGAACTACATGAGTGCAACAGTGTGGAAAAGATCTGCATACCCAACATGGTGAGCATGCTCGCCTTTCATACTCCCGATGGAGAAATCAAAGGACTCAAGGAATTTCCAAAAAGCGAGCGTCCCCCGGTCCTGTCTGTTTTCCTTAGCTTTAGGGCCATGGTTGGCCTTGGCTTCCTGTTTCTTGCCCTGGCTGTGATTGCTGTCCTGCTCTCACGCAGGGACCTGCTGGAGAAATATCCCCTGTTCCTGAAGGTCATGATGATCGTGATCCCCTTGCCATACCTGGCCAATCAGCTGGGATGGATAGTTGCCGAGGTGGGGCGCCAGCCCTGGATCGTCTATGGCGTGTTGAAAACATCCGAGGCCGTGTCCAAAGCACTGGACAATACTCAGGTTCTTACCTCCTTGCTGGGCTTCACCCTGCTGTACGGCACCCTGGGTTTAGTGGATATCTATCTCCTGGCAAAACATGCCCGAAAAGGACCCGATGAAGATCTTTCGTCGATACTGCCAAAAGAAAGGATGAGGAGGTAATCATATGGAATTGCAGGTAACGTGGTTCGTTCTTTGGGCTGTGCTCTGGGCGGTTTATTTCATGCTTGACGGTTTTGTCATAGGGACGGGAATGCTCCATGGATTTCTCGGTAGAAGCGACGGCGAAAGGCGGGTATTGATCAACACCATCGGGCCCGTGTGGGACGGCAACGAAGTCTGGCTGATCACGGCGGGGGGCGCGACATTTGCCGCTTTTCCCACCACCTACGCACTCATGTTCAGCTATCTCTACACGGCTCTTTTGCTGCTGTTGTTCGCCCTCATCGTGCGTGGCGTGTCCTTTGAATTTAGAAGCAAGGAGGAAAGTGTCTTATGGAGGAGATCATGGGATTATGCCATTCCTGTCAGCAGTTTCCTGCTGGCACTTCTTTTCGGCGTTGCCTTCGGCAACATCTTTGCGGGGCTCCCCATGGATGCCACGGGATATCACGGATCACTCCTTTACCTCCTGAATCCCTATGGTCTTTTGACTGGGGTGCTCTTCGTGCTGCTGTTCATGGTACACGGTTCACTGTATGTGGCCATCAAAACGACCGGAGAGCTCAGTGAACGGGCCCGTGTTATGACTGCCAGGGCCTGGCCTGCGTTGGCCGCGGTGGCGGTTGTTTTTCTTGCCTATACCAAACAGGCAACCCAACTTTACAACAATTATTTCAAGGCGCCTGTCCTTTTCCTCATTCCGGTGGCAGCGGTTGCAGCCATGATCGTCATCCGTATCGAGTTGACTAGGCGGAACCCGCACAAGGCCTTTGTCGCATCCTGTGTGACGGTGATCATGATCGTTGCTACCGGTGTGGCGGGACTTTTCCCGAACCTGATCCCTTCCAGTCTCGATCCCGCGTACAGCCTGGCCATTTTCAATACGTCTTCCAGCCCCTATACATTGAAGATCATGACACTGGTGGTTGTTCTTTTCCTTCCAATCGTCATTGCCTACAAGATTTGGGTCTACCGCGTTTTCCACGCACCTGTGACCGTCGAGTCGGTACTGGAGGATAAACAGTCATATTGACCCAAATGACTTCGGATGGCTGCAAAAAAGGCCCTTTGCCTGTGGTTGGTGAAGGGCCTTTTTCATGGGAAAGCCCGCTCCCGTTGAGGCTATCTTCTTTCTTGACACCAATGGAACTGTTTGTTATTTTTACAAATCTTTTTGGTGCCGGATAGCGGCCGCAGTCATAAAACTGAACGGTCGTTTAACCAATCCTGAGTCCGCTTCTGTCCGTGCTTCCCACCATTATCCATGTCTGGCTGCGGCAGTAATCCTGCCAGTTAATTACCCATAAGAGAGGAATAAAATGCAGATCAGTGTCGAATCGTTAAGTTCTGTGAAAAAGAAGATCAACTTTGAGATACCTGCAACACGTGTTGCTTCAGAGGTGGACAAAGTTTACGAAGAAATCAGAAAGCATGCGTCAATCAAGGGTTTCCGCAAAGGTAAGGTGCCCAAAGATTTAATCAAAAAGCACTATCACGACAAAATGGCCGATGACGTGCTGAAAAATCTGGTCAATGACACCTATTTCAAGGCGTTGACCGATGAGAAAATTTATCCGGTTTCCTATCCGGTTATTGACAGCGACGAGTTGAAAGTGGGGGAGAACTTCAAATATAGTGCGACCGTTGAAGTCTTTCCTGATGTGGATGTGAAGAATTACGAAGGGCTGACAGTAAAGAAGGAAAAATTCGTCCTGAATGACGATGTCATTGCTGCTCGCCTGCGCGAAATGCAGGAAAACATGGCTCACCTGGAACCTGCCGAGGCCGGTGCCGCAGCCAAAACCGGCGATTTCGTCACCTTCGATTTCAAGGGTTCCATCGACGGTGTTCTCTTTGAGGGGGGATCTGCGGAAGATTACCAGCTCGAACTCGGTTCGGGTCGCTTCATCCCTGGTTTCGAGGACCAGATGGTGGGGATGAAAGCTGGTGATGAAGGGGATCTCAAAGTCACCTTCCCCGAAAGTTACGGCCAGAAAGACCTTGCCGGCAAGGATGCGGTCTTTGCCGTTAAAATAAAGGACATTAAGGTAAAGGAACTTCCTGAGCTGAATGACGACTTTGCCAAGGATTTCGGTGAATTCGAGACCCTCGAAGAGCTGAAGAAAAAAATTACCGAGGTCCACACTCAGCAGGAGAATGATCGCATTGAGGGAGACCTCCGGGACCGGCTGATCAAAGTCCTCATCGAGAAAAACGATATCGAGGTTCCTGCCACTCTCGTGGATAGGCAGCTGAACCTGATGCTGGAAAACAGCAAGAGAAGGCTCGCCACGCAGCGGCTCACCATGGAGATGATGGGACTCAACGACGAGACCTACAAAGCCCAGTTCCGCAGCCAAGCCGAACTGCAGGTCAAAGGCTCAATTCTCCTGGATGCCGTGGCCCGGAAGGAATCCATTGAGGCCACTGATGCCGAAGTAGATGAAAATATACAGCAGATCGCCGGGCAGAATGGCAACGCCGAGCAGGTGACCAACTATTATCGGCAGAATGCCCAGGCAAGAGAAAACCTGACTGCCCAACTGAAGGAAGACAAGGCCATAGAGCTCTTGCTGTCAAAGGCAAAGGTGACGGAAGTAGAGCGCAGCGAACTGGATAAATAAACTGAGCCCGAGGAGTTCACATGCTTGTGCCGATTGTAGTTGAGCAGACGGGGAGAGGCGAGCGGTCCTACGACATCTATTCACGGCTGTTGAAGGACAGGATCATCTTTCTCGGTGGAGCAATAGATGACAACGTATCGAATCTGGTCATTGCCCAGCTTCTTTTTCTGGAAGCGGAGGACCCTGATAAAGACATTCATCTCTACATCAACTCCCCCGGCGGGGTGGTGACTGCAGGGATGGCCATATACGACACCATGCGTTACATCAAGGCGCCGGTGTCGACCATCTGTGTCGGTCAGGCCGCCTCCATGGGGGCATTTCTTCTTTCCGGAGGCGAAAAGGGAAAGAGATTCAGCCTTGCCAATTCACGGATAATGATCCATCAGCCGCTGGGTGGCTTCCAGGGACAGGCAACCGACATCCACATTCATGCCCAGGAGATCTTGCGCATGAAGCAGAGACTGAACGAACTGCTGGCCGAGCATTGCGGGCAGACGGTGGAAAAGGTCGAAGCAGATACGGAACGGGACTATTTTATGTCTGGTGAAGATGCGAAAACGTATGGTATCATAGATTCCATAATTACCAGAAACACCATTACGGGAGGTTCCCGGTGAGTAGAAGAGACGACCGGTCCGACAATCTGATCTGTTCCTTTTGCGGAAAGAGCCAGGAAGAAGTAAAGAAATTGATTGCTGGCCCAACCGTCTACATCTGTGATGAATGCATTGAGTTGTGCAACGACATCATCGCCGAAGAGTCCAAGTTTGAAGAAGCAACCGGACCCGATGTGAAAAAACTGCCGAAGCCCCTGGAGATAAAAGAAGTTCTTGATGAATATGTGATCGGCCAGAAGCAGGCTAAGAAAGTACTGGCCGTAGCGGTCTATAACCACTATAAACGCATCGAAGCCATGACCAAGCCGGGTGACGTGGAGATGCAGAAGAGCAATATTCTGCTTCTCGGACCCACCGGTTCGGGGAAGACACTGCTGGCCCAGACCCTGGCGAGAATCCTCAAGGTTCCATTCGCCATGGCCGATGCGACCAATCTCACCGAGGCAGGTTACGTTGGTGAGGATGTGGAGAACATCATTCTCAACCTTCTGCAGGCTGCCGATTACGATGTGGAGCGGGCACAGAAGGGGATTATCTACATCGACGAAATCGACAAGATAGCACGGAAGTCCGATTCCCCTTCCATAACGAGGGATGTGTCGGGCGAGGGGGTGCAGCAGGCACTCCTGAAGATTATCGAAGGCACCGTTGCCAGTGTACCTCCCAAAGGGGGGCGGAAACACCCCCAACAGGAGTTCCTCAAGGTCGATACGACCAACATCTTGTTTATCTGCGGCGGGGCTTTCGCAGGCCTGGAAAACATCATCCAGCAGCGAATTGGTGTGAAAACACTGGGTTTTGGCGCAGACGTCAAAAAGAAAGTCGAGAAAAAAGCTGGCGAATTGCTAGTGGGTGTTACCCCAGAGGATCTGCTCAAATTCGGCTTCATTCCCGAATTTGTCGGCAGGTTGCCTGTTCTTGCTTCACTCACCGAACTTGATGAAGAGGCCATGGTCCAGATCCTCAAAGAGCCGAAAAATGCCTTGGTAAAACAATATCAGAAGCTCTTCGAGATGGAGCACGTGAAGCTGAAGTTTACCGACGGTTCACTGGTTGCCATCGCCAAGGAGGCATTGAAACGGAAAACCGGTGCGCGTGGTCTCAGGTCCATCCTGGAAAACGCCATGCTCGACATCATGTACGAGATCCCATCCCAGACCATGGTCAAAGAGGTGGTGATCAGCGAAGATGTCATCTACAACAAGGAAAAGCCGATCATAGTTTACGAGAACGTGGCGGAATCCGCCTGAAGCACGGGAAACTTTTCAATGTCAGAAAAAATCAAGACCAGCAGCATCAAGAGAGGGAAACCGGCCCGGTTCCCTCTCTTTCCGTTAAGAGATATGGTGATTTTTCCCCACATGGTGGTGCCGCTGTTTGTTGGCAGGGAAAAATCCATTCACGCACTTGAGGCGGCAATGAACGGCAACAAGTACATCTTTCTTGCCACCCAGAAGAATGCCAAGATCGAGGACCCTAAGCCCGACGAAATCTTCACGACGGGGACTATCTGCCACATCATCCAACTCCTGAAGCTTCCCGATGGCACGGTAAAAGTGCTGGTCGAGGGGAAAAAGCGCGGATCGATCCTGTCGTATCTGAATTGTGATGGCTATTTTGCAGTCGAAGTGGCGGATATCGCCGAATCTTCAGCAAAATCGGCCAAGCTTGAAGCCCTTGTCAGGGGCGTCCGCAGCTCATTCGAAAGATATGCAAAACTCACCAATACCATCTCTGCCGAGGTGACCAATGGCATTGCCGGCACTTCCGATCCTTCCCGGCTGGCAGATACCATAGCAACCCACTTGAACCTGAAGATCACTGACAAACAGGATTTGCTGGACCTGTCTGCACCGCTGAAAAGGCTGGAAAAGCTGTTGGTATTCATGGAGTCGGAGATCGAGATTCTGCAGATTGAGAACCGTATCCATTCCCGCGTCAAGAAGCAGATGGAGAAAGCACAGAAAGACTACTATCTGAATGAACAGATGCGCGCCATTCAGAAAGAGCTGGGTAACAAGGACGATTTTAAGCAGGAACTGGCTCTACTGGAAAAGAAGATTGCCGGGCGGAAAATGTCGGCAGAGGCAACGGAAAAAGCTCTTTCCGAGTTGAAAAAACTGAAGGCCATGTCTCCCGCTTCTGCGGAAGCTGCGGTAATCAGAAACTACCTAGATTGGGTCATCTCCATTCCCTGGAATGAATCGTCAGCTGAAAACGTTGATCTAGCCACTGCCGAAACCATTCTCGATGCCGATCATTTCGGGCTCGAAAAGGTGAAGGAGAGAATACTGGAATATCTGGCAGTTACTTCTCTTGTTACTTTGAAAGGACCTATACTTTGTCTGGTGGGGCCCCCGGGGGTCGGTAAGACCTCTCTGGTTAAATCCGTTGCCAGGGCAACAGGACGAAAATTCGTCAAGATGTCCCTGGGCGGAGTGCGGGATGAGGCCGAAATCAGGGGGCACAGACGGACCTATGTGGGTGCAATGCCCGGCAAAATTATACAGAACATGAAACGAGCGGGCACCACCAATCCCGTATTCCTGCTGGATGAGATCGATAAGATGAGTGCGGACTTCAGGGGCGATCCGGCTTCAGCCCTTCTGGAAGTGCTTGATCCTGAGCAGAATGCCACTTTTAACGATCATTTCCTGGACCTGGATTATGATCTTTCCAAGGTGATGTTCGTGACAACCGCGAACTCCCTCCATTCGATTCCCAGACCGCTCCTTGACAGACTGGAAGTCATACGGCTGGAGGGGTATCTTGAAATGGAAAAGCTGGCTATTGCGAAGCAGTATCTGGTGAAAAAGCAGCTGACTGCCCACGGTCTTGACGAAAAGAAAGCTAAGTTCACTGACAAGGCCATTTTGGATATAATTCGCAATTATACCCGGGAGGCTGGGGTAAGGAATCTCGAAAGGGAAATCGCCACTATCTGCAGAAAAACCGCCCATGCCTTTGTAAAGGGTAAAGTGGTAAAGTCGCGTAAGGTATCCATTGCCGATGGCGAGGTCAGGGCTTACCTGGGAGTCCCACGCTTCAGATATGGATTGGGAGAGGAAAACGATGGCATCGGCGTTGTTACCGGCCTTGCCTGGACCGAGGTGGGGGGGGATCTGCTTAAAATCGAAGTTGCCACTCTGCCCGGCAAAGGTAAAATGATCGTAACAGGTAAACTTGGTGAGGTAATGCAGGAGTCGGCCCAGGCTGCCATGACCTATGTCCGTTCTCGCGCCTTGATGCTGGGTCTGGAGCTCGATTTCTACCAGAGCCTGGACATACACATTCATGTTCCGGAAGGCGCCATTCCAAAGGATGGCCCCTCAGCCGGGATAACCATGGCGACGGCGATAATCTCGGCGCTGACCAAGAAGGCGGTACGCAATTCTCTAGCCATGACCGGGGAGATTACACTCTTAGGCAGGGTCCTGGCTATTGGCGGATTAAAGGAAAAACTTCTTGCTGCCAGACGGGGTCTCATAAAAAGAGTACTGATTCCGGAGGAAAACGAGAAAGATCTGGTGGAAATGCCGAAGGAGCTGCTTGCCGGGTTGGACATACTCCCGGTTAGGCATATGGACGACGTCATTCTGCATGCCTTCGTGTCCAGCCCCCTGGTTGCAAATGTCGAATGCCTTGCAGAGACTGCCGGTATGATGAAAACCCAAACGGAATCGGTTACCTCCCATTGATATTTTTTTCAAAATAGTCTTGACACCCTTTGTGCCGTTTTGATATAAGGAGTGTCTGCTTAAGACGGCATATCAAGTCAGGCAGGTTCTGGGGTCGTAGTTAAGATGGTTATAACGCCGGCCTGTCACGCCGGAGGCCGCGGGTTCGAGCCCCGTCGACCCCGCCATTTTCAGGGCGAATAGCTCAGCTGGGAGAGCGCCAGCCTTACAAGCTGGATGTCACAGGTTCGATCCCTGTTTCGCCCACCAACGTTTTTTGCGGGAGATCCGTCTCCCGTTTTTGTTCAACAAAGTGAATAATGGGGTCGTAGTTAAGATGGTTATAACGCCGGCCTGTCACGCCGGAGGCCGCGGGTTCGAGCCCCGTCGACCCCGCCATCTTGAAAAGCCATGCCTGTGCATGGCTTTTTTCGTCCCTATCTCTCCTTTCCGGTTCAGCCGGTCCTTTCACTTGACTTAGAAGCTCCAAATCGTTTATCTTTAAAAGGTTCATACACTGCAATTCTGTTTCCCCCAAGGAATAGTCTTGTCAAAAAGAACATGGTTTCGAGTCTAGGAAAATCGAGGGGGTAGCAGTGAAGGCTGTTGTAGTCATACCCACCTACAACGAACGCGACAATCTGGAGAAATTGACGACTAAGGTTCTGGCTCAGGACGAGTCCATTTCCGTACTGATAGTTGATGATAACTCCCCCGACGGTACCGGCGACCTTGCCGACAAGATGGCCGCATCCGATCCCAGAATCGGCGTTCTTCACCGAAAAGGGAAGCTGGGGCTTGGATCCGCATACCGAGAGGGTTTTCGCCTTGCCATGGACCAAGGGGCGGACTACATCATTGAGATGGATGCGGATTTTTCCCATGATCCTGAAATACTGCCGCGCTTTCTGCAGGCAATGTCCAATTTCGATCTCGTTATCGGCTCCCGTTATTTGAACGGAGTAAGCGTCGTGAACTGGCCCATAAGGCGGCTTATCCTCAGCTATTTTGCCAGCGTCTACACGCGCATGATTACGGGGCTCAGGATCTCCGATTGCACCAGCGGATTCAAATGTTTTCGCCGTCAGGCCCTGGAAAAAATCGATCTTGACAAGATTAGGTCCGATGGATATTCGTTCCAGATCGAAATGAATTATCGTTGTGTCGAACGCGGATTCAGGGTAGGGGAAGTCCCTATCATCTTCATAGACAGGCATGCCGGGTCGTCGAAAATGTCCAAGAAAATCGTCCGCGAAGCAGTGGTCATGGTTTGGAAGTTGAAGCTCGGTTCCCTGTTCCGCAACTTATACCAAAAGGAATCGCCATGTCGTCCCAACAATGGACCATCCTGACATTGCTCGGTTTTTACGGCTGGGTCCTATCCACAGTCGCATTCATTCTGATGAGCTTCCCCTCCAATGGAGGATTTGCCTGTAAAAGGGGAGTTAGTACCGGAAGCTGCGTGGTCTTCTTCTTTTCCCTATGGATTTTCGGCATGCTCAACGCCTGAAAGGGAGTAGTTCTTGCTGGTAAAAACCTTCCTTCCCTTATTGCTGCTTCTGCTGTCTGCTTGTGCAGCTGTGGAGCCACTCACTCTTCGCGATCCCAAGATCAATCTCGCTTGGCCATACCCTCCCAACGAGCCGCGAATCAGGTTTCTTCGGTCTATCAATGGTGCCGAGGATATTTCTCCACCCCACGGAAAGATCCGGGAATATTTCGATTTTCTGGCAGGCGAGTCCGAGCAGGGCATGAAGCTCGAATTGCCTTTTGCCATCGCCGGGGATGGTCAATCGGTGATATATATAGCGGATACGGGTGCTGGGGTTGTCCACAGGTACGATCTGAAGTCTCGGGAGGTGGGGTATCTGTATTTGGCTGGAGATGATGTGTTATCCAGTCCCGTAGGAGTCGCGGTAGACTCCGGCAGAAATCTTTACGTTTCCGATTCGTTGAACGGCAAGGTCTATAAATACGACAAAAACGGCAAGTATCTCAAGGAACTTAACCCCGAAAAGCCCTTTTTACGGCCTGCTGGTATTGCTGTCAACAGCAGGGATGAAAAATACGTTGTGGATGTCCTGGCACACAAACTGTATATCTTTGATAAGGACGACCACTTCAAGGGTGATTTCCCGCGGGAAATCCAAGGGCAGCAGCTCAGTTATCCTTCCAATGTGGCCTTTGACAGCAGCGACAATGTCTACGTGACCGATGCCATGAACTTCACCATCAAAAGGTTTTCTCCAGACGGCGTGCTGACGGGTAAAATCGGCGATATCGGCGATGCCCCCGGTTCTTTCGCCAGGCCGAAGGGAATAGCATTGGATGGAGAAAATCATCTATATGCCATCGATGCCGCCCTTGATAATTTCCAGATTTTCAACGGGGATGGGAAACTGCTTCTGCTTGTGGGGAAAAACGGCTGGAGACCGGGGGAATTCTATCTCCCGAGTGGCATATACATCGACAAACAGGACCACATCTTCATTGCGGATACTTACAACAGCAGGATTCAGGTTTTTCAGTTTTTGAGAGAGGGTGCGAAACAGTGAAAAAGGTTCTTGTGGGATTGACCGTCTGCATCGGCCTGCTAAGCTTCCAGAACAACAGCTTTGCCGTCTATGGCCCAAAAGTAACCGAAATCGGCAATAAGCATAATCTGTCCTATGCCAACGTTGGGACTGTCGATAACCCCATTACATACAATGCTTCCGATCCTAACGATCCCCGTGCACGGCAGATATGCATTTTCTGCCATACTCCTCATAATGCGGTCATCAACCGCGGACTATGGAATCGGCAGGAGACGACCCAGCTCTTCGGGCAATATTCCTCTACCAGTCTCCATATCAGGACTGACCTGAAAAGCGTCAGTGATTACAACGAGCCTAATGGGTCATCACGGCTCTGCCTTGGCTGTCATGATGGCGTTACCGCTCTGGGAGCCGTAGTTCAGGGACCTAACAGCGGTACTAACATCGCCATCAAAGGTAATCCTGCTCTGGCCATGTCCGGTACCCATGTTTTCACTCGTTTCAAGATAACCAACGACCACCATCCCATCTCTTTCAACTATGCCAAGGTACAGCCATCCATGGCAAACTACAAGCCGGTTCCGGCGGGGGGAAATGTAAAGCTGGACCATCTGGGCCGGATGCAGTGCACCACCTGTCATGACCCCCATCAAACCAAGGATACGACTATGCCCTTTTGGGTCTGGGAATATATACCGCCCGATCCCTATGCCTCCCCGGCCAATTCCCATGATGCAGTTTGCTTGACCTGCCATGACTTCGTATTCCCACTGTTTTAAGGATGCGCTTATGTATAAAATATTGATTTTGGCAGCGCTAGCCTGCAGTTTGTCGGCAGTCGCCTACGGAGCTGGGAGAGGATTCAATCAAGCCACTCATCTGGACAGTACCAAGGTTCCTCGGGGGTGTGCAACCTGCCATAACGGCTTCAACTTCAAGACCGGTGGTGGTGCGTCAATATGTATCATCTGCCATGGGGATACCTCGCGCCTATCCCAGGAATATAAATTCATACCAAAGAAATTCCTGCCCAGGGATTCCGAATTGAAAAACGTTGAGACCGACTTCAGGAAGACTTACCATCACCCGGTATTCGAACCCCTTGCAGCAAGGCACCGGGCGAGCGAGACGATGCCGGAATCGGACCCGAAAGCGCCGCGCCATGCCACCTGTGCCGATTGCCACAATGTCCACTATTCTTCCCCTGCCAGTAAATTTGCTGGAATCAAAGGCAAGCGAACCGACGTTATCTCCTCTATTACCAACGAATGGGAACTGTGTTACCGCTGTCATGGTGATGCGGCAAACCTTCCGGGGCGCAGTACCAACAAGCGTGCGCTGTTTGCTTCGACAAATCCATCCTATCATCCGGTGGAAGCGGAGGGAAGGAACTCCGCCGTAGTTAGCCTGCTGAAGCCCTACAAGGAGAAGAAGTTTACCCCTGGCGACGTTTCCCGCATTACCTGCGGCGATTGCCATGGAAGCGACAATGCGTCTTCCCCCTCCGGGCCCCATGGTTCCAATAACCAATTCATTCTCGTGGAAAACTATTCCATCAGAGACGACCAGCCTGAGGCACCGCAGCTATATGCCCTTTGCTATCGGTGCCATAGTCGCACCAGCATCCTGAGCGATGAGAGCTTCAAATACCACTCCCTGCACATTAACGGAAGGACCACCGGATCATCCTTTCAGGGGACATCCTGCTATACCTGCCATGATTCCCATGGCAGCACTGAAAACAAATACCTTATCCGATTCAATAAAGAGGTTGTTTCAGCCAATGCAAACGGGATGTTGAAATTCGTGGAGAAAGGTCTGGCGTCGTTTCGCGGTGAATGCTATCTTTCATGTCACGGAGTGGATCATAATCCAAAAAAATACTAAAAACACCAGGGTTATGTTAAAATGTGATTATTAAAACCACAGTCTTCGCTGCTGTGGTTTTAATTATTTTAATTTCAGCTTTTTTGTGGTAAATTCAGCTTCTATGTCGCTTTTCAAATGCAAAATAGGCACCGCAGACGGCAAAATCCTCGAGAAGGAATTTGAGGCGGCAAACATTTCCGTTCTCAAGCAAAGTCTAGAGGAACAGGGCTATTTCGTTTTCGAGCTGAAGAAAAAGCCGCTGCAGTTTCTGCAGGACGTCGGTATTGCCCGCCGCAAAGTGGATAACAAGGCTCTCCTTACCTTCAATCAGGAACTGCTTGTTCTGATCAAGGCCGGGCTGCCGATTATCCAGGCATTGGATACCATCCTGGAACGGGTTGAGAAGGGACGCCTGCCGGAGATTCTTAATGAGGTCCGTGAGGATGTCAAGGGGGGCGCTGCCTTATCTGCTGCCTTTCAAAAGCACCCCAAGGTTTTTCCCCATCTTTACATTGCCTCGATTCAGGCAGGCGAACGGACCGGAGACCTGCCGCAGACGATTTCACGTTATATTGCCTTTCTGAAAAGGTCCGAAGGATTCAAGAAAAAAGTAATCTCCGCCCTGATCTATCCGGGTATTATCTTGACGGTCGCATTCATAGCTGTAACCATGTTGCTGGTTTATGTGGTTCCCACGTTCAGCCAGGTCTACGCTGATTCAAAATCTAGCCTGCCACTACCGACACAGATGTTGATCGCCTTCACCACTGAGCTTAAACGTTACTTTGTGGTGGTGGTGGGCTTTATCATCTTGGTGGTCTTTCTCCTAAGGAAATGGACGGAAACGGAATCGGGGAGATTCAGGCTGGACAACCTCAAGATCAGGATTCCATTCATAGGGCCGCTTCTTATCAAATATGCCATGACTACCTTCATGAGGACGCTGGCTACAGTCCTTGGTAGCGGTATTCCCATCGTGGAATCGCTCAGGATGTCCGTCGGGACCCTTAACAATGTGCTGCTGGAGCGGAAGCTCCTCGATGCGGTGGTGCGGGTTGAAGAAGGGGTTCAGCTCTCCGCAGCCCTCGAAGGGACGAAAATGATGCCCCCGCTTGCCTTGCGTATGCTGGCGGTAGGCGAGTCCACCGGCTCACTGGAAGAAATGCTGGGAGACATCTCCGAATATTTCGAGGAAGAAATCGAGCGAAACCTCCATGTGCTGACAACTTCCATAGAGCCGGCCATTATGGTGGTCATGGGAATCATCATCGGCGGCATCATCATCACCATGTATCTGCCCATATTCAAAATCGCGGGTACGGTAGGCTAAATAACAACATGGCTACTACGTTCAAAAGAAAAAGGCTCGGCGACATCCTGGTTGATAAGCAGATTATCACTCAGGAACAACTTGCCTTCATCATCGATAAACTGAAAACCACCAGTGACCGTTTCGGCGTCATTTGTCTCAATGAGGGGCTTATCACCGATGCTGATCTGGCCCTGGCTCTGGCGGAACAATTCGGGCTGGAATATGTGGACCTGCAGGGTTTCAAGCCAGATGAAGCGCTTCTGGAACTGCTGCCGCCCGATGCCATGCAGCGCTATCATTTCGTGCCACTGGATCTGATCGGTGACGCCCTCGTCGTCGCCATCTATGATCCCACCGATGTTCTCAAACTGGACGAAATGGAACTGCTGCTTGACCGGCCAGTCATTCTCAAGATCGCACCGGAATCCCAGATTCTGGTCCTCCTGAAAAAGGGGGAGGGGGCACGCAGCGTCCTCAAGGAAGTTTCCGAGGATTTCATGCTGCAGTTGGTGACCGAGACCGAAAAAGGGGAGGAAGTCCTCTCGGTAGAAAAAATTTCGGCGGACACCAGCCCCATCATCAAACTGGTCAATTCCACAATTCTTGATGCCCTGAACCGGCGTACAAGCGATATACACATAGAGACCACCCAGGAAGGGGTCATCATCAAGTACCGTATCGACGGCGTGCTTTATAAGGCGACGGAGCCCATCGACCTGCATTTCCAGGGGCCGATCATTTCCCGTCTCAAGGTTATGAGCGAACTGGACATTTCCGAGCGCCGCATTCCCCAGGACGGCCGGTTCAAGGTACGGATCAACGGCAAATCCATAGATTTCCGTGTTTCAATCATGCCCAGTGCTTTTGGAGAGGATGCGGTCATACGTATTCTCGACAAGGAAAGTATCGCCACTGACCTTAAGGGGCTTACCCTTGAGACTCTGGGAATGGATGCAAGGGAGATAAAACGTTTTCGCAAGATGATCAAGGAACCGTACGGAATGGTCCTGGTCACTGGCCCTACGGGTTCGGGCAAGACGACAACCCTCTATGGTGCCCTTACCGAGATTCACTCGGGCGAGGAAAAGATCATCACCATTGAAGACCCGGTCGAATATGTGCTTCGCGGCATTGTCCAGATCCCGGTCAATGAGAAGAAAGGACTTACCTTCGCACGGGGACTCCGTTCCATTCTTCGCCATGACCCGGACAAGATCATGGTCGGTGAGATCAGGGACCCGGAAACGGCGCAAATAGCTGTCCAATCAGCTTTGACAGGCCACCTGGTCTTTACCACCGTCCACGCCAACAATGTTTTCGATGTTATCGGCCGTTTCACCCACATGGGGATCGACCCCTACAATTTTGTCGCCTGCCTCAACTGCGTAATGGCCCAGCGCCTGGTGCGGAAAATCTGCCAGAAGTGCAAGTATCCGGTCGTCATTCCCGATGATAAGCTAGCGGAGTCGGCCATAGACCCTGAGCGGTGCCGCAACGTTACCTTTTACGATGCCAGGGGATGTGACGAATGCAACGGTACCGGTTATCGCGGCAGATCGGCCATTGTCGAACTTCTGGATCTCAATGACGAGATACGGGAGCTGATTATCGCCAAGGCTTCGGCAATTCAGCTGAAGAAAGCCGCCAAGGAAGCAGGCACCATATTTCTCCGCGAGTCTGCTGTGGAGAAGGTATTGGCAGGCGATACCACGTTAAGGGAAATAAATCGCGTCACCTTTGTTGAATAAATCGAACTTACCGGGTCACATATGTTTTTTTCGAAAAAAGCCATAGGAGTTGAACTGTCGGGGGAGGCCGTGAAAATGGCCGTCGTTGAGGGAAGTCGCCAGTCCCTGAGTCTGACGGCTTGCAATACGGCGCCCGTTCCCCCGGGTATGCTGAAATTCGGCATGAAGGAGCCTAATGTCCTGAATCCATCAGCTTTTGTCGCCATCGTTCGCGATACCTATCTCCGGCTTCTTTCGAAAACAGAGGTCGTTTCCCTGTCTCTGCCCGAAAGCACGGGCCGGGTTATGCTCATGGATGTGGAGACGCGCTTCAAAAGCAAGGATGAAGGAAAGGAAATCATTCGCTGGAAGCTGAAAAAAAACTTCTCCTTCAATATTAACGAAACCCATCTGGATTACCAGGTCCTTGATGAAAGAGACGACGGTGCCATGTCTATCCTTGTGTCCATCGTTTCCACCAACGTCATTACCCAGTTCGAGGACCTCTTCATTCAGGCAGGGCTTGAACCCAAGTACATCGATTTCACCGGTTTCAATATTTATCGGCTTTTTACAAACCGTTTGTCATTGACGGAAAACGTCACGTTCTTCTCTTTTTACGGCGGTATCTTCACCATGATGGTCTTTTATGGCGAAGTGCTTGTTTTCTACCGCTCCAAGGACATTTCCCAGGGTGCCTTCGAACCGAACCGCGTCTTCCGGGAGATCAACAACTCACAGTTGGTATTCCAGGACAAGTTTCCCGGCTTTTCCGCCAACGAGATTTTTTGTTTTGCTGCGGGTGATGAAGCCGAATCTTTTCGTGGCGTGGTCGGTGATGCAATCGGGGCGGAACCGATCTTGCTCGATGTGAGCCGCGTGGTAGCCAGCCGGAATAGTCTGGCTACGGATCGACGATTGCTGCAATCCTTGTCGGGTGCTCTCGGTGCGGCAGTGAGGACTTTCTGATGCAGCTGAACATCAACTTGGCGACCAGAAGCTATATCAATACACGTCACGTCAATCTCACCATTGCTGTTGCCATCCTCCTTCTACTGCTGTGGCTTTCCTTCAACATCAAGGAAATCGCCTTCAACGCCGGGGAGAGCAGACGGCTTGAAACGCAAGTAGCAGCCTTGGAGAAAAAGCTGCAGGGGGAGACTAAGGGGGTACCCGTGAAGCAGTACGACGCATTACTGAAGAAGATACACTTCGCCAATTCCGTCATAGACAGGAAAAATTTCGACTGGCTTGGTTTTCTGAATCAGCTGGAGTCGGTTGTGCCGGAAAGAATCACTCTTGCCACTGTCGAACCCGACGTGCAGAAACAGAGCCTCAAACTGACCGGATATGCAAGGGACTTTGCAGATTTACGCCACTTTTTCGAAGTCCTTTCATCGTCCTCCTACTTCAGGAATATTTTTCTGGAGAACCAATCGGCAGTCAAGGTCGGGCAGAATCAGAAGGGGGTAAGTTTCACCATTACCTGCACGGTAATATACCGATGAATCTCAAACTTCTTAAAGAGACGCTGATGGCGAGGAAACGCTCCGTCATGCTTACGGGGGGCCTGCTTTTCGTGAACATAGCTTCCTTTGTGTTTCTTTCCGTCTATCAGGAGCCACGGGTTGCTTCCCTGCAGACCAGTTGGTTCGAGAAACGGCAGCAGAGCAGCCGGACCGATATCCGAGATGCCGCCACCGTTTATGCCCAAGGGACAAAAGACTTGCAGACCTGGGACGCCAGGATTCTTCCCCAAAGGGATTTCGCGCGGCTTTTAGGCGAATTGTACGAAGCCGCCGCCAACAATAACCTGGTGGTAAAAAGCGTTACCTATAAGCCTGGCAGTATCAAGGAGCAAGGACTGCTTGCCTACACCATTGATTTTTCGGTTTCGGGCCGCTATGCCGGTCTTAAGAGCCTCATCTCAGACCTGCAGCGCTCCCGGCAGATAATAGTATTGGACAACCTCTCCCTTGCCAATACCAGCCAGACAAAAGAAGAGGTTGATCTGAAGCTGAGGCTGACCACCTATTTCCGGATGGAGGGGCGATGAACAGGAAAAAACTGACCCTTGCCATTCTGGTACTGGTGCTCATCTTGTCCGTGATATACAGTTTTTTCAGCCAGCCACGGCAGAAGAAGGCCGCAAATCTCAAATACGGGGGACAAACGTCACCAACAAGCCAACGGAGCGCAAAAGCATTCTCCGGGCTAAGTTCCGCACGGCTGGATGAAAAAAAGCTGCACCTGGAATTGCTGGACAAGGAGCACCCGAAGTTTGCCGGCTTCAGACGGAACCTTTTTTCCCCAATATTCCACGAAGAGGCTAAACCGGAGGCGAAGCCAACGGGGAGAATCACTCTCCCTGTACCGCCACCACCACCCCTGAGACCACCACCATCCGTGGTGCCTCCTGTTGCTCAGATTCCCGAGCCGACTCCCGTACAACGAGATATGGCGAGATTTACCTTTCTCGGCTTTTTGAAAAAAGACAACACGAAGACGATCTTTCTCTCCAGCGATAAGGAGATTTTTCTCGTAAAAAAAGGGGATACCATTGCCGGCAAATATCAGGTTGCCAACCTTACCGATGATGCGCTGACAATCCGCCCGCTGGCAGATGGAGGGGAAATCGTCATTCCCCTGGTGGAGAACAAGTCCCTGGCTGCACCGAAACGCTGAAAAGACTGCCCATAAGGAGCTTTAATAATGCACCCCTTCAAACAGCTGCTTACCATGTTACTTGGCCTGGCTATTCTCGCCGGCTGTGCCGGCGGTCGCTCCGCATTCAGCACCGCCGAAAAGCTGGAGCGGGAGGGGCGCCTGGATGAAGCCGTTCTTAAGTATGCGGAGGTTTCAGGCGCAAACCCGGATGTGGGAGAGTACCGCGCCCGGTTCCTCCAGGCCAGTGCGGCAGCTGCTCAGAAGCACCTGAGAAAAGGAAACGAATTTCTGACAGCTAAAAATTACGATGACGCACTTCGCGAGTTCCAGACCGCTTTTGCCCTGGATTCTTCCCTGCAACAGGCCCAGCAGCAGAGCGAACTGGTGATCAGACTGAGGAATTCACTGGTCTACCAGAAAGAAGGGGAGGAGTTCGAAAAAAACCGTAAACCCAGGGAGGCACTCCGCTCCTATCAAAAAGCCCTGGAGTTCAACGCGAACAATGATGAGGCCAAAAACGCCATAGACCGGCTGCTGAAGAGCAAGAAACCGAAGATGGATGGTTACGAGCTGAACCTCAAGTCCAACAAGCCCCTTACCCTCAAGTTCAAGGACGCCAAAATCAAAGAGATTTTCAATATAATCTCCCAGCTTTCAGGCATTAATTTCGTTTTCGACGAGGGGGTCAAGGACCAGAACTTCTCCATTTATCTGGAAAATGCTACCTTTCAGCAGGCACTGGATATCATCTGCGGTGTGAACAAGCTGGGCAAAAAGGTCCTCAACGAGAACACCATCATCATTTACACCAAAAGCCCCGAGAAGACCAAGCAGTATGAAGAGCTGGTCGTCCAGACCTTTTATCTCAACAAACTCGACGCCAAAAAGGCGGTCAACCTGATCCGCACCATGCTGCAGGTGAAGAAAATCTATGTGAACGAAGAGGTTAACGCCCTGGTCATAAGGGACACTCCCGAGGTCATCGAGGTGGCGCAGAAAATTCTCGATGCCAACGATGTTCCCGATGCGGAAGTGGTTCTTGAAGTCGAGGTGATCGAAATATCAAAGGGCAACACGGAGAATTTTGGTCTGGCCTTGAGCCGCTATGCCGTCTCTACTGCTGCAGCCAAAGAAAAAACTACAACTTTCCTATCGGATGTCCTTGTTCAGCCAACGTCCACAACCAGTTCTTCCAGCACTTCCAGCACGACCGCCAGTCCCGATAACCTGCTGACGCTCTTCCGTTGGCGCGGTTTCAACGGCTTCCTGACCGTACCCAATGCCACATTCAATTTCGGCAAGACCTTGTCCAACAGTGAAACCCTGGCTAATCCGAAGATACGGGTTAAGAACCGGGAGAAGGCCAAATTCAATGTGGGAACCAGGGTACCGATCACCACCACCTCCACCAACGGTACGAGCATTGGCGTCAACGTCAATGTCCAATACGTCGATGTTGGGGTCAAGCTTAACGCCGAGCCGACCATCCAGCTGAACAACGAGGTTGCCATCAAGCTGAGCCTGGAGGTCAGCTCAATCCTCAGCAAGGACAAGATTGGCGACGCCAGTTCGCTCACCACCGTCGTCACCATCGGTACCCGCAACCTGGATACGGTTTTGAGCCTCAAGGATGGGGAAACCAGCATTATCGGCGGCCTCATTCAGGATTCCAATACCAAGAGCAAGCAGAAGGTCATGGTGCTGGGGGATATCCCCATCATCGGTCCGCTCTTGTCCAGTAACGACAACTCCAATAGCAAATCTGAGCTGGTGTTGGCTATCACCCCCCGGGTCGTCCGTTCTGTCACCGTGCCTGAAGGGGAGGCGGCGGGATTCTGGTCCGGCAAGGAGGACGAACCCTCCCTGTCCAAGCCCTATTCATCCTTTGTCCAGGAGCCTGAGCTGGTCCCTGCCGTGCAGACAGCGCCCCTCCCCCCGGCCGAGGCCCAGACGCAGCCCCCCGCAACGCCTGCGGTGAAACCTGAAACCGAAAAGAAGGCCGGCCCGGCCGCACAGCCTGCTCCACCGGTTACTGCCGCACCGGCGCCTGCCCCTGCTGCAGAACAGCAGCCTGCTCCCAAGGTCACCCTCAACCTAGCGGCACCTGCTTCGGTAAAGGTTAATGACCAATTCACCGTCGAGGTGAAGGCTGCCAATGCAGCCAATCTGATCAGTGCTCCCTTCACGCTGGCATATGATCCCATCTTCCTCGAACTGGTTGGGGTTACGGAGGGTCCCCTGATGAAGAAGGACGGCAAGCCGACAACGTTTCGCCCCACAATCGACAAAACAACGGGGCAGGTGGCGGTCAACCTTTTCCGTTCTCCCGATACGGGGGGGGTAAGCGGCAGCGGCACCCTGGTAACGGTTACATTCAAGGCAAAAAACCAGGGGCCGGCCAGCATGGGCTTCCTGGACACGAATTTTTCTGCTGTCGGCGGCAAGCCGGTGGAGGCCGTAGCTTACAGTGCTGTGGTTCAAGTACAATAAGAATGAGCCTTGACCGATAGATGAAGCTTTTGACGAGAAATAAACAGGGCGTCAGCCTAGTCGAGCTGGTGGTGACCCTGGTCATTCTTTCCATTCTGGCGGCTGTGATACTACCGTCGGCCCAGATGACGGCGCGAAGGACCAAGGAGTTGGAGCTGAAGCGGAACCTGAGGACGATCCGTACCGCCATTGATGAATTCAAGAAGAAATATGACGAGGCGATAGCGGAAAAAAAGCTTCCTTCGGTACAGAACAAATCGGGCTACCCCGAGTCACTGAAACAGCTGGTGGAGGGCTATGACTTCGGCGGCCTGACCGAGAACAATATCAAATTCCTGCGCCGGGTTCCCCGTGACCCCTTCAATCCCACCAAGCCGGGGGAGGATGTCAAGGAAGAGGAGCTATGGGGACTTCGCTCATATGCTGACAAGCCGGACAGTACGACCTGGGGGGGAGAAGACGTCTACGATGTCTATTCCTTGAGTGAAGAGACGGCCATCGACGGCACCAAATACAAGGACTGGTGATGAATATATCCGCACCCGACAAATCGTTGCAGAAGGCAAAACGATATACCTTCGTTGATAAAAAGGGCTTTACGCTCATTGAGTTGTTGATAGTCATGTCCATTGTTGGTATCCTTGCCGCCATCGCCGTTCCCAATTACAAGTGGGGGATTATCAAGGCCAAGGAAGCGGTGCTGCGCGAAGATCTTTACAATTTCCGCACTACCATCGACAATTTCTATGCTGATCAGGGCAAATATCCCGACGCTCTGCAGGAACTGGTGGACAAAAAATACCTGCGCGATCTACCGAAAGACCCCTTTACCAACGATAAGGAGAGCTGGAAGGTGGTGGCTCCTCCTCCCGGAGCCGACGGGCTGGAGGTCAAGGGGGCGGTGTATGATGTCCATAGCGGATCGGACCTGATCGGCACCAACGGTATAGCCTACAACGAATGGTGACATTGTCGTCCCAGCTGTAAAGAAATAAGGATGAGGCTTGATTCATGATCCAGTTGCATAATGTCTCACTCGCCTATCAGAATGATATGGCGGCCCTCAACAATGTCAGTCTCAAGGTCCCCAAAGGGGATTTTATTTTTTTGACCGGACAGTCGGGTGCCGGGAAGTCGACCCTGTTGAAACTGCTTTACGGGGCGCTTGATCCCACACAGGGGCAGGTGGTCATTGATGGGCAGAATATCTCCCGGCTCTCCCGCTCACAGATTCCACTCCTGAGACGGAAGGTCGGCGTGGTTTTCCAGGATTTCAAACTCCTTCCCCAAAGGACGGTCCTGGAAAATGTGGCGGTCACCCTGGAGGTGCTCGGATGGGGCAAGAAAGACATCGGCAAGAAGGTGTATCACATACTGAAACAAATGGGGTTGGAGCATAAGATCAACAGCAGCCCCTTAAGGCTTTCGGGGGGCGAGCAACAGCGGATCGCCCTGGCCCGTGCACTGGTAAACGATCCTAAGATCCTGCTGGCCGACGAACCGACGGGAAATCTCGACGAAGAAAACAAGGAGCAGATTCTGGCCATTTTCAAGGAAGCGAACATAAGGGGGACTACCGTTATCGTCGCAACCCATGATCGCCGCGCCATTGAAAATTCCCACCGGAGAGTAGTCGTTCTGGAAAAGGGACGTATTGTGGAGGACTCTGATGTCGTCGCGGAATAAGCTGGCAAGAAGACCTAAACTGGAAGGGGAAGGTTTTTTCGGCCGGTTCGGCTATTTCTTTGCCAGAGCCGTTGCCAACCTTAGACAGAATGTTCTCGTCAGTGCCCTCACGATCGGAACGATTTCCCTGTCCCTGCTGATCATTGCCCTTTTTTTGCTGGTATACGTAAATCTTGAGAAGGTTGCCGATACCTGGAGCGAAAAGGTCCAGTTAACCGCTTTCTTCCAGAACGAACTCTCTGCCGATGAGTTTGCCACCCTTAAAGGGCGTATTGCCTCTCTGGGTGGGACGGAAAAGATCATCTATGTCTCCAAGAACGACGCGATGAAACGGTTCCGTGCCCGGCTCAAAGGACAGGAAACGTTTCTGGAAGGGGTCGTGCCGGATGTACTGCCGGCTGCCATCGAGATCAGTCTCAACAAGAACAGCAGAAACAGCGAGGCGGTAGATTCCTATGCGTCCCGCCTAAAACGAATCCCCGGCATAACCGAGGTTCAGTACGGAGAGGAATGGGTGAGGCGCTTCAACACCTTTCTTACCTTCATGCGCCTGGTTGGAGCGCTCGTGGGTGGATTTCTCATCCTTGCCGGGTTGTTCATCGTTTCCAATACCATCAAGCTGACAATATATGCTCGTAAAGACGAACTGGAGGTGCTGGGGCTGGTGGGGGCGACGCGGTTTTTCATAAAAGCACCCTTTCTCATAGAAGGAATAATCCAGGGAGCGGCAGGGGGGCTTGTTGCGCTTTTGGCGCTTGCCGCCTGTTATTTCGGCTTTCTTCACAATGCGGGGAACTTCCTCTCGTTCAACATCACCGCTGCAGGACTGTCGTTTCTGCCGGTTACCTATCTGGCCGCCATCTTTGCAGGCGGGATATTTGTCGGTTTCATCGGCAGTCTCACTTCCCTTAAACGTTTCATCACCATCTGAAAATGCACCTGCGAATCATACTTATCTTGATTCTTCTGCCCCTGCTGCTCCCCCGTCTGTCTTTGGCTGATGTTAAGGACGATCTGCAAGGCATCAACAGGGAGATCAGCCAGAAGAAATCGCTTCTCAACAAGACAAAAAAGACGGAAACAAGAGTTTCCGGTGAATTGCAGCAGATAGAGAAGAATCTCCAGGAAAAAGAGGCAAATCTGCTTTCGCTGGGACGCGATCTCAGGGGAGTGGAGAACAATCTGGGGCGGATGCGAGGGCAGATTGCTACGGTCGAAGCAGAAACCCTGCGCAAGAAACAGCAGATCGACAGCCGCATTTCCGCACTATACAAGGCTGGCGACGCGGGGAATATCCGCGTCTTCTTTTCTTCAGGTTCATTCCCGCAAATGATGGAAAACCTACGCTACATGAAGGCTGTTCTGGAAAACGACCGGCGGTTGTTTACCGACTACCAGGCGAAGATGGAGCAGCTCAGGTTGCTGAAAGGGGAGCTTGAGCATGACCAGGCAAACAAGGAAAAAATCCGCAACAGGATAGAAGCCAAAAAGCAGGAAATAGAACAGGAGAAGAAGACAAAGACAGGCCTGCTTCTGAAAGTGAGGGAAGACAAGGAAGGCTACATCACCTCTTTGAAAAAGCTTCAGGCCAATGCAAGAAGGCTGCAGGCAATGGTCGAAAGGCTTGAAGCACGGAGTAGAAAGGGTTATACTGTCCGGAATAACAAGAAGGTCCTGGCTCCGGATAGGTATGTAGCCGTCCCCGACAAGGGGCTGGGCGCACAGAAGGGCAAGTTGACCCTGCCGGTAAAGGGGACAATAACCGCCCAGTTCGGCAGGCAGAAACACCCTCAGTTCAATTCCTATACCGTCAACAACGGCATATCCATCAACGCTCCCGTCGGCACGCAGATTCATGCCATCTACGATGGTCAGGTCATTTTTGCCGATTATTTCAAGGGCTATGGGAATATGGTTATCGTCGATCATGGCGGCGGTTTCTTCAGTCTCTACGCGCATGCCTCCTCCATCAACAAGAGGGTAGGCGCTACGGTCGCCAAAAACGACGTTGTGGCCAGTGTGGGAGATTCCGATTCCAGCAATGGAGCAATGCTTTATTTTGAAATACGTTATCAGGGGAAGCCGGTTGATCCTTCACCCTGGTTCAGGTAAGAGGGCGCGAATAAGACAATGACAAATACAAACGGGCAGTTTGGGGAGGAAAGATGTTGAGAAGCGGTAAAGGCAGGAAAATGCTGGCCATTGCCACGGTTGCTACCGTTTTGGTGGTATTCTTCGGTATGGGAATCCAGCGGCGTTGCGCAGCACAAGGCGGAAACGACTATGAATCCATCGAACTCTTTACCGATGTGCTTTCCATAGTCAAGAAAAGCTACGTGGAAGAAGTGGATACGAAAAAGCTCATCTATGGAGCTATTAACGGCATGCTTTCCTCACTGGACCCCCATAGTTCATTCATGCCTCCCGATACCTACAAGGAGATGAAGATCGACACCAAAGGTTCCTTCGGTGGCCTGGGGATCGAGATCACCATCAAGGACGGGATTCTGACTGTTATCTCCCCCATTGAAGACACCCCGGCATTCAAAGCGGGCATAAAGGCGGGGGACCAGATCCTCAAGATCGACGACAAATTCACCAAGGATCTGACCATAACCGAAGCGGTCAAGCGGATGAGAGGCCCCAAGGGGACCAAGGTAACAATTTCCATCTATAGAGAGGGGCTGGAGAAGCCGAAGGATTTCACCATGGAGCGCGACATCATCCAGGTGAAGAGCGTCAAGTTCAAGACTCTCGACGACGGCTACGGTTATGTGAGGATATCCCAGTTCCAGGAAAAGACCGATGATGACCTGGAAAAGGCACTGAAGGCACTGCACGAGGAGAACGGCGGGAATCTGCGCGGCCTCGTTTTGGACCTGCGCAACGATCCCGGCGGGCTTCTGGACCAGGCAGTCAAGGTGGCAGAGCATTTCATCGACGAAGGAAAGCTTATTGTCTATACGGAAGGACGGGAGAAGGATTCAAAGATGCGTTTCACCTCCCGCAAGGGGGGCAAAGAGCAGAACTATCCGATCGTAGTCCTGATCAACAGCGGCAGTGCCAGCGCTTCGGAAATTGTTGCCGGGGCACTGCAGGATCATAAGCGGGCCGTGGTCATGGGCACCCAGAGCTTCGGCAAAGGATCGGTCCAGACTATTATCCCCCTTTCAGACAACTCTGGGCTCAGGCTGACTACGGCCAGATATTTCACCCCCAGTGGCCGCTCAATCCAGGCCAAAGGCATCACCCCCGATATCGTTGCCGAACGGGTCGAACTTTCCGCGGTGGAGAAGAAAGAGGGGATGCACATCCGGGAAAAAGACCTGGATAATCACTTCGAGGTGGAGAGCAAGGAACCGGCCGAAGAGAAAAAACCGGCGAAGATACCCACCCACAAGATGGACGAACAGATGAAATCTGACTCCCAGTTGTTGAGAGCCCTTGATTTACTCAAGGGATGGGACATACTAAAGTTGATGAATAAATCTTCATGACAATTGTCGGATTCCCGACAAGCACAATGCATTAATTTAACAGGAGGCGCACAACAGGAGGCATTACAACATATCAGTCAAATAAAGATAGAAAGGAGTAATTATGCGAAACCAATCGTTGGTTGTTCTCCTTCTCGGTGTCTTTCTGGCTGTTGTTGTTTCAGGCTGCGGCGGCGGTGGGGGAGGGGGTAATGCTGCCCCTCCCCCCTCCGCACCACAGTTCGTGCTTTCCGCTTCAAAGCAGAATGTCCTTTCCAATGGTAGCGATTCCGCGCTGGTAACTGCAACTTTTGCCTCGACTGTTCCTAACGGGACCGTGGTGAACTTCAGTACCGATAACAGTGCAGCAGTTATAGATAAGACGGTACAGGCAGCAAGCGGCAAGGCAACTGCTTCGGTAAAGGCCACCAATCTTAATGCTCCTGTGGTGATAACGGCAACCGCAGGCACGGTGAGCAAAACCATTACCATTAACTTCAGTTCGACCGTTTCGGCCAATGCCGCCACTCCGACCGTTGCACCAAATACTCCGGCAACTATAAACGTAGTATCCAGTGTCACCGATCCTTCTCAATTGCAGGTTACGGCAACTCCTGCTGCCGATACTACGATTCCAACCCCGGCCGGGAACGGTCAATTTACCGCCACTGTTACTCCGCAGACTTTGGGGCCGGTAACGGTGACCGTTTCAATTGCAGGGACGTCCGATTCAAGCAGCACGACCGTGACTGCTGTGATGCCGATTACCATGATGGTCAGTCCCGCAGGCAATCTTCTTGCTGATGGCACGAGCAAAGCTACTGTTACAGCCAGTTTTCCGGGGATAACCGTTCCCGCCGGCGAGGTCGTCCAGTTTACCGCTACCAATGGCGCCGTGCTATCAAGTTCCTCTGCACCTGTGGATGCAAATGGTCTTGCAGCGGTTAACGTAACGAGTTCCACCCCGGGGACATCGGTTGTGACCGCCTCTTACAAGGGGTCTACCGGCACGGCAAACCTGGTTTTCGAACAGCCGCAGTTTTCCGTCACCGCTTCCAAAGGTATCGGTCTTGCTGACAATACTGACACGATCACCATAACCGCCACTTTCACTGGTACTGCCCCGGCGGATGGTACGGCGGTCAATTTCTCCGTTACACCCGCCACCGCCACCCTTGGAGCAGCTACTGCAACGACGACTAAGGGTGTCGCAACAACTACGCTTAAATCGTCGACGCCGGGTGTTTTTACCGTTACTGCTGCTTCAGCCAGTGCTACTGTCAAATTTATTGCTCAACCGACTGCGATGGATGCCTTTATTGGGTTAACCCCCGCGGTGACAGGGCTAGCCAGTCTGCAGTTCACGCTTGTGAATTCTCCAGGCGCCACCTTTACCGGCGGCTCCGAGAGTGCCCTCAATGAAGCTACCGGATCACTTATCGTTGCCAATCCATCCTCGGGCACTGATACCATAATTGGCCTGATCAGCGGCACCGGTTTCAATACAGGGACTGCACCGATTATAAAAGTTTCCTATGGAATAGCTTCCGGTCTCCCTGGCGTGCAGGTGAGTCCTTCAGGTATTTCGGCGGCCAATTCGAAGTTTCAGCCGATAACTCTAAATCAGCAGAATTTTGTTGTTACCGTCAAATACAACACAGATACGTTTTAGGATCGGAAAAAAGGGCGCTTTTGCCTCTTCAGCGTAAAGGAGATGGGTTACATGAAAAGACTTTACTTTGCAGTAATGATTGCACTGAACCTCTGTTTCGCTGCATCGGCTTTTGCCACTGCCAATGTGGTCATCCCCCCTTCAGTTGACGGAAAATCCTGGACACTGCAGGCAAAAGACTTTGACAACATTGCGGGAGCTGAGCTGACTATCAGCTATGATCCTGCAATTCTTGGCAGTCCCACGGTGACCCAGGGCTCCTTCCTGGCCGGTTCGATGCTTGTGCCCAACACCAACACCCCAGGAGTCGTTCGCATCGGTGTTGTTACCACAAAGCCTTTATCAGGCTCCGGCCCCCTGGCGACGGTGACCTTTCAGCGGAAAACCAGCGGATTCGGCAAAATCAAGCTTGCGGCCAGACTGGTCAATAACGATCTTGCTCCTGCACCTGTAATTCCGATCGTTCCAAGCGAAGATGGAACAGAGCCGCCAGATAAACCAGGAAACAGTGGTGGATCTTCCGGCGACAAGTCAAGCCAGCAGACCCAGTCCGGGGGCCAATCTCAAAACACCGGCTCATCGACCGTCGTACTTGGTGGCAATGTCACTTTGCCTCCCGATCTGAGCGGATCTGCCGAGGAGAAGAAAACGCCACAGGCAACGCCCGACTATCGGGAAGAGCAGCGGCATGAATCTCCTTCCGTGGGCAGGGAAACTGCTGCATCTGAAGGCAAGCGGCAGGAGCCGACAGAGGCTCCTGCTGTAAAGATTGAACCGACGGAAAGCATCCTTGGCCGGTTCAAGGGGTACAAGGGGGAAATGACCAGCAAGGCATTTATTGATTTATTCACTGTGGATGCAAAGGCTCCGGTCAAACAGGATCCTCCCATTCTTCTGGCTGACGGCAAGGCGAACCTCTCGCTGACTGTGCCGAACCCCCAGGGGAAACAGGCTCCCAACTTCGCATTGAAAAAGGCCAGACTGGTAAGTTTGAAGGTGGCTCCCAACGGATCTTGGATTGTGGTAGCCAAGCCTGACAAAGGGGCCTACGACGCCTCGGTCACCATGCTCGTTGATGACTCGGCGGTCGAAATGCCCTTGACCGTGGCGCCCAAAGTGGATATCGACCTGGATAGGTCAGGAAAAGTGGATGAAAACGACTTCGCCATATTCCTCAGGGATCGCGGCACTGAAAAGGCGCCGAAGCATGACCTGAACAAGGATGGTCGCCGTGACTATATTGACGACTATATTTTTACCGCCAACTTCCTGGTCCTGCATCCGAAGGCTGCGCTAAATACGTCGGATGAGAAACGGAAGCCTGAAGGGCAGAGCGCCGCCAAACCTAAGGGCAAATAAAGACCAAAAACGTAGCAACTTCTGGGGGGCCGGCTTGTCAGCATGAAAGCCGGCCTTTTTTTGTCCAGCGGACGACATTTCAGCAATTGACAAAGCAGCGTAAAAATTGTATACAGTATGCCATTTAATGGTCTGGATCTGTAGTGTTCTTAACTGTTTTCTAGCTATTGTCTTGTAAAAAGGACGACAATAAATACACCGGAGGATGGAAAAATGATTGAAGCCTATCTGGCCCATGAAGCCGAACGTAAAGCGCAAGGCATTCCCGCATTGCCGCTTAATCCCGAGCAGACTGCGGATCTCTGCAAGCTGCTGGAGAATCCTCCCGCAGGCAAGGAAGAATTTCTCCTCAATTTGTTGAAGGAGCGCGTTTCCCCCGGCGTTGATCCCGCAGCCGAAGTAAAGGCTGCCTTTTTGGCGCAGATCGTCAAGGGGACGAAGAAATCTCCCCTGGTGGACCGCAAGGAAGCCATCCAAATCCTCGGCACCATGATGGGCGGCTACAACGTGGCACCTCTCATTGATGCGCTTGGCGATGCAGAGCTTGCTGATTCCGCCGCCACTGCGCTTTCCGGCATGACGCTTGTCTATGACGGCTTCGACAGGGTGGTTGAACTGTCCAAGTCCAATGCTGCCGCCAAAAAAGTGCTTGAGTCGTGGGCCAATGCGGAGTGGTTCACCAAGCGCCCCGGTGTTCCCGAAACCATCAAGGTCAAGGTTTTCAAGGTAGAGGGAGAGATCAATACCGACGACTTTTCTCCCGCCGGTGATGCCTGGAGCCGCCCCGACATTCCGCTCCATGCACTGGCAATGGGCAAGACCCGCTTCCCGAACCGCCAGAAAGACATTGCCGCATGGCGTGCAGCCGGCAACCAGGTAGCTTTCGTTGGCGATGTGGTCGGCACCGGTTCTTCCCGCAAGTCCGCCTGCAACTCGGTCCTGTGGCACATCGGCAACGAAATCCCGGCTGTTCCAAACAAGAAGACCGGTGGCGTCATCATCGGCGGCGTCATTGCGCCGATCTTCTTCAACACCGCCCAGGATTCAGGTGCACTGCCCCTGAAAGCAGACGTCACCAAGATGAACGACGGCGACGTCATCACCATCAACACCAAAAAAGGTGAAATCACCAATGAAAAGGGCGAGGTGATCTCCACCTTCAAGATTGCCCCCAATACCTTGGCTGACGAGTTCCGTGCCGGTGGGCGTATACCCCTGATCATCGGTCGTGCCGTTACCGATAAGGCCCGTGCCGCCCTCGGTCTGGGTGCCACCGATATTTTCACATTGCCGGTCAATCCCCAACCGAAGTCCGGTCAGGGCTACTCCCTGGCACAAAAGATGGTCGGCAAGGCCTGCGGCGTAACCGGTGTTCTTCCCGGTACTGCCTGCGAACCGAAGATGACCACCGTCGGTTCCCAGGACACGACCGGCCCCATGACTGCCGATGAACTGAAGGAACTGGCCTGCCTCAAATTCCTCTCCCCCATGTTCATGCAGTCATTCTGCCACACTGCCGCCTATCCCAAGCCGGCTGACGTCAAGATGCACAAAAATCTGCCGAAGTTCATCACTGAGCGCGGCGGGGTGCCCCTCAAGCCGGGGGATGGCGTTATCCATTCCTGGCTGAACCGCCTGCTTCTTCCCGACACCGTCGGAACCGGCGGCGATTCCCACACCCGCTTCCCCATCGGCATCAGTTTCCCCGCAGGTTCCGGTCTGGTTGCCTTTGCCGGCGCCATGGGCTTCATGCCGCTGGATATGCCCGAGTCGGTGCTGGTGCGTTTCAAGGGCAAGCTCAACCCTGGCATCACCCTGCGGGACGTGGTCAATGCAATTCCCTACTGGGCTATCAAACAGGGTAAGCTGACCGTGCCCAAGAAAAACAAGATCAACATATTCAATGGCCGCATCCTCGAGATGGAAGGGCTGCCCAACCTGACCGTGGAACAGGCCTTCGAACTCACCGACGCTGCTGCCGAAAGAAGCGCCGCTGCCGGGTGCATCCAGCTTTCCAAGGAGTCCGTTGCCACCTACCTTCGCTCCAATGTTGCGCTCATGAAGAAGATGATCAAGGACGGCTACCAGGATGCCAAGACCCTGCAGAACCGTATTGACGCGGTTAATGCCTGGTTGGCCAAGCCGGAACTGCTTGAGGCCGACAAGAATGCCGTCGAGACCGGCGCCTATGCCGATGTCATCGAAATCGATCTGGCCGAGATCACCGAGCCGATCCTTGCTTGCCCCAACGACCCGGACGATGTCAAACTCCTCTCCGAGGTTGCCGGCACGTCCATCCAGGATGTCTTCCTCGGCTCCTGTATGACCAACATCGGCCATTTCCGTGCTGCTGCCGAGATCTGGCGCGGTCTGAAGTTCAATCCCAACGTCCGCACCTGGATATGTCCGCCGACCCGCATGGATCAGGCCCAGCTGAAAGATGAAGCCTATTTCTCCGTCTACAGCGCCTTCGGTGCCCGCATCGAGATTGCCGGCTGCTCACTTTGCATGGGGAACCAGGCCCGCGTGCCCGACGGCGTGACCATGTTCTCTACCTCCACCCGCAACTTTGATGACAGGATCGGCGATGGAGCCAAGGTATTCCTCGGTTCCGCCGAACTGGGCGCCGTTGCCGCCACCATGGGCAAGCTGCCGACGGTAGCCGAGTTCATGGCTGTGTATAAGGAAAAGGTCGAACCTAAGAAAGATGTCGTGTACAAGTACCTGCAGTTCGATGAGATGCCAGAATATAAATAAGAAGAGCTATTAGCAGTAGTGTTGAAAAAACCCTTCGTCCGGATTCCGGGCGGAGGGTTTTTTATTTATTTCTTTTGCTCCTGGGCTGCGGAGAATATCAGTGCAGTGAAAGGTGTTATAATTTGTGAAAAACATATAAAAAATTTGGACGGAGGTTGCGATGCTTGCCGATACCTATCGCATTTCCATCAGCGCCCAACCGGACACCATCTGGAACCTGCTGCCGGAGTGGCTGGATAACCTTGACCTGTATATTCACAAGGTGGATTCCATGAAGGTTGTGGAAAGATCCGCGAACCGGATAGTCAGGGAACTGTCATACCGGGGAACGCCGTTCCGTGAGACGGCAATCTTCGACCAAAACAGCAGGAGTATCAGACATGAGTTGCAGGACCACCCCCTGTACCAAGGGGTATACGGCACCAGCGTGGTACCAACCTCGGTTCAGAATCCCATGGCGCCGGTCGAACTACAGCTTTACCTGGAGTTGGAGCGACGATCCTTCAAGATAGAAAAACTGGTGCAGATGGAAGGTGAATTGGCTACAGATATCGAAAAAGTGTTGAGGATTCTGAAGAGAATGGCCGAGGAGCGGGAGCATGAGCTGGAGGGGAGAGGGCAACACCTCAGCGAAGGGGTGACCCATCGCTGAGGCGCGGTACTGCCTGTTTCAACTGGTGTACATGAATTTCCGTTCCAGATCCATGGAGTGAGACAGCCGCTTGGCATCGTCCAGCGTAATCATATCCTGCTCATACATCTGCAACAGGTGCTGATCCAGTGTCTGCATGTGATACTGGGTCTGGCCGTTCTCGATGTGCTTTTCGATTTCATCGAGGCGCCCTTCGCGAATGCATGCCTGGATAGTAGTCGTGGAGCGCATGATTTCGACGACCGGAAAAATGTTTTCCCCTGTTTTGTCCTTGACCAGCCGCAGTGAGATAGTTGCGACGAGAATGTCGGCCAGTCGCTGACGGATGATCTCCTGAGCATCGGCGGGGAAGTGACCGACGATCCGGTTTATGGTCGAAACGGCACTCTGGGTATGCAACGTCGACAAGACGAGGTGTCCTGTTTCGGCCGTTTTTATGCAAGCGTCGATGGTTTCCTTATCCCGCATTTCGCCGACCATTATAACATCCGGATCCATTCTCAGTGCCGACTTCAAGGCAGAATTGAAGTTATCCGTATCGATGCCCACTTCCCGTTGGATGATGCAGCTTTTCTGTGAGGTAAAGAGGAATTCAATGGGATCTTCGATGGTGATGATGTTGTGGTTGTAGTTTTCATTGAGGAACCGCAACATGGATGCCAGTGTGGTAGATTTTCCGTTGCCGGTCGGGCCGGTTACCAGAATCAGTCCGTTGGGGGCGGTGGCTATTTCCGAAAGGACTGTGGGCAGGTGCAGTTCGGCAAAGGTGCCGATATGGGGTGGTATGACACGCATGACGACCCCGAAATGCCCACGTTGGCGGAATAGACTTACCCGGAATCGACCGCCGCTGGACAGGGAATAGGAGGCATCAAATTCGCGTATGTCGGCGTTGAATTCCCGTCCGTTGTGCTCCATGACCGTCTTTGCGATGAAAAGCGTGTCATCGGGGCCGAGGTTGGGCATTTTCGCACGGATCAGCTGTCCTCGCGCCCGGAAGAACGGGGGGTTGTCCACTTCGAAATGGAGATCGGATACCTTTTTCTGAAAGGCGATTTCGAGTATCTGGTGTAATGTCCGCGCGTCCATAAGAGTCCTTTTCTCTGTGAAATGTGGTTAATCTATGGCTAATGAGCCTTTTTTTCAAGCTTTTTTCGCATGAGAATATTATCGAAGATGAGGCTTCCGTGTTTAGCCAGGGAGGCAATCATGTCGGTCGGAGCCGGTCCGGCGGCTCTTGTGCCGAAATCCGCATAGGTCAGGGCGATGACACGGCCGAAGCTGACAATTGGTACAATCAGCACTTTATTTTCGGCCGGTGCGTCTATTTCCCGGTACAGGGATTTCAATGCTTCATCCTCTGCCCGTTCGAAAAGTACCTTCACATTATCTATGGTGCGCTGGAAAACGGAAGGGGAAGCCAGGGAAATCTTGAAGCGGAGGGGAGCGGCGGCATCGGCGTTTTTGTAGGCTCCTGTGCCGATGCCTCGTTCGGCTATCAGCTCTCCGTTAGTGACGATGAACGTTATGGATCTCTCGAAGATTTCGGAGACGAACTTGAGCAGGGCAAAGGATATGTCCGGTATCTCCTGGGCGGCATCCAGCTCCTGAATACACCGGTTGAAAGCCTTGACGGGGAGGGGATCGGTGCTGCCGAACGCGTTTTTCTGCATGTAGGAGCGGAAAGACTCGATAAATCTTATGCTCTCCTCTGCAAAACCTACCTTCGTGTTCTTCATGTCAGGCTTGGGAAAGATAGTGCGGACTCCATCCCTGAGCGCGGCCAGGCAGGAATTCACATCGGGTTCCGATGCCAGTTTTATGACGGAAAGCCCCCCGTAATGGGAGAGTTTTGCTTTTATGAGTCCTGAATGATTTTCGCCGGCATCTATTATCACGAGGGGGAACGAGTCTTTGGCAAGGGCCTTGTCAATGAGAGGATCAAGATCGGCTTCGTTATCGGTGGTAAAGACAGCCAGCCTGTCAGCCTTGCAGGCAGCGGTCAGGAGGTTCGTGGCCAGCCGGTCGCAGCTGAATATGACGACGACTATTCCCGAGGCTTCCTGTGTGACTGAATCGGAGATAGACGTGCCGGATAAGCCGACCATGTAAGAAACAAGTTTTTGCTGTTCGTCTGCCGGTATGTCTTTCAGTTCTTCTTTCAGTTTCTGGCGGATGTCTTCTGCAGGATCGAAAAATTTCACCCCGGCAAAGACCTCAGGTATTTTCCTGTCCAGGTTGTCCAGGTCGTCCAGGCCAAGATCGCTTGCGGAGATCAGCGGAGTGTCGTCTTCCTCCGGCTCTTCCTCTTCGCCTGCGGCAAAGGTGGCTTCACCCAGCGTACCATCCCGTTTCTTCTCATCATATATACGAAGCGCATCCATTAGAATGCTTTGGGCGTTGAGGTTGAGGGTTTCCTTGAGCGTGTCGGGGAAGTAGCGGTATTCGTCGGAGACTATCTGTTTGTCCATCTCCAGTTCGAAGGTTCCGCAGGTCCAGGTGAGGACATCGACGATGGTCATTTCGATCAGCATCTCCAGCCCCTTGAAGGCGATGTCCTTGTTGATCAGTCCATTTTCTATGAGGGTGGCAACGAGGGGGCGACGATTCCGGCCTGCATCCTTCTGCTCCTGCAGAGCACTTTCCAGTTGCACCGCCGTGATCGCTTTCATGTCTACCAGTATCTGGCCGACACGGATGCTGTTGTTGTGGTGATTCGCACTGACGATATAGCCTTCATCGAAAACGATCTGGCTATGTCCCCGCTTGCTTTTCAAGGCCAGGGTGCCCGATTTCTTGGTTGAGTGAAGCAATTGAATCAAATCGACAATAGGGAGATGTTCGAGATCGCCGACAAAAGACATGCAGCACCTTCACTTTCTGTTCTTAAATTTGTAGGCTTAGTCCTGATTGCCTTTGGGAAGAGGATTATAACCAAAATTTTCGAGAAAATCCTCAATTATCTTCATTTGAAACAAGCGGAGTCGCATTCGTTATGGCTTTTTCCAATTATTTTATGGTTTCAACGGCTTTATTCCTTGAAGCGTCTGGGTTTTTTGAGTATAATTTGCAAGTTTTTTTTAACCGAGATTATAGGGGGAGTTTTTAAATGATAGATTTTCTGGGCGATTGGAAGAGAACACATTACTGCGGTACCCTGACCGCAGCCGATACAGGAAAAGAGGTAGTACTGATGGGGTGGGCCCATCGGCGCAGGGATCATGGAGGGCTGATATTCATCGATCTGCGCGATCGCGAAGGTTTGGCACAGGTCGTCTTCGATCCCGACAAGAGCGCCGCAGCACACCATAAGGCCGAGACCGTGCGCAATGAATATGTCGTTGCCGTGAAAGGGAAGGTCATTCCCCGGCCGGAGGGAACTGTCAATCCCAACCTTCGGACCGGAGCCGTGGAAATTCTTGTTTCGGACTGCAAAATCCTCAGCCGTTCAAAGGCCTTGCCATTTACCCTTGACGACTATGTGGATGTGGCGGAAAACCTGCGCCTCAAGCATCGCTACCTTGATCTGCGCCGCCCGGTGTTGCAGGAGAATCTTATCCTCCGTTCCAGGGTTGCCCAGGTTACCCGTCAATATCTGACCGACAACGGTTTCCTCGAGCTGGAAACGCCGTTTCTTACCAAATCCACCCCCGAAGGGGCCAGGGATTTTCTTGTTCCGTCACGTATCAACCGTGGCGAGTTCTATGCCCTGCCCCAATCGCCGCAACTCTTCAAGCAGATTCTGATGATCTCCGGCTTTGATCGCTACTTCCAGATCGTTCGCTGCTTCAGGGACGAGGATCTCCGTGCCGACCGGCAGCCCGAGTTTACCCAGATAGACTGCGAAATGTCCTTTATCGACCGTGAGGATATCATCACGGTCATGGAAGGGCTGATCGCCCGCATTTTTGCCGAAGTGAAGGGGGTTTCCGTAACCCTGCCCATAAAGCGTATGACCTATGCCGAGTCCATCAGCCGCTTCGGCGTGGACAACCCCGATCTCCGTTTCGGGTTGGAGCTGGTCGAGCTTTCTTCCATCGTCAAGGGCTCGGGGTTCAAGGTCTTTGCCGATGTTGTTGCCGGCGGCGGCATTGTCAAAGGGCTCAATGCCAAAGGCTGCGCAGGCATGTCCCGCAAAGATATCGACGAACTGACGGAATTCGTGAAGATTTATGGGGCTAAAGGTCTGGCTTATGTGAAGGTGACTGACGAGGGATGGCAATCTCCCATTACCAAATTCTTCACTCCGGATGAAATATCGGCCATGGAAAAAGCCTTCGCTGCCGAAAAAGGAGACCTGCTCCTTTTTGTTGCCGACAAGGCCAAGGTTGTCAACGATTCCCTGGGTAAGCTGCGGAACCAGCTGGCAAAGCTGCTGGGGCTCCTGGACAAGGATACCTTCAATTTCGTCTGGATCACCGATTTCCCGCTTCTCGAATGGGATGAGGAGGAGAAACGGTGGGCTGCGGTTCATCATCCCTTTACTGCTCCCATGGATGAAGATCTGGAATATGTGGAAAGCGACCCGGGACGGTGCCGCGCCAAGGCATATGACTTGGTGTTGAACGGCAACGAGATCGGCGGCGGCAGCATCAGGATTCATCAGGAAAAAGTCCAGTCGCTCATGTTCAAGATGCTCGGGCTGAGCGATGAGGATGCGAAGGCGAAGTTCGGCTTCCTTCTCGATGCACTGGAGTACGGAACGCCCCCCCATGGCGGGATTGCCTTTGGCCTTGATCGCTTGATCATGCTTCTCACCGGAAGCGATTCCATTAGAGACGTTATTGCCTTTCCCAAAACACAAAAAGGGGCCTGTCTCATGTCGGAGGCACCTTCTCCCGTTGATATTAAACAGCTGAGAGAACTGGGCTTGAAAACGACCGGGAAATAAGGGTGCCTGATGCGTCGTTTCCCTTTGACAAGGTTTCTGCAGTGCTGTCTGCTCATGTACCTTATTGCCGGATGTTCCACACCCGTCCCCCTCTGGAGGCAGGATGCCCTCAGCCTCCTGGAGAGGGTCCGTAATAACGACGGTCAGAAGCTTCTTCCTGCAGAGTACCAGAGCATCGAAGACCTGGTGCTGCAAGGTGACACCCTGGTGCAGAAAGAGGAGATAGAGGAGGCGGACAAACTCTATCTCCTCGCCTGGTCGAAAGCCAACCTCCTTGAGAAGAATCTTCTTCTCGAAAAGCGGAGGCTGGCCGAAGAGACGTCGCGCAGGGAAGCGGAACGCCTTGAAGCTGAGCGCCAGCATGCCGTTGAAGAGGAAAACCGGAAACGGGCGGAAAAATTGGCGACAGAAGCCAGGGCCGCCCGGGAAGCAGAGGCGCGCCGGCTAGTGGAAAAAGCCGAAAAAGCGCGGCAAGCACGGCAACTTCCCACCTATCATACCGTCAAAAGGGGAGAGAGCCTGCCATTCATAGCATCACAGTCCGAGGTGTACAATGATCGCAACCTCTGGCCCCTCCTATACCGCGCCAACCGCGATCAGATCAGCAACCCAAAGCATCTCTGGCCTGGTCAGGTGTTGCGGATTCCCCGCAATGCCAGCCGGGAGGATCTTGCCGAAGCAAGGCGCTATGCCCAGGACCGACCTCTTCATTAAGCTGCAGTTCCCCATTTCTGCCTTCTTTTTTTAAAAAAGCCATCAGATTGTAACAGGTTAGTAGGGATATTTTTCCTTGACACGCTAACCCTATTTGTATACTGTATACAAAATTTCCGCTCATATAATGATATAAGTCTAATCTTGCTGCTGTGATTATTTCAATATCCAACCGAGCGTATCGCGCACAACACCTTCATTCTTGATAGCATCGGCACTGCCGTCATTCCGGACTTCCGGCATGACGGCATAAAAACTAAGGAGGGAACATGGCAACACACAAGATTATCTGGACAGAAATCGACGAAGCACCTGCACTGGCAACCTACTCTTTGCTTCCAATCGTTCAGGCCTTCACCAAAGGAACGGGCGTTGAAGTCGAAACAAGGAATATCTCTCTTGCAGGAAGAATCCTTGCGAACTTCCCTGAAAACCTGACAGAAAGCCAAAAGATACCCGACTATCTGGCACAGCTGGGTGAGCTTACCCAGAAACCAGAAGCCAATATCATCAAGCTGCCTAACATCAGCGCCTCCGTGCCCCAGTTGAAAGAAGCCATCAAGGAACTGCAGAGCCAGGGCTATAAGGTTCCCGACTATCCTGAAGAGCCGAAAAACGATGCAGAGAAGGAAATCCAGGCACGTTATGCAAAGTGCTTGGGTAGCGCTGTCAACCCGGTCCTGCGCGAAGGTAACTCGGATCGCCGGGCACCTCTTTCCGTGAAGAATTTTGCCAAGAAGAATCCCCATAAGCTTGGTGCATGGACCCCTGATTCCAAGGCCCATGTTGCCCATATGACGAGCGGCGATTTCTATGGCAACGAGAAATCGGTCGTCATGGAAAACGGTGGCGACTTCAAAATAGAGCTGGTCTCCGACGGAAAAACTACCGTTCTTAAAGATAAACTCACTGCAGCCAAGGGGGAAATCCTTTCTGGTACTTTCATGAGTGCTGCTGCCCTGAAAAAATTCTATGCAGAGCAGATCGAAGATGCAAAGAGCAAGGGGCTTTTGCTCTCCCTGCACCTGAAAGCAACCATGATGAAGGTTTCCGACCCCGTCATGTTCGGCTACGCTGTGTCGGTCTTCTTCAAAGACGTTTTTGATAAGCATGCTGCCGCTTTCAAGGAAGCAGGCGTCAATCCCAACCTGGGCCTGGGCGAGCTCTACAAGAAGATCAAGGCCCTTCCCGAAGCCAAGCAGGCCGAAATTGAGGCCGATATCAAAGCCGTCTACGCCAAGCGTCCTGCCCTGGCCATGGTTGATTCGGATAAGGGCATCACCAACCTCCATGCTCCCAACGACATAATCGTTGACGCTTCCATGCCGGTTGTGGTGCGTGATTCCGGCAAGATGTGGAACGCAGAAGGAAAACTTCAGGATACCAAGGCGCTGATTCCTGACCGCTGCTATGCAACGTTCTATCAGGAAATCATCGAAGACTGCCAGAAAAACGGCGCCTTCGATCCCTCCACCATGGGCTCAGTTCCCAACGTGGGCCTGATGGCACAGAAAGCGGAAGAATATGGTTCACATCCTACCACCTTCATTATCCCTGCTAAAGGGACTGTGCGAGTTATAGATGCAGCCGGAAAGGTGCTGATGGAGCACAATGTCGAAGAAGGGGATATCTGGAGAATGTCTCGCGCCAAGGACATCCCTATTCAGGACTGGGTTAAACTTGCCGTCAACCGTGCCAAAGCGACCGGTGCTCCTGCTGTGTTCTGGCTCGACAAGAACCGTGCCCATGACGCAAACATGATCGCCAAGGTTGAGAAGTACCTAAAGGACCACGACACCAAGGGACTTGAGTTCCACATCATGAATCCGATCGAGGCAATGCGCTTCTCCGTTCAGCGTATCCGCAAGGGACAGGATACCATCTCCGTCACGGGTAACGTACTCCGTGACTACCTGACCGACCTGTTCCCTATCCTGGAGCTTGGTACCAGCGCGAAGATGCTCTCCATCGTGCCGCTTCTGGCTGGCGGCGGCCTTTTCGAGACAGGTGCAGGCGGATCTGCTCCCAAGCATGTCCAGCAGTTCGTCAAAGAAGGCTACCTGCGCTGGGATTCCCTGGGTGAATTCTCCGCCCTGGCCGCATCCCTAGAGCATCTTGCCAACACCTTCAAGAACGACAAGGCTCAGGTTCTTGCCGATACCCTCGACCAGGCGATCGCCAAGTTCCTGGACAACAACAAGTCCCCCGCTCGCAAAGTCGGCCAGATCGACAACCGCGGCAGTCACTTTTATCTTGCCATGTACTGGGCCGAGGCTCTTGCCGGTCAATCCAAGGATGCAGAACTCCAGACCAAGTTTGCCAAGGTTGCCAAGCAGCTGCAGGAGAACGAGGCAAAGATCAACGAGGAGCTTCTTGGCGCCCAGGGTAAGCCGGTAGATATGGGTGGGTACTATCACGCCAATTTTGACAAGACTTCAAAGGCTATGCGTCCCAGTGCAACGCTGAACGCAATAATCGATGCTATCTGATATAACCCCGGTTCATTGAACCCCAAACAAATCAAGGAGGAAGTCATGGCAAGAAAGAAAATTGCATTAATCGGTGGTGGACAGATTGGTGGCGTTTTGGCTCAGCTTTCCGCTCTGCGCGAGTTGGGTGACGTGGTGCTTTTCGACATCGTTGAGGGTCTCCCCCAGGGTAAAACCCTCGATATTGCAGAAGCTTCTCCGGTTGACAATTTCGATGCAGCGCTGAGCGGCGCAAATGACTATGCAGACATCAAAGGTGCCGACATCGTTATCGTAACTGCAGGTCTTCCCCGCAAGCCCGGCATGAGCCGCGATGACCTCATCGCCACCAACGCAAAGATCATGCAGTCCGTTTCCGAAGGGATCAAGCAGTACGCACCCAATTCCTTCGTTATCGTTATCTCTAACCCCCTCGACGCCATGGTTACTCTCTGCCAGAAAATCACCGGCTTCCCCTCAAACCGCGTCATGGGTATGGCCGGGGTTCTCGACTCCGCACGATTTGCTGCATTCATCGCCTGGGAACTGGGCGTATCCGTAAAAGATGTCAACGCAATGGTTCTCGGCGGCCATGGCGATACCATGGTTCCCATCGTCCGTTATGCCAACGTCAATGGTGTTCCCGTCATGGAACTGCTTGAGCGCAAGTACAATGACAAGGCAAAAGCCAAGGAAGTCATGGCTGCACTCGTCAAGCGTACCCAGGGTGCCGGCGGCGAGGTAGTCGGTCTGCTCAAAACCGGTAGCGCCTTCTACTCACCTGCTTCCAGCGCTATCTCCATGGCTGAAGCCATCCTTCGCGACCAGAAGCGTCTCCTTCCGGTCTGCGCTCTGCTCAACGGTGAGTTCGGCGTGAAAGGCTACTATGTGGGCGTTCCCTGTGTACTTGGCTCCAACGGTATCGAAAAGATCGTCGAGTTCTCCCTGGATGCGGAAGAGCAGGCAATGTTCGACAATTCCGTTGCTGCAGTAAAAGAACTTGTGGACAGCATGAAGTAATTTCCTTTTCACACGGTTGACAGCTGGAAAAGAAGGGCCGTAGCTGCCCTTCTTTTCCTTTTTTAGCGCCAGGAAATACTCCTAGAACATCGTTACAGGGTGAAAAGGGTTTTATTTCAACTCTTTCTTGCTATTTGTATACAGTATGTGCTATACAAGCACAGTTTTGCCTCAAAGGCATATTCCAGCAAAGGAGTGTACGTAGATGGATAAGAAGCTTCCGACAATTGAGATCATCGAGAAGTACTGCAAGGGATGTCACATCTGTGTCGAGTTCTGCCCGACCAAAGTTCTGGAAATGCAGGGCTTTGTGGCGTCGGTTAAAAATCTTGAAGCCTGCATCAAGTGCATGCAGTGTGAACTGAGATGTCCGGATTTTGCAATTAAGGTTACTGCTTAATAATTAAACCAGGAGGTAACAAAAGTGGCAAAGAAAGTTGCTTTTTTGCAGGGTAACGAAGCTGGTGCCCAGGGGGCATTGTACGCCGGCTGCAAATTTTTCGCCGGCTACCCGATCACTCCGTCCACCGAGGTTGCGGAGGTTATGTCAGCCGAGTTGCCTAAGGTAGGTGGAAAATTCATCCAGATGGAAGACGAAATCGGCGCAATGGCGGCCGTTATTGGTGGTTCCCTGGCCGGCTCCAAGTCGCTGACCGCAACATCCGGTCCTGGCCTCTCACTTAAGCAGGAACTCATCGGCTATGCCTGCATTGCCGAAGCTCCTGTCGTTATCTTCAACGTCATGCGTGGCGGTCCCTCCACCGGTATGCCCACTGGCCCGAGTCAGTCCGACGTCATGTCCGCCAAATGGGGAACCCACGGCGACCATCCTGCCATCTGCCTTGTCCCTGCTTCCGTTCAGGAGATTTTTGAAGAGACGGTTCGCGCCTTCAACCTGGCCGAGAAATACCGTACTCCGGTCATGATCATGCCTGACGAAATTGTTGCCCATATGCGCGAGCGGATCGTTTTCCCCGAGCCGGGTGAACTGGAAGTCATCAACCGCACCGCCCCCTCTGTTCCTGCCGATCAATATAAACCATACGACACCAAGTTCGGTGATGTGCCTCCCCTGGCTGCGTTCGGTTCAGGCTATCGTTTTCACGTGACTGGCCTTAACAAGGCTGAAGACGGATTCCCCACCACCAAGGCAGCTCTCGTTCAGGCCGAAGAAGAGCGCCAAGTTCGCAAGGTGGATGCCAATATCGACGACATCGTCACCTTTGAAGAATACATGCTTGACGATGCCGAGGTTGCCATAGTTGCTTTCGGTTCCACCTCCCGCTCTGCCCGTTATGCAGTCAACGAGGCCCGCAAGGCCGGCATCAAGGCAGGTTTGTTCCGGATCAGGACCTTCTGGCCGTTCCCGGACAAACAAATCAAAGCACTGGCTTCCAAAGTGAAGGCTATCATTACTCCCGAAATGAATCTGGGCATGTGTACGATCGAAGTCCGGCGCTGTGCCGAGGGCAAGGCTCCGGTACACGGCATCTTCCGTGTTGACGGTGAGCCGATCAACCCCGGCCAGATCCTCGATAAGATCAAGGAGGTTAAGTAAAAATGGCTTTTGATTACGAGAAATATATTCGTCCCGGCAAACTGCCGCATATCTGGTGCCCCGGCTGCGGCCACGGCATTATCATGAAAGGACTGATCCGGGCGATCGACAGCCTTGGCCTGGAGAAGAACAACACCGCTATAGTTTCCGGTATCGGTTGCGCTTCCCGCCTTCCCGGTTACCTTGACTTCTGCACCCTTCATACCGCCCATGGCCGGGCAGCAGCTTTCGCCACCGGCGTGAAAATGGCCAAACCCGAGATGAACGTCATAGTTGTCGGCGGTGACGGCGACGGCACCGCTATCGGTGGCAATCACTTCATCCATGCCTGCCGCAGAAACATCGACATGACCTACATCATCATGAACAACAACATCTACGGTATGACCGGCGGTCAATTCTCCCCATGTACCCCGACCGGTGCCAAGGCTTCCACGACCCCTTACGGCAATCCTGACCCTGCATTCGACGTGGCCAAACTTGCCATAGGTGCAGGGGCTACATTTGTTGCCCGTGGCACTGCCTACCATGCCACCCAGATCGATAAGCTTATTGCGGAAGCTGTTCAGCACAAAGGCTTCTCCGTCGTTGAAATTCTCGACGACTGCCCGACCACTTACGGCCGTCGTAACAAGTTCAAGTCGGTTATCGAAATGATGAACAGACTGAAGGATATCGCCGTTCCCGTCAAGGCTGCAGAGAAAATGACTCCCGAGCAGCTCCAGGGGAAAATCCTGACCGGTGTACTGTACAAGGAAGAAAAGCCTGAATACACCACCGAGTACGCAAAGGTCATCGAGCGCGCCAAAGGCGGCAAGTAATTAAATCCTAAAGGAGAAAGTCAGATGTCACAAAGATATGAAATCAGATTCTCCGGGGCAGGCGGACAGGGTTTGATCCTTGCCGGAGTTATCATGGCTGAAGCCGCCTCGATATATGACGGAAAGCAAGCCGTTCAGTCCCAGAGCTATGGACCTGAGGCCCGCGGCGGTGCGTCCAAATCGGAGGTTATCGTTTCCGATTCTCTTATCGACTACCCGAAGGCTACCGTTGTCGACGCGCTGCTGGCTCTTACCCAGGAAGCATGCGACAAGTATTCCCACGACCTGAAAGAAGGGGGCGTGCTTCTTATCGACTCCGACCTGGTGACAAGGCAGCCCAAGGGCAACTTCAAGGTTGTTTCCTTTCCCATCATCAACACCGCTAAAAACGAGGTGGGACGTGAGATCGTTGCCAATATCGTCGCCCTTGGCGCCATGGTTGCCTTGACCGGTGTCGTGTCCAAGGAAGGTGCCGAGAAAGCTGTACTTGCCCGTGTTCCCGAGGCATTCGTCGAACTCAACAAGAAGGCTTTCCAGATGGGCTACGACAAGGCCATCGCTGCAAAATAATTTTTGAAAGTAAAAAGGAAGAAAGCCCGGTGTCCGCATCGGGCTTTTTTTTTATCGTGCAGGGCTTAAAATGTAGATTGAAACGAGTTTTCCCCCTGAAGCCAGTGCACTTTTGCAGAGGATGCTTATGTCGGACAATCTTTGCGAAATGTCTCTTCAACAGACTTTGTCGCTTTTGCAGCTCACAGATCAGGCTCTGCACGACATCTGCTGTAAGAGGTTTACCCGTGACTTTCTGTATCAGGAGATATTCGGAAAGGTGCTCGGCGGGAAAGGCAGGCGTGGTCCTGCCAGCTTCTTTCTCATTTTTCAGGAGGAAAGCGGTGTACTCCAACCGGGACGTGCTTTTCACATGAAAGATGGTGCTTTGGTGGAGAGGTCCGATGAAATCTCCCTTGATCCCTTCTCTGGGTATGCGGTTAATCTGCTGGAAGCGCAGGCCCAGGAGGAAGTGGTTCTTGTGAACTGGGCTGACAGTTATGAAAGCATAGGAGATTTTCAAGCCTATTTCCATCCGGCTGTAAAAAACTTTATTGGTGCCCCGATCATCAACTTTATTATTTGCCGCATAAGCGGCGCAGCTACAGGTGCCATTGTAGCCTTCAATTATCCGGGGAGGGCAACGACATACGATGCTGAGGTCCTTAAAAGCATGGCGGTTGTTATCGGCTCCCTGCAGACCATGTCCGATGAGGTACAGGAGACGGAGAAGGCTTTCAGATACACGATAGAGGCCTTGGCCAGAGCATGTGAAGCTGCCGAGGAAGACACGGGAAAACATATACAGAGGGTGAACCGTTATGCGGGGGCTCTTGCTGCCAACATGGGGCTTCCCAACGATTTTGTGGAAACCATTTCCTTCTCGGCACAGATGCATGACGTGGGCAAGATAAAAATTCCGGCTACAATTTTATTGAAACCAGGGCCTCTTGATGATGCTGAGGCAGAGCTGATGCGAAAGCATCCCATTTATGGTCAACAAATACTGGGAGATTCACCTCGCTTACAGCTGGCACGGGATATAGCCATTGCTCATCACGAAAACTGGGATGGCAGCGGATATCCATATCAGCTCAAGGGGGATAATATTCCGTTAGCAGGAAGGATTGTCAAAGTAGCTGATGTTTACGATGCCCTTAGATCGAACAGAAGCTACAAGAATTCACTTTCCCACCAAGCTGCACTTTCTGTCTTTCGCCATGGTGATGAACGAATCAATCCTGCCAAGCACTTTGATCCTGTGCTTCTTGGGGTGTTTTTCAAGATTGAACATATTTTCGACAAAATTTATGAGAGCTTCAATGTTTAATCCTGCCAATTGATACTTTTATTTCCCTCCGTTTTGACATATAGTATTCGCACTTTTACCCATGTAATCCAGCGAAGAAGGAGCTCCGGATGTTTCTCTTGCCCAAGGGAAATCCACTATACGAAAATGTCGCCGCTGCCAAGGTCAAGCTTCCCGAAATACTGGACAAGCTGAAAAACGGCGGCTTTACCGGATATCTCAATTTTCTTTTCCCCTCCGCCAATGTGACCCTCTTCTTTGAAGGGGGAAAACTGATCAGCACCATGTGTGAGCAGGGGAGTAAGAATACCTCCGGCTTTGAAGCCCTCACAGAGTTATGCAGCCAAATTGTTGCCGGTGATGGCAGCCTTTCCGTCTATCGGCTTTCACGGGATCTGGTCATGGGATTGCACGCTCTGTTGCACGGAGAGGTCCTGTACAAAGCGCAGGAGTTGAAGCTGATCAATGTGAAAGGGCTCCTGGAAAAGATGAAGGCACGTAAGCTCAATGGCTGTCTGCGTATTTATACTGAAGACCGCTCGGCGCTCATCTTTTACAAAGAAGGTTCTCCCTTGGGGTTTTTCCATGATGGTGCAAGCGAAATAGAGACCTCCGCCACCGAATCCCAGAAGATTGCCGGGTTGCCGGGAGCCAAGGTGGACATCCTTTCCACCAAAAGCGCCGATGAACTCATGCACATGGACCTGTTGGAGATGGTCAATATCGACAAGATATGGGAGACGACCAGGGCTCGTCACGAAGCCCAAGTGCAGCAGCAGTACAAGGAAGCCCAGGAGCGGGACAAAAGGCACCAGGACGCGAAACTGCTGGAACTGGAGGACGATCTGAAGGAGGTTGCCGCAGCTTATCTGGGCAAGATGGGCCGGGCGCTGATCGAGAAGGAACTTGCCGATTGCGGCGGCAGGATTGCGCTGCTGGATCACGACCGGATAACAAAGTTCCTGGCAGGGGTGGAGAGGTCATCGAAATTACTGACCAGCATTTCCAAATTGAAAGAGATGACCGAACTGTTGCAGAAGGAAATCGGTCGTCTGTCCATGTAATGGTTACATTCTTACAGGAGGAGCAGTAATGGAATTTCTATCCGAGGTGAGCACCGTAGCGCTGATTCAGACAATTTTCTGGTTTCTGGCGGGCATCATCAGTTTTTACTTCAGCATCGGCAATGCCCGTATCTGGACGAGCATTTCCCTCGGTTTTTTCCTTATTTTCATAAGCCAGGCATACCTGCTTGCACCCTGGAGCGATTATCCGCGGCTGGCTGCCATCCATTACATTATCGGCACCATATCCATCATGGTCATGACCCACGGGTTCCAGGAGTACTATGTTTTCAGCCGTACTTTGGAGGTCGGTGGGAGCAAGTGGCTGGTCTATCTGGCCTGCCTGGTGGTCATCCTGCTCTCCACCCTGTTTGTCTTCATCAACCCGGAACCTACCTACAACGTCCTGCGAAACATCCGCATGATTGAAAATGCCAACTGGGTATTCCTCTCCCTGATAAATATCGACATGATCCGCAAAATTTATATGCAGGTCCGTGATTCGGTCATCGCCAACGGCTTCATAGCCTTCGGCATCGTCTTTGTCTGCATTTTCCTCTGGAAAGGCTCCGAGCTCTATCTTCAGGTCTTCTGCTGGGACAATGACTGGTCCCTGTTCATGCAGAGCATTGGCGCGTACCACAACATAGATTACCCGGGACGGGTAAACTTTTCGTTGTTGGTGAATCAGGTGGCAGGACTTCTCTCGGGGCTTTCCGTGGGAGGTACATTCATCTACCTGTTCAGACTTCTCCGTTGAACCGGTTTTGCCGTCGGTTGTCCGAAAAGCGCCTAAACCTGGCGCTTTTTTTGTTTTGTCATGAAGCCCTTTCCTTGACCTGGCAACACATATCGGTTATCTTATCTGCCTTAACAGGTTGTCGGATAACCAGTGCGGGAAAGGGTATGAAGCCTTGCTCCTTGCCGTTTTCGCCAACCTGTAAAAGGGGAGCGATCTATGAGCCGTCCCAGCTGGGATGAATACTTTATGGAAATTACTCGCCTGGTCGCCAAAAGGTCGACCTGTCTGCGCCGTCAGGTGGGGGCGGTCGTCGTCAAGGATAAGAATATTTTGGCAACGGGTTACAATGGCGCACCATCAGGCGTCTCCCATTGTCTTGATGTGGGGTGTCTGCGGGAAAAGCTGGCTATCCCTTCGGGGGAGCGCCACGAATTGTGCCGCGGCCTCCACGCCGAACAGAACGCCATCATTCAGGCGGCAAAGCATGGCACCGGCATCGAGGGATCGACGCTGTACTGCACAACCATGCCGTGTATTATCTGCTCGAAGATGATCATCAATGCCGGCATCAAGCGGGTTGTTTTCGAAGCGGGCTATCCCGATCAATTGGCAGAGGAGATGGTTGGAGAGTCGGGGGTTGTCGTGGACCGTTTTCCGAAGCCGGGACCGGAGCAGGAGGAACCATGAAGTGTCCCTTTTGTGCCTTTGCCGACAGCAAGGTCGTTGATTCCCGTCCGGATAAGGAAGGGTCTACCATCCGCAGAAGACGGGAGTGCGAGTCGTGCGGCAAAAGGTTCACCACTCGCGAGCGGGTCGAGGAAATACTTCCCCTGGTAATCAAGAAAGATGGCCGTCGCGAGCCCTTCGACCGGATGAAGCTGGTCGCCGGGGTCATGAAGGCATGCGAGAAGAGACCGGTATCGGTGGAGACCATCGAGCGCCTCATCGACCGGCTTGAAATCCAGATGCAGGAAAGCGGGGAGAAGGAAATACCCAGTAAATCCCTGGGTGAATGGGTAATGACGGAGCTCCATGGGATCGACCAGGTGGCCTATGTGCGGTTTGCCTCGGTCTACCGCTCTTTCAAGGACATCACCGAATTCATGTCGGAATTGCAGGAACTGTTGAAAAAGTGACGGACGTTGCCGAAACCATGATGAGACGTGCCGTGACCCTGGCACGGAAGGGAGTGGGTAAAACAGCTCCCAATCCTGCCGTTGGCTGTGTCATCGTCAAGGATGGCGCGATTGTTGGCGAGGGTTGGCACAGGAAAGCAGGCACCCCCCATGCGGAGGTCCACGCTCTGCACCAAGCGGGAGCACGGGCGGAAGGGGCAGATGTTTATGTCACCCTCGAACCCTGTTCCCATTTCGGCAAGACCCCCCCTTGTGCCGATGCCCTTATTGCTGCCCGGGTTGGCCGGGTCTTTGTCGGCATGGTCGATCCTAACCCCCGGGTATGTGGTGCAGGGATCGGCAAACTGCGAGCCGCCGGCATTTCTGTTACGGCCCCGCTGCTTGAAGAGCAATGCCGTCTGTTGAACGAGCCGTTCATCAAGCATGTGGCCACTGGGCTCCCCTTTGTCGTTCTGAAAACCGCCATGACCATGGATGGCAAGATTGCCACTGTCGGCAGGGATTCGAAATGGGTGACCTCTGAAAAATCAAGAAGGTATGTTCATAAACTTCGAGCAAAGCTTGATGTGATCATGGTGGGGGTCGGCACGGTCGTCAAGGATGATCCGCTCCTGACATCGAGGATTCCGGGGGGGAGAGATCCGCTGCGTGTCGTGGTCGATTCTCGACTGAGGATACCTCTGAACGCCCAACTGTTGCACGTTGATTCACCCGCAAAGACCATCGTTGCGACGATCTCTTCAGATGCCGGACGGATCTCGCGCCTGACCGACCTGGGGGCAGAGGTTCTTTCCTGCAGTGGAACGGGGGATCGGGTTGACCTTTTCAGCCTGATGACGGAACTGGGCAAGCGCGGCGTACAATCCATTCTTCTGGAGGGGGGGGCTGAGCTGGCCGGAGAAGCTCTCCGCAAAGGGGTTGTCGATAAGTGCCTGTTCTTTTATGCCCCGAAACTCATTGCCGGTGAGGGGCTCGGGCCTTTTGCCGGCGATGGTGTGGACAAGATGGCCGATGCCCTCAAACTGCAAGACGTTACGGTGATTAAATTCGGCGAAGATATCCTGATACAGGGATATCCGGAGAAAAGATGTTTACAGGCTTGATCGAAGAAATCGGCATGGTCGTCGGCATGGAAGTCACCCGGGAGGCTGGCATCCTGACCGTGGCTGCCGGATTTCCCGCGGACCTTATAGCCATTGGTGATTCCATTGCCGTCAACGGCGCCTGTCTCACCGTCGTGCGCAAGGGTGCCGGCACCTTTTCCTTCGATGTTTCGCCCGAAACCATTGCCAGGACATCCTTCAATAATCTGAAAAAGGGGACGCCGGTAAACCTGGAGCGTGCCCTTGCTGTATCCGGGCGGCTTGATGGCCACCTAGTTTCCGGCCACGTGGACTGCCTCGCCGTTATTCGCGAGCGGCGTGCCGTTTCCGGCAATACTTTTTTGTCCTTCCGCATGCCGGGTGAGTATCTCAAATATGTGGCGGCAAAGGGTTCCATTGCCATAGAGGGAATCAGTCTGACCGTCAATACGGTGGACGAGGAAGGTTTCACAGTGAATATCATCCCCCATACCCTGCAAAAGACCACTCTGGAGGGGAAAAAGGTGGGGGATGTGGTCAACATCGAGACCGATATTTTGGCCAAGTATGTGGAGCGGCTCCTCAGCCGCCGTGACACGGGGAACAGCCCGGGTATCTCATTGGAACTGCTTGCAAAAAGCGGCTTTATGTGACATAAGAATAGGCGGTTCCAGAGAAGATCAGCTGTGCCGAAACTGAAAGAAGGAAGGTTCTGTTCATGAGTGTAGCGAAGATAGAAGATGCCATTGAAGATATCAGGCAGGGCAGGATGGTTATTCTGGTTGACGACGAAGACCGGGAAAACGAAGGGGACCTGACCATGGCGGCCGAAAAGATCACCCCCGAAGCCATCAATTTCATGGCCAAGTATGGCCGTGGCCTGATTTGCCTGACTCTTACCGGGGACAAATGCGACCAGCTCAACCTTCCCCCCATGGTTACCAGCAATACTTCGTCATTCGGAACTGCATTCACCGTTTCCATCGAGGCGAAAAAGGGGGTCACAACCGGAATCTCCGCTGCGGATCGTGCCCATACCATTCTCACGGCGGTTGCAGACGAAGCGACTGCCGATGATCTGGCCAGACCGGGTCATGTCTTTCCTCTGCGGGCAAAGCCTGGCGGCGTTCTGGTGCGGGCGGGGCAGACGGAGGGCTCGGTTGACCTTGCCAGGCTGGCCGGTTTGAAACATGCCGGGGTTATTTGCGAGATCATGAATGATGACGGCACCATGTCCCGCATGCCCGAACTGAAAAAGTTCGCCAAGGAGCATGGGATAAAGGTCTGTACAATTGCAGATCTGGTCGCATACCGCCTGAGAAACGAATCGCTGGTGCGCAGGGCTGCCGAAGTCAGACTCCCCAGCCAGCTCGGCGATTTTACCGCCATTGCCTTCGAAAACGACATTGACAAGCTGGAACACCTGGCCCTGGTCAAGGGGGATATCCGCGGCGACGAACCGGTTCTGGTGCGTGTTCACTCGGAATGCCTCACGGGGGACGTTTTCGCCAGCATCCGCTGCGACTGTGCCGAACAGTTGCATCGTGCCATGGAAATGGTCGAAGCCGAGGGGACAGGGGTTGTCCTCTACATGCGCCAGGAAGGACGCGGCATCGGTCTGATCAATAAGCTGAAGGCCTATGCGCTCCAGGATCAGGGGAAGGATACCGTTGAGGCGAATCTGGCTCTCGGCTTTAAGGCAGACCTGAGGGATTACGGCATAGGTGCCCAGATTCTCGTCAACCTGGGTATCAAGAATATCCGGCTCATGACCAATAACCCGAAAAAAATCGTCGGCCTCGAAGGGTACGGCATCAACATCGTCGAGCGGGTTCCCATCGAAATTGCTCCCTCCCAGAGCAACAAGAAATACCTGAAGACCAAACGGGAAAAGATGGGACACCTGCTGGAAAATATCTGAGACCTGGAGGAATCATGCCTAAATTCATAGAAGGAAAACTGGATGCCAAGGGGCTCAAGTTCGGCATCATTGTCGGACGTTTCAACAGCTTCATCGGCGAACGCCTCCTGGAGGGGGCGCTGGATGCACTGATCCGCCACGGGGCCGATGACAAGAATATCGAGGTGGCCAGGGTTCCCGGCGCCTTTGAAATTCCCCTGGCAGCCAGGAAAATGGCGGCAACTGGCCGGTACGACGCCATCATCTGTCTCGGTGCAGTTATCCGCGGAGCAACTCCCCATTTCGATTATGTGGCTGCCGAGGTTTCCAAGGGTATCGCCCATGTTTCCCTAGACAGCGGCGTTCCGGTCGCCTTCGGCGTCCTTACCACCGATACCATCGAGCAGGCCGTGGAGCGTGCTGGCACCAAGGCCGGCAACAAGGGCTTCGATTCAGCCATGACGGCAATTGAAACGGCCAACCTCTTCAAGGGGATCAAGTAGTGAGCAGCAGAAGAGAAGGTCGGGAACTCGCCCTGCAGGCGCTTTACTCCGCCGATGCGGAGACACTGGGCGGGACCTTCGCCCTGAAGAAGATCGTGGATAACTTTGCCGACGGTTCCGAGCCATCCCTGGACGTGCAAGGTCGTGCTTTTTCCTTTGCCACGGAACTGGTTAACGGCGTGCTGGCCAACAGCGAGGCAATTGATCGAAAAATCGAAGAGAAATCCAAGAACTGGTCCATAGCCAGAATGGCGAAGGTGGACTTGAACATCCTGCGTCTTGCGGTATTCGAGCTTTTTTACCGGCCCGACATCCCCAAGAACGTTACCATCAACGAAGCCATCGAAGTGGCAAAGAAGTTCGGCGCCGAAGACTCTCCCGCTTTCATCAACGGTATTCTTGATGAAATAGCTTCAGTGGTGCCCGACAAGGAATAATGCCGGCGTGGGCCTTTATTGTAAGCGAGGTACTATGAAAGAAACTAAGATCGGACTGATCGGCTTCGGCACCATCGGTGCCGGGGTGGTCAAACTGCTGGATAAGAACGGGAGCCTTCTCGAAGAGAAGCTGGGAACGAGGCTTTCCCTGAAGAAAATCGCCGACCTGGACATTACCACCAATCGGGGGGTAAGCGTTGCGCCAGGGGTTCTCACCACCAATGCGGATGAGGTCCTTACCGACCCGGAGATCTCCATCGTCATCGAGTTGATCGGAGGGTACGAGCCTGCCCGCAGCTTTGTCCTCAAGGCCATCGCTAACGGCAAGCATATCGTCACCGCCAACAAGGCTCTGCTGGCAGTGCACGGCGAGGAGATATTCGCCGCGGCAGCCCGGCAAGGGGTGGAAGTGCTTTTCGAAGCAGCGGTAGGGGGAGGCATCCCTGTCCTCTCCTCCATCAGGGGTAACCTGGCGGGCAACAATTTTACCACCGTCCTTGGCATCCTCAACGGCACCTGCAATTACATTCTCACCCGCATGACCCAGGAAGGGGTGGATTTCGCCGATGTACTGAAGAATGCCCAGCAGCTCGGCTATGCTGAGGCCGATCCCACCTTCGACGTGGAGGGGGTCGATACCGCCCACAAGTTGTGTCTGCTCCTTTCCCTTTGTTTCGGCACCCGGGTCGATCTGAAGGATGTTTCCACGGAGGGAATCAGCGCCATTTCCGCTGTGGACATCAACTTTGCCCGGGATTTCGGCTACAAGATCAAGCTGCTGGCCATAGGCAAGCGCGACGGCGAGCGTATCGAGGCCCGGGTTCATCCGACCATGATTCCGGTCAATTATCCGCTGGCCGATGTGAATGGTGTTTTCAACGGCATCAGGCTTTCGGGCGATTTCGTGGGACCGGTCATGTTCTACGGACGGGGTGCGGGAATGGACCCCACCGCCAGCGCCGTAATCGGCGATGTGGTGGATATAGCCCGCAACCTGCTGGCCGGCATATCGCGGCGCTGCGCCCCTCTGGGCTTCGGCGATGACCGGGTGAAGAAGCTTACCATAAAGCCCATGGGGGAGATCATCAGCAAGTACTATATCCGCTTCAATGCCTACGACCGGCCGGGAGTCCTGGCCAAGATCTCTGGAGCGCTCGGCGACAACGGTATCAGCATCGAGTCCATGATGCAGACCGCCCGGAGCACAAACGGCACGGTACCCATCGTCATCATGACCCACGAGGCGAGGGAAATGGATGTACGTAAGGCACTGTCGGTGATCGACACCTTTGATATCATCAAGGAAAAGAGCAATCTCATCAGGATCGAGGATAACCTGGAATAGTTCTCCCTTATCCCTTTTGTTTCCGAACCGCCCGTCGGCATTCTGTCTGCGGGCGGTTTTTTGTTTGAAGCCAGGGGAGGGGGAAGTGGCATTGTGGAAGTGATTATGGCTGTTAAGATTGATAATAAATGACCAAGTGGCACAAAGGAGGTCGACAATGCTGCTTAACGCGGGCATCTTCAATCGATTTCGTACCAGTAAACGCGGAAGGGCCGATGTGGAGCCGGACAGCGATAAACCACTCAATCTCAAACAGGACAAGCTGCCGAATATCAGAAAAGAGCTGCGCTTTCTCAATCGGGAGCGGGGAATGGATCTGGCGATGACCTCCGCAGGATTGGTATTGCTGGGGAGCGGTATCGGTCTGGTCTTTGCCCACCGCTACAAGCTCGCTTCTCTCGTCGGTGCTGCGTTTCTTCTGCAGCAACTCCTGGAGTACCGCCAGGTCCGTGAGGAAGACGCCAACGAATTGGAGCTTGAGCGTCGGGCCCTGAAGCTGGAACGGGGGGATTTCGGCAAGCTGGAGGTGATTCCGTTCAGATAGGATCGTGAGGCAGCGGTATCCCGGCCAGGTTGATCTCAGTGGAGCCGTCCTGGGGGATAAGCTGGCTGAAATAGTGAATGGATGAGAAGTTCCGGGAGGCGATGGGGGGAATGGTGGAACTGAAGCGGCTCACGTAGATCAGGTACCTGATGCCATATTCGGCAGCCGAGGAAAGGTTCGTTTCGCTGTCTTCACCGAGCATGGTCCTTTCTGGGGTGTACCTGATGCGGGAGGCAAGCTTCGGCCAGAATGCAGCATCTTCCTTGGGCAGTCCCAGGTCGTGGGCGGAGACGATTGCGTCAAAGTAAGAGCCGATGCGGGTCTTTCTCATCTTCAGGGCCAGTGTCTTGCTGTGGGCGTTCGTCACCAGGTAGACCGCCTTGCGGTGCTGTTTCAGGTAGAGGAGGAATTCAATGACGAAGGGGTGAACCGCAATGAGATGATCCACCTCCTCTTTCAGGAGCGGTATGTCCAGCCCCAGTTGCGCACTCCAATAGTCCAGGTCTGTCCAGTTGAGGGTGTTTTCCTGGGAGCGGAAATGGTTGACGAGCATCACCTGCGCATCTTTAAAAGGTATCTTGTGCTTCTCCGCATAGCGTTTCGGCACATGCTCCAGCCAGAAATGATCGTCGAAATGGCGATCCAGGAGGGTTCCGTCCATATCCAGCAGGACCGTGTCTATATCCTTCCAGTTCAGTATCATGACCGGTGACCCCCTTTTCAGTAAATGGCGAAACCCGGAGAAAGAAAAACCCCGCCTTAAGAGACGGGGTTTTTTGTTGCTGTCTTTGCTCAGAGGGCCTTTTCGGCTACGTAATTCCGGATGGCGGCCCGGTCCGCCGGCATGATCTCGCAGCGGGTCGGTAGTTTTTCGATACCATGCAGGGATGCGGGGAGGGACGGGGGATTGCCGGTGGCCTTTTCGACCGCCTCGCCGAACTTGGCGGGATGGGCGGTGGCAAGGCAGACAGCTGTGCCGTCCTGGGTGTATTCCAGGGCCGCCTTGACCCCGACGGCCGTATGAGGATCGAGGAGATAGCCGGTCTCCCGGTGGAATGCGGCGATGGTCTCCAGGGTTTCCGCTTCATTGACGGAACGGGAGGCGAATTCTGCCCGTACCTTGTTCATTTCTTCGGCAGTGAAGGTCATGCGGCCCGTGGCGGCAAAGTGGCTGAAACAGTCGCGGACCCGTGCCGGATCTTCACCGAAGAGGTAGTAGAGATATCGTTCGAAATTGGAGGCCACCTGAATATCCATGGATGGCGAGACGGTCTGGACGACGGAACCCTTGGAGTAGTCTCCTTCATTGATGAAGCGGGTCAGGATGTTGTTCTCGTTGGTGGCAAGGAGCAGTTTTGCTATGGGAAGCCCCATGCGTTTGGCCACGTAGCCGGCGAAGATGTCGCCGAAATTGCCAGTGGGAACGGCAAAGGTGACCGGAGTTTCCTTCTTGTCGGCAACCCGGAACCATGCGTAGAAGTAATAGACCACCTGGGCCAGGACCCGCGCCCAGTTGATGGAATTGACTGCTCCCAGGGCATACTGCTCCTTGAAGGGAAGGTCATTGAAGAGTTCCTTGACGATGTTCTGGCAGTCGTCGAAGGTGCCTTCCACGGCGATATTGAAGACATTGGCGTCAAGAACCGTGGTCATCTGCCGTGCCTGGATTGGGGATGTCTTGCCGTAGGGGTGGAGGATGAAGATATTGATGTTTTCCTTTCCCCGGGCCCCATAGATGGCGGCGCTTCCCGTATCACCGGAGGTGGCGCCGACGATGTTCATTTTTCTGCCCGTTTCCTTGAGCAGGTATTCGAAGAGGTTGCCGAGCAGCTGCAGGGCCACGTCCTTGAAGGCCAGGGTGGGGCCGTGGAAAAGCTCCAGGATGTGGACACCGTTTTTGGCCACTACCGGGGTGATTTCCGGGTGGGCAAAGCTGTCGTATGATTTGTCGATCAATTTCTTCAGGTCCCCTGCGGGAATGTCGTCCACGAACCGGGAAATCACCTGGAAGGCCAGTTCCCGGTAGGGGAGCTGCCGCCAGGAGGCAAGGGTGGCAGTGTCAACGGCTGGAAAATGCTCGGGAAGCAGCAGGCCGCCGTCAGTGGCAAGGCCCATCATGACAGCGTCTTTGAAACCGACGGGGGAGATATTTCCCCTGGTGCTGATGTATTTCATGGGTGTGTTCTCTCTGTGGAAATTGATAATGCAGCCATCGAACGGCGTATCTTAGCAGGTTCAGGGGCAAAAGTGAAGGGCTGCAGGGCCGTTTTCTTGCGCTTTGGTAAAGTTACCGTTCGTGGGCCTGCTGCAGCAAGGTTTCGCGCTCTTCCATGAGCTGCAGCGACCGCTCCTTTTCTCCCATCTTTTCATGGAGCTGTGCCAGACGGAGCAGATCTTCCGCAGCGGCAACCCTGTCGCCACCGTTCTGACTGACGCTCTGGGCGCGTCGGTAAAAGGAGACCGCATCCCGGTCCTTGCCTACGGACGCGTAGGTATCGGCGATGCCGCGCAGATCTGCGGCTATTTGCCGGCTTTTGCCGAGGCTCTTGTCCAGATCAAGGGCCTTCCTATAAGCATCAAGGGCTTCAGTGGCGCGTTTTGCCTCTCTGTGAACGGAACCGAGGAGTCGCAGGGCATTGGCCTCCTCTTCCGGCTGATTGTTCGTCCGGCTCAACGAAAGTGCCTGTTCCGCCTGCGTTCTTGCCGCGTCAGACTGTCTTTCCCGATGCAGTATCCTGGCCAGGAGGTTGGTTGCCGCCGCTTTTCTGCCGTCTGCGGCAGTCGAAACCGCCTTTAGTGCCCAGTCCTGCGCGACCGGCAGGTTATTCGCCTGCATGGCAACGCTGCTCTTTTCGAAAGCGACTTCCGGAAAAATATCCGATGCAGGCGCCACCAGCTCCACTGCCCGGTCGATGGCTTCCTGTGCAGCTTTTGTATCCCCCCCGCGGCGGTTCACCCTGGAGATATTCACCAGTGCCACGATCATGCCTTCGGTATTATCGAGCGCCCCGTTCATCCGCAGCGATTCGCCGAATTCCTCCAGGGCCAGTTCGTGGTTTCCCCGTGCTTCGGCCTTTATGCCACGCATGTTATGATTGATCGCCTCCAACTGGGGGGGGGACAGGCGGGGCAGATTTCGGCTGCAGCCGGAGCCGATGGGGGCGAGAAGGAGGAGCATGACGCAGGAAAGTATTACTCGTGCATTATTCATGGCTGTCACCCGGGACGAACTGCCGCTGCTCGGCAGGGGGGACATGATTTTTGAAGGGCCACATGTCCTTGACGGCATTCATCACTGTATCGGCTCCCTCCATGACGTCTTCTGCTTTATTCATCAGCTTCGGGACCCTCGGCATAGCCTTTTCCGAGGTCTTTTGCAGCTGCAGGGTCGTCTTTTCCAGATGGTCCATGCTGGCGTCAACTTTCTGCAGCAATGGGGGAAGGCTCTTTTCCAGATTGGTCATGGACCGGTCAACCTTTTCCAGGGTGGGCCCCAGGGCGGAAACCTTGGCATTGGTGTTGTTAAGGAGATCAACGCTGCTTTTAGTCACGGTGCCCACATTGTCCCGGGAAGAGACCAGCAGCTCATCCACCTTTTCCCGGGTATCCTGCAACTGCCGGGTCAGGACCTTGATGTTGCCCAGTGACTGCTTGATGTCCCCGTTGGGGTCGTTGACATAACTGATGATTTCTTTGACCTCCATGAGCACAGGCTTGACCTTTTCGGCAATGTCGTTGGCAACTTCTTCCAGCCCCTTGCTCTTTTCAAAATTGATGGTGTCGCCGTTCTTCAGGACCCGGGCTTTGGCAGAGCCGACCGATATCTCGACGATACTGTCCCCGACCAGCCCCTCCTTGACGAGCCGGGCAGTGGAATCGCTCTTGATCCATTTCTGGTATTTCTTGTCGATCTCCATTTCGATATCCACCATGGCCTGTTCATTGAGGCTGATGCTCTTGACGCGTCCGATCCGGAAGCCGGAGAGCTTGACCGGCATCCCCTTGGCAAAGCCGGTCCCCTTTTCGGTGGTGAACTTCAATTTGTACTTGGGGGTGAGAAGGTCCTTATCGGCGCCGATGAACAGCACTACCGCCAGTGCACCCAAGATGGCAACGGCGGCGAAGAGGCCGATCTTCTTTTCCAGATGTTTGAATCGCACATCTTCTTCTTTTATCATGATTGCTGCCCCTGGTTTATGGTGATGACCCTGGCATCCTTCAGCATGGGCAGGACTTCAGGGTTTGATGAGATAAAAAGGGATGTTCTTCCTTCCTGTTCGCCATGGAACTGCATAGCGGTCGCCATGAAGGCCCGCCGTTCTTCCTGGTTCAGCCCCAGAAGCGGCGATTCGTAGACCATCAGTTCGGGATCCATGAGCATGGCCCGGGCGAAACCAGCAGCTTTTTTCTGGTGGAAGGGGGTGTGGCCAGGAAGCTGCATCAGTTTTCCTTGATACCCCGCCCGCTTCAGCACCTGTACGCCGAGCGTTTCCATTTCGGCGTTATTCATTCTGCCTTTGTATGAAAGGGGCAGGGTGACATTTTCCCAGATTTTCAGATTGGAAATGAGTCCTCCATTGGCATAAACGATGCCGATCCGCTGCCGCAGCTCGTACAGCCGGTTCTCGGGCAGGGAAGTTGGTTTGGCGCCGAAAATGCTGAATTCTCCCCGGTCGGTTTCGACAAACCCGAGGATGAGCCGTACCAGCCAGGCATCCACTTCCTCCTTAGGGGTAATGATAACGGTGATGGAGCCCCGTGCAACGGCAAAGGTGGCATCATTGAACAGGTCGTTCCAGGCGATCTTTTCTGCAGTGATTATATCGTTGGCAGTATCGGTCATGGCAATGTCCGGTTACAGAAGAGAAACCAGGGTTATGATTCCATCCAGCACAAAGACGAGAAACAGGCTTTGCATGACCCCTTTGGTCGCCGCCTGGGGGATCTGTGTGGCGCTTCTGCCCACGCCAAGCCCGTTCCGGCAACAGGCTGCCGAAAGGAAGAGCCCGAAAAAGAGGCTCTTGACGAAGGACATGCCGAGCTCCTTGATGGTCAGTATGGAGAATATGCTCTGGGCGAACTTGTCGAAGGAAACATGCCAACCCAGCGACGCGACGATGAATCCACCAAGAATGGCGGCAATCTCGAAATAAATGGTGAGGATTACCACCGAGGCGGTTACGCCGATCACCCGTGGCATGATGAGGTAGCGTTCAGCGGGGATTCCCAGTGCCTCGATGCTTTCGATTTCATTGTTGATCTTCATGTAGCCTAGCTCGGTGGCGATGGCTGTGCCGCTTCGTGCAATGACGATGATGGCTGTCAAAACCGGGCCCAGTTCACGGATGACGAGCCATACCAGGACCCGCCCCATAAGGGTTTCATTGGTCCCCACCAGGCTGATGATCTGGGTGATGATGACAATGCCTATGGTCAGCGAGATGATGACGATAATTTTCAGCGATTCCAGGCCGGTGAAATAAATCTGCTTCCGCAATACGGCCATGATTGGTCGCCTGCCGTAATGGAGGGTGACGAGCAGGTTACTGAAGGCATGGGTGACGGTTTCGACCAATCCCATGCCGGTCAACAGCTGCTTCAGTATCCATGCGCCGAGGAGGGTTATCATAGGCCGACCACGGGATCAGAGCTCATAGACATTGCCGTCCCGCAACAGTTCTATCCGTGCATTACCCAGATCATCCAGTTCGGACGCTATCTTGTCGTAGTGCTGCGGCTTCGGGTGGGTAACCAGGATGCGCGGCGGCAGAGTCTTGATCTTTTTCAGTTCCCTGGCCAGCAGGGCCGGGGTGAGATGCCTGGTCAGAAGCGCCAGCTCCTCCATTTCATTTGGAAACGACACCTCGATGATGAGGGCCGAAAGCCCGTCCGTGAATTCCCAGAGCCGCTCGGTCGGACCGGTATCCCCCGTGTACATGATGGATTTGTTCCCCTTGCGGACTATGTATCCGACTGCAGGCACCGTATGGTTTACCGCAACCGCCGTGACCCGGTATGCGCCTATCTCCAGTTCCACTTCCGGGACGATCCTCCGGTATCGTATGACCGGATGCGCCGGGGGAATCTTGCTGAAATCTGGCCAGATGACATCATTGAGCAAGTGTGTACCCAGGGAATCAATGGTTGCATCGATACCGTAAATGTTCAGGTGCTTATCCAGTTCTTTGATGACGATATTGTCGGCAAGCATGGGAATGCCGCGGATATGGTCCAGGTGGGCATGGGTGATGAATATCTCTGCAATGGCCCATTGTTCGTGTTCGGAAAGCACGGCGCCGATAGTACCCGCGTCCAGCAGCAGACTCTCATCCACGAGGAAAGCCGATGGGTGAAAGTGGGGGAATTCGGCCCCTGCACAACCAAGTACACGTAATCTCATGTTTTTCCTCGATGCTTTCGTAGTGGCGGTGCCGGCAGTTTGCGCGTTCATTCATGTGTCGGAATTCATTCCGCCAATACTATATCTTTTACCTAATGAAAACCAGCAGTTTCTATCAAATACTACCCGGAAACGATTTTTCGTCAATTGCAGGCGGAAACCCTCACGCAATCGGATTCGGGCGATAAAATTTTCTAAAAAAATGCTTGCCTTTTGGCCATCTGCATGGTAAAGAGGAAGTCACAAGTAAATGTTCACTAAAAGTGAGCTCCTCCGGCTCACTTTTTTTTATGGGAAAATTATGGCCAAAGTAGATGTTGTTTCCCGGGTAACCGAACTTGCCGAACAGGTACTGTCGTCCCTCGCCATGGAGCTGGTTGAGCTCGAATACAAGCGGGAAGGGCGAGAACTGGTCCTGCGGCTTTTCATAGACAGGGAAGGGGGCGTTACCCTGGATGACTGTGAATCGGTCAGTCGTGAGTTGTCGGAAATTCTCGAAGTGGAGGATATCATACCCGGGCATTATCGCTTTGAAGTGTCATCCCCCGGCCTCGACCGCCCCCTGAAAAAAGCTGCCGATTACGAAAGATATACGGGGAAACTGGTTAAGATCCGGACGTTTGAAGCCCTGGCCGACGATGCCGGCAACAAGCGAAAGACCTTTCTCGGCGAACTGAAAGGCTTGCAGGATGGCCAGGTCCATGTGGCCCTGAAAGAAGGGCAGAACGCCGTCATCCCGCTGGATAAAATTGCCAAAGCCAATCTGGAATTCGAATTCTGATATTTCAAATATATCAAGCAGATACTAAGGAGATAGAAACGTGGAAACGAACTTCAACCTCAAGCATACTATCGATCAGATCGTTAAGGAAAAGGGGATTGATAAAGATGTGGTGCTGGAGGCTCTTGAGCAGGCAGTTCTGACCGCTGCCAACAAAAAATTCCGCAACACCCGTGACCTGGAGGCACACTACAACCCCGAGATCGGCGAAGTGGAATTGTTCGAGTTTGTGACCGTCGTCGATGAGGTGCAGGATTCCTACAAGGAAATAGACCTGGAAGAGGCCCGGGAGATTGACCCCGACGTGGAAATCGGCGACTCCTTGGGAATGAAGATGGATGCCAGCGGTTTCAGTCGCATCGCTGCCCAGACTGCAAAGCAGGTCATTATCCAGAAGGTGCGCGAAGCCGAGCGGGAGACCATTTTCAATGAATTCCAGGAGCGCCAGGGAGAGGTCATCAACGGTGTCGTCCGCCGTTTCGAAAAAGGGGACCTGGTAGTGGATTTGGGACGCGCCGAGGCGCTGCTTCCCCACAAAGAGCAGGCTCCACGCGAAGTATACCGCCAAGGGGACCGGGTCAAGGCTCTCATCACCGAGATCAGGATGACCACCAAAGGGCCGCAGATCCTCCTTTCCCGCACCCATCCCATGATGCTCGCCAAGCTCTTCGAGGCCGAGGTGCCGGAGATCGCCGAAGGGATCGTCGAGATCAAGAGCGTTGTCAGGGAGCCGGGGAGCAGGGCGAAAATTGCCGTTTACTCCCACGATTCCGATGTGGACCCGGTCGGCGCTTGTGTCGGTATGCGCGGCAGCAGGGTGCAGAACGTGGTCTCCGAGCTTCGCGGCGAAAAGATCGACATCATTCCCTGGTCGGAGGATGTGGCCCGTTTTGCCTGCAACGCACTGGCTCCGGCCGTTGTCTCCAAGGTCTACGTGGATGAAGAAAACCGGGCCATGGAGATCGTCGTTGCCGACGATCAGCTATCCCTCGCCATCGGCAAGCGCGGCCAGAATGTGCGCCTGGCGGCGAAATTGACCGGCTGGAGGATCGACATCAAGAGCGAGACTCGGGTGGCCGAAGCAGAGCTGCTGCAGTTTGCTTCTTACGACGGTACCGAGGAGGAGCTGGTCGAGGAGGAAGAGGCAACCGAAGCTGCACCGGTAGAAGAAACTGAGGAGTGATAACCCGGTAAGTGACCATGGCTGAGAAAGGTCCGGAAAGAACCTGCATTTATTGCAGGACTACCAGAAATAAAAAGGAACTGCTCCGCTTCGTACTGGCGCCGGATCGCACGCTGGTTCCCGATCTGCTGGCCAAGCTTCCGGGTCGTGGTGCCTACACCTGCATGACCTCTGTCTGCGTGAAGGGTGCTGCAGACAAAAGGCAGTTCAGCCGCGCATTCAAGGGGGAAGTCAAAGGGGCCGATGGGGCCGGGCTCATTGATCAGCTGGCAACCAGGATCGAGGAGCGGATCGCCTCCTACATCTCCTTGGCCAACAAGGCGGGGAAGGTCTCTTCGGGGACGGACATGGTTCTTGAGCGGATGAAAGACCAGTCCCCCGGATTTCTCTTCATTGCTTCGGATATTTCGGCGGATATCGGTCAGAAGGTGAAGGCCCTGGCGGAAAGAAACGGGGTTGAATACTGCACCCTTTTTGATAAAGAGAAATTAGGCGCCCTTATCGGCAAGGAAATGAGGGTCGTCGTGGCAATCGGGGTGGGCGGCTTTATAGAACCACTTAAGCAGGAGACAGCAAAGTTGAGGAACTTCTTCGAGGAGGGACGATAGTAGATGAGTAAAACCCGTGTATATGAGCTGGCACAGCAAATGGGCATCGACAATAAGGAACTGATGGCAAAGCTCGCTGCAGTCGGTGTGGAAGTAAAGAACCACATGGCAGCCATTGATGATGCCGACATTAAAAAGCTGAGTGCTCCGGCTACTGTCAAGGAAGTCTCCCAGGAAGAAGTTCGTGTCAAACCCACACTGATCCGCCGCCGCGCCAAGGTCGTTGAGACCGTTGTGGAAGAGCCGCCAGTCGAAGCCAAGGCTGAGCCGGCACCGGTCCAGATTGCGGAGAAGGCGCCCGAGGTTGAAAAACCCAAGGCCGAAGAGGTTCCTCCTGCCGTTCCCACTCCACCTGCAGCCGAGCCTGTCAAGGCCCAGCCGGCAGAAGAGGCGGCTCCGGAAAAACCCAGTCCCAACAAGGCAAAGATTCTGGGGCGGGTCGAAATCCCCGGATTGACCCAGAAAGAGAAACCGCCCGTCCAGCGTGAAGGCCAACCGGCTGCGCGGATATTGGAACGACCCGAGGCACGCCGCTCCGGAGAAAGACCGGCCCCTACCCCCCGGCCTGAAGGTCAAAGACCGGGGCAGCGTCCTGAAGCCGGTTACCGTCCCGGTGGGCCCCGCCCTGCCGGCCGTCCCGAAGGGAGGCCCGGCTACACCGAGCGCCCTGTGACCCGCGGTCCCGAAAGACCAGGACAAGCCCGTGGACCTGAACGGCCGGCTGCCGTGCCTCTGGAAATGCCGCCCGTAGGTGAAGATCGGAGAAAGGGGCGTAAAGGGAAAGAAGCTGCCGGTGTTGCCGGTAAAAAAGGTGCTGCAGGAGCCCCGGCACCTAAACGCAAGGAAGAGTTCAAGAAGTCGGACCTCTTCGAGAAACATGAGCGGGTCTTCGAGCCCGGACCGAGAGGGAAAGGGAAGAGAAAGGCAGAGAAGGTCCAGATCGGCAAGAAGACGGAGATCACCGTTCCCAAGGCCATCAAGAGGATCATCAAGATCTCTGAAACCATCACCGTCGGCGAACTGGCCAAAAGGATGGGGATCAAGGCCAATGACCTCATCCGCGCCCTGATGAAGATGGGGGTCATGGCCACCATCAATCATGCCCTCGACGTGGATACCGCCACCATCCTTGCCACCGATTTCGGTTACGAAATCGAGAACGTGGCCCTGGATATCGACGAAATACTGGAATCTGCGCCTGATGCACCAGAAAGCCTGGTCAAAAGGCCTCCTGTGGTAACTATCATGGGCCATGTCGACCACGGCAAGACCTCACTGCTGGATGCCATTCGCCAGACCAACGTCATTGCCGGTGAGGCCGGCGGCATCACCCAGCACATCGGTGCCTACGACGTTACCCTCAACGGCCGCAAGATAACCTTCCTGGATACTCCGGGTCACGAGGCCTTTACCGCCATGCGTGCCCGTGGAGCGAAGGTCACCGACATCGTCATCCTCGTCGTCGCTGCCGACGACGGCGTCATGCCCCAGACCAGGGAGGCGGTCAATCACTCCAAGGCTGCCGGCGTACCCATCATTGTCGCCGTCAACAAGATCGACAAGCCGGAAGCCAAGCCGGAACGGGTCAAGCAGGAATTGATGGAACTGGGACTCGTTTCCGAAGAGTGGGGGGGCGACACCATCTTTGTCGATGTTTCTGCAAAGAAGCGTATTAATCTGCCGACGCTTCTGGAAATGGTGCTGCTCCAGGCCGACGTGCTGGAACTGAAGGCCAATCCCGACAAGGAAGCTCGCGGCACCATCGTCGAAGCAAAGCTGGATAAGGGACGTGGTCCGGTGGCAACCGTACTGGTCCAGGAAGGTACCCTCAAGGTCGGCGACTACTTCGTTGCAGGCGTTAATTTCGGCCGCGTCAGGGCAATGCAGAACGACCGCGCCGAGAAGGTTGCTACGGCAGGTCCTTCCATGCCCGTGGAAGTCATCGGCTTTACCGGTGTACCCGATGCCGGTGATGTCTTCGTCGCCCTGGCCGATGAAAAGCAGGCCAAGGAGATCGCCAGCCTGCGCCAGCAGAAGGTCAGGGAAACGGAGCTTGCCAAGCACAGCAAACTTTCCCTGGAACAGCTCTACGAAAAGATCCAGATGGGAGAGGTCAAGGATCTCAACACCATCGTCAAAGGCGACGTCCAGGGCTCCGTGGAAGCGGTTTCAGAGTCCCTGCGCAAGCTTTCCACCGACGCCATCCGTCTGAACGTCATTCATGCTTCGGTCGGCGCCATAACCGAAACCGACGTCAACCTGGCAACGGCCAGCAACGCCATCATCCTCGGCTTCAACGTCCGTCCCGAAGTCAAGGCACAGGCCCTGGCCGAAAAGGAAGGGGTCGATATACGTCTCTACAACATCATCTACGATGCGGTGGACGACATCAAGAAGGCCATGGAAGGCCTGTTGGAGCCGACCCTGCGGGAGAAATTCCTTGGCCGGGCAGAGATCAGGGAGACATTCTCCGTGCCCAAGCACGGCACCGTCGCCGGTTCCTATGTCCTTGACGGCAAGATGATCAGAAATTCCCAGGTTCGTCTGCTCCGCGATAATGTCGTGGTTTTCGAGGGGAAAATGGCAAGTCTGCGCCGCTTCAAAGACGACGTCAAAGAGGTCGCATCGGGCTATGAGTGTGGGATTTCCATAGAAAACTACAATGACCTCAAGGTCGGCGACATCATAGAATCATTCGAGATGGAAAAAGTCGCCGCTAAGCTCTAACCGGGATTGAAATTACAGGAGTCAACGTTGTTCAAACGTTCAGAAAAAGTTGCCGAAGCAGTCCACGAGCTTGTCTCCCAGTTGCTTGTCAAGGGGCTGAAAGATCCTCGCATCGGCTTTGTCACCATTACCGGTGTCAAGGTCACCGACGACATGCATCTGGCCACTGTCTACTTTACTGTGATCGGCAGCGATGAGGAAAAAAAGGCCACCGAACAGGGGCTGAACAGCGCCCGGGGATTCATCCGCAAGGAAATGGGAAAGAGTTTCCACATGCGCTATGTTCCCGACGTTGTTTTCAAATACGATGCCTCCGTTGAGTACGGTTCACGCATCGAATCGATACTGAAGGAAATCGGCTCAACGGAACACGATGATAATGATAAAGAAAATAGCTGACGAAATCGCAGCCAATACGTCATTCCTCATAACCACTCACGAAAGCCCCGATGGAGACGCCGTCGGCTCAAGCCTGGCCCTGGCCGGTTATCTGACCGGTCTCGGCAAGGATGTGACGGTTTACCTTTGCGATCCGGTGCCCGATATCTACCAGTTCCTTCCCCTGGCGGACAAAGTGGTCAATGGGCTCCCCCCGCGTCACTATGATGTCTGTTTCGTCCTGGATGTGGGCGAGCTAAGGCGCGCCGGCACGGCGATCACCAGCTGCCGGACCATCGGCAAATTCGTCAATATCGATCATCACCTGAACTGCGAACAATTCGGAGCGATCAACTATGTGGACACCAAGGCGTGTGCCACCGGTGCCCTCATCTATCGCATCATTGAAGGGGCGGGCCAGCAGATAAACTACGACATCGCCCTTTGCATCTATACCGCCGTCATTACCGATACCGGTTCCTTTCGTTACTCAAATGCCAATCCCGAGGCCTTTGCCATCGCCGCAAAAATGGTGGAAAAGGGGATCAACGCCTGGGATGTGGCGGAAAAGCTCTATGAGAGCCAGCCCCAGAACCGCCTGCAGCTCCTTGCCCTGGCCCTGGCGACCCTTTCTTTTTCCCCTTTTGGCGACTATGCCTCCATTGCCGTCACCCTTGATATGTATAGGCAGTGCAACGCCAGTGCCGAACTGACCGACGGCTTCGTCAATTATCCCCGTTCCATCAAGGGGGTCGAGGTGGCTGTCTTTTTCCGTGAGATCAGGGAAGGGCTCTTCAAGGTCGGTTTCCGGTCCAAGGGGAAGGTGGATGTTTCCGCCCTAGCAGCGGCATTCTCCGGCGGCGGCCACCACAATGCCGCCGGCTGCACCGTTGAAGGCACCCTTTCTGCTGTAAAAGAGAAGATCTTCACCCTGCTGGAACAATCCCTGCGCAGATGATCGACGGATTCATAGTTGTAGACAAACCGGCCGGGGTTACATCCCACGACATGGTCGGCATGGTGCGCCGGTTGGCCCGGCAGAAGAAGGTGGGGCATACCGGCACCCTGGATCCTTTTGCCACCGGGGTTCTGCCCGTTGCTCTGGGCGAAGGGACCAAGGCTATTCCCTTTCTGGACGAGGGGGTCAAGGAATATCAGGCGGTCATGGTTTTGGGGTCTGCCACCGACACCCAGGACTGCACAGGCGTCATCATACGTAGTGCTGATTGGTCGGGCATTACGGAACAGGCTGTTAGGGACGCCTGTCAGGGCATGCTCGGCAGGCAGAACCAGCTTCCCCCCATGTTTTCTGCCCTGAAAAGAAACGGCGTGCCGCTTTACAAGTTGGCCCGGCAGGGAACTGAGGTGGAACGAGAAGCACGGGAGATCGAGATCTTTTCCCTGGTGATCGACCGGATAAGCTTGCCCCAGGTGGCTTTTACCGTCAGGTGCTCCCGGGGTACTTATGTGCGGACTCTGGCCCACGATATGGGTGAAAGGCTCGGCTGCGGTGCCCATCTGGTGCAGCTTCGCCGGACCAGGAGCGGGCCGTTCACAATTGACGACGCCGCTACGCCGGAGCTTCTGCAGAAAAGGTTTGAAGACGGGGCGATAGCTGCGGGCCTTGTATCACCCCATGGGGGGCTTTCCCATCTGCCGGACCTGATCTTAAGTGAAACGGGTGCGGCTAGGGTCATACGCGGCATTGCCCCTGTTTCCGGGGATTTTCTGCACCAGCCGGATGAATGGCCGGCGGACGGCCAGTTGGTCCGGCTGTCGGTGCGGGAGAATCTTATGGCCGTGGCTGAGGCTTTTATCTTGCCGGAGAAGGGGGGGCAGCTTTCCTTCAGACTTTGCCGGGTATTTAATTCTGGATAATTCCTTTACAGATCAAAGGGTTTGTGGTAATAGTATCTGGCTTTATCCGATAAATTGCTTGCGCAATCAAGCTAAAATCCTAATCTTAAAGAAAAAGGGGGTGTAGTAAATGTTGGCAACTGACAAGAAACAGGAAATCATAGGTGCGTACAAACTCCATGACAGCGATACCGGATCGCCGGAGGTTCAGATAGCAATCCTCACCGAGCGCATCACCTATCTGACCGAGCACTTCAAGACCCACAAGAAGGATCACCACAGTCGTCGCGGGCTTCTGAAGATCGTCGGCCAAAGAAGGGGACTGCTTGATTACCTCAAGAAGAAAGACGTGGAAAGATACAGAAACATCATTGAGAAGCTTGGTATAAGAAGGTAAGAGAAGGCAGTATACCTCTTGCGGGGTATATTGCCTTTCTTTTTTTATTGGAAATGGGCTGTAATGGCCCTTTTATTTTGTTGGGGGCGTGGATAAATCAGTCATTCACCTGTAATGAATGATTTATCGGCGGCCCCAACAGTCAACGAAAAGAAAGACTAGGAGACCGAACGAATATGGAAACTAAAGTACAGGTGGAATGTGGTGGAAGAACCATCACCATCGAAACCGGCAAGATGGCCAAGCAGGCCAGCGGCGCCGTGGTCGTCAGCAGCGGCGATACCAGGGTGCTGGTTACGGCAGTGGCCACCAAGACCGCCAAGGAAGGGCAGGATTTCTTTCCCCTGACGGTCAATTACCAGGAAAAAGCATACGCAGGGGGCAAGATTCCCGGCGGTTTCTTCAAACGCGAGGCTCGTCCCTCTGATAACGAGACCCTGACCAGCCGGCTCATCGACCGGCCCATCAGGCCGCTCTTCCCGGAGAACTTCCTTAACGATACCCAGATCATGGCTACTGTCATTTCTGCAGACAAGGACCACGATCCGGGTATTCTCTCCATGGTTGGCGCTTCCGCTGCCCTGATGGTGTCGGACGTTCCGTTCCAGGGGCCGATTGCAGGGGTGAAGGTGGGAAGGGTTGACGGCAAATTCATTGCCAATCCCAGCTATGAAGAGATGGAAAAGAGCGACATCGAGATCGTCGTTGCAGCCAGCAAGGACGCCGTTATCATGGTCGAGGGAAGTGCTGCCGAGGTTCCCGAAGAGGATATGCTGGAGGCCATCTTTTTCGGCCAAGCGGCAATCCAGGGCCTTCTGACCGCCCAGGTGGAATTGGCCGAAAAGGCAGGCGTAGCAAAGCGTGAAATTCTGCCTCCTGTCGTTAACGAAACGCTGAAGGCGAAGGTTAAGGAACTTGCCTACGCCCGCATGAAAGAGGCGGTTCGGATCAAGTCCAAGGTCGAACGGCACAACACCATCGATGCCATCACCGAAGAGGTTATCGCAGCACTGACCGAGGAATTCGAAGGTGCCGAAAAGGACATAAAGGCCTTTATGGGCGACTTCGAGTATGAGCTGGTCCGCGAGCACATCATCAAGGACGGCGAGCGCATCGACGGCCGCGATACCAAGACCATCCGCCAGATAACCACCGAAGTGGGACTGCTGCCAAGGGCACATGGCTCGGCCCTTTTCACCAGGGGCGAGACCCAGGCCCTCGTCGTGGCAACCCTGGGCACCTCCATCGATGAGCAGCGCATCGACTCCCTCTTCGGCGAGAGCAAAAAGCGCTTCCTGCTCCACTACAATTTCCCGCCGTTTTCCGTCGGCGAGACCAGTTTCCGTCTGGCTCCTGGGCGCCGCGAGATCGGCCACGGCATGCTGGCCGAGCGGGCTTTGGCCCGGGTAGTGCCCAAGCATGAGAGCTTCCCCTATACCATCAGGATCGTTTCCGACATTCTGGAGAGCAACGGCTCCTCCTCCATGGCTTCCGTCTGCGGTGGTTCCATGTCCATGATGGATGCCGGTATCCCCATCAAGGCGCCGGTTGCCGGAATCGCCATGGGTCTCATCAAGGAAGGAAACGATTTTGCTATCCTTTCCGATATCCTCGGTGACGAGGATCATCTGGGGGATATGGATTTCAAGGTTGCCGGAACCGCAGCCGGGGTCACCGCCCTGCAAATGGACATCAAGATCGGCGGTGTCACCCGCGAGATTATGGGGGTCGCACTGAAGCAGGCCCATGAGGGGCGCCTGCACATTCTCGGCAAGATGGCGGAAACCATCGCTGCCCCCAAGGCGGAGCTGTCCACCTTTGCGCCGCGCATTACCACCATCTACGTCAAGACCGACAAAATCCGCGACGTTATCGGCTCCGGCGGCAAGAACATCCGCGGCATCACCGAGGCCACCGGCGTTACCATCGACATCGACGACACCGGCAAGATCAATATTGCCAGCACCGATAAGGCGGCCTGCGATCTGGCCATCAAGATGATCCGCGACCTGACCGCCGAGGCCGAAGAAGGCAAGCTTTACATGGGCCTGGTGAAAAAGGTCATGGAATTCGGCGCCTTCGTCGAAATCTTCCCCGGCACTGACGGCCTGGTCCATATCTCCGAGCTGGATACGGAGCGGGTCAAGAACGTCACCGACGTCCTCAAGGAAGGGGATAAAGTGCTGGTGAAATGCATCGGCATCGACAAACAGGGTAAGATCAAACTGTCCCGGAAAGAAGCACTGGGTGCCAGCCTGCCCGAGTAGCGGCTGGTAATTTCCCCATTCCGGTGTATAGTTCTTACCATGATAAAAAAGACCACCCTTGAAAACGGTATCCGTGTCATCTCAGAGACACTGCCGAACCTCAATTCAGTTTCCATCGGAATCTGGGTCGCCAACGGCTCCCGCCACGAACGGCGGGAGTCGAACGGCGTCGCCCACTTCATAGAACATCTCCTCTTCAAGGGAACGACCCGCCGCACGGCCTTGGACATAGCCCGGGAGATTGACTCGGTCGGGGGCATCCTCAACGCCTTCACCAGCCGCGAATATGTCTGCTACTATGCCAAAGTGCTGGACCGCTTTCTCCCCAAGGCGGTGGATATCCTGACCGACATCTTCACCAACTCCCTCTTCGACCCCGAAGAAATCGAGAAGGAGCGCAAGGTCATCCTCCAGGAAATCAGCATGGTGGAGGACAACCCCGAAGATTTCATCCACGACCTGTTTCACCAGAAATTCTGGAAACACCACCCCCTGGGCATGTCCATTCTCGGTGACCAGCAGTCGGTCGGTGGACTGACCCGGGAGAAGATCGTCGGCTTCAAGGACCGTATGTACCGGGCGGAAGATATCATCATCACCGCTGCCGGCAATGTGGATCACCAGGAACTGCTTGACCTTTTGCAGCGGAATCTCCCCCACATTGCTGACGGCAATGGCCGGGAGGCATCCAGCGCACCTACTCACAAAAAACGTATCGAAGCAGTGGAACGTGACCTGGAGCAGGTGCACATGTGCCTGGGAATCCGCGGACTGTCTCAGAATCACCCGAGGCGCTTCGACGCCTTCGTCATGAATACCCTCCTGGGCGGCAGCATGAGTTCCCGCCTCTTTCAAGAAGTGCGGGAAAAGCGCGGCCTTGCCTACTCCATATATTCGTACATGGCATCCCATGCCGATTCAGGATCTCTGGTCATCTATGCGGGGTCGGCTCCCGACCGCCACCGGGAGGTGCTGGAATTGTCCCTTGCCGAGCTGAAACGGCTGAAACGGGAACCTGTTCCACAGGTGGAGCTGGATTCGGCTCGGGAGCAGCTCAAGGGGAATATGATCCTTTCCCTGGAGAGCAGCGATAACCGCATGTCGAAACTGGCCAAAAACGAAATATATTTCGGTGAATACCAGCCCATCGATGCCATCATTGCCGGCTTCGACAACGTCACCACCCAATCGATCATTGACATTGCCAGAGAGCTGCTGGACGAGGACTACCTGACTCTTGTGCTCCTCGGCAAGACCGATGACAGCAAATCCTTTTCCGGCATCACCCTTCACTGACTCCCATGAATGCAATCAACGTTAAAATCAAGCGCGTCCGGCCGGAAAAGGGGCATTCGCTTCCCCGGTATATGACGGCCCATGCCGCAGGCATGGATCTCTGTGCTGACCTGGACCAGGAGCTGGTGCTGGAGCCGGGGGAAAGAACCCTCGTCCCCACCGGCATTGCCATTGAGCTTCCCGAAGGATACGAGGCCCAGATCAGGCCCCGCAGCGGGCTGGCACTGAAACACGGCATTTCCCTGGTCAATTCTCCCGGCACCATCGATGCGGATTACCGGGGCGAGATCGGCGTCATAGTCATCAACCACGGCACTGAACCGTTTGTCATCGGTCACAACGAACGCATCGCCCAGATGGTCTTTGCTCCTTTCAGCAGGGCAGCCTTTGAGGAAGTCGCCGAACTTGGAGAAAGCGAGCGCGGTACCGGAGGGTTCGGCCACACCGGCAGATAACAGAAAAGTCTGGAGGTTATGATGAAAGACATGCGCGTCAGGCAACTGGCCGAGGTACTGGTTAATTATTCCACCAAAGTGAAAAAGGGGGATGTGGTTCTCATTTCGGCCAGCGGTATGGAGTCTATTCCCCTGGTCAAGGAACTCTATGCCCTCTGCCTGGAAAAGGGGGCCAAATACGTAGAGTACGAATTTACCGTCCCCGATATCAACCGCTATTTCTACAACAATGCCACTGAAGAGCAACTTTCCTACTTTCCCGAACACAAACTGGACCTGATGAAGAAGGTGGACGTCTATATAGGCCTGTCCGCCGCTGACAACTCCATGGTCATGGCCAAGGCCGATCAGAAGAAAATGATAGCCTGGTCGAAGCTGACCCGTCCCATTATCGACAGGCGGGTCAAGAACACCCGTTGGGTCATCACCCGCTTCCCCACCCATGGTGCCGCCCAGGAGGCGAAGATGAGCCTGGACGAGTACGAGGATTATCTCTTCGCCGCTTGCTGCATCGACTGGCATGCTGAATCCCTGAAACAGGACAAGCTGAAGAAGCTGGTGGATGCCGCGGACAAAGTGCACATCAAGGCCTCCGATACGGATCTTACCTTCAGCATCAAAGGGCTTCCGGGCATCAAGTGCGACGGCCGTTACAACATCCCCGACGGCGAGGTCTACACCGCTCCGGTGAAAAACTCGGTGGAAGGTTACATCACCTATAACTGCCCGACTGTTTACCAGGGAAAGGAATTCAACGACATCCGCCTGGAGTTCAGCAAGGGACAGATCGTCAAGGCCACCAGCCGGGGAATGGACAAGGAGCTGAACGACATCCTCGATACAGACGAGGGAGCGCGCTATGTGGGTGAATTCGCCATCGGCGTCAACCCCAACATCCGCGTTCCCATGCGCAATATCCTCTTCGATGAAAAGATCTTCGGTTCCATCCACTTCACCCCCGGTCAGTGCTACGACGAGTGCGACAACGGCAACCGTTCCGCTGTCCACTGGGATATGGTCAAGATTCTCACCGGTGATGGCGAACTCTGGTTCGACGACCAACTGATCCAGAAGGACGGCCGCTTTACGCATCCCGACCTGCTGGAACTGAACCCGGGTGCATGATGCTCCTGGAAATCAACCCACAAAACCCACAGCCGCGCCTTGTTGCCCAGGTTGTTGAAATCCTGGAAAAGGGTGGGGTAGTGGCTTATCCCACCGATACCACCTACGGCATCGGCTGCAGCATCTTCAACAAGAAGGGGATCGAGCGCATTTACGCCATCAAGCAGCGTGACAAGAAAAAGCCCTTCTCCTTCATCTGCGCCGACCTCTCCGACATTGCCCATTACGCCAAGGTGAGCAATTACGCCTTCAAGGTGATGAAGCGGTTCCTGCCCGGGCCATATACCTTTATTCTCGATGCCACCAGCGTCGTTCCCGATCTCTGTATGACCAAGCAGAAAACCGTCGGTATCCGCATCCCCGCCAACAGGATCTGTCTTGCCATAACAAAGCTCCTGGGGCATCCGATCATCACCACCAGTGCCAATCTCTCCGGAGAAGACCCCATCGGCGATCCATTCCAGGTGGAAAGAACTCTGGGCAAGCTGATCGATTTGACAGTGGACGGGGGCGTGCTGACGGCGGATGTGAGCTCGGTGGTGAGTCTGATCGGCGATCGGCCGGAAGTGCTGCGCAAAGGGGTAGGGGACGTGAGCTGGTGTCAGTGAGGATGTGCTGATGCGCAAGAAGACGGTCAGACTAGGACTTAATTACATACTGGTCGCCATGGTGCTGATCACCATTGCCACCTTCTTCCATGCTGAGTTGGCCTGGCTCTTTCTGCTCTCGCCGGTGGGGGAAACGGAATTCGCCCTGATCGGGCTGGTGGTGGGCTGGATGTTCGGGGGCCTTGGGGTGGTGATCGCAGTACTGGGGATGCTGCAGGCACCGACGCGGGAAGGCGAGGTGTCGCTGCGGCCGATGATTATTGTCCTAGCCGCAATCCTCGTTATCTTCATGGTGCTATTTTATGCCTCTTTCATGAAGCCGGAGGAGCCGAGACTGCGGCCCGGAGAAACCATCACCATCTGAATTCTGGAAAATATAAATGACGAGGCAACAAGCACTGTGCTCACAGGAATGACGCCGGAGATCAGTCCCTTTTTCAATGGTCCGCCACGTAGCGGTCGATCAGCTCCTCGATCATCTCTCCGATGGTGGTCCGCCGGTGGGCCGCCGCAATCTTCAGTTTCAGGTGCAGGTCTTGGCGGATGTTTGCCGTAAGCCGCACATCCCCCTCGGGCACCAGCCCCGAGACCGCCTTTACGGTCGCCGCCTTCACCCCCCGCTTCAATGGTTTTACCGCTACCTGCCGCGTCCTCTTCGCCCCCTGTGTCGCAACCTTCTCTATTGCCTTCCTGACCGGTGCCGGTTTCTCAACTGCCTTTTTCACCGGTGCCGGTTTCACGATCTTCGGTATCTCGAAAAGCCCCATCTGGTTTTCCAAATCGTCCATGTGTCCCTCCTGTCGCATCAGCAGTACATAAAAGCAGGGTTGTGAATATAACAATAAATACTTACCTGTTCAAGTAATTAGATGGAGGTTGGGGTAAAGGGGAGGGGTGATCCCCGGAACATCCCGGAAATTAATTGAAATTCCTTGCTTTCTCGTGTAGAAAGGGCAAAGCAATCCTAAAAGAGGAAAAATATATGGCCCTTGACTTCAGTTCCCTGCAAAACGCCATAAGCCAGCTTGAAAAAAGCCTGAAATTCACCCATTCGCCGGCTGCCGAGATGGATGGGGAACTGTTCGAGCAGTTGCGGAACTCGGTTATTCAGTGCTTCGAGTTCACCTATGAGCTGAGTCACAAAATGCTCCGAAGGTACCTTGAGGAAACCGCTGCAAGCCCTGACGAAGCTGATTTCAGCACGTTTCAGAATCTGATCCGGACCGGCAATGAAAAGGGACTTCTACGTTCCGATTGGCTGCGCTGGCGAGTCTACCGTCAAGCACGCACCGACAGCAGTCATACCTATGATGTGGACAAAGCTGAGGCAGTTTACGCCATTGCGCCCGAGTTCCTGGAGGAGGCCAAATATTTATATGCTCGGCTCATGGAAAGAAGCAGTCTGGTATGAGTGGTACCTTCGTGAAGGCGGACCTGGACCTGAAGCCCCACGATTGGGATGAGGTAAGGCGCATCCTGGAGAAATCCCTCCCGGGCTATGAGGTATGGGCTTTCGGCTCCCGCGCCAAGTGGACGGCCAAACCCTATTCCGATCTGGATCTGGCGGTAATCTCGGACAGGCCATTGCCCATTGATCTGATGGCCGACCTTCGGCAATCGTTCGAGGATTCGGACCTGACCATTAAAGTGGACGTGGTTGATTGGGCGACAACCAGCCCCGCATTCCGCAAGATCATCGAAGAGAGCAAAGTTGTGGTGAAACAAGGAGTAACAAGGTTGGACGCGAAAAAGCCCTGAGAGCATCAGGGCTTTTTTGTTGCTTCGGCTGAGTTACATCCTGGCCTGCCGGGGCGGGGCATGGCGGCGACGCATGGCCATGGCGCCTAAAGCTATGGCACCGATACCCAGTGCGGTGCGAACTGCCGGCGTCGGCATCCATTTCATGGCCGTCAGCATGGCCTGGGGGGGCTCGTTTCGCTGGGGTGCCGAGACCATCGGGGCGGGTGCCTGCTCCGCAAGGGGAGCCGCACCGGAGAATGCCTCGACTATTGCCGGGACGAACTCCATCAAATCCTGGGGCCCACGGCTGGTGATGATGTTGCCGTCCCATACCACCGCCTGGTCCAGCCACGTCGCACCGGCATTGACCATGTCGTCGCGAATGCCGGGCCACGAGGTGATGGTTCGCCCGCGCAGCATCCCCGCCGACGCCAATACCCATGGTCCATGGCAGATGGTGGCGATGGGCTTGCCCGATACCTGGAAGGCGTGGACGAATTCCCGTGCCTCGGCCGACTGGCGCAGCAGGTCGGGGTTTATGAAGCCGCCGGGAATGAAGATGCCGTCATAATTCTTCGGATCGGCCTCCTGCACCGTCATGGTCACCTGAACCTTGCCCGCCGGTTCGTGCATGTTCACCCCCCTAATCCGTCCCAATCTCAGGGAAATGATGTCCACCGTCGCCCCCGCCAGCCGGAGCGCCTTCAGGGGTACCTCCAGTTCCACCTTTTCGAAACCGTCCGCGGCTAGGAGCGCGATGTGACGGCCTTCAAGTCTGGTCCCTTCGATCATGATCAACCTCCTTGTGCAGGTTGGTGAATCTAAAAGTATTTCAGCCAGTAACGGTTGCCTCCCTTTTCATTTGAATAGGTGAATTTCAGGCACTTGGGCGCTTTCCCTGTGTCCATCGGAATCTCGATGCGGAAATCCTCAGGCCCGGTGAACGATTCGGCAAAATGCCTGCTCCCCTTTGCCAGCACCTTTCCCTGGTCGTCGAGGAGTTCTGCAGTGAGTTCCAGGGGCTCATAGGGCTTCAGTTGGCGATTGTTCACCACTGTCCCCTCGATGCAGATACCCGTATCGGTAGTTACCGGCTGCCATGAGACGCAGATGTCATGGATGCCGCACTGATGGGTCGTGGTGGGGAGGTTGGCGGTGGTCTGTTTCTGCTGTCCCGCGCAGGCGGTGGCAAGAAGCATGGCCATGGCAAGGAGGACATTCTGCACCATAAATTACCTCCATTGGACCTTCTTTCACCTTATAAAAGCATACCGCATCACATCCCATTGCAAAGCTGAAATCCCATCTGACTTCATTGATTCAGAGCTTTTTCTTTCCGTATTTACAATGGTTATGATCTTGCGTAAATACGATGATACGTCTCTACTTACCCGCTTAGGTGTACAGGTGCGGTGGAGTGGGGGAGGCTGTCGCTAATGAACGAATTATAGTTTTTAATGTGTTGAACCCCACCGTCTGTTGGCATATATTGGCGAAACCTGAATTATCTTAATGATATAAGTGTAAAAATTTTTTACAGGTGTAAAATTTTTTTACACTTTTTGTTAAATCTTTGGTTTCCATAGCTTTTATGGTTACCTTTCCTGGAGGTACAGATGGATATCCTCTGGTGGCATTGGCTTGTCCTTGGTCTCATCCTCATCGGCCTTGAGCTGGTCGTTCCATCCTTCACCATCATCTGGTTCGGCCTGGGAGCAGTTCTCGTCAGCATCCTGCTGGCGCTCTTCCCAGCCTGTCCTTTACCCCTGCAGATCTTCGCCTGGTGCGTCGCCTCCATTCTCTTCACCTTCGTCTGGTTCCGTTTTTTCAATCCCCGCAACAAAAGCAGGACCTTTTCCGGTACTGCCAAGGATGCCGTCCTGGGCCAGACGGGCCTGGTCATCCGTGGCGCGGAGCCTTACGCCAAGGGGGCGGTCAAGTTCCAGCTCCCCCTTTTGGGTGCCGACGAATGGCCCTGCCTGGCCGATGAGCCTCTGGAGATCGGGGACCGGGTGAAAGTTGTGGATGTGGAAGGCCACGTGATGAAGGTGGAAAAACTGAAAAAAGGAGAAAGCTGATGAATCCCGCTACAATTGTCCTTACCGTTCTCTTTGCCCTGGTGGTGATCACCGTCTTCATGGGGGTGCGGCTCGTGCCCCAGGGGTACGAATTCGTCGTCCAGCGCCTCGGCAAATACCACTGCACCCTGAAGCCCGGTCTCAACATCATTATTCCCTACGTGGATATCGTCGCCTACCGCCTGACCACCAAGGACATCCCCCTGGACATCGGCGCCCAGGAGGCGATCACTAAGGACAACGCCGTCATCGTCACCAATGCCATCGCCTTCATCAAGATCATCGACCCGGTCAAATCGGTCTACGGCATCAGCAATTACGAATACGCCATCCAGAACCTGGTCATGACCTCGCTACGCGCCATCATCGGCGAGATGGAGCTGGACAAGGCGCTCTCCTCCCGGGACATCATCAAGGCCCGCCTCAAGGACATCATCTCAGAAGACGTCACCGATTGGGGCATCCTGGTTAAATCTGTCGAGATCCAGGACATCAAGCCCTCCGATTCCATGCAGCGGGCCATGGAGCAGCAGGCCACCGCCGAGCGGCTGAAAAGAGCCATGATCCTGGAGGCGGAAGGGAAGAAGGAAGCCATGATCCGCGAGGCGGAAGGGAAGCTGGAGTCGGCCAAGCTGGAGGCAGAGGCGCAGATCAAGCTGGCCGAGGCCTCGGCCAAGGCCATCGAGGATATTGCCGGGGCAGTGGGGGAGAAGGAGCTGCCGGCGCTGTTTCTCCTCGGCGACCGCTATGTGAATGCCATTCAGAAGCTGTCAGTGTCGCAGAATGCTAAGACGTTTGTGTTGCCGGCGGATATTTTGGGGGCGGTTAAGGGGATTGCTGGGCGGTCTTAGAAGAGAAGGTGGATTCAAATTGCAAGTGCACCACGTGAATTTTGAAAGAAGACTTCGTGTGGTGTCTGGTAGTTAAGGCATTTTCTGGGTCGATGATTCACCTTTTCAATTATGAAATGCAGTTCTTCTTCAGTAACTGCGTGAAAATCGGTACCTTTAGGAAAGTAGAACCGTAAGAGGCCGTTGGTGTTTTCGTTGGTTCCTCGCTGCCAGGCTGCATAGGGATCGGCGAAGTACACTTTCAGCCCTATTTTTGCTTCCAGCTCTTTGAACTGTGAAAATTCCTTGCCGTTGTCTACTGTTAGCGTCTGGCACAGCAGCCGTGGAAGCTTCTGGAAAGCAGCGATAGTCTGGGTATTCATGGTTGCCGCCTTCTT
>NZ_JAKZFT010000029.1 GCF_022808985.1 Geotalea sp. SG265 | reverse complement strand
AACAAAGCGGTACCTCAACATCGATCTTCTCAAAGAACAGGAATTGAACCAGAAACTTGAAGTGGCCGAGGTAATCTAACCGAAACAGGCACTGCTAAGAAAAAAGCGAAAAACTCTTTACACTACCAGGGAAAAAGGTATTCTCTCGAAAATCGTAAAACTTCTTCAGTAATACAAGAATTCCGGCCAGCCCTCCAATGCCCGATAGAGGCATTAACCATTTCCCCAACATACTGTTCAAAAGAGCATTTATATCCAACATAAAAACCTCATCAAAGATGTCGTAGCGGGTAGTGGTTCCCGCTCCTTTTCTTTTTTTACTGATGGTAGCAAAGTAGATTATTCAGCATGTGTTGTGAGACAGCAAAACATAGCGAGCTGTTGACCAGAAGAAACATCTGTCCATAGTAAGTATTCGCCACACCTTTGGGCTCCACTTGTCCTTGGCTCCTTCGGGCTGCCCTAATACAAGCATGATTGGATTATTCATGTAATTTCCTGGGAAGGCGGCAATATTCCGTAGAGCACGCTTGTCAAGCCAGCTTAGGTAAGACCGTGACGCAGGATGTGTATGCCAGTCTCCTAAATATGTTATTTCCCCACCGCTATCATCGAAAATTCGGCCTATCTCTTCTCGATGATATTCATAGTCAGGTCGGAAAGATAGACGCCGATGCACCGCATTGCTGCCAGGGCCAACCATCTCGGTTACAACTACGTCATTGTCGTCCGCAGAGCAATATCCGGCTAGGACACCTCCTGTTTCAAGAGGGGCCTTGTCTTCTGCTTCCGTGGTAATTTTTTCCAATACATTGCGTGACAACCACACCCGCTTCACTTATTACACCTTGGACATTTGGGGTGCTTATGGAGAGGGTAGCTTTTCCAGTTTGGAAAGACAGCATTACCATTTTCTCGTAAGGAGAGGATCCCAATGTCATCTTCAAGTGACGGATATCCGCCAACAACTCCGGCACACAATGTTGCTACAGCCATGCGGACACCCGAGAGAGATATTTCCTCCACGTCAAATCCTGCTGCTTTGAACGTCAGGTCTCCACAGCCAACGGGTTGTAGTTCGTCCCCGTGGGGATCATAAGGTGGATTAATGATGTCTTTGCTCTCAAGAGCCTGGAGATAACAAAGGAAACATCCACTATCACCATCTGGTCTTATACGCACAACATTTCCACCCCATCCACCAGAGCGTGAAGAAACGGTTACATATGGAACACCCTTCTCCTTAGCGAGATCCGACAATAGGTGGTTAATGGCCATTTCTGCCGTTGCGTCGTATACAAGGTCAGCACCATCAATCATCTTTTCAATGATGTCCATCTGGTCGTAAGTAGCCAAGCTGAGATCTCCAAGGCTGATTCGGAAATCTTCGCCGACCTCAGGCGGATAATGGCTTCTATTGATTTTTGTAAAAGGATAGTTTGCTTCGATAAACTGAGATATCAGTTTCACCTTTCCTTCACCAGCTGAAGCAAGACCGAACGGCCACCGGCAAGCTGTGCCAGCACTGAGAAAGTCAGCGTCTAACAGCCTCAATTCACCGATACCAGCACGAGCGAGACCCAGCGCACTTGGTGCGCCTACACAACCCAAACCGAAAACCGCGATGGATTTCTGACGAAGTGGAGAAAGCTCAGGAATTCTTTCAAACAGATCGCGTTCCGCAGCAGGATCAGCTTTTACAAGCCAATATGGGGAGCTACTTCCTTCTTTCTTTGCAGAGCGTTGTCTTTCCAGTCGATAGCCAAGGAAAATCCACCCGTCTCTTTGCCCCCCGCCTGGCGCTTCTTCGGGGAAGCATATACCGCAAAGTCCGCTTCTCCCTTTTGCTTGATCAGTCAGGATTGCTTGGTTTATAGCAGGGTTCTGCCGTAACAAGCTGGCTAGTTCTTGTACGGAGCATACTTGAGGTGGCGCATCAAGCTTAATCCATGGAATTGTATGGTCTGCAAGGTTCCGACGTTTTACCCAGCTTCGTATTGATTCTGTGGCGCAATTAATTTCATTATATTCCTTGGAGAGAAGCTGAAGCCCGAACGCCACAAAGTGGGTTGAAGCTGTAACTTTTTTCAGGTCTTTAGTTGCTGCTATTTTCATCTTCCCTGAGCTGATACCCAAGGGGACTGCCCAAGAAGTATCAATCAGAACCGTTTGGCCTTCAACCCCTGGGAAGTAAGCATTTTTAGGTTCTGCCTGGCGGTCTTCGGTGTCAAGCCGTGCATCTTCGTATTTACGTACGCAAGCCAATTCCCATTCGGGTACCATTGACGTAATCAGACGAGCAGCAGTCATGCTGGGTTGCCAAAGGCCAGTATCGCGTTTCAGCAAGCAAATTTCGCCACACAAAGGGTTATAATGGCGGAAATCAAAGTTAAGGCCTGGAATGAAGAGCCTCGGGCGAAAATATGGATACAGATCTGGGTAGATAATCTTGCCGAGATGCTGATTGCCAAAGAGTTGCAGATTTACTGTGATTACAACCTTCCCCTGTTTCAGCATGTCTTTTTGAAGTTGTGGCTGCATATTAGCAGCCACAAGATCATCAAGCTCTTGTTGCAACGTTACACGATTTTTTTCCCACCACTTCATTATCCCACCTGCCTTCCTCCACCAGGATTAGGGCGATCATGTGGACGATGCCCTGGATTTGGTGGTGGAGTCGCAGGCGTTGCTGGTTTTCCATCCCCATGAGGGTCTGCGGGTTTTGCCGGTGTTGCAGGGTTTCCCTGGTTGTTTTGGTTGTTCGGCATGTTTGTTATCTCCTTTTTTGGCTAGTTTCTGTCCCTTGGGGGACAAGGATCGTTGCCATGACTGTCTGCTCTGGCGATTCTTCCATCTTTGTTGTGGACAATGAATTCAGTGCCCTGATTCTGGCTTACTTGTCGGCCCCGATCAACTGCCTCCTGTTTGGTGTCAGTATGCAATGTTGCTCTTTCTGCACCATTTCTTCTGACATCCCATCCTCCGTCTGCGTTGGGTACAACATGATGCTCATCTCGTGACATGTGGAACCTCCTGCTTGGATTTTGTCAATGTGCCAATTCTATATCCCAAAATTGGGATCGGGTCAACAGGATTTTAACAAATAGCTATACAAATTATATAGCACATAGTTATAATGCCGCCATCGTCAGGCAAGGCAAGGGTTTTGAAAATTTCTCAAGCGCGAGCTCGCAAAATATGGTATTGAGGTTTATTTTTTGTTGGAGGCGAGGGAGGCTTATATGACGATTGGCAAACGAATAGCCAAGAAAAGAACTGATAAGAAGATTACTCAAGCGGCTTTGGCTAGTGCTGTAGGAGTGACAACCGCTTTCATAAGCCAGATCGAAACGGATGTGCGAAAACCGTCCTATGCACTCATGCTTAAAATAGCGCATCAACTGCAGGTACCACTTGAGCAGATTTTAAGTGAAGCTACCGAGCAGGTTGATGATCCTGTTGATAAGTTACTTCATACCCTGATACCTCGCCTGAAACCTGACCAGAAAAAGCAGATGATTGAATATGCTTTTATGTTATCTGGTTCAAAGCACTACAAAGACTTTCCACTTCTCACTTCGCCTATAGAATATGCTCAATTCATCATCCAACACTTTAAGATCAAAGATATTCCTGTAGACACCTACTACCTTGCCGAACAACTAGGGGTAACGATCCTTAAGGCAGAAGTCGGTGAATATGAAGGCGCGTTGTATAAGACTGCGGAAAGTCCTTTGATCGTTTTGGATACTGAGATAGGGAACCTTGAGCGAGAGAAATTCACGGTAGCTATTCTTCTCGGCCACCTCCTCTTGCCATGGCATCTAAAGCAGAACTTCTACAGACTGAAGCACAAGAAGTCGCTTGATCATGACGATCAGCTAGAGATTGAAGCAAGGCAATTTGCCGGGGAATTGTTACTTCCAGGCTCAATTGTGAAGCGTGATTTTAAAAACCTACAGCCTTCGATTGCTATCTTCGAGAAATATGCCTACGAGAAATACAAGTGTGCAATGACTGCGTTGGCTCATAAATACTCTGAATTTTATGGCGAGAAAGCGTTATACCTCTCTTCCGAGAAAGGAAGAATAACACGAGCATACGATAAGGCGTTTCCTTACAAGAAGGTTGAAGAAGTCAAAGCAGGTTCTTTAGCTCACTCCTTTATCTCGAATCCTCCCTCAGCAAAAGAGACCCGAACAGGGGTGGTGGATGGGAAAGTTTGGTTTCTAGATCTGCCTCCGAAACTGCAAGTGCATGAAGAATCGATGCTTGATCCAGCGCAAGGTGTTGTTATTACCCTGCTTCAGGTTCTGAAGAAATAATGCATATATCGCTCAATATGACCTAGTTGGCGTATTTGTGAAATATTCCATTTAGGTCATAAATTTGATTTATGCCATCTAAGACATATTCCTTCTGGCAGGTGTGCAATGGTGCTTCCATCAAGGGTTTTCTCTGCAGATTTGTTTGGTTCTTTGATCCGAGAAGAGCGGCAGCGGCAAGGTCTTACGCAAACTCAATTAGCCGAAAAAGTGTCCATGACCCAAAAAGCTATTTCGAAGGCAGAAAATGGGAATCCAGCGATCACGTTGGGGATAATGCTGCACTTGCTCTCGGCGTTGAATATAGATCTTGTTATGAAGCAGCGAGAGGCGGTCGTGTTAAAGGGGGATGAGTGGTAAAGTCTAAGACTGTTATTCTGGACACTCGGCGTTTAGTTGTACGAATTGCGGTAAAAATCATAGTAATAACCTCACTTGCAGCACGTGTAGTCTTCGCTGGCCCAATAGAGGATTGCCAGGAATACTCCAAATACGGAGTGCCAAGCAAGGATGGAGATATTCTTTGTAGAAAGGGGTACCTGCTATCTCATAATCCTAACACCAAGACCCCGGTCTGGGTGATTGAACATCTAACAAAGGAAAAGGCGAATGGAGATCTGGCCAGGACGAATGATTTCAGAGCAGATCCAGATCTGACCCAAGGTATAGCTGCCTTGCCAGGGGCATAGTTGAGCAACTAGCGATCAGCAACTATTTTGAGATAGCCGCAATTATGAATGTCCTAGAGAGAAAAGGTCTTATATCGAGGCAGGAAATCATCGAAGAAATCACATGATTAAGTAACCATAATTTCACCAAGCTGTGCTACCTGTACAAGCCCCAAGCGAAGACTCTCTCGCTCACGTCTCAAATTTCAGGCCTCCTTGGTCAAACCAAGCCTCACCCCCCCATTAATTCGCATCCCCTGGTAGTTCTTCACCGCCATATGTCGTTTTCTCCCTGGGGGAGAAAATCCACTTGTCTAATAACCTCAGTGGGCAACTCATGTGCGAGTGGTGGTGAGCGGCTTGTCTTTAGCAGCCAGAAAAACATATGCGACTTATTTTGTCGCATCGGTGCTGTATGGTGAATAATAGAGACAAATACCATACTTGGAGGCAAAAATGAGCGACAATAGTGTAAAAGAGTTACTAAGGCAGATCGTCGAGAACTCCATTTGGGCACCAGCTAGCGTATATGATGAACCAGCTACGAAACTCACACATTGGGCCGTGCGACGTGTATCAGCTGATTTCGAAGCCAAAGGCGACTCTGTTCATTTTGTTGGATATACAGGCTATGAAGGACGAGTATGTTCACCACTCCAGGATTATGAACCAGGCAAGATGGTTGCGATTAGCAGATCCGGGCGGAGATATGAGCTTGTGGGGCCGCCAGGGCATCATAACGACGCTGAGTGGGTGTGGGGATTATATCTCAAACGGAGCGGGAATCCCGAGTGGGAAGATCTTACTGACGATCATATCAAGTCCAACATTAAAGGGATTCCTATCTAAAATGTAAAAATATACGGGAACCAGGTTTACCCGCTGCTTTTGAGATACCCAGTTTCAATACCTCTTCGAAACCTAGAAGTGTAAAAAAAGTTTACACTTCCCTAACCAATTAATCCTTCGATGGTTTATAAGAAGTGTAAAATTTTTTTACACCTTTGTAACTAACTGATATTGTGATCATTTTTGTTTAAGTGTAAAAATCCTTTACACTTGACCGCCCTAACTTACCCCGCTTGCGATTGTTCGAACGCTTAATTTGCATGTTTTTACGACTAGTTACTACAGTGGCATGTTCTTTGATTATACCCTTCGATTCCCCTTAACATCGCAATGAATATGTCCTGTGGAGAACACAGGTAGCATCGGGTAGATAAAGGGTGCGCTAAAAAGAAGTGTCATGGAAATGTCTGTTGCGCTGGAACTTTACATCTCCTGATCAAATAAAATCTAAAGCTGCCAAAGGGCTGACCGAAAATGAAATAAATTAAGTAGGCACCCATGACACTAATTAGATTATTAAAATTTTAATTGTGTGGACACTGCTCACATTTTAGGGGTAAACCGTATACAACATAAGCACTGAATAGGGCAAAACTCGGGTAACCGGGTGACGCAAAGCTACCTGTCCAGCACCATCCTGGATCGAGGGGTTGTCGAAGGAGCAAAAGCTTGTAAAGCCTACCTTTGCGTAGGCTTTTTTTTGAGAATTCCATCACTGGAGGGCCTATGAAAAAAGCACTGTCTCTACCGTTATCAGTAATGGCCATCATGCTTCTTTCTGCTTGTGCAGGCAAGGAGCCCCCACCAACAAGTCATATCGTTGAACATCAAGAAAACCTCAAAACAGAACCCAATCAAGCACGAATCGTAGAGCCTGCAACCAAAGTTCTCGGCAAGGCCAATAACGTTCTTGTCAAAGAGATCAGAACACAGACCATTGGTGGTCGTATGTCCTTTGATTTCACGCTGTACAATGACCGTGGCCGCCGCGATGTCATAAACTATCGGGTGCGCTGGCTTGATCCGAACGGGATGACAGTGAGCCAGTATGACCCCTGGGAAACTGTCGCTCTTGAAGGCCATGAACAATCCGTCCTGTCTGTCACTGCACCTGTGCAGTCGGCAACAGACTTTCGTTTGGAGTTGAAACCGAACCAGTAGCTATTTCATGTGATGACGGAGGAGTGAACTATGAAAAGAACTTTGCCGGTTGTACTAATTTTGGCTTCTTTGCTACCCGCGTGCAGTGGAGTTCCGGTTCAGCGAACAGCTGAATTTGAAAAGGCAGATACAAATAATGACGGAAAGATCGTGCTGGCTGAGTGGATTCGTTACGGTGGAGCGGAAGCAAGTTTCGTTGCAGCCGACGTTGATCGGAAAGGAAGCTTGAATGAGGCGCAGTTCCGTCAGGCGCTCCGCTACAATGATGAGGCAACAGGGAACGGCACCGCCAGGCAGCAGAAGGTGATGGATGATCAGATCCTGGCTGATGTAAAGCTCGGCCTGTCGCAATCCAGAGAAATCAATGGTTGGAACATCAAGACCGAGGTTTACCAGGGAAATGTGACGCTTTCAGGAGCTGTGCGAACAGGTCGCGAGAAGCAGGTGGCCGAACAGATCGCTTCGGGAGTCATGGGCGTGAAAGCCGTATTTAACCAGATCGTCATCAAGCAATAACTACAGGAGGAATGACATGACCAGAGGCTTTCTTGCGACCACGATGCTGTTTTGCAGCACGCTGGCTAGTGTTGCATGTGCTGATGAAATGAATTTTAGCGGTACTGGCAAAGCTGCCATTACCCAGGATATAGCAGTTACTCGTACTGAATCGATGCGTGCCGCCAAACGTGATGCCGTCACAGTAGCAATCACAAAACTCAACGGTTCGACAGCGACGAACGACCCTAAGGTTCAGGCTGCTATAGACCAGATCGTTGCGCAGATCGGCGATGAAAAGATTTTCGACCAAACGAATTCAAAGGACGGGGCAAACAACTTTGTTACCAAGGTTAACATCCGCATGGAGGAACTGGAGTTCCGCAAGTTGATGCAGGATTATGGGATTGCCTCGACGGTGGCTCGCAACTACCCGGTGATGATTGTTATGGATGAGTTTTTCACAACCAAAACCGACCATAGCAAGCCTTTGCGCGAACTCGTCGAATACTCCCACGATAAGACAGCCACGCTTGACGCCAGCCATTCTGCTTCTGAAAGCGCATCCTCTGCCAACTCCGAATCTTCCAGCGGCAACTACTCAGGGGCTGCCAGCATGTCGGCAAGTGGATCATCCTCCGGTGCGATTGCTGTAGATGGGAATTACGCCTCCGGGCGTCACAGTGGCTCAGCCTCGGCATCTGTTCGGGAAAAATCTTCCCACGCATCGGCATCTTCCAGTCAGTCTTCAGCTTCGTCAAGTAACGAGGACAAACTATTTGCCCAGAAAAAGGATGTTGTGAATTTCAAAAAGCTGGTCGAATACCAGCCGCAAAATGTCGGGCCAGACAAGAATAACTATACGTATGCGGCTATTGTGCGGGAGGCTGCCAAGTTCGACCTGAACCTTATCGACAATGACGTCTTCCGCAGCAAATACTTTACTGGCAAGCCTCTTACGATGGAAGAGATTCAGAACTCCAGTGAACTTTCCAGGTATGTGGCCGCTGCCAGAGATAACAAGGCAGACTACTTCATGGTCGGTAACACCGTCATCATCAACAATGACAAGAGCCCGACCAGTGGCAATTACGTATGTGATGGCCTTGTAACGCTTAAGGCGTATTCCACCGAGGATGGGACAATACTGGCAACCGATGCGCGTAGCGAAAGTGCTTCAGGCAACAGCCCTGATCAATGCCGTGCCAACGTCGCCAACAAATTAGCTGGCTTCGTCGGCGCTACTCTTGGCGGGACAATCCACAGCTACTGGAGACAGCGCGAAGAGTACGGGCGTGAATACAATGTTCGTCTTATCAGCTTGCTAGGTAACCTTTCAGACGACGACAAAGACGCTTTTGCCGAGGCTTTGGAGAAGATGGATGGTGTGAAAAGCAAGGTTATTGAGCGTAAGAGCACCCGTGGAGAATTTGAGGTCGCGCTCACCTACAAAGGTGATAGATCTATCTCCCGCGAGATAGGTTCCGCTTTGAAAAAAGTAGCGGCTTTCAAAGCAGTGGGACGGAAAACTGATGGCACTACCATCAAAGTATGTTTAGAAGGCCCTTGCCCGGATAAATTGCCTTAAGGAGCGGATATGAAACTACTTTGGGCGACAGTACTTTCAGTCATCCTTTTATTTCCTGTCTATTCTTTTGCTGGCCCGGATGTTTACCCCATCAAAGAGGTGATCGGTTTTGATGCCAAGGGATTACCAGAAAAAGCGCCGCTCTTTGCAGATTGGGTAAAGGAACAGGGCTTACCTGGCTTGTCTGGCGAATTTATCGCAGCTATGAAAAAGGAATTCGGCGCGGTAGCTGTAGATAATATCGATTCCAAGAACAAGAACACAGTCCTTGTCGCATCACTGCATCTGGTTAGGGCGTCTCAGTACACAGTTCCGAAGAAGTTGAGTAACTGCATCGAATACCAGCTCCCCATTACATTGAGCCTGGTCTTCACCAACCCGAATACCGGCGATGTCGTCTATGCGTTCACCGATACCTCGTATGCGACGGCAGAAATCCATGAATCCGAGTCTCCGGCGCAATGCGATGTTCTGCTTCGCAAGGCGACTGCGGATAACTACTACAAACTCCTCGATATCCTCGTTCAGAAGGCCAAGAACAACTACAACCCAGCTCTGATTGAAGCATCTGTCGTTAAGATATGGAAAGGCCTGTATATCCTTAACAAAGGGAGCAAGGTCGGGATTGGTCGCAATGACAACCTTACTGATGCAGCTGGCAACCTTATTCAGGTGAATTATGTTGCAGAGGATTACTCGGTTGCCACGCCTGTCCTGGCCGAGAATATCTCCGAGGGTGCAAAGTTCTCGAAATATGCGAGTCAAAGCATTATAGCAACAATCAAGAAACCAAAAGTCCTGTCCATGCATGAAGGATGGATCGATCCCCAGCTCCAGGCGGTTGCCGGTTTCTTTGAATCGGAACTGTCGAAAGAATCGGCTTTCACCATGCTTCCTGTTCAGGAAAGCTTCTCTAAAATGCTGGGTTCTCTGGCTAGAGAGACTAACCTGGGGCAGTTTCAGGTAACGAACCAGCGGGCATTGCCGGGTTACTTCATCAAGTTCGGGTATGCCGCTCCTCGAATGTATGAAGTTGAGCAAAAGGGCAAATTCGGCTACCGCGTCTATGAGCAATATGTTCTTGGCGAGTTGCTGGACAAACAAGGCCGGATCATCTATTCAGCGGTCGGGAATGACAAGATCGAGGACAAGAATGTTGCCGGAATGGTTTTCAGCAAAGAGGCCAGGCTGGAGATCCTGCTTAAGAACGCAACCAAGAAGCTGGCGGAGAAGTTTTCACAGTCCATCAAGTTCTCCCACTTCTCCATACCTGTAACGAACGTCGAAGGTGATGTCATCAAGATGATAGACACTGCACGACAATTACGCCAAGGGAATTCAATACAAATATACCGAAACCTCGGGAAGGTTGAAAGTATCAGTAGCGAGGTTCTTGTCCCCATCTGGCAGGCCAATGTTGTAGATGCAACTAATGGCCAGGTACAGGCGAGCCTTTCACTTCCCGTTTCAGATGAGGTTAAAGGCGTAAAGGTTAAGCCTGAAGATCTGGTTATAGTGGATGCCATATCGGCGGGTTCTTCTGCAGGCAGTAATACTAGCGTGACGTACTGTAAGGAAGGATCACCAAAGCTGGGGGATCTCGAAAACCCGGATTTCCAAATAATTTCCAAGGGGGCTGGTTATCTGCTTCCGTATTCACTATTCGATGACGATGCTGATTTTCTAAACAAGCTGGAAGTTGCTATCCGAGAGGGAGGTTTCAAGCAATCCTCAATGAAGCTCGGCTCTGCAAATACAAATGGTCGTTGCCTTTTTCCCGTCTATAAGGCTGGCATCGAGAAGCGTGAGTGTGAGGGTGAAAATTGCGAAGTGGCTTTAAAGCTGGCGGCTGGTTTCAGATTATATGTCGGTAAGGAAAAGAAAGGCGGAGTTGCATCAGAAACCAAAGTGAATGTGACGCAAGTCCGTGAGATGGCTTTTGACCCGATCATACAGGGTGAACTCAGCAAAAATATATTGAATCTGCTCGAAATGAATATCGCAAAAGTGCGATTTCAATAACTCAAAGGAGGAGAAACATGAAACTGAAAACAACATTAGGTGCATTACTGATCCTTGGAGCAACCTGCAGCATGGCAGGCGCATTTGGTCTGCCGAAAATCGGTGGTGGAGCAGCCCCTGCGGGAGGGGATCCAGATGCATATCTCGTAAAGGTCAAGACATGTGAGACGTTGGTAAATAAAAGCGCGGACAACCTTTTTGGCTTAGTGGCAAGTAAAGAGGAGCAGGCAAAGGCAGAGGAAAAGCGGAAAAAGTTAAATGCTGCAACTGATGCGAAGGAAAAAGAGGCTTTGGCTCAGGAATTACGTGACAGCGAAATAGCTGCAATTAACAAAGCAGCCGCCAGTGCGCAGCTCAAAGCAGAAGCCGAAAAGTGGGACGCTGCAAAAAAGAAGTTGGCAGCAGATTCATTATACAACCTCACTCTTGGTGGGCTTGTGGCTACTAGTTTGGTTCCTGAAGGCCAAAACCTTACAAAATCTCTCCAATCAAATCCTATGATGCTGACAAAAGCAAATTCGATAGTCGCTTCGGTTAAATCCCTAGGTGGCATCGCAACTGGAACGACGAATATCGTTAAGACATTACCACCAGTCTTCAAGTCGGCGAAAGTAGAGGTAAACCTTCCTACGTCTTCATCTGCGGCTCCTGTAACTGTGTCTGGGGGCATCTAAGCCTTAACGCCAACATTGAAAAGGAACCATATCCATCGGGGGATATGGTTCCTTTTCTTTATGCAATGCTGGGTATTATCCAGCACTGACTCCTAGGGGTATGAAGTCATGACAAAGGCTGACATTGCTGAGATTATCGCATCGAAAACTGGGGCTACGCTGAGAGATTCAATGGATGCATTTCAATCGGTGCTGGAGATATTAAAAACGACTATTGCAACTGGAGAACCCGTAAAAATCACTGGTTTTGGCAGTTTCAATGTGAAACAGAAGAAAGAGCGAGTAGGTCGAAATCCACAAACAGGAAAACAAATGGCCATTACAGCTCGGAAAGTGTTGTCATTTAAGGCAAGTCCTGTTCTGAAGGCACAAATAAAATAGATTGGAATACGATGATATTAAAAGCAAGAGACGGCAGGGACGAGGATATTCAGGAGCTAAACCGTCTCCTAACACTCGACCTAAGTGGAAAACAAAGATTTCTCGTAGAACGTGAACTGAAGTGCCTGAAGTCTGGTAACAGCGGTGAAAGCAGTTCCGCTTATTATTTGGACTTTGGTTTTAAAAATTCGAAAAATTGGGTGGTCATTCATGATCTGCGAATTGAGCACCGGGGGCTAGTTGCTCAGATCGATCACCTTCTTATAAATCGGTTTCTGGAAGTTTATGTGCTGGAGTCGAAGAACTATTTCTATGGGGTCAAGATCACGGATGGCGGGGAGTTTCTCGCCTACAACGGAAAGACTTATCAAGGGGTAGAATCTCCAATCGAACAGAATAAGCGGCATATAAATCTGCTGCAGCAGTCAATCCTCGATAGAAACCTATCACCCACACGCCTTGGGGTACCTATACCCATTTCGTTCAAAAATCACGTCCTTGTTGCCCCTAATGCCAGAGTAGATAGACCCCCATCCGCTAAATTTGATTCGTCCCCAGTTATCAAGGCTGATGCATTTGCAACATTCATTGAAAAGGATGCTGACAGCAGATCAGTAGTGTCGGTGTTTGCTTCGGCGGCAAAGGTGATAGGTACCGATACACTGGAGGAATTCGGCCAAAAACTGATTCGGCTGCATAGACCCGGAAAATTTGATTACATAGCTAAGTTTGGGGTTAGCGAAACGAAGCCTGCTCCAATAACTAAAGAAAGCGTCGAGGCTGGAACAACCTCTACCGAGGGCAAATCTGCACAGGTGCGCGGGGAGAAGACCTGCATTAAATGTGGTATTGCAGTGGATAAAAAAGTCGTCTTTTTCTGCAATATCAACAAGTCCAGGTTCAAAGAACAGATTCTTTGTCGGGATTGCCAGCAAGGCTATCCGGCGTAAGTTGGCTGGAAACTGGTACTACGGAGGGATATGGAGTGGCTGAGAAAAAATTCACCAAACACTTTAAAAGGCACTTAAATCAGCAACTAAATCTCTACTTTAAGGAAAATGAACTGCCGTTAAAGGCAACCTGTGAGAAGTCAAAGGCTTCAATATATGGCAAAAACTTTATTGATATCGGAGTGAGTTATCATGATGACGATGATCCACAGAACTCGAATTATCTTGTAGGCATAGAAATAGAAACTATTTCCTCACCAAAGCAGATAGAACTAAATGTAACTAAGTTCAGAAATTGGGTTTTCAACTCTACCAAAAGAAAAGGTGGCCTCCTTCATGTCCTAGATATTAGGGCTAATATATCTGAGAACGCAATGCGTAGGCTGATTATTGCGATACAGGATAAAGTCATAAAGGATAAAGGTTTTTACTACGAATTTATGGTTAGGAGCCATGATCATAGGGAAACCGCAATTTCTGCTGTTGATATGCTGGATGATTGGGAGTTTAAAACCCGTTTCCTCTCTTTAGTAGACAGGGTTTTCCCAGAGGCTTTTTAATAGGTTGATACTTGAAGCAGTAATTGCTGAAAAGATGTAGAGAGCCGTGGAAACCACCGACAACGCAAGTGCAGGTTGGACAGTCGTCATTGATTCAGAAATGGAGATAGTTAGTGAATTTCCCGAAGAATGTGCAATGTGGCCTAGAAGACTTTCGCCGATGTGGATGGAAAGGCATAATCAATAATGCGAAAGATCAGCGTCACTTCACGATTTGGACGATGCTATCAGATGCCGCCCGTAAAGCGATAGAAGACGACAAAATTGCGGAAGGTAAGGTGCTTTGGCTTTTTGCCGAAGCTTGTTCAATGATGCTGAAACCAGCCAGTCTAAACTCGCCATTTGAACCGTCAGTAGTTCTAATAACTGGACGTTCGACTGCTTTGGAGGATTTTACCGAGGAGGATATAGCCTTTTTCTCCTCAATTGTTGAAGAAATCGATGAACCATGGCTACAGGCGAGGGTTGCTGATTTGCTTTGGCTGCTTCATCGCCCTCGCAACCCGAAATTTGCTCTAATAGCGATAGATGCATATCGTGCGATCACTCTCTCTTTTGAAACCTTTCTTTCCGGGAGTGTCTCGTGTTGGGATAGAGCGGTGACTCTGACAAAAATGCTACGTGCTGGCGCGGGAGATCGGCTAAAGGAGATAGCGGAAGAATTATACAGTTTAGTAGAAAGAGCTGTTGTAAAAGAAGGGGTCTTTTGTTTAAAGGTGCTTGATGTAATTGAGCGGCATCATCTAGGGCATGATCGCCACCAAGAATTAGGCAAAAAACTGGAATCCATGGCCAGAGAGGCTGAAGCTGACAAAGAATATTACCTAGCAAGGCAATATTTCGATGCAGCTTCAAGGTGGTTCTTGGCTTCCAAAGATAAGGATAAAGCAGCCGAACTGATAGTATGTTCAGCAGAAACATACGTTCAAGAGGCTAAGGCACGACTTGTGGGCGGTTCATCGGGATCACCTAGCCATATGGTGGCGGCGAGCTTTTTCGAAGATGCCATTCAGAAGCTACGCCACGTCCCAAGGGCACAGCGCCAGGCACTTAGAGTTGACGATAGGATAGCAGAAATTCATGCAGAGATGACCGAGATTGGGGAAAAAGCGATTGAAGAAATGCGGCTTATTGCAACGCCACCGATAGACATTTCGGACGTAACAAGTGCTTCCATGTCAGCTGTCCGAGGCAAGGAAGTTATAGAAGCTTTTACTACTTTTGTAAACCTTTATCCAGGAATTGCGAAAAAGAAGGTGCAAGAAGCTGCAGAAGAAATGCTCAAGGAAAGCGTTGTGCAGAGTCTTTTTGCTGGCACCCAGATGTCGCGAGATGGTCGGGTTATTGGAAAAACTCCCGCTTCATCTGGAAGCCCAACAGGTGAGGCTTTATGGGCTGAGATGGTGAGGCAACATGGGCGGGAACTTCGTTTTTTAGTCCACGGGTGCATTTGGCCTGCTCTTGAAGTTCTCAGGCTTGAGCATCGTGTAACGGAAGAAGCCTTTGTGACGCTTGCCGCAAACTCCCCCATAGTTCCTCCGGGCCGAGCTGTTTTGTTTGGTAAAGCTCTTTTTGCCGGATTCGATAATGATTTCATCACAGCGCTACATGTGCTTGTGCCTCAAATCGAGAATCTTGTCAGGTGGCATTTAAAGTCTCGCGGAATCAAAACCACAAATTTAGACACAAACGGAATAGAAAACGAAAATGGTCTAAGTACACTGGCTGAACTCCCGGAAATGGACAAAGTTTTTGGTGAAGATTTCACATTTGAGGTAAGAGCTCTTTTTTGCGATTCCTTTGGCCCTAATTTACGGAATGAAGTTGCACATGGATTATTGACCTCTGATTCGGCGCAGTCTGAATACTCAGTCTATGCTTGGTGGTTCGCTCTTCGGATAATCTTCAGAGCGTTGCTAAATTCAGCTCAGAATCAGGTTTCAGAAGGCTCGAAAGAGGAGGATGAAGCAGCACAAAAACCTACATCCGAGCAAAATAAAGAAAAATCAACTAAACATTAAAGAAGACGAGGAGCGACAAAAACCCTCAGATGCCAACCGAATGCATTTTACATTTCCTGAGAAAAAAGTTCTTTCAACGGTGGCTAGTTAATTCTGGATACAATATCTTTTACCTAGATCATAAGTCTCTACATTTTTGGAAGTAAGAAATATGCCGTCCTTATTAGCATCTATAACACAAAATCACAGAAATGGAGATACATTGTGTCAGATAGTAAGCTCTTAAACCCTATAGCCTATTACGTTGCAAATGGGAAAAAACATGAAATCAAAGCATCCGACTTGACGGATAAAGACAAATACCAACTGGCAAAGACTGTCAACCTAACAGATGAGGCTGAGTTACTAAAACTCTGGCCACGAGTCCCAGAAGGGAAGCGCCCTCATTTTTACGCACGTTCGTCTTCCAAGAGAAGAGTATCGGCGGTAGAGACAGATCCCGCACATAATGCGCAGATTAAAACCATACTGGACAAACTGAGCAGCATCCAGGTCTGGAAGGTAATGGTTAACGTTTTTATCGGCAAACACCAGGAAAAAGAGATTCTCTTGTGGCTTGACAATTATCAATGGGGCAAGGAGGTTCACAGAATATGTTCTTCTGAGCTAGTAATTCGACATGATTTATTCGGGCAATCTACGTTTCTAGCAATGTCAGTATCCAGGCCATGGGTTGCTATTGAGGTAATTAACTCACACTACCCAGAGGAACAATCGTTTCGTGAGATGTTGAAGTTAAGTAGTCAGGTACCGCTGCTCATTTTATTTGACATAATAAATGTAACGTTGCGCAATTACTTCCTAAAAGTGGATGAAAGAACTGAAGAAATTACACCGCTTTATTATATCTACGAAGGCAGTATGTGGAAGGGCGGAACTCAACGCAAAGATATAGATACGGCTACTCGATTCAAGATTGAGGTTTCTGCGGATGAGAAACGGTTGAGTGATCAGAAAAGGAAGAAAGTAGTTTGAGCCCTCGGATCCAAGGGTTTTGGCCACAACATAGGCGAGTTTTAGCTGTCGAATCGTGATCTTCTAATAGGGCCACTGCGGCTGACACCGGCAAATCGCCAAAAAGAGCAATACAGTGGGCTATCCAGGTGGCTTCCATTCCCCGCATCCATGCCCAATTCTGATAGATTTGACGTTGATTAAGGTCAGTCTCACTCTCCATTCTGAGGTCAAGTTCGTCGGCTTCTGCCAGTTTCTGGGAATATATATCCGACATTTTCAGCTTAGAAATAATACTCATACTCCCTCCACCTAAGTTTTATAACACATAAAAAATGTTGAGATTCATATAATTCATTACACAGAGTAGTCATAACACATTTAATAGTCTTCGTATGATATAAAGGGACGGTTACTGCTATGATTAAACCTGCATACTTCAATTATGTTTCAATACTTATCACTGCTGTCCCATAGTTTCTAAAGCAACACCAGTTGCGGCGAAGCCTCTATTTTCGGGGGGTTGAATAGGCTTTCGAGGTCGCGTCGCTCGAACAAATTCAGCTGTAATAACCGTAAGATCTGCT
>NZ_JAKZFT010000028.1 GCF_022808985.1 Geotalea sp. SG265 | reverse complement strand
ACTGAAGAAGAACTGCATTTCATAATTGAAAAGGTGAATCATCGACCCAGAAAATGCCTTAACTACCAGACACCACACGAAGTCTTCTTTCAAAATTCACGTGGTGCACTTGCAATTTGAATCCACCATGTCAATATAGTTAATTGCTTCAGTTGCATCTATACCACCATTGCTGGATAAGAGGTTGTGCAGGTCGATACTTGTTTTTGATGAAGTTAGGAGCCGTGAATGGGTGCCGGACGCCAACTGTGTATCCGTCTCTAACACCTTTAGTCGCTCTGAAACATATTGATTACGGGAGCCCTCAACCCAGTTATAGAAGGTATCGCGATCAACCGCTTCGCCCCTACCATAAATATCTAGAAACATCCCGAAGGTTTTCGTCTCTTCATCCATCTTCTGGATTTCAAAAAGATGAAATATCTTTGGGGTTTCGTCGTTGAAACCAACACTTATCATTCTGGTTGGTTCAAGCTTTTTGTCACAGCGGATAACGTGAGAGTCATTCTCGAATGTGACTGGATGTATCCTCAAATGAGAATCAAGATATTTTTGGATGTGAGGAGGGAACGGATTGGTTTCAAAAGAAGGCAGGAGGTCTTTATCTGGGCCATAAAAGGAATCCGAGTACATCGCGCCAGGCTCTTTCCTGCCAGCCAGTAGCTGCATGGGAAGGACGACAACAATGCCCATCTCCACTAACGGGCGAAGCCTTAACAACATTTGCAAACTTTTAGCCAGACTATTGCGTACGACGTCTGTACGACTGTCTTTGTTCGGATATGACAGAACATAAGTCGGGTTCATATTCATTGTCTTGAATAGAAAATATTCCTCAACCAGTGGATCCTTTATATATATCGTGTCTGTAAATAAGCATAGTTGCTTAATCAATTTCGGCGATAATGCGCTTAGCCAGCTATCGCTAAAGGCGCTAATGAACCCAGGGCTTTTTCGTGGCACAAGGGTCGAGTCTCCTTGCATTTCCTTATATTTTTCCAAGAAACTACCAATTTCATCCGACGTCAGCTTTGGCACTATTTTTACAGCACGTTGTGGGGTCGTAAACCCATAGGACTCTAAGAATTCGTAGAGGTATTGATTAGTCAAGCCCATCATCCTTTAAGTATCTCCATTTTCTTTTACACAACGGCTCGGAAGCTGACCGGCCCGATTTTGGTTGGAAATCATTTCTTCAGAATTACACTTCCAAGGGCAGGCCCACTCTTTTCTCTCATGGTTCAACCGCCTTAGTTTCCTTGCTTTTCTTGGCCTCTTCAAGGATGAATATAGTAGAGTTCAGACGGTCAATGACGTGTTTACAAACAAAAGCCACAAAATAGATAGTCCCAACAAAGACTATTATTTCGTTAGGTGCCTTATGTAAGGTAGGATCATCCATATTTTTTGCATAGGTGAGATACAAAAGTATCACAGCAGGTATGATGCCTAATTTATCCATAGCACCGACTATGAATCCAACGCGGTCCTCAAGCACTTTCTTTTCATGTATCAACCTTCTGCAAGTATAATCAACAGCTTCAATCGAATAAGGTTCGAGTTTTTTTAGCAAACAAACTTCACTACTAATTCTTTCTTTAACTTGTGTAAGATATGATTTAATTGGGTTAAATAGCGTCAAAAGACCATGTATAGCCACTGACAAGTTATGCACTAACATTAACAATAATGAAATCATACATATCAAAAGTTGGTAATGCCTTAACCATTCCATGTAAAAACATATGAATAGGAACAAGAACAAAATACCTGAAGATACAAAGCAGACGAGTTGTACTTTATCTTCAAACATCGTGACCGAGAGGTCAGTGTCAGTCTTGTCGTGTTTTATAAGTAAGTTGATTATTCCAGACTTGTACATACTAACTCGTACCCCCCTACCTTACTTGTCTGTATCTATGTATCGAACAACTAAAACTCCGGTGGCGGCAAAATTTGCAAGTCTAGTGGCAACGGAGCGGTAGAATGATGCGCTGTCAGTGTTGCCGAGTAGACCATCTGTTTTTACATCTGTCCATACTATTTCCCCCTCGGCTCTCTCCTTCAGCGTTCTTCTTCCGCTCTCGTGATAATCTACCTTCACTTCAATTCGTTTTGTATCAGACATATCGCTTCCTCCTTTAATTATTCCAATGGGGTGCGCCCTTGACCCGCAGCGGGGCGTCTTTCAGCCCCGGTCGGTGTCCAAGGGTTGGGCTTATTCAGGTCATCAGAGAATTTCTTCTTCCAGGGTGTATTTCACGGCAGCTTCAGCACATCCGCACTTTTTGCATTTGTCCCACTTCTCCAATGCTCTCTTTACAGCCTCAACAGATTTGTGGGATATCAAACATCCACAGCTCGGGCAGAATGCTCGAACTTTAAGCTCTAAGGGCTTACCAGTTAAAGGTGAAGGTACCGTTTCAGTGGCACTCTGCGTATTACGATTTAATTTCATGCGTTTTATTCTCTACTCACAACTAAGCCATGATTATCCTCCAAATATTGAAGAATTTTCTCTAGCGCAGCCATGACATCAAGCTGGTTTGCTCCAAATGCGTAGTAACCGCTCTTCACCATTTCATCTGTAGCAGTTGGCGGTATGCTTGTACTTCGAACCTTTGATCTACTTCCGTCAGAGGCTCGAAGCGTAATTGGGTACCTGAAACTTCTTCCTGCCGCCTCCCTCACTCCGCCAGGTCCATAATTTTGAATGTTCCCGTTGTAGCACTCGCCACCAAGGATACTTTCCATTTGAACAAGAAGTTGACGGCGAGCACTTGAGAATCGTTTTGACATGAAATACCCTCTTATTGATTATTTGCCCAACGGATTGAGGGTATGCGGGTTCACCGCAGCACCCGATTGTTGGCGCTCGTCCTGATCTTCGATTTTTAACTTGTTAAAAAACTCATCATATATCGGAGCAAGAAATTCAACTGTAGTACTCGCGTGAGGAAACATTTTGATGATGAATTCGTTGAAATCCATTTCTTTTTCGTTTATTGACTTGTAATAAAGGATGTCAAAAAGAGATTCTGTATCTTTTTGATTAGAAAGCATGATTTCAAAATCATTTATATTAATTATCTGCACGTCCTTGTCGACAGTATTGTCTTCCAGAGCACATTGAACAATAAAATTAGAAGTATAGAAGGGGTCGTTGACTACAATTAGCTTGACAAAGCTCTTGGCGGAGCTAAGTCTTTCTAACTCAGGGAACTTACCTGATTCTATATCAGAGTGAGAAGTACGTAACTGTTTAGTGGCGTGAAGAATTGTTGTAATCAAGTCGCTTCTGACGTTCTCTATAGATGGATTGTGCTTGCTTTGAGAAAATATTGATGATTGTTTTACCTCAATTATTATGAGTTTATCATTTTTTAAAACAAACCAGTCTGCGGAGTCTTGAAAAAAGTGCTTCCCTTTTTTGTATCTTATCTCCCGTATTACCTCCCAATTTTTGAAATAGAAGCGTAAAAGCTGTCCAATGTATTCTTCAAAGACATAACCAAAGCATTCCTTGAACTTATTGTTGCTGCCCCCCTTATTAAACCTATCAATCAGGTGAAAATATAATCCCGAGGGTAACTTATCGTGTAGATATTGTTTGCTCACAACTAAAAAAACCTCACCTTTATTTTGAACAGGCTCAGAATGCGTTGCGATAATTGGGTGCCGTATGAATGGAGGTAGCTTCGAATTAATGGATAAAATAGTATCATAGTCAGCACTACACCATTTCACAAACTTTTCGTGATATGCAACTGTCAACCTTAGTCCTGTTTTGCAATTTAGTTCGTCAATTGCTTTTTCATCATAAATCCAAAAATGTCCATTCTTGTTGCCGCAGATGGCATATGCAAATAGTATTGCGAAATCATATGGAATACCTATTTCTGATTCAATCTCTGACAATATGTCGATATGTTGGCATCGAGCTACTCGCTGCCAAAGTTCAGCATAAAGATAATAGTTTCTAGCAAAGTTGTTAAAGTTTTTCTCCTGGAAAGCAAATTGTCGGTAAGCGATGTAAAGCAATATTTCAAAAGCATTCTGGTGTTCTCTAGTTGATGCACTATCATTCAATCTATGGCACATTCGTAGTGCTAATTCGAGCTGTTCAGCGGTCATCTCCAAGTTATTGTCTTCGTTACATTCCCGCAATACCCTATATGCCAAATCGCACAAAACATCTTCTCGGACCGGTACATTGCCTAGCGTGAGACTATTTCTTCTGCCATGAAAGAGTTGACTAGACATGTCACAGATAATTCTCAACGTTTCAAGCCGATTAAATTGCACCAAAAATGAACTCAGGTCAGCTTCTGTGCAATTAATCTGTGGATCGTAAACGTATATTGTTTTGCCAAGGAAATTTGCAACGTGTTTCATATGTCCTCATGTCTTCGAGACCAGGACCATCTTGAATTCGAATTAATCAGCGATAGTGGGCTGCGGCGCACCGGCGGAGCGTAGCGGAGTCCGCGTGCAGCCGCGGGTTGTGGCTTTGCCGTCATAGCACATCAAATACCTGCTTTAACGTGTTGGAGTGATGTGTGAACAACGTGAATCAGTCGCCGGAAATCTGAGTCCTGTGAGTCACTTTTCCAACGGTTGATAAAGCGGCAGACTATCTGGAGATTCCCTTCCTCGTAATGACCATCGCTATCGATCCTGTCGAGCGAAGGAAGCATCTCCTCATCATCAGCAGTATCGTACTGGAATGGGATACTGGAAATTGCACATACTCCGTCTTGCGCCTCAATAAGGGCCTTTAAGTATTTCTCTAGTTCGAATCTGCTGGCGAACCGAAACTCTTTGTTTTTTTTGGTTTGTGTCACCTGTTGACCGTTGGAACTTGCAGCTGTCTTTTCAGCCGTTTCGGCCATCCTGGTGATAGCTAGTTCTTCCGGACTAAAGGTGTGACATGCGCCTCTTTTTGCCTTTTCGGCTCTTCCAGCCCAAGCCGAGAGCGAATGCCAGAACTCCAGGTTGCTCCCCTCAATAAGTGCCTTAGCATATTCGGCGTTCGAGTCAGAAAGACGCTGTATGGTGCCTTCGGTAAACAAAAACTCTTTGGCTTTTGGGTGTAACTCCCTCCAATTCAGCTTCCTGCCCTTCTGGCACTTATTCCGCCACGGATCTGCGGGCTTGTTGAAGACATAGTATCGGTCTTCTTTCCGTCCCACTGCCGCACCATCGTGCAACTGAACCTGAGCCCTCTCTGGTAATGATATAGTCCACCAAAGCTCATCTTTTTCGCGGTGAATCCAAATATCCCCTTGGGTGTTTGAAACAATGTGTCCGATATTGTACCAACGTGAAGCTACAGGCTTTGTCGGGCTGATTCCCTTTACCGTCTTCTTCTCCCTCAAGCATTTCTCTACATATTCCTCAAATTTCCCCTCCTGCCAGAGGGGCCAAAGATCAGCATCTTCATAGCTGCAAATCATTGAATTCGAAAGGCAGTGAGGCCACAGAGTATTTCCGATCCCGAAGTTTGCGATATATACGTCCACAATTCCTCCTGAGATAATTCATTCATTGCCACAACGGGCCGGGAGATCACTGGACAGGTGTTTTGGGCCCGGTGTCTCTTTCTGGTTGTACTACGCCTACCTAAAAACCCCCATGATACGGTCTCTTGCGGTATCAATGATTTTCTCAACGTGACTGCCCAAGGCATCATGCACTCTTAAAAGATCTTGCTCATGATCCCTTGGCGAAGACGCATCTTTCAAAACTACACGGAAAGCTTCGGTGCTTTTGTTTCGCCTGATTTCCGATTGGTTAATTCTGCGACCTATCTCAAGGCTGTAATCTTTGCTGGTTACCTTGTTTAATATTCCTGAAGAAAGTATTTCGGTTATGACATCTTCTTTTAGCGTATTTAATTCGGGGTCAATTTCATACCTCGGCGCCTCAACATGAAACATGATGGCACACGGATAGTTATGTCGTACCTCCCAGTGAATGGAGAAAAAATCCCGGCCTTCAGTATAGCCACCATCATTTTTTGCCCAGTCCCATTCCTCCACAAGACCAACGGTGAGTTCCCCTCCAACAAGTGTCGTCACAATAAATTTCATGTTTTTTCTCCTTTATCTGTACAACGGGGCTGGCTGGTGAGCGGGTTCACCGCTCCCCTTGTTCTCTGCCGTTTAAACTTCAAATATTAATGCAGCACTTTTTATACTTTTTCCCCGAGCCACAAGGGCAAGGTGCATTACGGCCAACTTTTACATGCGTCTTCTTCTCTATGCCATGAGTGACTGGAAATTCCCTCAAAGTTTTTTGCTGTATGGCGAGGTTCTCGGACATCAAGAAGCCGATTCCTTCATTCTCCTTTTGAAATTGTTCCCTGATCTCGCTCGACCACTCAGAGCAATCTAACAATATGAAATCTTCTGAATTTCTTTTTGAATACTTAGGAGCGTCAATAGCAATGCCAATGACCATTTTTAAATGTGGAAATTTATTTTTTGCCGCGCCGCATGCTATCCGTAACATAGCCTGCCGCTTAGGTCGGTACTCATTCTCGTAGTCTTTGATTCGATCCACCTTAAGCTGCAAAAAAACATATCCTTTGTCTTCGTAAAATGAAGACATAAAAGTAAGGTTACGCATTATTGGTTGAGTGGATTCAGGAAAGTTTTGAATTGCTCTAATCATGTGTTCAGACAAGGCACGGCGGTGGAACCGTGGTTCTTTTGCCATTTCATGGATAGGACTACGTCCTGTCAGTGGAGAACTATTGCCGAGGAGTGTTCCGTTAAGGGTGTTCTCGCAAGTCCTTTGGATGATCTCATCCCAAAGATACGATACCTTGTCTGCAACTTTCTTGTTTCTGTAGCACTCTTGTTTTATGAAATCAGACCATTCACCTTCTCCAATCATAACAAAGTTAATGTCCGTATCTGGTGTGCCAATAAAATGTCTTTTTGTTGCAGAATCGAAGTTCAGGAAGTAGTGGGCCAGCAAATCTTCCTCGCCGCAATAACTCAACGCATCATACTTCTTGATGGCCAGCGATTTAGCGTCTAGATACGAGGAAAAATCATAGAAGGTGTCGAGTTCTTCGAAGAGGATCGGAAGATTATGGCTGTCGAAAACATGGACTGGATTTTCTTTGTCTAGACTAATCATGAACGGGAAAGGAATTGGAAAGCTATTGTCTCCATAGGTTACTGCAAGGCTTCCGTATATATTATTATCAGAGAATTCCTCACATGCCTTTTTTGCACCGTGAGCAATAATAATTTTGTGCGAGATCATTGAGACGGGATCGATTGCAATCGGAAAAGGAACTTTTAATTCTCTGTCAAGGTATATCCCGCGACCGCTTCTGATATAACGTTCAGCACCATTTGCGGTACGAATCTGAGCATCAACTACCTTCTTTTTCCAGCGACCCCAATTTGTCCATGTATCCTTATTTTCTTTAGATAGAATTTGGCTTTCTCTGTCAAAAAATAAAAAAACATGATCTCCGAAAACCGCTAGAACATCACAGAGTTCGTCCCCCTTTTCGTTGAGTGGGTTGGGATAGCACCACAACTTGAGAAATGATCGCTCACAAAGACCTGCTAGCACTTTTTCTGTAGGGGTCACTCCTTCAGATTTTATGATAGGCAATGGTGTCTCCATTTCATTACTCAAAATCTGAGTACAACGGCTCGCGGATGTCCTGTGAGCATAGCGAATCAGGTCTATTCGCTTGTGTACGCCCGGCATGGGCGTGAACTTATGGGGTGTAAGTCCCCTGTACGGTGAATCCAACACTGTCGAGATGACAGCGTAACCAAAGTACTAGCCGCAGGCAAGGGCGTCTCCGCGAGGAGGGGGCTGAAGGAAGCTGGAGCGCAAAGGTATGAGCCGACGAGCAGAAACAGCATACAAGGCCGGGTGTCTGGGCAAGTCAGCACCACATGACGAAGTCCCACGGATTCAGGATGCCAAGGTAAATGCTGCATTTGTGTAGCGACAGTTCACGTTCTTAAAGCCCGCTATAGAGAGTAATTTCTCGTTGTCTTTGTGTTAAGACAGGAGCCGAAATCCCAACACTTAATGGGGCAACCTTTAAATAATTTTTTTATGACTGTATTGGAACTCTGGGGGGCTGGTAGCTAGCCCTACTTTTTGAAGGGGCAAAGCTGATTGAAAATACCAGGATGTACGGTTTCCACTCGATGCGGAGCCAACTTTGAGCAGCTCTACCAGCAAAGAATTTGTCGTGTGGATTCCGGGACTCTATACCAGTGCTTTCTTGACTTCCGGCAGTTTTTGCAATCCTTCTTCTGCAGCATGATTAGGTCACTGAACCACAAGCCCATCCGCCACCACCGCCCCATCCGTAATAGACAGGCTGCCATTCAATACCGGGTCGCCGATGATTGATGTATAGCTGCTATCATAGCCGCCCTGCAAGGTCACGGTGATCGGTCTGCTGCAGTTCAAAGACTCCGTATAATTCCTTGCCCAAAGTTTGAGGGTGGAGTCATCTGCTGTTGCATCGTATGCCGCTTGTACCGACGAGTAATAGGTAGTTCCTATCATTACCTGACGAGTTATATCGTAATCGAAAGTGGCGATAACGGTAACATCCGCCGAAGGTGCGAGTATGCAGTCTCCTGTGCCGGTACAGTTGCCCCCACTCCAGCCATTGAAGAGTGAGTACATTGAAGCCTCCGGATGAATGGTCACAGGTGTTCCGCTTGCATATTGTTCGCTGCAGGTGGTATTGCAGGCTGTGCCAGGTGGGGCAAGGGTGACAGTGCCGCTGCCAGTGCCGGCAAAAAGGACATTTAAATTCACATTCGTAGAAGCGCCTGCCGGGGTGAAGAGGAAGGAACTGGGGGAGACGAAGGTAGTCGGCGAGCCATAATTGGCGGTTACGCTCAGATAGCTCGTGCCGTCGTCCTTGGAAATACCCGAGCCAGCGTCGGTGGCACTCGCTGCGTTGAACGGTTTGTAATCGTAGCGAATGGTGCCGTTGTTGAACAGTACCGCCTCAAAGGCGTTCTGCCGAGAGCTTCCTTCTTCCGTCATCGTCTCCGTCTGCCATTGGATAACCACCCTCTCCGGTGCCGTCAGGTGCTCGATGAACACTCCCCCGCCATAGAGCGATGATAGGTCCTCGTTCCATACTGCCCCGACCGGCCCAAAACCGGCATTGGACAGTTGGAAAGAATAAGCCGAACGGGCGGAACCAAACCAGATGTTGCCGTTGGTATCGACGGTAATCTGCGAATAAGGTTGGTCGTAAAATTTGAACTGCCAAGAGGCAGGCAATGAATAGGTGAGATATTCATCGTCGCCGTAGAAGTAGGTATAGTCAGAGGAAATCGCACGCAGGGGATTGGCGTCGATACTTTCCCATAATGCCGTGTCAAGCTTAGAAAGGGTGTACGAGCCGTCGGTTGCGGCAAATGCTGTAGCCGTGACAGTTGTTAATGCGATAGCTACTATTTTGCAGATGAAGTGGCGCATCAGTCACTCCTTTTGTTGTTCACTTGCTATGAGAAATTTCCCGGTTTATTGATAGGCCGTTGCTGTCTTGGCACCCGCACACCCTGACACATGCACTGACGCATTAAAGCAAAAAGAGGCACATTAACGGTGCAAACGGTTGAGGGCTGTCCTACTATTCCGCCCTAGTAGAACAATCTACAAAGATGATTTCATCTTCATTTTCTGGTCGGGCAACATAAGGATATATTCTAATATTAATTGAGCAGCCAAGTTTCACAATCTGTTGCAGTGCTTGAGTACTGATAGATGAATCCATTGTTTCCTCAGAATCGCCAGCTTCATATCCTATATCCAATACTTTCTTACTACAATTACTCCAAAGGTCTTTTATGTGGCTTGGAGCTTTTTCAAATAAATCAAGCAATTCTGATATATCTTCATCAGGACCGGCTATATTCATCAGTTTCGATTCTAAGCCAATATGAAATGAGCCTTCAATTTTTTCTTGATAAAGAATCAAGACATTACCATCCAAATATTGCACTAATTCAGTCAAGTCTACTTCTGATTCAATTAGTAGATCTACAGTAAGATAACGAGTATCCATGATCACTAAACGCACCCATAAAGATAATATTTAGCAGCAATGGCAGACCAAAAACAATGAAGCAGATAAGCACTGTCATTTCATGCTCATATTCATTGCCGATTACATTAAAAATACCGTTACAAATGCCAATGAAACACCAGCAATGAAAAACAAGATCGTAGCCCAGAGCCAAACCCCGCAGTACCCCTTTTCTCTTGTTGTTTCACGAGCATATTCAATAAAAACTGTATCTATTCTTATTCCATAGAGCCTATTTTTTATGATGCCTTTTTTTTTCAAATAAGCTGACATCATCATGAATGATAAGTAACTCAACGGAATGAATAAGTAGTTCAATACTTGGATCATTGATCTCATAGGAACCTCTTTACTTTGAGCTGCATTTTCCTACAACACGTGGATACCCTGGGTCCATTTTTGCAATGCTGATTACAAATAACTCCATCCCCCAACCTGGCCCAACACCAGTACTGGTCCAATCTGAGCCTAACGAAGAACTACCTGAAAGCGGTCCAATAACACACTCAATACTAGCGCCACTGTACCCCCCAGGGCAGTTCTTTTTATCGCCGTGTTCCATTGAAACACCTCCTACAAAACCAAAGCCCAAGCCTCCTAAAAATTTAGTTCCTCGTATCATCCATAAGTTACAACCATCACAGCACCATGAGGTAAATCGCCCGCCACCAACTAATGCCATTCCCTGTGCTCCCATGGTCATGCCCTCACCAACTAGCCCTGACGGGTCTCTACGTGAAACCGGCTGGTTTTGGACGTATGAGTACAAATTTATGCCACCTTTGAATCCAGCAGGGTCTTTAGAAACGAACCGCCCCTCCAAGGGCTCATAGTACCGAGCCCGGTAGTAGTAGAGCCCGGTCTCCTTATCCCACTCTCTGCCCGTATACATATAGCTATTTTTGAAAGTAGTCGTTGCTTTTGGCATCCCAAAACTGTCGTAAGTATAACGCTGAACAACAGTTCTGGATTCATCGGTGATAGCCGTGATGCTTCCCAATCCGTCGGCGTGATAGTAGTAAACGCTGCCATCCCGCTCCATTGCCAGTGGCTCGTCAGGTCCGAGACCGTGGGTATAGAAGGTCTTGCTTGTGGTGGTGCCGTCGGTGGTTATTTCAAGGGCAATGTTGTCGCCATCGTAGACGTAGGTCGTGGTTATTGTAGTGCTTATGCCGTCTTTGGTGGTGACGTGCTTTTTCTCGATCCTTCTCCCCATAGGGTCATACTTGAAGGTGGTGGTTTTGTCTTCGCTGGTACCCTTCTTTTTCTCAACTTTCGTCAGTCGGTTCTCGTAGTCCCATGACAGGGTCCATTCCTTGTCCAGTGCATTGTTGATGACGCGGTTGGTCTGGTTCCCCCTGTTGTCGTAAATGAAACTCAGGGTTCTGCCGGTGATGAGCTGGTTGCCGTCATTGTACTGGTAGGTCCCTTCTATATCCCTGGTGCCGGGGCCTGATTTCCGGTTGCCGACGTCGTCGTAGGTGTAGTGTTCGATTCCCTTTGACGTGACGGTATCGGTGAGACGGTAGGTTTCGTCGTAATTGTAGCTCTCGTTGACCGTGCCAGTTTTGGTTTTACGGTTACCGGCGTCATAGTGGGTGTAGCCGGAGTCGGTAATGACTCCTCCTCCGAGTGCAGCATGGCTTACAGATGTGAGCCGATTGAGGTCGTCGTAGTCATAAGTGGCGGTGATCTGATTGGGATAGGAAAGCGTATGGCGGCGACTTGAGTTATCGTAGCCGATGGTGAATATTCCAGCAGAGCCGGTTATGGTTTCCAACCGGTTGGCTCCGTCGTAGCCGTAGGTGACGGTCTTCGCGTCGGCGGTGACAGGGAAGTAATTGACGGTCTTCTTCTGGCCGATGTTGTCGTATTCGTCGTAGTTGATGACCCGACCATTTGAGTCGGTGACGCTCTTGAGCCAGCCGTTCTTGTAGTAGGTGTAGGTATAGCTGATGTTCTGATTGGTGGCGGTCCAGAGGGCACCGTCGGGGTAATAGGTGAAAGTGGCCTCAGTGCCATCGGCGTAGTGCTTTTTGGTGAGACGCCCTTGGGTGTCGTAGTAGTGAGTGATGAGCACTACCTCAGCCGTGGGCGTGGTAGTGTCGATCTTTTCTTTCAAAAGCCCGTTGTCATAGTAGGTATAGCGAATAACTTTGTTGAGCGGGTCCGTTTCCCGTTCCAGTTGGCCCAAGGTGTTGTACTGGTACGAAGTCCGCTTCTGGCGGGCATCCACCACGGCAGTCAGCTTATCGACACCGCTGCAGGAAGGGCAGCCGGTGGCCCCATACTCATAGGTGGTATCCTTCAGCCGTGCATCGGTTACCTTGGTTACCTGTCCCTGAAAGTTATACTCATACCTGGTTTCATGGTTTTCGGGATCGATGATCGAGTTACGGTTACCGTTGTTGTCGTAGCTATAGCGGGTGATGTTATCGGGAAGGCCAACGGCGTAGCGGGTAACTTTTCGCAACCTATTCAGCGCGTCGTACTCCTGAACCGTGGTTGTTTCCCTGCCTGCCGTATCACGGACAATCACTTCCTGGGGATTCCCATTGTGGTCATAAAAGGTGTAGCGGGTAACCACATTGTCCGGGGCTGTGATAGATTCCAGTTGACCGGCCAGGCCAGCAGCACGGTTTTCCGGAGTATCTGGATAATAGGTGTACGTGGTTTTTTTGCCGTTGCCGTCTTCGACCTCGGCAATAGTGCCGTTGGCATTTTCCCTGGTTATGGTTTGCTTGCCTTCGGGATCGGTAACGGTGGTGACCTTGAGACCATTGACGCTCGTGTATTGGTAGGTAGTGGTCCTGAAGGGGGTAAAGCGCTCATCCGTCACCGAGGCTATCTGGTCTAAATAGACCGGGTCGTAAGTATAGCGTAGCGCTGTCTTGATCGGTGGGTTGCGACTTCCCAAAGAGGCAATGTCAACGGTCTGTGGGTCGATTGCCGGGACATAAGTCGAGATATTCACCGGGTCCGTCTGGGTCAGTTGGTTACCGTATTGGTCATAGGTGTAGAAGGTGGTGAGGAAGTTATTGTCGAATGGCTCAGTCTTGGCCCGCAGCGTTGTATCGGAGTTGTAGTAGTAGCTGGTTTTCTTGCCGCCAATGAGGGTCTTTTCCTTTAAGAATCCGCTCTGAATGTCGTAGGTATACTGCCACTGGCCGCCGTCTTTTTCTGTGAAAGTGGTGGTGCGTACATCTCCGGTCGTGGTGGGATAGACGATGCCACGGGTTTTGTTGTTCGGGTCGGTAGAGCTGTTGACCTTGGAACCACTGTAGCCATATTGAATGGTGTTGCCGCCGGGGTCTTTCTTTGTTTGCAGCAGATTGCCGGTGTTGTAGGTGTACTCCCAGTAGCCAGCGGGAACACCGGTATCAGTGACAGGGTTTATTACCTTCCACAGACGACTGTTCTGGTAGGCAAGGGTGAAGACATCTTGGTTTGGATCGGTGATGGTGGTAAGACGATGGGGGGTAATTCCTGTGTCGTAACCCAGAGCGATGGTACGCCAGCCGTCGCTGATACTGGTAAGATCGCCGCCTGTATAGCCGAAAGTTAGGACGTTCTGGTTCTTGTCGGTTATTGAGTTGATAGTTCCGTTGGCGTTGAAGGCATATTTGCGGCCATCTATAAAGGTGATTTCTGTTGCACTGCTGTTCAATAAGGATGTGTCCCCAGCCTCGGCCGCATAAGCCCCATTGCTAAAGGAGTAGACGTGTCGTTTGCCCCCTTCGAACAGGACCTTGCCGTTATTGTCGCTTGATAGTAGGGTTATGTCGAAGTTGTGCCGCCACCCTGGGCTGATCGGCCCAGTTGTGGTGTCGAGGCTGTTGTAATTAAGGGTAAAGGAGACCGGGAAGGTGCCCCCTCGGGTGGAAAAGAGTTCCTGGCTGAAGGAAAGGTTGCCGGTGGTGACATTGGCTGTGGAACCAAAATTAACGCTGGCTTTGCATTGGTTGGGTGGTTCAATGATAGTGGCGTTGACGAAAGCTTGCGCATTGCAGGTGTCAGCCATAGCAGTAATCAACCCCTGATACACGCCAGGTGGTAGAGGGTCATTGCCGTTCTTCCCATCCCAGACAAAGGTGGCTGAGCCTCCACTGCCACTCGTTCCCTTGTTATAAATATTGAGAGTCCAATTGATCGGATAGTTGGCAGTGATTCCCGCCGCAATGGTCGTTTTCTGATCCATGCTGGGTTTGAAGGGGTTCGGAATGGCGCTAGGGGTGTCTATTTTTAGGCAGCACGGCGGTTTAGCATATGTAGGAATGAAAAGGATTTTGTCAAAAACATCGGTTGAGATGGCCGGGGCAACCGGATAGCCGCTCATTGCTTTACCGTCCAGTTTGCCGCCGTTGGCGAAGTACTTCGTTACCATCACGAAGTTGGTCCCTGCAGTGTTGCGGAAGACCTTTGCCTGGAAATAAGGAGCCTGGGACATGATCATGCTCTGCATGTAGCTCGGGGTGATGTTTTCGTAGATCATATCGCCGGAGCTGTTGGGATCACGCTCGATTGTGCCATTGTTGCAGATCAAATCAATCGTGCGGTAGGTATAGATGGTGCTTTCCCATGGACACTTGTCGCCGATGTATTCGGTGCCGATTACGGACGCGAGTCCTGGGCTGCAACTAACGGCGGCTGCATCATGTTCCAGTATCCAGGTTGTTACGGTATAGACAGAAAAACAAGAAATATCCGAGCGTAGAAGCTGCTCATAATCCCCTCCAAGTACGCAGAAAAGAAGATAACATAGCGAAAAACTTGATCGCAGAACCAAATAACCTTTTTAACATCAAGTGGCTCCTTGAAAGTAGGCAGATAGAAATGGCCAATTAAGAATAGGACGCTGGAAGCAGTGAAAAGCAGGAGTATTTGAAGTTATACCAGTACTAGCTGGTGGTAATCATTCTTGTCGTTCTGGAAGGTATCGTTATTAGGAGGTTGGGATTAACAGTTATAAAAATTTGGGATTTTTTTCAATGAAAAAACTGGTGTAAAGAATTTTTACACCTGTAAAATTTCTTTACACGTACTGTCTTTTCAACAGGTTACAGAAGGGATTTTGCGTCATTATCTCGAAAATTAAATAAAAAATAATGTACTTGCTGTGTTCCATAGGGGGCCAGCGGTATTTGGGACAACATGTTGATGGCATTACTATCCCATAATAACGCTGATATAGTTTCCTCATTCGGCAATATTGGGGAGCAGATACTGGCCTTGCGTAAGTCCGGAGAGTATGGGCACTGATTGCACCCCTGGACACAGCAACCACCTACGAATACAGAACATGTCATGGATGTCCGATGTGACTAAGGTAACAATGATATTGCACATCTAGTTGTTCAAGCGTAACACCTCCATTTTACCCAAGACACCCCTGCCACTTACCCAACTATATAAGATCAATCGGAATTAGGTGTCCGGGGCCTTTTTGTGACCCCGGACTTTCTTCATGTATCGAGTAGCGGCTGCAATCTCCTGCAGGCGCGATTTTTGTTGTTGCGGATCAGTTCAATGATTCCATCATATTTTAAGAGGTAGACGGCTCTCCCTCTGTTGATGTTTGGAAGATATTTCATCGTCCAGTTTCCTCGGCTCACTCTGGGGTTTTGCGATGTACGTGCGATTGCAGTAGATAGATTGCTGACGCCAACCATGTTTTTTACATCTACCCCGAGATAGTAGGTTGTTCCATCCAGGTGATATATCGTTAGTTCTTCCCAGCTATGGGCAAAAATTTGTTCAAGGGTCATAAATTCATTTCCTCATATAAAGTTCACTACAGAAATTGGACTACTTTTTTGATCGAGTCTTTCCACCGTACCTGAGGTTCATCTTTCAGAAACGCATACAACTGGACCATCTCTTCGTCTACCTGCAATTCCTTTATCTTCTGAACAGCAGCAACTACCTCGGGAATGGTTTGATCTACACGCTCATCGAGGTTGTTCATGGTCCCAATCCAGATGGTTCCCGTCGTAAGTGGTGATAGCGCATAGAAGGTTTCAATCGCAGCATCTTTACCTTCGAGTATCGGTTCCATGCTTATGCCTGTCTGATATCCCTTTTCAGTGGCGTACTTAAGGCAACTTATTCTTTCCTCTGGCGTCGGTGCTCCTGGTTCCCAAAAGGCAGTCACCTCCTGATTTATGGAACCGATTGTGAAGCGGAATTCCATTTGCGTCTTGAAAGCCTGAAACTCGGCGCAGATATGTTTGATGCATTCGAGATGAGGCTTTGACACAAGGAGTACTTCATTACCTGCAGCCAGGATGTTGTAGAGGGCCTGACAGTAAACCTCCAGATATGCCGGGCTGATATCGTGGGTACTTGGAAACATGACTCGCTTGTCAGCCTGCAGATGAATGTTGCTTTTTTGATGTTTTGGCCGCTCAGTGGTCCATGCTTCGTTACTGGGTACTAACATCTCCTGAACAAAGAAGCTCCGCGCATAGCAGTAACGGCAGTTATGGGAGCATCCAATCCCGATGTTGTAGCTGTACCCGGCCCATTCTCCGACCCCATATCCTGCTGGGGCCTTATTGAACTTGTTTTCGTACATATTGGTTATTTTTCCTTTCTGAAATGAAAAACTCCCCTGGCGTTACCAAGGGAGTCTTTGAAATTTGTTGTTTGTGTTGATGTTACTCGTCTGCTACAGGTGCTATTTCAGGGGCTTTATCATAGACTGGCCATTCAACCTGGTAGTTGACGAACCGTTCAAACATTTTTCTGCACTCGGCCAACGAGGGGAACCTGTAGATGTTAGGCCGGTGATTACCGTAGCGGCTCTTGCTGCCTTTGCCGATTGTTATCCCCGAGAACAGCTTTCTGAGTTGCGTACCGAATTCTGAATCGCTTAGCCTGAATCGCACTCCGACACGGATACAGAATGCGATGAACTGGCCGTACAGTTCCTTTGTTGGGATCTCGTCCCAACCGGAAACCGCATTTCCAAGGGCGCCTGACTCCAACTTCTGAAACATGAACTTCTGAACCGGAGTCATGCTGTAGAGCTTTTGTTCCAGTAGCGCCGGAGTCTGTGGGAACTGCCGTAGATTGATCCTGGAAATGTCGTGGTTCAACAGAAAATGTAAAAGGGCCTCTCGGCCCCCATTGTCCAGCTCTCTTTGGATTGCTTTAAAATAGGCATGGTCCTGCATTCGACCTTCACCGACATCTAGCACAAAGAACCTTCGTTCTTGCGGTCCTGCTGGTGCAACCCATTCGTTATTGGTCGCAAAGATGAAGTGCAGATGGTTCTTGATCTTGAATGCGTTTTCGCCTTTGCCCTCTATGATCAGGCTGTGCTCCGTAATCATGGCCTTGAGAACGCCTTCAGCCTGCTTATCACCGGCCCAGAATGCTTCGTCTGCAAATACAAGGCATTTGTCTTTCATGTGGGCGTTGAATTTCCCGGTAAGTTGCGACCCTTGGACTAGTTGGAGAAAATGACGACCGAAGAGGGAGCCATACCCATTGGCAAATACGCCTTTGCCGGTTCCCATTGATCCTCTCAGAGCTAGGGCAACACCGATAAGCTCATCTGGCCGCTGAACACCTTGGGCCATCCATGCAAGGATATAGTTATAGATCACATCATTTCCGTTGGCGATATTGTCCCGTATATGAGCAAGGTACAGGGAGCAGTCGCCCTCGCTTGGCTCGACAGCAAAGCCGGTCCACAGATTATAGTATCCATCTGGCGTTGTCTTCGGATTGAATGTTAGCCCCTTGTATTCACGACGCGCAGGGTGGATAAACCAGGCGGCACCCAAGGGAATCGTCTTGTCGTTCATTTGAACCTTGCTGTTACAATAAAACGACTTGAAATCTGCTGGGGTTGAAAATTGGATATCTTTGAGTTCTGTTTCGGGGTCGAGGAATTCCGTTAAAACTCGGCATTTCCCGCCGACATTGATCACAGCATGCTTCTTATTTAATTGCTGTATTTGTGCGTTTAAAGATGCCGTAGCGCTGTCCACTGATTTTGTGGTATCGGCTGCAACCGCACCTGTTTTGCTGCTGGTTTGAAGGCTGGTATCTTTGATCGAGCCTCCTGAGGTGTTTTTATTACTCATTCAAAATGCTTCCTTTCTGTTCTCCTTTTCGGAGTGATGATGTTTTTTAGGTTGCGGTGACAACGACGTGTGATTCTATCCACCGTTGCACCTCGCTGGTTTTGTATCTGATGGATCGCCCGATTTTGACATAAGGGATTCCTGTACCCTTAAACCGGCTAATTTCGAACCAAGCTGGGCTCATGCCAGTCCAGGCGACGACTTCCTTCTGGGAAAGTAGTCTGTCATTTTCCATAATTTTCTCCTTATTTTTTTGTGTCCAGAAATGACAAAGCCCCTCTGGAGTTCCCAGAGGGGCTTATTAAAGTGTTTATTGTCGGTATGATTTAGTTTTGGCTGCTCAAGAATAGCACCGTCCTCAAGAGGTGGAAAACAACCTTCCCCCAAAATAGCACTTAGAGAATGTTGGAGATGCTATTACAGATACTCAAAAATAACACTATCAGTGCTATATTTTTATAATCATAATCACTGCTGTCCCATAGTTTCTAAAGCAACACCAGTTGCGGCGAAGCCTCTATTTTCGGGGGGTTGAATAGGCTTTCGAGGTCGCGTCGCTCGAACAAATTCAGCTGTAATAACCGTAAGATCTGCT
>NZ_JAKZFT010000027.1 GCF_022808985.1 Geotalea sp. SG265 | reverse complement strand
GGTGAATCATCGACCCAGAAAAAGCCTTAACTACCAGACACCACACGAAGTCTTCTTTCAAAATTCACGTGGTGCACTTGCAATTTGAATCCACCTAGTCCTGAAAAGATTAAAAGGGTCAAAAAGATTAAAAGGGTCAGGTCTACAAATTACACAAAAGCAAGTTATACTTTGATCTGGTAGATGCACTTTATCAGTCAAAGGAGAAGAGCCATGGCCCGACCATTACGCATTGAATATCCAGGAGCCTACTATCACATAACATCCAGAGGCAACGAGCAGAAGGATGTGTTTAAAAGTCAGAAAGACCGGGAGAAATTTCTTTCATATCTGGAATCGGCAACAGAACGGTATGGTGCGATAATTCATGTATGGTGCCTGATGAACAACCACTATCACCTGTTGCTGGAAACACCACACGGAAATCTTTCACAGATAATGCGCCACATAAACGGTGCCTACACCACATATTTCAACATCAAGCGGAAACGGGCCGGCCACCTGTTCCAGGGAAGATACAAGGCGATACTCGTTGAGGCGGACGAATATACAGTCGAACTTTCAAGATATATACACTTGAATCCGGTTAGAGCCGGTGCCGTCGAACGGCCAGAAGAATACCGCTGGTCGAGCTATAACAGCTACATCGGCCAACACACGCCACCGGACTGGCAGAAGATGGATTTTATCATTGGCTACTTTGACAAGAAAGCAGCTGATGCCCAAAAGAAGTATCGTCAGTTTGTGGAAGATATGCTTGGGGAAGACTACGAAAGCCCGCTAAAAGAAGCCGTTGGATCATCTCTTCTTGGGAGCCCGGGATTCATAGAAGAAATCACCACAGCTCACTTGCAGGAAAAGACAGTCAGTAGAGATGTCCCGGCACTGCGCCAGTTATCAACGCAACCGCAGCCGGAGGAGATTGTCCGCCAGGTAAAGAAAGTCTTTGCAGAGAACGAAAAGCTGGCAAGGCAGGCAGCAATACATCTCTGCCATAGATACAGTGGAGCAAGACTGCGAGAAATAGGGCAACTCTTCAATGTACGGGAATCTGCAATTTCGGAGGGGAGCCGACGGTTTGCAGAGAAATTGAAAGGGGATAAGCGGCTTAAAAGCAATGTGGAAGCGGTGAAGAAAGAATTAAAACTATGAAATGTGTAGACGCGACCCTTTTAAGCGCCCCCAGTTATTTTAATTGATCCGGACGGAAAAGCGGTGAATGACTATATTTCTTTATCTCATAGTTCAAGTTTACTTTTGCATGGTAGGCAACTTAGCTCAGGAGATGAACAAAAGACAATAAGTAGTGATCTAATTGGTGCAAGTATAGATTTGTCTTTAGGCCTGGGCTCTTTGCCCAGTTCCTCAGAAGCTTCATCTGAAATTGGTCTCGGTATATCAAAACATTTAGGTATTGGTTTAATAAGTAAGGAAGGCAAAAGTGACCCAGTTGGTATTGCTATTCATTTTGGGCTAGGTGTAGGTTTGCTAAATCTAGTGGGGTTACCTGTAAATATTAGTGGAACAAAACCCGCTGAGACAAGAAAAGTATCTCTAGCGCCGCCGCGTTTCCCAAGCGATTTAGAATTTAGAAAACCTGGTGGTTCACATGCTCCAAACAAGCCAGCAGGGCCTAGCCGCAGTAATATTGTACCGCAAACTCGACGACCAGCTCCTTCAGAACCAAAAACTTTCAACCCAATGAGCTGCCATCCACACAGCAGCAATAAGGATTAATATGATTAGTCCACAAGATTACTGGAACCAATGGAAGAAAGGATCAGATACGATATTAAAGATTTATCTTGTCATTTTTTCTTTGATACTGGCAGTCATGTTAATTTCTTTGGCTGTTAACTATTTTCAACAGCTGTCTACAAGACATGTTGTGATGGATGGCATCGATACGAGAAATGTTTATGCCGTAGTTCCATCTCCAATCTTTGTTGACCAATTTCAGATGAAAAAGGTCATTCATAGCTATCAATATTCAACTGAGCACGGAGGTGGATCGATTTCTATTGTCTTGATGGAGGTAGGGTCGCCTAAAATACAAAGCACCAATGACTTTAAATTAAAGATTAGAAGTTGGATTTCTGGATCTACTCAAAACGACGCAACAAAAACCCTTCTTTCAAAGATAAATTTATTTGCAAGTTCATTTAGCCTAAGTTGGTATCCAAAAGATTTGCTTGATGGCGCAAATTATGAGTTTATGTTCTGGAACTTAGCTGCTACTCCTAATGGAAATCCTGTGGACGTTGATTTATTTATCTTTGATTATAGACATAATTATCTCTACTTTATAAAAGCAAGAATGCCCGGGTCTGTAAAGTAAACAGGGAAAAGCTAAAGGGTCGCGTCTCCATTTTCCATTTTGGAAGATTAAAAGGGAAGATTAAAAGGGTCAGGTCTAGGAAGATTAAAAGGGTCAGGTCTACAAATTACACAAAAGCAAGTTATACTTTGATCTGGTAGATGCACTTTATCAGTCAAAGGAGAAGAGCCATGGCCCGACCATTACGCATTGAATATCCAGGAGCCTACTATCACATAACATCCAGAGGCAACGAGCAGAAGGATGTGTTTAAAAGTCAGAAAGACCGGGAGAAATTTCTTTCATATCTGGAATCGGCAACAGAACGGTATGGTGCGGTAATTCATGTATGGTGCCTGATGAACAACCACTATCACCTGTTGCTGGAAACACCACACGGAAATCTGTCACAGATAATGCGCCACATAAACGGTGCCTACACCACATATTTCAACATCAAGCGGAAACGGGCCGGCCACCTGTTCCAGGGAAGATACAAGGCGATACTCGTTGAGGCGGACGAATATACAGTCGAACTTTCAAGATATATACACTTGAATCCGGTTAGAGCCGGTGCCGTCGAACGGCCAGAAGAATACCGCTGGTCGAGCTATAACAGCTACATCGGCCAACACACGCCACCGGCCTGGCAGAAGATGGATTTTATCATTGGCTACTTTGACAAGAAAGCAGCTGATGCCCAAAAGAAGTATCGTCAGTTTGTGGAAGATATGCTTGGGGAAGACTACGAAAGCCCGCTAAAAGAAGCCGTTGGATCATCTCTTCTTGGGAGCCCGGGATTCATAGAAGAAATCACCACAGCTCACTTGCAGGAAAAGACAGTAAGTAGAGATGTCCCGGCACTGCGCCAGTTATCAACGCAACCGCAGCCGGAGGAGATTGTCCGCCAGGTAAAGAAAGTCTTTGCAGAGAACGAAAAGCTGGCAAGGCAGGCAGCAATACATCTCTGCCATAGATACAGTGGAGCAAGACTGCGAGAAATAGGGCAACTCTTCGATGTACGGGAATCTGCAATTTCGGAGGGGAGCCGACGGTTTGCAGAGAAATTGAAAGGGGATAAGCGGCTTAAAAGCAATGTGGAAGCGGTGAAGAAAGAATTAAAACTATGAAATGTGTAGACGCGACCCTTTTAAGCGCCCCGACCCTTTTAAGCGCCCCCGACCCTTTTAAGCGCCCCCTTTTAAGCGCCCCTTCAGGAGATCTTGCAGGACAAATTTATGGAAATTATGCGAAAGGTAAGCCATTGTTTAGCGATATTAACTATGAAACAATTGGTGTTACAGGCCTAGTGGGGGGGCTGCTGGTTTAAGCTCGATTGTTGTTGATGACCCGCTTTTAAATGGGGCTATGGCATCAGGCGCTGAACTTGGACTAAGAATACAACTAAGGGACAGCAATGAAAATGGTAACAAGTAACATCTATGAAATGAAATACATCTTATTAGCTGCTGTAGGCGGTATTGTTATGGGATGTATATTCGTCTTATATTTTAAAAGTTTACTTCGGTCCAGATACTATTTTGATAAAAAGGAAAGCGCATTACATGGCATAAAAAAATTTTTATGGCAATCATCACACGTTATTGTAGGTTTGGCAGGTATCGCAGGTTCTTTTGCATTCATTATTCCGCCACTTCTTGTATTACCCAATCTGAAAAGATTTCCTAGTTACATTAATATTTATACAGTTCTTTTTATATTAGGCCTAGGGATCAATGCGTACAGACATCGAAATGATTTTCTTGTGACAAAGAAGGAGTAGAAGCGGAAGAATAAAGGGCCAAGTCTCAACACTGTACAAAGCGGAATTGTAGGCGGTTGTGACCTGACCCCTCGTCTTTGCTCTCAGGCTCTCTCTTGATGAGGGAGATTTTGAAAAGGCAGAAGATATAACACGGCCGTAGACGCAGACGTGGCAAAATTCGCTGTGCAGGCCCAATAGGAGGAATAATGTTCAAGTCTTTCGTTTTTACCGCAATCGCGCTTACTCTTTATTCGAGTACTGGAAGTCTTGCAGCCGAGATAAGAAATTACGAAGCTGAGGGAAATCTTGAGTCCAAGAATGACGTGGGCTGCATTGAGAAAGGGAAGGTAGAAAATAAACTTACACCTGCCGACCTATATACAGGAAGTGTCAAATGCGTTGAACAGGACAAGTACAAGGAAGGGGTGTTTTTATTTGCACTTGCCGGCGTATACGGATATTTTGACACCCTCAGAGTTGCAGACACGACCGCTCATCAGGCAGTGTCTGTACTCAGTATGACCGTACTTGATTCCATGGATGAAAACAAGAATGAAACCTTTATACAAACGGTTGAGAAAACCCTTGGTACGCCGGCATCGCTTAAAGAAACGTGCAAAGAAATAAAGCGCATTGGGCCGCCGATCTACTACCCCCGCTATATGATACAACATGGAATGGGCGCATTTGTTGGTAGCAGATCGGGCTATGAATTGATGCCAAAGTTTGATTCGGTGGCGGCCTGGAAGGAATCTCTCGATAAATATCTTCATTGTCCTGATTTTTAGATGAAGTGTTCTTAGGGCAAATACCCCAAATATACTGTCCCCAGAACTCCCCAGAACTCCCGTTTTTTTCTTTGGTATTGTGTGGCAAGTCTTGGTGCCGAAGCAAAAAAAGCTTCACTACATGAATGGAAAGCTGGGATTACACGTTTTATTGGATGCTAGTGTTGGCTTTGAGCGAGGAACAATTGTAAAGAAACCAAAATAGGAATGGGAAAATGGATCTTGGACCATTAAAAGGCATAATTTTAGGATTATTGTTCATTATATTTAGAAATCAAGTTGCGAGAGGTTTAACTAAGTTCTATCAGAAATTTCCTGAGTGGGAGGAAGGTGTAAAAATATTGAATCTGACTTTCTCTGTTAAACCAGTCTATATCACTATGCTTGGAGCTGTAATAATTCTAGTCTCTATTGTGGCACTCCTTCAGCTAAACCTGTGAAAGTAGATAAGGCAAAGTAAGAAACACAGGCAAATATCACAAAAACATCATGCATCGAATAACAGTCACAACAAAAGGACTGCCAGGTGAATCCTCCTCTGGAATTACCCAGAAATTGACCCCGGTTCCTCCCCCCACAAGTCCATCCCGCCTTGACTAATTTCTCCCTATACTCTACATAGGATACTACTTTCCCAGCACAATGCTCCCAGAGGATGAGATCATGGAACGGCAAAACGGATTCGAACAAGGCCCCATCCGCCCACCCAGCGAGGCTTCCAGCCTGCTGTTGCGCGTCAACCGCAACTGCCCCTGGAACCGTTGTACCTTCTGCTCCATCTACAAGAAAAGCAAATTTTCCATCCGCTCCGTCGAAAATGTCATCCACGATATCGACAGCGTCTATAAATTCATCACGCGGCTGCAGGACCCGGGCACCACACCTGCGGCTCTGCAGAGGGGCCTGTCTCCGGGGGAGGAGCCGGCCTTTTATGCGGCATATAGCTGGCTGCAGGGCGGGATGGAGTCGATCTTTCTCCAGGATGCCGACAGCCTGGTCATCCGGCCGGAAGACCTCCTGAAAATACTGTGCCACATCCGGTCCAGATTCCCGGGGGTGAAGCGCATAACCTCCTATGCCCGTTCCGACAGTGTGGCGCGCATTGATGACGGGATGCTCAAGGAAATTGCCGCTGCCGGCTTGAACCGCATCCACATCGGCATGGAAACGGCTTCGGACACGGTTCTGCAGCTGGTCCGCAAGGGGGTCACCAAGGAGACCCATATCGCTGCCGGGCTCAAGGTGAAGGCTGCCGGCATCGAGCTATCCGAATACTTCCTCATCGGCCTGGGGGGCACCGAGTTCTCGCAGCTGCACGCCCTTGAATCGGCGGATGCCCTCAACCGGATAAACCCGGATTTCATCCGCTTCCGGACGCTGCACCTGCCCGACAAGATCACGCTCTTCCCGGATAGCGAAACGCGGTACCAGTGGGCGCCCGATCTGGTTCTGGCCTACGAGATCCTCACCCTCATAGAGCACCTGCACGGGATCACCAGCCGCATGACGAGTGATCACAGTTACAACCTCTTCCAGGAAATCGACGGCACCATGCCGCAGGACCAGGAGCGGCTGGCAGGCGTTTTGCGAAAATTCATCGCCATGGACTGTGAACAGCAGGTCCTGTTCCAGGTGGGGAAACGGGCGGGATATTTTCTCCGCCTGGGGGACATGGTTGCCCCCGGGCGGATGGCGCAGGTGCGGGAGATCTGCCGGCAGTCGGACATCACCCCGGCCAATGCCGACGAGCGGATCCACGAGATCGTTCAGGATCGCATGCGCCGGGGGATGCCCTTTTAGCAGGTTTGTTTTTTCAGCAGGGGAATGATCTCAGTAGAGCTCCCCGATAAACTCGGCGAGTTCTTCCCCTTCGTCGGTCGCCTGAATGGTGAATACCTTGACAATGAACCTGCTCGCAGCGGAGGAACCTTCCCCTCCTGCGCGGATGTCCTTGATTCGAGCCAGAACCTTGCCGCTCGATGCCTCGATCAGCTCGGCAGTGATGCCGATATTGGTCTTGCCGCTTTTGGGGGCCATGAAGCCGAGGAAGAACTTGGCTGCACCTATACCGCCGTTAAACTGGTAGAACTTCCCCTTAAGCAGCAGCGTCTTGCCCTTGGCGGATTTGTTTGCCTCTACGCTCTTGAACTTCGTCTTATCCTTCAGGTTTTTGACGATGCTTTCAGTGAGTGCCTTGACTATTCCCTTCTTGCCTTCCTCGAAGAGCTTTTTTTCATCTTCATCCATATTGATTAGTTCGGCGCCGTCCAGGGTGAAATCCTTCACCACAACGTGATCGTATTTTGCCAGGCGCTCGCCGGTCAGTATCTCTTCCTCATCGAATTTGTCAGGCTTGGGCAGGGTGTCGGCAGAAAATGCCACCCCTGCAGTCAACAGTAAAAGAGCTGCCAGCAAGAGGGGAAGGTGGAATTTTTTCATAATATCTCCTTTTTCCGGATGATGTTGCTGCTCATTGAAATGTACTCCGATGCCAGCCGTTGCAGTTCATGCACTAGGGTTATACCTCTGCCAGAGACGGCACTGACTATATCAGCCATCCTTAAGCAGTGCAAGACAGAGAATCACATATAGCGGATATGTCGCAGCACAGTATTTCCATCGGCGGGACATGTGACCGCATCTGGGTCATTTGCTGCTTTCAAATCCTCGGTAGTCTATGAGATGAGCTGAAGGAAATTCCGATAGGTGATTACCCTCTAATTTTTGCCGGTTGCATTTAATGTGATGCCGAATATAATTAAAACAGCTTTTTACCGGGAACTTTCCACCTGTATTCCTTGGCCCAGGCGACTTGCCGGGCTGCGGCAACCTGCTGGGGCTGGATTCGCACATGGATTGTCAGTCGTACGATGACAAGGAGGTGCCAAATGGGTAAGCGAAGTGATGAAGAAACAGCCGACGGAGCCGAACAGCTGCTGGACTTGCCACGGCTTCTTGCGGAGAGGGGGGTGTCGCGCCGGGATTTCATGAAATTCTGCACGGCGGTGTCGGCCGCACTCGCTCTCCCGGCTACCTTCGTACCGCGCGTAGCGCAAGCGCTGGACGACATCAAGCGTCCCACCCTGGTCTGGCTGGAATTCCAGGACTGTGCCGCCGACACGGAGGCGCTCCTCAGAGCTGCCAACCCGACCGTTGCCGAGATCGTCCTCGACATCCTCTCGGTGGATTACCATGAAACGATCATGGCGGCGGCAGGCCATCAGGCGGAAGAGGCGCTCGCCAAGGTGGTCAAGGAGCAGAAAGGAAAATACATCGCCGTAGTGGAAGGCTCGATTCCACTGAGGGACGGCGGGGTCTACTGCTGCGTTGCCGGCAGGACGGCACTGGACACTGCCCGCCAGGTATGCGGCAATGCCATGGCCACGGTTGCCGTGGGTACCTGTGCTTCCTTCGGCGGGCTCCCCGCTGCCGCCCCCAACCCCACAGGTGCAGTGGGGATAAAGGAGGCGGTCCCGGGAGCCACGGTCATCAACCTCCCCGGCTGTCCCCTCAATGCGGACAACTTGACGGCGACCATCGTCCATTTCCTGGTTTTCGGCAAGCTTCCCGCCGTCGACAGCCATGGCCGTCCGCTCTTCGCCTACGGCAAACGCATTCACGACAACTGCGAGCGCCGTCCCCACTTCGATGCGGGGCAATATGTGGAGCAGTGGGGGGATGAGGCCCATCGGAAGGGACATTGCCTCTATCACATGGGATGCAAGGGGCCTGAGACCTACCATAACTGTCCTACCCAGAGGTATAACGAGAAAACCAGCTGGCCGGTCGGCGCCGGCCACGGCTGCGTCGGCTGCTCAGAACCCCAGTTCTGGGACGCCATGGCTCCGTTCTACAGGCGTCTGCCCCAGGTCCCGGGTTTCGGCATAGAAAGCACCGCCGACAAGATCGGTCTTGGTCTGGCGGTGACAACGGCCGTGGCTTTCGGCGTCCACGGCATAGCGAGCGCTTTCCGGCACGGGGATAAATCCGAAGGGGCTCAGGAGGATACTGACCGATGACGAAGATTGTCGTAGATCCCATTACCCGCATAGAGGGGCACCTGCGCATCGAGGCGGAAGTAGCCGGCGGCCGGGTGACGGATGCCTGGAGCAGCAGCACCATGTTCCGGGGGATAGAGACCATTCTCAAGGGACGTGATCCGCGCGATGCCTGGTACGTCACCCAGCGATTCTGCGGAGTCTGCACCACAGTCCATTCGATCGCTTCGATCAGGGCGGTGGAAAATGCCCTGAAGATAGCCATTCCCTCCAATGCCGAGCTGATCAGGAATATCATCATCGGCATCCAGAACGTCCAGGACCATGTCATTCATTTCTACCACTTGCACGCCCTCGACTGGGTGGATATTACTTCGGGGCTCACTGCCGATCCGGCAAAGACGGCTGCCCTTGCTGCATCCATCTCGGACTGGCCGCTGAATTCCCCCACCTACTTCAAAGAAGTGCAGGATAAAGTCAAGGCATTCGTTGCAAAAGGCCGGCTCGGTCCCTTCGCCAATGCCTACTGGGGGCACCCCGCCTACAAGCTCCCTCCCGAGGCGAATCTCATGGCGACGGCCCATTACCTGGAAGCCCTGGAGTGGCAAAAGGATGTCATCAAGATCCACGCCATCCTTGGGAGCAAGAATCCCCACCCCCAGACGTTCCTGGTGGGTGGCATGGCCATTCCCATCGACCCCGATTCCCAGAATGCCCTCAACGCCGACAAACTGGCCGAAATCAAACGGCTGCTGACCAAGGCCGGAGAATTCGTGGAGAAGGTCTATATCCCGGACCTCCTGGCGGTCGCCTCATTCTATAAGGAGTGGGCCGGCATCGGTGGTGGCGTGGGAAACTTCCTTTCCTTCGGGGAATTTCCCCAGCAGGGGGGCGGACAGCCCTGGCTTCCTGCCGGTGTGGTTCTCAACCGGGATCTCGGCAAGGCTTTGCCGGTGGACCACCGCAAGGTGACTGAGTATGTGGACCACTCCTGGTACGAGTATTCCGGCGGTGCCGGCAAGGGGCTACACCCCTGGGAAGGGGAGTCGGAGGGAAAATATTCCGGTCCCAAGCCCCCTTTCCAGCACCTGGATACCAGTGGGAAATACTCCTGGGTCAAGGCCCCTCGTTATGAGGATCAGCCCATGGAGGTCGGCCCCCTGGCGAGGCTGTTGGTAGCCTACGCTGCAGGCCATAAACCCGTGCAGGATGCGGTAAACGGGGTACTGGGCAAACTAAGCGTCGGCCCCGAGGCCCTCTTTTCCACTCTGGGAAGGACCGCCGCCCGTGGCATCGATTGTCTGCTCATCGCTCGGGAAATGCCGAAGTGGAACGACCAGCTCATGGACAACATCGGCAAAGGGGATTATGCGATCCATAACGGTGAAAAATGGGACCCGGATCGCTGGCCTGCCGAGGCCTCAGGCTACGGAATGCACGAAGCTCCCCGTGGTGCGCTGGGGCATTGGATCAGGATCAGGGACCAGAAGATCCTCAACTACCAGGCTGTTGTCCCCTCCACCTGGAACGCGTCCCCCCGGGATGCCAAGGGAGTTCGCGGCCCTTACGAGGCGGCACTGATCGGTACGCCCCTGGCGGATCCCGGCAAGCCGCTGGAGATTCTGCGTATCATCCACTCCTTCGACCCGTGTCTCGCCTGTGCGGTGCATCTCCTGGATGCCCGGGGCAACGAGACCCTCAAGGTCGCCGTACGCTAGGAGGCGCATCATGGCTGAAGGTGGTCTCTACAAAAAGTATGTCTGGGAAATCCCGGTGCGGGTGACCCACTGGGTGAATTTCCTTGCCATTGCCGTTCTATCCGTCACCGGCGGGTACATAGGTGCGCCGGAAACCCTGGCCGACAGCCCCTCCCAGTACGTCATGGGATGGGTCCGCTTCGTTCACTTCGTCGCCGCCTATGCATTCACCATCAGCGTGACAAGCCGTATCTACTGGGCGTTCATGGGGAACCGCTATGCATCCTGGCGTGAATACGTCCCCTTCGTTACCCGGGAAGGACGGCAACGGATGCTTGACACCTTGAAGTACTATCTCTTCATGAGCAAGAGGGTGCCCAATGCCGTGGGTCACAACACCCTGGCCGGGACGACGTACCTGGTGGTCTTCATGCTCTACTTCGTCATGATTCTGACCGGATTTGCCCTCTACGGCCAGAGGGCTCCCCAGTCAGTAATGCATAAACTTACCGGCTGGCTGTTCGTCCTGTTTTCCCCCCAAGGGATGCGGCTGACTCACCACCTGGGAATGTGGCTCCTGATCGGCTTTGTCATCCACCACGTCTACAGTTCCTGGCTCATGGACGTGAAGGAGCGGGGGGGAGTAATGTCGAGCATATTCAGCGGCTACAAGGCCGTCAGGATGAAGGACTAGTGTCCATACTGGTGCTGGGCATAGGCAATCTGATCATGTCCGACGACGGGATCGGCGTCAGGGTCGTTCAGAGACTGGCGGCTACCCATCGCTTTCCCGTCGGCGTCACCCTTGTGGATGGGGGCACCCTCGGGCTAGATTTGCTGCCGAAGCTGGAGGGGGTGACCAGGCTGTTGGTGGTCGATGCGGTGGAGACCGGAGGTATTCCGGGGACCGTTGTCCGCTTTACGGGGGACCAGATTCCCATGGCCCTGGAAACGAAGGTGTCCCCCCACCAGGTGGGGCTGAAGGATCTCCTTGCCGTGGCTGGCCTCCAGGGTTTTGCACCCGAAGAGATGGTCCTCTGGGGGGTACAGCCGGAAAAGCTCGGCCTGGGGCTGGAGCTGTCTCCTGCCGTTGCCGGTGAGCTGGACCGACTTGCAGCGCATGTGGTAGGTGAACTGGAGCGATGGGGGGCAGGGCCGCTGCATGGTACCTCCACCCCTTAACTTTCAGGCAGGGAGGCGGCATCTAGATGCACGAAATGGCCATAACCCTGAATGCGGTTGAAATTTGCGAGCAGGCAGCCCTGGGACGGGCGGTAACCGCGGTCACCCTGGAAATCGGCGATTTGTCCGGGGTGGTGCCGGAAGCTGTCGAATTTTGCTTTGACGCCTGTACCAGAGGAACGCTCCTGGATGGGGCACAGCTGCGCATCGAGCGGGTTGCCGGGCAGGGCCGATGTGACTGCGGCAAGGAATTCATGGTCGCTGCCCTGTTCGATCCCTGTCCCTCCTGTGGCGGTTACGGGGTGGAGCTGCTTGCCGGCCGGGAACTGCGGGTAAAAGAACTGGAGGTGGCGTAGCATGTGTATGACCTGCGGCTGTTCAGGGGAGGATCACCACCACGATCACGGCCATCATCGGCATGAATACCTCCATGGTTCCTCTGGGCAGAAAATCGCCGTGGAGACCGACATCCTCGCCAAGAATGATCGCCTGGCGGCGGAGAACCGGTCGCTTTTCCGGAAGCGGGGAGTATTCGCCCTGAACCTGGTCAGTTCTCCCGGCTCGGGGAAGACGACGCTCCTGGAACGGACCTTGGCGGATCTTTCGGGTGAAATGGGTCTGGCGGTCATCGAAGGAGACCAGCAAACCGACCGGGACGCGGTAAGGATCGCCGCCACCGGTGCATCGGTGGTGCAGATCAATACCGGCACCGGCTGTCACCTGGACGCCCATATGGTGGGGCACGCGGCGGAACAGCTCGACCTCTCCGGGATAGATATCCTTTTCGTGGAAAACGTCGGCAACCTGGTCTGCCCGGCAACCTTCGATCTGGGGGAGCACCACAAGGTGGTGGTGCTAAGCGTCACCGAGGGGGAGGACAAGCCGCTCAAGTATCCGGGGATATTCCATGCTGCCGATATCATGCTCCTCAACAAGATCGACCTCCTTCCCCACCTGGGATTCGACGTGGCGCAGTGCCGGGAGATGGCGCAGCGGGTGAACCCGGCCATGACCATTTTTGAAGTCTCGGCGCGAACGGGGCAGGGGATGGATGCCTGGTACTGCTGGCTCACTGAGCGGCTGTCTGCCGCTTCCTGAGATCTTCCTGCCCGGCGGCTTCGGGACATGCCGCACGGGCTTCCGGAGTATCCCATTCAACGGATGAGAGTGGAAATAGCGGGGATTGTGCAGGGGGTGGGCTTCCGCCCCTTTCTCTATCGCCTTGCCACGGCTAATGGGGTGAGCGGGTGGGTGAGAAATACGACCGCCGGCGTCGTTGCCGAAGTGGAGGGGGACGAGGCGGTAATTTCGCGCTTTCTGAAAAAGATCGAGGAGGAAGCTCCTCCCCTGGCGGCCATCGCCCGGCTGCAGGCCTTCGCCATGGAACCCCGGAGGGAAGCCGGGTTCGTGATCCTTCCCAGCGGTCATGGCGAGGGGCCGGTACAGATAGCCCCCGACAGCGACGTCTGCCCCGATTGCCTCAGGGAGCTGTTCGATCCCGCCGACCGCCGCTACCGCTATCCCTTCATCACCTGCACCAACTGTGGTCCCCGGTATTCCATCGTTACCGGCGTTCCCTACGACCGGCCGTTCACCACCATGGCCGGCTTTCCTCTCTGTGACAGGTGCCGTGAGGAATACGAAACGCCGGGGAACCGTCGTTTCCATGCCCAGCCCATCGCCTGTCCTGTCTGCGGTCCGCGGCTTCGGCTCTTGGGAGACGGCATCGGGAACGAAGATCCACTCGCGCAGGCGGTCCGTCTGCTCCGAGAGGGGAGAATCCTCGCCATTAAGGGTATCGGCGGTTATCACCTGGCGGTGGATGCGTGTAACGACCGGGCAGTGCGGCGGCTGCGCCGGCGGAAAAAGCGGGATGAAAAGCCATTCGCCTTGATGGTTCCCGATCCTGAGGCTATTGACGGCATTGCCTTTGCCGACGAATCGGAACAGCGGCTGCTCGGAGGGGCGGAGCGCCCTATCGTTCTCCTGCGCAAGCGTGAGGGGAGCGGGCTCTCCCTACTCATCGCTCCGGCCAACGGTTATCTGGGAGTGATGCTCCCTTCCTCTCCGCTCCATCATCTCCTCCTGGCAGATAACTTTTCCGCCCTGGTCATGACCAGCGGCAACGTCTCGGATGAGCCCATTGCCTACCGGGAGGCAGATGCGTTGGCACGCCTGGGAGACATCGCTGATTGTTTTCTCACCCACGACCGCGGCATCCATACGCGCATCGACGATTCGGTTGTCCGGGTTTTCCAGGGGGGCCCCCTCGTCCTTCGCCGCTCCCGGGGCTACGTGCCGCGCAGTATCCGCCTCCCTTTCAGTCAGACCAGTATCCTGGCAGTAGGGGGGGAACTGAAGGCCGCCGTCTGCTTGACGGCTGGGGACCAGGCCTGTCTCAGCCAACACATCGGCGACCTTAAGAATGTCGAGACGCTTGCATCTCTGGAGGAGACGGCTGCGCACCTGAAGGCGATCCTGGACATCGAGCCGGCCGGGGTTGCCCACGATCTCCATCCCGACTACCTGTCGACCCGTTACGCCGGGAATTTTGCGCCCCTCCCCCGCATCGGAGTACAACATCACCACGCCCACATGGCCTCGTGCATGGCGGAAAACGGCCTGGAAGGGGAGGTGCTCGGCGTGGTTTTCGACGGCACCGGCTACGGCACCGACGGTACCATCTGGGGAGGGGAGTTTCTCCTGGGGGACTACCGTGGTTTCGAGCGGGCCGCTCATTTTCGGAACCTTCCCCTGCCGGGGGGGGACGCGGCGGTGCGCGAGCCGTACCGGATGGCATTAAGCTGCCTCTATTCCCTTTTCGGCACGGAGGCCTTCGACCTTCCCCTCGCCTGCTGCAGGGAAGTGCAGGAATCGGACCGGGAGCTGTTTCTCAGGATGCTGGAGCGGGGCATCAACTCCCCGCCGACTTCCAGCTGCGGCCGCCTCTTCGATGCGGTAGCCTCCATACTCGGCCTGCGCCAACGGATCACCTATGAGGGGCAGGCGGCCATGGAGCTGGAAGGGCTTGCCGAGGGTTACGGCGATAGCTCACCGTATCCCTTTGTCATGGATGACGACGCGCTCAACTTTACTCCGATGATTAGGGCTATCGTCGAAGAACTGTCGGCAGGAAGGCCCAGGGCAGAGATAGCCGGTGCCTTTCACACCACCATCGCGGCGGCCACGGCAGAAATGTGCGGCCGGATCCGGCAAAGGACCGGCCTTGCCAGGGTGGTTCTGTCGGGAGGCGTTTTCCAGAACCGCCTGCTTGCCGAGGATGTAGTGGCGCGTCTTGCCAGGCACGGCTTTCAGGTATTCACCCATCGGCTCGTGCCCCCCAACGACGGAGGGCTGGCATTGGGACAGGCGGTGGTCGCGGGACAGCACTTGGTATAACAGGATAATGCAGAGACAGCAAAGGGGAGGAATAATGTGTCTCGGTGTACCGATGCGGATCATAAGCGTTGACGGTAGTGATGCCATTGCGGAAATGGATGGGGTGCGGCGCGACGCGAGCCTGCTCCTGCTCGACGAAGAGGTGCGGGTGGGGGATTACGTTATCGTCCATGCCGGTTTTGCCATCTCCAGGCTCCATGAGGCGGAGGCCCGGGAAACCCTAGCCCTGATGCGGGAAGCCTTTCTTCCGGGGAGCATGGCATGAATTACCGGGACGAATATCGCGACCGGGAGTTGGTCCAGGGGCTTGCCGACCGGATCGGACACCTGGCAGACCGCGCCGGCAGGACCATGACCTTCATGGAGGTCTGCGGCACTCATACCATGGCTATCTACCAGTACGGTATCCGCTCACTCCTGCCCCCCGGGGTCCGGCTCATTTCCGGTCCCGGCTGCCCGGTCTGCGTCACTCCGAATGAATATATAGACCGCGCCGTGGCCTATTGCCGCCTTCCCGAGACTATCGTCGCCACCTTCGGCGACATGATGCGCGTTCCCGGCTCTTCGTCTTCGCTCATGGCCGAGCGGGCCCAGGGGGCCGACGTGAGGATAGTCTATTCATCGCTGGATGCGGTCGCGCTGGCCATGAAAAATCCCGGTAAGCGGGTGATTTTCCTCGGCATCGGATTCGAAACGACCGCTCCCACGGTTGCCGGGAGCATCCTTGCCGCCGAGGAAAAGAAGGTGGGCAACTACTTCGTCCTGGCGGCCCACAAAACGATCCCCATCCCCATGCAGCTCCTTTCCGCCGACCCCGAGACGGCAATCGACGGCTATCTCTGCCCCGCCCACGTGAGTGCAATCATCGGCGGCGCGGCCTACCGCTCACTCGCGGAAGGGCATGGCGTTCCCTGCGTCATCACCGGCTTCGAGCCGGCCGACATCATGCGCGGGGTGGAAATGCTTGTCCGCCAGGTGGTCGAAGGTGAGAGCCTTGTGGAAAACGAGTACAGTCGCGTCGTGCAATGGGACGGCAACCGGAAAGCCCGGGAGGTTCTCGAACGGGTCTTCGTCCCCTGCAATGCCACCTGGCGCGGAATCGGCGCCATCCCGGGGAGCGGCCTGGCAATCAACGAGCGCTATGCCTGCTACGATGCCGAACGGGCTCTTCCAGTGACGGCTGAAGAGCCGCGGGAGCACCCCGGATGCCGCTGCGGCGACATCCTCAGGGGGAAAATCACCCCCTTCGACTGCCCGCTCTTTGCGGTTGCCTGCACACCCGAATCGCCCGTGGGGGCGTGCATGGTTTCGTCGGAAGGTACCTGCGCGGCGGCTTTCAAATACGGACGGTAGGAAAACTGCCTTTCCCGGTGAAACGAAATCTCAGAAAAACACCCTGGAGAAACCATGCCTCACGACTTGATCCTGTTGGGCCATGGCAGCGGCGGGGCACTGTCCCACCAGCTGCTCGACGAACTGGTGGTTCCTACCCTTTCAGGCATTTCTCAGGCCGGCAGGGACGACGCAGCTGTCCTCGACCCGGTCGGGGGAAGGCTGGCCTTTACCACCGACTGCTACGTGGTCGATCCGCCCTTTTTCCCGGGTGGCAGCATCGGCGATCTGGCGGTAAACGGCACGGTCAACGATCTCGCCATGATGGGGGCACGGCCCCTATATCTCAGCACGGGGTTGATCCTGGAGGAAGGCTTCAGCCGCGACGATCTCGCCCGAATCCTTACGGCCATGCGCAGGGCGGCTGATGCGGCGGGGGTCGCCATCGTCACCGGCGACACCAAGGTGGTGCCTCGGGGGAAGGCTGACCGCATATTCATCACCACCTCGGGTGTGGGCGTTCTCGACCATGGCCTGACTATTTGTGGATCCGGGGCGCGCCCCGGCGACCGGGTCATTATCAACGGCACCATCGGCGATCACGGCATTGCGGTCCTTGCAGCGCGGGAGGGCCTGGAGCTCAGTAGCGATGTGACCAGCGATTCCGCGCCCCTCAACGATCTTGTGGCGGAGCTGCTGAAGGAGGGGGATGCTATCCATGTGCTGCGCGACCCGACCCGCGGAGGGGTGGCGACGACCCTGAAGGAAATCGCCCTTCAGTCCAAATTAGGGATTGCCATCCGGGAGGACCAGCTGCCTGTCAGCCGGGAAGTGGGTGCGGTCTGTGCCATTCTTGGGCTCGATCCGCTCTATGTCGCCAACGAAGGAAAGCTCCTGGCGGTGGTTGCCCCGGAGGCGGCAGAAAGGGTGCTGGAACGGGTGCGCAACCATCCATTGGGCAGGGAGAGTGCCGTCATCGGCGAGGTAACCGACAAAAATGAGGGGCGGGTGACAATGGAGACGGTCGTTGGCGGAATGCGCGCCGTGGAGATGCTTGCCGGCGAGCAACTGCCGAGGATCTGCTGACGATTCTTCCATAGAGTGCACTCCATTTCGGTACGCGTTAACGGTTCTACTGTTCATCAGGGTGCCGACGTATTTCATTAAAATATATAAAACCAAGCTATTTTAGCCTTCGCAAAGCTGCCGTTTCGGCAGTTTTTTTTGTTTTTTGCTAATGTTGGCATTTTTTGTGCTGTAGCCCAGTGTCGCATTTTGGCCATTCCTAGAGCCATGGGGTTGGATGTCCTTTTCAGCGTTCCAGTTTTATAGTGAATTAGCCAAAAAGCCGTTTTTTAACGTATCAACGTCTAATTAGCATACTTACATTAAAAAATGAAGGAGGAGCGAAGATGGTAATGCATAGAGCAGTTAAGGCCCGCTGGTTCATCGGGCAACAGCTCGCGCTCCTGGGACTGCTACTGTTCATGGTAGGCAGCGCCTGGGGTGCGACCGTTCCCAATGGCACATTTCCCAATAGTGCCAGTTGGACCTTCAGTACCGCTACATTTGACACGAGTACTAGAACTGCAGACGGTTCCGGATCAGCAAGGTTGGCCACGGTAGTGAAAGGTGCGCTAATCAGTGGTACCGCCAGTCAGGCGCTTTCCATCCCTGCCGGATCGGTCATCAACACCGCATCGTTATATTCGCAACTGGTTTTCGTCGGTGCAGGGTCTGGCACCGGCAATACCGTTACCGTGGCTCTCCACTATGTGGATGGCTCCACAGCAAATATTCTCTCTACTGGTAATTTAGGCGCCCACACCTGGACTGTCCGGAACGGATTGGTTCCTGTCACTCTCGCACAGGATGTGGATCAGGTCATCATCACCATGACGGCCCAGTCCGGAACTGGTGGCGGCACGCAAACCGCGAACATCTATGTTGATGAAGTGACCATCAGCTACACCCCCTATTCCAATCCACTGCTGCACAACAGTACCAACCTCAGTACCAAATACTGGCCTGCCAGCGGCTGGGGTGTTGCCGGCGGTCAGTATGGCGAGTTTACCTGTTCGACCTGTCATACCCGCACCACCACCAATATCAAAAGGGTAGTAAGTTCGATACCAGCCTCTATTGGTACGACAGTGGATAAGCCTGTTACATTTAAGAACATCACCGCTTTCGGCAACGACGCCGGCGGCCACAGCACATCCCTGCGCATTTGCGAGGTCTGCCATACCCAGACGGCCGTCCATAAATACAACCAGACAACTGGTGACCTCAATCACAAGAATGCCAATCTGACTGACTGTACTTCCTGTCATGCCCACAACAAATCCTTCGGTGCATCTTGTAATACCTGCCACGGCTATCCTCCCATCAATGCCAGCCTCGGCACCGACGGCCTGGCCTCACCGGCAACCGGCATTCTCACCTCGGGTGCGGGTGCCCATGATACCCACGTCAATGGCCGGGGTATGACCTGTGAGACCTGTCACCAGGGCTACACCCAGAACCCCATGGGTAACGAATCGGTTGAATTCGGCTTCAACATCAACGGCGGCACCATCTCCGGATTCAAGGGCACATTCAATGGCGGCAGCTTTGCCGTCAAGACCCCCTATGCTCCTTACAGCAGCAACGCAAAATATCTGGGAACCACTGTTACCATGGCACCAGGTAACAACAATACATGTTCCAATCTCTATTGCCACGGTGGTTACGCCGGCAGCAACGGCTCCCTCACAGTCCCCTCCTGGACTTCCGGTGCCACTGCCAAGGCTTGTGGTGCCTGCCATGGAGTCAGCCAGACAACGCCCCCCACATCCGGCCAGCACGTCCGCCATACCGGCACTGCCGCAGGCAATATGGGCATAGCCTGTATCGACTGCCATGGTACTCTCCCGACCGACAATGCCCATGTCAATGGCAATGTGGTGACGAAGCTGAATCCTGCATCCAAGCTGCAGGCCAATGCGACCTACAAGACTTTTGCCAACCAGTCGTCGGCAGCCCTCAGCTACGGCACCTGTTCTCTCTACTGCCACAGCACCGTTCAAACCGCCGATGCTTCCTCGGCAGTCTATACATCTACTGTTCCTCCGAAATGGGATGATCCTGCTTTTGATCCACAGGGTTGTGGTACCGCCCAGTGTCACGGCAATCCGCCTTCCAATGCCAACCACAGCACACACGTTAGCAAGGGGTACGACTGCGCGGTTTGTCATAGTGGGGCAGGCAAGGACACAGCCAAGCATGCCGACTATAACATCGATGTCGTCTTCAGCGGCGTGGCCGGTTCCGGCACCTATAGCCAATCGCCCAATACGCCGGGTAACGGCTTTGGTACCTGTTCAGCCACCTATTGCCACAGTGGTGCAGCTTCTGCACCCACATGGGGAGGCATCGCCATGCCTGGCGACTGTACCGGCTGCCACGGCAATGAGGTCACCGCAGCAACAAAATTGAGCGGCGCCCACAATGCCCACTTGAATAACACCGCCCAAGGTGGGGTCTTCATCTGTAGTACCTGCCATGCTCCGACGAACAATACTGCCAACAACCGTTCCATTACCAACAGTACTCTCCACGTGAACGGCATGGTCAACTACTCCGGTCTCTACGCTGGCAACAACAAGACCTGTTCCACCTTCTACTGCCATAGCAACGGTAAGGGCCAAGGACCGGTAACCACCCTGCCCGCCTGGGCCAGCGGCACCACCCTCGGTTGTAACGGCTGCCACGGCTCCACCGGCAACACCAGCGGTATGCCGACCCCCGATGCTGTTGGCGTAAACAGCCACACCAAGCACCTGCCGACCCAGGATACCGGCAA
>NZ_JAKZFT010000026.1 GCF_022808985.1 Geotalea sp. SG265 | reverse complement strand
ATGGCTGGCTAACCCGGCAAAATTGAGTTTCAAAGAGCATAAATTTAGCAAGCCAAACAAATAACTTATGCTATTTGGCCCCTTGAGGGGGCATAGCTGCTCAATGCGGGGGTTTTTCAATGCCCTGATATAGGTAACTCATATTATGCTGGGCATATTCTATCTTCCAGTTCTGTCCCACGAATCTTGCCGTAGGCTATCAACCAGACCTTCTCCTGCGGGTCCCATTTTGCGCCTGCCGCTTTCAGTTTGTCCCTCAAGGGCTTTTCGGTATAGGCAACAACCACTGGGACAATCTCCTCATCCCGGTGTGGCGCTGTCGTGCATGGCTTTTCCTCTACGATTATCTCCACCGTCTTCAGCCGGACGCCGTGGATTGCATCGTAACGGTACCGCACACAGACAAGCGCATCCCCGAACTGTTCAACCAGGCGCTTGGTCCCCTGCTGTCCAGGTTTCAGGTGCTTTTGCGTTTTCATGTCCTTCAGCATCTGTACCTCCTGTGCGGCTTGGTCTTGCACCTTCAGCTTTTTAAAGGACATTCATACACCTCAGGAAGCAAGAGTGTCAAGGTATTCATTAGGACTTTTGCATCAGTAATTGCCGTGATTGTATTGGGGGAAAATCGCCTTTTGTCTCAATGATGGGGGCAAGAAGGGGACAGGTTATAGCGGACGGTGCCGACCATCAGGCCTGCGATGATGCCGGAATTGAAGCGCTTCCAGAACAGGGAAAAGAGCAGGACGGGGAAGTTGGCCGAGGCGACAACGGCAAGGGGAGGTGATGGGGACGATGCGGTTTATCTCGTGGGCCCCCTCGAAAATGCGCAGGATGTGGGAATCGCAGCTTGTTGAAAATCCACACTCTCGATAGGATTCCCAAATGAGCAAAAAAAGCATCTTCCATTGTGGAGGAGGCTTTTCTACTTCTCGTATCTTGGATGGCGCTAAAAGCAGTAGCGACCTGCTTCCTGCGCTGCCTGGTAAAGCCGGTGTTTTGCCTCCAGAAGCCTCTCTACCAGTGGGGAGGAAAGAATGAAGATTTCTTTCTGCATCTCCACCAGTCGATCACCGGTCAATGCATAGGCGCAGCAGCGTGTGGCGGCCCTCTGGACTCGGCTGGAAAGGTCAAATGTCAGCACCGTTATCACCGCCTTGAGCAGCTCCTGCTTCAATTGGCTGGCGGAGACATAGGTTTTGTCCGCCCGCAGCAGAGTACTTTCCAGGGCAAAGGTGGCGATGATCATGTCGGAAAAGGCCAGCATCACTTCCTGGTGGTCCCGGGCCGGTGCTGCAGCACCCATTATCTGCAAGAGCAGGTTTTTCAGGCGGGCCACCGTTGCGGCTGCGTCGCTGAACTCGCCGGAATAGGCCGTTTCGGCCGCTGATCCTGCCCCGATTTTTTCCACCAGCTTCCAAAGTTGGCTGCCGCCGTTGTCGGCCTTGCGGAAGAGCATGGTGGGGATGAGGATGCGGTTGATCTCATTGGTTCCTTCGAAGATGCGCTGGATACGGGCATCCCGGTAATACCGCTCCACCGGGTACTCGGCAATGTAGCCATAGCCGCCATGGATCTGCACCGCCTCGTCTACGACCATGTCCAGTTCATCGGTGCAGAAAACTTTGGCAATGGCGCACTCGGCGGCATACTCCTCTATCGCCTTCTGGTAGCGCTCATAATAATCGTTTCCCGAATGATCGAGCAGTGCCAGCCGGCTGTCCAGGAGCCCGGCGACCCGATAGATGACCGTCTCGGAGGCAAAGATGGCGGCGGTCATATCCGCCAGTTTCTCCTTGATGGCACCGAACTCCCCGATCTGCTTGCCGAACTGTTTGCGCATCGTCGCATAGGATGCCGCTTCGCCAAAAGCCCCTTTGGACATGCCCAGGGCCTGGGTTGCCACCTTGAGGCGCCCCACATTGAGGACATTGAAGGCGATCTTGTGCCCCTTGCCCGGCTCGCCCAGGAGGTTTTCCACCGGCACCTTGACGTTGTCCAGCATAAGCTGGGTCGTTGACGAGCCCTTCAGCCCCATCTTCTTTTCTTCCGCACCTACCGTGAACCCTTCGAAACTCTTTTCCACCAGGAAAGCGGAGAAGTGCTGGCCGTCGATCTTGGCGAAGACGGTGAAGAGGTCGGCAAAGGCGGAGTTGGTGATGAACTGCTTGGTGCCGTTGAGGATGTAGTACTTGCCGTCGGCGGAAAGGGTGGCGGTGGTCCGCGAGCTCAGGGGATCGCTGCCGCAGTCGGGTTCGGTCAGGGCATAGGCGCCGAACCACTCCCCAGAGGAGAGCTTGCCCAGATAGCGCTCTTTCTGGTCGGGCGTACCGTAGTAGACCATGGGGAGGATGCCGATGCCCGTATGGCCGCCGAAGGCCATGCAGAAGGATGTTGCCGGCGCCACCTTTTCAATCATCAGCATGTTGGTGGTCTTTTCCAGCTCAAGCCCCCCGTACTCCTCGGGAACCTCGGCCAGAAACAGCCCCAGCTCGGCGCACTGGCGCATCTTCTCCACGATGAAGGCATTGTCCTTTTCCTCGATGCGGTCGATAAAGGGAAAGACCTCCTTCTTCATGAACTCATCGGTGGTTTCCGCAATCTGCCGCTGTTCGGCGGTGAATTCCTCCGGTGAAAAGGTGTCCATGCGGGCGGTATCGGCCAGGAGAAATTCTCCGCCGCTCAAAAGGGTGCTGTGCATTGCCGTCTCCTTCATACTATTGGTTTCAATCTTAGTTTTTTCGAATCCATTGGGGTCACCCTCTCCCCAACCCTCCCCTTCATGCCCTGCGGGTACACAAGGGGGAGGGAGCTTTATGCCAGGATCGTTACTTCTCTTCCGAGTAATCGTAAAACCCTCTGCCCGCCTTGCGCCCCACATAACCTGCCTTGATCATGTTCCTGAGCAGGCCGGGAGCGGCAAAACGCTCCTGCTTCATATAGTCATGGAAGATGTTGATCACGTGGTAGCCGATGTCCACCCCAGCGAAGTCCTGGAACTCCAGCGGTCCCATGGGCATGTTGCAGCCGAGCTTCATGGCGGTGTCGATGTCCTCGGCCGAGGCCACCCCTTCCTCCAGGAGCCTGACCGCATCGATGATATAGGGGACGAAGAGGCGGTTGACGACGAAGCCGGGGGTGTCCTTGCAGGTGATGGCGGTCTTGCCGATCTTCTTTGACATCTCCAGGGCCAGCTCCTTGGTGGCCGGGGCGGTCTGCAGGGCGGGGATCACCTCCACCAGTTTCATCACCGGTACCGGATTGAAGAAGTGCATGCCGATGAAGTTGGCCGGATTCTTTACCAGGGCTCCCATTTCGGTGATGGAGATGGAGGAGGTATTGGTGGCGTAGATGGTGTCGGCGCCGCAGATGGCATCCAGCTTGTTGAAGAGCTCCTTCTTCACATTGATATCTTCGAAGACCGCCTCGAAGATGAAGGGAACCCCTTTCAGGCTCGCCACGTCGGTGGAGAAGCTGATGCGGGCGATGGTCTCTTCCATCTCCTTCTCCGTGATGGTTCCCTTCTTGACGATCCGCTCCAGGCTCTTGACGATGGTCTTCTTCGCCCGCCCCCAGACCTCCTCGCTCATGTCCACGACCTTCACCTGGAAACCTGCCATGGCGGCGATCTGGGCAATGCCCGCCCCCATGCTGCCTGCTCCTGCCATGCCTACTGTTTTGATATCTTCAAGTTTCATTGTTGTTCTCCTTTGGTTATCTGAAATTGCTCCTCCCCTTAGATTAAGGGTAGGTCGGGAGGGTTACTCTTTCATAACTCCCCCCCAGACCCCTTTAGGCCCTGCGGGTCCTCTTAACTTAAGAGGGGGGGTTACTTATTCTGGAAATTTGGCTTCCTCTTCTCGATAAAAGCGGTAAGCCCTTCCTTGGCATCGTGGGTCTTGCTGTTTTCTGCAGAATACTTACGCTCAACGGCCAGGGCCTGCTCCAGGGGGAGGTCGATCCCCTCGTAGACCGCTGCCTTGATGTAGCCAAGGGCCTTGCCCGCCCCGGCGGCCAATTCCTGGGCAAACTGCATCACCTCCGCCTGGAAGTTCTCCGGTGCGATGAGCTTGTCCACCAGGCATATCTCAAGGGCCTCCTGGGGGCTCATGGTCCTGCCGCGCAGCAGGATATCCAGGGCCTTGGAGAGCCCTACCAGCCGCGGCAGCCGTTGGGTCCCACCGGCGCCGGGAATGATGCCGAGGCCTGCCTCTGGCAGGCCGATGAGCGCTTTGCCGGAGGTCATCAGGCGATAGTCGCAGGCCATGGCCAGTTCGCAGCCCCCGCCCAGAGCATGGCCGTTGATGGCGGCAATGACGATCTTCTTCATGCGGTTCAAGATATTGTTGGCACCCTGCAGGAGTTTTGAGAACTGCTCCGCCTCCGCCGCATCCTGGGCGGCCATCTCCTTGATGTCGGCCCCGGCGATGAAGGCCTTTTCCAGGGCGCTGGTGATGACCACCACCGTTACCTCTTCCATCTGTTCGACTTCGCTGAAAGCCTTGAAGATCTCCTGACCAAAGCGGCCATTGAGGGGGTTGGTGGGGGGACGGTTGAGGCTGATGGTAAGGACCCGCCCTTCTTGTTTAAGAGTGATGAATTCGTAAGCCATGGTATTGCTCCTGTAGTTAAGGATGTTCCCTTAAGGGATCGAGGGGATTTAACTTTGTACGTCAGTCGTGGCATCGTCCGTTCGTTCTGTCGCCACAGCTGCGGACCTTGCGGTGCCGCCCGTGTAATTATGCACGTGCTAGAAGTGACTTTTCCCCTTTTGTTCAACATGCGGCGGGTGTCCGCTCGCCGCTGTGGCTCGTCACTCACTCCCGATGCCACGACTGACTGCTCCAAAAGTGTGCCTGGTGATCCGGTCAACTTACCTTAAGCACCACCGAGGCGGCAGTGTCGCCGGCGGCACAGCCGGAGAAGAGGAGGTAGCCTCCCCCCTTGGCAGCCAGTTCCTCGATCCCTTCAATCATCAGCCTGGCGCCGGTGGGGGCCTGGGGATGACCGTAGATGAGGGACGAGCCGTAGTTGTTCATGGTATTAACGTCCATGCCCAGTTCCTTGGCCATGGCCAGGTCGTTGGCGGCAAAGGGGTTATGGGTCTTCACCGCCTTGACGTCGCTGACCTTGATCCCCGCCTTATCCAGGGCCATTTGGGCCGACGGGGCGACGGCGGCTGCCATGTGCGCCTTCTTGGTGCGGGCGTAGCCGAAGGAAATCAATTGAATTTCGATGCTGGGGTTGTCGCTCAGTTCCCGCGCCTTTTCCCGAGTAGTGACACTGACGCCGCAATTGCCGTCGGCGGGGAAGGTCTGGGCGCCGAAAGTGAGGACACCATCGGGGAGGACCGGCTTGAGGCCGGCCAGCCCCTCCTTCGTCGTCGCCATCACCCCTTCGTCCGCTTCCAGGGTGACGGTTTTCTTTTTGGTCAACTGTATTTCCACCGGGAACATGTAGCGCTTCTGGAACTCCCGGTCATTGGCCAGAGCCTGCTGGTACTGCTCGTAACGCCGCAGCGTCAGCTCGTCGCACTGTTCGCGGGTGATGCCGAACTCTTTCGCTACGTTTTCTGCGGTCCTGATCATTGCCTCGCCGGCCCAGGGGTCCTTGTTGACGTTGTCCATGAACCAGTCCTCTGCTATGGGCTTGCCACCAGGGCCGTTGGGATTGGGCCAGACGGCATGGGGGCCGTTGGAGCAGCGGTCGGCCAGAAGGCACCAGCTGTTATTGAACATGCCGGTTTCGATCCCCATTCCCGCCTGGTAGAGGGAGAAGGCGGAGGTGGAGCAGGCCTGGGTTATGAGCACGCCGGGGGAGGCTTCCGCCCCCATCATGGCTGCCGCCCAGGGGCCTGAATAGAACCACTGCTGCTGGTATACGGTGCTGCCTACCAGGACGTAGTCGATGGTCTTGGGATCCCATCCTTTGCTTTCAAAAAAGCGCTTGGACGTTGCGGCACCGAGGACGATGGAATGCTCGTTGGCCAGCGTTCCCTGCCACTTGGCGAAGGGGGTGCTGTAGTAACCGCGGTAGGGAATGAAAGCCTTGGTTAACATGGTAAATCTCCTTCTCTTATGGGATTGGGCGCCCGATGTTCCGGGCGCACGGTGTTTTCTACAGGTTAGAAGAAATAGTAGGCGGCAAAGCGGACGACATTGTTCTGGCCGAAGGCATTGCTAGCCCCGCCTGTCTTGGTGGCCAGGTATTGTGATTTCTGGTGCTCCACCTCGGCGGCGAGGCGAACGGCCGCATTGAGGTCGTAGGTGACGTTGCCGTAGACCAGTTCGTTATATTTCTCCACACCGTTGGCGGTGTTGCTTAGGGCCAGGGTGGCGGCGGAGAGGTTCCGGTAGTTATCGCTGTTCAGCACCTGGCGCCGTTGATAGCCGCCGGTGATCCCCAGATCCTGGGTGGGATGAAACTTGAGTTGCCCATAGAGACCAAAGCCTTTGGCAGGGGTGAGGTTGGGCTTGTCGCCGACCACCGCCAGGGCGGTGGCACCCTGAACATCAAGCCCGGCGGCAATGTAGGCCTGGGTTTCCAGGGAGAGTGTCATGGCTCTGTTCTTTCCATCCTTGGACTTCAGGAGGGGTACGAAGCCATAGAAGCCGTAGCCGTGACCATCGACACTACTGTTTCCTTCGATCTTCTGTCTGCCGGCAAGGCCGAAGAAACCTGCCTGGAGGGGGCTCATGCCGAGGCCCATGAAACCGGGGGAGACGCCGAGTGCCTTGCTGGAGTAGATGAGCTGTCCAGCGGCATTAACGTAGCTTCCCAGTCCGGTGGTTCGGGAGATGGAGTTGGCGCCAGCCGAGGCGGAATCCTGGATCGGGTTCTGCAGGGCGAGGACCAGCTTGATGCTATTGTCACCGTTCAGATTGAACTTCTCGGTGAGACGGATCTGGGGCACCCGCGGATTGCTTGGGGTGCCGGTGGTTGCTCCCTGGCGGAAGTCGATGGTGTCGGCGGCGGCAGGGGTGAAGACATCCCAGAACTGGCCGAATAGCACTTGGGTGTCGGCCCAGTCGAGGCTGCCGTAGGCATGGCGCATGCGCAGATTGCCCATTTCGTTGCTGCCCGAACCGCCGCCATAGAAATCGGTCTCGATGAGGGCGTTGGTCCTGGCGCCGAGGAAGGTGGGGCCGGCGACCCGCAGCCAGAGGCGGGACTGCTTGGCGGTGAAGAGTGATTCATCCTTTGAGCCGCCGGCGGGGAGGTTGCCACCAGGAGCGCCGGGGCTCAATGGACCGACCGCATTGGTGTTGTGGATATAATCGAGCTTGACGTAGCCGCCGATGGAGAGGTTGAACTTGCTCTTTGCCGGTGAGGCCATGGCACCGTACATGCCGGGCGCCACCTCGCACGAGGGGGAGTAGTCGCAGTTATAGGCGGTCTGCTCTTCGGCATTGGCGGTCACTGCCAGGGAAAGGATCGCTACGGTCAACACTACGGATTTCTTAAACATTCGTGCCTCCTGAAAAATGGTTGCATGTCAGTGGATTGCAGTTCCATCAGTGCTCACTGGCGTCGGCCATGCCGTAGCCGGTATTCTGGCGGATGTACAGTTCATCGAACATCTCTTCTTCACGCCGGGTGCCGAAGAGGAAGGTGCCGGCGATGGCAGCGAGGAAGCCGACCGGCACCGAGAGGATGGCTGGGTTCTTCAGGGGGAAGAGGGGGGCATCCAGGCCGACCAACGATTTCCCATCCTTATTCTTCGCATAGTCAGCCCGCGCTTTCGCCAGTGCTGTTACTTCCTTGTCAGCCGAAAGCAGCCCCGAGGCCTGCTTCTGCTCCAGTTGTTCCACTACCTTTTTGGCGTCGGCGGCGATCTTCTTTGGGTAGGTCATGGTGGGGGAGACGAGCACGACGCCGATGGCGAACACCGCGCCGACGGTAAGGCCGGTGACGATTCCCCCCGCATTGAACCGTTTCCAGAAGAGGGCGAAGAGGATTACCGGGAAGTTGCTGGAGGCGACCACCGCAAAGGCGAGCACCACCAAATGGGCGATGTTCTGCTTCTCGCAGGCGATACCCAGGGCGATGGCGATGGTGCCGATGACAAAGGCTGAGATGCGGGCGATCTTCATCTGTTCCTTCTGGTCCGGCTTGCCGTCCTTGAGAACGTTCACGTAGAAATCATGGGCGACGGCGGCGGAGACCGCCAGGATCAAGCCGGAGACGACGGCGATGATGGTGGAGAAGGCGACCGCGCAGACAAAGGCGAGGAAGAGGTCACCACCCAGGGTACCAGCACCGCCACCAACAAATTGCGCGATCATGGGGGCGGCCATGTTGCCCCCCTTGTCCACGGCGGTGATCTGCTGCGGAGTGATGAAAAGGGCGGCGCCGAAGCCGATCAGGGTGACCATGATCATGAAGGCGCCGATTAACACCATGGAGATGACGACGCTCTTGCGGGCGGCCTGGGCATTGGGGACGGTAAAGAAGCGCATCATGATGTGGGGGAGACCGGCTGCGCCGAGGGCGAAAGCTATGCCCAGGGAGATCTGGTCGAGGGGGTCCTTGAGGATCAGTCCCGGCTCAAGGAAACGCTGGCCATAGTCGAAGCCCGGCTGCGGCGTGGCATGTTTCAAAAGACCGCGCACGTGCTCCTGGATGGCGGGGCTGGATGCAACTGCGTCATAGAAGGCAAAGAGGTTGAAGCCGAACTTCCAGAGCAGCAGAAAAGTGATGGTGAGGCCGCTCAGAACCAGGAGGAAGGCCTTGATGATCTGCACCCAGGTGGTGGCCTTCATGCCGCCGAAGGTGACATAGAGGATCATCAGAACGCCGACGCCGATAACGGAGGCGCTGTAAGGAATGCCCAGGAGAAGCTGCATCAGCTTGCCCGCCCCGACCATCTGGCCGAGCAGGTAAAAGGTCGAGACCACCACCGCCGACAGCGCCGCGGTGCCCCGTACAACCTTGGAGGCGGAGCGGAGCGAGAGGATGTCCCCCAGGGTATACTTGCCGGCGTTGCGGCACGGCTCGGCAATGACCAGGAGGATGGTGACGAAGGAGAAAAATGGCCCCACCGCGTACATGAAACCGTCGGCACCGAAGACGGAGGTGATGCCGGCAATGCCGAGAAAGGTGGCTGCCGAGAGGTAGTCACCGGCAATGGCCCAGCCATTCTGGAAGCCGGAGATGCCTCCCCCTGCCGCATAGTAGTCGGCGGTGGTCCGGGTGCTTTTTGCCGCCCGGACGACGATGTAGCCGGTAAAGAGGATGATGGCGAAGAACATGCTCAAGGTGATGGCCTTGTTGGTTTTCATTTCTTTGGCGAGGGGTGCCGCCGGTTTAGCGGTCACGGGGTCCTTAACGGATGGTGCCACCGCTGCCGTCAGGGGTACCGGGCTGCTGGTTGTGGAGGTGGCGACCTGAACTTCCTGCCGGTCGGCAGCTGCGGCAAACTGGACCTGACAAAGGACCATGCAGAGGATCAATGGAATGAAAAGGCGTTTCATGCGTGTTCCCCCCTGGCGATGTCGGACAACACCTCTTTTGTCAAGGGATCGAAATAGGTGTTGGAGCGATGGGTGTAGATGATGGCGATGGCCCAGGTCATGGCGAATTCGAAGAGGCAGAAAAAGTAGGTGACGTTGAGTCTGCCGAAGACCTTGGCTTTCATGAATGCCGGTGCATAGCCGGCGCAGATGGGCAGCAGATAGAACATGGCTGATCCCAGGCACCACAGGGTAATGAGGAACGCTTTCTTTCTGCTGTGCAGTTCAATGAACTTCGGCATCCTGGCCAGCGATGCCCAGTCTTTGCGTTGTGCTGTCATTGATGACTCCTTCTGTATCAGGTTGTTGCAAAACTATTGCGGGGTCGCTTTGCCGCGTTGCCACTCGCTCGGAAATTCAACGTACAGAGGGTACGCCTCATCTCCTCGCTCGCTTGCGCCTTGCATAGCAACCTCCTCATGACGTTTTTCAACAACCTGAAATGATATGACCGTGTCAGTCCCAGTTCTCCAGCTTCATGGTCCCCTTTTCTTCCAGGTTGCGGTACATCTTGAATACCTTGTGCAGCATGTGCGGCTCGTGGGCGCTGTTGTTGGCCAGGCACTCCTTCAATGCCCGGTCGAAGTAATCCTGGAGCAGCGGCCGGTATTCGGGATGGGCGCAATGGCTGATGATATGCTGGGCCCGCTCCCGTGGTGAAAGGCCGCGCAGGTCAGCCAGCCCCTGTTCCGTTACCAGCACATCCATGTCGTGTTCGGTGTGGTCCACATGGGTGACCATGGGGACGACGCAACTGATGCCGTGGAGGTCCGTCTGGGAAGGACGGGTCGACGGGGTGTGCATGATGGAGAGGTAGGCGTTGCGCATGAAATCGCCGGAGCCGCCGACGCCGTTCAGGAGCCGGGAACCGTTGACGATGGAGGAATTGACGTGGGCGTAGATGTCGAACTCCACCGGCGTATTCATGGAGATCAGCCCGAGCCGGCGTACCGGCTCGGCGTGGTTGGTGATCTGGATGGGACGCAGCAGGGTCCGCGAGGTATACTTGTCCCAGTCCGCCAGAAGCCTCCTGATGCCGTTGTCCGAGAGGGAGAAGGAGGCGGTGGTCACGTAATCCAGCTTGCCCGAATCGAACATGTCCAGCAGGTTGTCCTGGAATACCTCGGTCCAGACGTTGAGATTCTCGAAGGGGCTGGTGAGAAGCCCGCCGATGACTGCATTGGCAATGGAGCCGACCCCCGACTGGAGCGGCAGCAGGTTCTTCGGCAGGCGCCCCTGCTTCACTTCGTGCTGGAGGAAGTCGATGATGTGGTTGGCGATAAGTACCGAGTTGCCGTCCGGTGCCCCCAGGGGACGTCCCACCGGATCCTTGTAGGATTCGACGATGGCGATGATCTTATCCGGGTTGCAGGGGATGGCGGTGGTGCCGATGCGGTCCTTGACGCTGCGGATGTTGTAGACCTGCTTGTTGGGAGGAAGACTGACGCCGACGCAATCGTGGAGCCCTTCAAGGGAAGGAATCTTGCTGTTGATTTCGATGATGATCTTCTCCGCCCGCTCGACGATCTCGGAGATGATGCCGACCGCCAGGGTCGGGACAATGCTGCCATCTTCGGTGATGGCGCTGGCCTCGATAATGCCGATGTCGATCTTGCCGCCATTATCCAGGGTATAGTAGCCGTAGCCGAAATCCTGGGCATACATGGAGAGGTAGCGGTCGCCGTAGTCGATCTCGCCGGCATTGATCGCCTTGCGGATGGTGTTGCCCTGCTGGTGCGGCCAGCGCCGGCCCAGCATGCCGAGCTTTGCCCAGCGGTCGTCCACATCGGTGCCGATGGAGGCGCCGGTGTAGACATTGAATTTCATCTTTTTCATCAGGCCGTTTTTTTCCACGTGGTCGGCCAGAAGCGCCGGTACCGTTTTGGGATGTCCCTCGGCGAAACCGGAGAATCCCAGGTACATGCCGTTCTTGAAGAAGGGGATGGTCTCCTCCGCATCCATGATCTTGCCGAAAAGGGCGGGATTGCGGATGCGCTTCAAAAACTCGCTTTCCTGCTTGATCGCCAGTTGGTTCATTGCTCACTCTCCCATACAGGTGGAATACATCTCAATACACAAACATTGTTTTGCACATGGCATTCCAACGTGCATGAAATTGCGAGAATGTTTTATAACTTACTAAAAATAAAGGTAATGTTCTGGTGAAATGATATTTTGATAAAATGCGGTGAAATGGGGGCTCCGAAATATCGGATAGTATGGGCAGTGACGGCAGGGGCCTTTTAATCTTTTGGCGGGAATAACTGTGCGAAAGATGGTGGAAATGGGATGGGGTCGGCAGAATCTACGATATTTCGGAGTAGTTACGGTATTTCGGAGGGGGTGGCGGCGCGGCTGATGCCGAGCTTGAGCATGCGCGATTCCAGGGTGGTCGGCTTGAGCCCCAGAAGTTCCGCTGCCCCGTTTCTGCCGCGGATGCGCCATCCGGTCCGCTCCAGAATATCCGCGATGTGCAGCCGTTCCACCTCGTGGAGCAGGTTACTGCGCGGGGCGATGGTCGGAGTGCCGTCGGGAAGATCCACGTGGAGCGTGGCCCCGTTGCTGAGGATCATGGCTCGCTCGATGACGTTGCGCAGCTCCCTGATATTGCCGGGCCAGGAGTAGTGCATCAGGTCGTCCATGGTCTTTTTCGGCACCCGCTCGATTGTCTTGCCGAAGGCGCCGGCAAACTCCCTGACCATGGCAGCGACCAGGAGGGGGATGTCTTCCTTGCGCTCACGCAGGGGAGGGACAGCGATGGGAAAGACGTTGAGGCGGTAATAGAGGTCCTCCCGGAACCGTCCTTCCTTCACTTCCCGGGCCAGGTCACGGTTGGTGGCGGCAACCACCCGGGCATCCACCTCTATGGGGCGGGTGCTGCCGAGCCGCTCGAACTGCCCCTCCTGGAGCACCCGTAGCAGCTTGGCCTGCAGGTCCAGGGGGAGCTCGCCGATCTCGTCGAGAAAGATCGTCGAGCCGTTGGCGGCCTCGAAGCGTCCCATGCGCCGTGCAGCGGCGCCGGTGTAAGCTCCCTTTTCATGGCCGAAGAGCTCTGTCTCGATAAGGGCGGCGGGGAGGGCAGCGCAGTTGACCTTGATCATGGTCCGCTCCCGGCGGTTGCTCAGGTTGTGGATTGCCCGGGCCAGTAGTTCCTTGCCGGTGCCGGTTTCACCAAGGAGCAGCACCGTTGCATCGGTATGGGCCACCTGCTGCAGCTGGCGCAGTACGGTGCGGATCGGCGCGGACCGGCCAATGATCTCGTCCGGCTTGTACTCGATGTGGATCTGGTCGCGCAGATAGACATTTTCTGCCTCGAGGCGATCCTTGAGGGTGCGGATCTCCGCCAGGGCATGCTGGATCTTCTGGTCGGCCCGCTTGCGCTCGAGTGAGTTGGCGAAAATGTCCCAGAGCATGCGCAGTCGCTGGATCAGATCATCGGGCCAGGTCCTGATAACGCTGTAGGAAACAAAGGTGATGAACCCTTCGACGACGCCGCCGACCTGGGAGGGAATGAACACGATGGAGCGGATGCCGCCGCGGTCACGGCAGTACTGCTTCTCCCGCCAGAAACGGTCAGGCAGCTCATCGATGTCCGATATCTTGAAGATCTCCCCGGATTTCACCATGGAATTCCAGACCGGCACCATGGCGTGGGGGAGCACGGCCAGGGGGGGCTTGATGCCGGGGAGCTCGTAGGAATGGGTGCAGATCATTTCACCCGTGTCCGGGTCGACGCGCCAGACGGTGCTTCGGTCGAAGCCGAGGAAGTCGACGATCTTCTGCAGCCCCTGGACGATCTTGTCGTCTACCTCGCTGACCGGGACGTTGATGAAGGTCGTGGAAAGGGTAGCAAGGAGTGATTCGAACTGCAGCCGCTCGGCCTGGGTCGCTTCCCGCAGCTTCTGCTCGGTAACGTCCCGGACCACGATCCCCGCACCCAGTACCTTGCCGTCCTGGCCATGGAGGGGATAGCTGCGCACCTGCCAGGTACAGGCTGTCTTCAGGTTTCCTGGGGTGGGGATCGTCACCGCCGGCTCGAAGCATGGGCGGTCCTCCGTCATGACACGGAAGAGCATGGGCTCCAGGGCGTTGGCGATGTGCGGCGTGACCTCGCCGATCTCTTTTCCCTGGAGGTTATCGCCGTCGATGCCGCTCAATTCGGCCAGCTGGCCGCTGACGTGCTGGTAGCGCAGTTTTTTATCGAGGATGGCAAAGCCGAACTGCAGGTCGGGAAAGAGCTGCTCAAGCTCCACGTATTTTTCCAGGAAAAAATCCGGGCGTCGCTTTGTTTGTCGGCTGCCGTTTTGCATACTCATCCAAAAAGATGTTTTATAGAAACGGTCACGCTTCAAGTGGAAGAATATTCCATTGTGTCTCAGGTGGTATTATGGTACCACTTTAGTATAAAAAGCAAACGGTTTTATAAAATTACCCCATAGCCGAGGAAGAGCGAATCATGTCGAAAACTGAAGCAGCAAGCCTGCCGGTGCGGGATGTTGCATACGATGCGTCTCTTTTTTATCCGTATGGACATCCTCCCGGAAGGGGGGAGTTGGTGGAGATCACACCCGACATCAAGTGGCTGCGCATGCCCATGCCCTACGCCCTGGACCATGTCAACGTGTACCTGGTGCGTGTTCCCGGTGGGTGGATGATTGTCGATACTGGCCTGAATTCTCCGGTGACGCGGGGGATTTGGGAGGAGCTCTGTGACGGCCCGCTGCGGAAGGAGAAGGTGGTGGGGGTGCACTGCACCCATTACCATGTGGATCACCTGGGGCTGGCGGGTTACCTGACCGAGCGCTGGCGGGTCCCTCTCTTCATGACCTACGAGGAGTACTATACCCTGCGTGGCTGGCCGGAAGGCCTCGACGCGGTACCGTGGCAACATGCCGAGTTTTTCCAGCGGGCTGGATTTCCCCGGGAGCTCCTGGCCCAGACGTTGGTGATGTTTGAGTTCGGCTGGGAAATCGCTCCCCTGCCCCTTTCCTTCGTCCGCTTGCAGGAACGGGATTCCCACCCCCTGAATGGCGAATGGCAGGTCATGGTGGGCCGGGGGCATTCTCCTGAACATGCCATGCTTTTCTCAAAGCGAAAGAAGGTGCTCATCTCCGGGGACCAGCTTTTGCCGACCATCTCCACTAACGTTTCGGTCAGCGTCATGAACCCGGAGGACGACCCACTCAGCCATTGGCTTGCCTCCCTGGAAAGGCTGGCGGCCATTCCCGACGATGTTCTTGTGCTCCCAGGCCACGGCCTCCCCTTCTATGGCGCCCGGAGGCGGGTCGCGGAGCTGCAGGCCCACCACCGCCAGCGGTTCCAGATGATCATGGATGCATGTGCCGAGCGGGAGCTGTCGGCTTACGAGCTGGTGAAGGTGCTCTATCCCGCTCCCCTTGGGGATTTCGATCTACAGCTGGCCCTGGGGGAATGCCTCGCCCATTTGCGCTACCTGGCCCGCCGCGGCAGATTGGAAAACAGGCTCGACGGGGAGGGAGTTAACCGTTATCGCAGCACTCCCTTGACAATAAAGAGGTAAACTAGTACTTTTATACCATATTGTGCCGACCGGAGATGCCGCTGCCGCGACTTCGTCCGTTCGTTCTGTCGCCACAGCTGCGGACCTTGCGGGATCTCTTCGCTACTCGATTTCCGACCAGCTAACTGCGGATGCCCTTCGTTCACCATTCGGCGGGTGTCCGCTCGCCGCTGCGGCGCGGTCACTCTCTCCCGAAGCCACGGCAACGGCGAAAGAAGGAGTCAGTAACTTTACCCCCCCCCGAAGAGGGGATGCTAAGGAGTACATCATGAGCAATCTCCCGTTTCATCAATTCCGCGGCACGGAGGGCTACGTCGCCTCCCGGGCATTGCAGGACGTGGTCAATGTGGCCATTGCCCTGGAGCGCCCCTTGCTTCTCAAGGGGGAGCCGGGCACGGGGAAGACCCTGCTCGCCTACCACATCGCCGAGGCACTGGGAATGGAGATCATCCTCTGGAACGTGAAATCGACCACCAAGGCCAGGGATGGCCTCTATACCTACGATACGGTCCAGCGCCTTAACGATGCCCGTTTCGGCGATGGCGACGTCAAGGACATCCGCCACTACATCAAATACGGCCCCCTTGGGCGAGCCTTCGCCGCCGATAAGCGGGTGGTGCTCCTCATCGACGAGGTGGACAAGGCGGACATCGAGTTCCCCAACGACCTGCTCTTCGAGCTGGACGAGATGCGCTTCCATGTACTGGAGACCGACGAATGGGTGACGGCGGGCCAGCGCCCGGTGGTGATCGTCACCTCCAACTCGGAAAAGGAACTCCCCGACGCCTTCCTGCGCCGCTGCGTCTTTCACTACATCGACTTTCCCGACGAGGCGCAGATGCGGGCCATCATCGAGGTGCACTTTCCCAACCTGGGGGAGGCACTCGTGGCCAGTGCCTGCAAGATCTTCTACGGCCTGCGCGAGGTGCAGGGGCTGCGCAAGCGTCCTTCCACCTCCGAACTGATCGACTGGATCCGAGTACTTCTGGCCAGCGGGGCAAAGCTGCCCGAAGGCGACCTTCCCTCGCTGGATGCGGTGCCGTTCCTTGGCGCACTGGTGAAGATGCAGGAGGATGCGGAGACCCTGACCCGCCACGCCAGCCGCCCGGCCGACGTGCGCACCGCGGGCCGCCGCTTTTTCAGCTGATGTTTCTCACCCTCTACCACTCACTGCGGGCGTTGAAGGTCCCGGTCAGCCTCACCGAATGGCTGACGCTTCTGGACAGCCTGACCAAGGGGCTGCACAACGACAACCTGGAGGACTTCTATTACCTCTCCCGCAGCCTGCTGGTGAAGGATGTGGCTTTCTACGACGCCTTCGACCAGGCCTTCGCCTACTGCTTCAAGGATGGCAAGCTCCCCGACGACCTGGCCACCAGGGAAAAAATCTTCGAATGGCTGCAGGACCCGCGCCTGCCCCGCCCATTTTCCCAGGAAGAGTTGGATAAACTCAAGGCGCTTCCCCTGGATGAATTGCTGAAGCAGCTGGAAGAACGGCTGCATGATCAGAAGGAAGCGCATCACGGCGGCAAGAAATGGATCGGCAGCGGCGGCACCAGTCCCTTCGGCATCAACGGCACCCACCCCAGCGGCATTTCCTTTGCAGCCGAACGGCAGGGGGGGAGGGCCGCACTGCAGGCCTTTGCCCGCCGTTACCGCAATTTGCGCAACGACCTGACCCTGGACGTGCGCCAGATCGGCGTTGCCCTGAAGCGGCTGCGGGATCTGCGCGATTGTGGCGCGGAAGAAACGCTGGACATGGAGGCGACCATCGACAAGACCTGCCGCAACGCCGGGGAGATCGACCTGATCTTCGGCCGCGAGCGGGAAAACCAGGTGCGCCTGCTGCTGGTCATGGATTCGGGGGGCTCCATGGAGCCGTACCGCGCCCTTTCGGAACGGCTCTTCTCAGCCGCCCACGGTCTCAACCACTTCAAGGATTTCCGCGCCTTCTATTTCCACAACTGCGTCTACGAAAACCTCTACACTAACATGGAAACCGACGAATTCGTGCCGACCGCCGAAGTGATGCGTGAGTACGGCAAGAACTACCGCCTGGTCATCGTCGGCGACGCAGCCATGTCCCCCTACGAGCTGATGACCCCCTACGGCACACTGGAACGCTACCGGACCAGCAACGTCACCGGCCACGAATGGCTCCGCCAGCTTTCCGATGCCTTCCCCAAGCGCGCCTGGATGAACCCCCTCCCCGAAACCTACTGGAACCAGTACGAAACCGTCCCCACCGTGGCCGGACTTTTTCCCATGTTTCCCCTGACCCTGGAAGGGCTGGGCCGGGCGGTCAGGCAGCTGCACTGAAGGGTAATCTTATCTCGCCTTTTTGAGCCGCTGCTTTGATCGAAACTTTTAATAACGCTATTGCTTATTTAAAGTTTTGGGGAATTAAAAGAAATCTGCATTTTAGTTCAACGGTAACCACATCGGCGCAACTGGTGCTTTACGCGAAGAAAGTCATGGAGCTTCTTGATCAGGCGCCCAAGGCATGGAGATGACAGGTGCATTGGTCCACATTTTTGAAATCACTAGATGCAAAGCCTGGCGCTATTGCCCCTCCCTTATTGCCTACCACAGAATGATTTCATCCTTCTGCAAGCTCACTTGGCGAAGTTACGTTCGTAAAGCGATTGGAGCAAGAGCTGGAGCGCCTGCTCCGACCGGCGAAGCGCGGGCCAAAGCCAAAGGCAAGATAATTTAATATACTGTCTCCGGAATTCCCCCCGGAACTCTCCCCGGTGTAAAAAATTTTTACACAAATAACTTATTGTAATTACAAGTTTTTATGTAGTTGTAAAAATTCTTTACACTCTGCTAAGCTGCTGAATTTACGTTCTTTCTTACAAAAGTGTAAAAAAATTTTACAAATGGCAAAATACGACCCTCCATGTAAGAACAGGGTCCAGGCACATTAGCAGCGTATCTGCAGTACATTTAGCCCCTGGCATGCAAATTGATAAAGCGTCCGGGTCACGCTGATTTTCTAATTAGAAGACAGGGAGGTGCTGCAGAAGCCATCTGGATAAAACTCACATAGTTTTAATGTCCCGAAAAGGTGAAGCACGGGTAACCGTGCGGCACAAAGCTTCCATCCAGTCCGGATAGAGGGGCTGTCGAAGTGACATATGGTGGAGCCTGTCCATATGATCTGAAGCCTATCCTTTTTCTGGGCTAGGCTTTTTATTTTTTCAGGAGAGATTATGAAATTTTTGAATTAACGGGATGTTCTGGGAATTTCGGTAGATTTATGGCGAAGGAAAATTGATAAAAATAATAATCGTATTAATATGTAAAAATTATTTTGCATTGCATTGGGGGATTTATGTCTTGCGATTTAGGGTGCCTGAAGAAATTATTTGTTAAAAGAGGCTGTTTTATTGCTTTAATTTGCTTGATGGTTACTTGTGTTTTGGATAAACCTGTTTTTGCATACACATTGGATGACGTAGATAATTTTATGAGTACCGTGCAATCCAATGGTTTTAGATATGGTGCTGATTTTACCAAAGGTGATAAATTATATAAGGAATACTTTGTTAGAGATAATAAAGATGGTTATAGAGTCTATCTCCAGAAAAACAGCAAAGTTGCTCAAAAATTCATTGGCTGGAAAGTAACATCAGAGGGGCCATGCTCAAGTGGTTGGCCGACTTATTGGGAAAACCGTATCTATACAATAGCCGTCAACGAAATAACTTATCTGGATGGTACCACTGAACAAATTCTAGAGCCAAATTATACTGCCATAGCTGCACGTTCACTTTGTGTGCGCTTTTCTGAACAAGATGCATTTGCTGGTACTTTTGGTGTATGTTTTGGCATCGGTTCTATACTTCACAATATTCATTATGTATGTTCCCCAGGCTCAGATTATTATTATCAGACATATCCTAATGTCCCGCAACCCCCAACAGATCGGGTGTTTCCACCTTTGCCGCCGATGCTGCTTTCTGAGTTCTACCCTATTGAGCAATGTTCCCTCAAAATCAATATTTTTTCTGGCAACAGCAAAATAATTGATCCACAGTCAGGTGGCAATATTACTCTGTACGGCGAATTATCCGAGGATTTCGGCAATGCTGTAAAGTGGGCTATGACGGTGGCAGGCAAATCATTTTCTGGGTCGGGTAAAAGCCCATCTGTCACATGGGACGGCAAGGACGCTACCGGCAAGCTTGTTGAGCCCGGCTCATACTCTGCCACGCTCACTGCCCAGACCGAGGATGGCAAATGCCGCGACTCGAAGAGCATCAATTTTGACGTTGTTCCTCCCTCCGACGGCCAGTGTGGTCTCTATGTCCAGTTTGGATCAACAGCCAATATGGCTGGTGGAGACCTTTCTCATCGCCAGGAATTGTTTTCAACAAAGGGAACGACCTTTGCCTCTGCAATAAACCTTTTCTATAACAGCAGTGATCCACATAATGCCTCACTTGGCATGGGCTGGAGCCACAGTTATGATATCACGCTCAAGCAGAGCAACAACGGTTCCATGGTTTTCCGTGATGGAACCGGCAAGCGGAAGCTCTATACCTTAAGCAATGGTCAATATGTGAGCCAGCCGGGAGATTATGCAGCATTAGTAAGGAACAGCGACGGCACCTCTACACTGACCCAGAAGGATGGCACGAAATACAACTTTGCTTCTAGCGGCTCGATCAACTCCATAGTGGACCGTAACGGCAATGCGGTTACCTTTGCCTATATCAACGGCATACTGTCAAGCGTCACAGATCCAGCGGGAGGAAGGGCACAATTTACTTACGCCGCCAACCATCTTACCTCAATCACCGACCCGATCGGCAACATCTACGTCTTTACCTATAGCGGCAATATGCTTGACTCCGTTAGCTACCCTGACGGCGGTACCTGGCGCTATACTTATGATGCAAACGCCTTCATGCTCACCAAGACCGACCCGCTCGGCAACACCACCACGTACACCTATGATGGCAACTATCGGGCAGCCACCGCCACTGATCCGGAAGGGAAAGTACGCAGCGTTACCTATCCCCAACCGGGAATCGACCCGATCAAAACTACAACCTTTACCGAGAAAGACGGTGGAGTCTGGACCTACCGCTACGACACCCAAGCCGGGACGCTTACCAGCAAGACCGACCCCCAGGGCGGGGTAACTTTCTACACCTATGATGCCAACGGCAATCGCCTTTCCACGATTCTCCCGGACGGTACCACGACCAGCTCCACCTACGACGGTCAGGGGAATATGACCTCCAAGACTGACACCATGGGCCAGACGACCAGCTATGCTTACAACAGCTTCGGCCAGATTCTTTCCATCACCGATTCCCAGGGGAATGCCACCCGCTACACCTATGATGCCGCCGGCAACCTGACCTCGGTGTCCGACCCGGTCGGCGCCGTCTCCACCTACACCTACGATGGCAAGGGGAATCTTGCAAGTATGGTGAATCCCCTCGGTCAGGCTACCAGCTTTGTCTATGATGCCGGCGGTAACCTTATATCCGTCACCGATCCAACTGGGGCGACCACCAGCTACACATATGACTCTGCTGGAAACATGTTGAGCCAGACAGACGCCAGCGGTGCAGTTACGCGGTACGAGTACAACGCCAAGAGTCAACTTGTAAAAGTGACCGACCCGCAGAGGAATGCGACCACCTACACGTACGACCTGAGTGGCAACAAGACCTCCCAGACCGACGCCAACGGCAATACCACCAAATACGAGTACAATTACAAGGGGCAGCTCATAAATACAACCGATGCCCTCGGCAACAGTACCACCTATGCCTATAGCGGCACCGGCTGTTCATCCTGCGGCGGGGGGATCGACAAGCTTACAGCACTCACCGATGCCAACGGCAACAGCACCGGTTACCAGTATGACCCACTCGGCAAACTGGTGAACGAGACCGATCCGCTGGGGAATGCCACGAGTTACACCTATGATGCCAAAGGAAACCTAACCAGTAAAACCGATGGCAACGGCAATCCCATCAGATACACGTACGATGGCAACGGCAGATTGTTGAAAAAAAACTATACCGACGGTAGCGACGAAACTTACACCTACGACGCCAGGGGCAACATCCTTACCGCTACGAATAAGGACATGGGCTATGCCTTCACCTATGATGCGACCGGGAGAGTAACGCAAATCACCGACAAAACCGGCAAGGCAATCAGCTACGCCTACGACGCCGCCGGCAACAAGACAAAAACCGTCAGTCCCGACGGAAGAACTATCACCTACAGCTACGACAAAGGAAGACTTACTAACATCCAAGACGGCGGCAACTTCACCTTCGGCTACGACAGCCTGGGGAGAAGATCCAGCCTCACCTATCCCAACGGCGACGCCACTACCTATGTCTATGACAAAGATGGAAATCTCACGAGCCAGATGCATAGGGACAGCAAGGGAACAGCCATTGCCAGCAACAGCTACACCCTCGACAAGATCGGCAACCGACTGAGCAACACCACCCAGGACAGGAGTATTTCCTACACCTATGATGCCATCTACCGCCTTACCCAGGCACTTTCCACCACCCCCGGATACAGCAGCAGCACCGGCAAGGGAGGCGGTATACCCAACGCCGTTCAGCAGCAGAAGGAATTCTATGTCTACGACCCGGTAGGGAACCGTCTCACATCCCACAACACGAAAACCTACGTCTACAACAAGGGGAACCAGCTTGTTACCAATGGTGGGACGTACAGCTACGACAGGAACGGCAATCTTGTCAGCAAGATTACCGTTGAAGGGACGGCAAACTATGCGTGGGATTACGAAAACCGGTTGATCAAGGTAGCGACCCCCACAACAACCGCAGAATACACCTATGACCCTTTCGGCCGCAGAATAAGCAAAACGGTTACCGACAGCGGAACAACCACGACGACCCACTACGTCTTCGATGCCGATAATGTCCTCTTCGAGTACGACGACACCGGCGCCATCGGCAACCGCTACACCCACGGCCCCGGCATCGATGAGCATCTGATGGTGCATACCGGCAAGGACAACTATTACTACCATGCCGACGGATTGGGGAGTGTTGTTGCTTTGACCGATACGGCGGGCAAAGTGGTACAGACGTATGAGTATGATTCCTTCGGCCATTTCAAGGACCTGAAGAACCGCGTGAAGCAGCCATTCGGCTTCACAGGCAGGGAGTGGGATAGGGAGACCGGGCTGTATCACAACGGGTACAGATACTATGACCCGATGGAAGGTAGATTCATAAGCAAAGACCCCATCGTTATAATAGGCAATACTTATAATAATTCTAGTATTATTGAGGAAAAACAACGAATTAGATCTACACTTGATCCATACGGGTATACTGGAAATAATCCCATTAATTTTACTGATCCCCTCGGATTATGGAGAACCCACCCCAGGTATGGGAATTGGGGTGGTGAAGGCTGGAGTGGTGGTAATTCCGGTATGGAAGGCCCTATTGACAGCATGGATATGTGCTTTCAACAGCACGACTCTTGTTATGATAGTTTGAGTGGCGGCACCTGTAATACGAAAAAAAGTTGTGACAAAGCGCTGGTAGAATGCCTTTATCGACTTCCTCCTAATTCATCGAATTGGCAATATCCTCCATTTGATCCAATATATGCTGGATTTTATAGGACATGGGCGCTTACTTATTTTCAAACAAAATTCTGATCGGAGTGGTAAGAAATGATGGGTCTTCCCCAAGATGAAAAGGCTGGTTCTAAAAAAAATGAAACAAAACCTAGACTATTCAGGTGGGTTTCCCTGTTCATGTCTTTCATTGCAACAATTGTCTTAATAAAAGACATAGTTACAACTAATAAACTACGCGGCGCATCTCTAGCCCAAGCTGATTTTGGGACATTTTTTGATTTTTTTGTATTTGCAGTCCCTTCTATAATTATAGTTGCAATCTGCTTATTTAATTATATCAGGCGCGAGATTAAATATGCGCCAAATGTGTACGCGTTAGTCAAAGACCCGTTTATCTATTTATCAATACTGATGATTCTTATGCCAATTATAGTATATTGGATTAGTTGAGCCCATAGTTGATTTACATTGATTTATGCTGTTCCTTGACAATTGTAGTCAGGTCTAACCATGTAGGATTTTATTGACGGCTTTGGCAAATCCGACTTTGAATATTGTTCTGCCTAAGTTGTTCAGTATCCGTCCGCTATTGTCAATGACCCATCCTTCCTGCTCAATCAATTCTGGTGAAATTGCATGCCTTAACGCGTCGATTTCTGCTGAGGTAAGAGAAGCTACTGAGGAGGCAGCGGGATTTCCCTTGGTAGATTCTATTCGTAAGTGCACCACGTGATAAAAAAGCAGGACATGATGGTTTTCTGGTAGTGTGTGAAGCGCGACCAACACTCACTACGGAAAGGAACCCACCATGTCCTACAGCCATTTTACT
>NZ_JAKZFT010000025.1 GCF_022808985.1 Geotalea sp. SG265 | reverse complement strand
AAGAAGAACTGCATTTCATAGTTGAAAAGGTGAATCATCGACCCAGAAAATGCCTTAACTACCAGACACCACACGAAGTCTTCTTTCAAAATTCACGTGGTGCACTTGCAATTTGAATCCACCAAGCGATGGATATGGCTAAAGGAGATTTTAACGCCCCTTCCCACGAATATCGAAGGAGAACGTCTCAGTGTGCCCCTTGTCCGAAGGTTCATGGAAAGAGCGCTCACTGAAGACGATTTTGTTGTCGTAGCCAATGAGGATGACGGTGGATGACCTGGTGCCGTAGTCTGCGCCGGCAATGAAGAGGGAGGAGAGGAGGCGTTCCCGTGCCAAACCGATGCCGGTGTCAGGGAGAAGATGATCAGGAGCAGGTGTCCGATCGGACAGTATTGCGAAAAGCTCCTCCGGATCGATCGCCGCTCCTTCGGCAACGACAGATTCCAAAGCCTTTCGGCCACGAAGCACCTTCGGCCAGGGGGTATCGAGCAGATGGTTCGACAGACCGTGGATTCCCGGTGAAACCTCTCCGTTAAGAGCACCATCCCGGTTGGAAAAATAGCTGATCCCGCCCATATCGCCAAAGAGCACATTGACCCCCTTGAAGCGGGAACCCTTCCTCCGGAGAGAGTCCAGGTAATCACTCACTGTTGTCTCTGTGGAGAGAAAACCGGTGGGAATCAGGCCGCGGGAAAGAGCAGGGCCATGGTCGCGGGGTGGCTCGCGGTAGTTGCTGACAGCGGCAATCTTGCCCTCTTTCGTTATCCCGAGCCAAGTGCCGCCATGTTCAAGATCCCTTCCGGCCAGAAGTTCCGGTGCGTCGTGCCAGAAGGCTGCTGGCGCAGTTGGGCGATGGTAATACTCGTCACGATTGGCAGCGAGAATGAGACGATAGGCAGGATGTTGTTCGTATGCGAATAGAATGAGGCACATTGGTGCTTGATTCCCGAAAAAAAGAGGTCTCTGAGCGCCTCTCCTGGCGTCATCTATAGAAATAGCTTTTCTTCGCCCATCAATTCCTCATACCAGCGAGTTTTTAACGCACCGGTCAAGGAAGTTGTTGAACAGTATAGCAGAGGTGGCCCCCAAAAATCGAACAGTGCGTTAAGGTGGAGCCTGAACCTGACGAAGGAGGACCACCCATGAGTAGTTGCATTGCTTTTCGGTAAGCCTTTTCCCTGAGGACCCCATTGCTGTCCGCGAGACGGCGCCGCTAAATTAACAAGTAGCAGCGCTAAGGCAAAGAATATGTGGGAGGGTATAATGAAAGTTGGAATTATCCGTTGCCTGGGGGCTGAGACTAAAATAATAACTGGGCCCACTGAACCGGTACTTGTGAAACAGCGTCGTTCTGACGCAGTGGTAGGATTCTAGGAGGAATCAGTGCAAAATATGCAAGCAACCATGCAGACCCTGATCGATCTTTTCCAGACATTCTCCCAGCGGGGCGGAGATATAGCTTTCATCAACAGAACCGGAGTCCGGCGACTGGCATATTCGTACAATGACCTGCATCTTCTTTCCCGGAAAATGGCGCGCCTTTTGGCCGACCGTGGGGTGGCGCCCGGCGACCGGGTGCTCATCTGGGGACCCAATTCCCCCTGGTGGGGGGTGGCCTTCTGGGGTGCCATTGTCCGGGGAGCCGTGGCGGTCCCCGTGGATTTCATGTCCGAGCGGGAGCGTGCGGAAACCATTGCCGGCCTTACCGAATGCACGGTGGTGATTCAGAGCCGCTTCAAGATGGAGCGCCTTGACCACCCCGGATCGATCCTCCTGGAAGATCTGGAATATGAACTGGCCGATCTGGAGCCCGTGGCGGATATTGCCACTCCCGGGCCAGATGACGTTGCGGAGCTCATCTACACCTCCGGAACGACCGGTAATCCCAAGGGGGTCATCCTTACCCACGGCAACCTCATCGCAAACCTGCTCCAGGTCAACGAGCACATTCCTGTTGTCCGCCCCGAATACAACTTTCTCTCCCTTCTGCCCCTGTCCCACATGTTCGAGCAGATGGGGGGATTCTTTACCCCTCTCTATAAAGGCTCCACCATTGTTTATCTGCGGACCTTGAAGCCATCGGCCATCATGGAGGCTCTGGGGGAAGAGGACATCTATGCCATGATCGCCGTCCCTCGGCTGCTCCAGCTTTTGAAGAGCTCCATTGAGCGGGAATTGGATGAGAAAGGGCTTGGTAACGTCTTCAGATTCCTGATGAAGAAGGGGGAGACGCTCTCCCCGGGGGCACGGAAGCTGCTCTTTTTCCCCATCCAGCGCAAATTCGGCCGCCACTTCAGCCTCTTCGTCTCGGGAGGGGCACCCCTCTCCCTGGATGTCTTTCTATTTTGGCAGAAGCTGGGGTTCCGGGTGGTGGAAGGCTACGGCCTTACGGAATGCTCGCCGGTCCTGGCCGCCAATACCATGGACAAGCAGGTGGCGGGGGCGGTGGGGAAGTCCCTTCCCGGCATCGAGATCACCATCGAAGACAACGAGATCCTGGCCAGGGGGAAGAACATCACCCCCGGCTATTACCGCAACGAGGCGGCAACGCGGGAGGCATTCACCGCTGATGGGCGATTCCGCACTGGGGACATGGGGGAGGTCTCAGCAGACGGCTGGCTGACCATCAAGGGGCGGGCCAAGGAGCTCATCGTCACCGGCGCCGGGATCAATGTCTATCCCGACGAGATCGAGGACATCTTCAACCGGACCAAGGGTGTGCGCGAATCTTGCGTCATCGGCATGGACCGGGGAGGGGGGGAAGAGGTCCATGCCGTGCTGCTTTTGGATGGCAGCGGCAGGAAGCCGGAAGAAATAGTCGATGAAGTCAACAAGCGGCTCGATTCCCTGCATCAGGTCACCGGCTTCACGGTCTGGCCCGAGGCGGAGTTTCCCAAAACGACGACCCTGAAGATCAGGAAATTCCAGGTCAAAGAAAAGCTGCAAAAAGGAGAAAAGGGGACAGGCGCGGGTGCTGCTGGTGATCGGCTGGTAAATCTGATTGCTCGGGTGACGGGAGCCGGTGTTGGCGAGGTGAAGGAGGAATCGCGGCTGGTGGCCGATCTGGGGCTTAGCTCAATCGCGCGGCTGGAGCTGGTCAACTACCTGGAGCAGGAATTCCGTCTCGACCTGGAGGACTCCGTCATCGGCCCCGAGACCAGGGTGCAGGAGCTGCGCCGCATCATCGAGAAACGGGAGAAGATCGCGGGGAAGAACCATTTCCGCTTCTGGACCAACTCGAACCTGGTCAGGGCACTGCGCATGGTCTGGGATGCGGCATTCACCTATCCCCTTTTCCGCAGTATGGCCACCATTGAGGCGCGGGGCCGGGAAAAGCTGGCAGAGATAGAGGGGCCGGTGTTCTTCGTCTCCAACCACCTGAGCTATATCGACCAGCCGGCGGTCATGTTCGCCCTGCCGCGGGAAATCCGCTACAACACCGCAACCGCCGCATGGGAGGAGTTCTTCTTCCAGAATTATCGCAACGCCCTGCAGTGGCTCTGGAAACGGCTCACCTACGAGTATGCGACCTTCTTCCACAATGTCTTTCCCTTGCCCCAGAGCAGCGGTTTCCGAAAGTCATTCCGCTTCATGGGCAAATTGGTGGACTCCGGCCACAACATTCTCATCTTCCCCGAAGGGGAACGCTCCATTGATGGCAGGCTGCTGCCGTTCCAGCGGGGGCTGGGGATCATGGTCAAGGAACTGGACATACCGGTGGTGCCGGTGAAGATCGAGGGGATAGAGAAGGTCCTGCCTCGGGGAGCTAACTGGCCAAAACGCGGCAGGGTGACGGTAACCTTCGGCAGCCCTTTGTACCTGAGCCGGGAGGAACCGGATACGATTGTGGAAATGGCGCGGGGGGCGGTGGAGAGGCTGTGATGTGTGGTGATAGCTTCTAGGCTTGGTCCTCGTTTGTTAATTGATAGTGAAATAGCTAATTAGCAGAAACATCCCTCTTTGCCCCTCTAGTAAATATGCCAAGTAAATCTTACGATCTGGTAACCCTCAGTCTCAGATATTAAAATTATTGACAACATTAGAATTATACGTTAGTGATTTAACATATTATATTTAGAATCAAATTTTATTAATTTATTTGCTTTGGGAAGTTGGCGAGATCTCTCTGTGAAGTCTACTTTCGGCGTTCGAAAAGGACATATCTCTAGGGCTGAGGAGGGCTAAATAATGGAAAGCGGATGCAAAAAATTAATGGATTGGCAAATGGCAGGGACTGCAGGAGTTACAATGTGCGGTTTTTACCGCATAATACCATTAGAGGAGGAAGTATGAAAGGACTTGGGGGAAAAGTTTTACTGTTGTGTTTGGTCGCGGCAATGCTATCACTGCCGGCACAGGGCTTTAGTCTTACGATCAACACAAATGATATTGCGGATGGAGCTGTTACAACATCCAAAATTGCTGACGGTTCGGTAACCAACTCAAACATTGCTGATGGTGCCATTACCGATTCGAAAATATCAGGGCCGATTTCAGCTTCCAAAATTGAGAACGGCGTCTTCCAAAAGAAACTTGCAAATGTAATAGTTGTAGCAAAAAGTGGAGGAGATTTTTCAACGATACAAGGGGCACTTAATTCTGTTAATCCTACTCTCGCAGATCCGTACCTTATTAGAGTTATGCCTGGTACCTATGTTGAGAATATCAATCTAAAGAGCAATGTCGCTCTAAAAGGGGCAGGCAAAGAATATGCAGTTATTAATCCTGCTAATTCTGCCGAACCAACAATTATTGCCGACAACGTTACGAATTCATCGATTTCAGGATTCACAATATCTAGCGGAAGCGAAGGAGCAAGGATACTTAATAACTCCTCAATAACCGTAATTGATAATAAATTTAGTAATAATATTAGTGGCCTGCAAGGTGCGGGATATTCTACTGTCGAAGTATACCAAAACCTTTTTGAAGGAAATACACAAACCGGTTTGGCTGTATCTAGTGGAAAGCAAATTATCATCAATAATACTTTTAAGAATAATGGGCAAATAGGAATTACGTTGAACGCTGGGAACGGTGCAGCTGTAACTGAAATTAAGAATAATATAATCAGTTCTAATGGTTGGCAGGGAATTACTGTTGACTCAGCAGCCGTTATTAACAATAACACAATTACAGGTAATACATTTCATGGTATTGATATTTATGTTCCTTGTACTGACACTGTGGTTGTTTCAGGTAACACCATCATGAGTAATGGCTTTGGAGTTACTTCTTATAGCCCATCTTGCCCAAAAATAATTAATAACGTTATCACATCCAATCAGACGAATGACATATATACTGCTTATGCTTTTGGCGCTGCGGTACAAGGAAAAGCTGTTATCAGCTTCAATGTTTTGGATTCTCTTCGAAACGAGACAGGGGTTGCTTCATTCAATGTAAAATCTGATGGTACTGTAATACCTTAAGATTAGGAACACCTTGGACTATTGAAAAGGCGGCCAATTGGGCCGCCTTTCTTTTTTTATAGGCTCACACGAGACGCATACGCCTAATTACCAGATACTTTGTTTTTTCAATGCAAGAGAATTCATTATAAAAACTGCAGGGCCTGGATTATGGGAGGATGGCTGGCGGGTAGGAAGCTTAGTCTTAAAACTTTACAATTAAAAGCTCCGTGATACCTTTATTAAATATCTCACATAAAGGTGGAGCGCCATGCAAAAGAACCGTCAGAAAATCGTCGTCATGGGACTTGGTTACATCGGCTTGCCGACCGCTTCCATGCTTGCCACCAAGGGGCATGAGGTGGTGGGGGTGGACATAAACGAGGAGGCGGTCAATATCATCAACTCGGGGAGGATTCACATCGTCGAGCCCGATCTGGACATCCTGGTCCGCTCTGCCGTCAACAGCGGCAATCTCAAGGCATCGACGACACCCGAGGAGGCAGATACCTTCATTATCGCCGTGCCCACTCCGTTCAAGAACGGCGAGCAGGCCCATTTGAAGATTCCCGATGTGAGCTACGTGGATGCCGCTACGCGGGCCATTGCGCCTTTTCTTCGGGAAGGGAATCTCATAATTCTGGAATCCACTTCACCGGTGGGGACCACGGAAGCAATCGGCGAGATCATCAATCAGCTGCGTCCAGACCTGGCCCAGCATCCCGGTACCAACAACTATTCCCCTCAAGTATTCATCGCCCATTGCCCGGAGAGGGTGCTGCCGGGGTACATCATCCGCGAACTGGTGGATAATGACCGGATCATCGGCGGCATCAATCGGGCTTCAGCGGAGAAGGCCCGGGACCTGTACAATACCTTCTGCAACGGGACGATTTTCCTCACCGACAGCAAGACGGCGGAGATGTCCAAGCTGGTGGAGAATTCTTTCCGTGATGTGAACATAGCCTTTGCCAATGAGCTTTCCCTGATCAGCGACCGGGTGGGGGTAAATGTCTGGGACGTGATTGAACTGGCGAACCGGCACCCGCGGGTGAATATCCTCAACCCAGGCCCGGGGGTCGGAGGGCACTGCATTGCCGTCGATCCCTGGTTCGTGGTTTCGGCGGCGCCGGAAGAGGCCCGGTTGATCCGCACCGCCAGGGAGGTCAACGATCACAAGCCCCATTGGGTGCTGAACAAGGTCAAGGCAAAGGCGGCACGCTTCAAGGAGCCGGTCATCGGCTGTCTGGGGCTTTCCTTCAAGGCAAATATCGATGATTTGCGCGAATCTCCGGCGATGGAGATTACCAAAGGGCTTGTTTCCAGCGGGGTAGGGAGGGTGATGGTTTGTGAGCCCAACGTCTGTAACGGATCGGCTGGCATGGAGCTGCACGAGCTCTCCCAGGTGCTGCGTGAGGCGGATATCCTGGTGGTCCTCGTGGACCATGACGAATTCAAGGGGATCGACCGGGAACTGCTTAAGGAGAAGGTGGTGATAGATACGCGGGGAGTTTGGCGCTAGAGTTTCCTTGCTTCGTTCAGTGCCCCGTCGTAAGCACGTGATCGAGCACGTTGATGAAGTCTGCGGCGCGGTAGGGCTTGACTATCGCGCCGCGGAAGCCGAACCGGGCATATTCGGCCATGATCGGATCTTCGGAATAGCCGCTTGAGGCGATGATCCGGGCGTCGGGATATGCCTGCAGAATGATGGCGGCTGCCTCTTTGCCCCCCATACCCGTAGGAACTGTCAGGTCCATGATGACAGCGGCAAAGGGTGTTCCCGATTGGTGTGCCTCCCGGTACAAGGTAATGGCCTCTTTGCCGTCTGCCGCCGTTTTCACCCGGTATCCCAGTGCCCCAAGCAACTCTGAGGCCATGTTTCTGATCATATCTTCATCATCCATGACCAGCAGCGATTTATTGGCCGTTTCTGTTGCTGCGGTCAAATTCTTTTTCTCCTCTTCATGGGCAGGCGACTGTTTTTTGCTTGCCGGCAGTAACACCTCGAAAACGGTGCCCTTGCCAACAACGGAGCTGACTGCCATGGATCCGCCGTGCTTGGCGATGATGGAATGTGCCGCAGCCAGCCCCAGTCCGCTCCCCCCTGTCCTGGTTGTGAAATAGGGATCGAAAATTTTCCCCAGATCCCCTTCCGGAATGCCGCACCCGGTATCGGCAAAGGTGAATCTGACGTAATCCCCCGCTGCCACCGACATGCCGTTGGTCTTGCCCAGGGTAACGTTTTCAGCCCTGACCGTGAAAGTCCCACCGTCCGGCATTGCCTGTGCGGCATTTATGGCGATATTGCTGAAGGCCTGTCCTACCTGTGCTTCATCCAGATCGACGGAATACAGATTGTCGGGGATTTCGAAGGCACAGGACACGCTGAAGCCGTCGGATATCCGCGCAGCAGATGCTTTGGCGATGGGGCCGGCTGATACTGTTTTCTTTACCGGCCGGCTCCCCTTGGAGAAGGTCAGGAGCTGGTTTGCCAGTTCCCCTGCCTTTTGACATGCCTTTTCCGCAGCCTGCAGTGTCGTTGTCGCCCGGTGGTTTTCATCCAGAAACATCCGCGACAGCGAAATATTGCCCATGATGCCCGTAAGGACATTATTGAAATCGTGGGCAATTCCCCCTGCCAATATCCCCAGCGACTCCAGTTTCTGCATTTTGAGCAGTTCGTCCCGGCATTTTTCCCGTTCCGTAATATCCGTATAGATGATGAGGATACGATCCTGAATCAATTGCGTGTTGGCGATATTGTGGCTGACGGTGCCGTCCTTGCAGGTGATCAATGCATCGAAGGGGGGGATCGCAATATGGTTGCTCCGGGCCTTAGTCACATCAGCCCTCCAGGTGTCAACGATCTTGTCCCGGTAGGCTCTGTCCGGATAGGCGACGGCATACCAGGCTTCCTTGGTGGGAATTTCAACGAGGGTATAGCCGAAGCGTTCGATGAAGCATTTATTGATGTAAATATTGTTGCCCTGGTTGTCGCTGAGAGCCAATCCCACCGGCATGGCGTTCATGAGTGAGCGGAGGCTCTCTTCGCTGTGCTGCAGCATGTGCTCTTGGCCGATGTTGGTCTCCATTTCCTTCTTTTGGACATCGGTCCGCTGCCTTGCCCTGCACCTCAGCACTCGCAGCCGCAGAAGAAGTGCCAGCACAATCGCGATTGCCGCAATGATTATTTCTGCCCGGATTCCCGTTTTCATCTCCACAGGTCCCACTGATCGATCACTAAAGACTCCGGTTATAACAGATGAAACAATATCCGCTTGATATTGCGTGAGTTTATCAAGCTTCAATGGCAATTCAAGTCATTGATTGTGAATCTGAAGATCGACTTACTGTATTTAGTTAAATAAATATAATTTATCCCGAAACCAATTGCCATTGCATTGGAAAAACAAAAACATAAAATATAACCAAAAATTTCGGGGCACAGCCAGATATAACGTCTCTTCAGCAGGCTGTATCATATCATATCCATACATTCTTTTATTTCTGCAACAAATAGAAGCGACAGGGAGTCAGGGCCATGTGGAGATTTGCCATCGTTTCAATCATATCTTTACTGTCATGCTCATTCCCTGCTTTTGCCCAGGTTCAATGTATCGATGCCGATGGTGAAGCGGCCGTTGTCAATGGTGATGTCCCTTCAGCCAGGGCAGAAGCTGTTTCACGGGCAAAACTGGCTGCCATCGAACAGACCGTCGGCGTAGGGGTGAACGCCCAGACCGTGGTCCAAAACCTGGTCCTTGTAGATGAAGCGGTGAGCCGGCACCTTTACGGCGGTGTCACGACCTTCAAGATGCTCAGCCAGAAATCCGAGGGGGACTTGGTTTCAGTAACAATACATGCCTGCGTGGAACCGGCAAAGGCCAGGGATGCGGTTTCGGATCTGGCACTGAACAATGCGGTGGCTGTTTTTGTTCCTGTCCGAAAAATATCAGCCTCGGGAGCAGTGCAGGGGTACCATGAATCGAGCGGTTTTTCGGAGGAGATGATCGGTGATCTCACCGACCGTGGGTACACTGTGGTCGATGTGGCTCCAACCGGCGATGTCGATGCGACAAGCATCGACGCAGCCATTAAAAGCGGCAACCTGCGCAGCCTGAGCAGCATGATGTGCAAATTTCTCACCAACGTTGTTCTTGTGGGAACAATCGAAATTGCCGTTTCCACCAGAAAAGGTGGGAACATCGGATTCGGCCTCAACACCCCCTTCCACAACGTCACCGCCAGGCTGAACTATCGGCTGGTAACCAGGGACCCTTCGGGCAGGATCGTTATCCTTGCCGCCGGCAGCGAGCAAGGGAAGGGGCTTGCCGGAACCATGGAGGATGCCACGGCCAAAGGACTGCGCAATCTTGCCGCCAAACTGAAACCGGTCATTGCCGACCGGGTGGCCAGGCACGTGAAGGCTTCGGCGAAAATGGTGCAGGTCAAGGTTGACGGCATAAGGGAGCTGGGGGAGAACTTTGCCGTGAAAGAGGTGCTGCAGAACATCGCCTGGGTAACGAAGGTCGAGGAAAAGGAACTGGGCAGGTTCGCTGTCGGTTACCCTGAAAACACCATCTATCTGGCCAACAGCATCGCCCAGAAAAGCATCTTCAGAATCATCGATTTTTCTGCCAATACCATCACTGTGCAGTATACGAAATGAGATGTGGATGAGGGTTTTTCCTGCCGGAACATTGCGTACGACAGTTCTTGTTGCCGTCTTGGCTTTCGCCTCCGGTTGCGCTTCGACAACGATCTTCACCCCCTACACGGCCAGGATGAATCCACTCATCGAGCAGCTGAAATCCGGCAGGCAGGTCAATCTCTCCCGGTGCCTGGCCTCCGGAAGGCAGAGCACCGATTCCGCTCTCTACAGTTTAGAGCTGGGGCGCATCGCCCAGATTCAGGGGGACGTGGATCTCAGCATCAGGAGCTATGCGGACGCTGCGGAAGCCATAAGAATCGCCGACGACAAGGCGAAAATCACTGCTTCCGGTGCCCTTACCCAGGCGGGCGCAATCCTTACCAATGATAATGCTCTTCCCTACCGGGTGGACGGGTATGAGCGGATACTCCTCCATAGTTTCCAGGCCATGAACTACCTGGTCAAAAAAAATCTGGAGGGCGCCGGCGTCGAGATCCGCCGTGCCAACGGAGAGCAGGCGGAGGCGCTCAAACGCCATGAAGAGGAACTGGAGGATGCCAGAGCCGAAGCCGGGCAGAACAAGCTCAGTCCCGCCGAGGGTACCGGCCGTGTCTATGCGCACTTTGCCGTCCTGGACCGGATCATCGGCACCGTCAAGAACTCCTTTCAGAACGCCTACTCCTTCTATGTATCCGGCATGGTGTACGAACTCCTGAACCAGCCCAACGACGCGTACATCGACTACAAGAAGGCGCTGGAGATCCGGCCGGACAGCATTTATGTGCAAAGGGATGTGACGCGCCTGGCCCGGCAGTTGGGCATGGAGGAGGGCCCGAATCGGTCGGGTACCGGACTGAAGCAGGATAAGGCCGGTGGTGATGTGTCGGCTCTCCCGGATGCGGAAACGGGGGAACTGCTCCTTTTCGTCGAAGAGGATCTCGTGCCGCAAAAGGAGGAGGTGAAGATCCCCATTCCGGTCCCGGGGACCGGCCTTATCTCCATTGCTTTTCCAGTCTATGGGCACCAGTGGTCGGAGGATTCGCCGATCAGGGTCATGGATGGAGAAAATTCGGTCGGTCCTCTGGAAACCCTCTGCGATACAAGGGCATTGGCGGTCAAGGCGTTGAAGGAAAAGGTGCCGGTCATGGTGACGCGGCAGATGATCAGGGGGATAGCCAAAGGGATCGCTGCCCGGAAGTCCAGGGAAAAATTCGGTTCCCTGGGGGAATTGAGCGCCTTTCTCTACAACTATCTCAGCGAAAATGCCGATTTGAGAAGCTGGAACACCCTGCCGGCACGGGTGCAGGTGCTGCGCGCCATGCTTCCGGCTGGAAAGCATGAGCTTTTTCTTGAACAGGAGGGTGACGCTGTTGCCTGTCTGCCGGAAGTAGGCATAGACAGCGGTGCCAGAACGATTGTCCGTGTAATTCGGGCGGGCAGCACCGTGAAATTATCGCAGATGACATTTTGAACCGAATCCAGGCAAGGAAGGAGTAACCACATGTATCAGAAGTGCAAAACAGCCGGAATCATCCCATTATTGGCGGCACTTTCCCTTTTGTCCGGGTGTGCCACACCGACCGTGCAATACGGCGATCCCTTGTCGCAGCAGGCCCTGTCCACCGATTTCGGCTCTGCGGACCTTCAGCAGATTGCCGCAACCATGGTGGATTCGCTGCTTGCCTTTCCGCCGGTGGCGGAGATCACCGCAACCCGCCGCCCGGTCATTTCGGTGGACCGGATAAAAAACAAGTCCATGCAGCATATCGACATGGAGGCGGTGACCGATTCCATCCGGGCCAAGCTCATCAAGTCGGGCAAATTCACCTTTGTCGACCGATCCACCGAGGCGGCGGTCCTGGAAGAGTTGAAATACCAGCAGAACAGCGGCATGGTCGATCCGGAAAAGGCCGTGGAAATGGGTAAACAGCACGGGGCCGAGTATATCCTGTCGGGAAACTTCGCCGAAATCGAACAGCGGGGGGATGACGTCAGGGACGTATACTACAAGTTCACCCTGAACCTGAAGAATCTTCGTACCGGGCTTTTGGAATGGTCCGACGAGAAAGAGATCAGAAAGGTCTGGAAACGGTCCACTTTCGGCATGTAGCACCGGGCCGGAATGAAACAAGGTTCGTGCACCCTCTGCACGACTTCCATAAAGGAGGAGGACAATGAGAAACCTGTTTCAGTTCATGCTTTCGGCGGTGGTTGCCGCAGGCATCCTCTCGGCCTGTTCCGGGCCGCAGGTCCGCTGCACCACGGCGGAAGACAATCCCCAGCACCACTATCTGCGCGGAATGGAGGCCCTGGAACGGAAGGATCTTGCGACTGCCCGGGAGAAGTTCGACCGCGCCCTGTATTGCAATGAAAAATACTCTCCTGCCTACGGCGGCAATTCCATAGTGGCTGCCGAGAAGGCCGGAGCCCAGGCCGATCCCGGTTTCCAGGTGGTGGAGGCAGGCCGCTCCCGGGAATTGCTGAAAAAAGCCGATAACTATGCGGAGGGCAAGGAAGAACAGTTCGACTATTACCTGGCGGTGATGCGCGACCATACCATCCTCAGAGGGGAAGGGTGGCTAAAGGAAACGGAAGGGGCCTTCAGGGATGCGGCAGATCTGCAGGTGAACGAGCAGAACCTGGTCTATTACCGGGGGAGGGAAGCGGCCGACTATTTCATGGGCATTGCCTACCTGCAGGCGCAGGAGTATCAGAAGGCCCGGGACCAATTTGCCCATGTGCTCAACGCCAAGCATGACGGGAAATGGCACGTACCGGCCGACAGGGGATGGAAAAAGACCGACAGGATCGTCCGCGCCCTGGCAGGAATTACCGTGGGAGATGTGGGCAAAAGGATTGCCGTTAAGGATTCCATTAGCCGCGGCGACCTGGCGGCGCTACTTGTAGACGAGATGCAGCTGGACCGGCTCATGGCCGGGCGCATCTCATCATCGTCCTCCTCTCCAGAAAATCCCAAGGCGGAATTCATCCCGGCAGATGTCCTCGCTCACCCCTTCAAGGATGAGATTCTTGCTCTCGTGAAATGGAAAGTGCGGGGCCTGGAGCCTAAATACGACGAAACGAGCCGTGCCTACCTTTTCAAACCGGCCGATGCGGTCACCAGGGGAGAGATGGCGCTGATTCTCGAAGATGTGCTCATCAAGCTGACCGGGGACGGGAAGCTGGCCACTGCCTATCTGGGTCAGGAAAAATCTCCCTTTCCCGATGTGCGCAGCACGTCGCCGTTTTTCAACGCCGTCATGAACATGACCACCCGCGCGATCATGGAGGGTGAGCTTTCGGGGGCGTTTCGCATAAATGATCCCGTGGACGGCGCCGAGGCATTGTTGGCCGTTAGGGTCCTGAAACAGAAAATGACCATTCACTGACAGGGAGGGAGAAATGAAAAGGCTGCTTTTGCTGATCATAATGCTGGCGGGGGTCGTCCAGCCTGTATTTGCCGAGGACGAAAACCCGGTGCAGGTGGATGACACCTTTGCAAAAACCAAAGCCTGGCTCAGCGGGCGCAACCTGACGTTGACCGGCGGCACGTCCGGGACCAGGGATGACACTGCCGCCTTCAGCCAGGAGGCGATCCTCTTTTACGGCGAGGCAATCGGCAACCCAAACCATAAAAGCCCCGCCCAGCGCGAACTGATGGCAAAGCGGGCGGCGGTGGTTACGGCCCAACGGGCCCTGGCTGAATATCTGCAGGGCTTTGCCATCGTCGGCGATACCCTGGTCAAGGACGGCATGGCCGAATACGATGTGATCCGGTCGGCGGTTGCCTCATTCGTCAAGGGGAGCCAGGTGGTGTTCCAGGAGTACAGCCCGGAGAAAGACGCGGCCATAGCCATCATCAAGATCGGCATGCACGGGGCAAAGGGCTTTGCCAGCTCCTTTTATGAAAAGCTGAGCAAGGATCCCAAGCTGAAAAAGGAATTCGGCACCGATAAACCGGCCTTCAAGGCCGATACGGTCAGACTTGATGAGGTCTACGACGGGCTGATCGTCGATGCCACAGAGCAGGATTTCCGTCCTGCCCTCATCAACCGCATCTTCGCCGCCAACGGTGAGGTCCTCTACGACCCGGCCAAGGTTAGCCAGAAGGTCCTGGTGGACCAGGGATGCGGCGAATATACCAACAGCATGGAAAAGGCCAGGGCCGCCCTGGCTGCGCGTAACGTGAAGAACCCGCTGGTGGTCAAAGCCTCCGGTGCTGCCGGCAGCACCGATCTGCAACTGGCCGACGAGGATGCGGTAACGGTCTACTCGGCCAATCGCAAGGGGAATTTCCTTGCCGGTGCCAAGGTTGCCTTTGTCCTGAAATAATCAACGCCGGAACCGGGACAGGAGTATCTTGGATGCTCCTGCCCCGGCTCTGTAAAGCACGGCCTGCCCCGACAGCCACGCCTGGTTGACGGCACTGACCATTGCCGTCTGCAGTCAATCTCCAGTCAAGGTTTCCGTGTCTCCTGTGCCGGTCTTCGGGGTCAATCCAGAACCGTCTTTTCGAATTCGAGGCCGATGCCGTATTCCGTCGATCTGACCACCTTTGCCTGCAGATCGCAAAGGAGGTTAGGGGTGGAAGAGGTATAGATAGTCACTTCCACCATCCTGTCGATCGGGACACTTGCGTTAGTCATGACGAATGCCCCTTTCATGCTCAAGTCGCGGACGGTACCGCTGTATATGACATTATTGAGTTTGATGTTGGTATCCGCGTGCATCGCCAGCCGGGCGAATTTTCTCTTTTCCATCTGGCAACTCTCCATCGCTGCGCAATTGGGCTCAGCCGGGCCGGTTCAATGGTTGTTAATGGCTGTATTCTCAGCGGCCTAGGGTGATCATGATGTGATTCATCACGGCAGGCTAACTCGGCTGATCGGAATGCATTCCAGATGTGAATTCCATTACCTTTTCGACCCGGATGATCAGTCGGTATTGTACCTGGGGGATGGCAGAATCTTCCTCTTCTCCTGTGAAGCCGTCCATTATGGCGGTATCGGCAGCCGATTCCACCACTCCCCCGAATTGATAGCCACGGTCCGCAGCAGGCGCTGTAACTGCCACTGCCACTTTCGGATTTGCCGTGACATTTTCCATGGTGGTATGACAGAACCATGCTTCAAAGATCAGGTGCGAGTCATCCCTGACGTGCAGGTCCCGACCGGCAGCCAGATGGGGATACCCCGTTGCATCGGACGAGGCGACGAATGCATGTCCGGTCGCCTCAATGAAGCGTTGCATTTCATCGGTGAGTATGCCCATGGTGCTCCTGTCCGTGGCAATGCACGGGTAAGCTGCATATCTATTGGTAATCGTTAAAAGTATAGCAATAATGAATAATGGTGCAAGGTGCTATTTGCTTGATGGAGCCGGCGAAAAGCAAGGGCTGACGGCGGGAAAGTAGGGATCTGTGGCATATTATGTGCTATAAAGGTGGCAATAAAATTACCTCGAAAAGGTGAGCGGGCTCATGAGCAACAACGTTGTCAACCCAACGGTTCTTATTGTCGATGACGATACCGATATTCTGGATGAATTACGGCTTATGCTTTTATCCAACGGCATCAAGGGGATCGAGACCATTGCCGACAGCAGAAAAGTGTTGTCCCGGTTGGAGCAGAACAGCTATTCCGTTGTGCTGATGGATTGGATAATGCCGGGGCTCACGGGCGCGGAACTCCTGCCGTTACTTGCACGCCGGTTTCCCCATATTCCAGTGATCGTCATAACGGCGGTCAACGACCTGCAAACCGTGGTCAGGTGTATCAAACAGGGTGCATTCGACTACATTACCAAGCCGGTCGACGCCGATCGCCTGTTGCTGACCGTGGAGAAGGCGTTTCACATCAGCGAGCTGGCAAACCAGAACAAGGTACTGCGCGGCTACCTCCTGGGGGAGCCGCTGGCCCATCCGGAGCATTTCAGCGACCTGATCAGCAGAAGCGACAAAATGCAGGCGCTCTTCAAGCTGATTGAGACCGTTGCCAGCTCCTCACATCCGATTCTTGTTCAGGGTGAGACCGGTGTCGGCAAGGAGCTGATTGCCAGGGCGGTTCACAGGTCCAGCGGGTTGACCGGGCCTTTTGTTCCGCTGAATGTTGCCGGATTGGACGACTTCATGTTCAGCGATACCCTTTTCGGCCACAAAAAGGGGGCCTTTACCGGCGCGAGCGAGCCACGTGAAGGTCTCATAGCCAAGGCGCAGGGGGGGACTCTCTTCCTTGACGAGATAGGCGACATGACCATGGATTCCCAGGTCAAGCTGCTGCGGCTTTTGCAGGAGCGCGAATACTACCGGCTCGGTTCCGATGTCCTCATCAAGTCCGACGCGCGCATCATCGCCGCATCAAACCAGGACTTTCCGGCTCTGATTGCCCAGGGAAAATTCAGGCACGACCTCTACCAGCGTCTTTGCTTCCATGAGCTGCGTATTCCGCCGCTCCGTGACAGGAGCCAGGACATCATCCCCCTGGTGGAGCATTATGTGGCCAAGGCTGCAGCATCTTACGGAAAGCCTGTTCCTGAGCTTTCCCGGGAGCTCCTGGTCGCCTTGCAGGAATACCATTATCCCGGCAATGTACGTGAGCTTATCAGCAAGATTGACCGGGGCGTTGCCCAGAGCCATCGGGCGGTTCTAACCCTGGAGGATTTCCCCGAGCTGAAGCCGAAAGGCACCGGTAAACCGACGGTCAAACTGGCCTACGACGGCTTCTTTTGTCTGCAGGCCACCTTCGAGCAATTTCCCAATTTCACAGATGTGGAGCGCCTGCTTTCGGATGAGGCATTGCGGGTAACCAACGGTAACAAGAGTGCCGCTGCCGAGCTGCTGGGCATTTCCCGCCCGACCCTGCAGAAGAAGCTTGCCGCATTCGGCATGGCGCTTTCACACGAGCCGGACCTCACGCTGCCTGCGGAGGCACAGGAAGCCTGATGGTAAAGGTGCTTCCTGCTCCAGGAGAGGAAGATACCTCCAGCCTGCCCTGATGTTCGGTGATGATAAAGTTGGAGATATAGAGGCCGAGCCCGCTCCCGCCGTTATCGATCCTGGTGGAGAAGAAGGGCTCATAAATTCTTTCCCGATGTTCCGGCAGAATGCCGACCCCCTCATCTTTCACGGAAATAAGAACTTCGCCAGCGGCGCGATCCATGGCCGTCAGCAGATTGATGGTGCCGCTCTCGTCAGGCGTTGCCTGAATGGCGTTCAGCAGCAGGTTGATGACCACTTGTTCCATCTGGTGCCGGTTGCCGTTCACCAGGGGCAGGTCCGGAGCCAGTTCCGCGGCGATTTCCAGATTGCCGTGGCGGCCATGGGCGCGGATGACCGCCAGGGCGTCGTTTATGACCCCATTGATATCCATGTCCGGTCGCAGCTCATTTCGTTCACCCAGGCTGTAGGACCTGAGATTTCTGATTACCGCCTCGATTCTTTCCGTATTGCGGATGATGCTCTCACCGCTTCTTACCACTTCCTCGGCAGCCACGCTCAGGGGAATCCCCCCGATGCTGAAATCCCCTTCCTCCCTGGCCACCCCTTCCAGGACCGGAGCCGTATCCTTCCATGCCCTGTTCAGGTACTGGGCGGCAAGTCTTATGGCTCCATTGGGGTTGTTGATCTCATGGGCCATGCTGGAAACCAGCAGGCCGAGGGAGGTCATTCTGTTGGTCTGGATCAGTTTGGCCATGAGCAGCCTCTTCTCTTCCCTGACTTCCATCTTCATGGCATTGAACAATTCGGCCTGAAGCTTGGCGTTTTCCAGCTCGCGATTCTGCAGGGTAGCTGCCAGATCGTTTATGGCCATGGCTGCCTGTTCCGGCTCGTCATTGGAGTGGGTGGCGATCCTGGCCGAATAGTCACCATGCCTGATTCGCTCGACTCCCTGCATCAGGGCATTGAAGGAACGGGTGACCTGCTTCAGGGCGATAAAGCCCAGGCCCAGGACCGATAGCCAGAAGATCAAGGCCAATGCCGAAGTAAAGATAATCGTCTCGCGGATCTTCTCCGGCAGGTTCTCCGAATTCAGATGCAGGCGTACCGAACCGATGGAATTGGATTCTTCAGCACCATCCCCGGTCAGCGCCGATTTGGCGGAGGTGGCCATACTGGCTGAACTTACACCTACTGAAACCTTGGTAATAGTCCCGTTATTGGGAGATTTCTGTTTCGTCAGCTCGACAAGTACCTTTCCGTCCTGATTGGTTATGATGACGCTGAGGACCTCTGGTTTCCGGGCGGTTTCCCGGGCGAGCTGTTCCAGGGTTTGCCTGTCTTCCGCGTAGAGCGGCAGACGTATGGTGTTGGCAAGAAGGGAGGCGAGGAGGTGGGCTTTTTCCGTGACCTGGAGTCGGTAGGTGGCAATTTCGTGCTTCACCAGAAGCACCGTGAATAAGGCGGTAATAAGGGCGGTTGTGACGGTAAAAACGGCGAACAGCCTGAAGCGAAAGCTTCTTTTAAGTTTCTGGAGGTTCATGGCTGCCCTGTTGCTTAAAGATTTGGACCACTGTTGCGCTGGTGATTTTGGGCGGGATACTGCAGATCCTGGCGGATGATCCTTTCCAGCGTTGCATCGTAAAACCCCTTACGGCATTCGGGTCGATCCATGGTTCTGTTGTTTAACAAGGAAAGGAACCGGCAGCCGCCGAAGCAGATGGGCAGATAACTGCAATTGAGGCATTCTTCATTTTTCCACAGGTCCAGGTTATGGGAGACGGAATAATCGCGGATCCCACCGGCAAGCGTCCCCACGGATAACTGAGGCCAGCCCATGAAAGCGGGGCATTTGAACAGGGTGCCGTCGTAATTTATGGCAAAATAATTGGCGAATTCAACCATGCACCCACCCATGGTCGGTTTATGCACCGCGAAGCCACGCTTCAATGTTTCTTCCCGAAGGAACGGGGCAGCTTCCGCAAGCCACGCCTCGGCGGAAGAGGTGCAGCCTGCGGCGATGCTTATTTTGGAGGGGTTGCCTGCTTTGGGTATGATGGGTGAAAACTGGACCATGCCAAGCTTGTCCGGCGTCAGCCCTTCCTGTAGCAGGTGGTCCAGCAGGCGTGGGTACTCGCGGTAATTCTCTGCGGAAAAATTGCCTCCTATCTGCAGCTCTATAAGATCCCACACATTTTGCAGGTTACGGATGATGCTGTTGAAACTTCCTTTGCCTGATATGAAGGGGCGCTGCCGGTCATGGATTTCCTTCGGCCCGTCCAGGGTCACCCTTGCACTGGTAAAGCCGAAGGGGAGCAATTCTTCAACCACTCCCCTGGTGAGAAGGGTGCCGTTGGTAACCATGCCGAAGGAGAACTCCCTCCCATGGGTTTTAGCGGCCGTTGACAGGGAAGCGGCTATGCCCGCCACGAGAGATTTGGAGAGCAGCGCCTCTCCACCATAGAAATCGAGTTGGACATCCCTTCCGCGGCTGAACTGATCCCTGACCAGCATGTCAATCAACTGGCCGGCCGTTGCTGCAGACATGTATTGCCTGCCGCGAAAGGGGGCTTCGTAACAATAGGGGCATGCCAGGTTGCAGTCAAGATTGACAACGACGACGGCTTTGAAACTGCTGCTGCGTCCGCAGGCTCTGGTAACCGCCGAAATCATCTTCTCCCTCTCGGCTGATTGATCTTCCGTGATGATTGCCAGGCGGCTCAGGGTACGTCTGTCGGATTCGTCAAGGCGATCTTCGCGGGCTGCAGCGAGCAGGGCCGACGAAATCCTTATCAGGGAGCCCTTCTTCGTCGAATAGACGATGAACGAATCGACTTTGTCCGTGCAGGGATAAATTTTCAGGTATCGTGAAAGGGGCATTTGTTGCCTCAAAAAGAGGGGGAGCTAAGGCTCCCCCGGAAGGTGGATGCAGGTCACCAAATGCTTGTCAGACCCACAAAACAGCAGGTATTTGCCTCCTCTTCCTCGTTGTTCCGCCCCTCGTCCAGAACTTCCAATTCCACCGTTTCATGCTCCATTTTCCCACCTCCACGGCAGCGTACTCCATCCCGAAGGATGTCCTGCAGATGGTTATAGACTCACGGCCGACAATTTGCTATTAAAAAGGCATTTGTTTTGTTCGATAAAGAAAGTGCAGTTTTCGTTCCCAATCCGTATGCTCTAGAATCAGGAATATATTTGAAGCTGAGTCATCTTGAACTTCCATTTCTTTTGCTGGCCTTACTCCTTCTGACTGGTATTCCTGCCTGGGGAGGGCAGGCCGAAGACGAGCTTTCCGACCTCGGTTTTTTAACCATGGGGGAAGCTGAGACACCCGCACGTTCACCACGTCCTGCCTCGCGCATAGCTGAAAATGTCACGGTAATCACCGCCGATCAGATCGAAGCTCTCAATGCCCATACCTTGGCAGAAGTGCTGAATACCGTCCCGGGAATTCAGTTTGAGCAGGTGCGTACCCCCGGCAGTTGGTCCTTTTTTAATATCCAGGGGGCGGTCAGCAGGCATATCCAGGTCCTCATCGACGGCGTGCCGCAGAATGACCTGGTGGAAAATGCGCCGGACCTGGGGCTGATTTCGGTGCAGCATATCGAGCGGATCGAGATCATCAAGGGAGCGGCATCGGCCGCCTGGGGACAGGCCCTGGGTGGTGTGGTCAATATCGTCACTAAATCACCCGAAGCGGACAAGCCTTTTGCCGGTGCAGTCTTTTCATCCTATGGCGAGCAGGCCACATCCGATCTGCGCGGGGAGTTGAGCGGCACTGTTAACCGTTTCGGTTATTATCTGAGCGGAGGCAATCTCCATTCCGATGGACTCCTCCCCGACAACAGCATCAACCGCAACAACGCCTATGGCAAAATAACCTACGATCTCCCCTCCCGGGGCTACATTATCGCCGGATTCGACTATCGCGGGGCAGCGAGGGGGATTTTCTCTGCTCCCAACTCTGATGATCTGCCTTTCGGGGCCAGAGAGACTGACTCCTCCAACTACGGTTATTCATTCCTTAATTTCGTCTATCCATTCCAAAACCGGCTGAAACTGGATTTGTTGATCCGAGAGTCCCGGAAAATCCACGAATATTTTGACAATTATTACGACGGCGAACCGAAGTTTTCCTATACGGGCAGGGAGCGGACCACAGGGGGCAGTGCCAAGCTGATCTGGGGAGATACCTGGCGCAACGTAGTTGTGGGGGCCGACTACGAGCATGCCAACGTCAGCCAGGCTGTGAGTGTTCTACAGTCGGATTTGGACGAGCGGGTAATCGACCGTTGGGGCATATACTCCAATGGAGCTGTTACCGTCGGCGACTTAACCATTCTGCCGGGTATCCGCTTTGACAACACGGGGATCCGGAGCAACCTTGTCAGTTATACCCTGGGGGCCACCTACCAGTTGACCGACAAGACCGTTCTCCGTTGTTACGGTGCCAAGGGTTACAGTCTGCCTAGTGCTTTGCGCACCAAACTGCCCGAACGGGTCTGGACGGCACAGGTAGGGGCGGAATCATCCGAGGTCCCATACCTATGGCTTAAGGGAACTTTCTTTTACAATAGGCTTTGGGATATAGACGATCCTTCCACTGGCTTGAAGAAGGCGGAAAAGCAAGGGGTGGAGATAGAGGTGCGAACGGTACCGGTATACGACCTTTCCTTAATCGCCGGCTACACCTTTACTGATGCACGCAACACGGAAACCGATGAGCGGATAAACAATGTACCGGCGCACTCGGCCAAGCTTGCCCTGCAGTACGCCGACGATTTCATTGGACTGCATGGTACTTTGACCGGAAACTACGTCCGCTGGAATGAACCTGATAGATATAAAGCAAAAGATGGCTCCTTCCTCTGGGATCTGAGCCTGACCAAGCGGATTGCGATGAAGGAATATGCACCCGAAATCTTTTTTACGGTGCACAATGTTTTCAACAATGCCCAGTATCAGTTGTATCTTCTCAGGAACACCGGCAGATGGTTGGAAGGTGGAGTGAGGTTCAGGTTTTGAAAACGCTCCTTCTCCTCATGCTGGCAAGTTGGCTTATACCGGTGCAGGTATTGGCTGCGGATGTATTGATCGTTCAAAGCTCGCGTCTTTCCGGTTACCGCGAGGCCCTCAAGGGATTCAGAAACACCTGTACCGCCAGTAGCCACAGCATCGTTCTTGAGGACTATTCAGAGACCGATATTTCCAGGATCGTCAGGGAAGAGCAACCGGCGGTGATATTGGCCATAGGGGATTCGGCCCTGATGACCCTGAAAAAAATCCGCCGCGTTCCAATTGTCTCGGTGATGGCCCTCAATCTCGCCTCAGGCAACAGCACTCCTGCCAATATCACCGGCGTACGGATGACCGTCTCGCCGGAACGCTACATGAACCTCTTTAAAGCATTCCAGGTGAGAAAGGTGGGGATTGTCTTCAGTCAGGGCCGCAGCGGTGCCTATATCAAGCGTGCACGCCAGACCGCAGAACGTGCGGGCATCAATCTCGTATTGCGCGAGGTCCACAATCCGCGTCAGACACCGTCGCAGCTATCCACTTTCAGGGGGAATGTGGATTCGCTCTGGCTTCTGCCCGATGCAACGGCCATGACGAGAGAAACAGTCGATGCCTTCTTCCTCTTTGCCATGGAGCAGTCCAAGCCCATATTTGCCTTCTCCGACGTTTATCTTGCCTATGGTGCAGCTGCAGCCCTTGAGGCAGACCGTTTTACCATGGGTAAACAGGCCGGGGATATGGTCAACCGGCTCCTGGGGGGTGCATCCACTGCCGATCTCCCCGTTGAAGACCCCCGCTCGGCTTCTTTAAAGATAAACCAGAGTGTCATCCGCAAGTTGGGCATTGCCTATTCCTCCGACTGAATCTGTGAGTAATTCTCCCTGCCGACCCCCAGTGTAAAAAAATTTTACACACACCTTTCCTCCCATTCCTTAAGGCTTTACGGGAAACTGTAAAAAAACTTTACAATCATCAATATTGAGTGATTCCGAAAGGTTATGGTTTGGCTGTAAAAAAAATTTACACTGTCTCATTCCCTCCCTTTTATCCGGCTGCACTTTTTCCCATACCACATTCTTTAATAACTGTTTCTCATCTTGCGATTCCCGTATATCCGCAGCCTTAGGTGTTTTGACCCCTGATGCTCCCCGATTGGCACATTCTGTGATTAATAACGGGCACAGAAAGGGCCACAGCCCCTATTTCACGCTGTTTTAGCTCTGGTATTTCTCTGGAAGGAGTCGATGGATGGCACAGATTGAAAAGTCGCACCTGACGGCTCGAATGCTTGAAGCCGCAAAGGGTGTTCTCGGTAATGTCAAGCCGGAATCCCTGCAGTTTGCGGAGGCCCGGATGGCAAAAATGGCGGAGGCCATCTTAACCATTGCAGCCCAGGACAAACATGATGAGGTTCTGATCGGTGATGCCCATCTTTACTTTAATTTGCAAAAGAATGTTGCTCGTTGCTCCCTGTACGGTTTGAAGGATGTGGGTGTGCTTGCCGCCGATGCGGCAATCGATGCTGCCCTTGAGGCAATCAGTGAGGAGGTAAACCGGCTGTTGTGTTTTGATTTGCTTTAGGCTGTCAGTGCCGAATTGGTACCGTTGCGGAAGCAGTTATAAGGTAGACTCTTCAGGACGAATCTGCTATTTAAAAATATCCGCAACGTGTTATCCAGAGGAAATCAAGGCCAGAGCAATGATCAAGACAAGTGAAACAGGGGTATCACCTGAAACACCCATAGCGCTGATGATGGTCGGGGGAGGGATACGCTTCCCGGTTTTTATCGGCGCATTGAAAGCTATAGAGGAAAAGGGGCTGCGCCTTTCGAAAATCATAGGTTCTTCCACCGGCAGCATTATCGGCGCTCTGTATGCCGCCGGTCATACGCCGGAACAGCTGCTTCGCCTCGCCCTCGAAACCGATACCCGCCGTTTCAAGGATTTCAGCATCAGAAGTATGATCAGCAACTTCGGTCTGTGCAGCGGCAATCAGCTTGAACGCTGGGTTGACGACCGGGTAGGGCGGAAGACCTTCGGGGAAGAGCTGCGCTATCCGCTGCATATCATTGCCACCGATATGCTGAGCTATCAGCCGGTCGTCTTTTCCGCCGAGAAGTACGCAAGCATCAAAATCGCCTCGGCTGCTACGGCGTCTACTGTCGTACCATGGGTGTTCGGCTACAGGAGGCTTTCGGCAAACGGCAAAAAATACGCACTGGTGGACGGCTCACTCATGTCGGGGGTGGTCGAGCGGGGATTGAACCGCAACGGCAAAACGCTGATTCTGAAGGTCGTCTCAAAACGAACGTTGAACCATCCCCATCATGACAAGGTGAGGCTGCGGGACTACTTCCTGGAGATGCTCACTTTCGGCATGCATACCCAGGAAAAGGAATTCATGAAGGGGGGCAAGTGGAAGGATACCATCCTCCTCTATTGTGCCAACATTGAACCGGCCAAATTCGCCCTTACTCAGCACGAGATCAATTTTCTGTACAGCCAGGGATATGAGCAGACCATGACATACCTGCAGTACAAGTGGGGGATATGACCAGGCCTTAGGAGAGCATCTTTGTGTCTGCCCCTGTAACTACCGGAGGCGCACAGAATGTCCCACCAGAGAATCATGAGCAGCACTGAGATCGGAGCGGCAATCAGACGACGCAGACAGGAACTCGCCCTGTCCCAGGAAGACCTTGCCGCCAGACTCGATGTGTCCTACCAGCAGATCCAACGCTACGAAAGCGGCAAGAACAGGCTCAACGTGGAAAACATCCAGGTTATTGCCAGTGCCCTTTCCGTCCCCGTCAATTATTTCTTCCATACCAAGCACGGCGACAACAGGCCCCACGTGGAAAGCCAGCCGAACCCCAAAGAACAGGAGCTGCTGGTTCAGTTCAGGAAGATCCAGGATGATCATCTGAAAGAGCTGGTGGTGAACTTGTCACGCCTGGCGGCGAAAGAAGGAGAGGACGCATGACATGTAATCAAGTTGAAATTATTTTGAATTAATTTAACCTCGCCGAGTTTTGCAAGATTCATTTTCCGATTTTTACAAACCCTTCTCTATCAACACTTCTCCCATTCTTACCATATCCTTTTAAATTCCTATAGTTACCGCTGCACGTATTGCGTGTGTTGCTCATGCGCGATGCACGTCTGGCGTTGTAGAAAATCGAGATAGCTTTGTTATTGTGGGGGAAAAAGAGGTATGAACAAGCCACTTCAAATCGTAACGCTCTGATCCAGCGGGCGATGATGGCGTTAAATACATCATCTTCTGCATTGCAAAAATTATATTGCGGATGAAAGGGGGTGAAAAGATCAGTAGACCCAACAAAGTAGCTTCTGAGAAAAGATCGTGCACAAAATCATTCAAAGGAGAGTATGCCATGGGATTTACTGTAATTACGTATGAAGAAGCTAGGGAGAAAATGCAGCCAGGTGATGTTATTGCTTTTTCTGGCAAAGGCAATGTATCCGAGGTAATCAAGCTGTTTACTAAGTCTGAGGTTTCCCATGTCGGTGTTGTTTACAAGACCAAGCAGATAAACGATTCTGATCCAAACAGGTACATTAACACACTAATGGAGTCTACCTCCTTGGAGGGATTTTCTGGGGTAATCATGACACGATTGAGTGATCGAATCAGAGACTATGACGGTAATCTCTGGTGGCTGCCTTTATCACAGGTATCAAGAAGCAATTTGAATGTTACAAAATTTTTTGATTTTTTGGTGAAGCAGGAGGGAAAAGCATACGACACCAAGCAAGCGATAAAATCAGCTCTAGACGCCCTTGATAATACACCATTTCTTAGAGGTACGACCTACAACAAGGAAGATTTCAGCAAATTCTTTTGTTCAGAACTTGTGGCAGCCGCCCTCGAAGAAGCAGGTGTAATAAACAATGTAAATGCTTCGGAAGTGACTCCTATAGATCTATGCAACTTTAATATCTATGACACAACCTACTATCAACTCAAAGGTGCTGATACTCTTATCAAGGGTTTCAATTGTGTGAAACCTGATGGTTGGGGGTGTTGAAATTGTGACAACTGGTAGAAAGAGCAAAGCGTAAAGGCTAAAGGCAATGGACAATATCCCTCCTGTCTTTTGTTGATGTGGATTTGTGCCTTGATTGGAGTTTGCCATCGTGAAATGTGTGAGCTAATCCAAGACAAAGAAGAACTGCCTGCTTCGGTTCACAGAAAAAAACTGGGGGTATTATGGCCGGCACGGAAGAGACAAGGTGGATTCAAATTGCAAGTGCACCACGTGAATTTTGAAAGAAGACTTCGTGTGGTGTCTGGTAGTTAAGGCATTTTCTGGGTCGATGATTCACCTTTTCAACTATGAAATGCAGTTCTTCTTCAGT
>NZ_JAKZFT010000024.1 GCF_022808985.1 Geotalea sp. SG265 | reverse complement strand
GTAAAATGGCTGTAGGACATGGTGGGTTCCTTTCCGTAGTGAGTGTTGGTCGCGCTTCACACACTACCAGAAAACCATCATGTCCTGCTTTTTTATCACGTGGTGCACTTACGAATAGAATCTACCCCTGGCTGCTGGAGAAACTAGGGACACTCCCCCCTATTTTCTGAGACCTAATTATCCCCGCGCCACCTTCAACAAAACCCGCCAATCATCCCCAAACCGTCCCATCGCCTCGCAATTGCAGGAAACATCCGAGAAGAGCAAATAACGGAACGCAACGCTGCCGACATTGCGAAATGCGGGCCGCTGCAGCTGGGCAAGGATTTCCTTCTCTCGATTATCAGGAGCAACCAAAAAGAAATCGTACTTGCGGTCGCCGAGAGAGGACCCCAGATCGAGCAGCCGCAGCATTCCTGAGTAAATGGAGGTGCTCTTCTCGATCTCAAAGGCGCATTCAATCTGCCTATTCTCCCGGTTGATCCAGATGACGTCAATCAGCGACACCGTCTTCAACGTCTCCGGCGCCATCTCCAGCGGCGGCAGCTCAGGCAGGGCCAGCGACTGCAGGCTTACGCCCGCCAGACTGCGGGTCCGGTCGTTTGCCGCAACCCACACGTCATAGCCCAGCTCTCGCCCCATGCGGGTCAGGGTAAACTGCATCTCCAGGTGCGAGTTCTCATCCTCCTGCGCCTTGCGCACCTCCTCGTGCCGCTTCTTCAGCGCCTTTTCCAGCTTTACTCTGTCAAACTCCAGTGCAGTCTCGAAGTTCCCCGCCAGGGCAATCTTCCCTACCCCCACATCGAACAACAGGCCGGAGATTGCCCCCAGGTCCTTGGAGAGCGCCGGCTGCAGTTCTTCGTTGGCGCGAACAATGGCCTCGCGCATCTCAAGATAGGCAGGCCATGAGCCAAGGGGTTTCTTGTCGGCGAAGATGGTGTTAAAGCCATTGACCATGGCGGTGTTGAAAGGGGGCATGTGGGTGGGATGGAGAAAGTAGAGGATGTTGGCGACGGCCGGGCCGAGCCCTTTGATGCAGCAGTCGTCGAGGGTAAGGATCTCGCGGATTAGACGGTCTGCGGTGGAGCAGGAAAGGCAGCTTTCCAGGAAGCGGCCGAAGGCTGCCTTGTTCTCTTCGTTCTCGTAGATGTCCGGGATGCGCAGCTTCGGTTTCCAGTAGAATGGGTGCGCCGCCCCCTCGAAGACCTGCTTTTGCTCAGTGATGCAGGTCAGGACGAATTCCAGAGGCGAGCCCTTGAAGTCATTGCCGAATGTCCCGGCTTTGATCGCCTCGATCACCTCAGTTACACCGCGCCTGATGGAGCGAAACGCCTTCATCCGCGTTTCGTTGTCGATGAACCAGGTGTTGTAGACCGACTCCGGGTCGGACTTGTATCGCTGCACCAGTTCCTTCAGATTTGCCGCCATCATGATATATGCCTACCTCCAATATTCACATCCGCAGATTACGCAGATACGCGCAGATTGAAAACCAGCCGCTTGTATTCCAGACGTGGAGCACCGAAATTAATCAGCAACGCCCTGCTCCGGTTAGATGCCTTTAGATAATTGATCACCTGGGCTTCTTCAATCGATGTAAGCCGCTGCAATGCCTTCAACTCGACAATCACGGATCCATAGCAAAGAAAATCGGCACGATAGCAAGTAGAAAGAGGCCTATCCCGGTAGGATCGGCAATTCCTTTTCCCGCTCGTACGGTATACTCCGCCCCTGGAATTCCCTCTCCAGTGCTTCCTGGTAAACCGCTTCCAAGAATCCATGTCCCAGTTCTGCATGAACAGCCATCGCTGCACCAATTATCGTCTCCCTGTCACGACAGTCTGCGTCCATCTGCGTAATCTGCGGATTCATAGATTTCCCTCGGAATTCAATTAATTCCCCTGCGCCACCTTTAACAGAACACACCATCACGCATCCTGAAAAGCAAAACGCCGCTTCCCTATTGGTGGAAAGCGGCATTGTCATTTTATTCAGCCATCATCACTACCTCTACGACAATTAAGTTCCTATTAATTACTCCCTACTCCGTTGTAGGTCAACAGGATTTGTCCATTGCAGCGAGAATCGCACCAGAGCTGGTCCAAGATTTAATCTACTATTCCTATAGAAATAAAAGTTTTTATTCTTGACAACACATATAAAGTATTGCTAAACTTGGAACCATCAAAGCCGATGATTATCGGGTGACAATTTAAGAGGCTGACCAGAAACACTGGAGGCCAGACGAAACGCGGGCATGCAAGCCCCTTTTCCGTCTGGCCTTTTTATTTTCGGGTGCAACATTACATAAGCAATCCGCGCAGTGAAAGAGGAATCCAGTATGCCACTCGCTTCAACAAAAACACACAGACAATCAGCAGTTGAGGAAACCATTGCCCGCTATCCCGATGTGCCCCGCTTCGTCATCATCAAGACTGATGTGCAGCGCCGGGGCGTCTTCTATACGGATGAGGCATTGGGGCTCCTTGATGAGCGGCTCCATCAGACCACCGGCACCCACATTTTCGGTGCCCGGGACGGCAGAATTGCCGCACGTCCCGAATCCCTCCTGTTGAGGGATGGCAGTTCGATCATCACCACCCCTACCCCATTGGAAGAGAACCCTTATGTGGTCGATCTCCTGGACGGACAGCCCTGGCTGTTTGATGCAGGGGAACCGGTGGAAGAGGTTGATTACTGGCCGGCACCTGCCTTCTATGCCAAAACAAGCAGATCGGGCGTACCGATGAAAAACATCGTCAGTGCCCGGCCACAACGGTTGAATATCTTCCCCTATCGGTACTGCACCTTCTGGAACAACGGCAAGGGATGCAGTTTCTGCGACATTGTCGAGCAACTGAAGAAGGGGGGTAAGGAACTCCAGATCCCCGCCAGGCTCGATCCGGTGGAAGTGGGTGAAGTGGTGCAAGAGGCCCTCAGGGAACCGGGGCGCTTTTCCAGCGTTTTCCTGACGTCCGGCTCGATTGTTGGGGGAAAACAGCCCTTCGATGACGAAGTTGATTACTACATCGACATCCTTAAAGAAGTGGGAAAGAACTTCCGCACCGCCAAGTATCCGAGCCAATTGATCGGCACGGCATTTACCAAGGAGCAACTGCAGCGGCTCCATGGCGAGACCGGCTTGACCAGCTATACATCGGACATAGAGGTTCTGGACGAAGAACTGTTTAATCAGTACTGCCCTGGAAAAGCGGAATGGATTGGCTATCAGGAGTGGAAGCGGAGACTGGTGGATGCAGTGGAGGTATTCGGTCCCGGCCGCGTCAATACCGGTCTGGTGGCAGGCATCGAGTTGGCAGGCCCCCGCGGCATTGCCAGCGAGGACGAAGCCCTGCAGCGCACCCTGGCCGAAGCGGAAGACTTGGCCAGACAGGGGGTAAGCACGGTATTCATCGTCTGGTCGCCCCGCCCCCACACACCACTTGGCCAGTACAAGAATGCCTCGCTGGACTACTACATACGCCTCACCCGGGGGCTGCACGCCCTGCGCATCAAATACCGGCTCCCAATCGATCATGACAGTTACCGTAACTGCGGCAATCACCCCGACAGCGATCTTTCCCGGCTGTTGCCGCTATGGGAGGAGTAGCCATGCCTATTGTATCCACATCACCTATTGCAGAATTTCTGGGCAGGGCTGGGACCATAGCCAGCATTGCCACCCTCGATGAACAGGGTGCCCCCCATGCGGTTCCGAGCCCATTCCTGAGCCTGGACCCGCAGGGACGGCTGGTGCACCTGGAACTTTTGGAAACCTCCACCAGTCACCGCAACCTGCTGCGAAGCATCTGGTTTAACAGGCCGGTATCGATCACCCTGACCAACAGCGATAGAGAAGTCCTCGTCATCACCGGCAAACCCCATAAAGCCCATGTTTCCGGCCCCCTGTTCAGCGATTACTATCGTCTGGTTCGTTCCAGGCTTGAAGATGCGGATCTGGCGGCGGTCTGGCTGATCGAACCGCAGCAGACCAGAGATGAAACGTACGCCAAACGGAAATCCCAGGAAGAGGCATTGCACCCGTTTCACCTCCATCTGGATCGGCTGGCGGTGACCGAGGACGAGCAATGACCGAATCCCCCCTGACAGCTGCCCATATTCGGGAAAAGGCCCTTTCCCTGGGCGCCGAACTGGTCGGCTTTGCCCCGGTGGAACGATGGCGCGAGGCCGCGGACGTTCCCGAGAATTTTCACCCGGACCACGTCTGGCCATTGACGAAGACGGTGATTGTCTTGGGGGTACCGGTCTGGCTGCCAATCGTGGAAACGGCACCGGCAGAATGGGGGCGCGAGCAGTACACCATTACCAATACGCTGCTCGATGCAGCCGCCTATCGTCTGGCTGCCTTTCTTAACCGGCATGGCCATGCAGCCATCAACATCAGTCGTGATGGATATGGCGACATAGATGTCTTGCTGAAAACACCGGCGGCCGCCTTTTCCCATGTCTGGGCGGCCCATTACAGCGGAATCGGACGAGTCGGATGGAATCACACCCTGCTTACCCGCGAATATGGCCCCCGCGTCCGGCTCGTGTCGGTCCTGACCGCCCTTGAGCTGCCGGGCGACCCGCTGTTGGCGGACGAACTGTGCAACCGCTGCCGGCTCTGCAAGAAGATCTGTCCGGCACAGGCTTTTAGCGAGGAAACAGGAGAATCTTACGCCCGGATGGATAAGCTGGCCTGCGCAACCAACAGCAAAAAGCTGCGCAAATCCTTCCGCAACCCCTGCGGCTTCTGCATCAAGGTCTGTCCCGTGGGCAATGACAGGCAGCTATTTCAGAGTACCGATTGCAGCAAGTATTTTCGCGAACGTGAGGTTTTGGCAGAGAGTCCTGATGCGGCTGAATTCCGCGACTGGCAGCACATCAGACGCTACGGCGGATTACCACTGGAAAATGAATAGGTATGACCATGGGAAAGGATTCCACACGCAATAATGCCCGCCACTCCACCTATCTTGCCGACAGATTGGGGGCGGCCACAATCTCCCCCATGGGGGACTTCGTGGCGGGCAGTTTTGCCAGCTGGACCTTGACCTATACCGCCGGCTATTACGGCATTGATGATACGGGCAGCCTAAAGATCGTCTACCGCTTCGCTTCCGACATGGGCACCCCACAATTTCATGATCCAGTTGCAGATAACTATGTCACCGCTGAAGCAGATAATGGCGTGGTGCTGGAATTGCGCTATGACCGGAAAGGCAATTTGCGGCCTTGGGACAAGACCATCCATGTCCGGGTGCAGCGTGGCACCCTGCGGGCGGGAGATCGCATCACCATTTATCTCGGTGATACCCGCTTCGGGTCGGCAGGGATGTTTGTACAGACCTTTTGTGAGCCGAGCTTTGAGTTCAGGGTTCTGGTGGATGCCTTTGCCACCTACAACTTTGTCGAACTGCCTCACCAGCCTGCCATCTCCATCGTTGCCGGTGAGCCGGTAGCGTATCAGGCGGTCCTCCCAACCCTGCGCCGGGTAAATGAGCCATTCTCCTTAGGCTTCAAGGGTGAGGATAAATGGGGCAACCCCAGCAATGGAGTGCACGGGAGCTTTCGCCTGGAGAGCAGCGTGCCGGTCAAAGGCCTGCCCGAAGTTGTCACGGTTGCGGCAGGGACTTATGCCATTTCAATAAAAGGGCTGGAGGTGGGGGAACCCTGTGATCTGAAGATCACCGTGCGAGACGATGCCGGAGCAGTCCTCTGTGTATCCAATTCGCTACGGATCGTCGAGCAAGCGGAATTGCTCCCTTTTTGGGCTGATCTTCACGGCCAGTCAGAGGAGACCATCGGCACCAACTCTGCCCGCCAGCTGATTGAATTTGCCCGTGATCGGGCCTTCCTCGATGCCATGAGCCACCAGGGGAATGACTTCCAGATCACCAACGACTTTTGGCAGGAACTTAACCGACTGACAGCAGAATACAACCGAGATGGAGAGTTCATCACCTTTCCCGGCTATGAATGGTCCGGCAATACCGGCCTGGGGGGGGACCGCAATATTCTGTTCCGCCATGAGAATCGCCAGATCCATCGCTCGCACCATGCATGCCTGGAAGACCTATCCGATGTGGGGAGCGATGCGGCCACTGCTGCCGATCTGTTCCGGGAACTGCAACATGAAGACTGCATCGTATTCGCCCACGTGGGTGGCAGGTATGCAGACCTGGGCACTGCCCATAACGCACAACTGGAGCGATCGGTGGAAGTGCATTCCGATTGGGGGACGTTCGAGTGGCTCCTTGAAGATGCCTTTTCCCTGGGACACCGGGTAGGCATCGTTGCCAATTCCGATGGTCACAAAGGAAGACATGGTGCCAGTCATCCCGGCGCATCCCTGTTCGGGGCCTATGGCGGCCTGACCTGCCTGCTGGCTAAAGAACTCACCCGTGACGCACTGTTCGAGGCTTTGCGCCAGCGTCATCACTATGCCACCACCGGCTGCCGAGCCTTTTTGCAGGCCCGCATCCGTTTCAATGGGCCGGCCGGCTTATATGGGGAAGATCCTGTCGCCGGCGGTAGCATCATTGCACCGGTCCTTCAGGCGCAGATGGGCGACATAGTCAGTACCACCGCACCGGAAGTCACCCTGGAAATAGATTTTGTCGGCAGCGCTCCCGTAGAACGAGTCGAAATCCGCAATGGAACGGAGCTGCTGGAAACCTGGCGACCATACCGTACACACCAGCTCGGCCGACGCATCCGGGTCATCTGGGAGGGGGCGGAATACCGGGGACGCGGTCGAGAAACCCACTGGGATGGACATGCAGAATTGAGCGGGAACTCTTTTGAGCAGGTGAAACCGATCAATCGGTGGAACCTGACCAAAGCCTTCACCCATAGCAAGCCGGGCCGCGTTAATTGGCAGGCAGTGACGACCGGCGGCTTCGGCGGCTTTGAAGCGCTGCTGACAGATCAGGAGTCAGGGGCGTTGAGCGTCGAAACAGCCCCGGTCAAGGCAGAGATCGCTGTGCCGCATATCGGACTTGAAGACACCGTACTCCCGGCACAAGGGGAGATCAACCGCCAGATCAGGGTCTTCCGCTTGCCCGATGAAAACCGACAGCAATCGGTCGCCCTGTCGCGCAACATAGCATTAAGGAATGGAGACAATCCCCTTTATGTCTGCATCACTCAGGAGGACGGGCATCGGATATGGTCGAGTCCCACTTATGTGCTGCACGAACAGCAATAATGACAATAGAAACAGACCAACATTAGATACCAAGGAGGCCCAGAATGGAAAGAAAGGTAACGATGAAGAATCTGCTGGTCGGACTGGCGACGTTAATGGCAACGTTCGCTACAACTGTAGCTCCGGCTGCGGCAGAGGTTAAAGAGGTCAGGCTGGCCAAGCAGTACGGCCTGGGCTATCTGCCGCTGATCGTCATGGAGGAGCAGCGACTTATCGAAAAACATGCCAAGGCGGCCGGCCTGGGGGACATCAAGGTCACCTGGGCGACCCTCGGCGGTGGCGGTGCGGTGAACGATGCACTTCTTTCCGGAAGCGTCGATTACATCTCCAGCGGTGTCGCTCCATTGGTTGTGCTCTGGGGTAAGTCGAACGGTGCTGTCAAGGGGGTGTCGGCGCTGATATCGACACCGAACCTTCTCAATACCAATAACCCGGCCGTGAAATCAATCAGGGATTTTACCGACAGGGACCGCATCGCGTTACCGACAGCCAAGGTTTCCATCCAGGCGATCATCTTGCAGATGGCGGCTGCCAAGGAGTTCGGTCAGGGAAATTACGCCAAGCTGGATAAGCTGACGGTGACAATGAAACACCCCGATGGCATGGCGGCGTTGCTTTCGGGAAAATCAGAGATCACAGGGCACCTGACCAGCCCCCCTTTCATGTTCCAGGAGCTCGATAACAAGCGGGTCAGGACCGTGCTCAATTCCTATGATGTCCTCGGCGGCCCCCACACCTTTAACGTCATTACCACCACAAAGAGATTCCACGACAATAATCCGAAAACCTACGCGGCGGTCTTCGCTGCGCTGGAAGAAGCGATTGCCTACATCAACAAGAACAAGCGGGCCGCCGCCGAACTGTACAAGAAAGCTAGTAAATCGAAGGAAAGCCTGGACGACCTGATCAGGGAGATCAATCAGCCGACAGTGGCATATACGACCACCCCGAGCAATGTAGGGAAATTCGCCGACTTCATGTACCGAACCGGCACCATCAAGGTTAAGGCCAAAAGCTGGAAAGACCTCTTTTTCTCCAATGTGCACGGCACCAAAGGAAGCTGACAAATGGCATCTGTGAGCGAAGTACCACTGCTTAAGGTCAATGGCGTTACCTTGCGCTATCGCATAGAGGAAAAGACCGTAACAGCCACGGAACGGGTCGGATTTCGCATAGAACAGGGTGACCGGGTCGTATTGTTGGGGCCATCGGGCTGCGGCAAGTCAACCTTGCTCAAAGCGGTTGGCGGATTTCTCCACCCCAGCGAAGGAAGTATCACCTTGAACGGCAGGCGAGTCGAGGGACCGGGACCTGATCGTGTCATGGTCTTCCAGGAGTTCGACCAGTTGCTTCCCTGGAAAACGGTGAAGGAAAATGTCATGTTCGGCCTGACTGCCAGCCGTACTTTGTCGAAACGGGAAGCGGCTGAGCGGGCACTGGAGTCGATCCGCACCGTGCACCTGGAAAAATTCGCCGATGCCTATCCTCATACCCTTTCCGGCGGAATGAAACAGCGGGTGGCCATTGCCCGGTGCCTGGCAATGAAGCCGGACATAATCCTGATGGACGAACCGTTTGCCGCTTTGGACGCCCTGTCGCGCCGACGCATGCAGGATGAACTGCTTGAACTGTGGAACGAAAATCGATTCACCATGCTCTTCGTAACCCATTCAATTGAGGAAGCCTTGCTTCTCGGCAGCAGAATTGTCGTCATGTCCCCTCATCCCGGCAGAGTGGCGGAAATATTGGAAGCGGAGCAGTTAAATGAAGCCGCTGGTTCCCATCCGGAAATTTCCGAACGGATAAAGAGGGTGCTGTTCCGGGATGCGCCGGAATATGTGATTTAGGAGTCATTATGAAACGAAACGGCATTGAAGCTGGGCTGACGGCGAATGGAAACCTGTTACCGGTGACAGAAAGAGCCGCGCAAGACAACCGCCTGATCAAGAAGCTGTATAAGCTGTTCGATTATGTATGGCTGCGCCGTCTGGTACTGCTGGCAGTGCTATGCTGTCTGTGGGAATGGTATGCCACCCGATTGGCCAATCCCCTCATGTTCCCGACTTTTAGCGCCACCATTAAGGCACTGGCTCATGCCGTTGCCGGCGGTGGCTTGCCAGGCCGCATTGCCACATCATTCAGAATTTTAGTGGTTGGCTATGGCATTGGCGTTCTCGTGGCAGTGTTTCTTTCAATGTTGGCTGTGGGAACGCGGATTGGCACCGACCTGCTTGAACTCTTCACTGCCATGTTCAATCCCTTGCCCGCCATTGCTTTGCTGCCCCTTGCATTGCTCTGGTTTGGGCTCGGCAATGGCAGTATCACTTTCGTCCTGGTTCATGCAGTACTCTGGCCGGTGGCCCTGAGCGCCCATGCCGGTTTTTCCGGGGTCAACACCACCATCCGCATGGTAGGCCGGAATTACGGACTGACCGGCATCCGCTACGTGCTGGCAATCCTCATCCCGGCGGCATTTCCGGCCCTTCTCACCGGATTGCGCAATGGCTGGGCCTTTGCCTGGCGGACTCTGATTGCCGCAGAATTGGTATTCGGCGTCAGTGCAGGCAATGGGGGGATCGGCTGGTTCATTTATGAGAACAAACAGCAACTGGAGATCCCTTCAGTCTTTGCCGGGTTGATCACGGTAATAGCCATTGGCATCGCCGTCGAGAACCTCATTTTTGATCAGATCGAACGGCGAACGGTTTTGAAATGGGGAATGAAAAGCGCCAGACAGGTGACACCCGGGACGGTAAAATCGGCAGTCTGAATGAAAGCACTGATAGGAAAAACAATTCAATTAAGGCCGATTATGGCATCGGATGGTGCCGCTCTCGTTCAGGCCGCTGCTGACGGTGAACTGTGGAACCTGCCGTTTACCGTTGTTCCGTCGGCAGAAACGGTGGATGCCTACATCCGGACTGCCCTTGAAGGACAGGCAGCCGGGACGGTCATGCCCTTTGTAATCGAGCTTCTCCAATCGAGACAGGTTATAGGCACCACCCGCTTCTGGAAGATCGACCGAAAAAACAGGAAGCTGGAGATTGGTCATACCTGGTTATCGGCTTCCTGGCAAAGGACCTGCGTCAATACTGATGCAAAGCTCCTCATGCTTCGGCATGCCTTTGAGGGATTGGACTGTGTCCGTGTGCAGTTTACTACTGACGAAATAAACATAAACTCACGGAAGGCGATTCTTCGCCTTGGGGCGAAGCAGGAGGGTATTGTCCGCAACGAGCGCATCATGCCCGATGGGCGAAAACGAAACTCGGTCCGCTTCAGTATTATCGATGAAGAATGGCCTGAGGTTAAGCTCCTGTTACTGGAAAAGCTGTCCCGATATCCTTAGCCTTCACATCAGTCCGGGTTCCACTGTCTTATTTCTGGTCATCATCCACGCGGCTCCGCAACGAAAACAGCAGTACTATGGGTCATGGTCAACCGCCCGTCCCTCCGGAAAAGCCCCAATCCCTCTCTGTCGGTTTCAAGAGACTGCACTATCAGATCGCGGGCCATTTGTTGATAAATGCTGGGGGCGCCGGTAGTTGCCAGCCACTCATCCACATCCTGGTACTGCTCGTAGCGATTAATGTCCAGGACTGTCAGGTCTTCCCTTTCCATCATGGACTGTATTTCGGACCTGGCATAAACCTTCACCTTGGAGGGGGTACGGAGCTTCTCGATGCGGTTGTGCAGCTCCCGAGTGTGAAAGTCTTCTGCGGCAACGCGATCGATAAGGACGATGCGCCCATCAGGTTTGGCGACCCGCTTCATCTCCCTGATGGCGCGCTGTGGATCGGGAAAGTAATGAAAGGCCAGCTTGCAGGTGACAATGTCGAATGAGTGGTCGGCAAAGGGTAAGGCTTCACTGTCGGCCAGATGAAAAGAGGCATTGACTAGGCCCTGTCGCTTTGACTCCTGTTCAGCGGCAGTAAGCATGGACCGGCTCAGATCAACACCGGTGGCACTTGCTACCAGTGGAGCGAAGCAGCAGACCAACAGTCCCGCTCCGCAGGCCACGTCAAGAGAGCAATGCTCGGGACGCGGCGCGGCCAGATCGACAATCAGATCGAGCAGGCCGACCTCGGCCATGGGGCTGTTGCTCAGATAATGGTGGGCCACCGAGTCGAATTGCTGCTGAACCGATTCTTTTATTGCGTGGTCATCCATGTTACGCCTCGATCCTGATCCGGTTTTCCCGATCCTCGACAATCTCACCGATCTCCGCCACCACCGGCACCCGGCGCAGGGCCAGTTCGGACTTCAGGCGTTCAACGTCATCTGCGCCGACCGCTATGAGCAGTCCACCGGAGGTCTGGGCGTCAGCAAGGACCAGCAAGGCTTCTTCGCTTACTCCCGCTGCCGGCAGCAGTCGCTCCCGGAGAAACTCCAAATTTCGCCTGCTTCCCCCTGGCGCAATTCCCTGGCGTACCAGCGGCCAGGCCTCTTCCAGCACCGGCACCTGCGACAGGCTGATCACGGCACCGATGCCGCTCCCCCGCACCATCTCCGAGAGGTGGCCGAGAAAGCCGAAGCCGGTGATATCGGTGCAGGCATGTGCATCCACGGTGGCCATGGCTTCGGCCGCCCCCTTGTTTAACGTCGCCATGATCTCCGTTACCTCTTTCACCGCCTCTTCGGGAACCTTCCCCTGCTTCATGGCAGTGGTGATGATGCCGATCCCCAGCGGCTTGGTGAGAATGAGGCGATCCCCCGGCCGGGCACCGGCATTGCTGATGACCTTTTCCGGATGAACGATGCCGGTGACCGCCAGCCCGTATTTCGGTTCGGCATCCTTGATGGTGTGGCCGCCAATAATGGCGATGCCCGCCTCGGCGGCCTTGTCGGCGCCACCTTGCAATATCTTCGCAAGCACATCCAGCGGAAGCGTATCCGAAGGGAAACCGGCAATGTTGAGGGCAAAGAGCGGCTTCGCCCCCATGGCATAGATGTCCGACAGTGAGTTAGCGGCGGTGATCTGACCGAAGGTGTAGGGATCGTCCACCACCGGGGTGAAGTAATCCACTGTTTCCACAATGGCCAAGGTGTCGCTCAGACGGTAGACGGCGGCATCGTCGGCGGTCTTCGTGCCGATGAGTACATTGGGATCGGTAATGCTGGGTAGCTGACTCAGCACCTGAGCCAGGTCCTGGGGACTGAGTTTGGCAGCTCAGCCGGCGCAGGAAGCCAGGGCAGAAAGGCCGGTCTGTTGGTGATTGTGGGTAATGCCGCCACGGATGCCGCGTAGCTCCTTGACCCGGGCCGCAATGATCTCCGCTGCCCGGTCCACTTCTTCTGCGGTGGTGAGGCGTCCCAGGCTCAGGCGGACGGCGCCGAAGCCTTGTTCCAGCGAAGTTCCCATAGCCTTCAGCACACCGGAAAGCTCGCAGCTGCCGTCATGGCAGGCAGAACCGGTTGAGGCGGAAATCTCAGGGGTGCGAGCAAGGAGTTCGGCGCCGTTTACCCCGGCAAAGCTCACATTGAGGGTATTGGGCAGACGACTGGTGGGGTGGCCGTTCAACAGCACATCCCCCGCCAGTTCCTGCAAACGGGAATGGAAGCGCTCCCGCAAGGTGAGAATCCGCTCGCTCTCCGTTGCCAGACGCTCAGCAGCAAGCTCCGCTGCCTTGCCCAAGGCGGCCATGTACGGGACGTTTTCCGTCCCGGCCCGACGGCCACCCTCATGCCCCGCGCCATGCAGGTAGGGATCAATCTTTACCCCTCGCCGCACATAGAGCGCCCCCACCCCCTTGGGAGCATAGAGCTTGTGGCCGGCAATGGAGAGGAGATCCACCCGTAATTCATCCACCCTGGTCGGAATTTTCCCCACCGACTGGGCGGCATCCGTGTGGAGCAGGATGCCGCGCTCCCTGGCTATGGCACCTATTTCCGCCAGGGGCTGGATGGTGCCCACCTCATTGTTGGCGTGCATGACGCTGATAAGGATGGTCTGGTCGGTGATGGCCTGACGCAGCTCTTCCGGATCGATAAGCCCTGTTGTGTCAACTGGCAGGTAGGTAACGGCAAATCCCTGTTTTTCCAGCCACCGCAGCGGATTGAGCACCGCCGGGTGTTCGATGGAGGAGGTAATGATGTGGTTACCCCTGTCCCGGTTGGCCATGGCGGTACCGATCAGGGCCTGGTTGTTGGCTTCGGTGCCGCCGCTGGTAAAGACCACCTCGGTCGGCTCGCACCCCAAAAGCGCGGCAACCCGCTTTCGCGCCGTTTCCACCCCCTCCTTGGCCTTTCTGCCGTAGGGATGGCTGCTGGACGGGTTACCGAAGCCTTCCCGCAGATAGGGCAGCAACTCCTCAACCACCAGTGGATCAACGGGGGTGGTGGCGTTGTAATCAAGGTAGATGGGTTCCATGAAGTCTCCTCCCAGTAAAAATCAGGCGTGAAATGTGAAGGAATTTGCGTGCAGAGTAACGGAACAAAACAGAACCCTCATCACCAACTATACCTTCTCGTTGATGAAGTATTACGCAAAATCTGCTTCGCGTATGGGTTGATCAGGCCCAAGGCAGAGGAAACCGTCACCATCCCAGGGGCCATTGACGATGCGCTGCAACCAAGCCTGCCGGCCATTCATCCGGCTAAACCTGAGGCCAATCAGCCCTGCCAGCTCTTCGGCAGTGACCTGGTGCTCATCCTCCCGTGGGTGACCGGTACGAATAAAAAGCAGCCGCGTATAGGCGTCGAACATCGTCCCCATCACCCGTCTGGCCTTCTGTTCGCCGTATTTTTCCAGCACCCGCCGATATTCGGAAAAGATGTTCCTCTCCCCTTCTAGCCAGCCTGACGAAAGAAAAAAGGTACCCTTTTCCTCGGCAATGAGGCTCTCGTGGGTATAGCTCGAACCAAGCAAAAGCGGGATACAGTCATGGGCCAATGGTACAGACAGCGGCACCGGAGCTTTCAGGCCGGCAACTGCTCCACCGCAGAGGCCAAAGGCCAGGACCACCCGCTCAATATCACTGCTTTCCCCCACAAGGCGTTGCAGTTCTTCCCGCAGCTTCTCCGGCCAGCGGTGCAGGCCCGTCGAAACGAAGTGAAAATCCACTGGTTGCCCCGTCGGAATCGCCAACAACTCTTCTTCCATCACCTGACAGGCTATAATGCGGGTCACCGCCATGCCTATGCAGCCTGGCTGATCTGGAAGCGCTGAGGATCCAGTGGCCAGCGTCCATAGTTTCGGGCCGCTTCCACCAGGGCATGGATATTTTCCGGAGGGGTGTCGATGGGAAGGCCGCAGCCCAGGCCAAGGATGTAGCCTTTGGGGTTGTCCCACCCTTTGGCCAGGCATTCCCGGGCGTTTTCCCGCACATCGTCGGGCCTGCCCAGATACATGACCGCCGTAGGCCTGATATTACCCAAGATGGCAACCCGGTCCCCCACCTGCAGCTTGGCTTCGGCAATATCAACCGCATCGTCGAGGCTCAGCACCGAAACGCCCGTGTCTGCCATTTCCGGCCAGATTTTGCTGGTATTGCCACAAATGTGCAGCGATGGCGCAGCACCGGCAATTGATTTGATGGCGGCAGCCACCTCCGTTAGATAAGGCTGGGCAAACTCCCGAAACTGCCTGGGGCTGATCATGGTACCCGATGCGGTAGGATCGGCCAAGCCGATGCGGGCGCCAACTTCGATTGCCGCCCGGGCAAACCGGATAATGCTGTCGGTTGACAGGCGCAGCAGTCGGTGGGCGAATTCCGGGTTTTTGTGCAGATCGCGCAGGAACTTTTCCGTGCCGCGGATGCTGGCGGCGGTGGTGAAGGGGCCGGAGGTTGTCATGTTCAGTCCCACCTGATCGCCGATCTCTTTAAGCACAATTGTCGCTGCCTCCAAGAAAAGCGGCAGCCTTCCGTCACGCTCCGGATCGGGCACCTTCAGCCCGTCTAAGTCAGCCTCCACCTTGACCACGTTCTCAGCCACATAAGGGGTCGAGTCGGGGAAGGCAATCTTGCTGCCGATGGCTTCGGCAATGCCGGTCAGACCGGGGCCGGTATTGACGTTGTCGGCGCCATAGCGGCGCCATGCTTCCACCTGCCCCTTGGCCATGAGTTCAGCCGAGTTATTATACTCACCGACCGTCACCCCGATGACCCGCGCCGCATGATCGCTGATGAGCAGATTGACCGGAATCCGGTCATAGGGCTGGCCAGTCAGGGCGGCAATAGTCCGCTCCTTTGAGGTCATTGTTTCTTTAAACGGTCCGCCAGACATGGGTTCTCCTTTTATTGGCAAATTCTTACGCCGGGTCATTACATCAAAAAACACTGCAAGGTCCGCAGCTGTGGCGACCGAACGAACGGACGAAGTCGCGGCAGCCGGCACCGCAGACAAAGCATCTCAGCAACGCCACTAACTGCACGATCTGCCGTTTGCCCCGCCGCACGGCCCGCATCCCCCGCTTGGGCCACAGGAGCTGACCCCCGGAATATGCGCCTCGAACAACTTGCGCCGCTTGCCATAGGCAGTGAGGGCCTTGGCAATGGACCCATTCAGATTAAAGGCCTTGATACCCTTCTCCTGCAGTGCGGCAGAGGAGCCGGGACCAACCTGGGCGGCAAAGACCGCCTGCACATCACCCAGCTGATCAGCGGCACCTCCAGGGGCATGGGCACTGCAACCGGGGGTGACCTGCCTGGTCTCCACCTGACGGTGACTGCCGTCATCCTCAACTTCATAGATTATGAAGCGGGATGCCTGGCCGAAATGTTCGTTGATTGTCTGACCATCTGACGATGCAACCGCAACGCGAATCATGGCGATCTCCTCCTTTACCAGTTCCTCTCATCGTTGCTGAAAACGTTTTTTGCGACTGTCTCTGCCTGCAGGACGAACTCGGGGCGTTTACCGGCGTCCCCCAGTTCAGCCACCCCGTAAGCCCTGATCAGGTGGGTTTCGGCAAAACCGACCCGCTTGAAAAAACGGTCATAGCGGGGAAAAACATCTTCGAAAAAGGTGGAATCCGGCTGCCCCTGGGTCTGGACAAAGACCAGCTTTTTTCCTCTGCGCAAGCGGCTTGGATTGAGTGCGGTGCGATAGTCAGGGGTAAAAAAGGAAAAGGCCCGGTCGAAGAAGGTCTTGAACTGGCCGGTGACATCCCCGAAATAGACCGGCGATGCCAGCACAACCACCTCCGCCTCGGCCACCGCTTCCAGCACCTTGGTCAGATCATCCTCTAGGATACAGGTGTCCCTGGTGGTTTTGCAGGCATAGCACGCCTGGCAGCCACGGTAGGAGAGATCGTTGAGATGATAGACGCTCGCCTTCTTTCCATGTTTGGCGGCCTCATCAAGAAAGCGCCGGGTTAGGGTCGCGCTGTTACCTGACCGCCGGGGACTGCCGACGATTGCTACAATATTGCTCATGGTGCTTCCTCCTGATAAAGATTGACGCGCTTAGGTTCGTGCGTATCGCAGATGTCAAGCTCGCCGGTGTTGGTCCAGATCACCGTCCTTCTTTCCAGCAGTTTCAGCAGTAGATCGGTAATGACCGCCAGAGCGGTTATTACCACTGCCCCGGCGAATATGCGCTGTACATGGTAACTTTCCTGGCTCTGCACCACCAGCCATCCTAAGCCACTGCTGGCTCCCATCATTTCCGAGGCAATGAGCATGATAAAGGCATACCCTGCCGACAGTCGGAGGCCGGTAAAGATGGCAGGAGCGGCAGCCGGCAGCACTATCCTGAAAAAGAGCGAGCCGCGCCCCAAGCCAAAAGACCTGGCTGCCTTCACCAGTTGCGCCTCCACATCCCGAATGCCGGCGATGGTGCTGAAGGTGATGGGCCAGATGCAGAGCCAGCCGATGATAAATATCTTTGCCCCCTCACCGATGCCGAGAAAAAAAATGATGATATGGGCGAGAATGACCGGGTTGGCCTGGGCAAAGAGCTCCATCAGCGGCTCCACTCCCTGCTGCAGGCGGGGAAACCAGCCACCCAGGAGCAGTCCCAGTGGGATGCCGACCAGCACTGCTGCCGTCAGCCCACTGAAGGCACGCTGCAGGCTGATCAGTGTATGGGTCGGCAGCTCGCCACTTTCCAGCAGACCATTTATGGTCACGACAACCTGCGAGAGCGGCGGAATAAAGAGCGGATCGATGATTCCCAGTCGCGGCAAGAGCTCCCATGCTGAAAGCGCGATACCTACGGCAATAATTCGTTTGACGATCAAGCTTTTCATACGTTGACCTAGTGCTCCTCTTCCATGGTCATATCGGACATGTCCAGGTCGCTTCCACGCCCTTTACTTGGCACAGAGGTGCCTCCATGATGCATTGACCCGTGACCGCCGGCTGCAGGGCCCCCGGGAGCATCCTCAGCCATGGTTTGGTGACCATGATGTCCTGTGTGCCCCCCTTGCGCTGAGGCCCTGTTGATCTTGTCCACCTGAAAGCCGCCGATAACCAGTGCCACAAGTACGGTGCAGGCAAAGGCAATGCTTGCCGCTTTTCGTGGTCGCCAAGCCAATTGCGCCGGTTCGCCACTCAGCTGGAACATGGCCTCAAACTGCCAGGGGAAAAGCCCTCTCTCCAGGTACCGAAGAAAACGACTGAGGAGAAAACCAAGCAGAATGATAAAGGCAGCGCCGGCATAGATGCGCGGTATCTGATAGTTCATAGCCGAGTTGTGTACCAGCCAGCCAAGCCCGGCCCCGGCACCAAGCATCTCTGCCGCAACGAGGATATAGAAGGTCAGGCAGGCGGCAATCCGGATACCGACAAAGATTGTGGGAAGGGCTGCCGGCACAATGACCTTCAGCAGCATCTCTTCTGAGGATGCCCCCATGGAGACGGCAGTCTTTACCAGGATCAGCGGCACCTCTCGGCTCGCGGTGATAGTGTAGAACAGGACCGGCCAGAGACAGACCCAGGCCACTACAGCGACCTTGGCAGTCTCACCGATGCCGAAGAACAGAATGAAGACCGGCAGCAGGGTAAAGGGGTTCACCTGACTCAGGACACGTAACAAGGGGTTGATGGTCTCGGCGAGATCCCGGTAGTAGCGGCCTAGCACAAGGCCAAGCGGCAAGCCCAGCGCGAGGGCCAGAAGCAGGCCGGTGACACCTCGCCAGATGCTGACCAGCAGGTGGATCTGCAGCGCTCCTTCCTGGAACAGCTCGCAGACCTCGACCATAACGGTCGAAAAAGCGGGAAGGAAATCGGGATCGATCCACTCCAACCGGGGAGCTAGTTCCCATAAGAGGAGAAATACTGTCAGGCCCGATGAGCGGAGCAGGTGGTCTCTAAAACTTTGAGGAAATTCCATGAATCACCCATCGTTAAAGCTAAAAGAAGTCGTACTGCCAAAAGAAGAATAAGGTTGGGGGAGGGTATGGACCGGCGACCACCCTCCCCCGCCCCCTCAACAGTGGAGGGGATAGCAATAACAAAACAATTACAATTCCGCCGACGGTGAAATGGCATCGGCAACGGGGCGGCTGTCGATTGCTCCCCGCACCTCGGGCTGATGGTTCTGAAGCAGCTCCCAGATCTTGTGCCGCACCCAGCCAAATTCGGCGGAAGAACGGATGTCGCTGTTGGTGCGCGGCCGTGGCAGGTCAATTTTGACAATCTCTCTCAGGGTACCGGGATTGGCGGTAAGCACCGCCACCCGATCGCCAAGAAATGCCGCTTCTTCAATGCTGTGGGTGACGAAGACAATAGTCTTTTTCGTCTCTTCCCAGATGCGCAGCAGTTCATCCTGGAGGTTTTCCCGGGTCTGGGCATCAACGGCGGCAAAGGGTTCATCCATAAGCAAAATGTCCGGATCGTAGGCCAGAGCCCGGGCAATGGCCACCCGTTGCTTCATCCCCCCCGAGAGTTCATGGGGGAAGCGGTCGGCAAAGCCATCGAGCCCGACGAGCTTAATGAAGCGGTCGCTGATCGCTTTCCGCTCTCCTTTGGGCACCTTCTTGATCTCCAGGCCGAACTCAACATTCTGCCGAACCGTGCGCCAGGGAAACAGGGCATATCCTTGAAGTACGATGCCCCGGTCCAATGCCGGTCCGGAAACTTGCTTCCCATCTATATAGACCGCGCCGGAGGTGGGATGGGCAAGGCCGGCAAGAATGTCCAGCAGTGTTGACTTCCCACAACCAGACGGGCCTACCAGCACCAGAAATTCCCCTTTTTTCACCTCCAGGTTGATGTCCTCGAGGGCGATAAAATCCCGCGCCGGCTCCGTCCTGGTCCGCTTCAGGTGAAAGACCCAGTTGATGTCCCGAACCACAATCTTGGCATCTGCCGATGCCGCGTCTTTATAATTATCTGCAACTGTTCCCATAGTGATTGCTCCTGAGGTTTGTTTTTTGCTGGCACAACCTCCAAGGCTACAGGACGCCGGATTTTGTGTCAGGGCAAGGCTGTCGAGGGAATGCGCGGAGGCGTAGCGGAAGCTACGTCGCACAAGCAAGCCCGAAGACTTACGCAGCCCTGGTGCAAAAGCGGGCGTCCTCCTAAAGAGGACCGCCGTATTTGTATGCTACGTCTTCCATCAGGGCTAATCCCCCCCGATATCCCGCATAGGTGCGATCGACAATCAGCCGGTCGTAGACCGGGAAGGCAACACTTACCTGCATGGCGCTCAGCTCATCTACGGCGATATGCTTCTCCAGGGAGCTGGCCAGTACCAGCTGCAGGGTGTGTTCCCGCAGCAGCAGCCGGATCTTGTGGGAATCGATCTCGAAATGGACCTGAGGTTTGACCGCGCTTTCCAGCCCTTCCGTCAGGTGGTTGATTATCTCCTCTCGATACTCCTCCGGCGGGTCATCGGTAACGACCACCACCTCCGGCAACCATCCCAGCTCATTACTCCCATAGCGGGTCAGGCCAATGGCTGTCCCCGTGTCGGCAACAATCGCGGTGTACGCATGGGGAAGCGCCATCATGGCGATGTCGGCCATATATTCGGTAAAGCGATAGGCACGATGTTCTTCGGCGGCAATGACTTTTTCCACTCTGGTGCGTCGCAGTTGCAGCCGGCGGACCAGGAAACGGAGAAATGCCGATGTGTCCTTGGGGCCGACCGGTACTGACGGTATCACCACAAATGGGGTGCCGAATTTTTCTTCCAGCTTTCGGGCTGGGTTGATCCCGGACCAGGGGGAGAAAACCAGGTTAAGCTCGGCCGAAGGGATGGATTGCAGCGCCTCCAGCCCGTCATTTTCGGTGAAGATCATATTTGCCTGGACTCCGATCTTCTCCAGCAGGTTTTTGATGGTCTGCAGGTTCCCCTTCCAGAACACATGCTGGTAGGGAACAATACCCAGGATGTTGACCCGTTTGCGCACCACCGGCTGCGGCGTCAGCAGCTGGTCGATCACCGCCTCCAGATACTGCTCATACCCCTTGTAGGAGTTGCCGATAAAGCCCGCCGTATTCACGTGGATAACCGGCGCGCCCCCCCGGTATTCCTTGACCACGGCCCCTACGTCATCGCCGATCAGAGCAGGCACACAACCGGAAATGACCGCGTAAAGGCTGCCGCGGACCAGCTCGGTGGTGGTTTTGATCAGATCGCGCAGCTTCTCCTCACCGCCGAAGACGGCGTGTTCTTCCACAAGACAGGAACAGGGGGTACTGGTGTTGCCGTTGGGACCGGCGCCGTTCAGGCCGGCCCCGAAATTCTGACCGAAGTTCTGGGACATACCGCAGCCGGCCCCCGAATGGAGAATGGGCACAGCACCGAAGGTGGCAAGGGTGGACATGTAGGCCCCCCCGAGGGCACAGGAAAAGCGCGGCGCCTCCACAACTCCCGGGTAAAAAGTTTCTTCCTTGGTACGTAACGGCGTAACGGTACCCATCCTATACCCCCTTCTGTTTGGTGAAATGAAGCGGATCTGGCTGCTCATACCACCAGTCTTTATATGAATCGGGGGTCTTGGCCAGCATCGTCTTCTGGAAAGCCTTGTTTTTCAGGGACTGCAGCAGGAAGTTGCCATAGGCAATTGCTCCTTTGTAGCCCGCCTGGGCGCTCCACTGCCGCGCATCGCCCCGCAGGGCATGAATGCGGGTAGCCCCCTTTTCCCGCTTATAGGCACTTCCCTGGAATGGACAGGTCAAGGCCACATCCGGATCGTACTTGCGGGTGATATGGGCAAGTTCCGCTGCCTGGAAGGTATTTACCAGCACGTCGAAATCCCCCGCCTGGTCGATGATCCCCTGAACCTCGTCCAGTACCAGGTTGTCGAAATCCTGGATGATGGCTGCCGGCGAAGAAACTCCGATCTCCTCGAAGTAGGGCACCTGGGTAAGCAGCCGCCCCTGGCCGAGGGAACCTAGGATCTCCACCTTTTCCCCATTGGGCTTGATGGAGGCAAACTCGTTCTGAATCTTCTCCATCTGGGGGAGCCATTTTTCCCGCTCCTCCTTGATCAGCACCTCCACTTCCTTCTCTTTTCCCGTATAGCGGGCAATGGTACGCAGCCATTCGTCGGTGTGGTCGATCCCCACCGGCGACGGATACATGAAACAAGGGACGCCGAATTCCTGTTCGAGGCCCCGTGAGAGATAGTCAGTGTAGGTGGGGCATATGGGAGCGGTCACTGCCGCCGCGCCAAGAATCTCGAACTGCTCCACCGTGGCAAATTCGGGTATGAAGTTTGGACGAAGGCCGATCCTGTTCAACAACCGGGTGATTTCCTTACGGTCCTGCCAGGTGTAAGAGAGCATGCTGGCGATATTGACCAGGTCGGGCTGCTTCGGGATGTCTTTCTTCACCAAGTATTTAAGGATGCCGTGCCAGAAGGCATCATAGGCGGTCTGGATGATGCGTGAGCGGATTCCTTCGCAGTGTACCGGAACGATAGTGGCATTGATTTCCGGCTGGACCTCCGCCACCACCCCTTCGATGTCTTCCCCAATGATGCCGGAGGTGCAGGAGGCGAGAACGAAGATCGCCTTCGGCTTGTAACGCTCCTCGGCTTCCCTGATGGCAAAACGAAGCTTGTCGGCGCCGCCGTACACCACGTCCTTTTCATCAATATTGGTTGTCAGCCAGTGGAGATCGAAATCTGCAGGACGCCCTTCGCTCAAGGGGATACGGCGGTATACCTCCCGATAGAGGAGCGACGTTGAAGAGCAGCCCACCGGGGCATGGACGATCATCACCGCATCACGGATGGTGACCACCCGGGTCGTCAGGTAGAAATTGAGCACACAGCCGGAGGACTGCTGGAACTCACGTTCCTTGTTGGTCAGGGTGCCGTTCCGGGCTTCCTGGACCAGATCGCTCGCTTTGCCGTAATAGGCATTGACGGCACCGGCCCGTTGTTCGCGGTTGGGGCAGGTATTAGCTTTAAGATCTATGGACATTGTCTCTCCTCCTTATGGAAAAGTATGTTCTATGAATCCGCCGGCTCGTTTCCCCAACGTCACCGCAACCTTGGACGACAGCTACTGCCTCAGAGTTATTTCTTTTTGCTCCGCTCGGCCAGGACTTTCAGATTGATCTTTTCGATCTCGTGGGTGATGAGATTGGCCGTAGTCACCCTTCCCTTGGGAATTACCTTGTTTTCCTCCAAGTCTTTGATCCAGGGAGCGGAGAGTTTTTCATCGATCTTGGTCACCGTGGAATACCAGTGGTTACCGGTCACAGGCACGCCGATGGCTTCTTCCGTCAGCTTTTGGGCTTTTTTCGGGTTCTGGTTGGCCCACTTTTGCGCCTTGGTCACCGCCCGGGAGAAAGCTGCCACTTCGTTCGGATGCTTCTTGATGAACTCGTCGCGGAAGATGTAATAGGTCAGCCCTGCAGACGCCCCCAGACCGGTTTCGAAGGTGTCGGCAATTTTCCGCGCTCCCGAATCGGCCATTCCTTTGTAAAACGGTGGGTGCACCTCGGAAACATCCACCAGTCCCTGCTTCAGGGCCTGGGTGGCCTGAAGGTCGGGCATAGTCACCCATTCGAACTTGCTGCGGGGAATGCCGTACTTGTCTGCCAGGACATTGGTCTCGAAATCGGCGCAGATATTCTTGGTGATGGTGGCAATCTTGATCTTGCCAGAGATCTTCTTCAGGTCGGCGAAGGATTTGATCTCCGGGTGCTTTGTCGGATTGACATACCAGAACATATGACGCAGCTTTTCCGGTATTTTCGGATCGGTCGGCTCGATCCCCCCCTGGACGACGCCGGTTACCTGTGCGCCCCCCGCTTTGGCAACGGCGATGGTGTTGGGATGAAAGGTGCCGACGTCATTATTGCCGCGCAGAATAGAAGGTATCTGCAGGGCCGGCTGGGTCTCCCCGGTGTATTCGAGTCTGATTCCTTCTTCCGCCAGAAAACCCAGCCTGTCGGCAACTGCCCAGGGGGTAACGGAGCAATCCTTCCTGGTCCAGGTTTTGATGACGAACAGGTCCTTGCCGGCTTTTGCCTCTACTGGACGATCGGCAAAAATGCCAATACCGGTGGCAATAACGGCTGCAACGACGACGATGCCAGCCATCCATTTCTTCCTGCATGCCTTAGTGTTCATTGTTCCTCCTATAATTGGTGATCGTGATATATATCGGGTCAAGCGTGGGAATTCTGTCTCCATCCAAGCAGAGCCTTCTCCAGGAGAGAGAACACTCCGTTCAGGGCCAGTCCCAGGATGGAGATGGTAACAGTGGCGGCAAATAGCTGGGGTATCTGAAAATTGGTCTGGGCGTTCCAGACCAGCCAGCCGAGCCCACGGCTGGCGCCAATCATTTCTGCGGCGATGAGCATGAAAAAAGCTGTGCCGGAGCCCATCTTCAGGCCGTGGAATATTCCCGGCGTTGCTGCAGGAAGAATCACTTTGAAGAAGAGGGTCACGATGCCGGTCCCCATGGAGCGGGCCGATTTGATCAACAGGGGATCGATCTCCTTGACGCCATTGATGGTATTGAACAATATGGGCCAGATGCAGACCCAGAAAATCATTGCTCCTTTTGATAGCTCGCCGATACCAAGGAACATGATGAACAGCGGAAAAAGGGAGAATGGATTCAGCTGTCCCAAAAAGCGCAGCACCGGGCTGACAAGCCTCTCGATTGTCCTGAAGCTGCCCCCCAGGATAAAACCAGAAGGAATGGCAACCAGAGCAGCGGCGATAAACCCCGAAACGGCCCGCCCCAGGCTCACCCCAACGTGTCCCAGCAGTTCTCCCGCCTGGTATGTCTCCCAGAGTGTCTTGAATACCAGCGAAGGAGGGGCGATGAAGGTCTCCAACAGACCGCCGGCCTTGGGCAGCAGCTCCCAGATAATGAAAAACAGCAGCACCGAACTGCGGTCGAGCCAGCGTGACCATGAGAAAAAAGGGCTTTGCGTTGTTCCTGTGGACATAAGTACCTCCTGCAATCAGCTGGTCAGGCCACATCCGGGACGTTCTTCCAACGGGCGACACGCCTCTCTGCCCAGCATATCAGGGCGTTCAGTGCCGTTCCCAGAAGTGCAATGACGATCGCCCCCAGGTAAAGACGAGGGATAATGAAATTGACATTGGCATTGTGGATCAGCCAGCCAAGGCCACTACTGGCGCCGATCATTTCGGCGGCAATTAGCATGAGAAAGGCGACCGTTGCCCCCAAGCGAATGCCGGTGAAAATGGATGACAGCGCCCCCGGCAGCAGCACCTTTACGAAGAGAGTCAATCGGCCGCTTCCCATGGAATGGGCCAGTTTGACGAAGAGCGGATCCACCCCCCTGACTCCGGCAATGGTGGTAAAGAGCACCGGCCACAGACAGGACCAGAAGATGATGCTGAATTTGGCCAGTTCCCCGATACCGAAGAACAATACGAACAGTGGAAAGAGCGAAAAAGCGTTGATCTGGCCGAGCAGCCTGAGCAAGGGATCCAGAAAACGGGTCAGCCGCGGATACCATCCTGCCAGGATGAACCCAAGCGGGATGCCGATCAGCATGGCAATAAGAAGCCCCTGCATGGTCCGTTGCAGGCTCACCGCCACATGAATCAGCAGTTCACCTGACGAAAACAGTTTCGCACCTTCGGCAAAGATGGATGTAGGTGCCGGAAAGAACTGGGAATCGACCCACTGTAGCCGAGGAGCCAATTCCCATAGAATCAGCAAGGCAACAGCAACATAATAATCGAGAAGCCGGTTATTAAGTGAAACAAGCCACGACGGGATACCGACCTGTGGCCACCTGAGACGAACAACTAAGCCCCGTCCGGCTGTTGCAGCCCCTCCCTGTTTGACGGGTCGGTACATATACCTTTCGCTTTGTTCTGTACGTGTATCGCTCATGGTCCCCCCTATCGCGGCTATTGCGAACGGTTATTTCCTCAGCCCCTGCTCTTCGAAAAGGGGTGTGGAAAGATAGCGCTCTCCGGTATCGGGAAGCACCACCACGATCTTCTTGCCAGCATTTTCCGGTCGGGCAGCGATCTGCAGGGCTGCAAAGGCAGCGGCTCCGCCTGAAATACCGACCAGCAGTCCCTCTTCCCTGGCCAGGCGCCTGCCGATCTGGAAGGCTTCTTCGTTACGGACCTTGTAGATTTCGCTGATCACCGACTTGTTGAGCACGTCCGGGATAAAGCCGGCACCGATGCCCTGGATCTTGTGGGGACCCGGGCTGCCACCTGACAGAACCGGCGAATCATAGGGCTCGACAGCAACCACCTGCAATCCCGGCTTGCGTTCCTTAAGAACTTCCCCGACACCGGTAATGGTGCCCCCCGTACCGACGCCGCCCACCAGAATATCGATCTTGCCGTCCGTATCGGCCCAGATTTCCTCGGCTGTGGTGGCACGGTGAATCGCCGGATTTGCACCGTTCTTGAACTGTTGGGGCACAAAAGAGTTTGGAGTATTCGCTGCCAGTTCTTCGGCAGCCTCAATAGCCCCCTTCATCCCCTTGGCGCCGGGAGTCAAGACCAGTTCGGCACCATATGCCTTAAGAAGATTGCGCCGCTCGATGCTCATGGTGTCCGGCATGGTGAGGATCAGCCGGTAACCGCGGGCGGCGGCTACAAAAGCCAAGGCTATACCGGTATTGCCGCTGGTCGGTTCGATGATCACCGAATCATTCTTCAGCAGTCCCCGTTCTTCCGCATCTTTGATCATGGAAAAGCCGATGCGGTCCTTGACGCTGCCACCGGGATTAAATGATTCAAGCTTGGCGATGACATCGGCACCCAGCCCCGAGCCAATGCGATGCAGTTGCAAGAGCGGTGTCCCGCCAATGAGGTCGGTCAGATTGTTGTAAATGCGTCCCATCTTCAATTTCCTCCTGTTGATCAAAACGTTTAAATGTTCGCCGCCTTGCTGCGGACTTCACCGGTCTCCATGGCCAATAGCGTATCCGCCCATTTGAAGGCCCACTCGTGAAGTTCCTTGTCGTTCAGAGGGGTCGGTACCTTTGAGTCGGTATGGTCATAGATCTTCTGGGCTAATCCCTTGTAGACCTTGGCCTGGTCGGAATCGGGAAAGGCCTCGATAGTGGTTTTACCCTGCAGTTCGCTCTGGGTGACCGTCACTGAACGGGGCACGTATTCCACCACCTGGGTCTTGGTATGGGCGACGAAATCGTCGATAATTTCCTTGGCGTAACCGGTGTTGATGGAGTTGGCAATGACGCCCCCTAGAAGGGCGCCGCCATTATTGGAGTACTTCTGAATTCCTTTGAACAGGTTGTTGGCCGCATAAACAGCCATGAAGTCCGAGGAAGAGACAGTGAAAACATGCTCAGCGATCCCTTCCCGGACCGGAACGGCGAAGCCGCCGCAGACGACATCGCCGAGGACGTCATAAACCACCACGTCCAGATCGAGTTCTTCGAAGACCCGAAGTTGCTTCAAAAGCTCGACCGAAGTGATGATGCCACGACCGGCGCAACCGACACCGGGAGCCGGACCGCCCGCTTCGACGCAATAGATACCGTTGAAACCATCGAAAATAATCTCGTGGCTCTTGACTGTTTTCTTCTCCCGCAGGGTATCCAGAATGGTCGGAATGTACCCTCCTCCACGCAAAGTCGTCGTGGAATCGCTTTTCGGGTCGCAGCCGATTTGCATCACCTTGAGCCCCAAAGTTGACAGGGCTGCCGTAATGTTGGAGGTGGTCGTCGATTTGCCGATCCCACCCTTGCCGTAGATTGCGATGGTTTTCACTTTTTTCTGGGACATCTTCAGCTCCTTTGTTTATTGATGATCCTGCCTGTTCAGCCTGAATTTCTCCGTCTTGTCGATCTGGGCCAGTTTGCCGTTCTGCACCACCAGGGTGATTGACCCATAGCGGACCTCCTTGAGCATCGCCGCAAGGGTATTTATTGCCCAAGGTGGTAGTGGGTCCGTTCCTTTTCTGACTATCACAGGGATTTCCGTCATCTTTGCACCTCACCAGCAAGGTATTGGTTATTACACAGCACCGATAGCGGCAGCTGAACAACCACCGGCGGGCACTGCTTGATCCTGGCCGATCAGACCGATGGCATCGGCCCGGCACTGGCGACAATGGCGAAACTGACCGATGATTTTCTCGTTGGCACCTCTGACAAGTTCAAGTTCTTCGGGAGTAGGCGGCACTATGGCCGCGAAATCCGCCTGGGGAATAAGGGGCATGACGTTCATGACAAAGGCCCCCAGCGACTTCACCCGTTCGGCAATGCCCGTTATCTGGCTGTCATTGACCCCTGGAATCAGCACCGTATTCACCTTGACCGTCAGCCCCAGTTCCACCGCCTTCTCTACTCCCTCGAACTGATTGGCGATGATCAATCCCCCCCCGTCCCTGCCACTGTAGTGTCTGTCGTGGTAAAGGATTCGCTTGTAAATCCGGCCGGCTACCTCCGGGTCAACAGCATTGATGGTGACGGTCAGGCTACCCAGGCCAAGCTCGGCAAGGTGCTCAAGGGAATCGGGCAACAGGAGACCATTGGTGCTGAGACATTTGATCAGGTGGGGAAACTCGTCGCCGATCAGGCGGAATGTTTCAAAGGTTTCCTGGTTGGCTAGGGGATCACCCGGCCCAGCAATGCCGACCACCTTGATTATGTCACTCAAGTGGCTGTCCATCACGTTGCGGACCGTCTCCAGTGCTTCCTTTGGGGTCAGGATGCGGCTGGTCACCCCGGGGCGCGATTCGTTGACGCAGTCATGGCGGCGGGTGCAGTAACCACACTTGATATTGCAACGCGGTGCGACTGCCAAGTGGATCCGTCCGTTATTATGCCGATTGCCGCCAAAACAGGGATGTCCCTGAATATTGTTTCTGCCCAAGCATGGGTTCGCCATGAATGTCCTCCGTGCGGCAAAAAAAAGAGGCCAAGGAACTATTCCCTGGCCTCCGGTTTGTCCAGTGAGCCTGAAATCTTTTTAGTCTATCATTTAAATAGATTAGTATCTCAAAAATTTTTTCTTGTCAAACTGTTTTTACTGCTTTGTCGGAAAAAGTTTAAATATTTGAGCCATCTCTCACCACTCCAGTTTCAAGCTCGGAAATTATTTCTCCCCAACTTGTAGCCCAGGTACCGAGTTCACCGGCATCCAAAGGTATCGGCCGTGGCACCACCAGTGAATCAACAATGTGCCGCACCAACTTACGATACGTATAGGCATTATGCGAACTGGGAGCAGCTTCTATCAAGGTCTGATTATAGAAATCACTTACCGAGACCATTACTGAATGGGGAATATTGGCAACAATGGTGGTGCCAGTTCGTGAGACATAATCGGAAATAATCGATTCATAAAGTGGCCCCTTAAGATTGTTGATGATCACCCCTCCAAAGCGATAATTGCTTGAGGAAACCGTATTAAGCCAACGGAACAGCTCGTTCACCACATTGATGGAAGTCATGTCCCCTGAGGTCACCACCAGCACAATGGGAACTCCCTCGCAGGCAGGAGGCAATGAAAAATACGGGCCGGGTTCCCAGGCAACATCATGGATAACATAGCTTGCACCATGCTGAATCAACAGCGGAAGGTCCAAGAGAGCAGCGCTTTGTCGAGTGTGTCCTTCAATGGTGAAATCTCCGGCCTCTATGCAGAGTGCCCCTTTGTAACCCAAAGCATAACGAGGAACCACTTCCTCACTACGCCATTGAGGAACAGGGAGAAGAGCTGCACTGCCACGAATAGTTGTCGTTGCACTCCAGCGTGGATCATAGCCGATCAGGGCAACTTGCCGTCCCGCCTCGGCTAAGGCCGCCGTGATATTTGCTGCAGTGGTAGATTTGCCAACGCCTCCCTTGCCGACAACTATTATATGTTCAGCCATGGGATCCTCCCGTCATGTGCGTGCTGCAATTCGCCCTCAGCTCAGTCTGATCTTTTCACTTTTGTCTATCTGGATGACTTTGCTGTCCTGAATAATCAGGGTCACTGTGCCAAACTTGATTTCCTGCAAAGCCGCTCGTATCCTGCGTTCAAGGTCCGCATTCCATCTTTCCTGCGCCCACACATCCCCCATTATTTACCTCCTTAGATCGCCTTTCCCTTCTGTTTATTACTTCGATGAGATGTAGATCTGGTCAAATACACCTCCATCAGCAAAATGCCGCTGTTGTGCCTTTCGCCAGCCACCAAACACATTATCGATAGTTACCAGCTTTACCTTGGGGAAAACTTTGGCATATTTTTGAGCGACTTTTTTATCACGTGGGCGATAGTAGTTCTTTGCTGCAATGCTCTGCCCTTCACTGGAATAGAGATAGGTGAGATACTGTTCGGCAATCTTGCGAGTTCCCTTTCTGTCAACCACTTTGTCAACAATACTGACGGGAGGTTCAGCGAGAATACTCAACGAAGGGACGACAATCTCGAACTTGTCTTTGCCAAGCTCGTTTACGGCCAGAAATGCCTCATTTTCCCAGGCAAGCAGTACATCCCCGATACCTCTCTGAACGAAGGTAGTGGTCGATCCACGGGCACCAGAATCAAGCACAGGTACATTTTTGAATAATTTGCCTACGAATTCCTTAGCTTTTGCGTCATTGCCACCTTTTTGCTTAAGGGCGTATGCCCAGGCGGCAAGATAATTCCAGCGCGCTCCCCCTGATGTTTTCGGGTTAGGAGTAATGACCGAAACACCCGGCTTGATAAGATCGTTCCAATCTTTGATCCTTTTCGGGTTACCCTTGCGTACCAGGAAAACAATGGTGGAGGTGTATGGAGAACTATTGTTAGGCAAGCGCTTTTGCCATTCGGCCGGAATTAGCTTTGCCTTGTCGTGGATTTCGTCGATGTCATAAGCCAGGGCGAGAGTAACCACATCCGCCTCAAGACCATCAATCACTGCACGAGCTTGCTTCCCCGAGCCGCCATGGGATTGTTTGAAACTGATGTCTTCACCTGTTTTGCTCTTCCAATAGTTTGAAAAGGCAGCGTTGTACTCTTGATATAACTCTCTGGTTGGATCATAGGAGACGTTGAGAAGGTTTACTTGCGCGAATGCTGCAGCGGGGAGCATAAATGAGATAACCGCCACGAGAAATACTTTGGTCCAAGATGCTGTTTTCATGTTTAATCCTCCTTTTGATTTTTAATTGATCGTTTTGATAGACTAATAGGTTAAAAATTTTTTTCTGCTGCTGAGATCCTTATTTTGAGTAATGTACTATTTTATCTATCAATTTAATAGAGTATATAGCATGCAATTCGCTGCGTCAACTTTTTTTAAAATAAGTCTCGTTCTTCGGTGACCACTTCAATTCTGCACAAAGCCGCCTGATCTTCGGCTGCCTGGTCATCGGTCAATAAATTCAACTTGTTACATTTCTTCAGGGACAACTACCTATTGAGCGAAGCAGTGGAAAACCTTCACAGAAAACTTGGTAGTGTAAAGAGTTTTTCGCTTTTTTCTTAGCAGTGCCTGTTTCGGTTAGATTACCTCGGCCACTTCAAGTTTCTGGTTCAATTCCTGTTCTTTGAGAAGATCGATATTAAGGTACCGCTTTGTCCCCCATTGTGTTCCAGCTATGTGACGGAGCCGCGCAGCACAAAGCATCAAGGCTGAATGGCCATCTGGGAAAGCGCCAACGACTCTCGTGCGCCTGCGGATTTCTTTCATGATCCGTTCGAGGGCGTTGTTGGTCCTGATGCGGATTCTATACTCACGTGGAAAGTCGTAGTAGGT
>NZ_JAKZFT010000023.1 GCF_022808985.1 Geotalea sp. SG265 | reverse complement strand
ACTGAAGAAGAACTGCATTTCATAATTGAAAAGGTGAATCATCGACCCAGAAAATGCCTTAACTACCAGACACCACACGAAGTCTTCTTTCAAAATTCACGTGGTGCACTTGCAATTTGAATCCACCCAGCCAGGATTCGGTTGGTCGAGTGGTGTCTGCCCGATGAAACTGAATGCCGCGTATTTTTTCCCCCAAAATTGCTCCGGCAGCCCAATTCGTCTTGCGTCTTACATCTCACCTCTTGCCGACTTTTCAGCAGGTGTATAGGGTGAGGGAGGGCGGGTATAGAATTATGGATGGCCTCCATAATTGGTTCTGCGAATCAGAATTAAGCAACGTGTCCGGCAAATCTCCTAAATAAAGAGAATGCAAATCAAGGACTGGAAATCAACATTAAATCGGGTTAGTATCCCTCGAAGGACGGTTGCTGATCAATTTAGGATTCACCGGAGAATTTACTATGCCCTTAAGCGCAAATACCCTTATTCACTTTACTAACAGCAAGGAAATACTAAAGCGAATTTTGGAAGAGAACTTCCGGGTTTCTTACTGCAAGGAAACGGTGTTGCTGAAAGACCCGGAGGAAACAATATATCACGCCCCTATGGTGAGTTTTTGTGATATCCCATTATCTGAAATTAAAGATCATATATCTAAGTATGGCAATTACGGACTTGGCCTCACAAAGGATTGGGGAATAACAAAAGGGCTGAATCCAGTGCTCTACGTAGCGAAAAATTCGATGCTTGCTGGAAGCTACGAAGATGCATTCAATCATTATATTGGAGATGCTGAATTGCATGAGTTGTCAGCTGAACAAAAGTCTCTCATTGATGCTCTCCGGTACATTAAAAACTATGAGGGAGACTTAACTCGGAAGGGGAAAACAGAGCTAAATTACAGGTTTTCTGACGAGCGGGAATGGCGTTTTGTCCCACCACTTTCTGCGCCATGTCCCATGATCGTAGATGCTGAGGGCTATCTCGTTCATAAGAAAGAATGTGATGCTTATCTTGAAGAGATCAGGCTAGAGTTCGCACCCAATGATATCAAGTACATTATCATAAATGATGACTCTGAAATCAGAGAGTTCATTCACCACCTCAGGGACGCGAAAGGAAAGAAGTATTCTTACGATGAAGTAGACCGTCTATCTACCCGTATCCTTACTGTTGAACAAATCAGGTGCGATATGTAGTTCTAGAGGGTAAAAGGGGGGCGGCTGTTTTTTGATATAGTTTTCCACATTGGTCTCGCTCGCTTTTCCTCCGCTCATGCAACTACAGAGTCAACGGCGTCGCCAAGCGCGCTCCCTTTGGACACGGCTATAAGCACCGGTTACATTTAGCCGGTATTGCACCATCTTTTGACTCACATTATACCGACCTGCAGCGTCCTCTATACTCATTCCCCTCCTCAAAATTTGAAGTGCTGCCTCCTCCGGTATTAGCAGTGTCCCTGCAAGCCACTTTGCTTCGTCCTCTAATTCGTCGTCCCAATCCCGACACCCTCGATGGTCGAACGCTGGCATCGGAGGGTGGTGGAGCAATGCATGGGACAACTCATGGGCCACGTCACTAGTTTGCCTCACTTTCGCATGAGCATTATTGTGGACAATAACTCGTGCTGACCCATGAAAGACTGTGACAGCAGAGAATGCTCCCTCTTCCACAGACATAAATGTCTTTACAGCCTTGGGTGCCTCCTCAGCAAAGTTGCTGAGCGGCACGACTGGGATTTCCAGATGCTCTGCCAGCCTCCATGGGTCGAGTGCGGCGATAGGACCGAGGCCAAGTTCGGCGCGCACTTCTCTAGCGATTGCACTTGCCTCTGATTTGAAGCCTCGCCGCAGCCCCATCACTTTCCCTTTCGCAGTCTGTTGTATGTTGCTTTAATTAGTTCATCTAATGCATCGGCAGCTTCAGGGGTTAAGTTAGCATCGCTCCGAAGGTACGTCGATATCATTGCCAGCGGTTCTGCTTCTGCCTGTCCTTCCCGATCTCGGACAAAGTCATCGGCCCTCAACCCAGACCATGCCGTCAATGCTGCAAGACTATCAACATCCGGTCGTTTCCCTTGTGCCATTCTCGTTAACGTCGAGGCAGCAATTCCTGATTTGGCAGCTACCTGCCTCCAAGTTAGTTTTCGGGCTTGTCTAGTGGCATCCAGCGCTTGATAAAATCCCATCGCATCGAACCACCCCATTTTTTTTTCCATTTTCACTCCGTTCGACTCTTGCAATTTTGATTCACTTATGCAATAGTGTCATTGTGTTCGATTCTAGCAACAGGAACCCATATTTGCAATATGTTTTGTTCGTCCCCCACAGAAGCATCCTACTGGGGAGGCTTGAACTTAAATTGACACCTCGGAGGTTGGTGATTCATGGACATAACCCACAAAATACATGAAATGGGTAATCAACTGGATCGAGGTATTTTTCCAAGAGTAATGAATCGCGGACTCGTAAAGCCGGACGATCCGTCGGTTCTTTCAATAGTGCCGGCAACGGAGGAAAGTCATGAAAAAAGATCAGGAGAGACAAGACCCACAACTGGATCGGGGGCAGGGGCCGCCAGCGGGAAAAGGGCAGCCAGTGGATCATGGTCGTCAAGTGCCGCCGCATCGGTCGTCGGCACAAGCCTCGAAGAACAGTACAGAAAGGAGGTAGCCACTGTTTTACAAGTATATCCCGGGGCTAAAGTCTGGGCTCAGGCAGAAGGAATATGGCTTCTCACTGAGAGCCTTGTATTACCAGGCCTGTGGCAGAAAGCAGTATTCCTTACCGGAGTTCCCTTCGATGGGCGGCGCATCGTCCGGAGTTGGGGATTCTGGAAGGGAATCCCTTTGCGGCACCCTGTGTGGATTGGTCCAAGGCACACAAACTGTCCTGACGGCTCAATCTGCGCTTTTGAGGCAGATGACGGAGCTTGGACGATTGGAAATCCCCTTGTAACATTACTGGACATCTACACCGTCTGGGCCTTCCGGCATCTCCACCTACAAGTGCTTCAGCGATGGCCTGGACCACAGTCAGCACGCCACGCATATGAAAGGGTGACAGAGTTCCAGCCGACAGAATTATGCGGATGCAACTCCGGAAAGCTTTATCGTGACTGCTGTCAGCAGATGGACCTAGCGGGCGATCGTTGCCATCAGGCGATGAACTTCTTTAATGCAGGGTTTGGGGTACGTAAAGTACCTGATGCGGTTGTGAATCTAATTAGAACAGAAAATTCTCCTCCGGAAATAGGGAGTTTATTGCCTTTTCTTAGGGTGTAGCCGAGTGTGAGGGAAGACTGAGAGAAATCTGAGAATAGTGGGGTCAGAGAATAGTAGGTTCATGCTTGCATCTGGTGATTTACATCAGATAGGGGTGAGATACCTAGCTTTTACCCCGCTATCCCGTCAAAACATCCAAAGGTACATCCAGTGCACGGGCTATGGCAGAAAGAGTCTCAACCGTTCCCTGCCGCTTGCCGGTCTCGATCTGCGAAAGATAAGGCTTGCTGATTCCCGCCCGCGTTGCGAGTTCCTGCTGGGTCAGGCCGCGATGCTCACGCCAGAGTTTTACCGGCGATTCTCCCGCAACCTCACGACGCATGATTTCGTCAGGGATGAGAAACTCCCGGCCGGCAGTATAGGCTTCGTGAAATTCGGCAACGGCTCGCGCATCAGCTTCATCCTCAAGCAGTTCCAGGAAATGCTGATAATCCACGTATGGAATAACAGCAAATTCAGGTTTGCCGTCTTTTTCGATAATCTGTGCTTTCATTGGTACACCTCTCCTCGCGGCGCGATACGTACTACTGCTATCACAAGGGCATGCTCGTGGATCGTGTAGACTATCCGCCAATCGCCTACGCGTAGCCGGTAACCCGGATGACCGGTGAGTTTCTTAACGTTGTTGTTTGGCGCCATAGGGTCGGTAGCCAACGCGTCGATCTTCTCTATGATCAACCTTGCCGTATTACGCGGCATGGCTTTCAGCGCCTTTCGGGCTACCTTCGAGTATTCAATGGAGAACATGTTTTATGTTAACATATTGCTAACAAGCGAGCAAACTTTTTGTTCCAATTATCACAATAATTCCTGAAGCCTCACCTGTGCCCTTCACCAAACCTCTTGCCTCTCATCCCACCACCCGTTATAATCCTGTTATAACAAAAGCCAAGGGAGCATCGTATGCGTCGAAAGATTTGCGCCATCGGCAACAGCCGGGGAGTGTCGCTTCCCGTCGAGGCCCTGGAGAAGCTGAAACTTGCGGTGGGATCGGAAGTGGATGTGCAGGTGGACGAAGAACACGGGCGGATAGTCATCGAGCCGGTGAAACCGGCTTCCTATGCGGAAGGGGTGGATGAAGCCTTTGCCGCGCAGGTCAATGATTTCATCGAGCAGTACAAACCGGCGTTGAAAAAGCTCGCCGAATGATTAATTACCTGACGGCGCAGCAGATACTCTTCATCCACTACCGCCTTATCGAGACGACCGGCGGCAGCCATGGCGTCCGCGATCTGGGCCTCTTGCAGGCTGCTGCAGCAAGGCCCCAGGCGACCTTCGACGGTGGAGACCTCTATCCCGATATTTTTGCCAAGGCAGCTGCACTGATGGAGTCCATAATCAAAAATCACCCCTTTGTGGACGGCAACAAGCGAACGGGGATTACCACAGCCGGGTTGTTGCTTCAGTTCAATGGCTTCCGTCTCCAAACAACGCAGGATGAGCTCTATCGCTTTACCATGGCCATGGCTGCTGGTGAGGCCGGTGCCAAGGAAGTGGAGACCTGGTTACGCAGCCGGGCCATACCTTTATGATGTAGTTGGATAAAAAATGATGCCGGACTCTTTAAAATCCGGCATCCAAAAGAAGACAGGCCTGCCTAACCCCTCCAGTAGCACGACCCACCATGATTGCAATAAACCCTTTATACTTGAGCTAAAGCTTGATCTAAATCGGCGATGATGTCATTGACGTTCTCGATGCCGACGGAGAGGCGAATAAAATCCGGCGTTACGCCGGCGGAAAGCTGCTCTTCCGGACTCAACTGCTGATGGGTGGTCGAAGCCGGGTGAATGACGAGCGACTTGGCATCGCCGATATTGGCCAGCAGCGAATGCAGCTTCAGTGAGTTGATGAACTTTTTCCCTTCCTCCACTCCTCCTCCCTTGATGCCGAAGCCGACCAGGGCGCCATACAATCCGCGGGTATGATACTTTTGAGCCGTTTTAAATGACGGATGATCTGCCAGACCGGGATAGGTGACCCAGCCGACCTTGGGATGCTCCTTGAGATGTTTGGCCACTGCCAGTGCGTTGGTACTGTGGCGCTCCAGGCGCAGGTGCAGCGTCTCCAAGCCCTGCAGGAGGAGGAATGAGTTGAAAGGGGAGAGGGCCGGTCCAATGTCCCGCAGTAACTGGACGCGGACCTTGATGATGTAGGCGATGTTGCCCAGGGCCTGCCAGAAATTGATGCCATGGTAGGATGGATCGGGCTCGGACAACTGGGGAAATTTGTCGTTGCCCCAGTTGAAGGTGCCGCCATCGACGATGACGCCGCCTATGGAAGTGCCGTGGCCGCCGATGAACTTGGTCGCCGAATGGACGACGATGTCGGCGCCGTGCTTCAGCGGCTGCACCAGGTAGGGTGACGGGGTCGTGTTGTCCACGATCAGCGGGATGTTGTGTTCATGGGCAATAGCCGCTACCTTTTCGATGTCCAGCGTGTCCAGTTTCGGATTGCCGACGGTCTCTCCATAGAGCAGCTTGGTTTTCGGCGTGATCGCCTTGCGGAAGTTTTCCGGATCCGATGGATCGACAAATTTTACCGTCACCCCCAGCTGCGGCAGGGTGTAGTGGAACAGGTTGAAGGTGCCGCCATAGAGGCTGGTTGCAGAAACGATCTCGTCCCCCGCGTGGGCCAGGGTGAGGATAGCCAGGGTGATGGCCGACTGGCCTGAGGCAACCGCCAGCGCGGCAACGCCCCCTTCCAAAGCTGCCACACGCTGCTCAAAGACATCGGTGGTGGGGTTCATCAGGCGGGTGTAGATATTGCCGAACTCCTGCAGGCCGAACAGTCTCGCGGCATGGTCGGCATCGTTGAAAACATAGGATGTGGTCTGGTAAATGGGTACCGCCCGTGAATTCGTGGCGGGATCGGGCTTCTGGCCGGCGTGAAGGGCCAAGGTTTCTGCTGAAAATGTCTGAGTTTCGCTCATACTGTGTGTAACCTCCTCGTTTATATCTCTGCTTAGTGAATGGTGCCGTTATCGATCCGAACCGTTCGGTCTGCTTTTGCGGCAAGATGGTGATCATGGGTGACCAGCACCAGCGCGCTGCCGCTTTTGGGCAGGCTCAACAGGTACTCGCCGATCTGGCCTGCCAACTCCTGGTCCAGGTCGTTGGTCGGTTCATCGGCAAATACTACCTCCGGCCCCAGCAACAGCGCCCTGGCAATGGCTACCCGGCGTTTCTGGCCAATGCTCAACTGGTGCGGCAGATGCTTCAGGCGGTGTCCCAGGCCGAACGATTCCAGTGTTACTTTTGCTGCGGCATCGAGATTCGGTCTTCGTGCCAGTCGGGCTGGTACCAGTACATTATCCAGCACCGACAGTGATCCGATCAGTTGCGGGTTTTGGAAGATGAAGCCAAAGGAGCGGTTACGCAGCCGGGACCGCTCGTCGTCGGAGAGGCTAGATACCGGCTGTCCGTTGAACCGCACCTCACCCTGGGATGGCTGAAGCAACAGGCCGAAGATGGACATCAGTGTTGATTTGCCGCTGCCAGAAGGCCCGGTAACCGCCACTGACTGACCTGCCGTTACCCCTAACGACACCTCCCTGATGATGGTATCGTCGTCGAACTTCTTGTTTACATCGATCATTTCCAGCAACATCTAGTAGACCTCATTCAATCAATGTCTCCCATGGCCATGGCCGACGATGGGTCGATGCCGGCGCTTTTGATGCCCGGTATCAGGGCGGCGATCAGGCCGAGCAGGGTAAAGGCGCCGGAGATTGCCAGTATTCCAACCGTAATGTCCATTGGCGACGGGTCAAGAAGGGGAAAGGCGGCCTGCCGTTCCAGCAGGTGGAGCACTGCTGCATTGAGGCAGTAACCCAGGACCAATCCGGCAGCAACGCCACCCCAGGTTAAAAACAACGCCTCGCCGGCTACCAGCAATTTCAAATCTCTGCGGGTGGCGCCCAGGGCACGGTAGAGCCCCCACTCACCCTTGCGGTCCCAGGCCAGGGAAAAGAAGCGGGCGAAAAGCTGGATGATTGAAGAGACGGCGGCCAGCGTCCCGGCGCAGAGCATGACCAGAAACAGCACATCCATCTGGTCCTTGATCCGCTGCAGCACCACTGATGCCTGAATGACCCGGACCCTGCCGGTGCGTTCGATGGCTTTGACCACCGTGCCACGGTCGAAATCGTTGTCCACGTCTACCAGCACTGCCGAAACAGCCCGGCTGACGTCGCCTTGATTGCCGAGAAAGGTCTGAAAATAGGGAATGGTTTTTACCAAGTCGCGGGTGGCATCGATGGGCATCAGCACCGAGTAGTCCAGGCTTGTCGCCGTCGGCTCCAAAACTGCCGCCACCCGCACCTTCTTTTTCAGGATGGTGGCTGTTTGCCCGGAAAAGCCCTTGACCCCGGAGCCGACGATCACCTGGTCCGGCGCCAGACCACCACCGGGCAGGCGTTTAATCCAGGAAAGAACCAGCCAGTCCGACCTTTGATCGAAACCGATCAGGCGGGTAGCCCCGATCAGGGTGCAGCAGGTCTCATTGAGGGTCTGGGCGAAGAATTGTGGCGTGGTGCGCCTTACGCCGGGAATCTTGGCGATTTGCCCTTCGATCTCCCGGTTCATGTAGACATTGTACGGCTGACCAGTAAAAAGCAGCATTTCCGGCTCGACGATGGAGTCCGCAGGTATTACAAGCAGATCTGCGCCCAGCCGCTTTTTGCCGGCGTCAAGCCCCAGGGAAACGCTTAGATAGAGCAGGTAGATGGCGAAGAATATCCCCACGCTGAAGACCACCGCCGTCAGCGTGGAGAGGGACTGCACCCATCTTCTGGTCAGGCTATGTCCGATGATCCGCAGCATTATTTTTTATTGCTTACGGCCTGGGACGCATAGGCATTGGTATATACATCCTTGGCCACGATCTGGCCCTTTTTCAGCTTTCCTTCCCGGACCAGCAGATCGATCCACCACTGCACTTCCTTGTCGCTGGGGACTTTGCCGTCTTTGTAGTATTCCCAGCTGCCGACATATCTGGGGTCGAGGCCTCTCCGCTTGGCAAAGATCCGGGCAGCTTCATCATGGTGTTTGTTGGTCCAGTTGGAAGCCTTGACCAGCACCTTGACGAATTTCTTCACCACTTCGGGGTGCTCGCGAATCAGCTCTTCGCTGGTGAAGTAGGGGAGCATCCCGGTCCGTCCTTTATCGACCACGTAATCGCTGAATACCTCACGGGCGCCACCAGCCTTTGTCGCTTTCTCGTAATAGGGTGAGTGAAGAACGGCCACGTCGATCTGCCCCTGTTTCAGCACCTGTTCCTGGTTGGCATCGGGGATGACGACAAACTGGACATCTTTATCGAGACCATTTCGCTTGAGATACTCTTTGAGCACATACTCAGAACAGGCGCCAAAGCTGTTGATGCCGATCTTTTTCCCTTTGAAATCCTTGACGCTTTTGATGCTGGTGTTTTCGCCACTGACCAGATACTTCATATGGGGACGCTCGGCGGTTGTCCTGGCACCGGCAGAGATGATCTTCAGTTTTGCTCCCCCGGCATTAGCGGTAAGTACCAGGGGGGTGTGCCGGTTGGCGAAGTCGATGGACCGGGAAGCGACCGAAGGTACCAGCTGGGCCGCCGGGATCTCGCCGACCCATTTGATCTTCAGCCCTTCTTCCTCGAACCATCCCTTTTCATCGGCGATGTAGACCGGATCGAACCACTGGATGTTGGCATATTTCACCTCGAAGGGCGCCTGGCTTCCCTTTTTCTTGGCCGTCTCCGCTGAGGCTGCCCCGACGGCTGTCAGCATGGTGCCGGCCAGCACGAGGGATGCCAGGCGAAAAATTCCATTCCTGAACATGTTTTCCATTCTGCTTCTCCTTTTATTGTTGTTGTGTCTATCCATTAGCCCTTAACTGGCGCCATTTCGTTGCCCGTTGCTCCAGCAGGAGCAGAGCATGATTGATCAGAAGACCGAACAGACAGAGGGTGATGATTGCGGCGTACATTTCCGGAATCCTGAAGGTCTCCTGGGAATTGAGGACGAGAAAGCCCAGTCCCGAATTGGCCCCGACCATTTCAGCGGCAACGAGCACCATGAATGCATAGGATGCACCCAGGCGTATGCCGGTGAACATGGAAGGAGCCGCTGCAGGGATGATGATATTAACGAGCAGCTTCACCCCCCGGGCATCCATGGAACGGGCCGACCTGATCAGGATCGGATCGATGTTTTTCACCCCGACGATGCTGTTCAGGAGGATCGGCCAGAACGATGCCCAAAAGATGATGATGGCCTTGGAAACCTCGCCAATGCCGAACAGGAGGATAAAGACCGGGAACAAGGCCAGGGCCGAAATCTGTCGGCCGGCTTGCAGCGGTGCATCAACGACCTGCTCAAATTCCCTGAACCAGCCCATCAACAGGCCCAAAGGGGCACCCACCAGAAGGGCGACCAGCAATCCGGCAGAGATCCTCTTCAGGCTGATGAGGATGTGTGCCTGGAGTTCCTTGGCCGCGAGCAGAGCGTGGATGGTCTTTACGACTTCGGAAAGAGGAGGGAGAAAATGCGGGTTGATGACCTCCAGTTGGGGCAACACCTGCCAAAGCGCCAGTAAGAGTATGACTACAGATACTTGCAGAATTCTCGTTTTCATTGCTGTTCCACCCCTTCCGTCTGAGCCTGCAGCAGGAGGCCTTCGCCCAATGGCTCAGATCCCTTGGCCTGCACAGCTTTGCTGGAGCCACCATAGCCGTTCAATGTACCAGAATTCACCACTTCTTCACTTAACAGCTTCCATAGCTCATGCCTGACTTCCGAGAATGCAGCAGAGGAGCGGATGTCCTCCTCTTCATAGCGCGGTGTGGACAGGGGAATGTCCACTATCTTCTTGATCCGCCCTGGTCGGGAGGTGATGACCGCTACCCTTTGGGCGAGAAAGACTGCCTCTTCGATACTGTGGGTAACGAAGATGATGGTCTTGCCGGTCTTTTCCCAGATCTTCAGCAGTTCCCCCTGGAGAATCTCCCTGGTCTGGGCATCCAAGGCCGCAAAGGGCTCATCCATCAGCAGCACTTCCGGATCGTAGGCAAGGGCACGGGCAATGGCAGTACGCTGCTTCATGCCCCCCGAGAGTTGATCGGGATACCGCTCCTCAAATCCGGAAAGACCGACCAGCGCCAGACACTCGCGGGCCGTCTGAAGTCTCTCCCGCTTTGCTACCCCCTTCATCTTCAGGCCGAAGGCAACGTTTTCCACCACAGTGAGCCAAGGAAACAGGGCATATTCCTGGAAAACGATACCCCGGTTCAGTCCAGGCCCCTTTACCGGCTGTCCGTTGATCAGTATCTTGCCGTCGGCGCTGTTCAATCCGCCGATAATGTGCAGCAAGGTCGACTTGCCGCAGCCGCTAGGCCCCAAAAGGGCGAAAAACTCCCCTTTTTCTATGCTGAGATTGAGATCATCCAGGGCAAGACAGTCGCCGCCGGCCTTGGAGATATATCGCTTTGAAAGGTTTTCAATATCTACTGATGCCATCGCTCTATCCCCCTCTGTTAATAAATACGGTTTCCTGATGAACCATGCTGCCGCTGGTGTACCCAACTCCGGTAGTTCTCATCTTCCGGATTTTCGTCAAGTACTTCCCGCTCCCTGAGATAACGACCGATGTTCGTGCTTTCATATAATTTCCGGTCTCCTCCGACGGGGCAGACTTTGCAGCATATACCGCACGGCCAGCGGTTCTCACCTCGCAAAACTTGGTGATACCGGGTGCAGGCATCAACATCCATTTCGGCGATGATCGAGTCGGGGCGCGTGGTAAATGAGCTGGATGGGCAGAGTTTGCGACAGACCTCGCATTTGGTGCAGACATCCTTTTCGATCAAGGGATCGCCTGCAATTTTCAGCGAGGTCAGGATGGAGACCATGCGTACCCGTGGCCCATACTCAGGCGTGATGAGATTGTGGCTGTAGGCAATGGTCCCCTGGCCGGCATATTTGGCGGCAAACACGTGGCTGAAGCAGCCCTGGTACTTGTTCAAGAGGATCTCAAGATTTCCGTAGCCGTCACGGGGCATGAAGATGGAGGCGTGTCCTCGGTCATTGAGCCAGACCGAAAGGCGGAAGCCGATCTGGTCGAGGAGACTGTTGGTCGCGTTGTACATCTCCTGGTAATTGATGGAAGGGGTGCTCTCCAGAACCGGCAGCAGCATAGGGACGGCGATAACAATGACTGTTTCAGCCTTGTCCCACAGCGCCTTTGGTCGGTATTCGGGCAATACCTCGCCAAACTCTTCCCAGCGGGAAACTGGTGCGAAATTAACAAGGCTGGCGCCAAGGGATTTAGCCTTGGCAATAATGCTGCGTTTTGTCGTTTTCCCAGATTTCATAGTACCTCCCTTGCAGCTTTCATAAAGACTTGGAGGATGCCCACATGTAATCTGGACATGCATCCTGGTCTCCGGTCTTTCCGGTCAGCAGGGTTGTATAAGTTCGGTAATGCAAAGTTCCGCTAAAGAAACAAAAAAGGCCAAAGGAAGATTTTCCTTTGACCTCCGGTTTTCCGGTCAGCCATGCTGAAATCAGAATAGTTACACTATAAAGTCGATAGACTTATATTTTAAATTTGAAATTCTGTCAATAAGTTTTTTAGGGCCTCCTGACCTCGCGGAAGTGCATTGACATCAGGCAGGAAATTACCCCTACCCATCACGGCAGTCACATTTGGATGGTCATCGAAGGAGTGGGGAAGCTTTGACCGGCAAGAATTCCAGCCCATAGGCGTTGGCCAGATCGTCGTCGTTCCGGTTTTGGAGCACCATGGCATTAGCAGTAACGGAAGCCAGAACCTGGTGATTGCTTCCATTACCGGTCAGGGAGATTAACCAAGCCAACAGAAAGTGGTTGACATTAAGGAATGACTCGGCTATAAAGCTACTAAGTTGATAGACTAAAAAGAATAAAACTGGCAGGCCGACCGGCGAAACCGGAGGTGTCGAGCGTAGTATGCGCGACCCTCCGGTTTTTCTATTTTGAGCTTAAATCTGAAGGAATAAAGGAGACGGCTATGGGATTGAAGGAAGACAAAATAGTGCCGGGGCGTGAAGAGCGGGTTGCCGCCTGCATGGCCTTCGGCGGCTGTGCCAGCGGTATCGGCAAGCAGGACAAGATCTGTCTGAAGAACAACGAACGGGGATTTTCCCAGGCGGGGCTTTGCCAGCTGCTGCCGACCTTGGGGATGCTGCTGACCCTGCCGGAGACGGCGGTCATCGTCCACGGAGCCATTGGCTGCGGCTCCACCGGTTTCGGCATGAACACCAGTATCCGCCTCCATCACCTGTTGCGGGGCAACCCCAATGCCAAGGACAGCCTCTGGTTTTCCACCAACCTGGATGAATCGGACGTGGTCCATGGTGGCGAACAGCGCCTGGAAGAAACCATCCTGGCGGTCAACGAGAAGTACAAGCCCAAGTCCATCATCGTCATGCACACCTGCACCCCGTCCATCATCGGTGATGACCTGGTGGGGGTGATCGAAAAGGTGAGACCCCTGATTGACACATCGCTTCTGTATTCCCATTGCGAAGGCTTCAAGACCAAGGTCTGGGCCACCGGCTATGACGTGGCCTTCCATGCCATGGTCCACGGCTTTATCGAGAAGGACAAGGACGGCCCGCCGCCGAAAAAAGAGGGGCGAAAGCCGGGAGAGCGGCCAATCGTCAACGTCATCAATCTGGCCTCCATGGGCAAGCCCGATGAAGTGGAACTGGAGCGGCTTTTGAACGCCATCGGCATCGACGTGGTCATCGGTCCCAACTTTGCCGACCGGGAAACCATCCGCCGCATGACCCAGGCCGATCTGACCGTCAGCGTCTGCCCGACCCATGATGATTACCTGGTGCACTACCTGAACACCGAGTACGGCATCCCCTGCGTCTTGAAGGACATGCCCATCGGCCTGGAGAACACCCGTCGCTGGCTTCTGGACATCGCCGGCAATTTCGGACTGGAGAATGAGGCGCTGGCCCTGATAGAAGCCGAGGAAGCCAAGGTGAAAAAGGGGGTGGAGAAGTATCTGCCGGCACTGAAAGGGATCAAAGTTTTCCTCTCCGCCGGGGAATTCCGCGCTCTGGTGACCGGCGGTCTTTTCCAGGAGCTGGGGATGGAGATCGTCGGCCTGCGGTCCTACCACCACGATGATTTCGGCACCGAGTTCTACGACCGGCTGATCGAGGCGCAGAAGGGGAAAGATTTCCCCATCGACATCGCCAACTTCCAGCCCTTCGAGCTGGTCAACCTGCTGAAGAAGGTCGATCCCGATCTTTTCTGTGGCCATGTCTTCGACAATGCCTGGGCGGCCCGCCTCGGCTACCCGACCATCACCATATTCCGGATCTTCGATCACTATGTGGGTTACCGCGGCTTTTATGAAGTGGCGAAAAAGGCCGTGCGGAACCTGCGCAACCACGCCTTCAATGCCAAATTGAGCCAGAACGTCCCGGAAGCCTACCGCAAGGAATGGTATGAGAAGAGCCCATTCGCCTATATCAAGAGCGAGGCGGCTTGAAAGAGTGAAGAGTGAAGAGTGAAGGACTTCACCAGGACAGAGCCAACCTAATAGGAGATCCATATGAGTACCCATATAGAACGACCCCGTTACCAATGTGCCCTGGGTGGCGCGCTGGTGACCATAAACTCGATCGAGCGAGCGGTGGCCATTGTCCACTCGGCCCCCGGCTGTGCTGCCAGCGCCGACGGTGCGGCCACGGTCGGCGGCGGCTACTGGGGGACCACCCTCACCGACGGCCGGGCTACCCCCAGCACCAATATTTTGGAAAGAGAAGTAATTTTCGGCGGCGAGGATCGCCTGGCCGAGCAGATCGCCGCAACCTTGGAGGTGGTGGACGCAGACGTCTATGCCGTCATTACCGGCTGCATGACCGACATCATCGGTGACGATGTGCGGGCGGTGGTGGGAGAATTCCGCAAGCATGGCAAGCCAGTTATCGTTGCCGAAACCGGGGGCTTCAAGGGGGATTCCACCGTCGGGGCCGACTTCATCTGGGAAGCGATCATTACCCAGTTCGTGGAGAAAGGGTTGGAGAAGGATCCGAAGCTGGTGAACCTCTTCGGCTTTGTGCCAGCCCAAGACGTCTTCTGGCGTGGCAATCTTCTGGAGATCAAGCGCCTGCTCGGTCTGCTGGGGATCAAGGCCAACACATTCCTCACCCCCTTCGATGATCTGAAAGACCTGAAGGAGGCATCACGCGCCTCGCTGAACATTGTCTTTTCCGATGTTCACGGCGTCAAACCGGCTGAGGTTTTTGAATTCACCCACGGCACTCCGTTCGTTTCTGAACCGCTCCCCATCGGGCCGACTGCCACCGAGGAATTCCTGCGGCGGATCGCCGCGCAGCTCAAGGTGGATGATGAAACACTGGAGCGGGTGATTGCCGATGAAAAGGCCTATTACTACCGTTTCATCAACCCCCTGACCGATCTTTTCACCGACCAGGACTTCCAGCGTTTCGGAGTAGTGATCGGCAACGCCAACTATACCTTTGCCGTTAACCGCTTCATTGCCGACGACCTGGGCTGGATTCCCTATTTTACGGCCGTAACGGACCTCTTGAATGAGGAGCAGAAACAGGCGGTGGCCAAACGGCTTGAGACGATTCCGGCCGACCTGCGCCCGAAGCTCATTTTCGAGGCAGACACGGACCGGATTACCGAGCGCCTCAATGAGCAGCTGGCACAAGAGGATGATCCCTATGGAACTCCCATCAGCCCGGCCTTCGTTATCGGCAGCAACCTGGACCGGCCGCTGGCAGCGGGGCTCAAAGCGGCGTTCTGGGGGGTATCCTACCCCATCACCAACCGCATCGTCACCGACCAGTTCTATGCCGGATTCCGCGGCGGTTTGCACCTGGTGACGGAGCTCATCAGCGTGCTGGTATCCAATCGCTAAAGGAAGGAGACTCATCAAATGCCCATAAACCTCGACATATCAGAAGCGCCCATCCGGGAGGCCCGCCTGGGGGCCATTACCGGCTATGCCGGCACCCTTAAGGATCTTGTCGCCCGTACCCGCTGTGGCAGCACCATCAGTAACTGCGAGCGCAGCTTCAGTCAGACCAGTTCCTGCAGCTCCGGCTGTGCTCAGACGCTTTTGGCCAACATCGTCGATGCCGCCATCGTCAACCATGCGCCTGTCGGCTGTGCCGGCGACACGGTCTATCACAACATTGCGAACCATTACGGGCGGTTTTACCGGCAACAGGACAACCGCAACATCCAGTTGATCAACACCAACATGGAAGAATCGGACACCGTCTTCGGTGGTACGGAAAAGCTGCGGGCGGGCATTCTGGAGGCCTGGCGAAGGTTCCGACCCAAGGCTATCTTTGTCACCACCTCCTGCGCTTCAGGGATCATCGGCGACGACATCAAGGGGGTGATCAGCGAACTGAAAGATGAGGTTCCCATACCGGTCATTCCCGTCTCCTGCGAGGGATTCCGGAGCAAGGTCTGGGCTTCCGGGTTCGACGCGGCCTTCCATGCGGTGCTTACTGGCATCGTCAAACCGCCGCGGCAAAGGCAGCCCTCCCTGGTGAACATGATCAACTTCCGTGGCAGCGCCAGGGCATACATCACCCGGCTCTTCGGCCGCATCGGCCTGGAGCCCCGCTTCATCATTCCCTTCGCCACGGTGGAAGAACTGGAAACCATCTCCGAGGCAGCCGTTACCGCGACAGTCTGTACCACTCTCGGCAGTTACATGGGCACGGCCCTTGAGGAGCAGTACGGCATTCCTTATGTGAAGACCATTCCTCCCCACGGCTTTGCCGGCATCGAGGCCTGGCTGCGCGGGATTGGCGCTGCCGTGGGAAAAGAGGTTGAGGTGGAACAGCTGATCGCTGAGGAGCGCGCCGCAACCCAGGCGGAACTCGATGAGATCAGAGGTCGGCTCAAGGGGACCAGGGCTGTTGTCGGTATGGGCCCCAGCTATGCCCAGTCCTACCTGGGGGTGCTGGATGAGTTGGGGATCAAGGTACTGCATGCAGCCAGCTGGCACTACGACCAGCATTACGATTACGGCGACCAGCCGCCTGCCATTCTCCGGGCTGCTGCGCGTGAGCAGGACATCACCTTCAGCGTGGGGGACCAGCAACTGTTCGAGATCACCAATACCCTGTCACGGCTCAAGCCCGACCTCTATTTCTCCCGGCATCCGGGAAGCTCGGTCTGGGCCGCAAAACTGGGCATCACGGCAGTGCCGGTCATTGACGAATACACAGCCTTCGGCCATCGGGGTCTGGTCAACTTCGGCTGGCGCATCATCGATGCCCTGACGAACCGCAATTTCGTCAATAAGCTGGCCGAACGGGTCAGGCTGCCCTACAGCGACTGGTGGTACGGGCAGGATTCTTACACATTTCTTGAGCAGGAGGCTGTCTGATGGCCGAAGTGGTTGAACAGATACGAAACGTCTGCGCCCTTGGCGCATTGCAATCAGTGGTGGCGATTCCCCGGGCTATTCCCATTATCCATGCCGGTCCCGGCTGCGGCCAGAAACTTTGGAGCGGCTTGTCCAACGGCAACGGCTTTCAGGGGGCCAGCTATGTGGGGGGACATACGGTTCCTTGTACCAATGCCACGGAAAAGGAGGTGGTTTTCGGCGGTGAGGGCAAGCTGCGGGAGACGATCGCCAATACGCTGAAGGTGATGGATGGTGATCTGTACGTGGTCCTGACCGGCTGTACCTCCGACATTGTCGGCGACGATGTGGGAGAGGTGGTACGCAGTTTCAAGGCAAATGGCGCGCCGATCGTCTTTGCTGAGACAGGTGGCTTCAAGGGAGACAACTACTTTGGGCACGAACTGCTTTGGCAGGCGATCATCGATCAGTTTCTGGAGCCGACGCAGGTGGAACAAGGGCTGGTCAATGTCTGGACGGTCCTTCCCTATCAGGACCCTTACTGGGCTGGGACGCTTCAGGCAATCGGCAGTCTGCTCCGTTCAATCGGCCTTACCCCCAACCTGATCTACGGACCGGGGGAGGGGGTGGCTTCGATCCGCCGCATTCCGGCCGCCCAGTTCAACCTGCTGCTGTCGCCGTGGGTTGGCTTGAAAACGGTGAAGCGGCTGGAAGAAAAATTCTCAACGCCATTCCTGCATTATCCGGTGCTTCCCATCGGCGCAACGGAAACGGGGAGTTTTCTACGTGCGGTCGGCGCCTATGCCGGCGTTCCCGCCACTACCGTGGAAACCACCATCCAGCGGGAGGAGGAACGTTACTATTATTACATCGAGCGCTCTGCCGATCTCCTCTTTGAGACCCGGTTTCTCCCCGGCCATTTCGTTATCATTGCCGACAGCTTTTATGCACTGGGGCTGACCCGTTTCCTCATCAACGACCTGGGCTTGATTCCTGAGGTGCAGTTCGTGACGGAAAAGGTGCCTGAAGAGTATCTGCCTCTGGTGGAGGCTGAGTTCGCCCGTTTCGACGCGGCCCTGGTGTCGCCGGTCCATTACGGCGCCGACGGTCGCACGGTCCGCACCGAACTGGAGAAACGGACTTTCCGCGAGCGGCCGCTTATTCTGGGGAGTAGTTGGGATCGGGTCATCGCCCGGGAGCTCAAGGGTTATCCACTTTCCGTTGCCATGCCGGTTTCCGACCGCCTGATTCTGAGCCGGACTTTTGTCGGCTACGAAGGGGCGCTGCGGCTGACAGAAGACATCTATTCGGTAATCTTGAGCAGTTTCCAATGATTTTCAGTTCCCAGATCCGATGGAGGTGGTTATGAACATGATCAGGATTACGGTTGCCGTTGTATTCCTTCTTTGGGGCGTGTCAGGGCAGGCATCAACGGGTGCGGCTGAGCAGGTTGCTGCCTTCCCGCGGGTGGTCCTCTATACGGCGCCATGGTGTGCCAATTGTACTGCCGCCAAGGAATACCTGGCCAGAAACAACATCCCCTTTGTCAAAAAGGATATTGCCGACAATGGCAGGTATCTGGAGGAGATGACGACCAGGTATAAAAGCCGTGCCGTGCCGGTGATCGTCATCGGCAATGACCAGAAGGTGCTGCGGGGATTCATTCGCGAATCGTTTCAGCGAGCCTTTGCAGAGGTATGTGCCGCTAAGGCGAAGTAATCGCTGCAGAATTAAAATAGATAAGGTTGACCAGCAAAACTGGAGGCCGTTCCCTGATGGGGTGCGGCCTTTTTTTATGGAGGAAAAAACGATGGACGAGATCCAAGTGGGAAGAAAAAGGAACCGCATGGGGAAGGGTTGGGAAAAGAGCATCAGGTGGTTATTGGCAGGCTGGGTGATAGTGGTTGGCCTTGCCGTTCTCAGTGGCTGCAATCGAACCATTGTACCTGTCAATCAGGATGAGTACGTGGAGATCGACAACCCCATAAACCTTGGGAACCCGGCGGAGAATCCGAAGGTCTGGGTGCCGAAGAGTTCGCTGGTAAATGGCATCCCGCGCGGACGGGAGCTGGTGAGGAAAGGCTACGAGAAGGTAACGGCAGAGGCTGAGCAGGGTGGTAGGGCAGCGGCCCAACCTGCTGGCTTGCGACACCGGTTATTGGTGGCCGAGGTGGAAAACCTGCACCTGGCCAGTGTGATTCGTGGGCAACTGGCCCAGAGTTGTGTTGTCCGACCTGTCGAAAGCCAGGCTATCGCTCAACCTTCGTCAGGCGACGAGAAAACTGACCTGGTTACTGCTGCTGCCCGACAGCTCGGAAGGGGGGCGGTACTCATAATCGACGCCCCTGAGGGAACTGACACCGGCGCCGTGATAAAAGCCGACCTCTATGACAACCGCGGGCCGGCCTTGATTCGGTCCTTTACCGTCAGAATACCCGAACCGGAGAAAGACGAAAGCCGGGAAGAGGCCGTGCAACGGGCGGTGAGCGGGCTGGCTTGGGCGGTACAGGATTCCCTCAGCCGCACACCCTGGTATGCCAAGGTGGCCACGGTTAAGGGTGATCGAATCTACGTGGATGCCGGGCTGACGTCGGGACTGAAGCAGGGCCAGCGGCTGGCCGTTTACCGGGGCGGCGAGGTGATCAGCGGTCTCGGTTTCGCCCATGGCAACAAGATCACCGATTTTGTCGTAACCGATTATGTCGGCTTGGATGGCGCTTTTGGCATAACTGCAGATGCCACCAAAGCGCAACCGGGCGACTTTGTTGAACCTGAATAATAATTTGTATTATCACCAAGGAGGAAAAGGATGAAAAAAACAGCATTTTTGGCCGCGGCGCTCTTCGCCGCAACGACCGCCCATGGCGCGGAGAACGGTAACGGTCCGGCGCAGGTTCCCTACAACTGTGATTTTGCACCATCCTGTGAGGTTGCCCCGGGGATCTACGGCAATCTCAATGCCCCAGCGACCAGCAAGTTCAACCTGTCGGTCGGCGGCTTCATCAAACTTGACTACGCATATAACTCGGTGAACTTCGGCCACAACTACTCACAGATGTCACCACAGGCGCTACCCAAGACCTCAAGCCTTGCCAACCAACGGGACCAATCGGTGTTCTCGGCACGCCAGTCGAGGATATGGCTCAAAGCCAACGGTCCTGCGCTGCTCGGGGCCAAAACTAGCAGCTTGCTGGAATTTGATTTCCAGGATACAAATGCAGCTGCCACGACTGATTTTCTCAACCCAAGCCCCAGGCTGCGACATGCCTATGCCAATCTGGACTGGGGCAAGACTCAGTTCCTTTTTGGTCAGACCGCCGACATATTCGGACTGGCGATCGCCAGCACAATTGATTTTCGAGGCAATGGCGGCACTGGCTTTCCAGGAACAAGAAACCCGCAGCTGAGAGTGACCCACCGTCTGGCACTTGACAAGAATAACTCCATCAAAATACTGGCAGGAGTTCAGACTCCTTACCAGGACAATAACTCCATAACTAACACGAAGGGCGGCCCTGGCGGTACCAACGGCACGCCGGGTACAGCAGGGGCAGCCGGTGATACCTGGGGGGCATTGCCAAATTTCGCCGGCCAGGTGCTTTTTATCAGTAAAGCGCTCGGTGTTTCTCCCGGGGCAGCAGGACTTATTCAGAACCCATTTACTGCCGGCTTCTTCGGTATTTATGGAAATCAGGATGTAAACGGAAATGCCCGTCGGGTCGATACCTGGGGCATTGGATTTTACACGTTTGTTCCGCTGATCAGCTCGACAGATGGCAAGAGCAGGGAAGGGACCTTGACCTTCGAAGGGCAGATTTATGAAGCAGCCAACCTGGTTACCGTTGCGGGAACCAGCGCCACGGCAGCCTCGTTGGTCGGGACCCCAGGCAATCTTACAGCGGCCAAGGGCTACGGTCTTGGTTCTCAGCTGATCTATTATCCTGTTCAGGACCTGGGCATCTCAGTGGGCTACGGAAGGCGCGGGGCGCTTAACTACGCTACCTACAAGAACAACTCCAACTTCGAAAAATTCAACGAATCTTTATTCGCCAATGCTTCCTATGATCTCAATGCCGCTTTGCGCATTGCCGTAGAGTACCAACATCTGAAGACGCAGTACGGTAACCCAGTGAATGTTACCGCCAATAACGGTACGTCTCCTCTTGCCGGGACATCTGATTTCGGCCAGGCGAATGTGGGCAGGCTTGCTTTCTATTATTTCTTCTGAGCAAGTTCTGAGCGAAGAGTTGCAATGGCAGGGCAGGGGCTTCGGTCCCTGCCTGATTTTGTTTCAGGAATAGATGTAGTTGCTTAATTAAGGGAGGTTTGCGGTGGCTGGTTTATTTCAGGATCGAACAGAAAACGCAGGTACCCTGTAATCTCACCCGGTGAGATGCCCGATTCTGACCAGAGAAAGACAAGAAGTGATTCACGGATGCAGACAGGCGCAGTAGCGGCATGGTCGTTGTAGATCAAGGGCTTGTCGCTGATAAGAAAACACTGCAGCAGGGTGGGGTGATCTTTCCGGTCACAGTAACATTGCTGCCGGGAAAGAAGCTCTGGTCGAAGAACCGCAATTCGGTAAGCGGTGTAACTGGTCGGATTGCTCGTAACGAAATCGGGGAGTGCTTTGAATGGCAGAGCGCCGTCATCTGCACCGTTATGCAGGGCAAAATCGGCAATCTCATATTTCTGTCTGAGGATTTCAGAGGCTTTTTTGGCAAGGATACCCGAGGGAGCCTGCATCAGCTTCTGAACCTCCTGGTATTGGCCGGTATCCATGGCGAAACAAGGTTCGTTCATGGCAAGGAAACAGATGGCAAGGATAACATTGCGAAATAAGGCCATGTGGACGGCTCCTTTCTTTTTGAAGATTATCACTGTTCCTCACCAAGGTGAAGGAGAAATAAACTCTACAAAATAAATCGACTTACTAGAAAATATTCTTGACTTGATTTGTAGAGGAAGCTAAGATGGTTTTACCTGTTGCTGACCAGAAAACTGGAGGCCAAGGTTCGTTAGGTTGTCCGTGACGGCCCTGGCCTTTTTTATTTGAGGGACCATGCAGATAAGAGTGGCAGTTGCTACCAGTGATGGACTGGCGGTGAATGAACATTTCGGCCGAACCAAGGCTTTTGTCATTTACGAACTGATCGATGAACAGTGGCGACAGGTCGAAGAACGGCAGACCCTGCCGGCATGCAACGGACACTGCCACAGCGGTGACTTCCTCGACAGTACGGTCTCGCTGCTCAATGACTGCCAGGGTGTGATCGTTAATCAGATCGGTCCCACTGCCATCGATGTTCTGCTCGGCAGCAACATGCTGCCGTTCTCCCTTGATGGCTCCATTGAGGAGGCGTTGGCTACGGTGCTCCAGTCAAAGCTGTTCCGCGTCCGCTATAAACTGAACTAGCCACCCGGACGTCTGATCATCATTTCCCGACAGTGGATGAACCGAATAATTGTTAAAGGAGATTTTCTATGGCACGCATTGCTAACAATCTGACTGAACTCATTGGCACTACACCTCTTCTGCGCCTCAATCGCGTCGCTGAAGGTGCGGTTGCAGAAGTTGTTGCCAAACTGGAGTCCTTCAACCCCGGAGGAAGTGTCAAGGATCGCATCGGCTTTTCCATGATCAAGGATGCCGAGGAGAAAGGATTGATCACCAAGAATACCGTGATCATCGAGCCGACCAGCGGCAATACCGGGATAGCCCTTGCCTTTGTGGCAGCGGCCAAGGGCTACCGGTTGATTCTGACCATGCCCGACACCATGAGCATCGAGCGGCGCAACCTGTTGAAAGCCTATGGGGCGGAGCTGGTGTTGACGCCTGGCGCCAAGGGGATGAAAGGGGCCATCGAGAAGGCCGAAGAACTGGCTGCGGCCACACCCAATTCCTTTGTGCCGCAGCAATTCAAGAATGAAGCGAATCCAGCCATTCATCGAGCAACAACCGCCGAGGAAATCTGGGCCGATACGGACGGCAAGGTGGATATTCTTGTCGGGGGGGTCGGCACCGGCGGGACCATCACCGGAATCGGGGAGATCCTCAAGGGGCGCAACCCTGAGTTCAAAGTCGTGGCGGTTGAGCCTTTTGATTCGCCGGTACTTTCCGGAGGTGTGCCTGGTCCTCACAAGATACAGGGGATTGGTGCCGGCTTTGTTCCAGGGGTTCTCAATACGGGCATAATCGACGAGATATTCAAGGTCAGGAATGAAGAGGCCTTTGAAACGGCCCGCCGCGTAGCGAAGGAAGAGGGGGTGCTCATCGGCATTTCCGGCGGTGCCGCTGCCTTTGCCGCGATTCAGGTAGCCAAGCGGCCGGAGAACAAGGGGAAACGCATTGTCGTCATCCTTCCTGACACTGGTGAGCGGTACCTCTCTACGGCCCTGTTTCAAGAAGTATGATGGAAGCAATTGTCGTTGGTCGATGCTCACGATTACTCTCCTGTAACGCACGTTTCATAGCAGTTTAATACTCACATTTGACTGACCAGAAAACTGGAGGTCAAGGTAAAGGCGTTTGTTGACGCCGTATCCTTGACCTCTTTTTTTTGCCTGAAGCATGCAAAAGCCACGGCAGCAAAGGACATACACATGCACGAAATCGCCCTGACCAATATTTCCTATGCCTATTCACAACAAGCAGTTCTTGAGGATATCAACTTTACTGCGGCGGCCGGGGAGTTTGTCTGTCTGCTGGGACCCTCCGGTTGCGGCAAGAGCACCCTCCTTCGCCTGCTTGCGGGCCTTGCTGCACCAAGCAGCGGGACCATAACCCTTGACGGCAAGCCAATCAGCGGCCCGGGACTGGATCGGGGGGTAGTGTTTCAGGACTACAGCCTTTTCCCCTGGATGACAGCCGGTCAGAATGTTGTCCTGGCCCTGGAACAGGCTTTCCCCGACCGTCCCAAGGCGAAGCTTCGTGAAACGGCCCAGAGCTACCTGGAAATGGTGGGCCTTAACGGGGTTTTTCACAAGCTCCCCGGCGCATTGTCGGGGGGGATGCGGCAGCGGGCGGCTATCGCCCGGGCTTTTGCCATTAATTCCCCGGTCCTGCTCATGGATGAGCCCTTCGGCGCACTGGATGCCATCACCCGCGCCCGCCTGCAGGATCTGCTCCTGCAACTGTGGCAGCAGAATGCGGCAGAGCGGAAGACGGTGTTCTTTGTTACCCACGATGTGGAAGAGGCAATCCTGCTTGCCAGCCGAGTAGTGGTGATGGGACTGAATCCGGGCTCGGTGCGCGGCATCTTCCCAGTGGACATCCCACGGCCGCGCCAGCGGCAGTCGCTTTACAGCGACTCCTCCTTTCTCACCCTGCGGGATCGTCTCATTGCCGAGCTGCACGCCGATGTGCTGGACGAGCTTGATGAAGGAAGGACGATCAGAACAGCAGGAGAGGGGATCTGAGGATGAAGAGGTATTCCGCCGCAATGCTGATCGCGTTGTTTGTGCTGACGATCGCTCCCCTTAACGGGCAGGCGAAAACCAGCCGACCGGTCCGCATCGGTTATTTGGATCACCCGGGGGCTTCTCTGGTGGTTCTTGCCGAAGTAGCGGGGCTTTACAAGTCCAATGGCCTGGAAGCTGCCCTGGTTCCCTTTGGTGATGGTGCCCAGGTGCTGGCAGCGTTGGAAACGGGACACCTAGCTTTCGGTGCTGTTCCGGTGGAGCAGACCCTCGGCCGGATCGGCGCAGGTGGCGGGCTCAATATCATCGCCGGGGGAGGTCGGCTCGAACACGATGACATGGTTGGCGAATTGGATGAGGAAGACGGAGGGGAACCCAACAGCGGTATTGTCATTGTTGCGGCTACCGGCCCCGGAGCGCTGGACAAGGAGATCCAGGTCCGCCTGGTGACGGCTTTGATTCAGGCTTACCAGTGTCTGAAAAAGGACCCGCTCAAGGCCTGGCGGCAGATAGTTGAACTGGTGCCGGATGCCGATCAGCGGCATCCTCACCTGGACCCGGACCCGGATTTTTGGAGGCTGAAACGGCTGTGGACAGCCCTGGGGCTGCAAAAGGAAGGGATGAAGCGGGATTTTCTCTCCAGCCATGTTAACGAAGAAATCTACTGTGACGCACTGGATGACCTGCTGGATGCAGACGGGCGGAAAGATCCGGTGTTACTGAAACTGAACAGCAGGGCGGTTTGTGTGCCGGACTGCTGTCCGACAAAGCGCAAGAAACAGCAATAAAAGAAGGGGGAAATCATGAAAAAGTTGGTTGTCAGCATCCTGTTTCTAACCACATTGGCAGGAAGCGCTTTCGGCGCCGGATTGCCGAAACTGCGAGTCGGCTACGTGCCGGAGCCGGCCCATGGTCTGTATTTTGTTGCCAAAGAGAAAGGGTACTTCAAAGAAGAAGGGGTCGATGTGGACCTGTACCAGTTTGGCAGCGCCGCCGAAGGGCTGGCGGCTCTCAAGGCGGAGAAACTGGATGTGGGCACCTTCGGCACCACCGCACCACTCCTGTTTACCAGCAAGGGGAGCGAATTCACCTTCATCGGCGGCATGATGATCGGGGGGCAGGCCATTATTACCCGGCCGGAGCGGCTGGCAGAGCTGAACGGCAAGAACCTGAAGGTCTACAAGGGAAAGAAGATCGGCCTGGTGAAGCTTTCCACCGGTGACGTGATCTTCAAGGGGGCCCTGAAGAAGGCGGGGATCGACTACAAGAAGGATCTGAATTTCGTCGAGTTCGGCACCGTTGCCGCCGTGGTCGAAGCGGTGAAAAAAGGAGCCGTGGATGCAGGCCTCGTCTATCCTCCCCACTTTTCCCTGGCAGAAAAGAACCACGGCCTGAAAGTGGCCCACTACATCGAGGAATTCTACCCGGATTACACCTGCTGCCGCATTGTCGCCCACACCAGGCAGGTCAACGCCGATCCGGAGACCTACAAAAAGTTCCTCGCCGCCCTGATCCGGGCCTATAAATTCTACAAGACCAACCCGGACGAAACGGTGAAGATCTATACCAAGGCGCTGAAAATCGATGAGGATATCATCCGCAACGAGACCTACGTGAAAAGGGTGGCCGACTCCAATCCCGACCCGCTGCGCAAGGGCATTCTGGACTTCTGGCAGCACATTCGGGACGCTGGCTATATCGCTACTGAGTATCCCATCGACAAGCACATCAACACGGCAATTTACAAGCAGGCGCTGGACAGAGTTATCAAAAAGAACCCCAAGGATAAAACTTATCAAGCAATGCTCAGTTTCTATAAGAAAAACAACTAAATCAAGCTGAGAGACAGCAGAAAGAAGGACTTACATGAAACGGATTATAATCCTAGTTCTTGCCATCACCCTGGTTGCCATTGGGGCCGGCTTATCCCATGCAGCCGACCTTAAGAAACTCAAAGTGGGCTACCTGCCCACCTCTGGACACCTGCTCTACTTCGTTGCCAAGGAAAAAGGATTTTTCCGGCAGGAAGGGCTTGATGTGGAACTGGCACGGTTCACCAATTCCGGCGAGGGGCTGACCGCCATCAAGACCGGCAAGCTGGATGCCGGTTCCTTCGGGACTTCCGCACCCCTTTCCTTTATCGCCAAGGGGGCCGATTTCACCATCTTCGGTGGGCAGATGGGGGAGGGGCACGGTCTCATCGCCAAACCGGAAAAAGCAACCCGGTTCAAGGAGTTGAAGAACTTCAAGGGGGCCACCATCGGCGCGGTACGCCTGGCCACGGGGGACGTGGTCTTCCGTGCGGCGCTCCATGAAGCGGGACTGGATTGGAAAAAGGACCTGACCATCAAGGAATTCGATTCACCAGCGGCGGTCATGGAGGGGGTGAAGAAGGGCACCCTGGATGCTGGTCTCGTGTGGATCCCTTATTTCACCCTTGCCGAAAAGCAGGGGCTAAAGGTGGTGAAGTACTCCGGTGAGGTGATCAAAGGTCATACCTGCTGCCGGCAGGTTGCCCTGACCTCGACCCTAAAGGCGCGCCAGGCCGACTTTGAACACTTTCTCGTCGCACTGCTCAAGGCTTACAATTATTACCTGACTGACAGAAACGGCACGGTGAATGTGGTTGCCAAATACGTCCCGATCGACAAGACCGATCTCCTCAAGGACATCTATGGGGGGCACCTGCTGGTAAGTCCCGACCCGCACCGGAAGTCGGTGCTCCAGTTCTGGGATTTCATGAAGCGGGCAGACTACATCACCAGCAACGACTCCATAGAAAACAGGATCAATACCAGGCTGTATGCGAGCGCCTTGGCTGCCCTTGAGAAGCGGGAGCCCAAGGAAAAGCTGTGGAAGAAGCTGAACAAGGAATTCAAGAGCGGCGAGCCGGCGCTGCACCTCAACCACTAGGATAGATCATCATGGCAAAGATCCAGATTCTACCGAACATCCTTTTTGCGCTCCTGCTGGTGATCCTTGCGACGACAGCAGGAGCGGGATTGCCCATTCATCTCATGGTGCTGGCGTTGGCAATTCATCTTGTCTACCTGCTGCGCTACGTTCTTGCCGGAGATGCATCGACGAAAACCAGCAGCGGTGATGTGGCGGCCATTCTCTATGTTTTCTTCCTTATCTGGTACCTGACAACCGGCCCCTTTGCAATCCTCGACAAGATGCTCTTTCCCAAGCCGGAGGATGTGCTGAAGCTGTTCGTCGCCGAGTTGCCCGACATGCTCAAGGGGCTGGTAAATTCGCTTATTCTGCTGGTAGGGGGCTACCTGCTCGCCCTGGTCACGGGCATTCCCCTGGGACTGCTGGTCGGCTGGCGGGTGCGGCTGTTCAAGGCGGTGAACCCCATCACCAAGGTGCTGGGGCCGATCCCTCCCATCGTCTACATCCCGTATGCCATTGCGCTTTTGCCCAGTTTTCGCGCCGCCTCCATTTTCGTCATCTTCATCGGCGCCTTCTGGCCCATCTTCATCAACACGGTGCATGGGGTGTTCAACATTCCTAAAGGGCTCGTCGATTCTGCCCGGGTGCTGAACCTGCGGGAGGGGACATTGCTCTATCGGGTGATACTGCCGGGCGCCATGCCCTCCATCTGCACGGGGGCGACCCTGGCGCTGGTTTTCTCCCTGGTGCTTCTGGCCGCTGCCGAACTTATCGGCGCCAATTCCGGCATCGGCTGGTATGTGAAGAACTTTGCCGATTTCGCCGATTACCAGCGGGTCATCGTCGGCATCATCTTCATCAGCATCGTCGTGACGACTATTACCTGGGGCACTGAGCGGATCGAGCGGCGTCTGCTTCGCTGGCGTAACTGATTTTACTACAAATATACTGACCAAGACACGGAGGTTCCCAATGGCTCTTTTCAAAAAAATCACTCAGGGCGCTCTGGCTTTGCTGATCGCCGTTTCATTTGCCGGCTCGGCAGCAGCGGCCGCCAAACCGACCCTCAAGGTGGGTTATGCCCCCGGCGGCGGCAGCGTCCTGACCTTCATCGCTAAAGATCAGAAACTCTTTGAAAAAGAGGGTGTCGAGGTTGAACTAGTGCAGTTTGCCAGTTCTTCCGACGGCCTCAACGCCCTGAACAGCGGCAAGATCGACATCGGTATCTCCTTCGGCACAGCCGGTCCCTTGACCTTTATCTCCAAAGGGTCAGATTTCACTATCATCGGTGGCCACCTTTCCGGCGGCCACCCGGTGCTGGCGCTCCCTTCCAAGGCGGGAAAATTCAGGAACATCAAGGACTTCAAAGGCAAAACCGTGGCCACGCCCCGTATCTATACCGCCGACATCGTCTGGCGGGGAGCCCTGAAGCGTGCCGGTCTCGATCCAAATAAAGATGTGAAGATCATCGAATTGAAGAACCCCTCCGCCGTTCTGGAAGCGGTCAAGGCGGGCAAGGTGGATGCAGGGATCGGCGCATCCTCGGTGCTGGTAAAGGCCAAAGAATCGGGGGTGGCTGTCGTTGGCTGGAGCAATGACTATTTTCCCAAGCATCCCTGCTGCCGAATCGTTGCCAAGGGTAAGGCGGTAAAGGAACACCCGGAAGCCTACCGTGCTTTCCTGCGGGGGGTGCTCCAGGCCGAGAAGCTGAAGGCTGCCAATCCCCGGCTGGCGGTGGATGTGAACAAGAAGTTCCTGGATATGGATGAGAAGATGGCCAGGGAGTTCACCCTGGAGCCCCACCAGCATGTGGATGTGGACCCCAACAAAAAAGGGGTGAAACAGATGTGGGATGACATGAAGGCCATCGATTACCTGCAGACCGATGTGGATCTCAATCGCTTCATCAATACGGACTTGTACCGGGACGCCCTGAACGAGCTTTTGCGCCGCAACCCGAAGGACAAGTACTTCAAGGAGGCGAAGAAGCGCTTCGCCAAGCAGAATCTTTAACCGTCTTTGGAGCGACCGATGCTGCTACTGGTAAAGAAATACGGTTGGTCACTGGTCCTGCTGATACTGTTAATGGTGCTCTTCGAGATTGCCACCGATCTGACCGGCTGGCTCGAACCGGTGCTGTTTCCCGGGCTGGCCAAGATTCTCCCCGAGTTGAAGCGTTCCATACCGAAACTGCTGCAGGGCTTCGTTAACTCAATGGGGCTCCTGTTGCCCAGCTACCTGCTGGCTCTGGTGCTCGGGATTGGCGGCGGGGTTCTGGTCGGTTCATCCCGCTTCCTGCGGGGGGTGTTGATGCCCATTTTCCGCGGCATCAGCCCAATCCCGCCGACGATGCTCATTCCCTATGCCATAGCCATTCTCCCCACCTTCTGGCTGTCGTCGGCGTTCATCATCTTTGCCGGCGCCTTCTGGCCGATCCTGATGGGGACCATCCATGGTGTAGTGCTGCTGGAACAGCGCTACCTGGATAATGCCAGCACCCTGGGACTCAGGGGCTTTCGTCTCTACGGCAAGGTGATCCTGCCAGGGGCGATGCCCATGATCTTCAGCGGGGCCGGCATGGCACTGGTCTTCAGCTTTATCCTCCTGACGGTGGCGGAGATGTTCGGCGCCAAGTCGGGGATGGGGCACTTTATCCAGTACCACGCCGATTTTTCCGACTACCCAAAGGTATTGGCCGGCATGCTCTTCATGTCGCTGGTCATCATTCTAATCATGGAGTTGTTCGATCTGCTCCAGCGGCGGGTGCTCCACTGGACCGGGAAAAGGTAGGTAAGGCCATGCTGCCACAACAAGGCGACCACAATTCACTGTTCATCAATGAAATCCCCAAGTGGGGGGAGCCCTATCCCAATATCCTCAACCGGCAGTCGGTGCTGGAATGCCTGACCGACTACATCCTGCAGGCAAACCATTGGGGATACAGGCCGGACCGGCGCAAGGTGCTGGCGGTGCGGCAATCTGACCGCACTGCGGCCCTGCGCAACGCGGCGGCTCCTATTCGCCAGGAGATCTACTACTTCATCGAGGGGGAGCTCTTTCCTGAAGAGGGGACGACCCGGCTCAAAGAGGGACAGACGCCGGCAGAACTAGCAGCGAACCTGCTTGATGGGCTCTACGAGCAACTCTACATCTGGGTTGCCTACGACTTCACCAAGGGTTCGCCCCCCGGCTTCAGGAAACCCTTCGACAAACCGCCGGTGGTGAAGGGATCGGCCAATCCCAACCCCGAGGCGCTTACCAGGAACCGACAGCTGCCGGAAGGGGTAAATCCACGGTTCTTTATTCCCGATCCGCTGCCGGAAAATCCGGTTACCATCGTGTCTCAGCCTGATGTGGCAACCGCTGAGATCGTCAATTTTGTCACCGAGTTGGTTAAGGGCGATTTCCGCAATGCCCTTCCCGAAGGGGATAACCCACCCATTTGGGACGAGCCGCTGGTTGCGGTTGCTTCCGCCCATGATCCGCTCTTCGCACGATTCCAGGATCCGGAGGTGGTGGGGCCATGCCATCGGCTGCCTGAAGAGTGGCTTCCTGGCGCCCGTTCGGTGATCAGCGTCTTTTTGCCATTCACCGAGCACATCTCCAGGAACTACAGCCGGGAACAGCGCTACTCAGCCGTGGAGTTTTCTTCCGGCAAGTGGAACGGCTCCAAGTTCCTCAACGTGGTGCGACGGGCCTTGATCCGTTTTGCCGAGCGCAATGGGGCACAGGCCGTGGCTCCCAACATCGATCCCCGCTACGACTCGGACGGCTGGCTTCCCTTCTGGTCTGAGCGGCACGCCGCCCTGGCGGCCGGACTTGGAACCTTCGGCCTGCACCAGAACTTCATCAGCGAGAAGGGGGCATTCGGCCGGCTCTGCAGCGTTATAACGACCCTCAACCTGCAACCGACGGAACGCCGTTATTCCGAGGTTTATGGCTACTGCCTCTACGCCTTCGACGGCAGCTGCCGGGCCTGCATCGACCGCTGCCCGACCGGGGCCATTACCGATGCCGGCAAACTGCCCGGACGCTGTGAGACCCACGGCAACAAGGAACATCTCAAAGACTGGAATTACGGCTCCTGCGGCCACTGCTCCACCTGGATACCTTGCTGGAAGCAGATTCCGGCAAAAATAAGAAAGACACTGGACGTGAAAGGATGAACAGATGACTTACTTCGACAACAAAGTCCCTCCCAAGCGCGAAGACCGGCTGAAGGCGGTCATTGCCCACAACGACACCATCTGCGGCCTGGCCGGAAAGGCCAAAGGCAAGAGCTGCTTGATCGACGACGGCGACCGGGGCTTTACCCAGGGCTCCATCTGTCTGCTGCTGCCTGCTCTGGCCATGCTCAACACCCTGCCCGATAACGTGGTGCTGCTGCACAGCGCTCTTGGCTGCGGTTCCTGTACCCATTCCCAGAATGCAAACGTGCGGGTGGGGAGCAACGTCCGCCAGGGGAAAACCAAGGATGGAATCTGGCTTTCCACAGCGTTGGATGAGACCGATGTCATCAGCGGCGGCGAGCCGAAATTGGAAAAAGCCATCATTGAGGTGGATCGTCGTTACCGTCCGGCGACCATCGCCATTGTTGCCGGTTGTGTGCCGGGCATCATCGGCGACGACATCGATGGGGTGGCGCAGAAGTTACAGCCCCAGGTCAACGCCAGGCTCTTGCCCGTTCACTGTGAGGGGTTCAAGACCAAAATCTGGGCCACCGCCTACGATGCGGTTTATCACACCATCGGCCGCAATCTCCTGGAGGAACGGGGTATCAGCAATCCGGCTCCGGAGGACGAACTGGCTGTCTTCCTGGAACAGCAGCGCCTGGCGAAGACGGTCAACCTGATGAACGTCTCCTCCATGGGGCGGGTGGACGAGCAGGAACTGGAGCGGCTTCTGAATTCACTGGGGCTGGAGGTTAATGTCTTTCCTGTCTTCGCCCATCCCGACTCTTTCGTCAAAGCAACCCGGGCGGCCCTCTCCATCAGCACCTGCCCAACCCATGACGACTACTTCCTCGGCTATCTACAGGAGCGGTTCAACGTCCCCTCCATCATCAGGCACATGCCCATCGGCATCGAGAACACCAGCCTGTGGCTCAGGGATGTGGCCGCGGCGCTGGGGCTGGAAGGGCAGGTGGAGCCGCTGATCGCCGCCGAGGAGGCGGAGCTCAAGGAAGCACTAAAGGAATTTCGACCCCTGTTCGAAGGAAAGAGGGTGTTCGTCAGCGCCGGTGAGTTCCGCGCTCTGGCCACCTCTCGCCTGTTGCAGGAGATAGGGCTGGAGGTGGTGGGCATCCGTTCCTTCCACCATGACGATTTTGCCAACGTGGAGTACGAGAAGCTGGCCGGCGAGGCCAAGAGCGATTACGTGGTGGACATTGCCAACGTTCAGCCCTTCGAGGAGGCCAACCTGCTCAAACGGCTCAAGCCGGATCTGTTTCTGGGCCACGCCAACGGCAACATGACCGCCGCGAAGCTTGGCATTCCCACCCATGTCATCTACAACACCGGGCTGTCCTACATCGGCTACCGAGGCGTGTACGAGGTGGCGCGACGGCTGCATCGCCAGCTGAAGAATCCCGTCTACAACCGCAACCTGGGCGAGAACATTCGGCTCCCCTACACGGAAAACTGGTATAGGGCCGAGCCCTTTTCCTATCTGAATACCCGCGGGAGGTCTGTCAATGAGTGAACATTTTGTCGAACGGGCGCGTTTCATGTGTTCCCTGGGGGGAGCGGTGGGTACCGTCACCGCCCTGCCGGGAGCGATCCCCATCCTTCATTCGGCATCCGGCTGCGCCGGCAATTTTGCCTGGACCCAGAACGGCGGCAGCGGTCTCCAGGTGGGAGGCTATTGCGGTTCCCTGACCGTTCCCAGTTCCAACATGCAGGAGAACGAGGTGGTCTTCGGCGGCGAGGAGCGCCTGCGGGAACAGATCGCCAGCACCCTCAAGGTCATGGACGGAGAGCTGTATGTGGTCCTGACAGGCTGCGTCCCTGAAATGATCGGCGACGATATCTTTGCCGTAGTCAACGAGTTTCGCGATGAGGGAGCGCCGATCATCGGCGCCATCACCGGCGGCTTCCGCGGCAACTCCTACTGGGGATACGACCTGGTGCTGCAGGCCCTGGTCAAGGATTTTCTGGAGCGGGGGCTCCCCAAGGTGAAGGGAAAGGTCAACCTCTGGGGGATCGTTCCTTACATGGACCCGTTCTGGCGTGGCAACCTGGAAGGAATCCGCCGGTTGCTGGAACTTTTGGGGCTTGAGGTAAATTCGTTCTTTACCGCCGATGACAGCCTGGAGGCCATTCGCCGGGCGGGCGAGGCGGAGTTGAATATAGTCGTCTCCGACATCTACGGTCAGGAGGCGGCCCGGCAGTTTCAAGAACGCCACGGCACGCCCTATCTCACCTTGCCGCTCCCCGTGGGCCCCAGTGCCTCGGAGGAGTTCCTCCGCTTGGTGGCAGCAAAGCTGGCACTTGACGAAAGTATGGTACAGGGGGTGATCGACCGGGAGAAAAGCCGCTATTACAAAATCCTGGAGCCTCTTACGGACTGCTATAACGATATCGACCTGCAGCGCTACGCGGTGGTAGTCGGTGACGGCAACTATGCCGTGGCCCTGAGCCGCTTCCTGGCCGATGACCTGGGCTGGCTGCCCGAATTGACCGTCTGCACGGACCAGGTGAAGGAGGAGGAAAAGGTTGCCCTGGCCGGCCGTGTAGAGAAGCTTGCCTCCGGCTACAAAACCAAGCTGGTTTTCGAGACGGATGCAAGCGAAGTGCTGGGTCACCTGAACCGCCACTGGCCGCGCTCCAGGGGTGAGAAATTTTACAACGCCTTCAGCCCAGCCTTCGTGGTTGGAAGCTCATTGGAGCGGGAACTGGCCCTGCAGCTGGGGGCGCCGCACCTGTCAGTTTCCTTTCCCGTTGCCAACCGGGCGGTGCTGGACCGGGGCTATACCGGTTTCAGCGGGGGCTTACGGCTGGCTGAGGATTTATTCAGCGCTGTGGTGGCGAATAGATGAATTGTGGTGGAGGCCAGGCTGCCGCGACTTCATCCGGTCGTTTGGTCGCCACAGCTGCGGACCTTGCGGGGCCTGTTCTCGTCGCAATCGGTTTTGCATTCGACAGGCGGCGAGGCTTCTAGCACCATGGGGCGAGTGTCCGCTCGCCGCTGTGGCTCGGTCACTCCCTCCCGAAGCCACGGCAGCCTTTTCTGCACATTCACGAGATAGGAAAACTCTAAAAGAGCTCCTCTATGGAGGAGACAAGAGGAGGAATGGAAATGTCTGCTGACAAAGAAACGTTATACAAGCAATTGGCCGACGCCGTGGTGGATATGGACGAGGATCAGGCGGTGGCCACGGCTGAAGCGGTTGCGACAGCAGGGCTTGATGCCTATGAGGCAATCGAGAAGGGGCTTTCGGCCGGTATGGAGCGGGCAGGGCAGCTCTTCGACGAGGAGGAATACTTCATTCCCGAGCTGCTCATGTGCTCCGATGCCATGTACGCGGGGATGGATGTGTTGAAGCCCCACATCAGGCAGGATGCGGTGGCGGAAAAGCGGCGGGTTGTGATCGGCGTCATTCAGGGGGATACCCACGATATCGGCAAGAACCTGGTGAAGATCATGCTGGAAACCTCGGGCTTCGACGTGACCGACCTGGGGCGCGATATTCCTCCGGCAAGCTTCGTTCAGACCGCCCAGGAAATTGATGCCGACATCATTGCCCTTTCCACGCTCATGACCACCACAATGGACGGCATGGGGGAGGTGGTGCGCCAGCTCAACGATCAGGGGGTACGTGACAAGTTCAAGGTCATCGTCGGCGGCGGCCCCATATCCCAGGGCTTTGCCGACCGGATCGGCGCCGACGGCTATGCGGTCAACGCCGCCGATGCCGTGCGTCTGGCTAGAAGGCTGACTTCCCCGGAAGTGGCAGCAGCGTGATGGGCACTGATGCCATGAAACCACTGGAACGTCTCGCCGCCTACGGCAAAGGGGAAGCAATAGATCGTCTCCCCTGCGTTCCCATCGTCGGCAACACCGCGGCCAGAGTGATCGGCGTCAAGGTAGGGGATTTCCGCGGCAACGGTCCGCTCATCGCCCAGGCCCAGGTGGCTGCCTACCGCAAGTTCGGCTACGACGTGATCCGCATCTTCACCGACCTCTATACCCAGGCCGAGGCCATGGGTGCGAAGGTGCATTATCCGGCAGACGAGACTGCGTACCTGGAAGCTCCGGCCATCAGCGATCCGGCTGAGGTCCAGCGGCTGCAGCCCGCGGATCCGTACCGGGACGGCAATCTGCCCCATCACTTGGAGGCGATGCGCATTGCCGTGGATCAGGTGGGTAACGAGGTGCCGGTGACCGGAGCGCTGACCTGCCCTTTCACCAACGCCTCTTTCCTGGTGGGGGCGGAAACATTGGCCCGGCTGATGCTGAAGGACCCTGAGACTGTGCATCGGCTCTGCGAAATATCCTTGGACACAAATTTCCGCTATGCCGCGGCGATTATCGAGGCCGGGGCGACACCAAGCCTTACCGATGCCATGTCGTCATCCACCGTCATCAGCCCCCGGCAGTTCAAGGAGTTCTCCCTGCCCTATCTCAAACGGCTCATCGACTTCATCCACGGCAAAGGGAAGAGTGTTACCCTGCACATCTGTGGCAAAACGGCCAAGATCTGGGAGTCGATGGTGGAGGCGGGTGCCGATTGCATAAGTATCGATAACGATGCCAGTCTGATCGAGGCAAAGCTGGCGGTGGGAAACCGGGTGCGGCTGATGGGCAATGTGCATCCTTCGGCGGTGATGCTGCAGGGGGCGGTGGAGGATGTGCGCCGGGCAACCCTTTCCTGCCTCCGCGAGGCCCATGACAACCCCAAAGGCTTCATCGTCGCGTCCGGTTGTAGTCTGCCTACGGAGGCGCCGTTCGAGAATATAGAGGCGATGATGGAGACGGTGCGTAATTTTAAAGTTGAGGATCAATGATGAGTCTCAGTCCCAAACAGCGCTTGCTGGATACAGTGAAGAAGAAAAAGGTGGACCGGCCGCCGGTTATCTGCACCGGCGGCATGATGAACGCCGCCATTGTGGATGTGATGAACGAAAGCGGCCACACTCTTCCGGAAGGGCACTTCGACAGCGAACTGATGGCGGCAATCGCCACCGATGTCCATCGGGATACCGGTTTCGAAAACCTGGGCATTCCCTTCTGCATGACGGTGGAGGCGGAGGTGCTGGGGAGCGACATCGACTTCGGCACCCTGGCCTGCGAACCGAAGATCGCCCGGGAGTCGTTTCCGTCGGTGAAGGAGGTGGTCTATCGGGACGTTGCCGCCATGCTCAATGCAGGCCGGATACACACCCTGGCTGGGGCCGCCGAACGGCTGGCGAAAATGAATCCGGAGGTGCCGATTATCGGCAGCGTCACCGGACCCATCAGCACTGCAGCTTCAATCGTCGACCCCATGCAGTTTCTGAAAGAGCTGCGCAAAGAGCGGGACGCTTCCCACCGGGTCCTCGACTACGTCAGCGAATTTCTCATAGCCTTTGCCCAAACATTGGTGGAGAGCGGCGCCACTGCCATCTGTATCGGCGATCCCACCGCCACCGGCGAAATCCTCGGGCCGAAGATGTTCTCCGACTACGCGGTCACCTATCTCAATAAGGTCATCGACGGCATCCATGCCACCGGCGTGCCGGTACTGGTGCATATCTGCGGGGAGATGAAGGCGGTCAAACCTTCCATCCCCCAGCTTCATGCGGATGCTATCAGCACCGACGCCTTCGTGAATCTAAAACTGCTGAAGCAGGAGTATCCCCAGCTAACTACCATGGGCAATGTGAGCACCTTCCTGCTTGAATTGGGAGACCCGGACAAGGTCGCCCGCCATACGGAAGGGCTGGTAAAAGACGGCATCGACATTATTTCGCCTGCCTGCGGTCTTAGTACGGCGTCGCCGGTGGCAAATATTCGGGCCATGACCGGCATTGTCAAAAATAGCCATTAGTTTTTCTATAGGACCTATGCGTCCTATGGGACCTATAGGTCCTATTGCTTTTCTCGATGGAGATAAATTAATGCCAAACGTCCATTTCCTCCCCGCCAATCGCTCCATTGCCGTCGAAAAAGGGACCACCGTTCTGGAAGCGGCACGCTTGGCCGGTGTGCTGATTGAATCCCCCTGCAACGGTGCCGTCGTTTGCGGTAAATGCGCCGTCCATTTGGAGCCGGACTCCCTCCACCATATTATACGGCGTGGGGTGCATCATCTTTCCAACGATCAGAAATTGGCGGGGCAGGTGCTTTCCTGCGAAGCCGAAGTAATCGGCGACATTACCGTCCTTGTCCCGGATGTTGCCCAGGAGGACCTTAAGATAACCAGCCACGGTCATGCCCTGGCCGTGGCCCTGGCGCCGCACGTAACTAAGGAATTTCAGCCTGACAAAGGTGTGACAGCCGTCTTTCACGGCGGCGAAATCGCCTATGAGGAAGAGGGGGATACGGAAGGGGAGACCTTTGGAGTAGTGGTGGATATCGGCACCACCACCTTGGTGGTATCTCTAGTCGATCTGAACACAGGAATGGAATTGGCACATGCCTCGGCTCTCAATCCCCAGAGCCGCCATGCCCAGGATGTACTTTCCCGGATTCGGATTGCCTGCGAAGAAAAGGGATTATCGGAGATGCGCTCTGGTGTGATCGGTGAAATCAACCGCCTGATCGGGCAGGTAGCAGGCGAGGCAGAGGTCCACCAGGATCGCATCTACGAGGTCGTCTTCAGCGGCAACACTTGTATGCTCCACCTCGCTGCAGGCATCAACCCCCGTTCTCTCGGGCAATACCCCTATACCCCCGAACTCACTGGCGGCTGCTGGATGTCAGCTAATGATCTGGTGCTGACCATTGCGCCCAAGGGGATTGTTTACCTGCCCCCGATCATCTCCGCCTATGTTGGGGCTGACATTACAGCCGGTCTGCAAGCGGTACGGCTTCATGAAGAACAGGGGACAGTTCTTTTTATCGACATAGGCACCAATGGTGAGATGGCGATCGTCCATGAAGGCCAGGTTCGGGCAACTTCTACCGCTGCCGGACCTGCTTTTGAGGGAATGAACATTACCTTTGGCATGAGAGCAGGGCAGGGGGCGATCGAGCGTTTCGCTATCCTCAAGGGGGGGGATATTTGCCTCAAGACCATTGGCAACTCTCCGGCTACCGGTATTTGCGGCAGCGGATTGATGGATATAGTAGCCGAACTGGTTCGACATGGGGTAATCAACAAGAACGGAAAGTTCGTCTCACCTGAAGATCCAGTTTTGCTTCCTCTCCTGGCGGAGCGACTTGTAAAAATTGATGGTAAGCCGGCTTTCAAGCTGACTGACAATGTGTATCTTTCCCAAAAGGATGTTCGTCAGGTGCAGCTTGCGAAAGGGGCAATCAGGGCTGGGGTGGAGTTCCTATTGCGCCATACGGGTGTGAATCCTGTGGATCTAGATAAGGTCCTCATCGCCGGGTCTTTCGGTTTTCATCTCACCGCAGAAAGTCTGGTCACGATCGGACTTCTTCCTGCTGAAACCACAGGAAAAATTGAGTTTGTCGGCAACACAGCTAAAAGTGGCGGAAAGGCTTTCTTGCTCAACCACAACAGCCGAATTGAGGTGCAGCGATTAGTGCAGGAGGTCAAAGTTGTAGAGCTGGCAAACTGCGCTGACTTCGACCGCGTCTTTGTTGAAGTACTCTCTTTTTGATCAAGTGCTTCTGCCCACAGGGAATCGCAGCGAAAGCCCGGGAATTTCGACTCCGATTGAGATTGGCCTTGAGGAAAGGAAATCAGGCGGTGAGAAAGCCGTCCGGGGCCAGGGACGTTGCCAGCATGACCTGGTTGATGTCCCGGTGTTCACTCCAGGTCCGTTGTTTGCGGTGTGCCGGTTCCAGCCAGAACTGCTCTATCTTATTTCCCAGATGTAAGTACCTGGCCAGCTGCTCCAACCGCCTCGTGACGAGGGGGCTAAACTGCTCCGGATATGATCCGAGCCATCCCCGCATCCGTTCCAGGCCATGAAGGCCTATGGACAACCCCAGCTCCCGGAATGCCAGTCGGTATGCGGCAGGAAGCTGCACCTGGTCCTGCTTGTCGAAAAAAACGAGTCCTTCGAGAATTGCATCCAGCACCCGCTCCAGCAGTCCATCTTCATGGAACTTTCCGCGGATGGTTAGCTGCATCATGCGACCGGCGTCAAAGAGCAGGCCTCCCAACCCCAGCGGGTCATCGGTCGCCACTGACGTGGACCGGCAGAGCCTGGCCATCTCCTCGATTTCTCTGTCCAGAGCTGGAAGCCTGTCCTTTGTCTCCGCTGTCTCAGAACATGCCTGGAGCTCGCTGTAGGTGACCAGCCCGTCAAGGGGATCGTGCTGCCCCATGGAAGTGACCGCAGGGCGGGTCAGGTCGATGTTCATTTTCCAGTACATCCGGCCGTTGCCGCGTTCAGGGATCGCAGTAAAACGGCCATGGGCCACCTTGGCCAGTTCGATGGCCCAAAGGAGATATTCGATATTGCCGGTAGCCCTGGCGACACAGCTCAAGGCATGCATCCACTTGGTCAGGTAATGGTAATACTGGCCGTCCCGCTCCCATTCCAGTTGGCCGTCATATCGCTCGCCCGGGGAACGTTCCGGCAGCTCCTTGCCGATCCGTAGCCCTCCGACGGTTGGATGCCGCTCCCCATCCGGCTCGGACAGCCCGCTGATCCAGCCGGTACGGGCATTATCGGGACGGTGGCGACCAAGGATATGATGAACCTGGTCAACGAGTTGCAGCGCCAGATCCAGCCACGACTGCTGTTGGCTTCGGGTGAAGAGATCGAGATAATTGCAGATGGCGAAGGCATCGGTCCAGAGGTAGCGCCGTGGCGTCCCGCTGCCGGTAAGGCCAGTAGCACCGGCAAAATCGAGCATCAGGCCCGCTGCAGAAACTGTGGATTCGAAGCTTTGCATATATTCCCTATTCCGGTTTTGTCCACCCGTGGAGCAGGGTGTATCCCTTGGCTGCCAGATCGGTGGCAACTTTCAGCCCCAGTCCATCGGTAGCGCCGGTAATGAGAATGACCCGGTGTCCTCGATCATCCATTCCGACATTCCTCACGCGTGTTTTGGGGGTTCGGGCACCTTGGCCCCCTTTTTTCGGGCCTCGACAGACCGATGGCAACTGCCTGCTTGGGATTGGTGACCTTTTTCTCCGATTTGCCGCTTTTCAATTGCCCCTTCTTGAACTCATCCATGGTCTCTTCAACCGTTTCCTGCGCTTTCTTGCCGTAACGTGCCATGGTGACCTCCCTCATGCAAACGTGGAAGCTGCCGCCTCGATTCAAGTATAACAAAGATACTCTGCACTTGAGCCGTGACGGCTATATTTGCCTGTAGAACGAAAGAGGGACCCAATATGCCCCTTGAAGGGTAGATTCTATTCGTAAGTGCACCACGTGATAAAAAAGCAGGACATGATGGTTTTCTGGTAGTGTGTGAAGCGCGACCAACACTCACTACGGAAAGGAACCCACCATGTCCTACAGCCATTTTAC
>NZ_JAKZFT010000022.1 GCF_022808985.1 Geotalea sp. SG265 | reverse complement strand
TAAAATGGCTGTAGGACATGGTGGGTTCCTTTCCGTAGTGAGTGTTGGTCGCGCTTCACACACTACCAGAAAACCATCATGTCCTGCTTTTTTATCACGTGGTGCACTTACGAATAGAATCTACCCATTCAACTTCCTTATTTTGATAGCGTTACAGAAAAATCACTTGCAAAGGCCAGAAAAAATGAGGCTGCGTTTGAAGAATTCCGGAATGCATTTTCAAAAGCACTCTCTGATATAGATTCCGAAGTTGGCATAAGTCAAAAGAAAATCGATCAGGTTATTGGGGACATTATCCGATCTCCAGTCGCAAAGGTAGAGGCAAGAATGAAGGCATTAAGAAGAAACCTATTTCTGGATGCTGTAATGTTTATTGGTACCTTGACCACAAGTATTCTTGCCAAAGAGCCTGTAACCGCTGGCGCAGCTCTGCTGCTTGCTGGGAAAGCTGTATCTGATTACAAAGGTAACAAAAATGAAGAGGATAAAATCAAAGAGAGTCCAGGATATTTTTACTGGAAAGCATCTAAACGAAGATAGTTAGAAGTAAATTTATAGTTTTTATCTTCAGAGAATGAAGCGTTAGTCACAACCCAGCGTGGCAGACGGTCTGCGCTGCGCTCTGCCGCTGCACTCACAGCCGTTGGCGATGGAGATTTTAATTACTTAATGCGCAGATGAAGTCCAGAGGATATATGAGGATGGCTCTGTCGCTGAAAATATCATACCTAAGAACGCAAAGGATGTGGGAATAGATTTGATATAATCAAGAAAGATAAGCCGATATCAACAAAGGTATAGTACCACAGACTAAATTCTTTTTTATTTTTGTCTCACCTAGTTCGTTTACACGCTCCCCTAGCACCGGCAAAGCTTGTTTGCCCAGATTGTTGAGACGGCAGAGGACTCTAGTTTAAGCAAAAATTCTAAATTGTTTCGGAAGCATCTACAATTATTGCAAACAGCATGCTAAGTATTTGGTTTCACTTTGTTAATCTTCCAAACATTACACCCGATGAAAGAGCGTATTAGAGTTCTTATTCACACCATATGAAACCAAAGATTGTCACAATAAAGGGTAAGCCTCATTTAGTGATTATTTCCTATAAGGAATACCTTGACCTTTTAGAAGCAGCAATAAAGCCAACTCAGCTACAAATGCCAAGACCAAAACATAAGCTGCAAACTCAGAGGGTGTTGGTGCGAGAGAATTGTGATACTCCTGAAGAGGTGCAACGAAGGCTAGATAAAGGTGAATCACCAGTAAAAGCATGGCGTCTATACCGAGATTTGACCCAAACCGAACTTGCTAATCTGGCCAGTGTCAGTAATTCAACAATTTCATTAATAGAAAACGGAGTGAGATGCGGAACAACAGAAACTCTTGAAGCTATAGCTGATGCGCTCAATGTTCCAACGGATATGCTGGGATTGCCCAGGGGATAGCACGTAGAGATATCAACTTGCCAATGTACCTAACAATCGTACTGCAAGCCTCTTAGTTTTATCATCCATCAATTGTAGTAGCCGATAAGCCTGATCATCAAGGCGTTCATCTCCTTCTAGGTGTCTAAAATCAAATAAATCTTTCATCTCCACCTGAAGCTCCCGAGCTATTGACTCCAACGTATCCATCGAAGGTGAGCTTTTCCCTCCCTCAATCCTGCTTATCTGTTTTGGCTCGACTCCTACCCTTTCAGCAAGCCTTTCCTGCGATAATTGCCTCAGTTTCCTGACCTCCTTTATCCTCGCCCCAAGCAGTTCCTTAGATGTCTGCATATAGTCCTCCTGGAATTGAGGAAGTATCAGCAGATATCCGACTTTAAGTAATACCCTGTAATGACCTCAAATTAAGAATACCTGGACATATGAGGGGGTCTATGGTACATCAGATAGGTGCTTTGAGGTTATTTAGGTACATTTCAGGACCATTTTTTCACAAGCATCAAAAGAAGGTTCGATATGTCCAAGGCGGTGAAAGTAGGAATCATTGCAATCAATTGCATATGGTTATCACCTCTGACAGGAGGAGTCTCGATCATCGTCGGAATTATCGGAATCATAATGGTGCTTGGCGAATAAGACTTGTATTGAGGGAGGGGCGATGAGAACTTTAGGCACAATCGGTAAATGGCTCGTATACGGGACAATCGCAGTTTCATTGGCTGCCTGCGGAGGCGGAGGAGGTTCGTCTGCCGTAACGACCACAAATAATGGTAATCCGAACGGCAATACTGGTAATACCGGAGATACCAACAACACACAGACTATAACCGTACCTTTGAAGACAGCAAAAATTGCATGTGGTTCGGATCATAGCCTAATAGTCGGCAGCAACGGCGTCGTCAAGGCATTAGGACGTAATGACTATGGACAGTTAGGAGATGGTTCTACAATCAATCGTGGAACGCCGATTCAAGTTTCTGGATTAACGAATGTAGCTGCTGTAGCAGGAGGAGAAAACCACAGTCTAGCTCTCAAGAGTGATGGAACAGTGTGGGGCTGGGGATCGAATTACAATGGCCAACTTGGTGATGGCACCAATACAAACCATAGCACCCCAGTTCAAGTAGGAATTTCAAATGTATCAGCTATTTCAGCAAGCTGGCACCAGTCGGTTGCACTAAAGTCTGACGGAACAGTATGGTTATGGGGATTAGGCTATGGCTCAACACCTGCAAAGATGGGTAACTTAACCAATGTTGTCGCCATCGCCACGGGAGCGTACTTCGTGCTGGCCCTGAAGAATGATGGAACTGTTTGGGCATGGGGTGATAATGGCGCGGGACAGTTGGGCAATGGCACCTACACAAATAGCACTTTGCCTGTAAAAGTTGACTCTCTTACAAACGTCATAGCTATAGCTGCTTGTGAAGATGCCTCCTACGCCATCAAATCGGATGGTACAGCGTGGGCTTGGGGTTATTGGGAAATGGTCGGCTACCCTGTGACTGGAGGCGGTAATGCCAAGACTCCTTCACAGATTACAGGAATATCCGGGGTGACCACTATTGCAGCATCATACTCTCATGTTTTGGCCTTGGGAACAGGTGGTGCTATAGGTTCGTTCTGGTCTTGGGGACAGGCAAACAACTATGGAGAACTAGGTGATGGTACATTCCTAGTAGACAGAAGGACTCCTGTCCCTGTAATCGGCATCAGTTACGTGACGGACATTGCGGCAGGCCGTGACCACAGTTTGGCAGTTAAATCAGATGGAACAGTATGGGGCTGGGGCAGAGCGGATTATGGGCAGATTGGTCTAAATCCGACAATGACCAACTACCCCACATTGACCAAAACACCTGTACAGATCCTCAATCTACCATAGGCATAGCATTATCAAAGCAGGATGGGGCATATCGAAGATGATATGCCCTTTTTCATTTCTGACCATCTTCAGCCATAGCAGAAAGTAAGAAAATAAAATTCCCACAGCCATTTCATTTTCAAAAGTTAGGCCGACCAGAGTGATTGAATAAGAAGAATCCATTCCAGAACATCGCCAACCCCAGGGGGTCATTTTTTAGGCATTCAAGCCTAACGCAGGCACGGTCAACACTGACCGTGCTTTTTCTTTTTCAAAAGGAGGTGGTCTGAAGACAAGTTAGCCATAGCAATGAAACCCATGTGCGACACTGAAGTAAGCGTACCAGTAACAATGCAAGGAATCACCACTAAGGAGCATAGGAAGACAGTATATGTCCATCCTATTGCTCCTAATTTATTTCAAGGAGGAATCATCATGGAACAGATCACACCAACACTGAAGCTGCATACCAGGCAAGAGAAAGGAGGAACCCACATCAACAGCCTTATCATGACCCATAAGGGTAACAGTTACCATCTATTTGCAGGCGCCAAAGACACAGTCCATGTATTCAGCGAAAGCATCGCCCTCTACGTACTCACCGTCAACAAGGCAGAAGGAACACTGGGCCTTAACGCCTACATGGCCCCTGAACCATTCCCTATCAATACGTTCATCCTACATTCCTCCAAGGACATCAAACGTACTTTAGGTTCCCAATGGGAAAAACTATCACCGGAAACCCTAATTCAGAACCTCACAAAACACCTCATATAAAGGAGACATGTAATGTACACACCACTCAACACAGATATCGCCAAACGTGAAACGTTAGCAGCCATGATCGGCACTTATCAGCAGGCAATTCTTAAAATCGAAGAAGCATATTCTGTTCTCGAAGAAGCACAAAATTCTCTTCGTGCAGTTTTCCTTGATGCTCCAGGTTATCGTTTTTGTGTTAACGAACGTGACAATACTGATGTGGGGAAAGTGGCCAGTAAAGCCATCATAGCCAGGATTAAGAAGGACGCTTGGGCTGTAATCGTTGAACGTATGGAATTACGGCGTCTTCTCTCGATCCAGAGAAGGAATGAACTTGATGCTCAGATTGAAAAGGGAGAGTTGCCAGAACTGACCAATGAAACTGTTGTTGCCCTATTTGAAACATCAGCAGCAAACGTGAAGACCTACCTGGAGGAAGCGGTAAAGGAAGTATTTGAATTCCTGCGCCCCAGACAGAGCAAGTACAAAACCAATACTGAATTTGAGCTGGGTAAAAGAGTCATTCTTACCTGGCAGGTGGAAAAGGGATGGAACCATGGAACGTTCCGGGTCAACTACCATCGAGATAAGTATTTATCAGCGTTGGATAACGTCTTCTCAATGGTCGATGGTAAGGGTCCGATCAAGAGCTATCATGGCCCGCTATACGACGCCATTACAAGTAGTCCTGATGGCACCGGTAAGACCGACTACTTTAAGTTCAGATGCTGCGTTAACGGTAATCTGCATGTGGAATTCCTGAGACCTGACCTGGTTACAAGGCTGAATGCTATCGCCGGTGGCAATCGACTACGGCAAGATTAATCCCTAAAGTAGGTCAATGCAGGCCTTATAGCGAAGACAATGGCCAGCAACAACAATACCCACCAATACGATCTCACTACATCCGCTAGATAAGCTCCCATCACCATTCCCAGCAACAGGCAACTCCACTTCAGTAAGGCAACGTCTAACCAACTCCACACCTTGTTCCTCAGCAACCTCATAGAACTACCTCCAGCAACATTATATTCCAAAAAAGAAAGGAGAAGTACCATGACTATTCAAACCCTTTTCGGACCAGAAGAAGTAACCAGGAAGCCCAGAACCATCAAATTCAGGATCATCAAGCCAGTATTCGAGACGCTACAAGTCCAGGAGGATGTAACCCGGTATATATCGCCAAAAGAGCGTTATACGTCCCCGCAACAGGTGTTCGAGACCTTCTATTTCTTGAATCATGAGACGAAGGAATATTTCATGGGCCTTCACCTCGACGGCAAAAACAGAATTGTAGCCATAGAGGTTATCAGTATCGGAAGCTTAAACCAGAGCATTGTCCATCCAAGGGAGGTATTCAAAACAGCACTGCTCTCATCTGCAGCAGCAATAATTCTTGTCCATAATCATCCTACCGGAGATCCAACACCATCCAGAGAGGACATCGAGATTACAAGGAGGCTAAAGGAGGCAGGAGAATTACTTGGGGTAAAAGTGCTGGACCACATAATCGTGGGTCAAACCTACCATTCATTCGTGGAAAGGGGGCTGTTGTGACCTGCGAATACTGCGGAAGGAGAATTTCAGAAAATGACGCAACCGGCATTAGGCATGGAAGTATCGATGCCCAACATGATGAAGCATTCATACCTGATCGAGATGCAGCATGGATACTAATCTGCTCTTTTTGCAGCAGCCAATTGCACCGGCTCATCTACTGCAACCTTAAGCCATCAATCAATCCCACCTTGTATAAGACCTTCATGCAGACCAAATAGCCTACCTGCAAATTCGCACCATCTAATTCTATCGCCTGCAATTCTTACGTCCGGCACCTCACGGCAGCCATCTCTCGCATGTGTTTTTCATAGTGTATCTGAGTAAGATGCTTGTGTTATCAGCGGAGATCAGCAGGGAATGATGATTTTTCATCTTTCGTGCCAGAGTTGTTCAAGGCTTCGCTTTGTTCGGTCTCTCACGATTATTTGCTAGAAAGCGCAAATAATCATTCGAGATCCGAGAACTATTTTTTCTAAATCGGATAGAATTTTATCCTGTTTTCCCGGCTTTAGCACCGACCAATAGGACACGCCAGAGGACACGCAAAAGAGAAAACAAAAAAGGAGCATGCGAAAATACCGCATAACTCCTTGATTTTTCTGGTGGAGATGATCGGGATCGAACCGACGGCCTATGCGTTGCGAACGCATCGCTCTCCCAACTGAGCTACATCCCCGGATGATTTTCTCAATATATACCGCAAATGGCGGCGGTTGAAAAGGATTTTTCAGTTCTGGATTGGGATAACAACGCTGAATTCCACACCGACCCCCGGGCGATTGTTGATGTGGATCTTGCCGCAATGGTTGGTGATGATGCGGTTGGCGATGGGAAGACCAAGGCCGGTGCCGGTGTCTTTCGTGGTGTAAAAGGGGTTGAATATCTGGTGCAGGGTTTCCAGCGGTATGCCGCCGCCGGTATCTTTGATCTTGACCGCCACCGCCTTCCGGCCGTCGAGGGTGGCGTTGCCGATACGGATGGTGAGCTCGCCGCCGTTCTTCATTGCTTCCTGGCCGTTGAAGAAAAGGTTGATGAATACCTGTTTCAGTTGCTGGCAGTCGCCGAGAAGCGCCTCGGACTTGCGGGGAAAGGTGGTGCTGACACGGATGTTTTTCTCTTCCAGGGAGGGACGGACAACTGCCAGGGCATCCTTGACTATCTCGGTCATGTTGCAGGGGGTATAACAGATGGTGGTTTTCTTGGAGAAGGAGAGAATATCGGTGAGCATCTTCTCCAGCCGCAGCACCTCCCTGACGATCAGGTCGGCGCTCACTTTCTCGTCGGAGGATTTGGGCAGCCTGCCGGCAAGCCGTCGCGCGAATCCGCCGATGGCAACCAGGGGGCCTTTGAGCTCGTGGGCAATGCCGGCTGCCATTTCACCGATAGCTGCTAACCGTTCTCCCTGAATCAGCCGGTCCTGTGCCTCGGACAGATCGCGATTTGTGTCGGCGATGCGATTGTAGAGGATGGAATTCTGAATGGCCATTCCCGCCTGGTTGGTGAAGAGTTGCAGAAAGCGCAGGGTGTCGTTGGTGATCGGTCTCCCTGCCAGGGTGTTATCGACAACGATGACACCGACGACCTTTTCGCGGGCAATGAGCGGGGCGACGGCAAAAGAAGTGATGCCAAACTGCTTGATGAAGTCCTGGTCCACCTGCTTTTCCCTGGCTGCGGATGGCACATAGATCAGCCTTTTTTCAAGTACGGCTCTGGACGCTAGGTTCAGTGACTTGTTCAGTTCGAGGCGGCTTGCCATGACCTTCTGGTTGAAATCCGACCGGCGCTGGCAGGCCATGCTTTCGTCGGAGATGTCCCATCGGCTGGCGAGGATATTCTCCGGGTCGTCGAAGGGGTCGGTACAGGATGCGGACGTTTCCCTGGTGACGCCGAGCATTCCCTGCATGATGCCGGACCGCTTGTTGATCAGGAAAAGCATGGCACGGTCGAAAAAAGGGACCGGCCCCGAGGTAAGTGCCGTGAGGGTAAGGTGGATCAGTTTGTTCAGCTCAATTGTGGAGAGGATGGTGTTGCTGACTCGGTAAAGGAGTGACAGGTCTTTCAGCTTCTTGTCGTTATCGGCGGAGAGGTTGGTCAAAAGCTGCAGGGCGATGGCCTGCACCTGCAGGAGGAGCTTTCTATCGGTCGCACTCAGGCGTTGGCCCGGCCCCAGGCCGATGCCAATGACGCCATAGAATCGTTCGTTGCGGGAGATCGGCTCGAAGAGAAATGTGACTTCTGTGCCTTTTTTCGCTTCGTCGGCATGGAGCACCAGTGGTGGTAGTGAAAGGGAAATCCTTTTCTCAGCGCAGATCCCGGCGCCACCCTGCCCCAGCGGAATGTGGCATGGGGCTACCGTGCCCTGCTCGGCACTGGATATCTTTCTCGACAGGCATCCCTGGTACTGATCATGTAGATAAATGGTGACGGAGGTAAGCTTAAGCGAGCCGGCAAGGCGCTTTACCAGGGCTTTCAACTTCTGGAGAGAGCTGCGGTTCGGCGCATCGGCAATGCGTACCGCATAGCTCAAGAGGTTGTACCGGTCCCGAAAGGTCATGGTAAAAACTCCGGCGGGATATGGGCTGAGGGGTAAAAATCAGAGCATGCAGTGACTTAGCGCAGCTTTTCTTTTTGTTCCTGATCCATTTTGCAGTCGATGCAAAGGGTGGTCACGGGGCGTGCTTTGAGCCTGGCTTCGCTGATGGCTTCCTCGCATACTTCGCAGATGCCGAAGGTGCCGTCTTCGATGCGCTGCAGTGCTTCCTTGATCTTGTTGATGAGTTTCCGTTCCCGGTCCCTGATGCGCAGTTCGAAGTTGCGGTCCGATTCCTGAGTGGCCCGGTCGTTGGGATCGGGGAAATTGGTTGTATCAGAGGTCATTTCCGAGACGGTCCTGCCGGCTTCTTCCCTGAGGAGGCGCATCTCCTCCAGCAGGATGTTCCTAAAATATTCAAGTTTTTCAAAGTCCATACCTTCACCATCCTTTGCTAAATCAGTATAATATTAAAAAGGAATTTAACTATTTAGTAAAGGAAAATTTTCTTCAAAAGGCCGCGGACGAGCGATCTAAAAGACCTTTTCCAGGGCTTCGTCAACGGATTTGACGCCGACGATTTCGAGTCCCTTGACCTTGACCTGTTTCAGATTGCCGGCGGGAAGGACACAACGGCTGAAGCCGAGCTTGGCCGCCTCCTTGACTCGAAGCTCGGGTTGGGTAATGGCACGCACTTCTCCGGCCAGTCCAACCTCTCCAAGCAAAAGCGTATTGGGGGCAATGGGCTTGTCCAGATGGCTGGAGGCCACAGCGACGACCATGCCCAGGTCGGCTGCCGGTTCGTTGAGCTTTACCCCACCGGCCACATTGAGAAATATATCCTGGCCCGCCAGCGACAGCCCCACCTTTTTTTCCAGAACGGCCACGAGCAATGATAGCCGGTGATGATCAACGCCAATTGTGGTGCGGCGCGGCACGCCGAGGGAGGACGCACTGACCAGCGCCTGCAGCTCGACGAGGACCGGCCTGCTCCCCTCAAGGGAAGCAACGACAACGGAGCCGGAGACCCCAAGTGGACGTTCGGAGAGGAACAGCTCGGATGGATTTCTCACTTCGCAGAGGCCCGTATCCTTCATCTCGAAGACCCCGATCTCATTGGTCGAGCCGAAGCGGTTTTTCACTGCGCGCAGAATACGGAAGGGATGGCCGCTATCTCCCTCAAAGTATAGGACGGTGTCAACCAGGTGTTCCAGCACCCGTGGCCCGGCAATGGAGCCGTCCTTGGTGACATGGCCGACGATGAATACCGGAATGCCACTTCCCTTGGCCATGGTCATCAGCCTTCCCGCTGTTTCACGAACCTGGCTGACGCTACCAGGTGCAGATTCAAGGGCTGACGTGAAGATAGTCTGGATGGAGTCGATGACGACCGCCTTCGGTTCCATTTTGGTGACGTGGACGAGGATGTTCTCCAAGGCGGTTTCAGCCAGCACGTAGAGGCCGGGGGCATTCACCCCCATTCTCGCGCCGCGCAGCTTGATCTGCCGCGCTGACTCCTCTCCGGAAACGTAGAGGATCGTGCCGGTCTTGGCCACGTGGTTCATGGCCTGCAGCAGCAGGGTCGACTTGCCAATGCCTGGATCGCCGCCGATAAGCACCAGGGAACCCGCCACCAATCCGCCACCCAATACCCGGTCGAATTCCGAGATGCCGGTGGGCAGATGCATTTCTGCTTCACCCCCCACCTGGCTGATGGGCAGCGGCGGTGATCCAGGTAGTGATCGGCTGTTTGCGGTCATCGATTTGGCGGCGATTTCTTCCTCCATGGTATTCCATGCCCCGCAATCTGGGCATCGGCCAAGCCACTTGGCGGACTGATAACCGCATTTTTGACAGCTGTAGAGGGTTTTCGTTTTCATGGCCTTTATCCCATATGTTCGCTGGCTGCGGATACTAGCTTCTTTCTCCCGAGGTGTCAACGACCTCCCGAGTCTCTCCGGGCGTATTCGTTTGACAATGTTTTTCACATTACGATAAAATTCGCCAACCTTCTTTTCTCTCATCAAAACAGGGCAGAAAATGAACAAAGGCACAGATTCCCTATTGAAGCTGGTACTACCGCGGGTGGGCAAAGACGACCCGGGCTCGCTCCTGGCAGATATCTACAAGGCCATGAGGGCTATCGGCTTTTATCCCGAAGGACATCCAAAGCGCGAGGAGATTGTTGCCGGCGTCTACGAGTCGCTCCGCCAGTACCTTCAGGAACATGAACTGTCGCTGACCATCAGCCGGGGGGGCTTTACAGCCGCAGGCCAAGCGGTGCGAGCCGATGCCAACAGGATGATCGTCAGTCTGGCGGGAGAGTTGTTCATGCGGAGGGTCCAGCAGCTGATCTTCCTCCCTGACCTTTCCTTGGAAGATCTGCGTGCCTTTCTGCAGCTGTTGTCCATGGATCAGAAGAATTTGGCCCGTGGGGGAGGCATGGCCCAACTGATGCCGGAAAGGGGCATACGCACCATTTGGGCCAATGAGATTGACCTGTCGGTGATCTGGGAAAGGCGGCAGGCGCTGGAAGAAGAGCTGAAAACAGCGGAGGCTTCAGGAGACGGCGATCTGTCCGCAGAGGCAGAAAATGCCGAAGGGGAAACTGGCACCGCTCCCGCAGGGGACGACAAGCCCGATACCGATTCCCTGATGGAGCTTCTGGCCCGAATGGATCGGGAGACCAATGACAGCCGCTATCAGCAGTTCGCCCGGAACCTGGCTGCCAAGGCGGAAGATTGCAAGGGGCGGGGGGTCTGCGCCCCTCTTTTTCTGGTTTTGCACGGCCTTCTGGAGCATAGTGCAGACACCGGCCGGTCCCAGGTGCAGAGGGACTATGCTGCTTTTACCCTGGAGCAGGTGGCAGACGGCGTCATGACCGATTTTCTCCTGCAGCACCTGGAAAGCAAGAGCGCCCAGGAGGCGGCGAAGATCTATCCCGTCCTGAAGAAGCTGGGGGCGAAGATTGCCTATGTGATCATCCAGCGGCTCTGCCTGGCCGATGGACTGCAAGCGCGCAAATCCCTGGCAGCCGCACTGCTTGCCATCGGACCGGCGGCGGTTCCCCCGCTTCTCGCCATGCTCAAGGATGAACGGTGGTATGTTGTGCGTAACATGGTGGCCATTCTTGGCCAGATCGGTTGCAGGGAGAGCGCCAATGCGCTGAGACCGGCACTCTACCACGGGGACCAGCGGGTCAGGAAGGAAACCCTCCATGCCTTGGTGAAAACAGGGGGCGACAATGCCGAATCCATGGTTATCGAGCTTCTGGATGACAAGGATGCAGCCGTTGTTCTGCATGCCATCATGTCCCTGGGTCTGTTGAAGAGCAAAAAGGCCGTGCAGCTTTTGATCGATATCGTCGAAAAACCGGACTTCTTTTCGGCGCAGCTCAAGAAAAAGAAGGAAGCCATCGTTGCCCTCGGCAGGATTGGCGACAGGCGGGCGGCCAGTCCCCTCCTCAGGGTGCTCGAATCCCATAGTTGGTTGCCATGGAGCAAGTGGGACGAGCTCAAGGTGTTCACCGCCACGGCCCTCGGCAGGATCGGCGATGAAACGGTTCTTCCTGCCTTGAAAGCTTGTGCCGCGAAGGGGGGGACTCTGGGAAAAGCGTGCAGTGAAGCGGTCGACACCATCGAAAGGGTGGCGGAAGATATCTATGAGTGAGATCGGCGAAGATGTTGCCCAGCGCCTGGCTACGCTGCTGTCAGGGGCGATCAAGGGGACCAGCCTGTATCCAGCGGGTCATCCGGCTACCCTCGGCCCCCTTCAGGAAATGGCTTCCATTGTGGAAAAAGCACTGCGAACCCGTCCGGAGATTGGACTCGGGGTAGTCGATGGCGTTTTCTTTGTGGAAGAGCAGATGTTTTACACGCCATCCGCGGGGATAGAAGAGCTGGCGGTGCGCCTGCAGGACAGAGAGATCAACGGCATCGTCTTCTGCCCCGGCGTTGCCGTCGATGGCCTGGGCCGGTTCGTCACCCTGTTGGGCAAGAGCGGGTTGAAAGCCGACGAGATAACCGCGGAGATGACCTCCCAGGGAATAACGGGCATCTCCCTTATTACGGCTGTGGATGAGGAGGAGGAAGAAATCCGCCGGGAGGAGGCCTGCCTCAGGACCCACCAGGAAGCTCTTGAGAGTATTGAGCAGCTCTTCAGGGACGTGGAGCAGGGCAGGATACCTGGCAGTGACAGGATAGGGACCATTGTGCGGGAAATGGCGTCGCTGGCGGTAAAGGACCCGGCAGCGCTACTGGCCTTGTCCATGATCAAGGACTACGATAACTATACCTTTACCCACAGCGTCAACGTGGGGGTAATCGCCATGGCTATCGCCTCACACCTGCAGTATGGGCCGGAGGAAATGGAGGCGGTCGGCATGGCCGGTTTCCTCCACGATGTGGGAAAGGTGCGAGTAGAAAAGAGCATCCTCAACAAGCCGGGCAAGCTGACACCGGGCGAGTTCGAAGCGATGAAGAAGCATACCGAATCAGGCACCGAAATCATCGGCAAAATGAAGGGAATCAGCCCAAAGGTTGCTCAGGCGGTTCTTGGGCACCATATCGGCTACAATCGTAAAGGCTATCCCGAATGGGCAAGGGAAATGCCCTTCACTGCCATCAGCGAGATCGTTGCCGCCGCCGACTGCTATGACGCCATCACGACGGTCCGAGTCTACCAAAAAGCACTCAACCCCAGGGAGGCCATCACCCATCTGCAGACGATCGCGGGGTCGTATCTCAATGGTAACATTGTGGCGACACTCAGGGAGATGATGGGGGAGTACCCGGTAGGGACGGTGGTGAGGCTCGATACCAACGAGATCGCCGTGGTGTATCGACCGAATCTCAAGGAGAGCCATGCACCGAAGGTAAAGATTGTCCTGGATGCTTCGGGGAGAAGACTTGCCGTTCCTCTCCGCAGGAAGCTGGTTGATGACAAGGGAAATACCTATGCCAGAATAGTAGCGGTCGTCGATCCTCTGGTGAAAAACATCGATGTTGCCGCTTGTCTCTCCATGACGGCACGGTAGCCCTTAGGCAGGAAGGATGGGCTATGCCGGCGCCAGCTTTCCCAGGGCGGTAGCTGCCGCTTCCCTGGTCGAAGGGTGCCGCGATTGCATCAGCGCAATAAGACGATCCTCCAGTTGCCGATTTCCGATCTGACCGAGGGTTCTTGCCGCTTCGGCATCAATGAAACCATCATCCGCATCTAAAAAAGGAAGCAGGACCGGGACCAGCGACGGGTCCCTGAAATTGGCCAGGGCGGCAATGGCCTTCGCCCTGATCGCTGTGCTAGGATCGCGAAGTTTATCCACGAGCGGCATCAATGCGGCTTGGTGCGCCAGATTACCCAGTACTTCGATGGCTGCCGATTTGATATCGTCTTCCGGACGGGAAATGCAATAAAGGAGTGGCGGCAGGACCTTTTCGCCTCCGATGGCCCCCAGGGCATAAATAGCCTTTATTTTTGCCGGCCTGTTCCCCTTTCTCAGCAGGTCAAGGATCTCTTCCAGGCCGCCGAGTCCCTCCAGACGTTCCAGCGAATATGCTGCCGCGGCGCGCACTTCTTCATTGGGGTCCTTGAGCGCGGCGACGAGGGCCTGACGTCGTTTATCGAGGGTTTTTCCATTCATGTGGCTATTTCTACCAAAAAAGGACACTTTGGACAACAGATTTCACCGAGGAGCAATGGATGCGTACGAATATGAAAGCAGTGCTGCTTTCCGGCCTGGTGTTGCCGGGCCTGGGCCAACTCTACAAAGGATGCCGGGTCAAGGGGATCGTGATGATAGCCCTGGTCAACGTTTTTCTTTTGGGAGCCGTCTTTTTTGCCCTGCAGGGGGTGGGAAAGATCGTGCTGGCCGCGAAAGTGCCCGGTTCACCGGACATGGGACAGGTGCTGGATATGATGCGGAACGAAACACCGGCAGCACGATGGCTGCTGGCTGCTTTTTTCGGGCTGTGGCTCTACGGCGTGGCGGATGCGCTTCTGGGAAGAATAAAGTGAGTTATTGGGTTTGACAAACACCATCCTGATGTGCGATAAACTAACGCCGTTTTGGATTTGTCGGGCTGTTGCCCGACTGATGGGAGAAGATGATGATATATTCACACGTACTTGCCACTGGCGGCTTCGTGCCGACAAACGTCATCGGCAACAGTTACTTCGATTATCTGGTGGAAAACGCCGATGAATGGATACGCTCCCGCACCGGAATAGGGGAGCGGCGCTTTGCCGCTGCCACCGAATCCACCTCCGATCTGGCCACTGCGGCGGCACGTGATGCACTGCAGAAAGGGGGAATCGATCCCCTTTCCCTCGATTGCATCATCGTTGCCACGTCCACGCCCGATATGATTCTGCCGGCAACGGCCTGCATGGTGCAGAAGAACATCGGGGCGAAAAACGCCTTTGCCTTCGACATGAATGCGGTGTGCAGCAGCTTTATCTATGCGGTGGAAACGGCCGACAATTTCATTAGGTCCGGCAAGTACGGCAAAGTCCTGGTTATCGGCGCCGACACCTATTCAAAGATACTCGACATGCAGGACAAGACGTCCTGTCCGCTGTTCGGTGACGGGGCCGGAGCACTTATTCTCGGCGCTTCGCCTGAGCAAAAGGGGATTCTTCAGAGCCTCGTCAGGAGTGACGGCACCGGCTGGGAGCTGATTCAGGTCCCGTCGTCCGGGTCGCGGAAGCCCATAACAGCCGAGACCATCGCCGCCAAGGAAAATACCTTCAAAATGGCCGGTAAAAGTGTCTTTATCTTTGCCACCGACGTTATTCCCCAGATCATCGAGGAAGTGACCGCCAAGGCCGGTGTCCGCCCCGACCAGCTCGATTTTATCATCCCCCACCAGGCAAACGTTCGCATCATCGATTTCATATCCAAAAAGACCGGCATCGACAAGAGCCGTTTCCTGCTCAATCTGGATCGCTACGGCAATACGGCAGCCGCTTCAGTTGGTTTGGCGCTGGACGAAAATGTTACCGGCGGCACCATCAAGCCCGGGCACCTGGTCCTGATCATGGGTTTCGGCGGCGGGCTCTCCTGGGGAGGTATCCTCATCCGGTTTTAACACCTGCCAGTCCCTCGCCTGTCTCCAGCACCTCAAGACCTGCCTTCCTGAACACCTCAGCCAACAGAGTTTCCGGTACCTTCTTCTTCCATCCGCCGTGAAACCTGTCGGCTGCCAGCAGAATGCCTCCCGTTTCCAGCCGTCCAGCCAATCCCGTGACCGCAGCCGCAAGCCCCCTTTGCTCATGGAGAAAAGGGCCACCCAGGAAGCCGTTGCAAAGAACGATCAGGTACGGTTCGTCCAGTATCGGCGTGTGGGCAATGTCTTCCAGTCTGAAATTTATGCGCGCGCAGGTGTTGTCTGCAAAGAGCGGCGCCACCTGCCGTTGGTAGCTTCTCTGGCGCTCATGGTCGTGGGGAAAAAAGGCGTGGGCTGCGGCAAACAGCTCGAACGGTTCGACGGTGGCGCCATGGATGAGAAAATCCTCCGGAGGGAAGCCGCATTGCACCAGCAGCGCAGCCAGATCGTAGGTTCCCTCGCCGCTGCCGCAGGCGGCATCGAGACATCGCAGCTTGCCTTTGTACCGCTGCTTGTGCTGCATGAGCCAGTTCCCCAGAAAATCCCGCTGCCCTGGATAACGGTTGAAGCTGCCCCCATACCGTTTGGGCAGGAAATTGAGAAAGAAGAATATTCGCCGTTTTTCTTCGTCGGCGAGCAGAGTTGTCAGCAGTTCGGCAGGATTTGCTCCCGTGGCAAGCCGTTCCAGTTCCTGGAGAGCATCAAGCCAGCTGTGGGCATGGTGAATGGCAGAAGCGCCGGGAAAAGGGGGACAAGACATTCCCCGGGCGAGCAGACGATCGAACAGGGGGAGGATCTCGCGCAATGGTAACAGGAGTTCGGCCAGAGCGCGCATTTCGTTTGAGATGACTAGGCCCGGAGCCCACAGGCCGTGGGGGAGGCATGCGGCATACCGGTGAAAGGACCGGTCAAGGCGCAAGATGCGACGGTCCAGGTCGTGGCTGGCGAGTGGCCCCGGCACCAGCAGGTGGGCGAGGCGCTTTTCGGTAACGGTGCGGTCGAGGGTGGGTTCGAAACTTAGCGGGGGGGGCTGCATCGACTATGGGCTCATTGGGCGGTTTATAATCGCACCCTGTTTAGCAGGCTGTTGAAAAACTGTTGCGGACCCGCGGGGCCTAAAGGTCCGTTCTGCTGCGTTATCACTCGCTCAAAACCTCAGCGTACAGTGGGTACGCTTTGGCTTTTCGCTCGCTTAAGCCTTGCATCTCGGCCTCCTCTCGACGTTTTTCAACAACCTTTTAGATGCTTTGCCCGGGTTTGTCAATGCCGATTTCAGTTTTCCTGTTTCTTGTCGAGAAGCGCCTTGAGCAGGGAAGGTTTTTCCGGGCGTGGGGGAGTTTTCCTGGTGATGAGATCGCGGACGGAAAGGAGATCGTTTTTAAGGGTCTCGCCGTCCCGTACAAGTATCCGCGTTCGTGCATCGCTGCGGACATACGGTGCCAGCAGGTTGATCGCTTCGGCTATCTGCTGGCTGACGACCACCCGCTCACGGAAATTTTCGAACTGACCTGCTCTCAGCCGTTCCTTTATGGCACTGAACTCCCTGGAGAAATATGTCAGCACGGTTCCGTAGACGTTTGTCTCATCTGTCATCAGCATATCCCGTATGGAGGCGAGTCTGACCAGAAGACCCTGTTCGGGGTGCCCTGGCGATATAAAAAACTCTTCGGCGAGCGTCTTTTTTTCTTTAGTGATAATGCCGTCCAGTAGGGAGGGCAGGAATCGGGGCTATGCCATAATTGTGGCTAAAGGGGCGTTTTTTTGTTATGCTTTTGGCATTTAAGGCCGTTATTCCACCTGTTGTAACCTTTGCCATGTCCACCACTTTTATCTCCACCCCGAAAAAAATAGCCGCTGCCATTGCACCAGATGATGCTGCCGTTTCCCTAACTGGACTGAAGGGCTCAGCTCCCGCCTATCTCCTTGCACGCCTGCTGGAAGAGCAACCGCGGTTGCTCTTCATCATCACCCCCGACACCGATACCGGTGAGGAACTGTACCGGGAGATGCGCTTCTACTCAGGCAATGGGGAGCGGATTCTCTATTTTCCCCCGTGGGATGTTCCCCCCTTTGATGCCGCCTCGCCCCATGCTGATATCGTCGGACAGCGGCTGAATGTGCTCTTCCGTATGATGGACGGCAGGGCGGGTGCGGTGATCGCTCCGCTGGGGGCCGTCATGCAAAAGGTCCTGCCGCGCAAGTCCCTCGGGCAGGTTTCCCAGTATATCGTCGCCGGAGAAGAGGTGGAACGGGAACAGCTCCTCGAGAAACTGGTCAAGCTCGGCTATTCCCACGTGCCACTGGTGGAGGACCGGGGCGGTTTCTCCATCCGGGGGGGCATCCTGGATATCTTCCCTCCCGACCTGCCGACGCCGGTGCGCATCGAATTCTTTGGTGACTTCGTCGATACCATCCGCACCTTCGATCCTGTAACCCAGCGGTCGCTACAGCCCTTGCAGGAGCTGGTCCTCCTCCCTTCCCGGGAGGTTGTCGTTTCCGAGGAGGTACTGACTGCCTTTGCCCCACGATTGAAAAAGCGCTGCGACGCTCTCGAAATACCGGCTACCAGGCGCCGCGAGCTGCTGGAACAGCTGCAGAATGCCATCTATCCCCCCGGCATCGAATATCTTCAGCCCTTATTCCATCCCGGCTTGGAAAGCCTCTTCGACTATTGTGGCGGCGATTTTATCACGGTTGTCCATGATCCTGCTGCCATGGCGGCGGCACAGGAACAGTTCGCCCAAGAACTCGCTTCTGGTGAGGCAAAGGCCGTGGAACGGGACAGTATTGTCTGCGAGAGGGCCGAACTCTTTCTGGAGGCGGATGCATTGGCCGCCTGCCTCGGCCGGGGGCGGCGCCTGACTATCCCGTTTTTGGAGATTGCCGGCGGCAAGGGTGCCGGCGCCACCCTCCGGTTGCAGGTCCAGGATAACAGCAGCTTTAAGCTGGACGTTTCCGCAGAGGGGGAAGGATTGCTGAAGCCGCTGGTGGAAAAACTCCTCACCTGCCAGGCCGAGCAGAAGCATGTGCTCATGGTCTGTCACCAGCGCAACCAGGCCCAGCGCCTCTATGAGATGCTCTCCCACTACAACCTGCCTCTGGCGCTCTCCGAGCGGGATTTTCCCGAAGAGCTGGCACGTTCCGACAACCAGCTGCGCATCATGGTCGGGGATATTTCCCGGGGTTTCCAACTGGCGGAAGACCACGTGGCTGTCATTGCCGAAGAGGAAATATTCGGCGTCCGGATCAAACGCCGTGGCCTCTCCGAAGCGCGGAAAAAGCAGCTGCTCACCTCCCTTGCCGAGCTGAAGCCGGGGGATTACATGGTGCACATCGACTTCGGCGTCGGCATCTACCGTGGACTGCAGCACCTGACCTTTTCCGGCATGGAAGGGGATTTCCTGCTCCTGGAATACGCCGGGGCGGACAAGCTCTACCTGCCGGTGGACCGGATCAACCTGGTGCAGCGCTACGTGGGGGCAGAAGGGGTCGAGCCGCACGTGGACAAATTGGGTGGGGCCGGCTGGGAGAAGGCCAAGGCCAAGGCCCGGGCCGCCATCCAGGAAATGGCGGGGGAGCTGCTGAAGATCTACGCGGCGCGCCAGGTGGAGGAAGGGCATGCTTTCTCACCCCCCGACGAACTCTACAAGGAATTCGAAGCCTCCTTCGCCTATGAGGAGACCCCCGATCAGCAGGCCGCCATTGAGGACGTGCTCCACGACATGGAGAGCAAGAAGCCCATGGACCGGCTCATCTGCGGCGATGTGGGCTACGGCAAGACTGAGGTTGCCCTGCGCGGCGCCTTCAAAGCGGTCATGGACGGCAAGCAGGTGGCGGTGCTGGTGCCGACCACCGTGCTCGCCCAGCAGCACCTGGAGACCTTCTCCGCCCGCCTCAAATCCTATCCGGTGAAGGTGGAGATGCTTTCCCGTTTCCGCAGCGCCAAGGAGCAGAAGGAGATCATTGCCGGGGTGAAAAGCGGCGCGGTGGACATCATCATCGGCACCCACCGCCTCCTGCAGAAAGACATCGTCTTCAAGGAACTGGGGCTGCTCATCATTGACGAAGAGCAACGCTTCGGCGTTACTCACAAGGAAAGGCTGAAGAAATACCGGGCGGTGGTGGATATCATGACCCTGACCGCCACCCCCATTCCCCGCACCCTCTACATGTCCCTCATGGGCATCCGCGACCTCTCCATCATCGATACGCCGCCGGTGGATCGTCTGGCCATCAAGACCTTCGTCGCCCGCGCTTCCGACGAGCTGATCCGCGAGGCAGTGCTCAGGGAGCTGCGCCGGGGGGGGCAGGTCTTTTTCGTCCACAACCGTGTCCAGACCATCGGCGCCATGGCCGAGCACCTGCAGCGCATCGTCCCGGAGGCGAAGATTGCCGTTGGCCATGGGCAGATGGAGGAAAAGGAGCTGGAGAAGGTCATGCTCGGTTTCATGCACGGAGAGAGCAACCTGCTCCTCTGCACCACCATCATCGAATCGGGACTGGATATTCCCACCGCCAACACCCTCATCGTCAACCGGGCCGACACTTTCGGCCTTTCACAGCTCTACCAGCTGCGGGGAAGGGTTGGGCGCTCCAAGCAGCGCGCCTACGCCTACCTGCTCATACCGGGCGAAGGGGCCATCTCGGCAGACGCCCGGGAACGGCTGAAGATCATTCAGGAACTGACCGAGCTGGGGGCAGGCTTCCGCATCGCCACCCATGACCTGGAGATCAGGGGAGCCGGCGATCTCCTCGGTGCCCGCCAGTCGGGGGATATTGCCGCCGTAGGCTTCGAGCTCTATACGGAGCTTCTGGAAGAGGCGATCAGGCAGCTCAAGGGTGAAGAGCTTGCGGAGCGGGTGGAACCGGAGATCAAACTGCGTATTCCGGCGTTCATCCCCGAGGACTATGTCCGCGAGCCGAACCAGCGGCTGATCATCTATAAGCGGCTGACCCAGGCGGCATCCGAGGAGGATGTGGCGGAGATCATGGGTGAATTGGTCGATCGCTTCGGCAAGCTCCCCCTGGCTGCCCTCTACCTGGTGGAGGTCATGAAGCTGCGCGTGGCACTGAAGGCCATGCTGGTCAAGGAGATAGAATTCGACGGAAAAAGGCTCGTCCTCTCTTTCCACCAGAAAACTCCCGTTTCCCCCGATACAATCATCGGCCTCATCCGGCAATACCCGAAAAAGTACCAGTTTACTCCCGATTTCCGTCTCTGTGCCGAGCTTGCCGATACCTCTTTTGACGGCGTCCTCAAAGAGGCGGGAAATCTCTTGAAAAGCCTAGGGTGATGTGCTACTTATAAAAGACTGAGAAAATATTAATATAATTTAAGGAGCCACAGCGTGAACTACAGACAAACGGGAAAGCTGTTTTGTGTCGCTCTCTGCATTGCCGCAGTCGTCGGCTGCAAGGGACAGACCGGTACCGGAGCCAAGGAAGAGAAAAAGTCGGGGCCGGTCCTGGCAGAAGTCAATGGTTCGACCATTACCGGCAGCGATTTTAAAAAAGAGGTTGAGGCGCTCCCCCCTTACCTGAAGCCGATGGCGGAAACGCCGGAAGGGAAAAAGGAGCTGCTTGATACCATGGTGGTCCGGGAACTGATCCTCCAGCAGGCCAAAAAAGATGGCATCGACAAGAGCCAGGCGGTTGCCGACAAGCTGGCAGAGCTGAAAAACCGCATCGTCGTCGAGGCCTTCCTGAAGAAAAAGGTAGAGGAGCAGGCGAAGATCAGCGACACCGAGATCCAGGACTTTTACAATAAGAACAAGGAAAAGTTCCGCACCGGCGAGCAGGTACGGGCAAGCCACATCCTGGTGAAAACCGAGCCCGAGGCACAGGAGATACTTAAGCAGCTCAAGGCGGGGGGCAATTTCGAGGAGCTGGCCCGAAAGCACTCCATCGATGCTGCCGCGGCAAAAGGGGGGGACCTGGGATGGTTCGGCAAAGGGAGCATGCTTCCGGAATTCGAGCAGGCGGTTTTCGGCCTGAAGGAAGGGTCCACCTCCGGCATCGTCAAGACCAAGTACGGCTACCATATCATCAAGCTTACGGGCAAGCGCCCCGCAGGGATCAGACCGCTGGATGAGGTGAAAGAGCAGATCAAGGCGGCGATTCTTCCAGAGAAGCAGCAGGAGGTCTTCAAGAAGCTCAAGGAGGACCTGAAGAAGGGGGCCAAGATCCAGGTCAAGGAAGATGCCCTGAAATCACTGGATGGCGAGAAGCCGGCAGAGAAGTCGGGTAGCCCGTCGCCAGCCCCGGAGAAAAAGCAGTAATCTCGACATTTACCGTCGAAATTGCGGCCGGGCGTTTCGTCCGGCCGCTTTTTTGCACAATGCACACCATGGAATCGATCATGAACAAGTTGCTGCTGTATTGCATCATAGCTGCCCTGAGCGCTTTTCCCGCTGCCGTGCGCGGAGAAACTGTCAGTGCCATTGCCGCCATCGTCAACGATGATGTCATCACCACCCTGGATGTGCAGAAAGAGGCCGACCAGATTGCCAGGGAGGTGGAGAAAAAGAACGCCGGTGAAGTTCCCGACAAGGCGACCATCCGCAAAACCGCTCTTGATCGCCTCATCGACAAGAAGCTCGTCGAACAGAAGATCAAGGAGCTGGATATCAAGGTCCCGGAAGAGGAGCTGCGGCAGTCCATAGAGGACGTGAAAAAACAGAACAACCTGACCCAGGAAGCTCTGGTTGCAGCCCTGGCAGGGCAGGGGCTCTCCTTTGAGCAGTACAAGAATCAGCTCAGGGAACAGCTGGAGCGGCTCCGGCTCATGAGTCAGGAGGTGCGTTCGAAGATCCAGGTGGGGGAACGGGAGGTCCGGGAGTATTACGAGGCCAACAAGGCTCGCTACGGCCAAGAGGAGTTTTTCCATGCCCGCCATATCTTCTTCAAGGTCGATAAAAATGCGCCGGAAACCGAGAAGGCAAAGGTTATGGCGACGGCAACGCGGGTTTTGCAGGAGGCGCGCAGCGGCAAGGACTTTGCCGAACTGGCCAGGCAATATTCGGACGATCCGGCGGCCAAGCAGGATGGCGGCGATCTTGGAACCTTCAAAAAAGGGGATATGATTGCGGAGATCGAGGCTGCGGTGGGGGCTATGAAACCCGGGGATGTCAGCGATCTGGTCAAGACGGCGGCCGGTCTTCACATCATCAAGCTGGAAGAGCGGGGATTGGGCAAACCCCGCCCCCTGGACGAGGTGAAGGGGGAAATCGAGGACCTGCTTTACAAGAAGAAGTCCGAGGAGCGGTTCAACCAGTGGGTCGATGAGTTGCGCAAGGGGGCTGCCATCGAGATAAAGCGTTGATCAGGCAGTGACGATTATTGCTCATCGGGGGATGGGGGCGGAGAATGATCCGTCATCATCCCCGGTGCTTTTTTCAAAGTCCTTTCTTCGACAGCTCTTCCAGGAGTTGCCGTTGTGGCCCGGTCAGCTGTTCCGGCACCCGGACACCGATCCTGACAAATAGATCGCCCCGTCCGGAACCGCTCATACGTGGAAATCCAAGCCCCTTCAGCCTGATCTTCGTTTCCGGCTGGATGCCTGCCGGAATCTTGATCCTCTTGGTCCCATCCAGGGTCGGTATATCGAGGGATGCGCCCAGGGCCGCCTCGCTGAACCTCACCTCCCTGGAAACTAGGATATCGTCCCCTTCCCGTTGCAGTACAGGATCACCGCTAACCTTCACCGTCAAATACAGATCGCCGTTGGGGCCGCCGTGGCTGCCTGCACCCCCTTTCCCATGGAGCCTGAGCCTGGAGCCGTTTTCAATGCCGGCGGGGATCTTCACCGCCAGTTCTTCACGACTGCCGTCCTTCATGAAGGCAATGCGCTTTTCACAGCCGCTGAATGCCTCCCGAAAAGAAATGGTCGTTTCCATGGTGAAGTCTTCCCCCTTGCGGGGTCTTGCACCGAACCGGCCTCCCGTCTGCTGAAAACCACCGAATCCGCCGCCGAAGATGCGGGAAAAAATGTCATCCGTGCCGAAGCCCTTGTCTTTGAACAGGTCCCCCACATCGAAGCCGCGGAAAATGTCTTCCTGGGTGAAGCGCTGGTGGAAGCCGGTGTCGCCGAACTGGTCGTACTGGGACTTTTTCTGTGGATCGGAGAGCACAGCATAGGCTTCGTTGATCTCCTTGAATTTTTCCTCCGCCTCCTTGTTACCGGGGTTTTTGTCGGGGTGGTACTTGACGGCGAGCTTTCGGTACGCCTTTTTGATCTCATCGGCAGATGCCCCTTTCTTCAGCCCGAGCACCTGATAATAGTCAGTTCTTGCCATGAGTTGTCCTTTCGCCATGATCTGAAAAAGCAGCACTGCCAATGTAATGGCGCAAAGTCCCGATGTCAACTATTGTAACAAGCGCCCCATGCCTTGACAAGGAAGGTTGGCAGGGCTTAGTATTCCCATATTGTAGCCCATTCTGCCAAGGGAGTCTTAATGATGAAAAAAGCGATAATTGCAGGTGGCGGCATTTCCGGTCTCGCAACAGCCTGGCTCTTGGAGGAGAAGGCGAAAAAAGCGGGGATCGGGCTGGAAATCACCCTTCTGGAGAAGGAGGCGCGGGTCGGGGGGAAGATCAGGAGCATCAAGGCTGACGGGTATCTCTGCGAATGGGGGCCAAACGGGTTTCTTGACAACAAGCCCCAGACCCTGGACCTCTGCCGGGACCTGCAGGCCGATTCCCAGCTTCTCCGCAGCAATGACAATGCCCGGAAACGCTTCATCTATTCTGAAGGCATGCTGCACCGGTTGCCCGAGAATGGCCCCGCCTTTTTCAAGAGCAGGCTCATTTCCTGGCCCGGGAAACTGCGCCTGATGCTTGAACCCACCCCTTTTATTGCCAAGGCTCCCGATGGGGTGGATGAGACCCTCGCCGCTTTCGGCAGGCGCCGCCTGGGGGACGAGGCATTGCGCAAGCTGATAGCGCCCATGGTTTCCGGCATCTTTGCCGGCGATCCCGAGACCATGTCCCTGCAATCCTGTTTCCCACGTATTGCAGAGCTGGAGCGGGAGTATGGCGGACTGGTCAGGGCCATGGTCAAGTTGGCAAAAAAGAAAAAAGCGGATATTGCCGTAGGGAAAGCGGTGGCCAGTGCCGCCGGTCCCGGCGGCATCCTAACCTCGTTTCGTGAGGGGCTGCAGACCCTGCCCGAGATCATCAATGGCCGGCTTGGGGGCGGAATGGTCGTTGCCGGCGAGGAAGTTACTAAGATCGGCAGGGGGAGCGCCCTTCCCTATCGGGTGGAGACGAACGGCAGGGGCTACGATGCCGATGTGGTCGTGCTGGCGACCCCGGCCTACGCCACGGCGCGCATGCTGGAAGGGCTGAACGGCACCATGGCCGGCATTCTCGACCAGATCCCCTATGCATCCATGACCGTCGTCTGTTTCGGCTATGACCGCAACAAGATCGGCCTGGACCTGAACGGCTTCGGGTACCTGATACCCAAGGCCGAAGGAATGAACATCCTGGGGACGCTCTGGGATTCCAGCATCTTCGAAAATCGCGCGCCCCAAGGGAAGGTGCTGCTGCGGAGCATGATGGGGGGGGCCTGCTTTCCCGAGTATATCAAACTGTCCGATGAAGAGATCCAGCGCCGAGTACAGGACAACCTGAAGACTATCATGGGCATAACCGCGCCACCCGATTTCGTCAGGATCTTTCGCCACGAGCAGGCCATTCCCCAGTATACCGTCGGGCACAGCGCACGGCTGCGCGCCTTGGCTGATGCGGGAAGGAATCATGCGGGGCTCTTCCTTACGGGCAACAGCTACCGCGGCATCGGTCTCAACGATTGCGTGGCTGCAGCTGAGCGCAGCAGCGACGAGGTTCTGGCGTATTTGCAGAAAGGCTAGTTGTTGAATTGCCGGCCTTTTCCGGCTTGCCGCCGGAGGCAGGACAGACCGCTGGTGCCGACAGAGGGAACAATTGACACCCTTGTCCCCCTTCTGCTATAAAAATTATCCGTGCTATTGGCCAATAGAGGCGGCACGAGCCGCAGTTTGTCAGGAGAAGGTGGATGATCGTTTATTGCGAAAAGTGCAACAGCAAATTTCAGGTCGATGATGCCAAAATTCCGGATTCGGGCATAAAGGCCCGCTGTTCTGTGTGTTCTCATGCCTTTATCTTGAAAAAAGAACCAGTTGTGGCCACACCTGCTTCCCAGCCCAGATCAGCAGATCTGTCGGCTTCGACAGAGCCTGTTAAGGCTCCTGTAAAGCCGGCTGGCGCTGCAGATTTCGATGCCTCGGTATTTAGCGATGCCGCCCGAGAACCAGCCGATCGGCATGCACCGCACGTCGGCAGCGGCGGTCCTTTTTTCTTCAGGAACGATCCTGGGGCTAAGCAGGCACAAGGTGTTGACGGCCAGGGAGATGTCGTTGTAGAGATCACGGAAAGCAATGATTTTGAAGAGGTGGAAGAATTGGACGGGGCCGGAATAGCAGCGGACGAAAGCCTGGCGGAGGTTTTCTCCAGCGAGCCGGCCGCAACGCCGAAGCCGGAGCCCGGCTACGATTCCTTTGCCGACTTCGTGGAGCGGCAGAAAAAGGAATCGGCTAAAACACCTGCCGCAATGGGGGGAGACGGAGCGGCTCTCCGGGAGCCGGTGACAAGAGGGGTGGCGGAAATGGCAACAGCGACCCCCCGTGTTCCCGAAGTGGTAACTTCTGCTAATGGGCAACTGCCCGCAAGTCCGTTAGCGGGCAGGGCGGAGCGAGGCATTATTACCAAGCTCGATGAGCATGGCATGACCGACGATTATGTGGTGCAGATGGTTCAGGAAATCTGTCATGCGGTCAAATATGTGGAAGGGGTGGAAAAACCGGACTGGCCGACCCGCATGATGGGACTGGACATGCTGTGCAAGATCCGCGGCCTCTATGCAGGAGAGAAAAAAGAAGATCCCGCAAACCGGCAGCTGCAGATCGTCGCGGGTATCAATATGTGAGAGAGTGAAATCAAGAATCCGAGATGGCCGGGGTTACATCCCCGGCCTTTTTTATTTCAGGGACAAAAGGGGGGGTCATCACATTCGCACAAAAAAAGGTCCGGTTTATACCGGACCCAACCCCCAACAAACAGCGAATAGCATTCAAAATTCCTGGGGCATGCCCTTGACTTGGGCGGCGGTAAAGACCGGGCCGTCCTTGCAGACATAGACGTTGCCCACATTGCAGCGGCCGCATTTCCCAAGGCCGCATTTCATACGATTTTCCAGGGTCGTATAGATGCTATCGTCCTTGAATCCCAGCTTCTCCAGCACCGGCAGGGTAAACTTGATCATGATCGGCGGACCGCAGACGAGGCCGATGGTGTTTTCTGCTGCCGGTGCGGCCTCTTCCAGGATGGTGGGGACGAAACCGACCTTGCCGTCCCAGCCGGGGCTGTTCCCACCAGGATCCACCGTTTTCACCAGCCGCACGTCCCCCCGTTCCTGCCATTCCTTCAATTCATGCTTGTAGACCAGGTCGGCCTCGGTGCGGGCACCGTAGACGATGGTGATGTCGCCGAACTTGTCCCGCCAGTCCAGGCAATTCCAGATCACCGTCCGCAAGGGGGGGAGGGCGATTCCCCCTGCGACGAAGACCAGGTTCTTGCCGAAGAAAGATTCGATGGGAAAGGAGTTGCCGTATGGTCCGCGCACGCCGATGGTCTCACCCACCTCCAGCCGGCGCAGAGCCTCGGTCACCCTGCCGGTGGCCCGGAAGCAGCACTCGATGTAGCCCTTGCGGGTAGGTGAAGAGGCGATGCAGAAGGTGGATTCGCCGGCGCCGAAGGCGGAATATTCGGCAAACTGACCGGCGCGGAAGGAAAAACTTTCCCGCACCGCTTCGTCCTGGAAGACCAGACGCAGGGTGCGCACATCGGGTGTTTCGTCGATCATCGCCTCGATGGTTGCCAACTGGGGTTTATAGATGTTTTTGGTGTGATCACACATGATTGGACCTCTTGATCAAACGTCAAAGGCAAAAACAGCACACGGATTTCACGGATGTGAGGGATAACAAGAATCTTGACCGCTTTTTGCAGCTTGATCCGCATTTATACTCGATCCGTGTTTCATCAAGGTTTTGCCTGTATTTCTTCCAAGACTGCTCTGATGTCGATCCCCACCGGACAGCTCCTGACGCATCTGCCGCAGCCGGTGCACAGGGTCTGGCCGAACTTGTCTTGGTAGTACTTGAACTTGTGCATGATCCTGTTGCGGTAGCGTTTGTTCTGGATATCCCGGGGATTATGGCCGGAGGCGTGGTTGGTAAACTTGCCGAAGCCGCAGGCATCCCAGCTTTTTCGTCGCGCCCCCTTCGTTTCGGTCCCCTCATCGACGATGTCGAAGCAGTGGCAGACCGGGCAGAGGAAGGCGCAAGCCCCGCAACCGGCGCAGCGGTCGGCAAATTCCTGCCAGAGAGGGCTCTCGAAGTTACTCTCCAGCCAGTCTTTAATCCCGGCCAGGTCAAGAGGTGTTGCGGCAGGCTCGGCCGACGGCAGCGGCTTTGCTTCACCCCCGGCCAGAAATGATGCGTAGGTATCGAGGAAGACCTTGCCCTTTTTCGTCACGGCATCGCAGAGGTACCCCCCGCCGGCGACGGGAGTGAGAAAGAGGTCCGAACCTTTGTCGTCCCGGGGGGAGAGCCCCACGGCTGTGCAAAAGCAGGCATCGTCGGCAGCGGTGCAGGCCAGGCCGATGATAATCGTCTTTTTACGGCGTTCCAGGAAAAACTCGTCGTTGTAATCCCAGGAGAAGACTGCATCTAGAACGGCAGGGGCAGCAGCATCGCAGGGGGGTGCCCCGACGAGGATCGTTTCTGGAAAGGCGCCGGCATCCACGTCTGACACCATTACGCCGTTCCCGTCCTTGCCATAGGTAAGAATGGTCTCGCAGAGCGGGAAAAAAGTCTCCTTGGCCGAGCGCCGCGGCATGATTCCCAGGACCAGCTGCTCGCCGCTGTCGATCGGTTCATAGAGGACAATGCTGCCCGCCTGCCGGGGGGCGACAACGCGCCTCCCCTCCTTGAGGAGGAGATCCATGAGGGATCGGAGCTTTTGTTCGGTGATGGTTTTTGTCATGTACAATCTCTTTTGTCCACAGATTCACAGTTTCGGTGGATTCATGTTTCAGGTTCTTATTTTATGAAGCTCTGGTCGTCCTCTTCCCGGTACTCCGTCAACGGCCCCTTTTCCACCGGCACAAGCCCCGCCTCAAAATCGTAGAGCGTCTTCAACTCCCTGGCCATCTTGCGGTTGAGAAGGTTCAAGGGGATGTCCATCGGACAGGCCCGCTCGCATTCGGTACAGCCGGCGCAGCGCCCAGCCAGGTGCATGGCGCGGACGATGTGCCAAGCCATATTACCCGCCGGACGCGGTGTCGTTTCCAAAGCCTGGGGACGATTGCGGTCGCACAGACACTGTTCGCAGTAGCAGAAGGGGCAGACTTGGCGGCAGGCCATGCAGCGGATACAGCGGGAAAAATGCCCTTTCCAGAAGGCCCAACGCTCGGCCGGCGTCATGGCTTCCAGGCGGGCCAGCTCTTCGGCCTCCACAGGTGAAAATTCAGGCAATGGCGGCACCGCGCCAACAACGACGTCAGCTCCTTCCGGCGCACGGACGGTGCACTCGCGGCACTTGCGGGCGATGGTCCCGGTAGTAAGGGCTTCACCGCTTCCGGCTCCGGCACCCTTCACCCCGACGCAGGCGACCCCGATGATATGGAGCTCTTCCCGTTTCAGCTGGGATTCTCCCAGAAGTCCGGCCAGGGCCCGCATGTCGCATCCTTTGGCAATGATGGCGACCTTGCCCGCCGGTCTGACCTCTTTCTTTGCCTTGGTGAGGTAGAGGGCCAGGTTGTTGACGCAGCCGGGGGAGAAGACGAGGTCCCCGGCCTTGGCCGCATCCGTGATTATCGTGGGAATGACGGTACCTGCCCTTGTCCCGGCCTGATAGCCGATGACGGCAGCAACGGTCCCCTCAGAGAGGAGTTTTGTGGTCTCCGTGCGGATGGCGTTGGTGACGGCAGCGAAATAACTGTCGTCGGCCAGTTGGGTATGGTTTTGTTGCATTGGGTTACCTTTTCATAGGTCCAATAGGACCTATTGGACTTATAGGACCTCGACTAGATATTCTGGTATGCCTCTTTCAACTCCGGACTGTCCAGTTTTCCCGACCAGTGCTCTTCCATCTCCAGCTCCTTGAACTCCACCATCGGTCCCATGGCGCGGACCCGCTCCGTCAACTCCGTCACCACCTCCACCCATTTTCCCCCTTCGGCGGCGGAGACCCAGGAGAACTGGAGGCGGTTTAGATCGACGCCGATGAATTCAAGGAGCTGGCGGAAGGCGGCAAAACGGCGGCGGGCGTGGAAATTGCCGGCCATGTAGTGGCAGTCTCCTGGATGGCAGCCGGATACCAAGACCCCGTCTGTGCCCTTCTGGAAGGCGCGGAGGATGAAGACCGGATCGATCCGTCCGGTGCATGGGAATTTCAGCACCCGGACGTTGGACGGATACTGCATGCGACTGGTTCCCGCCAGATCGGCCCCTGCATAGGTGCACCAGGTGCAGACGAAGGCGACTATTTTGGGTTCAAAATCATGTTCCATAAAGATCCGTTCTAGGCTCTATGTTCTAGGTTCTACGTTGAAAAGGCGTTAGGTTTTGAACGTATAACTTAGAACTTCGAACTGTTTTTTAAAGCGCTTCGATCATTGCAACAATTTGCTCATCCGTATAGCCATCCAGTTCCACTGACTTCGAGGGGCAGGTGGCCTGGCAGGTGCCACAGCCGCCGCAGACGCCGGGATTGACATGGGCGACGGTCCGGATAAGGTTTCCCTGGCGGTCGCGGATCTCTTTCTCCTCGATGGCACCGTAAGGGCAGACCTTCCTGCAGGCGAAGCAGCCGACGCAATTCCGCTCGTTGACCCGTGCAACTATCGGTTCCCGCTCCAGTTGATCTTTGGCGAAGAGGGTCATGACCTTGGCCGCTGCCGCCGAAGCTTGGCTGACCGTATCGGGGATATCCTTGGGCCCCTGGCAGGCACCGGCCAGATAAATGCCGGCGGTGGCACACTCCACCGGCCTGAGCTTGGCGTGGGCCTCTGAATAGAAGTTGTACTTGTCGTAGGAGATGCCCAGCTTCTGGGCCAGGCTGTCGGCATTGGGCTGAGCTTGGACAGCCGTCGCCAGCACCACCAGGTCGGCCTCGATTTCCACCTGGACCCCGACCAGGGTATCGCTCCCCATGACCACCACCTTATCCCCTCGCTGGTAGAGGCGGGAGACCATGCCGCGGATATAGACAGCCTCCTCTTCTTCCACCGCCCGCCGCCAAAATTCGTCGTAGCACTTGCCGGGGGTGCGGGCGTCCATGTAGAAGACGTAGGCCCGGCCGTCGTGGACCTTGTGGTGATAGAGCATGGTGTGCTTGGCGGTGTACATGCAGCAGATCTTGGAGCAGTAGGAGATTCCCTTTTCCCGCGCCCTGGAGCCGACGCACTGGATGAAGACCACCTGCTTCGGCTCCTTGCCGTCGGAGGGGCGGAGGATCTTGCCACCTGTCGGGCCGGAGGCACTGGCCAGGCGTTCGAAGGTCAGCCCGTCGATGACGTCGGGGATGGTGCCGTAGCCGAATTCACCATAACCCTCGATGGAGCTACCTTCGGGTTTCCGATCAATGGAGTAGAGGTCGAAGCCGGTGGCAACGACGATGGCGCCCACCGGTTCCGTAACTAGTTGGTCCTGCTGCTCAAAGTCGATGGCCTGGGGTCCGCAGGCCTTGGCGCAGAGGCCGCATTTGCCGGTCTTGAACTTCAGGCAGTGTTCCCGGTCGATGACCGGAGTGTTGGGTACCGCCTGAGGAAACGGGACATAGATGGCGGTCCGCAGCCCCAGGTTCCTGTCGAAGACGTTGGGGATCTTCTTCTGGGGACATTTGGCCATACAGACGCCGCAGCCGGTGCACTTGTCCTCGTCAACCGAGCGGGCCTTCCTCCGGATGGTGACGGAGAAGTTGCCGATATAGCCGTCGATGCTCTCGATTTCCGACCAGGAGTAGAGGGTGATGTTGGGATGGTTGGCGGCATCCACCATCTTTGGCGTCATGATGCACTGGGAGCAGTCGAGGGTGGGAAAGGTCTCGGAGAGCTGGGCCATGTGGCCGCCGATGGAGGGTTCCCGCTCAACGAGCACCACCTGATGGCCGGCGTCGGCAATGTCCAAGGCCGCCTGGATGCCGGCAATGCCGCCGCCGATGACCAGCGAGCGTTTCGTCACCGGGACGGTGATCGGCTCAAGAACCTTTCCCCGTTTGACCCGTTCCACCATGAGCCGGACGATGTCGCTTGCCTTGGCGGTAGCTTCATCCCGGTTCTCGTGGACCCAGGAGCAATGCTCGCGGATGTTGGCCATGTCGCACATGAAAGGGTTGAGCCCCGCTGCCTGGGCGGCTTTGCGGAAGGTCTTCTCATGCATGCGCGGACTGCAGGCGGCAACGACGATGCCGGTAAGCTGATGCTCGGCGACAGCTTTTTTCAGCAGGTTCTGCCCCGGGTCGGAACACATGTACTTGTAATCGGTGGCGTAGGCAACACCGGGCAGCTGAGCTGCATAGGCGGCAACCCGCTCCACATCAACGGTGCGGGAGATGTTCTCGCCGCAGTGACAAACAAATACGCCGATTCGTGACATGCAAAAACCTCTTTTTTACCGCAGAGAAAGAACAAAACCTCCCATGTCCTTTGCGGTGAAACGGTTAAATAAGGTGCTTCTCCTGCAAAAGGGGCATGGGGTTGACCATCATGCTTTCCAGCCCCAGGCGCGGCGTGGGAATACCCAGCGCCAGTCCGACCATCTGGGTTATGTAGAAGACCGGCATGCCGTACCTGGTCTGATACCCTTCCTCGATCTCCTGCTGACGTATGTCCAGATTGCCGTGGCACAAGGGACAGGCGACCATGATGCAGTCCGCTCCCGCCGCCCTGGCCGAGGCAAGGATAGCATTTGAGAGCTGGAGAACGACGCCGGGACGGGAAAGGGTGAAGTTGGCGCCGCAGCATTCGAGGCGGTGCGACCACTGGACCGGTTCGGCTCCGAGGGCGGATAGGACATCCTCCATGATCCTCGGGTCTTCGCAGTCGTCCAGCTCCGGGACGCCGGGGGGGCGGGTGAGGAGGCAGCCGTAGTAGCAGGCGACCCTGAGGCCGGTGAGCGGCCGGGTGACTGCTTCTTCCAGCTTGTTCAGCCCCAGATCCCTGGCCAGGATCTCCAGCAGGTGCTTGACTTTCTTGCCAACGGGAGCCGGTGCGGCAATGGCCTTTTCCACCTGCTTGCGCTGGATATCGTTGTGTTCCAGGTGGTGCTGGGTGGTCTTTAAGCGGGAAAAGCAGGCAGCACAGGCCACCGCCAGATCCCCCTCCACCTCTTCTGCCATGGATAGGTTCTTGGCACAGAGGGACAGGGAGAGCAGCTCGTCCACGTTGTGGGCCGGAGTGGCGCCGCAGCAGAACCAGTCCGGCACCTCCGCCAGGCCGATTCTGAGCGCCTTGCAGACACTGCGGGTGGAAATATCGTACTCTTTGGCCGAGGCATGGAGGGAGCAGCCAGGATAGTAGGCGTAAGTCAGTTTATGCTTTGAACCCATTGGTTATTCTCCGAGACCAAACGTTTCGAATCTCTGTTCACTTCACTCTTTTTAGGGAGCTTCCCCTTTTTTCCGCATCTCTTCAATGCGGGTAAAAATATTTTCGATCTCGGTGATGTTCCGGTTCTTGGAGTGGAACATCTTCAGCTTGCCCCGGCTGAGGAGCTTGGGGCCGAGGAGCAGATCTTTCATGAACTGTCCGCTCTTGACGTTGAAGACGGCCCCCAGGCGCAATTCGTATTGGCGGCCGTAGGTGCGGATGTTGTCGATGAAGAGCCGGTTGGCCAGCTGCACGAAACTTTCCTTGGAGGGGCCGTTGGCGTCCCAGGAGAGTTTCCGCAAGGCATCCATGATTGCTGCCAGGTTGACCTTGTTGGGACAGCGGGTGGCGCAGGTCTCGCAGGAGGCACAGTACCAGATGGATCGACCTGCCAGGATCCGTTCCCACTGGCCGAGCTGGAGAAGACGCACGACACGGTTGGGGGGATGCTCCATAAAGCTCGCCATGGGACAGCCGGCCGAGCACTTGCCGCATTGGAAACAACGGCGCACCGAGGTGCCGGAAAGGGCCTCGACTTTATTGACGAAACCGATATTGATGGTTTCGTTGGACAGGAGCATCTTTTTGCGTTTCACCGCGCAACCTCTTTCTGTGGCTGGTTTACTATGGATCATAACCCTTTGGTCGGGTATCGCTTCAAATCACTTTTTACCAGAAGCTATTTTAGCTTTAGTAAAAATATTGATGGACAAACGATGTAAATACAGGCGGTTATATTGTAAAATTTAATTTCGATAAAATTTAAATAGCACAGGGTAAATATATTGTCAACACTATTGATGCTTTCATGGTGAAAAATAAAACATCGTATGGCTATGGTGCCGCTTGCACGCCTGTAGTATAGCTTAGTATAGTTGACGGGACGGCCATATGGCAACCGTCTCGGCAGCTGCCCGAAACTCATTTTGACAGCGAAGAAAAAAAAGAATAAAAATAAAAGGCTTCGACTCCATTTCCTTCCGAGGTCCCTATCGGCGAGCTTTCCAGATTATACGGATACGTGACGGCCTGCCGCGGCGCCTATTGCACCGGTTTTCTCTGGCTTCTGGGCACCAATACCTTTGCCTTGCTCATTCCCTGGCTGCTGAAACTGGCCATCGACAGCCTTGAGATGCCGGGCATCTCTGGGCACGGCCCTGCCTGGTATGCTGCACTGATCATGGTTGCGGCACTGCTCCAGGGGGTGATCCGCATCTTTTCCAGGACCACGCTCCTCAATGCCGGCCGTCGCATCGAATACATGATCCGTGAGGACCTCTATGCCAAGCTCCTGGAACTGGACCTACCTTTTTTCTCCCGTGAACGCACCGGCGACATCATGTCCCGCCTTGCCAACGATCTGACCAACGTGCGCATGCTGCTGGGCTTCGGCATGCTCAACGTTATCAATACCGCCATCGTCTACCTGGCTGCCCTTTCGCTCATGGGGCACATCAGTGTCCAGCTGACCCTCTTCGCCATTATTCCCTTTCCCCTGACCATTTTCGTCGTCAAGCGCATGAGTGCCACCATGTTTCGGCGCTCACAGATCGTCCAGGAGGAGCTGTCCCGGCTGACGAGCAAGGTGGAGGAAAATGTCTCCGCCGCTACCGTCATCAAGTCCTACTGCCGGGAATATGCGGAGACTGCCGCCTTTGCCTCCATCAGCAGCAGCTACCTGGAGAGCAACATGGCCATGGCCCGGGTCAGGGGGGCGATGATTCCGATCATGGCTGCCAGCGGCGCCATGGGGACGCTGATCGTTCTCTTTGTCGGCGGCAGCAGGGTCATTGCCGGCGAGCTGACCTTGGGAGACTTTGTCGCCTTCAACGGCTATCTGGCCATGCTCGTCTGGCCGACACTGATGCTTGCCTGGATTCTCAACCTGATGCAGCGTGGTGCCGCGTCCATGTCACGGCTCAACCAGGTCCTGGAGGCAAAAGCGAGCGTCAGGGAGCCGTCACAGCCGGAGGAGACGAATATTGGCGGCACCATCGAGATCCGCGACCTTTCCTTTGCCTATGGCAGTTCCCCGATCCTTTCCCAGATCAGTCTCACCATTACCAAGGGGATGCGGTTGGGGATCGTCGGCCCCATCGGCAGCGGAAAATCATCGTTGGTGCGGCTGATCCCGCGCCTCTATCCCGTGGCTGACGGCCACATCTTCCTGGACGGCGTCGACATCAACCGGATTTCCCTCGGCACGCTGCGCCACGCCATCGGCTTCGTTCCCCAGGAGAGTTTTCTCTTCTCCCGGACCATTGGAGACAACATCGCCTACGGCATGGCGGGGGCAACCGGGGAGGACATCAGAAACAGCGCCCGCATGTCGGGCATCGCCCCTGACATCGAGCGTTTTGCCGACGGTTACGACACGCTGGTGGGAGAACGGGGAGTGACCCTCTCCGGCGGACAGAAGCAGCGTGCCGCCATTGCCCGGGCGCTCCTGAAGAATCCCTCCATCCTCATTCTGGACGACCCCCTGTCGGCGGTGGATGCCCGCACCGAAGAGGATATTCTCGCCAATCTTGCCGCCTATTATGGCGAGCGGACCGTCATCATCGTCTCCCACCGTCTTTCGGCCTTGCGGGACTGCACGATGATCGTCGTTATGGATGAGGGAAGGATCGTCGAACAGGGGAGCCATGAAGAGCTCCTGGTATTGCAGGGGAGGTATGCGGCAATACATCGGGAGCAGCAGCTGCGCAGGGAAATCGAGGGATACTGATGCATTTCGGCGGCTTGTATGAAGATGAAATTGTGGGCAAGGCCTATGACCGGCAGCTGATGGGGCGCTTCATCCGTTACCTCTCCCCCTATCGGCGGCTGGTGGCGGTTTCACTTGTGGTGCTGCCTCTGGTGGCGGTCTGCAAGCTGGCCCAGCCATGGCTTTTGAAAGTGGCCATCGACAACCACATCGTTGCCGGCAAAATGGCGGGTCTTCCGGTCATTGCCGCCTCATATCTGGGTTTGATCCTTGCCGAAGCGCTCTTTACCTTTATCCAGGTCTACCTGCTCCAGTACCTGGGGCAACGGGTCATGGTCGATCTGCGCATGGAGTTGTTTTCCCATGTCCAGCGGCTTTCAACTCGCTTCTTCGACCGGACTCCCACCGGGAGCCTGGTTACCCGCCTGACCAGCGACGTGGAGGCATTGGGGGAGATGTTTGCCGCCGGCATCATCACCATCGTCGGCGATATTCTCGTTCTGGCCGGCATCATCGGCATCATGCTCTGGATGAACCTGCGCCTGTCTCTGGTTACTTTTTCCGTTCTGCCGGTGCTCTTCTGGGTCGCCTTCGCCTTTCGTACCCGCATGCGCGCTGCCTTTCGGCAGGTGCGGGCGCGGCTGGCCAACCTCAACACCTTCCTCGCCGAAAGCCTCGGCGGCATGGCAGTGGTGCAGCTCTTCAACCGCCAAAACCACGAACGGGAAGAATTCCGCCGTCTGAACCGGGAGTACCGGGACGCCAATCTGCCGGTGATTACCTGGGACGCCGCGCTCTATGCAGGCGTGGAGGCCATCTCCGCCGTGGCGGTCGGTCTGCTCATATGGTATGGTGGGGGGGAAATCGCCCGGGGGACTCTGACCTTCGGTGCCCTGGTCGCCTTCATTCAGTACATAGAGAAATTCTTCTCCCCCATCCGGGACCTGTCGGCCAAATACTCGGTTATGCAGGGGGCAATGGCGGCCCTGGAGCGAATCTTTCAGCTGCTGGACACGGAAAAGGCCGCACAAGAAGGAGCAGGCATACCTGATCCTCAACCCTCTCCTGCAGGTGGGTGGTGCGGGGCAACGAAAGGGGATGGCACCTTCATCGACTTCAGGCATATCTGGTTTGCCTACCAGGGGGACGACTATGTCCTCAAGGATTTCAACCTGCAGCTCAGACGGGGGGAGAAGCTTGCCCTAGTCGGTGAGACCGGTGGCGGCAAGACGACAGTGACACGCCTTTTGCCGAGGCTCTACGAAGTCAATCGCGGCTGCATCCTGATCGATGGGGTCGATATCCGCACCATGCCGCTCGATCTCCTGCGGAGCCGGATCGGTATCGTCCTCCAGGACCCTTATCTCTTTACCGGCACCATCGCCTACAACATCACCCTTGGGGACTCAGCCGCCGCAGCACGCATGGAACGGGCAGCGGCAGTGGTCGGTGCCAACCGCTTCATTCAACGTCTGGCGAATGGATATGATGAAGAGGTGCGGGAGCGGGGGGTGAATTTTTCCGCGGGGGAGCGCCAGCTCATCTCATTTGCCCGGGCAGTGGCCTTCGACCCAGAGATTCTCATCCTCGACGAGGCGACCGCCAGCGTCGACAGCGAGGCCGAGCGACTCATCGAGTCGGGGCTGAAGGGGCTCCTTTCCGGCCGGACCTCGCTGGTAGTTGCCCACCGCCTGTCCACCATCAAGGATGCTGACCGCATCGCCGTCATCCACCGAGGTGAAAAGATGGAGGAGGGAAGCCACCAGGAACTGATGACGGCCCGGGGGCTCTACTACCGGCTCTATCAGCTGCAGTTCAGGGATTGACGATCGTCATCCGTGATGCAATATATTGATTTGGTATTGAGTGCTCAGAAGGATTTTCACCAAAGGATCTGACTCATGAAACACCTCATTCTCGGCACGGCAGGTCACATCGACCACGGCAAGACCTCGCTGGTCAAGGCTCTGACCGGCATTGACACCGACCGGCTCAAGGAAGAGAAGGCGCGGGGCATTACCATCGAGCTGGGCTTTGCCCATCTGGAATTGCCGGAAGGGATCCAGTTCGGCATAGTCGATGTGCCCGGGCATGAAAAATTCGTCCGGGCCATGGTGGCCGGGGTTGGGGGCATGGACTTGGTAATGCTGGTTATCGCCGCCGACGAGGGGATCATGCCACAGACCAGGGAACATCTGGAGATCTGCCAGCTTCTGGGAGTGAAGAGGGGGCTGGTGGCCCTGACCAAGGCCGATATGGTCGATGATGAGTGGCTTGGGCTGGTAACGGAGGAGGTGCGGGATTATCTTACCGGCAGTTTTCTCGAAGAGGCTCCCATTGTTCCGGTATCGTCACGGACCGGAACGGGCCTGGAGACGCTGAAGGAGGAATTGGCGCGCCTGGCCCTGGAGGTGGAGGAGAAGCGGCATGACGGCCCCTTCCGCCTGCCGGTGGATCGGGTTTTCACCGTGACCGGTTTCGGCACGGTGGTAACCGGAACCCTCCTTTCGGGGGAGATCCGGGTGGGGGATGAGGTGGAGCTGTTGCCGGCAGGGCGCGAATGCCGCGTTCGCGGCATCCAGGCCCATGGCGCGAAGACCGACTTGGGGCTTGCCGGGCAGCGCCTGGCGGTGAACCTGCAGGGGGTGGATCACGACCAGGTCGTACGCGGCGATGTTGTCGTGCCGAAGGGATTGTACCGCCCGGCCCGGGTTGTGGATGTCCGCCTGGACTACCTTGCTTCGGCACCGCGGGACCTGAAACACCGCGCAACCCTGCGCCTTCATTCGGCCACTTACGAGGTGCCGGCCCAGGTCATTCTCCTGGACCGGGACACCCTGAAGCCGGGGGAAAGCGCCTGCGCACAGCTGCGGCTTGCCGGCCCAGTCCTGCTTCTGCCCGGAGACCCCTTCGTGCTGCGAACCTATTCGCCCCAGGCGACCCTTGGCGGCGGAATCATCCTCGATCCCGATCCACCGCGCCGCCGTCGCCGGTCGGAAGAGGCGATCGGACTCCTGCAGGCCATCGAAACGGGCAGCGAGGTGGACAAGGTGGGAAAGATGGTGGCCTCAGGCCTTTTGTCGGGACTTTCCCTCAACGATCTGGTCAATCGCACCGGCATGTCGGCGAAACGGATCGATGCGGCCCTGGCACCCCTGCTGACCGCCGGAGAGGTGCTGCAGGTGGTACGCGAACCGAGGATTTTTCTAGGCAGAATGGCCTTCGAGGAGCTGAAGGCGCGGTTGATGGAAGAACTGCAGCATTATCTCCGTGACAACCCCATGAAAGACGGCATTGGTAAGGAGGAACTAAAGTCCCGCATTCCCCGGCGCAGCGATCTCCGGTTTTTCGGGCCGGTGCTGGCCGCACTGGAAAAGGAAGGGAAGGCAGTCTCGGAGCGGGATATTGTCCGGCTGCCTGGGCGTAAAGGGGTGGCGAACACCGATCAGGCGGGGCTGCGGGTGAAGATTGCCGAGGCCCTGGAGAAGGGGGGGATGGAGCCGCCGACGCTCAAGGAGTTATGCGATGCCTGCCGCTGCCAGGAAAAACAGGTGCTCGATCATCTGAACCTGCTGGTGCGGGATGGGATGGCGGTGAAGGTCAAAAGTGACGTCTTTTATGCCCCCGAGCCGATTGCGACTATCCGCGAGAAGCTGACCACATATCTGAAGGATAAGGGGGAGATCATCCCCCAGGAGTTCAGGGAACTTACCGGCCTTTCACGGAAATTCATGATCCCCCTGCTGGAGTTTTTCGACCAGGAGAAATTGACCATCCGCGTTGGCGATAAGCGGGTGCTGCGCAAGGGGTAACTCAAGCTGTCGAAACATTTAATGGAATATAATAAAACGACGTTCTTTTCGCCCGTTTTTTCCTTGCGGCGCCCCCATGCTTCATCTAATATCCGATGAGTTAACCATCACTGCTTCAAGGGAAATCAGAATGGCTAAAAATCTCAGATTCGGCTCCAGTTTCATTCGTTTTGCGCTGATTTGCGGTTTTATCGTCTCCTTGGCCGGCATTTACCTGACTGTGACTATGGGACACGCGGATTCGACCTATCTCGTCCTCGCCGGTGCTGCCTTTTCCGTAAACGCCCTGGTCGCGCTGACCGTACTGCTGATGCTGGCGGCCCGGAAGATGGTCAAGAGGGTGCGTGTCATTGCCGATGCCATGAACCGCGGGGCAGGGGGGGACCTGACTGCCAGGGTTTCGGTCGATTCGGGGGACGAACTGGGGACTCTCGGCAGCAGCTTGAACGTAATGCTGCAGAATCTTTCGGGGATGACCGAACGCGTGAAGATCACCATCCAGGAACTGGGCAGGATGGCGGTGGACATCAAGGAGGTCTCCCGGCGCGGGGTGACCGTAGCCGAAGTCCAGTCCCAGGGAGTCAAGGGAACGACAGTTGCTGTTCAGGAGATCAATCAATCCATAAATGAGGTCGCCCTGGGTGTGGAAAGCCTTTCCCGGTCTTCAGCGGAAAATGCCTCTTCCATTTTGGAGATGTCGGCAAGCATCGAAGAGGTGGCAAAGCATGTGGAGGCCCTTTTTCAGGCAGTGGAAGAGGTGAGCAGTTCCATTATTGAAATGGCATCGGCTGAGAAAGAGATCGGCCGCAGCGTCAACAGCCTCATGTCCGATTCCACGGCCGCGGCCGGCCTCGTTGCGGACATGGGAACCTCCATCAAGCAGGTGGAACGTAATGCTCTGAACACTGCGGCGATTTCCGAGGAGGTGCGTAATGATGCCGAATCGGGGCGTGCAGCGGTGGAAGCGACCATTTCAGGCATCGAGGAGATCCGCCGCGCCTCCCGGACCTCCTTCGAGTCCATAGAGAATCTGTCTTTGCGGGCCGGCAACATCGGTAAAATAACCCTGGTCATCGACGAAATTGCCGAGCAGACCAACCTCCTGGCGCTCAATGCGTCGATAATTGCGGCCCAGGCGGGGGAACATGGCAAGGGATTCGCCGTCGTTGCCGGAGAAATAAAGGATCTCGCCCAGCGTACCGGCAATTCCACCAGGGAGATTACCGACATCATCAAAGGGGTGCAGGAAGAAACGCAGCGGGCCGTCAAGGCATTCAACCTGGCAGAGCAGCGCATTGTCGAAGGGGAGAAGCTGTCCCACCGCTCGGGGGAAATGCTGAAGAAGATCGTTAACGGTGCCCAGATGGCCACCGAACAGGTGAATGAGATTGCACGGACTACGGTGGAGCAGTCCCAGGGGAGCCAGGAAATAAGCAAGGCCATGGATCGGGTTGCCGACATGGTCAAGCAGATTGCCAAGGCCACCAGGGAACAGGGGAGAGGGAGCGAACTGATCATGTCTGCCGCCGAACGGATGAAATCCCTGACCGGGCAGGTAAAATCCTCTTCCCAGGAGCAGAGCAGCTCAAGCAGCCTGATCGTCCGCTCCACGGAGAATATCTCCAGCATGATCGAGAATATCAAGAAGTCCTGCGGTGCCCAGGCGGAAAGCAGTCAACGGATCGTCGAAGCCATCGAGGATATAGCTGCATCGACTAAAACCACCGTGGATGCCACCAGAGTCATGGATGGCGTTGCTGCAGGTCTTTCCCAGCAGATAGATGTCCTAAGCAAGGAAATGTCCATCTTCAAGATCGAATCCGAAAAAAATATATAATAAAATCAATTTCATTGACAAAGACGAAGTTGGTGCTATAAATAGGTTCTTCAAGTAATTATATCAGATGGTTATAGATTGCTCAAAGATATCCTGGCGATATCGACGTAGGACTTTTCCGTAAATTGCGGCTCAAACTGGTAACGGAGGTTTTAATGTACGAGCATCATGTGTTGGTGGTAGAAGATAATCCTGATGATGAATTGCTAACCTTGAGGGCGCTGAAGAAGTGCAATATTCGGAACGTGGTGGTGACACGCGATGGAGCCGAAGCCCTTGATTATTTGTTTTCTGCTGTGGAGGCCGATTTCCTTTCGGTCAAAGTCAAGCCAAGTTTCATTCTGCTTGATTTGAAGCTGCCCAAAATAGACGGCCTGCAATGCCTGCTGGCGATCAGGGCTGATGAGCGGACTAAGGACATTCCGGTTATTATCGTCACTTCATCAAAGGATGAAAGGGATGTGAATCGTTGCAGGACCCTCAGGGTCAAAGGCTACCTGAACAAGCCCCTGGACGCCAAGGAACTGGCCGAAAAGCTGCAGGAGCTGGGTTTCGACATCCATCTGTCCAGCACTGTTTCCGGGCCCACTCCACGACCGTCATCGCTGATCTGAGGATGTCACATCGGCACAGTCCCTGGTGCTTCCCTGAATCTTTTCCACCGCATGGGGCACTGCCGGCCAGACCGCCTCTATATTCTCCACCGCCCCCTTCGGGCTCCCCGGCAGGTTGATAATCAGACTTCGGCCACGGATACCGGCTACAGCCCTTGAGATCATGGCGTGATGGGTTTTTTCCAGGCTTCTGGCCCGCATGACTTCGCCAAAGCCTGGTATAACCCTGTCCAAAACAGCCATGGTCGCTTCAGGGGTCACATCCCGCGGCGAGACCCCCGTTCCGCCTGTGGTCAGAATAAGGTCCGCTTCACCGTCATCCGCCCATTCCTTCAATGTGGCCACGATCTGGTCATGCTCATCCGCAACGATGGCGCTTTTAATTACCACGATTCCGCGTGCCGCCAGCCAGTTTTGCAATGCAGGGCCACTGCCGTCCTGACGTTCCCCGCGGGCGCCCTTGTCACTCAAAGTTAAAACTGCTGCCTTCATGTGTTCCTCCCAAACCGGTTTCCCGGTTTTTGTTCTACCATATCATGCACCGGCAGCAGGCCTCAAGCATCTTTGCCGTTGCCGGTTCGCGCAGTGCCGATACACTCCCCAGTAACGGTAAGTGTGGTACTATTAATACAGGGTGACTGCCGTCCCCTGGAGAGGTTGCAATCTATCGATGAACTTGATAACCATCAGTGAAGCTTTGGCAGAACAGCTTGACCGCCTGGAATTTTCCAGTCCGATTGCCCATGTCTACAATCCGCTACGCTATGCCTGGCGGCCGCACCGGGAATACCTGAGCCGCTATGGTGCAAGCGGCAAGAAAGTGGTGCTGTTGGGGATGAATCCGGGACCGTGGGGTATGACCCAGACTGGCGTTCCCTTTGGAGAAGTGACGGTCGTGCGGGACTGGTTGCAGATCGTCGATCCAGTGGATCGGCCCCATGGCGAACACCCGAAAAAGCCGGTCCTGGGACTGGAGTGTCGCCGCAGCGAAGTGAGCGGCAAGCGCCTTTGGGGGCTGATCCGTGATCGGTTCCATACCCCGGAGCGGTTTTTCCGGCATTACTTTGTTCTGAACTACTGCCCGCTGCTCTTTCTCGACGGGTGTGGAGCTAATCTGACCCCGGACAAACTGCCACCTGGGGAACGGCGCGCTGTGTCCGGTGCCTGTGATCAGGCCCTGCGCCGGATGATCGAATACCTGCAGCCGGAGTATGTGATCGGCGTCGGTAACTTTGCCGCAGCGCAGGCGGAATCAGCCTTGCAGGGCCTGCCGGTGACCATTGCCAGGATTCTCCATCCGAGTCCATCCAGTCCGGCAGCCAACAGGGGCTGGAGCGAAGCTGCCCTGCGGCAGCTGGCAGAGGCGGGGGTCCCTTTTCAGCCGTAGCCCGATTGGACGTCGGTTCTTTAGGGGCTCCTTCAAAGCGATGAGAAACCCTAGAGGTGACCATGCTCATGGAACTTCATTGTCATACCAGGGAGCACTCCCCCTGCAGCAGGGTAGCAGCCGGGGCGCTGGCGGCTGCCATCCGCAACCGTGGTGCCGATGGGCTGGTGATTACCGACCATCACTATCTTTGGCCGGCAGAAGAGCTTGCGGAATTACGGAGGGAGAGCCGCTTGCCCGATGATTTTCTGCTCCTTTCGGGGCAGGAGGTGCTTACCGCCGATTTCGGCGATGTCCTCGTCTATGGCGCCGACAGGTCCATCTCCCCCGGCATGACCTCTTCCGACCTGAGAAGGAGCTATCCCGAGGCAGCGCTGGTCTGGGCACACCCCTATCGGTACGGCCATCTGCCGACCGCGGTTGAGCTCATGAACACCGATTTCAACGCCATTGAAATCGTCAACCCCCACCACAGCGAAGAAGAAAACCGCCGTGCCGTCGCCGACTGGAAAAGGTGGGGCTATCGTGCCACCAGCGGTTCCGATATCCACCGGCTCGACTTCGCCGATTTCCATCCGGTGTGGTTCGATTGCCCGATTAAAGACATGAACGACCTGGTGAGCTGCATGAAGGATGGGCAGTTTTCACCGAGGATAGGCCGTTACACCCTCCAGCCCTAAATCCACCAGGCAAAAAAAGACCAGAGTCCGTTAGCGAAAGACTCTGGCCCCAGGTTGATTCCCAGTCGGTAGTTCATGAATCGACGGGGTTGCCGCGGGTTTCGGCATCGAAGATGGTCAGCAGATTTTCAGGCGTATAGCTGCAGACATCCTCTTTCCCCTTGTGGGCCCACCTGATCCGGTCGCCGCCGGCCTCGTGCACCAGATTGACCCGGCTGCCTACGGCCTTCTTCACCATCGACCACATGTCATCCATGGTCAGCAGATCGATGCCGCCGATGTTGTCGGCGTTGACTCCCTCCGTCTCGAAACGCTCGATCAGGTCGTAGTCGAGGAAATCCTCCTCCTTACGCCAATACCTGACGAACCGGTCATTTTCGGTCCGCCGCTCCTTCATTGTTTTCACAGCTTCCCGTCCTGTCATGGCACACCTCCTTTGCCCATTATCGCACCTCGGGCTATTGAGCTCCCACTGCTTTAATTATACTCCTGTCACGGGCAGCGGGTATCCATTTATTATGCATAGGGATCATGATCGGGTAGGGAATAAGGTGCATGGGGAGCTGTGCTGGGGGGATAATAGCGGAAGGAAAAATTTTTCCATTTTCATTGAATTCATTAAACTTATGTTGTAGCCTGACCTGAACCGCCGGTTCAGGGGCGAGGCAGCCTCCCCCTGAACCATCGACAGGTAGTGTCCAGCCCGGAGAGCTAGTTGCAGCAGCTGCTGCCGGCGGCGCAGCAATTATTAACTTCCGGCTGAACACAACAGCCTTCGGCTGCTATGGCGTAGGTGGCCGCTCCAAGAGCAAGGAGTGTGGCGGCGACTGCAAGCAGGGTACGGATATTTTTTTTCATGGTGTTTCACCTCCGGTTTTTTTGCCGTCATTGCGGCGTTGTCTTTTCTCTTAGCATCACCCGTGCCGAAGGCGGAAAGAGTCATAACATGCTGTATTGATGATGTATTTATCTGCCCTGCGTTCTTCCTGCCCTTTGGCGACGAGGAATATCGTGCAGTATGTGGAGAATATTCATCAGCCTCTGGCTCAAGAATTTTCGTGGAACAAAAGAAGTCATAACCAAGGCAGGAGGGACCAATGACTCTGTGGGAGAAGGCAAGAGCGGAATTTATCGACATCATCGAATGGACCGACGACTCAAACGACACCATGGTCTGGCGATTCCCCCGTTACGAGAATGAGATTAAGCAGGGGGCGCAACTGGTGGTCCGGCAGGCCCAGGCGGCCGTTTTTGTGGACCGGGGGCAGATTGCCGATGTCTTCGGTCTGGGACAATACCGGTTGGAAACCAAAAATCTGCCGGTTCTTTCCACCCTCATGGGTTGGAAATATGGTTTCAGCAGCCCTTTCAAGGCCGAGGTCTATTTTGTCAACACCAGGAACTTCACCAACCTCAAATGGGGAACCAAGAATCCGGTCATGCTCCGCGACCCGGAATTCGGCCCCGTGCGGCTGCGTGCCTACGGCACCTACGTGGTCCGGGTCAGCGACCCCGCCCGCTTCATCAAGGAAATAGTCGGCACCGGCGCCCACTTCACCCTCGACGGCGTCACCGATCAGCTCAGAAACCTCATCGTTACCCGCTTTACCGACATGCTCGGCGAAGAGCGCATACCGGTGTTGGATCTGGCAGGGCGCTACGACGAACTCTCCCTGGCCCTCACGAAAAAGATCTCCCCCGAGTTCCTCGAATTCGGCCTGGAGGCGACAAAGCTCCTGGTTGAGAATATCGCCCTGCCCGTCGAGGTGGAGCAGGCCCTGGACAAGAAGAGCAGCATGGGCATCATCGGCAACCTGGATGACTATACCCGCTTCCAGACCGCCAATGCCATGGAAGCTGCCGCCCAGAACCCCGGCGGCGACGCCTCGGCAGGCATCGGCATGGGGATGGGTTTTGCCATGGCCAACCAGATGGGGCAGGCCCTCGCGCCCAAACAGGCAGCTGGACCGAACACCCCGCCCCCTCTGCCCGGGGAAGAACCCTGCAAATACTACGTGGGGAAAAACGGCAAGCAGGCGGGTCCCTTCGACCGGGATGCCATCCTTGCCTACATCAAGAAGGGCTCCATCACCCGGGAAACCCTCATGTGGAAGGAAGGGCTGGAGAAATGGCAGGCGGCAGAACTTTTCCCCGAATTTACCGAGACCATCAAGGCAACGCCGCCGCCACTGTTCGAATAGAAGGAGAGACCGCCAGATGGCCAACTGTTCCAACTGTTCCGCTCCGCTGCCGCCAGGCTCCATCACCTGCGACTACTGCGGCAGCCGTAACGATGTGGATCTCAAGGGGATCAACTACTACACCACCAACGAACCGGAATCGGAGCGCATCTGCCCCCGCTGCAACAAGCCGCTCAGGACCATCGACCTGAAAGTGGGTGGGACATTCCTCGTGGAGCGCTGTGAGCAGTGCCTCGGGCTCTTTTTCGATCCGGGGGAACTGGAAGCGCTGCTCCAGGCTACGGTCACCAATGTCTTCACCATCGACCGGGCCAGGCTCGATGCCCTGAGCGCCGCCAGGCGTGCCGATGAATACGGCATCACCTATGTCAAGTGTCCGGTCTGCGCCACAATGATGAACCGGGTTAATTTCGGGGCCAAGAGCGGGGTCGTGATCGACCGCTGCCGCGAACACGGCATTTGGCTCGATGGGGGTGAACTACGCCAGCTGGCGGAATGGATGAAGGCGGGGGGAAAGCTCCTGGACCAGGAACGCCAGGAAGAGCAAAAAAAGAAGGAAGCGGAGGAGGAACGGCAGCGGCGCAAGGAGGAGATAAATAGCGCCGCCACAACGGGCTCCTATCCCGACTACACCAATTACGGGACCTACACGCTTGAGGACGACCTTTTCGAACTGCTGAAGAAAGCGGTCATCTTCTTTACCAGGTAGGACAAATGACAACCGATGAAGCAAGGCATATAACACCGGGGCGTTACCGGCACTACAAGGGCAACGATTACGAAGTGATCGGCATCGCCAGGGACAGCGAAACCGAGGAACCCTTCGTGGTCTACCGCTGTCTCTACGGTGATTATTCCCTCTGGATTCGCCCCATCTCCCGGTTTGCTGATAGCGTCACCGTTGACGGCAAAGAGGTGCCGCGCTTTCGGCGCTGCGAAGATCAATAACAGGAATCTAGGAGGTTTTCAGAACGATGAAACGCTGCCTGCCACCCGCCACCTTTGTCATTGTTTTCGCCATCCATATCGTCTATCTGCTCAAAATAAAAGAACCGGGTTGCGGCCCGGCCCCCAGCCTTTCGGGTTACCTCGCTAACGGCGATATCTTTCTCGGCTTTGCCTATGCCTTCGGCGCCGCTTTTTCTGTCTGGTCATTCCAGCGCTTCTGGGCCTGTCGTTCCGCATCATCGGCAGCAGGGGCGGCTGGTGGCACCGTATTGACCGCCGGTCTGGCCGCGGCAGGTTGTTTTCTCACCGGCTGCTGCGGCTCTCCAATGCTGGCGGTCTACGCCGGCATCTTCGGTGCCGGTACACTGGCAATCCCCAAATGGCTCATCGCCCTCCTGACCGTAGTCCTTTGCGGCGCCTCCATGTGGTGGCAGAAACGGCAAGGCAGCAAAACATGCTCATGCTGCCAGGAAGGCTAAGCAATGTTCGAGAACCAGTATAACGAGGAAATGGAAGCGGAAGTAAAACGCCTGGAAGGCAAACAGCGCGCCCGTGCAGCAGGTCATCCAGAATGGGACAATGCCTGCGCCGGTTGCGGGTGCCGGTTGGATATCGGGGTGGAGCGGTGTGGGGAGTGTGCGTGGTAATTTCGGGTTACTATTGTTACTGGTATAGGAACCTGCGACCTTGCCTATATATAGGCAATAAATTAATGAATACTATATGCGAAAACATACAAACAACTAATTATGGACGTAAATAAAGGAAAACAAAAATGGCATTGACGAGTAACGAAACTGCATGGGCGACAATGACTGTTGCATTACTGATTTCAATGGCATGGGCTGCGTTAATGACCTGGATTGCTATTAGAGCCCAACACACCAAGAGTATTCCAGAAGTCCAAGAGGCAATCAAAAAAATCTTTGTGCGCCTTTTACTCTGGGTTAGCAACGGTTGTGCTGCATTCGTTCTTGTTTCTGAACTCCAATCAACTGAACCAATTAATCGAAGAGATATTTTTCTAATTGTATGGTCGGTGTCCATGTTTCTCCTCTCTCTGATCCTCAAACTCGCAAAGGCACTTTTGAACACAACAGAACTGCAAGGGAAATTTGCCGAGTTGCAAGGCCGAATGATTGAACACGATAGCCAAATAGTCGATTTTCTGAAAGCCAAGACAGGCAAGGAGCATAACCAGGAAGATGCACCGGGCCAATAAAACCGCCCGGTGATCTCCCGGCCCGTTGTCCAGGAGATTAACAGGGGCGAAAATAGGAGGACGAAATGTCTAGCGAAGAGGCAAAACGGCGTGAAATTATTGTCTTGGGTATAGCGTGCTCTATCCCATGTAGTTAAAATCGGGAAGACTACTTGGCACGCTACGGGGATTACGAAGGGAAACATATAGAAGCAACAAGCTACAGTTCGGAGCACGACGCCTGTTTTGATATGGAAAGATAAGGCTTGTTATGAAGGGACTTCATAACAGAGATATTACCCAATGGAATTCGCATGAAAACCTTCACGTACAATATTAAGCCGAGAACCAACGAGGAGACACCAGAGCAATATTATCGGCGAATAAAGGCATATTTGCCGAACATTCCCCATGAGGTTGTGAGTCAATGGCTATATGATCACTTTTCTTGCATCAAACAAAGATATTCATGGCTGGACCTGGGATCTCTTCGTTTCACATCTGAGAGATGGAAAACAGAAGACATTTTGAGCAAAGTAACGGCCTGGAATGAGATAGCAGTTGAGAACTGGAAAAAAGCATTTCTAACGAGTCAAGGCTTCCAAAGTAGTCGGCTTGGCAGCTACATGATCTCGGAAGGGACATGGCCAGTGCCGCCTATCATTTTTAATAATACCATAGATATCAGAATGCCAGACGGATCACCGATTGCCGAGTGGGAGCTTATTGAAGGCCATCATCGCCTTGCGTACCTCAGGGCAATCGATATTTCTGACGATTGGGAAGTGTGCGCTGAGCATCCACTTTGGATTCTAACGATTAGGTAGAGGCCCAACTAAGCGCGGCAGATTTCTCCGCTTCGCTTCGCGGCTGCACTCTCCCACGTTGAACCATTGAAAGGTAAGAAGCCATGAAAGCCCCTTGGAAAGGTTTTGTGTTCTTGGATGTCAATGATGATCTACTGCAAGAAGATCATGACCTAGGCCACGGCCTGAAACTAAGAAAGGCAACCCTGGATGAGATAGAAGATCGGCAACTTGAATCTTTCTTTCGGATGTGGTCTGAGAGGCGTGGGACATCCGTCTTTCTGAATCAGCGGATGCCATTACGTTATGCTGACAATGGAGCGAGATCAGGAAGTGTATTGCAAAATCCAAAAGAGTGGCGGCATGCGGTTATAGAGTGTACAGACATCAACATTTCTTTCTGGCATGTTAATCTTGCCTTTTCAGTATCTTGTGCAGATTTGAGGATGGGAGTTATTTATTTTAAGAACAATTGTTACACGACCACATTTGTTGAATTCCCAATGCTACACGTTAGGAACCCATTGGGAGCTATGTTCGTTGATCACAAATTGCCATCAATTAATGATCTACCAGAAATCAGACAAAATATTTCTTATGTGATTAATAACATGTATAACAATTTCCCCTCAGAAATCACTAAGATCCTAGGCCTATTTGCATCATTGGACAATTTGCCAGACTCATCGCAACTTAAAGTACTTGGTTACTTTGCTGTTATTGAGGGGCTTCTATCGCACGCTCCTCAAAACTCAGATAGGATGGATTCAATACAAAAACAGCTGATAAGAAACATAAATCTATTAAACAATCGGTTAAAGCTGATTGGCAGAGAGATTAGTTTTGGCGTTTTTGGTGAAACAAAAATGGATAAAGTATTGAACAAATTCTACGGTTACAGAAGCGCAATTGCTCATGGCAGCGACACCCAAAGTTCATTAAATGATATCAACAACATAAGGCTTGGTTCTACAACGACAGATCATCTGTGGGTTCATGACTGGCTAAGAGAAATGACGAAAAAGTTGTTGGTGGAAGCCATAATTGAACCGAGATTAGTAACTGATTTGAAATGAGAATGGGTTCAACAAGCGCCAAGACCGGCCTGATAGCCGGTCAGACTTGTGACGTTGAGAATCTGATTAACAAAAAATACATCATGCGGAAAGCACTCTTTTTAATAATTCTCTTACTGACATCATCCTGCGGCACGATAGCAGCTCGAGTATCAAAGGAAAATATGCCACCAGTCACTATCTATCCTGCGACGGCAGCTGATGGATTTGGATTTTATCTGTTGTGCTGCACCGATTTCATTCATATGGAAGGTAAGCAGCCTTTGGGAACAACTATTGCGTTACGCACCATCTTCCCCGCGCTGATGTTACTAGATGCCCCCATATCTTTGGCCACTGATACTGCCCTTTTGCCATACGATATTTACCGTTGGAATACAAAGGCAAAAGCATTGCCTGACCGCGGAGATGCACCTGGCGAAAAGTAAGCCAGGCTCCTATGCAGTTGCGCGAATCACTTTTATTTGCATGTACAACAAGGAGGCAATATGAGTGTGAGGGCAAAATTTGATAACGTAAAATATTTTTCGCTTTTATAAAAAGCAACACGGCAGTGCCTGATTCCGGTTAGAATTGCGTCGCCAAACGAGATAACGTAAAATATTTTTCGCTTTTATAAAAAGCAACACGGCAGTGCCTGATTCCGGTTAGAATTGCGTCGCCAAACGAAAATTCGACCCGAAAGGAGTACACTGCCGTGGAAGAACAGAATACA
>NZ_JAKZFT010000021.1 GCF_022808985.1 Geotalea sp. SG265 | reverse complement strand
AGTAAAATGGCTGTAGGACATGGTGGGTTCCTTTCTGGAGTGAGTGTTGGTCGCGCTTCACACACTACCAGAAAACCATCATGTCCTGCTTTTTTATCACGTGGTGCACTTACGAATAGAATCTACCCTACTTTCTCCCTATCTCAGGTTTGGTTGTCTTACGTCGAGGGCTGACCCCTTTATTGCTCCCCAGATGGTTTAACATCTCTTTCATCTTGTTCAGTATTTTTCCAGGAAATTTTCATCATATATCTTGTAAAAATGCTTCGGCACAGGTTCCTGATTATAGTCAAGTCCCTGCGATTTCAGATATTGAACCACTTCCATCTTTACCTTGTGTTCTCGTGAACCAAGCGGATATACCATATTACGTAGTTGGCTTAGAACAGTAATCGTGTCACCGTTCAAAGTTTTACAATCAGCGGTATGAACATCTATTTTCTTTTCAATTATGAGATAATGCACAATGTCAATTTGTCCTAAATCAAAAGCTGCCACCAATGCACTCTTACAACCATCAATGTAATTGGGATCAGCCCCCGCATTTATGATAATTTTGACATTATCTAAACTCAGTGAATTGACTGCTGAGATCAGTGGGGTTTGCAACCGGGCGGGCGGCGATATCGGCTTTGCAATGGCATTTGGGTCACCACCATACCTCAGCACCAGCTTCAGGTACTTTGGATTGCCTTTCCACTCTTTGCTACTCCATTCAGCAGCATACATCAATGCAGACAAACCATCATGATTTTGCAGGTTTGGATCGGCACCCAGCTGTAGCAATTTTTCAGCCGACTTATAGCGGTCGTTCAAGATCGACCAGATTAGCAATGTCTGTCCAAAGCGAGGTTCTTGATAATTAAGGAGCGTAGGTTGATCGCTAATTATCTCTTTGATTTTACCCAGATCTTCAGTGGCAACCGCGTTCGCCAAAGCTTGCACTTTTCTAAATAGTCGGATGTCATCCCCCAAAAAGCTGCCTTTACAGGAAACTAGGGTCAGTAACAATACCAACAGCATTAGGAATCTATAGCCTGCACTTATCAAATGCATTTTAAAATAACTCCTACTAACATGAATGGGGCTTTCACCCTCTTACGAAAAGTGCAACTCACGGTACTGTAGTATCCTTAGATTTAAGGCAAAGCATCCAACACAACTCCCATCGTATGGTTGTAACCGGACTGCGCTCCTCTTATTAAATCGTCTACCCCTGTGAAGGGAATATTTGGCGCATACGGAATTGATGGCTCAAGAGTGTGCCTTGTGCCATCGGCTGTCATACCAATTAGCCCCTGTGCTTTGTCAAGAATTTCGCCTCTCACCACATAAGCATCAATTTGACCAGCTTGTCCCAATCCTAGCGCATTCTTTGTTGCTTTACTTACAGCCGCCGCATTGAAAGTTTGTGCATCACGCCCGGTTGCCATTGAGTTAGCAGCCGCCAGTCCACCGCCCAAGGAATGCCCACCAAAGGAGAGATCAGCACCTGCACCGAGATATCGGTTGAGAGTCCTCGCGTTAGTTGCTGATTGACGATATTGGGCCGATTTACCGAAGACTTGCCCAACATTATTCTCCCAGTCGCGGACGCTTTTAGGCTCGGTACCTTGTGTCGCATAAAAATATTCGTTTTTACCTCTCACATAAAGCTGCGAGTTAAAGCCTGTTGAATCATCCCGTAACCGAATGCCGGCTTGGCGAGAAATACTCGCTGGCGCAACCTGCCAGCCACCAATAAGAGGCGTACCACTACCTCCATAAACATGGCTTGACATAACTGCCGCCTCTTTGGCGGTTGGAGCATTTCCATCCGGGTCTACTAAAACGAGCGGACTTTGGTAACCATAAGTATACATCGCAACGTTCAATGACCGGTATATACCACCATTAGGCTTACCATCTAAATACTTCCCAAGTATCGGATCCGCACTAATCCACCTTGAAATCACCGGCTCATAATACCTGGCCCCAAAGTAGTACAACCCGGTCTCCGGATCAAGCTCCTTGCCGGTGAACTTGTAGCCGGGGGTGTTGCCGCCGTAGCTGCCGCCTTCTTCGATCCAGGTCTCGCCATAGGGGAAGTATTCCAGATGCTGATAGATGGCCCCTTTTGCGTCGGTGATCATGTTGCTGCTGCCTAAATGATCGCCGTGGTAGAAGAACTGGTCCTTTTCTTCAGGGGGGAGGATGGCGGTGGTGGTATTGGTGCCGTTAAGCCTTCTGATGATGCCGAGCTTTTTCCCCTGGCCATTGTCCAGGCCGTTGATGCCGGGGGTGGTTGAGTTTGTCGTTGTCGTGGTGTTGTCGGTTACGGTGTTGGGGGTCTTGACCAGCTTGCTGACTACTCGGGTGTTGCCGGCATAGATGCTCTTGGTGCCCAGCTCGCCGTTTCTGATTGAGTAGAAGCGGTTGATATAGAAGGTTTCGCCATGCTGGCCGCGTTTCAGGACCCGCTCTCCCTGATCGTCATAGAGGAAGTAGGTGCTCTTGCCGTTGTCCTGGATCTCTTTGACGCGGTTTTCTTCGTTCCAGAGGATGGTTCTTCTTTTGCCGCTGGTCTTGTCGTCCCAGCCGGTCATATTGCCGTTGTTGTCGTAGGCGTAGAGCTTATCGCCAGCATCGGTGACGGCATGGGGATGGGAGCTTGTGTATTTGTAGTTTAAGAGATAGTTGGTCTCTTTGGGTAGATGCTCGCTGGCCGATGGCTGGATGATCTTGTGCAGCTGGCTCTTTCTCGTGAAATTGCCGATGGTGTCGTAGCTGAATTCGTTGGTGTAGCGGTTGCCTTTGCCAGGTCCGAACTGGTACTCGCCATTGGCGACCGTGAGCTGGTAGAGGTCGTCGTAGGTGAATTGCTGGATAACCGGACCGGCGGGGAGGGCGGTGTTTGTGGGAACGTTGATGTTGTTGTGTACTTTCAGGACATTGCCGACCAAGTCATATTCGTAGCTCATGTTCTGGACGGTGCGGGTGTCTGGGGTGGTGGTGACGAGGCTGTCCAGACGTCTGGTCTTGTCGTCATAGCTGTAGCTTGATTTGACGCCGTTGCCGTAGGCGATGAATTTCCTCTGGCCGAATTTGTCGTAGGTGAGGGCATTGATGTAGTTGTAGCGGTTGCCCCGTTTTTCTCCCCAGGCGGCGTTCAAGAGGCCGCCGTTATCGTAGCTATAGTAGAGGTTCTCCCCGTCGGGATAGGTCATCTGCAGCATGCGGCCGAAGGAGTCGAAGACGTAGTCGGTGGTATAGATCTTTCTTTGGGCGGCGGGGGTCTTGGCGTTTACCTGCTTTACTTCGCGGATGGTTTCGCCCAGGGCACCGTAGTAGCGTTCTTCTGTGCCTGATTCGTCGGTGACCCTGGTGACCCGCCCTGCCCTGTACTCGAAGGCGCCCATGGGGCCGTATTCGTAGGTGACATCGGTGGTGTCGGGGTAGTTGATCCGCATCAGCCGGTTGAAGATGTAGTCGTAGCGGATTTCTTTGCCCTTCTGGTAATTAGCGGTGAGTTTACTGGTCAGGTTGCCATTTGCGTCGTAGTCGTATTCGGTGCGGCCGGTGTCGGGATTCACTATGGCGGTCCGTTTGCCGACGAGATCGTATTCTACTGTGGTACGGTTGCCCCGGTCGTCTTTTACCAGGGTGATCTGGCCGAGGGGATCGTAGTCGTAGGTGGTGGTGATGGGTGCGCCGTGGTTGAATTCGACTACGGCCATGATCCGGTCGTCCACGTCTTTGTACGATAGTTTGGTCCCTTTGCGGTTGGCTTCCCAAGCGGCGTTGCCGATGGGATCGACGACCTTGGTGGTGGCGTAGAGGGTGCCTGAGTTATTCACCTGGCCAAAGCCGTAGCTGGTGGTGGTTATTGCATATCCGCTTGAGGCCTGCCTGTCGGGTGTTTCCAGACGGATGGTGCGGTCAAGGGGATCGTAGGCGGTTTTTGTAGATTTCTTGTCGATGTCGATGGGTACGTAGCCATAGAGATCACCGGTAGATTGGAAATTGGGCCATGCTTGCTCGATTGTCCTCCCCAATTCGTCGTAGGTGATGAGCCCGGAGACGACCATGCCGTAGCGACCTTCCACGTCGGCTTCTTTTTTGGTCTGCAGGACCCGCTTCATACCGTCGGCATAGATAATTGTGTCCAGGGTATTGCCGTTACTTCCTACGCGGGAAACCGCCTTATTCCTGGTGATGGCACCGGCGGGAGTAGTGAGATTTTCACCATCGAAGGCAATGACCGGTGCCTTGTATTCGAAGAAGAGGGTCGGCTTGGTGCCGGCATTGCCGGAACTGTCGGTATCGTAGGGGCCATAGACCATCTGCAGGCGGCCGAACTCATCATATCCGTCCAGCTGGTACGCGCCGCTCACGTCGCGCATCCAGGCGGGCTTGCCCCACTTCGGATCATAGCCGGACTGGGACCAGTAGGGACCACCGTCACGGGCGGAGAAGTTGTCGGCTATCTGGGTGACGTAGGTGTTCACCTCTGCATCATAGTTGTATTTTAGGGTATAGCCTACAGGATCGGTGATACTGAGAAGGTTGCCGTAGATGTCATAGCTGTCCATCTTCCAAGTCGCATTCTGATTGCCCCGGACCAGTGATGTATGGCTCTTCAGATTGCCGGTGCCGTTTTCGTAGGAAGCCCAGCGCTTGCGCAGGATGTTCCTTCCTGCATCTATTACCGTAATGGTGTCCGGTTTCCGTATGTACTGCTGCGGATCGTTCCAGTAGGTGATGGTGGCGGTAACATCGTCGGCTGTAGTGGCAAGCTCGCCGGCGTCGTAAAAGGTGGTTACATCACCGTAGCTGTCATAGGCAAAGGTTTGGAAGGTGCTCTTCCTCGCTCCCGTCTCGCTGGTTGTCCCGTCATAGAAGTAGGTATCGGTTCTGCTGAGCGCTGGGAATTGTGCAAATGCAACTGTGTCGGTTCCTTCTGTTACAGGGTAAAGATTATAGGCATTGGCGGTCTTAGCCCAGACATTGCCTCGCCAGTCGGCCGTTACCGATTTCAACAACAATCCTTTGAGGTAAAAATCCCGCTCATCATTGAATTCGGTTGTGTGGAAGGTTTCCGTTATGGAACGCTCTATGGCAGTACCCGGGGCCTGGGTCTCGGTGACCGTCTGGAAGCCATAAAATTCCCGCTCAAAGCGGTCCTTGTAGCCATCGGCATAGGAAAAAGCCGTGGCGTAGCTATTGCCCTTGCCGTCGGTGAGCGTAGACTTTTTAAGAGTCCACTGGCTCTGGGGCATGTAAATGGTATTCCCCTCGCGCTGGTACTCCAGGTTGATGCTGCCGCCAAGGGGGCGTTTCACGGTTTTCAACAGATTGGTGTTCTGCGTACGGTTGGTGCCGACCTGCAACTTCCCGTCAGTTGAAGAATACAGATAGTCGGCGGTGCCATCCCCCTTGACGTCGCGTAGCGTGCTTTCTTCCCGCGACATGCTCATCCCGCCGTTTATCTCAGGATTGATGATAATAAAGCAGGCTGCAACGCAAAAGGGACCGATTGAAAAGTAGTAAGACAGGCCAGCACCAAAGCTGGCGTTAAGCCCCGAATTGATGTTATGGCCAATACTCTCGCTCCATAGCACTGGCGGGGCGAAATCCGCGCCGGTGTTAAAACCCACATAAACATGACTTCCATCGTTATACACGCGGTCAAGAAGACCGTCGCCGTTTATATCGATAAGCTGCGCAGTATTCTTCGACTTGGATGTGGATACCGATGGCCCCCCTGCAAATCCTTTCACCCCATCACTGTAGCTAAAGGAAACGCTGCCGCTGATATTCGAACCATCATTCATGTTAGCTGCATATTTTCCCCAGTTTTCAAAGGTGTCGGAATACCGATAACCCATATTCAAGCGCACTCTTATGGTTAGATCATCGTTTTGACAGACAATATCGGGCAATCCATCACCATTTATGTCCATCATATCGCATTTGGTATTGGACCATCCCCCTCCAAGACTGCCGTTCAGGCCATAGGAAGGGTTCTGTGATTCCGGTTTTGCCGGTGGCTTTTTCTGGCTCTCATCCTGGGTATCCGGCACGGTACCGCCCGGCCCAATACTCAGAGAATCCGTTTCGGTGTCACGCACCGCCCCGAACCTGAGATTTCCCGTGCTATTCGGTTCCAATGGACCAAGCATCGTCGTGTACTGAACACGTCCCTGGCCGACGACATCCGGAAAGCTATCGCCATTCATATCCATGTAATCGAGAATGGTCTGACTCGGCGCCTTCGTACCGCTGATGGCTACATAGTAGCCGGCGCCGGCAGAGGTTTGCGAACTCTCAGTTATCCTGGAAGGAGCAGCAGCCCCGTTGAATTTATCGGCGGTAGGGACTGAGAGATACTGCAAACCCAGGCGAGAAGAACTTGTGACCTCAGGCGCTATCCACCAGTTTTGGTCCGCACTGGTCCAACGACTCTGGAATGCTTCGGGAAGTGCGATATAAAAATCCTTGGGCGTAACAGTAATCGGGCTGGAACTGGTGGGCAAAGGCAGGTTGTAATCGTTCCGGTTGGATGACACGACAAGCAATTCCTGGTGAATCGGTTCACTGGCCCGGCTGCGGTTGCCGTTATACGCTATGTACCCCCATCCGCGATAGGGCCTGGAGAATACATCAGGGACATTATGACTATGCAGTGCGGCGGGCACAGCAATGGCAGCGTTGATATTATCCCACGGAACAATATACTGCATGGTGGCGCTGACTCCACCGATCTGTCCGGCAAGGTACTGGTCCCGCGTGCTGAAGTCAAAAAACAGTTCGTCACCGGCAGTCACCGGGATCTGCACTGCGTGCTGCTCTGCGTTATAAGGAACTCCTGCAGCAATGGTGATGACATTCTTGCCGAGCCGTGCATTACGACGTTTTACCGTGAAGGTCACACTGCTATTGACGCTGAATGAAGGGTCGGGGCCAGCTGTAGAAGAGGTTAGGTAGGGCGTGACCAGTACGCTCCCTGTCTGAGACGCAATCCAGGACTGCTGAGGTGAGGACAGGGTATTTGCCGGATAGAAATCCACATCGTAAAGCGGTTTGAGCTGCACAATGTAATTGCCGCTATCATCCTGAATGGTCACCGGCGAACCTGGTGCAGGTCCCACCTGGTTGCCGTCAGAATCTTTGGCCGGGTTCCCGTTTGCATCAAGAGGGGTAGTATCCGGGTAAGTCGCTTGCACGTAAAATACTCGCGGTTTCCACTCAATCTGCTTCAGGTCAACGTCCGAATCCACAAGCACCTTGAGTTTGAGCACGTCACCCTGCGCAACGGCTATATCATCCACCGTCATAGTGCCGGGCTGATCCCAGGCCAGGGTGGTATTCCGTATCCGCACGTTATTAAGATACACGGCAAGTGTCACATCATCGGTAGTAATGCCCTTCTTGCTCAGATCTCCGGAAATGCGCACTTTCCCTTTGAACGGCAGGGTAATGGGGAACTCGCGCCCGCCGTACACCATGTCGTCCGCGGCTGTGTACTGATAAGATGGCAGGCTGTTCGCGTCCGTCTGTGCCAAAGGTGCACCCACGTAGCTGATGGTGGGATTCCAGCTAACTTGGTCATAGGAACCATCAAAAACTGACTGAACCCTGAAATAAATCCTCTCGCCTTTTTTGACTTTAATGCTGTCCAGGCCCGTAGGAGTATGGACCGAAAAGTCGTTGCCTTTGATGGTATCGGACCACAATTCGCTCCCTTCCTTCTGCACGGCGACCCGCACTCCGTCAGCGGTTTTGTAGTTCTTGTTCTTCTGTTCCAGGCTGGAGTCAACAAGATGAACCCCGCCGGTAATGCTGATAGTGCCGTCGTATGGAACAACCCAACGCCTTACCCCATCCAGAAGCGGGCCCTGATCTATCATTTTTTCATAGCGGTCCTTGTAATCAGGGAGCATCCCGGTGGCGTTGACACTGCTGAGCCCGATGGGGGAAGGTGTTAAATTGCTGTTGGCGGAAAAAACAATGTTTCCTTTGCCATTGGGTTTTCCTGTGTTGAAATACACCGTGCCCTCATCGACCAGGTCCACCAGACCATCGCCGTTCACATCCGAAAAGTATACAGACTGGGTCGTAGTGGTACTGCTCATGTCAAAAAGAGCGCTGGCGCCAGCTGCGAAACCTTGAATGCCAAAGGAGATCTGGTCGGAGTGATCGCGGGAAAAATCGGAGATGCCTTCGATTTGGTGACTTTCGCCAAAGGTTATTCGCGCAAGATCAGCGTGGGGTCCTGATGTGTTGAGACGGTAACAGACATTATTGCCGCATTTAAATACCTTGTCGGCAAGTCCGTCACCATTGATGTCGACCATGGCGATCAACCCGTTCGTGTCGCTACTGCTCATGCCCAGCTTCCCACCTACGGAAATGTGCTTAGGCGGCTCTATCCCGAACCCTACATACAGCGATCCGCCGATATTGCTCCCTTCGGTCCCTCCCAGGGCGCTGGCGTCAAACTGCAAGCCGAGAAAACTTTTACCCACGTTATCCGAAACTGTGTCCCAGTTCGCGGACGTATTGAAGCCATTATACGAACCGTCAAATTGCCGTACGCTATCGTAGTAGGAAAATTCATGCTTGTTGAAAAACGTTCCCGTCGAGCCGTACTGGCTGACTGATTTCAGGAGCGTCTTCCTGAACGCACCCTCAACATATTCAAAGTTGTAGCTCCTGATTAGAGAATCTCGGCCCTTTGCATCTGTGAAATGAACCTCTACGCGCTCCAGTCGATCTGCAGTAACCATCTTGAAGCCGGAGCGGGCATCGATGGTTACATCCGGCCGCTGTTTTCCCGGATTGAAGGTATTCTGGTCACGGTCGCGGGTGAAGTGGACCGAATAGGCGCCAGGTTCGTCGTTGTGCCCGGTATAGTCGATCTTCTCCAGGTAAATCTGGTAGCCCGGCACCGTCCCTCCCACGATACCCGTGTTGGAGACCACCTTGTAACTGTAGTTTACGGTATTGCCATTGGCATCCCGTACCTGGCGTAGCGCCCATTTGAAGATATTCCCTTTGTCAGCATCGGCAAGAACCGCATCGTTACCGCCGTTAGGCACCCGGCCGTAAAAGTAGCGGGTGCCGTTCTTGTCTGTCACTTCCCACCAATAGTTACTGGGAGCCGTACCGTGGCGGATGATCTTTCTGAATTGCCCCTCTACGCGGGTGTGAAAGACTTTTTCCGCCGTCCGCGGCTGCAGAGCCCCACGGTGGGCGAGCGGCGTAAGCTGTTCACCATCCAAGGTATAGGTTTCGGTCTCATTTGTTGCATCATACCGCGGCACCCCCCAACGGGTATCGATGGAGATTGCTTGAACTGGGATATCCCAGCCGATCCCCATCCAGCCGTTGCCGCCTGCCGAATTGTACTGCACAGCGATGTTAGGCTGTATCTTGTTCCGCCCAGGCGGCACCTCTATGGGATAGGAAAGGTTAGCCGTGCCCCGGTTATTGGCTTTGGGGGGCTCGATGAGGTTGATATTGGCGGTCGGATCGGCTGCCTTGATGTCCTTGATCGAATTGGGATTGAAGGAAAGGGCCTGGGGGTGCTCCGGCACCACCAGGGTGGAGTTGATGATGTCGGTGAAATGGTCGCTGTCGGAGACGATGACCGAGTTTGCCGGATCGACACTGCTCCGGGTCAGCGCCTCCCAACGGAGCATTTTTTCGTTGTAGTAGAACATGGTGACGTCGGTATCGGTCTGCCCGGCGGCAAAGAGGCTTCTGGAGTAACCGAAGGAGATCTTGATCGGCTTCTTAAACTTCATGCCGTGGGGGAGGAAACGGTAACCGGCCGCCGGATAGGTGACGTTGACCATTCCCGGATCGAGCCTGGCCAGATCGGCTTCGTTGAGGGGGACGATGGTGATCTCCGTCTCCTGGTCCACCGCACCTTCGGGGATGTCCAGGGTCACGTCCTTGTACTTTATTTTCTTTGCCTGACCGGGTATGACCTTCTCACTGTGCTTCTCCCGGTTGTCGGCAAAGGAGCCGTCCCCCCTCTTGTCTGTTTTTGCCTCCGCCGTGCTGGCATTGACATTGCTTGTCAGGGCTACGGTCTGGGAAGCGCCTGCTACACCGGCGTATTCAGATTTAACGCTGGCAGACCAAGCCTCGTCATCGGTCTGGGACGTAAACGACGTATCATCCTTGGATAGGGCCACACTGAAGGCACCATCCCGGTTCTGGGAGAGCTTGTTCTCCACATTGACCTGGACGAAATTGTCCCTGGCCATTCCCGGGGTGGCAAAACCCTGGAGGTAGGCAGTCCTGCCGAAAAATTGGCCGCTGCGCGGGTAACTCACCACCAGGCGCGGCGCATCTTGCGAACCGACCGGAGCGGCGGCAACCTGGACTTCATCGATTGCGCCGGTAGGGACGCCGCTTTTCAAGCGCAGGTAGCTTGTATTGAACACGATTCGCAAGGCGCTGGTGGTAACCTGTGCCGGCAGGGATACCTCGTTCCAGCCTGCCTGCATGACCGACAGATCCAGCTGCCAACCTGATTTCAAGGGCAGCCAACTCCCTCCCGAAAGGTATTGGATCTCTCCTTTCAGGTTGCAGGAATCGGGGAGGTGAAGCCTGATTTTTTCCGGCTCCACATTTCGTTCAAAATCCAGCTGAATAGACGGGTTTTCTGCAGAGGCATGAATTTGGTAGGCAGTCGCCGTGTCGCCGTCATAGAGTTCCAGCGCAGAAACTAAGGCGACTGAATTCCAACCGCTGTCCGTTTCCACCACCAGTTTCAAATTCCTGATATAGGCCTGCCCGTTGGGGGATCGAAACCTGATGGTGTTCTCCCCCTGAAGCAGCCAGGCCGGGTTGATCTCCTCCATCAGCTGTTTCCAGGCGGGTGTTGCCCCCTCAGGCATTCTAACGGCAAAGCCGCCGGACCAGGAGAGGTTGTTGATGGAACGCTCAACGCTGACTGCCTCGGCAATATTGGACCCTTCGTAGAGGAGATAGGCACGCTTGAAGAGGGATGGGTTCTGGAAAATGTTGAGGTTTACAACAGCAGCTGCATCGGCAGCAGTCTCCGGTACGGTAATCTCGGACGGTGTTGCGGCATATGAGATTATGTGCGGCGCCTTGTCGAGCAAACTGTTCAGCTGCTCGGGAGTGCGGATGTTGGCCAGGGTAAGTGGGGAGGAATCTCCAGCAAGAGTGCTGCCTGTTCCCCATATCTCCACTTCGGCTATTCCGGCGCTGATATTGCCCTGTGGGATGAACTCCAGGAGCAGATTAGCCGCAGCGAAGGGTAAATCGGCGTTCAGGGTGTTCCAGGCAGACGCATTGCCGGAGGCCAGGGAAATGTTGCTCAGAGAAGGGACGGATTCCCAGCTGCCGTTGTTGTCCCTATAGATATTGAGCTGATAGGAGGAACTGCCGAAGAAACGCAGCTTTAAGATTGACCTGGCATCGGCAAGGGACACGGTTACACGTGCCGTTTGGGTAGGCTTGTAGGTTGACCCAGTATCACGATCGAAGAGCCGCCACACCGCCCGGTTCTCATCGTCGGCCAGTTTTGGGGGAAGCGCCGAAGTATCGGCAAAGACCTTCACCGGTGTCAGCTTCACCGGCACCGACTCCTGAACTGAACCCTCCATCTGTCCCGTTGCGGCCCATCCTGAAAACGGCTGCACCAGCATGGCCATGAGCACCGCAGCTGCCGTTATTGCCTTGAATTTACGCTCGACAAACATAATCCCTCCCTGCCCTTCAATAACATTCAATTTAAAAAGGTCATTGCGCCGTGAAAGAAACAGCCCGATAGGTGTTGTCGGACATATTGACCTGCACCGGGCTTGGCGGCGGCACGCTGCCGGACGTGGTCATATCCACCGACGCTGCGGTGACATAGACGTCATAAGTGGTCCCCTTGGTCAGGCTGCTTCTCGCCAGGGACGCGGCAAAGGCGCTGCCGCCGACCCACAGACCCTGCACTTCAGTATAAACGCCGTTGATCATGGTCCAGATACTCACGTAGTAGGAGGCTGCACCCGGAACACCGCCCCAACTGACGCCGTAGTTGCTGGAGGTGGGGATAACCGCGATATTTGTGACAACCGGCAACTGAGCAGACAGGTCAGGAATGGTAAAATTCGAGGTCAGACTATATCCCGAAGCAGCAGCTGTGACAGTGTAAGTTCCCGACAGGGGGGTGGTGCCGAAATCCCAGTAAAGGTAGTGGGAATTGGTCCTCGGATAGGTGAACGACAGAGGGGTGGCAATGCCGGGACCGGTGACGGTGATAGTCCAATCTCCAGCCGGTGTGGTGTCTGTCGAGGTAAGGAGGGAGGTCCAGACTGTCAGACCGTATTGGTCGACACCCTTGGCATCCTTGCCCAGGTAAAGGATTCCCCCTTTTGCTGCCAGATTATAGGAACCGGCAGCACCCCCGGCCAGCACCATATCCAAGCTTGCCACCGAGCAATTATTTGGAGCGGCCAGGGACGGTGCCGCTGCGGTGTCAGACATGAGCGTGGTAAAGTTCTGGCTGTAGGCAAGGACCTCCACCAAGTAGCTGCCGTCCGTCAAGCCCGGCAGCTGTAAGGATGGGGATGCAGTGGCCCCGTCGATGAAACCGGAGCTCACCGTACTGCCGGTACCATCGGTGAGTTTATAGTAATAGGAACCTGCACCGGAGACAGGGTTCCAGGATATGGTGCTCCCTGTTTTGCTGATGGCAGCCCTTGGGATGGTGCTGGATGTACTGAGATTGAAAGTAGAGCTGATGGTCACGGCGCCATTGGAGGCAGTGGCGGTATAGGTGCCCGAGGAAGGGGTAATGTCTTGCCAGCGCCAGATCTGGTAGCTGGATGGAGCGCCGTCATCGTATTTCGCCATCAGTGGCCGGGTAATGCCGGGGCCGGTCAGGCTGATCTGCCAGCCGCCGTTCAGCCCCGGGCCGTTGCCGTTGCTGTCCCTCAGGGTAACTAGCAATGCCAGCCCTTTGGCAGTCGAGCCGTCATTCAGTGTCCCACCGGAAGCGGTCAACGTATAGCCACCGCCGACATTGGTCGTGGAGGAAAGATTAACATTGGCATTATTGCTACCCGGACTATTGCCACCACCGCCACACGCGGCAATCAGCCCGGCCATCAAAACCAGAAACATCACCTTAAAAAATTTCATATTCCCTCCTGAAATAAAAAAAGCCTACCCCACGAAAGGATAGGCTTGAATTCCATATGGATAAACTCCACCACATGTCACTTCGGTAGCCCCTCTATCCGTATAGCGGATGGAAGCTTTGTGCCACACGGTTGCCCGTGCTTTACCTTTTCGGCGACATAAAAACAGTTATGTTTGCAGATGCTCTCCGGCAGCACCTCCTGCTCTTTAATTAATTTTCGGCCCACATGACCCGGACGCTTTATCAATTTGCATACCAAAGCTGTAACCTGCTGTAATAACAGTGCAAAAATTTACTGATACCCTATTCGGTAAAAGGACCTTTATAATTCATGTGTAAAGATTTTTTACATTTTAACAAGAAACGTTGCTATTTTAGCAAGTTAGGAACTGTAAAGATTTTTTACACATTTAATAAAATGCTGTAATTATAAAGTCTTATTTGTGTAAAGTTTTTTTACACCTGTTTATTATCTGCTCAAACCGGTACCTATTCATCCAATGGCGTAAAAATTAAAGGGGGTGTGAAATCCATGTATTTCACACCCCCTTTCGCAACCTTCGTTTATTGCGGTGTTGTTGTTGTCTTTATCCCAAATCTTGTACCTACTCCACAGTAACGCTCTTGGCCAGGTTGCGCGGCTGGTCCACGTCGGTCCCCTTGAGCACCGCCACGTGGTAAGCCAGAAGCTGCAGCGGCACCGAGAGGAGAATCGGCGCCAGGTCGTCATTGTCCTGGGGAATTTCCAGGGTCACTTCGGCTTTGCCGGCTATCTCCCGGTCCCCTGCCGAGCAGACGGCAATGACCTTGCCGCCACGGGCAATGACCTCTTCCATATTGGAAGCGACCTTTTCGTAATTTCCATTCTGGGGTACCAGGATGACCACCGGCATATTCTCGTCGATCAAGGCGATGGGGCCGTGTTTCATCTCGCCGGCGGGGTAGCCCTCAGCGTGGATATAGGAGATTTCCTTGAGCTTCAAAGCCCCTTCCAGGGCGATGGGATAATTGATGCCGCGCCCCAGATAGAGGAAATCCCTGGCGTTCATATACCGCCTGGCAACGGTTTCCACCTGGGCATTGAGTTCCAGAGTCTTTTCCAGCAGCGTCGGTACCTTCACCAGGGAGGCTATCATGGCCTGCCCTTTGGCCTTGTCGATAGTGCCGATGGTGCGGCCGAGCTTGATGGTGAAAAGGTAGAGGGCGACCAGCTGGGTGACGAAGGCCTTGGTGGAGGCAACGCCGATCTCGGGGCCGGCATGGGTATAGACGACGCCGTCAGCCTCACGGGCGATAGAGGAGTCGACCACGTTACAGATGGCTACGTTCTTGCCCCCCCGCGCCTTGCCTTCGCGCATGGCGGCCAGGGTGTCGGCGGTCTCCCCCGATTGGGAGATGAGGACGATGAGGGTTCGGTCGTTGACGACCGGGTTGCGGTAGCGGAATTCCGAGGCTATATCCACCTCCACCGGAATCCGGCAGTGCTCCTCAAGGAGGAATTTTCCCACCAGCCCGGCATGCCATGAGGTGCCGCAGGCGATGATGCAGATCCGCTCCACCTTTTTCAGCTCGCTGTCGGGCAGAGAGAGGCTTTCCAGGTAGACGTCACCCTCTGCCTCCACGAGCCGGCCGGCGATGGTGTCGCTGATGGCGCGCGGCTGTTCAAAGATTTCCTTGAGCATGAAGTGCTTGTATCCCCCCTTCTCGGCCATGAGAGGCGACCAGTCGATGTGCCTGGGGTTCTTCGCCAGGGGTGCGCCGGCGACGGTGGAGAAGGCCGGCTGGTTGTTGCGAAAGACCGCCATCTCCCCATCTTCCATAAAAATCATCTCTCGGGTATGGGAGAGGATCGCCGGAATGTCCGAGGCGACGAAATACTCACTTTTGCCAAGGCCGATGACCATCGGCGACCCCTGTTTGGCGGCGATCATGGTCCCCGGTTCCTTTTCGCAGAGGATGCAGACTGCATAGGCGCCACGCAGTTCACTGAGCGCCACGCGGACCGCCTTTTCGAAATCCCCCGTCTCCCGCAGCTTTTTCTCCACCAGATGGGCGATGACCTCGGTGTCCGTCTCGCTCTTGAAGGTATGGCTGGCAGCCCGCAACTCTTCCCGCAGCTGCAGGTAATTCTCGATGATGCCGTTGTGGACGACGACGATCGGCCCGGCCTGGTGGGGATGGGCATTTATCTCCGAAGGCCTGCCGTGGGTCGCCCAACGGGTATGGCCGATGCCGATGGAGCCCGCTATGGGCTCCTTTACCAGGAGATTTTCCAGGTTAACGAGCTTCCCCTCGCTTCGCCGGGTCTCGGCATGGCCGTTGTTGAGGGTGCATATTCCTGCAGAATCATAACCGCGATATTCGAGTCTTTTCAGACCATCAAGGATGATGGGGGTTGCTTCCTGGGTACCGGTATAACCGACAATTCCACACATATCGAACTCCGTTCGAAGTTCCAGGTTCAAGGTTCGATGTTCCAGGTTGAAACCTAGAACTTAGAACATAGAACTTAGAACTTTTATTTTTTGAGTTTCCAGCCTTCTTTGTTGACCTGGGGCGCCCTGGCAATGGCCAGAGAATCGGGCGGCACATCCTTGGTGACTGTTGTTCCCGCGGCAATCAGGGAATTGCGACCGATGGAGACGGGTGCCACGAACTGCACGTCGCTGCCGACGAAGACGTCATCTTCGATGACGGTCCGGTGTTTGCGGACGCCGTCGTAATTACAGGTTATGGTGCCGCAGCCGATGTTGACATGGCTGCCGATGGTGGCGTCTCCCAGGTAGGTGAGGTGGGAAGCCTTTGAGCCCACCCCCATGACGATCTTCTTCGTCTCGACGAAATTGCCGATCTTCACCTCGTCCATAAGCTCGCTCCCCGGGCGCAGGTGCGCCATGGGACCGATGGCCGCCCCCCTGCCGATGACGGAATCCTCCATGACCGAGCCGGCCTTGATTGTCACGCAGTCGGCTATCTTGCATCCCCTGATGACGACAGAAGACTCAATGAGGCAGTTATCTCCGATGACGGTCCCGCCGGAAATGCTGACGTTGGGATGGATGGTGGTGTCACGGCCGATGGTCACCCCATGGTCGATGTAGGTCGCCTCAGGATCGATAATGGTGGTGCCGGACACCATGAAAGCCCTGTTGATCCTTTCCCGCAACACCCGCCCCGCCTCTGCCAGCTGCACCCGGTCATTGACCCCCATCACCTCTACGGCATCGGCAACAGGAAAGGAACGACAGGTCTTGTCGGCGGCAATGGCCGTCTTGATGATGTCGGTCAGGTAGTATTCCTTTTGGGCATTGTCGTTCTTCAGATCGGCAACGGCAGTAAAAAGAAACCGTGCATCGACGCAGTAAATGCCGGAATTGATTTCGCGGATCAGGCGCTGCTCGGGGGTTGCATCCTTTTCTTCGACGATTTCCGTAACCTGCCCTGCCCCATCCTTAACGACTCTGCCGTACCCGTAGGGGTTCTCCATGGCGGCGGTAAGGACGGTGACGGTTGCCTGATGGCGCTGGTGGTCGGCGAGAAATGCCTGCAGCGTTGCCGGAGCAATGAGCGGTACGTCGCCACAGAGAATGAGCACGGTCCCTTCGAAACCGGCGAGCGTCTCCCGGCAGCAGGCGACTGCATGCCCGGTCCCCAGCTGCTCTTCCTGGGCAGCGAAGAGGATGTCCTGCTGATCGGCAAAAAATTCCCGCACCTTCTCCGACTGGTGGCCGACGACCAGGGTTATGACCGAAGCTCCCGCCTCCCGTGCCGCATTGACCGGCCAGGAAATCATAGGGATGCCGCACAGGGGATGCATGACCTTGACCAGGTCCGATTTCATTCGTGTCCCCTTGCCGGCAGCAAGAACAATTGCAGCCACTTTCGCCATTGGAAGGTCTCCCGTCAGAATTTATTAGTACAAGCTGCCATATCTAACAAATATGCACCAGCTTAGTCAACCTATTCCCGTGTGGATTACCGGGTGATTCGGTAGAACAGCTCATCCCCTTCCCTATCCAGTGACATCCATGGTTTTCACTTTACAGAATCAACGGAGTGCAGTTATAGTTAGAGCCTCGGAGGGAACATGGGGATACCTGAAGATCTGTTGTTCTTCGAACAGAACCTGCACGAACTGGTGACAAAATACGAACAGTTTTTCCTGGGCCTGGAAAAGCGTGAACCGCTGAAACTTCTCGACTCCGTGGAAAGGGCCTGCCGGAAATACGCCAACGTCACCATCACCAATACCATGCTCAAGTTCAGGTACAACTCCCTGGTTGCTTCATTCAACACGCACAAGCAGAAATGGAACAGGATCAACCGATTGATCGAGGAGGGAAAGTATTCCCGCGACCGCTTCAAAATGGCCATGCACGCTGAACACCCCGATAAGCACCCCCACCCCCGCGAGGCGGAGGCCAATACCGAAATGAATCAGCTGTACCGGGACTACCTGGAGGCACGGAAGGCCTGCAACCTGCCCACCGACAGCATCACACCCGGCATGATCTCCGCTGCCGTGGAGAAACAGAAGCCGCTGATTTCCTCAAAGTATAACTGCAACAGGGTTGAATTCAAGGTCGTCATCGAGGAAGGCAAACCTAAAATCAAAGCCCGGCCGAAGCAGTGATGACCGCTTTCCCCACGCTAACGTCCGATGCCGCTCTGGATCGGAGTTTCCCATGCAGGTAGTCCTTGCGTCGATCCATCCCTTTCCCTCCCCCCAGGCAGTCCCCCTTGCCGCTGCCTGTTTGAAGGCAGCCCTGTCGGAAAACGTTTCCCTCTCATCCCGGGTCGCCGTATCCCTTGCCGCGACCACCCTTGGTCAACCACGACAAGCGTTCCTGGAAGAAATTCTCGCGCTGAATCCCGATGCCATCGGCTTCTCCATCTATGCTTGGAATCGTGCCGAGTGTCTGGAAATGGCCGCTGCCCTTCGGCTGCTGCGGCCGGCAGCGATCCTCTTTGCCGGCGGCCCCGAAGCGAGTGCCGATGCGGAACGGATTCTGTCGGGGGCGAGCCTGGATTTCATCATTACTGGCGAAGGGGAGGCAACCTTCGTTGAAGCTATGGCGCGTCTGAGCGAGTGCTCTCCCGTTGACGGACTACAAGGGATCGCCCTGATGCGGCAGGGTTCCTTTCAATCCCTCCCCCGGCCGGCGCAGCCCAATCCCGGCCGTTTTCCTTCCCCCTACTTATCCGGTACTCTCATTCCCGGTGAAGGGGACGGCGCCTTGTGGGAACTGTCCCGTGGCTGCAGCTTTGCCTGCGAATTCTGCTTCGACCATAAAGGACATGCAGGTGTGCGGTATTTTCCGGAAGAAAGGATCACCCGGGAGCTGCAGGTCTTCGCCAAGCAGAAGGTAACGCAGGTTTTCGTTCTCGATTCCACCTTCAATCTTGACATAAAACGGGCTAAAAAAATCCTGCAGCTGATCCGCAAGGCAGCACCGCACATCCATTTCCACTTCGAGGTACGCAGCGAGTTCATCGATGCCGAGCTGGCAGATCTTTTCACCCAGATCACCTGTTCTCTGCAGATAGGACTGCAAAGCGCCGACCCGCTCGTGCAGCAGAACGTGGGAAGGGTTTTCAACCGAGAAGACTTCAGCAGCCGGATCGGGATGCTGAACGAAACAGGGGCCATTTTCGGCTTCGATCTGATCTACGGCCTTCCCGGGGACAGTCTCTCCGGGTTCAGGCGGAGCCTCGATTTTGCACTGTCCCTCTACCCGAACCATCTCGACATCTTCCCCCTTGCCGTACTGCCCGGAACACGTCTTGCCGAGCGGGCAGACGAACTGGGGCTTGTCCGAAAAGATACTGCACCCTATACTGTCATCTCCTCCCCCACCTTTCCCCCAGCCGATATGGTAATCGCCGCACGGCTCGCCGCGGCCTGTGATATTTTCTACAGCAGGGGAAAGGCAGTGGCCTGGTTCAACTCGGTCTTGCAGGCCCTTCACCTTTCCCCCTCCGCATTGCTCGGCGAATTCGCTCTGTGGTTCGCCGGACAGCAGGAGGTAAGGGGAGAAGATCAGCTGAACGATGGTCAGATCCGGCAACTGCAGCGTCGGTTCCTGCACGAGCTGTTCACGGAAAAAAATCGCCAAAAGCTGGTACCGCTGGTACACGACCTGGTGGACTACCATTATTATTACGCAGCAGCCCTTCTATCCCCCCTCCCCGACCTCCCCACCGACAGGGAACTGGAAAGAACTGATCTCCTCCGTCAACCGCTCGTCCTTTCCTCCTCCGCCATTCTTGCCCGGTTCAATTATGAAATTATCGATATCCTGGAGGCGGGTGAAGTGAACCTGCGTGAATTTGCAGGCTGTTTCAAGCCTTGCGGGTCGTTCGCCGTCATCTATCCCCGCGGCGACGATGTTTTCACTGAATCACTCATAGAGCCTTACTACCTCCTGCTGCAACATCTCGGCAGCGGCAAGCCCGCAGGGGATATCCTCCCCCTTCCCGGGCTTGATGCCGAAGAGGCAATCTCCTTCCTGGAATTTGCTGCAGCAGAGGGCATTGTCACCATTTGCAGTTAATCATCAAAGTTATTTTTCTTTACTCCCCCGCTACATTTTTATAAGTATTTATATATACAAATATATTTTTTCCAGTTGCTTTTTAATCTTGGCCATATTAGTATTCGGCCATTTGCTTGAAAGGCTTGCCAATGTGGGCGTTACATTATCATAACCTCATTAAGCAGCCGCAGTTGGCTATGCGCGTTGAAAAAACGCTTACTATTGTCGCGGAGGTTGTTTCATGTTTCAGATCGTAAACAGATTGCTCCCTGCCCTGTTGCTGCTTCTGTGCTTTGTCGGGCCGGCAGCCGCCGAGCAGGGGATGGCCATCGATCCCGCCACCTGTCTTGGCTGCCACAGCAACAAGATTTCCGCTGCGGCCTTTGCCGCATCCGTCCATGGCAAAAATGCCTGTACCAGTTGTCATGTGGAAATCACCGACCTCGCCCGCCATATGCGCGGCGAAACCAAGATCGCTAAGGTGCACTGCGAGCGTTGCCACAAAAAGGAAAACGCCGAGCACTACAACAGCGTCCATGTTCAGCACGATGTCAAATGCGCCGACTGCCACACCGACATCCACACCCACACCTACTGGAAGAAGGACAAGCGTATAGCCGTGGCCAAATGCGTCCAGTGCCACGACAAAGAAGCCGAGTACCAGAAGTCGGTTCATGGCAAGGCAGTGGCAGCAGGCAATCAGGATTCCGCCTCATGTCCAGACTGCCACAATCTCCACGAGATCAAACCGCTGGGTGATCCCAAGTCCCGGACCAATCGGGAGTTCCACACCAAGGTCTGTATGAAGTGCCACAGCGACGAGAAGATGATGGCACGCAACGGCGTCTTCAACGTTGCCGTCAAGACCTACATGGAAAGCTACCATGGCAAGAACTACCGCCTCGGCTTCCCCGAAAAGGTTGCCGGCTGTGCCGACTGCCACACGGCCCACATGGTGCTCCCCGCCAAGGACCCCCAATCCAGCGTTAACCCGCAGAACCTGGTAAAAACCTGCGCCCAGTGCCATAAGAATGCCACACCGCTCTTTACCAAGTTCTATGCCCATGGCGAGCATACCGACCGGGAAAAATATCCCATCCTCTTTTACACCTTCGTCGCCATGACCGGCCTGCTCGTCGGCACCTTCGCGGTTTTCTGGCTCCATTCGCTGCTCTGGATGTTCCGTGGTTTCGTGGAAAACCGGGAGAAGGCACAGGCTCTTATTGAAGGCCATATCGGACATGCCGTTGCCGATGGCCATGCCGTCTACCGTCGCTTCAAGAGACGGCACATCTTCCTCCACCTCCTGGTGATCATCAGCTTCCTCGGCTTGTCCTTGACCGGTCTGCCCCTCAAGTTCAGCGACCAGGTCTGGGCTAAGATGTTCATGAATCTTTATGGCGGCTCTGCCAATGCCGGCTTCATCCACAGGATCTGTGCAGGCATCACCTTCGTCTACTTCGGCAGCGCCATTGCCCTGAGCATCCACTTCCTCTTCGTCCGCAAGGACCTGAAGGGCAACATCCTGCAGCGGCTCTTCGGTCCCGACTCCCTCTGTCCGAACTTCAGGGATATCAAGGACGTCACCGGGATGGTACGCTGGTTCCTCTTCCGCGGACCGAAGCCAACTTTCGAACGCTGGACCTACTGGGAAAAATTCGACTTTATCGCCGTCTTCTGGGGTATGTTTGCTATTGGCGGTTCGGGTCTGATGCTGTGGTTCCCCGAGATTTTCGGCTACTTCCTCCCCGGCTGGGCCTTCAACGTGGCAACCATCGTCCATTCCGACGAGGCGCTGCTGGCCACCGGCTTCATCTTCACCGTCCACTTCTTCAATACCCATGGCCGTCCGGAGAAATTCCCCATGGACTTCGTCATTTTCAACGGCCAGCTGCCCAAGCATGAGTTCCTTGAGGAGCGCGGCGATCAGTGGAAACGATATGAAGAAGCAGGAATAACAGAGCAATTCCGCGCCAAGAAGACCAGCGGCGTTGCCTACGACTTCATCGTCAAGGCCTTCGGCTTCTGCGCCGTCATCACCGGCCTTACCTTGGTCGTTCTGATGCTGTTCGCCTTCCTTGCCGGAGGCTCCCACTAGCCTCCCATTGCTGCAGGCATGAAAAAGAGAGGGCTGCCGAATTGGCAGCCCTCTCTTTTTTTGTTTCTCCGGCTTTCACAATGACTATGCTGCCAAAACCGCCATGGCTGCGTGCGCGTCTATCCCAGTTTTCTGAATGAAGAAGCCTTGATCGCGGCAAAGACCTGGCAGCCGGGGACAATACCTAATTCCTGGGCCGCTTCCGCCACCACCTCCGCCACCAGGCGCTCCGTCCCGCAGGCTAGCTCGACGCCGACAGTGTTCCCCGACGAAAAGGTCTTCACCACCATGCACCGCAGCAGGTTCCGTGCGCTGATCGCTTCCGGATGCTTCTTGAAGATGATGATATCCTTGGACGAAAGCTCGAACAGCGCTGCAGGTTCGGTACTTCCGGCGGAGACGGCAAGCTCGTGGTCGCCCCATCCATAGGCATAGATCCCCCTCTCCGGGCGTGGTGCCGTTAGTCTGAGCAGGTTGATGTAACCGACCTGGCTGTACCCCATCCGCGCCCTAGCCAGTTCGTCCGGAGTCGTCTGCGGCAGGACCCGCCCCCGTTCGACCGGAAGAACCTGCTCTGCCATCAGCCTCATTTCCACCAGTGAATGGGAGATGAAGAGATAGGGAATGGCGAACTCGCTACTGACACTATTCAGATAGGGCATGATCTGAAACTTGAGGCCTTCATCCAGGGCCGAGAGCGGTTCGTCCATGAGCAGCAGCCTGGGGTTGGCCAGTACCGCCCTCCCCAGGGCCACCCGCTGCTTTTCACCGCCGGAAAGATTGTTTACCCCACGCTCCAGCAGGTCGCCAAGCTTGAGGACCTCGATCAGGACGGCAAAATCGATTGTTCTGTGCTTGAGGGCGCAGCGTTTGAAACCATAAAGCAGATTGGACCGTACATCCAGGTGGGGAAACAGGCATGGCTGCTGGAAAACCACCGCAATCCTTCTTTTCTCAGGTGGAACGGAGATCCCCTTGGCGCTGCTGAAAAGGCAGTGACCGTCGAGGATTATCTCCCCCTTGTCCGGACTGTGCAGACCGGCAATGAGCGCAGCCAGGGTCGATTTACCTCCTCCCGATTGGCCGAAAATACCTATCCTTTCGCCAGAGACGGTGAAATCGGTCTCCAGCTGAAATCCGACAAAACTCTTGCTCGCCTGAACGTACAGCTCCATATCACCCCCTCTTCGCCAGCCTGGCGCTGACGAACTCATGGAAGATAAGTACCGCCGCAGACATGCCGATGGAAACGGCACAGAGAGATATGGCCAGGGCTTGGCTTGCCGGAGCGCCGGCATAATCGTAAATGGCGAGGGGAATGGTCTGGGTAACGCCGGGGATATTGCCGGCAACGATGATGGTGGCGCCAAATTCACCGAGGCTGCGGGCGAACATCAAGAGCGAGCCGGCTATGACCCCCGGCAGGGAAAGGGGCAGGATAACCGTGAGAAAAGTATCGTGCCGCGAGGCCCCCAAGGTGCGGGATGCCTGTATGAGCTGCTGGTCCACATGCTCCATGCTCAGGCGTACCGAGCGGACCAGCAGGGGAAAACCGACGACTGCCGAAGCTATGACCGCCGCTTTCCAGGTGAAGATGATCCCCATTCCCAGCTGGTCGAGAAAGGAACCGATCCAGCCCTTCTTGCCCAGCAGCAATAGCAGCAGGTAACCGATCACCACCGGAGGCAAAGTCAGGGGAAGATTGATGAGCACCTCCAGCAACAATTTCCCTCTGAAGGAAGCAAAACTCATGATATAGGCGAAGGCGATGCCGAATGGCAGCGAGAGGGCCGTGGCGGCCAGCGCCACCTTCATGGACAGGTAGATCGCCTGGTAATCGGGGGGAGTAAGTGAAGTCATGGTATATCTCTCTTCATCAGGCTGTTGCAGAATCAGTTGCGCGTTTTGAATCCTCTCTTGAGCAGGACCGTCTGTGCCTCCGGGCCCTTGAGGTAATTAAAAAAGGCGACTGCCGCGGAATTCCTGCCACCGGTAACCGTCAGCCCCATCTTGTATTCCACTTTGGGATAAAGGCTCTGCGGCACGGTAAAAATGACTTTCGCCTGCTTTGCCTGCAGTGCCTCTGTCAGGTAGACAAACCCGCCGTCCACCTCGCCACGTTCCATGTAGAGGAGGCATTCCCGAACATCCTTGGCAAAGACCAGTTTCTTTGCAACGCTTTTTTCCACATGGGAAGACCTGATGGCAGCCATGGCATACTCCCCTGCTGGTACGCTTTTGGGATTGCCGATGCCGATTTTCTCCAGGAGCGCAACATCTTTCATGGATTTTATCCGCCTGTCGGGCTTGCCGGCAAAAACGAGCTCATTGCCGGCAAAAGTTGCAATAGTGGCAGGTGACATGAGTTTTCTGGCGGCAAGATACTCCATCCACTGACTATCAGCTGAAATGAAGATATCCGCAGGTGCCCCATTCTCGATCTGTCGGGCAAGAATGCCGGAACCGCCGGTATTCTTATAAATAGAGGCAGCCCTGTTATTTCGACTGAAGCTGTCCGCCAGCTCATCGACCACCTCCTTGAGACTGGCGGCAACGGAAACGTAAACCTGCCCGGCAGAGGCGGATGCAGACCACAACAGCACAACGAAGAATATGGCCACTCGCTTCATCTTTTCGGCTCCTTCTGGCGGATAAATATTTGCATCTCCCCCGGCTTTGGTGCAGTTACCGTGCCTCTTACCTGCATGAGCCGCTTTCAGCGCTCACGAGGCGCCTGCTCTAGATTCTTTCATGCAAAAAGGCGCTGTGGAAATTGCTATGGTGCAAACGCCTGAGCGAGAAAAACCCATTTTCACATGGAGCCCGGCTGAGAATGCCCAATTAAAAGGCAGCCTGCTTCGTCCAATTACTGTCGCGTCCCCTTCCATTTCCCATATATGGTGGGGATCAGGGCAAATGTACCCAGCAATGCAAGGGAGGCGAGAACCCTCGACGTAAGCACTTGTTCCGGAGACTCGATACCGGCCAGGCTGGCCCCGGCATTGCAGAAAACGAAGCTGCCGGGGATAATGCCGATGAGGGTGGCAAAGAAAAAGGTGCTGAACCTCACCCCCGTCATGCCTGCTGCCAAATTGATAAGAAAAAATGGGAAAATGGGAACGAGCCGCAGAAAAAGCAGGTAGCCGAAGCCCCGCTGGTCGAGTTCCCGGTTCAGGGCTTCAAGTCGGCCGCCGAAATGCTTCTGCACCACATCCCGAAGCAGGTAACGGCTGACGAGGAAGGCCAGTGCCGCGCCGCTTGTAGCTGCGATATTGGCATACAAGGTTCCGTGCACAACGCCGAAAATCGCTCCGGCAGCAAGGGAAAGTATCGCTGCCCCCGGCAGGGAAAGCGCGGTCTGGATCACATAAACGGCAATGAAGGCAATGGCGGCAACAGCCTTGTGGCCCTCGTAATAGGAAATCAGCCGGGCACGGTTCGCCCTCAGCGACTCGATGGTCAAAAAGCGGTCCAGGTCCAACTGGAAAAAAAGCACGATCAAGAGCAGCAGCAACATCAGGAGGATGATTTTTTTCACGCAAAATCTTTCATGGCAAAATATCGTTATGACACCGGCATTCGAGTATAACGGAAATATCCGCCGGATGAAAGCAGTAGCACAGGAAAATACTGTAACGATGCTTTATTTTCTCATACCCTTACCTGCAGCCAAGCTAGTCCTTCAGGGGCCGTTGATGGTAAACGGGCGGCCTTCACCTCGATTCCATCCCACCCCCATCCCTTCCATTTTTGCGCTCACACTCCGTGCTGGCTTTATAGGGATCTCACTCCCGGCCTTGAAGAAAACGATCCTCGTATTATAATAAATTAGCTTTAATTTATTAAATGGATCACTTCATCGGAAAAGGAGAATGTATGTGCTACATGAATGAATGCCGGATCGGGAAATGGGGGAACAATCTCCTTCTCTGCATCGCCTTGTGCAGTTTATGGGCGTGCGGCGGAGGGGGAAATTCCGGGACAACCGCTAACTCCAACACCAGTGCCAACGTTCAGGCCAGTGGCAGCACCTTATACCAAAAACACTGCCAGGAGTGCCATCAGCCCCTGGCCACCTCCACCAAACGGAATAAGACCGCTGCCGAGATCCAGGCGGCTATAACCACCAACATGGGGGGTATGGGGGGTCTTGCAAAGCTCAGCGCCAGCGAAATCCAGTCCATTGCCGATGCCTTGAAGACGACGACAGAGATCCCCACCTTCGACGGCAACAAAAGCACCGCCTTTCAGTTGAACGGCGCGGCCGTATTGAACAACAACAGCATCAGGCTGACCCCCAATGAAAAGAACACCGCCGGCAGCGCCTTTCTGACCAGTCCTTTCACCTTGAGCAGCAATTTTGTCTTCAATGCCTATTTCAACTTTACCCTAGGGGCAGGGGGCCGGAGCGACAGGCACGCCGATGGCTTCGTCTTCACCTTGCAGACCGTGTCGAACAAAGAGGGGGGGACTGGCGGCAATCTTGGCTTCGGAGGGATTTCGCCTTCATTAGGTGTGGAATTCGACACTTTTAAAAACTATGGCAACAATGATCCGGACGGAGATCACGTGGCTTTGGTGATGAACGGGTCGGTCGCGCATACTCCAGCATCGCCCCCGGTCGCCACTGATCTGCATTTCAGCGACGGCGGTACTTACTATGTATGGATCGACTATGACGGAACTACCATGGAAGTGCGCTTGAACTCCGGCAATGACCGCAGCACGGCAACGCTGCTCCTTTCCAGGGCAATAGAGCTGAAAAGCATCTTCCCCACACAGGATGTTTACTTCGGTTTTACCGGCGCCACCGGCAACGACACCCAGACCCATGACATCGGCGCCTTCTACCTGACATCCAATTACCGCTCGGGAGGCTTTTCTCCAACCCCTTGAAGCCGCACCCCCGGGACCGGCCATCCTTGCCTGCCCCGGGGGGTAATTCCCTTGCCTGCAGGCTGTATCGCTGCAGTCTCTATACAAAGAGTTCCCCTTCTGCTAACCTGTCCAAGCCGGTGGCGAAGGCCGCCATTATCCAATCAGAGCAGGTAACCATGGAGAAGCAAAAGCAGACGGTGGTCGTCACTTGTCTGATCAGAAATGAAGCAGCGGAAATTCTTCTGGTCAGACATGTCCGGCGGGGATGGGAACTGCCCCAGGGGCGGGTCGAGGAAGGGGAAAGCCTGACGGAGGCTGTCCACCGGGAGGTGCTGGAGGAGACAGGGACGTGTATCGAACTGGGGCCACTGGCGGTTGTCTGGTCCAAGGTCTGCCTACCCCCCGCCACCATCTTCGGCTATAGCGGCCGGTATCTTAATGGCGCGCTTACCCCCAGTGACGAGACCCAGGAAGTAAGCTGGTTTTCAGCTGAGGAAGCCCTGGGGCTGGTTACCCACCAGGTCAACCGCGACCGCTTGCAGGCCCTGCTGCAGCAGGGTGACAGACTGATCCACCGCGCCTATCGGACCCGACCGTTCGTTCTGCTTGAACCGACGGAAGCGGAGAAAGTGTCCCTGAAAGCAATGCAGGCGCTTGTCTTCTGAGCCTTCTTGGCTGCTGGAGCCTGCGGCAGATGGATGACAAGGTCGGGGTCCACCACCGGCCACCGAAATACTGCCGGGCTGGAATAGCGCCCCGACCATCTCAGCTCTCTTCTGTTCGTTGCCCTCCCTATCTCCCGAAGGTGCTGCCGGTCCCGCCAGTACCGAAGTTGCCGCCGGTTCCGGTGCCGAACGTTCCGCCAGTGCCGGTTCCTGTCGTACCACCACTGCCCGTGCCGAAGGTGCCACCGGTGCCTGGTGTAGCGCCGGTGCCCGATCCGGAGGCTCCTCCGGTGCCAAAGGTGGAGCCACCGGTGCCCGTGCCAAAGGTCCCCCCGCTCCCGGTCGTGCCGCCAAAGGTCCCACCCGTGCCGGTATCGGAGCCAAAGCTCCCGCCTGTGCCGGTACTGGTGCTGCCTCCTGTGCCGGTGCCGAAAGTGCTGCCGCTGCCCCCCATTGTGCCGCTCGTACCGGTGCCACCGCCGCTGCCGGTACCTAAACTGCCGCCTGTGCCGGTCGTGCCGCCGGTGCCGAAGGTACCGCCACTTCCAGTGGTTCCCCCAAAGGTGCTGCCGGTGCCGGTGTCGGAGCTCCCGCCTGTGCCAGTTCCGAAGCCGCCAGTGCCGGTGCCACCCCCGGTGCCAGTACCGAAAGTGCTGCCCCCCGTGGTGCCGCTACCGGTGCCGAAAGTGCCGCCGGTCCCTGAGCCGAAGCCTCCTGTGGAGAAACCGCCGGTCCCGGTCCCCATGCCGGTACCGCCTGCCTGGGAAAGCAGGACCTTTCTGTCGGAGCTGCCTGTTCCCCCATGGCCGGCGGACTCCGCATAAGCCCATGCTGTCAGCGAAACTAGCGCGGCTGTGGTCAGTATCATGCGCCTTACCATCACCATAGCTTTACCTCCTTCAGTAGTGTCGCACCTCTTGTAAAGTCAAACCATCCCATGGATTTATTCAAAAATCTGATCTTGTGCTGCTGCAGCAAAGCATGAGCCCTTTTCCACCCTGTGTAGAAGGCTTGATGCAGTACCACCTCAGCCTCCGCCAGTTAGACAATCCTCAACCCACCCGTATCAGACGGTAGACGATGGCGGCAATCAGGGTCAGGATGATGATGATGACGAAGACATTGAGAAAGCTTTCCGTGTGAACCCGGTCGATAGGGCCGCCGGTTGCCGGCGGATGCGCCGTGCGGTGGCGGGGAGTCGGCAGTGTTGCCGCCACCAGCAAGGCGACGAGAACGCCGACGACGATGAAGACGGTGAAGGAAATCCCCCACATGACTGGGCCAACCGGTTGGATCCAGAGCCCGCCTGCCCAGGTGGCGAGAAAGATGACGAAAAAGAGCCCGAGAAGGTCGGCGTAGGCAAATTGCTTAAATCCCCTGCCGACGATGAGGGTGAGGATGAAGGCGATGATGAGCGCGAGACCGATTCCTGCGAAGAACATGCATACCTCCTTCTGCCTGGGAAAACGGCTGCAAAGGTGCTCTCACTTTGATTTTAGCAGCGACAGGAAGCTAGTCAAGAATGCCGGCCAGGAGGGCATTCACGGCGCGGCAACGCTCCGCCCCCCGTTGCACAGCAGCGGGACGGCGGTATACTGTTAGCTATGGCTCTCCTTCCGCTGAGGCACACATGTCCTACCAGCCCATAGAAAACTACGGCATGATCGGCAACATGCGCACCGTCGCCCTGGTGGGGGTGGATGGTTCCATCGACTGGTACTGCCACCCCCACTTCGACTCCCCCAGCGTTTTCGGTGCCCTCCTGGACGACAGCCGCGGCGGACGATTCCGCATTTCCCCCGTTGCCGAACTGTTCAAGCACAAGCAATTCTACTGGCCTTCCACCAACATCCTCATTACCCGCTTCCTGACGGCAGACGGCATCGCCGAGATCGAGGACTTCATGCCTGTCGGACCGGCACAGGAATCCCCCTGGTACCACTATATCTATCGCCGGGTGCGCTGCGTCAGGGGGGCGATGGCCTTCTCCGTCCTCTGCTGCCCAGCCTTCGACTACGGCAGAAAGCGCCATGAAACGGCCATCGAAGAAAATGGCGCCGTCTTCCGGACCGATGAGGCCAGCTTTGCCCTCTCCACCGCAGTTCCACTGCGGCTGGACGATCAAGGGGGCGTTGCCGGCGAATTCATATTGCAGGAGGGGGAATCGCGGGTTTTCCTTTTCAAAAATGTCGATGCTGTCCAATGTCCCTGTCCTCCGCCGGAAGAGGAGGCCGAAGAACTCTTCCAGAACACCGTCAAATACTGGCAGAAATGGCTTTCCGCCTGCACCTACCACGGTCGCTGGCGGGAGCAGGTGCAACGGTCCGCACTTGCCCTGAAACTACTCACCTTCGAGCCGACCGGCGCCATCATCGCCGCCCCGACCACCAGCCTGCCCGAGGTGATCGGCGGCAGCCGCAACTGGGATTACCGCTACACCTGGCTGCGGGATGCGGCCTTCACCGTCTACGGCTTCCTGCGCATCGGCTTCGTCGCCGAGGCGGCCGCCTTCGTCAGCTGGCTGGAGGGCTGCGCCGCCCAGCACTTTGTACCGGGGCAGGCGCTGCCGGTGGTGCTCACCGTCGGCGGCGATTGTCTCCCGCCGGAACAGACCCTGGACCACTGGGAAGGCTACCGCCGGTCCGGGCCGGTCAGGATCGGCAATGCCGCCGCGTCCCAGTTTCAGATCGACATCCACGGTGAGCTGATGGACGCTCTCTACCTGTACAACAAGTATGTCAGCCCCATCTCCTACGATGTCTGGGTAAAAATCCGCGAGCGGCTAGACTGGATCTGCGACAACTGGCACCGCCCCGATGAGGGGATCTGGGAGATGCGCAACAGGCGGGAACACTTCATTTATTCCAAGGTGATGAACTGGGTGGCCCTGGACCGGGGGCTGCGCCTGGCTGACAAACGCTCGTTCCCCGCCCGGCACCGGAAATGGCAAAAAGAACGGGACCGCATTTACGAAGAGGTCATGAGCCACGGGTGGAATGAACAGCGGCGCGCCTTTACCCAGTTTTACGGCAGCAACGACCTGGATGCCTCCCTGCTGATCATGCCGCTGGTGTTCTTTCTTGCCCCCACCGACCCCCGCATGCTCGGCACCATCGAGGCCATTCTCGATTATCCGAAAAACGGCGGTCTAGCCAGCGACAGCCTGGTCTACCGCTATCCTCCCCAACCTCGTGTAGACGGACTGCCGGGGGAAGAGGGAACTTTCAACATGTGTTCGTTCTGGCTGGTGGAGGCCCTGACCCGCGCCGGAAGGGCCAATCCGGAAAAGTTGAACCAAGCCAGGCTCCTCTTCGAACGGATGCTCGGCTACGCCAATCATCTAGGGCTGTACGCAGAGCAGACCGGCTCCCAAGGGGAGGCACTCGGCAATTTTCCCCAGGCCTTCACCCATCTGGCCCTGATCAGCGCCGCCTTCAACCTGGATCGCACCCTGAGCAGCAGGTTTTGAGCCGGCATGACAAGGCCTTTATACAACAGCTTGAAATTTGCCGCTTTATGGAGTACTGCTAATTTTGCGAGGTAGCTATGGCAGAGACATCGGCAGCGGAGGAGCCGCTCCGCATCCGCGACATGAACATCGATGATTTCCCGGAGGTATTCCACATCGGCGAAGAGGTCTTCACCGCCGAGTATTCCCAGAGCCTCTACCGCACCTGGGACGAGTACGAGATCACCACCCTCTTCAATTCCGACTCTGAGCTCTGCCTGGTGGCGGAGGCGGGGGGGCGCATCTGCGGGTTTGCCCTGGGAACGACGGTGAAAAAGCACCACTCCCCCTGGAAATACGGCTATCTGGTCTGGCTCGGGGTAAGCAGGAATATCCAGAAGGGACGGGTCGGCACCAGCCTTTTTGCCGAAATGAAACGGCGCATGAAGGACCAGGGGGTGCGGATGATCCTCATCGACACCTCGGCAGATAACCTGCCGGCAATCCGCTTCTTCGAGAAGCACGGCTTTGCCGACATCCAGGAACACGTCTACATGTCCCTCAACCTGACTCGCAAGCAGAAAAGGAAGCCGGGGAAAAAGGCATGACCGACCGCGTCCAGCGAGTATGGCAGGCCATCGATCCGGCACGCCTGCGCCGGACCCTCGTGGAGATGGTGGATATCTACTCCCCTTCGGGCAAGGAGGAAGACATCCAGCTCTATCTGGAGGGGCTCCTGACGACAGCAGGTTTTGCTGTCAGGCGCCAGGAGGTGGACGAGGAACGTTACAACCTCTGCGTCACCATGGGCAGAGGCGAACCCCTCCTCTACCTGGTAGCCCACGTGGACACCGTGCCCGCCTGGGACCTGGAGGCATTCGGCGCCCAGGAAGAAGGAGCGGTGATCCATGGCCTGGGGAGCGCCGACATGAAGGGAGGGTGCGCCGCCATGGTCGAGGCGTGGCTCGCACTGGCCGCGGCGCTTGAGCCGGAGGAGCGCCCGCCGGTCGGGCTGCTCCTGGCGGTGGGCGAGGAGGAAAACGGGGACGGCAGTGCCGCCTTCCTGGAACAATGCCGCCCCCCCTGGGCGGTGATCGGCGAGCCGACGGGCCTTACCGCCTGTTTCGCCCACTACGGCTATATGGAGGCAGGTTTTGTTACCCGCGGCGTGCGCAGCCATTCGTCACTGCCGGAGCTGGGACACAACGCCGTGGAGTCCATGCTCCGCGTCCTCATGCACCTGGGGCGTGACCCTCTCTTCGACCGCGCCAAGTCTGACATCGTCTACTCCATCCGCGAAATGAGCTCATCCCGCGCCGGATTTGTCGTCCCGGATCGTTGCGAGACATGGATCGACCTGCATCTGCCCCCCTCCCAGAACCCGGCACCGATCCAGGAGGCGATCCGTCGTATCGCCGCAGGAGCGGAGCTTGCCATTCAGGGGCTGGATCTGGATGTGACCTTCGATTTCGCCTCTCCTGGCTACGCCTTGGACCGGAACAATCATCTGGTGCACACCCTGGAACGGATCTATCCGCAGCTGGGTCGAGCATTGCGTCTCGATGCCTTCCGTTCCCATTCCGACGGAAACCTTTTCTTTGCCGCCGGCACGAAGCCGCTCATTCTTGGTCCCGGCGACCTGGAGACCGCCCACACCTCCGACGAGCAGGTACTTTTCGATGATGTCGCTGCCGCTGCCAAAATCTATGCCGCCCTTTGCCTTAGCGCCGGCTGATTGCCACCGCAATCAGGCGAAAGGAGACGCACAATGAACATTAAAAAGAAGATTCTGGATTTCGAATTCGAAGAAGTGCTCGACGTTAAGACCCGGGAGCTGATCCGCATCGGCTGCGCCGCAGCCGTGGGCTGCCCCACCTGACTGAGGAAACACTTCGCCGTGGCGAAGGAAGCTGGAGCAACACAGGCTGAACTGAAAGAAGCCATTGCCTACGGCATCATCGCCCCCTCGGGACGGGCGAAGAATTTCGTCATGGCCATGGCGGAGGAACTGGAGCTGTAATTGTCGCTGAACCTTGCCGTATTTACCGAGCTGCTCAGGAGGAGACCCGCCAAGCGGATCTCCATCCGCCGCAACGTCATCAATCTTTCCCTGCCGGTGCTTCTTTCTTCCCTCTTCCAGCGGCTAGTCTCCATCGTGGATATCTTCATCGTCGGCGGACTGGGAGCGGCCGCCATTGCCGCAACAGGTCTCGGCCAGTTGTTGATCTTCGTCGTCATGACCGTCTTCTGGGGACTTGCCACCGGCACGACCGTCGTTATCGCACATTTGTGGGGGGGAGGGCGCCATGGGGAAGCGAGGCGTGCCGCTTTTGCCGCCTGCCTCGCCTGTGCCGGCATGGCAGTCGTCGCCTCGTTCCTCGGCTGGTTCTTCGGTGAGGAGCTGGCGCGCTTCCTCGGGGCACGGGCGGACGTGCTCGCCTTTGCTGCCGGCTATATCAAGCTGGTCTTTCTCTATTTCGCCTTCACCGCCGGGCTCAATATCCTCTCCGCCATCATGCACGGCACCGGCAATACCCGGACCCCCATGGAGGGGATCATCCTAGTCAACATCCTCCATGTGCTCATCGCCTATCCGCTGGTTTACGGCAAGCTGGGACTGCCCCAGCTGGGGGTCACCGGCGCCGCCTATGCCATCAACATTTCCGAGCTCTGCGGTTTTCTCTACCTGCTGATCCAGGCCCTGCGCAAGGACTACATCAAGATCGGCAAACCGGACCTTCCCCTCTTCCGCAAGGTCTGGCAGGTTGGCTATCCGGTGGCCCTGGAGCGGGTCGCCCAGCAGTCGGGGCAGCTCTTCTATTCCAAGTTCATCATAAGCTACGGTACCGCCGCCTATGCCGCCCATCAGATCGGTCTCTCCATCGAGTCCCTCTCCTTCATGCCCGGGGCGGGGATGGGTATTGCCGCCTCAACCCTCATGGGGCAGGCGCTGGGAGCACGCAAGATCAGCCGGGCACGCATCAGCCATAACGAAGCCCTGCGACTGGCGATTCTCGTCATGGCTTTCATGGCGGTGCTCTTCTTCTTCGTTCCCCACCTGCTCATCGGTCTCTTCACCCATGATCCGCAGGTAGTCGAAAAGGGGTGCGTCTTTCTCCGCCTGGTGGCCTTCGCCCAGATCCCCCTGGCGATTTCCTTCGTCTATGCCGGCAGCCTGCGCGGCACCGGCGACACCCACTACGTATTCCTCGTCACCCTCGCCGCCATGTGGGGAATCAGGGTTCTTTTCTCCTATCTCGCCGCAGTTCCTCTCCACCTTTCCCTCTATATGGTCTGGGGGGTCTTTCTCCTGGACTGGCTCTTCCGCGCCGTAGCTTTCGCCTGGCGATACAAGCAGCGCGACCTGCATCAGATCATAGTATAACCTGAAGTAATCAGAGGTTAGGAGCTCTACTTTGCCTTATAGCCGATCCGCACCGCCCCCCAGTGGCGGTTGCCGATGACGATGGGGGTGGACATGTCATTCATGATCTCGCCGGTGTCCCGTATGTATGTCTGCAGGAGGAAAGGCTCCGTGTTCTGCGCTCCCCGCACGCCGGTCCGGTCGTCGAATATCCGCTTGGTCCGGTTGGCCCTTTGTCGATGTCGGGATCGCCGGTAAGCGGCTTGGTGTAGCGCAGGTTGTGGGATGGGCAATAGCCGTGATCCACGCAGATGGCAAAATATATATCATCATTTTCCGCCACAATCCGTTCCTGGATGGGTGAGATGGCCTGATCAAAGAATCGGTCGAAGCGGGTAGTGAATTTCTGGGGGATGCTGTTCGGGATCGGCCTATAGGCGCGGTCGAAGAGATCGGCAAGGGAAAGGGAATTCTTCGTCAACGCCTCTTCCAGTGCCGCCGTCGGATTCCAGCGGGAAGGCTTGTGGATTGGCGTATTTGCAGGAGCAGACATTTGAAAGCAAGGTGACCCCTTGGCGGTCAGCCGAAGTAGTCTTCCATCAGGTCGTTGACCCGCTTCCCGGGCCCGTCGAAGGGAAGCCGCCCCTTGCGGATCGGGTCACGATCGAGTCGTACCCAGCCATCAGACCGACAGAAGGCAAAGATCTGTCCGTTTTTGATCAGATGGCCCAAAACTGAGGAATTGACGATATCGACGCTGCCGTCGCGGTATATGACATTGATCAGCATGTAGATCCCCAGGTCAAATTAGATTGATCTAACACGATAAGTATACTAAACCGACGCCACAATATCTGCCGCACCCGAAAAAAATATCGCATGGCCACAAGATATGTTCCGGAAATCCGCCCTGGAAATCTTGAGATGCCCCTGCCGACTTACCGCTGAGGGATAATCGCCGCACCGGGCGGGCTAGGACCCGGTACGGCTACAGGAGAGTGCAAATTTAATTTTCAATAGGCCCAGAAAGGGCCGGTTCCCAGGTTCGTAGCCTTCCCTTCAATGCCGATGAAGACATTCCTCCCCAAAAAGAAGGGAAATCCCCAGTCGAAGATATTTCCATGGGCCGGGCCGCCGATATTGTCAAAGACCCTGCTTCCCGTGGCGGTAAGCCTGCTGAAGTTGCCGATGCGGAATGGAATCTCGGCGAGGGGATTACCGAAAGCCGCAATGGTGGTGGCGGAAAGTGATACCTCCTCGGGGGGGCAGTACCAGACGGCGAAAGGAGCAGGACAGACTGGAAGCGCCGGCTGGGACGCCTGGGAAAAGAAAAGACCGTTGGAGCCGCTGTCGATGAAGCTGCCGTTGGACACCCCATTGAAAACGGTGGTGATCTCTCCAAACTGGTTCACGGGAAAGGTTTCCACCGCCGTAGAAGTGTTGTTGGGCCGGGTGCCGATGCCGAAAATGAGACTGCCGTCAAGGGACGGAGCGCCCCCTGTCGGGACGGAAGGAAAGTGGACCAGTATGCCGTTGTTGTCCTGGGGAAGGGAGGCGACGGGATTCTTCACCTGGTTGGCAACGGCTACCGAGGTTCCGGTGCAGGCAGCACCGCTGCAGGAAAAATACATGCCGTTGGCGACGCTGCCGGCGCACCTGCTGCCGCAGTCCTGGGGAAACAGTCCGACCCCCAGGATGCCGTTGAATCCTGCCTTGGCCGGATCGGGATCGGCATCAAGACAGGCAGCGGGGCGGGTGCCGAAGGTGGTGTCGAACACGTGGATCGGTATTTCTATGGCCGGCTCGTTGCCCAGGATGACCCTGGCCATGCGGATCGGCCCCCACTCGGAAGATCCGTCGGCAAACTGGATGCATTCGGCCAATTCCCCTGCTCCACCCGGCGCGGGGGGAAGGTCGAGCCCCAGGGGCTGCTTAAAAAGACGCAGGCCGAAGCTTCCCGTGTCCAGCAGGATATCATTGATCGTATTGCAGGTGGTGGTACCGGGAATACAGACGGTAACGCTGACGCACGGCTTATTGGGATAGGAATTGGCTGAACAGAGAGCACCATTGACCGTAACCGCCATGACATTGGGATCGGTGGCGCCATCGGCAGCGGTAGTACCATCGCCTGCGTTTACCGCAATGGTGGTGGTGCCGGTGATACCTGCGGCTGACGCCGTAATTGCCGCTGTACCGGCAGCAACTGCAGTTGCGAGCCCCTTCTTGTCAATGGTTGCCACAGCCCCATTTGCCGACATCCAAGTGGCTGAGGCCGAAATATCCTGGGTCGTGCCGTCGGAGTAGCTGCCGGTGGCGGTAAACTGCTGGGTTTTACCGATGGCGAGGGTTGGAGCCGCCGGGGTAACGGCAATGGAGCGGAGAGCCTTTGGCGCCAATGCTGCCTCTGACGCACCGTCACCCCCGCACCCGGTAATGACCAGCATCAACACGCAGAACAGAAGAAAATTAGCGGATTTCATCGATGGTCACCCCCGCCGGCAAGAGATCAGGTGCATAGGCTCGTCCCTGCAGGTTCCGCATGTGACCCCATTTTTCCACAACCACCCTGGGCGCGGTTACCTGCAGGCTTCGCTGTCCCGGCTTCCGGGGCGTTTTTTTCAGCGCCTGTTCGTACTCCGCCGCATAGGAACCTAGGAGATGGGTAAGGTCCGGATTGACCAGACCATTCCAGGCAAGGGCGAAAACAATCCCCTCCGGGGATACGTATTCCCGTACTGCAGTTGCTTCTGATTCTATTTCCTGGACCTCGTAGCCATTGCCTGCCGATTTGGCGATCCGCTCCCCCCCCAGGGCATTCTTATCTGTGGCAATGGAGGCGGCCGGCTCGCCCAAAACGGCTGCTGCCGGTTGGACGGCAATCGTTTGCGCCGCCAGGAAGACAAGTGCTCCTATAAAAAACAGGTGACTGGGCATAATGGTCGTCCTCCGGGTAGGGTATGCGGACATGCCGCGAATCAGCCGATCAGGCGCGCCACTCTCTGCCGTTGCTTCTCCAACTTGACCTGCCCCCTTTCGATGGCCGCCAGGAGCTCCTTTTTCGACTCGGGAGCAAGTTCGGTCCCACTGCTTAAGATGCTGGAGGCCTTTTCGCCGACGGTGTCGGCCAGTTCGGAAATGTTGTCCGCAAACTCATGGACCACCTTGTCTGTTTTGCTGCCGACGGTTCGCGCCACACGGGCAATATCCTTGCGGGTCTCCTTTCCTGCCTTCGGAGCAAGCAACAAGGCCAGGCCCGCGCCAACAATACCGCCACCGACAAGCATCAAAGCATCCGCCATGGTGTCTTTCTGTGCCATAATCGTTCCTCCTTTTATTTATAAATTTTAATTTAAACTATAGCATAAAAATGACCGCCGCAAACGACAGAGGTGAAATCGCGGCTGGATATCCGGAAAAATTAGTTATAATTTTTTAAGCAAAAAAGAAAGGCATCCACTATGACCAAGATCCTCATGGAAAATCCCCTGCTGCTCCTCTTTCTCGTAGCAGGGATCGGCTATCCCCTGGGCAGGATCCGCATTCGCGGCAGCAGCTTCGGGGTTGCAGCGGTGCTCTTCGTCGGCCTGGCCTTCGGCGCCCTCGATCCGGCCATGAAATTGCCGGAAGTGATCTACATGCTGGGCTTAAGCCTCTTCATCTACACCATCGGCCTGAGCGGCGGACCTGCGTTTCTGGCCTCATTCAAGCGCCAGGGGCTGCGCTACAACCTGCTGGTGGTCGGTATCCTGACGGTTTGCGCTGCCGTTGTGGCGGGGGTGGGGAAATTCCTCCATCTGAAATCGACCATCGCCGCCGGTTTGTTCGCCGGGAGCCTCACGAGCACACCTGCCTTGGCGGCCATTCTCGACACCCTCAAGCATAACTATTCCGGCAGTGGACTGGAAGACCTCCTGGCCGAGCCAGTGGTCGGTTATTCCCTCTGTTATCCCATGGGGGTCATCGGTACCGTTCTGGCAATCAGTCTGGCCCAGCGCCTGTGGCGGATCAATTTCAGCAGCGAGGCAAAACAGCTCCGCGATCTGGGAGCTCCCACCGAACCTTTGAAGAACTTCACCATCCAGGTCACCCGGGCACCGATCTGCTGCACCAAGCCCCTTGAGGATATCCGCCGCGAACAGGGCTGGGACGTGATCTTTGGACGGATCAAGCGGGCCGGGCAGTTTCAGCTGGCAACCATGGAAGACAAACTGTTGGTCGGGGATCTGATCACGGTGGTGGGGTCGGCCGGGGAAATCGAACGGGCCGCCGCCTACCTTGGGGAGCGGAGCAAGGAAGAGATTGATCTGGATCGCAGTGAATTCGACTTCCGGCGCATCTTCGTCTCAAGTCCACAAGTCGCGGGGCGGCGCATCAGGGACCTCAACCTGCGCAAACGGTTTGGCGCAGTCATCACCAGGGTCCGGCGGGGAGATGACGAATTTCTGCCCAACGGCGACCTGGTCCTTGAACTGGGGGACCGGGTGCGGGTGGTCACCCACCACGACAATATGAAAGCGGTAACGCGCTATTTCGGGGATTCCTATCGGGCGGTGAGCGAGGTCGATATTCTGACCTTCAGCAGCGGCTTGGCCCTGGGGCTGCTGCTCGGTATCGTACCCATCCCCCTCCCTGGCGGTATCACCTTCAAGTTCGGTTTTGCCGGCGGACCCCTGGTGGTGGCCCTGATACTGGGGACGATCGGTTACAGCGGCAAAATGGTCTGGAATCTTCCCTACAGCGCCAACATGACCCTGCGTCAGATCGGTATGGTTTTGTTCCTTGCCGGGGTCGGGACCCGCGCCGGCTACAGCTTTCTCTCCACTTTCATCAAAGGGGGAGGCCTGCTCATTTTCGGAACCGGTATTGTCATCACATTCACCGCATCGCTCCTGGCGCTCTGGATCGGCTACCGTCTGCTGAAGATCCCCATGACCCTTCTGATCGGCATCATCGCCGGCCTGCAGACCCAGACGGCAGTGCTGGGTTATGCCCTGGACCAGACCCGCAACGACCTGCCGAACATCGGCTTTGCCTCGGTCTATCCGGCGGCGACAATTTACAAGATTATTTGCGTACAGGTGCTGCTGGCCGTCCTGGCATGAACGGTGGAACTCTTCTTAAAAAGGAGGCACCATGGCAAACAAGGGAATGACTGTCGTCGCGGCAGGCGCCGCCATCATGGCAATGGCCGCCGTGGCCGTAATCCGCAGCCGGAGGTTTGATTTCCGCGGCACCTCGGTGTTCATCACCGGAGGTTCAAGGGGGCTGGGGCTTGAGCTGGCGCGGCAGTTGGCGGTTCAAGGGGCACGCCTCAGCCTCATCGCCCGAGGCAAGGCGGAGCTGGAGCGGGCACGACGGGAGCTGATGGCAAGCGGCGCCGATGTCCTCGTCTTTCCCTGCGATCTGCGCAACGAGGAAGAGATCGAGCGGGCCGTCACGGCGGTGCAGGGAGTGCGGGGAGGGATCGACGTTTTGATCAATAATGCCGGCATAATCCAGGTGGGACCGGAGGAGAACCAGCAGCTGGAGGATTATCGGGAGGCCATGGCCATTCATGCCTGGGCGCCCCTGCTGCTCATGCGCAAGGTGGTGCCGATCATGAAACGCCAGGGAAGGGGGCGTATCGTCAACATCTCCTCCATCGGCGGCCTTGTGGCCGTGCCCCATCTGCTTCCCTACTGCATGAGCAAATTCGCCCTCACCGGCCTTTCGGACGGGATGCGGAGCGAGCTGGCCAAAGACAACATTCTCGTCACCACCGTCGCCCCCGGCCTGATGCGCACCGGCTCCCATGTCAGGGCTTTTTTCAAGGGAAAACACACCAGTGAATTCGCCTGGTTCTCCATCTCCGGCGCCAACCCGTTCCTCTCGACGACGCCGGAACGGACCGCCCGGCGCATCATCGGCGCCTGCCGCTACGGAAAGCCCCGGCTGATCGTCACCCTGCCCGCCATGTTGCTCCATGGGCTGAATGCCAATTTTCCCGATCTCACCGCCACGGCATTCAGTTTTGCCAACCGCCTGCTCCCCGCCCCCACCCATCCCGGCGGTGATCGCCTCAAGCCGGGTTGGCAGTGCCGCTCCAACATTGCGCCATCATTGCTCACCCGCCTGGCCGACCGGGCCGTACCCCGCAACAACGAGGCCCCTTAGACCGGGAAATTCCCGAGGCCTCTGGGCAACTGCTGTGTTTGCTGTTATATTAGCTACATTTAATTCTCAACATTTCTGCCTGTTCCAGGCGAGAGGAAGGAACCTCTATGGCAGACAAACGATTGGCGGAGCGGATACCCCTTTTGCGCCAGTTCACGAACCTGGATGCATTGGGATTGGGAGAAAGCGCCTGGTCACGCCACACGGAGAACCTCAGCGCTCGGACGGCCGGTGCTGACAGGGTCGTCGGCTCCATTTGCCCTTACTGCGGCGTGGGTTGCGGCCAGGAAGTCTTCGTCAAGGACGGCAAGATCCTGGATATCGAAGGGGACTATGCCTCCCCCATCTCTAGGGGGTGTCTCTGCCCTAAAGGGGCGGCGACCACGCAGCTGGTAACCGGCACGCATCGCCTGCAGAAGGTCCTTTATCGTCCCCCTTACGGTAAGGAGTGGGAGGAGATTCCCCTGGAGCGGGCCATGGACCTGGTGGCGGCGCGGGTAAAGAAGACCCGCGACGAAACCTGGGAAGAGGAGCACCAGAAGGGCCACCCCCTGCGGCGCACCCTTGGCATTGCCCATCTGGGGGGAGCCACCCTGGATAACGAGGAAAACTACCTGCTGAAAAAGCTCTACACCTCCATGGGCATGGTCCAGGTGGAAAACCAGGCGCGCATCTGACACTCCTCCACGGTCCCCGGTCTGGGGATCTCCTTCGGTAGGGGGGGCGCTACAACTTTTCAGCAGGACCTGCAGTTCTCCGACTGCATAGTCATCGAGGGTTCGAACATGGCCGAATGCCACCCGGTCGGCTTCCAGTGGGTCATGGAGGCGAAACGGCGCGGCGCGACCATCATTCACGTTGATCCGCGCTTCACTCGCACCAGTGCCGTGGCCGACATCCATGTCCCCATCCGCGCCGGGAGCGACATCGCCTTTCTCGGCGCCATTGTCAACCATATCATCCAGAACGACCGCTGGTTCAGGGAGTACGTGGTCAACTACACCAATGCTGCCGCCATCGTCTCCGATGATTTCCTGGATACGGAGGATCTGGACGGTCTCTTCAGCGGCTGGGACGAGGAAAGCGGCCAGTACGACCCCGCCTCCTGGCAGTACAAGGGGGTTGAGGTCACGCCAGCGGCGGGGCACCGGGAGATGTTCTCCGGCGAGCCCCGCTCCGAGCGAGGGGCAATGATTTCCGCCGAGGAGTACGACGAGACCCTGACCAATCCCAAGTGCGTCTTCCAGATAGTCAAGCGCCACTTTTCACGCTATACACCGGAAGTGGTTGAAGAGGCATGCGGCATCCCGCGTGAACTTTTTTCCAAGGTAGCGGAGGCCCTCTGCGCCAACTCCGGCCGGGAGCGGACCAGCGCCTTCTGCTATGCGGTCGGCTGGACCCAGCACACCGTGGGGGTGCAGTATATCCGTACCGCGGCCATCATCCAGCTGCTCCTGGGCAACATCGGCCGTCCCGGCGGGGGAATCATGGCCCTGCGCGGCCACGCCTCCATCCAGGGCTCGACGGACATCCCCACCCTCTACAACATGCTCCCCGGCTACCTCCCCATGCCCAAGGCCTCCTACGATACTGACCTGAAGAAGTACATCGAGTACAACGAATCGGCCAGCGGCTGGTGGAGCGAATTCCCCAAGTACATCGTCTCGCTCCTCAAGGCCTGGTATGGGGATGCCGCCACTGCGGACAACGACTGGGGCTACCACTACCTCCCTCACATCAGCGGCGACCACTCCCACATGGTGACGGTCTCCGCCATGGCCGACGGCGTCGTTAAGGGCTATTTCGTCATTGGGGAAAACCCGGCGGTCGGCTCCATGAATACGGCACTGCAGCGCAAGGGGATGCGGCAGCTGGAGTGGCTGGTGGTGCGGGATTTCGCGCCCACTGAAACCGCAGAGTTCTGGCGGACTGCACCGGAGGTGAAAAGGGGGGACGTGAAGCCGGAGGAGATCGGCACCGAAGTCTTCTTCTTCCCCTGCGCCGCCCACACCGAAAAGGACGGCTCCTTTACCAACACCCAAAGGCTCCTCCAGTGGCACCACAAGGCGGTTGAGCCCCCCGGGGACTGTCGCAGCGACCTCCACTTCACCTTTCATCTGGGGAGAAAGCTCAAGGCGCTTTACCAAGATTCCAAAGCGGCCAAGGACCGGCCTATTCTTGACCTGGCGTGGCAATACCGGACCATTGGACCACACGAGGAGCCCGATGCCGAGGAGGTGCTGGCGGAGATCAACGGCTATACCCTTCCCGACCGCAAGCCTCTTGCTGCTTATACGGAACTGGAGAAGGACGGCAGCACAGCCTGCGGCTGCTGGATCTATAGCGGCTGCAGGAAGGATGGCATCAATCAGACGGCGCGGCGCAAGCCGGAGAGCGAGCAGAGCTGGGTGGCGCCCGAATGGGGCTGGGCTTGGCCGGCTAACCGCCGTCTGCTCTACAACCGCGCCTCGGCCGATCCGGACGGCAAACCCTGGTCGGAGCGGAAGCGGTACATCTGGTGGGATGAAGGGGAGCGGAAGTGGACCGGCTTCGACACCCCCGACTTCATAGCCACCCGACCCCCCGATTATCGACCCGGCGAAGGGGCGAAAGGGATAGACACCCTTTCCGGCATCGATCCGTTCATCATGCAGGCGGAGGGAAAAGCCTGGCTCTATGACCCGAGCGGCCTCCTGGACGGCCCGCTTCCCACCCACTACGAGCCCCAGGAGTCGGTGCTGCAAAACCCCCTCTATGGCCAGCAGTGCAATCCGGCGCGCATGGAATGGGTCCGCCGGGACAACCCCTACCACAAGGCGTGGGGCGATCCCCGCTACCCTTTCATTGCCACCACCTACCGTCTCACCGAGCACCACACGGCGGGGGGGATGAGCCGCTGGCTGCCATGGCTGAACGAGTTGCAGCCGGAGATGTTCGTCGAGGTTTCACCGGAACTGGCCGGGCTGCGAGGATTGATCAACGGCGGCTGGGCCACCGTCAGCACCATTCGGGGGGAAATCGAGGCGCGGGTACTGGTCACCGAGCGGATGCGGCCGCTGGTCATGCAGGGCAGGATCATGCACCAGGTGGGGCTACCCTACCACTGGAGCTGGGTCGGCCGCTCCACTGGCGATGCCGCCAACGAGCTGACCGCCTTCATTGCCGACCCCAACGTCAGCATCGAGGAATCGAAGGCTTTTTCCGTGCAGATCGTTGCCGGGCGCCGGCCGGAAGAGAGACGGGCGGCAGCAGCCGGACCGCTGGCCGAGACGGAGCTCGGCGATGCGGGGCAGCGCGACCTGCCGCCGGTGCAGCACAAGCCGGTGGGGCGGCACGGCCTGCGGGCAGGCAAAACCGAACTCACCGAGGAGGCATGAGATGGCGGCTACCGGATTCTTCACCGACACCAGCGTCTGCATCGGCTGCAAAGCGTGCGAGGTGGCCTGCAAGCAGTGGAACCAGCTCCCGGCCGACGGCAATTTCTTCAGCGGGCGTTCATACGACAACACCCTGCACCTTGAATCGACCACCTGGCGCCATGTGGCCTTTGTCGAGCAGAACAGGAACCTCTCCGGGCAGACAACGGCCCAGCCCTTCTCCTGGCTCTTCCTCTCCGACGTCTGCAAACACTGCCGGCGGGCCGGCTGCCTGGAGGCCTGCCCCACCGGCGCCATCGTCCGCACCGAGTTCGAGAGCGTCTATGTGCAGCCCGATGTCTGTAACGGCTGTGGTTACTGCGTCGTCGCCTGCCCCTTCGGCGTCATAAACCGGCGCAATGACGACGGCCGGGCCTGGAAATGTACCCTCTGCTATGACCGCCAGCGGCAAGGGATGGAGCCGGCCTGCGCCAAAACCTGCCCCACCGATTCCATCTTTTTCGGTCCCGTGGATGAGTTGCGGAATCGCGCGGAGGCAAGACTTGCAGAGCTCCACCGCCAGGGGAGGCAGGAGGCCTGGCTTTACGGAATGACTGCCGAGGAACAGCCGGGCACCGAGGGGCTCCACGCCTTTTTTCTGCTCTTGCACGCCCCGGAGGCCTACAACCTCCCACCGAGCCCGGTGGTGCCAACAAAAACGATAGGCACGTCCTGGCTGGCCATGGGTCTGGCGGCAGCGGGCATGGTGGCGGTGACGGTAGCTGCGGTACGACACGGAGGGGAGCGCACATGAATCTGCCATGGAAACGGGAAACTGTCGGTAGGGAGCTGAATCCGCAATGGACTGTGCTTTCGGGCGAGGGGGCCGGACAGAAGCTCCGGCAGCCCGAGCTGCGCAAGGGGACCTGGCCCGTGCCCATCTGGCATCAGGTCCCTTCCGTCACGGCCGAACCGCACCCCGACTACTACCGGCTTCCCCTGCTGAAGGAGCCGGTCTGGATCTGGTCGGTCCCCGCCTATTTCTACCTTGGGGGGGTGGCGGGAGGAAGCGCGGTCCTTGCCGCGGTACTGCATGGCCTGAAATCCACGGAAGACCTGGCCGCCGCCTGCAAGATGCTCGCCTTTCTCGGCACGACCGTCGGCCCGGGGCTGCTGACCTGGGACTTGGGGCGAAAATTCCGTTTCATCAACATGCTGCGGGTCTTCCGGCCGACCTCCCCCATGAGCATCGGCTCCTGGTCCCTGGCCGCCACCGGCTTGCTGGCAAGCCTTTCGCTTTTGCAGGGGGAAAAGCCCTCCGGCCAGATCACCGGTTGGGGTCTGGCGGCGGGAGGCTTGGTACTGGCCGGCTACACGGGTGTCCTCTTGGGCAACACCGCCAATCCACTCTGGCACGAGACGCGGCGCGGGCTGCCGGTGCTTTTTGTCGCCTCGTCCCTGGCGAGCACCGCAGCAGTGCTGGAGATGCTGCCCTTGAACAATATGGAAGCCGGAGTAGTCAGACAGCTTGGGTTGATGGGGAAAGCGGCGGAACTTGCCGCCATCGCTGCCGTGGAAGGGGAGGCGGCGCGCAAGCCGCTGGTTGCACAGCCGCTGCAGAAAGGGAGATCCTCTGCCCTGTGGCGCGGGGCAAAGGCCTTGATCGTCGCCGGCATGGCAGTGAGCCTGATCCCAGGCAGGTGGCGCGGCAAGCATCTTCTCGGTGGGGGGCTTACCACGGTCGGCTCGATCATGTTACGCTATGCCCTGCTGGAAGCGGGAAAGGAATCGGCGCGGGAACCCCAGGCAGTCTTCGCGGTGCAGAAATAAAGGGAAGGGAATCCCAAGGAGTGGCTGCCGTGACTTCGGGAGGGAGTGGCAAAGCCGCGGCTGCCTTCTGGCGATGGGGAATCTTATGTGGCAAGGACCTTGGCCAGCTCCAGCAGGCGCAGGTCCAGGTCTTTCTTGTTGTTCACCACCACATCCAGGGGAGTGGCGGCAATCTCACCCTTGATGGTCCCCATCAGGACCCCCTTGTTGCCCTTCTCCATGGCTTCCGTGGCGGCGGCGCCAAGCTGGGTACCGAGGATGCGGTCGAAGGAACCTGGCGATCCTCCCCTCTGCACATGGCCAAGCTTGGTAACCCGCAGCTCGAAGCCGAGCCGCTCCCGGTGGATCTGGAAGTACTGGGCCATGCCGTCGGCATTGTTCTGCGCCCCTTCCGCGACGACGATGATGGCATGGGCCTTGCCGTTGTCGTAGGCCTTGCGCAGGTCGGCGGCCACCTTTTCCGGGTCGGTCTTCTGTTCGGGAATCATGATCGCCTCGGCGCCGCCGGCAATACCCGCCATCAGGGCCAGATAGCCGCACTTGCGACCCATGACCTCCAGGAGGAAAGCGCGGTGATGGGAAGAAGCGGTAACCTTGAGCCGGTCGATCGCTTCAAGAGCCACATCCATGGCCGTTTGAACGCCAATGGTGATATCGGAGCCGTAGAGATCGTTGTCGATGGTGGAGGCGACCCCCACCACCGGGAAACCCATGCGGGACAATTCGTAGGCGCCGGTCTGGGAGCCGTTGCCGCCAATGACGATCAGCCCGCCGATTCCCTGCTGCTCCATCTGGGCCAAGGCCTTGCGGCGGCCCTCTTCGGTTTCGAACTCGCGGCAGCGGGCACTGCCGAGCATAGTGCCCCCTTTTTGGATAATGCCCCCCACGTCCCGTGCGCCGAGTGGTGCTATTTCACCACTGATCAGGCCGGAATAGCCGTTATGAACGCCGAACATCTCCCATCCCTTATCGAGACCGGTCCTGACAATGGCACGGATGGCAGCATTCATGCCAGGGGCGTCGCCGCCGCTGGTGAGTACGGCAATACGTTTCATGGCTCCCTCCACACATGATGATTTTTCAATAATTTTATATCAGAATCGGGATAAGCATAGCCGCCGGGAAGTTTTTTCGCCCGATTGCCGGTCATGCCGGCAAGGAAAGCACATGAAACAGACCACCGGGAGTCCCCCATGAAAAGAACCCCTGCCTTGCCGGGCACCCTTCTCGCCATCATGGTCCTCGCCACCCTGCTCGCCGCCTGCAGCCCCGTCAGGGATTACGAGGCGGCAAAGCTCCTTGCCGACATTGCCGGCGGCAGTGCAAAAAAACCGGGTGCAGCGAGTTCCCAGCCGCAGCGGGTGCCGAAGACCTTTGTAGTGAAGGGGGTCCGCTACCAGGCCGATCTCTACCTTTCACCTGAAAAGCCGCTTGCGGCAATGCTCCTCTTGCCGGGAGCCGCGGAAACGGGAAAGGACGATCCCCGCCTGCAGGCCCTGGCCAGGAGCATGGCACGGGCGCGCTTTGCCGTTCTGGTCCCAGATCTGCAAGGATTCCGCTCCCTGCAGGTGGGCTCCCGGGACATCGGTGATGTGGCCCGCTGTTTCTACTGGTTATCTTCCCGACAAGATCTGGCGCCGGAGGGGCGTGCCGGGCTCTGTGCCATCAGTTACGCCTGCGGCCCGGCAGTGCTGGCGGCTCTTGATCCCCTCATCGTCGGCCGGACCCGCTTCATCCTGACCATCGGCGGCTACCACGACCTGGTCCGGGTCCTCACCTTCTTCACCACCGGCTATTTTCAGAAGGAGGATATGTGGCGCTACCGGGAGCCCAATCATTACGGCAAATGGGTCTTCGTCCTGAGCAACCTCAACCGATTGGGTTCGGCCATGGACAGGCAGCTCTTTGCCAGGATGGCGGCCCGGAAAATGAACGACGAGGGGGCCACCATCGGCGATCTTGCAGACGGCCTGACCGCCGAGGGGCGCAGTCTCTTTGCCTTTCTCCAGAACAGGGACCCGGACAGGGTACCGGCCCTGATCAGCCACCTCCCCCCTGCCATCCGTACCGAAATCGACCGGCTCAACATCGCCCGCTACGACCTGCACCGTCTGAAGGCGCACATGATCATCCTCCACGGCTACGACGACGACATCATTCCCTACACCGAGAGCAAAGCCCTTGCCCAGCAGATCCCCCCCGGCCAGGGGCATCTCTACCTGATTAACGGACTGATGCACGTCAACCTGAAACCGACCTTCATGGACGGCTATCGCCTTTGGCGGGCCCTTTCGCTCTTACTGCGGGAGAGGGAAAACGGCTGATTCATTTGACACGCCTAATATCTACGGTAAAGTACCTAATGTAACAACCTGCACTGCAATATCCAAAAATCCTTCTCAGGAGGGGGCAGAGCGATACGGTCCAACTATGGTGGCCGAGCTGCTGAAGGATATCTTCCTTTCGGTGAGCTCGGCTTTTTTGTTTTCAATCATAGTCATCCTACGGCAAAGGAGGTGACTGAACCCTCAACGAAAACCCCAACCCAAAAAGGAGGTACATTTATGGCATTGAAAAAATCACGGGCAGCTATGTACGTTGTGATGGCATTTTTCACAATGGGGGTGCTGTTAAACATTGCCACTGGCGCACGGGCTGAATTTTATAAGCAGACCAACCTGGTTTCCGACGTTGCCGGCCTTGCCAAGGAAACCGACAGCAACCTGGTCAATTCCTGGGGCATCGCACACTCTCCAACCGGCCCATGGTGGATCAATGACAACGGTACCGGGGTTGCAACCGTCTATAACGGCCAGGGGCAACCATTTCCCCTTAACTCTCCCTTCATCATAACGATTCCCCCACCGAAGGGTGCGGCTGGACCGGCGACTCCCACCGGGATAGTTTTCAATGGCACCAAGGATTTTGAAGTCGCCGAGGACAAACCTGCCACCTTTATCTTTGTCACCGAAGATGGCACCATCTCTGCCTGGAATCAGTCGGTCGATGCAAAGAATGCCATTCTCAAGGTGGATAACTCCGATTCGGCAGTTTACAAGGGCGCCGCTACCGCCTTGAATGAAGGCGAGCTCTTCCTCTATGCTGCCAACTTCAGGGGTGGCAGCATAGATGTCTTCGATACCAACTTTAAGCCGGTGACGCTGGCCAAGGATGCCTTTTCCGATGCCAAGATTCCAGACGGCTTTGCTCCTTTCAACGTCATGAACATCAGTGGCAGGCTGTTTGTCACCTATGCCAAGCAGGATTCTGCCAAGCATGACGATGTTGCCGGAGCGGGTAATGGCTTTGTCGATATCTTCGACCCAAACGGCACGCTGCTCCAGCGTCTTGAAACCGGCAAATGGTTGAACTCTCCCTGGGGCGTCGCCCTTGCCCCGGCGGAATTCGGGAAGTTCAGCAGCAGTCTGCTGATCGGGAACTTCGGTAGTGGCCAGATTGCTGCTTACAATCCTGAGACAGGAAAATTCATTGACCTTCTTGAGACAAACGATGGCAAGACACTGACAATCGATGGGCTGTGGGGGCTGGAATTCGGCAATGGCAAGAACGCTGGGCCGACGAATACGCTGTTTTTCGCAGCCGGCATAAACGATGAAAAAGACGGCCTCTTCGGCACCATCACCCCAACGGGCAAGTGACGCGAGATAACAACCGAAGTACGGAATGAAGAAGGGGACAAGCTCGCATTGGTAAAAGGAGCTTGTCCCCTTTAAAGTGCTCAGCGCCGCGCTTCTTAAGGAGTTTCAAAAAGAAGGAGCCTGTATTCCTTGGAAAACAGGCCGCAGCTACTTGTCCCCATAGCCCTCTTGCTTGAGCCGGGATTCAAGACGCGGGGCGAGTACCGGACTGATACGCTCCCCCCATGCCTGCCCTGCCTGCATGCATTCCTGCATGACCGCAGGCATTGCCGCTATGCTCTTCTTCCCAAGGGGAGTACTGTAAAAGGCGATCAGCCCCTTGATCTCCTCATGGGTAAAATGCCTGGCATAGATCGGCACGATCTCCATCATCAGCTTGGGCATTTCCTCCGCAAAGACCAGGCGGATCTCGTCCTTGACCGCCTCCACCGCCTTCGGCGGCACGTCCGGCTCCTGCTTGAGCAGCGAGTCAACCATCTGGTTGGAGACCGCCGCACCCATCTGCAGGCCAAGGGCCTCGGCACCGGTCATCTTCAGCAGCCTCTCGATGTCACTGCGAAATTGCGTCGGTATCTCTTGGGCGCAGGCATTTTGAACCAGCAGCAGCAACAAACAGGCAGCGATCAAACCGGACATCGTTCTCATGGTTCTCTTTGGTGTAGTCATTGGTTCTCCTTTGGCTAAAGACTGTAGATATGGCCAAGGGCTGCCTTTTATCCTGCCTCGTCTGGCAACTTGGTTGTGCATTTGCCCTGGTACAAGTTCATTGCCTCATGGCCGCATTCCCGGCAATACTTCCCATGGGCATGCATCTGCTTGTTGCAATTACTGCATGGTTTGAACTGCACGAAGCCACAGAAGGGACATGCCTGTGATCCGGCAGGCAAATGTTTCCCGCATTGCTGGCATTCACCTTTCGAAATCCTGCGCTCGATGAGTTTCTCGCGGGAGAAAAGTTTCTTCTGAAAGATGTAGATCAGGAAGAGAGCGGCAGCTACCGCAAGGGCAATAATGAGGTAGTGCCAGATGGCCACGAGCTTGAGGGACTCGAGGAGGTCGATAAGCTTTTTCAGCAGTTTTTTCGGAATGATGTCGTAGACCGTTTCAACGATCTTGCAGAGGATGGGGATGAAGGAAATTCCCAATAGATGGGAAGAGACAAGGGTTTGCAGGCCCCGGTTGTTCCTGATGCTGGCGTTGTTCCAGGCATAAAAGGCAATAAAAAGGGGCAGCAGGAAAATCATCTGCATTCCCAGCTTCTTTACCGGGTACCAGAAATTCAGCGTCCGCAAATCGGACAGCAATCTTTGCCGGTCCTGCTCCCGGAGGCTCTGGAGTTTTTCCCACAGAAGCTTTATTTTCCCATCACTGTCAATGGATCGTTCCAGGGATGCTACCCTGGACTTCAGCGTATCAAGGGCTGCGGTCTTCTTCTGAAAATCTTCCTTTGTTGCGGCAACCTTCGTTTGGCTGCCCTGCTTACTGGCAATGGTTTCCAACAGGGCAGTGTCGTACGATCCCTTCAGATTGTCGATTTCCCTCTGCAGTTCCCTGGCCTCACCGTCCGCTTTGTTCCGCTCTTCGAAGAGGGCGATCAGGGTCTTGTCGTTCTTGACCTGATCGACCAGGCCCATGTACGGCACGCAGATGGGATGCTGCTCGTTTTTCTTTTCTTCCTCCCGGTAATAGCTGGTGCTTGAAGAGATGATGATCTGCGAAAGGTTGTCGATCCTGTTGGTGGGGTTCCAGTGGCGGTTGATGACGATCTCCCGGCAGGTGCCAGGAATGTAGCTATCGGGAGAGGAAAGCTGCCTGGTATGGGCGTCGAGGCCATCGAAAATGGAAACCAGGATGAAAATGTCCAGGAAGATGATGATTACAAGGGCCGCTTTACCTAAAGGCTGATCATCCAGGCTGGTGAGGTGGGTCTTGATCGTGCCGAATCTGTCCCTAAATTTTGGGTAGTGTAAAGAGTTTTTCGCTTTTTTCTTAGCAGTGCCTGTTTCGGTTAGATTACCTCGGCCACTTCAAGTTTCTGGTTCAATTCCTGTTCTTTGAGAAGATCGATGTTGAGGTACCGCTTTGTT
>NZ_JAKZFT010000020.1 GCF_022808985.1 Geotalea sp. SG265 | reverse complement strand
GAACCGAAACTGTCGTTTGCGGCACATCTGCTTACCGAAAACCAAAATGGATTGGTTGTGATGAGCAAAGTTACACAAGCCGATGGCTTTGCCGAGCGAGAAACGGCCAAGGCAATGATCGGTAAGATCGCTCCCCGCAAGCGTCGAATCACTATGGCGGCTGACAAGAATTACGACACTTTTGGTTTCGCCAAAGCCATGCGGGAGTTGAAGGTAACACCTCACGTTACGCAAAACACGACAAAGAAAGGCCGTCGTTCATCAACAGATGGCCGCACGACAAGGCACAGTAGTTACGCAGCAAGCCAAAAATTCCGCAAACGAATCGAAGAGGTCTTCGGCTGGCTCAAGACCGTTGGGCTGTTCCGCAAGACCCGCTACAGGGGAGTTAAGAAGATCGACTGGCACTTTACCCTGGCAGTAACAGCCTACAATCTGGTTCGAATGCGAAACTTGGGGGTTGGTGCCAACTAAAGCATGGTGAACTCCGTTCAACAACCCAAAAATGGCTGGCTAACCCGGCAAAATTGAGTTTCAAAGAGCATAAATTTAGCAAGCCAAACAAATAACTTATGCTATTTGGCCCCTTGAGGGGGCATAGCTGCTCAATGCGGGGGTTTTTCAATGCCCTGGTATAGGTAATTCGCTCCCTATCGATAACCCATTCTTTCAATCCTTCAGCATTCTTTCTTCCAGCTCTGTACCACGGATCAAACCATACTGAACACGCCAGCACTTTCCCTGTGGGTCCTACCGGCCACCTGCGGCTTTCAGCTTGTCCCTCAAGGCCTTCTCCGTATATGCGACGACTACGGGAACGACATCCTCATCGTGATGCCGCGGGGAACGCTTGCCGGCTTTTTCCTCCACAATGATCTCGACCGTCTTTAAACGGATCCCCCGCTTCTCATCATACCGATATCGAACGCAAAGGAGCGATTCGCCATATTGCTCAACTAGGCGCTTCGTACCCTTCTGTCCCGGTTTCAGGTGCGTCTGCGTTTTCATATCTTTGAACATAGACAGGACCCCCAAAGAAAGTTGAGGAATGCCGGCCGTGCCATAGGCAGAGACAACACCCGAGCAGGAGCCTGGTGCCGTTATACCACGTCCGACTATTAAAATGAATTTGTTTGTGTTGGTTTATTGGGAGGAAATAACTGTGTGTGGATAGGCTAAATGGGCGCTCTGGGGCGCGGCAATCAGCCCTGTGCGCGCCCCAGGAGCGCCGGGTGGATCTCTTCGGCCTGGCCGCCGCAGTAGCCAAGCTTGGCGGAGATTTCCCCTGCTCCTTTCATGACGAGCGGGATCAGGGTGCTTTCCATGAGCTTTTCGGAGAGTCTCTGTGACGGGCCGAGCAGGGTGACGGCGCCGATGATGCGGGCCATGTAGTCGCGAATGGGCGCGGCGACGCTGACGACGCCGATATCCAGTTCTTCGTTCTCGATTGCGTACCCCTGGCTGGCCACTTCCCGCAGGTGCCGCTTGAATTGCTCGGGTATGACGATGGTATTCTGGGTGTGCTGCTGCAGCTGGTGTTCGCTCAGGTACTTCTTGAGGATGTCGTCGGCGAAAAAGGCGATCTGGGACTTGCCGGCAGCCGTGCAGTAGGCGGGGAGGCGCACGCCGATCCGGGGAATGACCCGCAGGGGGTGGTCGCACTCCACCACATCCAGATTGACGCTGCAGAAGTCCTTCAGCACCGAGATGCAGACCGTCTCGTTGCATTCCCTGACCAGCTCCTCAATGACCTCCCGTGAATTATTCAGGCGTCCCCGCTGGCGGATGACCGTCTGTCCCAGTTCCACGGTCTTGAAACCGAGGCGGTACTTTTCCGTGTGGGAATCGTGTTCCACGTAATGACGCGACTGGAGAGTGGCCAGCAATCTGAAGACATTGTTTTTGGTCAGCTGCAGATTATGGCTGAGATCGGTCAGGCCGATCTCGGCCATGTCGCCGTTGAACTGTTCAAGGAGATCGAAGGCGTTGGATACGGAGCGGATGGTGTAGTTTTTTTTCTTAATGTTGTTTTTGGCCATGGTCATTTCCCTCTAACCATTTTCTTCCGAGGATGGATAACTCATGGATTACCTGCATTACATCAAGTCTGAATCAGCCGCAGATGGACCTTCTAGCCATCGGCCCTGAGACTTTCGGCCATCAACTCGGCAATGTCCCTTACCCTTACCCCGTCCGCGCCTTCGTCCTTGAGTCCGTCCTCCAGCATGGTCATGCAGTAGGGACAGCTGACACAGAGGGTATCGGGCTTTTGCTGCAGGGCTTCCTTGACCCGCTCAAGATTGATCCTGGTGCCGGTCTGCTCTTCCATCCACATGCGTCCGCCGCCGGCGCCGCAGCAGAAGGCGCTCTCCCGGTTGCGGCCGAACTCGCCCGGTGCCTTTCCGGTGGCGGCGGTGATGACCTGGCGGGGGGCATCGAAGGTGTCGTTGTGGCGCCCCAGGTAGCAGGAATCGTGGAAGACGACCTTGCCCAGTTGGGTAGCCTTAGTCGCCTTCAGCTTGCCGTCCCGGACCAGCTGGGCGATGAGCTGGCTGTGGTGCAGCACTTCCACCTCCAGACCATACTGCCGGTAATCGTTTTTCAGGGTGCTGAAGCAGTGCGGGCACTGGGTGACGATCTTGGTTACCCCGCGCTCCTTGAACATGGCGACGTTTTCCCGCGCCATGGTGTCGAAGACGAATTCATTGCCGAGCCGCCGGACGCTGTCGCCGCAGCACTTCTCATCCTTGCCGAGGATGCCCCAGGTCACCCCCGCCTTGTCGAGAAGGGTCGCCAGGGCGACGGTAACATGCTTGTTGCGGCTGTCGAAGGCGCCTGCGCAGCCGACGAAGAAGAGATATTCCGTCTCACCCGCCTTGAAGGACCGGTCCCCCAGCTGGGTGCTCCACTTGCTCCGCTCCGAGGGGGCGATGCCCCAGGGGTTGCTGCGCTGCTCCATGTTCTCGAAGAGGTTGAGCAGTTCCTCGGGAAATTTCGCCTTCTCCTCCACCAGGTACCGGCGCATCTTGACGATCTTGGGCATGTGTTCGATGAGCACGGGGCAGACCGAGAGGCAGGCCCCGCAGGTAGTGCACGACCAGAGCGCCTCCTCGGTGATGCTTCCTTCCCCTCCATTGCCGATGAGGGGGGTCGCGCCATGGTGGGAAGCCTTGAGGGCCTCGCCGTTGTCCAGAAGGTTCTGCTTGATGTCGTGGACGATACGCCGGGGATTGAGCGGCTTGCCGGTGTTGTGGGCCGGACAGAGGTCCTGGCAGCGGCCGCACTCGGTGCAGGTCAGGCTGTCGAAGAGATCTTTCCAGGTGAATTGTTCCACCTGGTTCACCCCGTACCGCGCCCCCTTCTCGAAGGTTTCCCGCGGCTGGACGTTGGGTTTTTCAAGGCTCCTGAAGTAACAGTTGGGGATGGCGGTGAGGATGTGCATGTGCTTGCTGCGCGGCAGCAGGTTGAGGAAGACAAGCAGCATTACGGCATGCACCCACCAGGCACCGCTCGCGACGCTTCCAAGTGTTGCGGGTGCATTACCCGCCAGCAAGCCGGCGAAGATCGCCGAGATGGGTTGCCAGCTTCCTTCCGCGCCCAGGGCGATCCTGGCCCCGTTGAGAATGAAGAAGGCGAGCATCAGGACCGCGATCATGGCCAGGATCAAGAGCGCCTCGCCGCTTCGGGCCTTGGTGTAGTCGTTCTCCAGATAGGCGGGGGGAAAGAACAACCGCCGGACGAAGGCCACCGCCACGCTTGCCAGAGCCACCAGAGAAACCAGGTCGAAAATCAGCTCCAAGGCGTGGTAAAGGGGAGCTGGCAGGGCCGACAGGCTCACGCCGGGGAAAAGCCCCTCCAGCAGGAACGCCACATTGGCAACGAGCAGGAACATGAATGCCCAGAAGAGGAAGAAATGGTTCACCCCATAGGGGCGGGCCAGCACCCTTTTTTGACCGAAGGCATAGGCAAAGGTCCCCGCCAGCCTGGCTGCCGGGTTGTCAAAGCGCTCTTCGCCGCTGCCGACCGCCACCAGCTGCAGTCTCTGGTAACAGCTGTAGACGAAGGTGAGCCCGGCAAGGATAAAGAGCGGTATGAATAACGTGTGGTTGATGGTCATGACGTACCTCGTAAAATCTCTTCAGCTAATGGAAATCAAACGGCAACCCGCTCGGGTTCCGCACCGCCGCGTTGGGCCTTCATGCTGCGCACCCTGCCGATCAGTGCCGGAATGACCTGGAAGAGGTCGCCGACAATGCCATAGGTGGCAATCTGGAAAATGGGGGCCTCGGGATCACGGTTGATGGCGATGATCACGTCGGAATCCTGCATGCCGACCATATGCTGGATGGCTCCGGAAATTCCGCAGGCGATGTAGATCTTCGGCCTGACCGTCTTGCCGGTCTGGCCCACCTGGCGGCTGTGGGGCATCCATCCCGCGTCCACGGCGCTACGGGAGGCGCCGACGACCCCCCCGAGCTCATCGGCCAGCTCCTGGAGCAGGTAGAAGTTTTCCTTGTTCATCAGGCCGCGCCCGCCGGAAACGATGATCTCCGCCGCCGCCACGTCCACCTGATCCTTGCCGTCCTTGTCGTTCAAGACCTCGATGACCTTGACCAGCACATCCTCTTCCCGGGGGGCGAAATCCTCGCGGACAACCCGGCCGGTCCGCCCCTCCTTGCGCTCGGGCATCTGCATGACGTGGGGCCTGACCGTGGACATCTGCGGCCGGAACTTGTCGCACATGATGGTGGCCATGATGTTGCCGCCAAAGGCGGGACGGGTCTGCATGAGGTTACGCTTGTCGTCGATGCCCAGCCCGGTGCAGTCCGCAGTGAGGCCGGTCTTGACAATGGTTGCCACCGCCCCTGCCAGGTCGCGTCCCTGGCCGGTGGCCCCCATGAGGATGACCTCGGGGCGGTGCTTCTCGATCAGGTGACAGATGGCCTCCGTATAGGGTTGGGTGCGGTAGTGGGCATAGACCGGCGCATCGAGCAGGATCGCCTGGTCGGCGCCATAGGCAAAAGCCTCGCCGCAGAGATGCCCGACGTGGTCGCCGATGACCACCGCCGAGAGCTCGACCCCCAGGCTTTTGGCCAGTTCGGCTCCAGTGCCGAGAAGCTCCCACGATACCTTGGCCGCCTCGCCGTCATACTGCTCGACGAAGACCCAGACCCCCCGGTAGCGGGCCAGCATCTCCCGAAGCTGCTTCTCCTCGTCGCTCAGCTCTTCGGCAGCGCCGGCATGCTCCTTTTCCCAGGCCTTGAGCAGTTCCAGATCCTCGGGGGAGTAGAACATCTCCAGGGCGGCAGCGGGGCAGACCTTGATGCACTTTTCGCAACCGATGCACTTCTCGGCAAGAACCGCCGGTTCTCCTCCGGCACTCATCTCTATTGAGTTCACCGGACAGGAACTTTCGCAGCGTGCGCCGCAGGCAATGCATTTGCCCTCGACGACCCGCGCCTTGCCGCGTGGTTTCTTCATCGGTTTCTTTGCCTCAGTCATTGGCAGACTCCTCCTTTGCTGTTCCCTTCACTCCTCACCCCTCACCCTTCACGATCTAGACGGCCAGCAGGTCCTTGTCGAGCATCTTGTCGATGAGCAGATTCGCCGTCCCCACCGGGTCGTTGATCCCATCGCCGATGATCTCCCCCTTGTCCCGTTCCGGAGAAAAGATCTTGCTCACCCAGGTGGGCGAACCCTTGAGCCCCACCGTGTTCGCATCCAGCTTGAGCACGCTGTTGTCCCAGACCTTGATCTCGGTCTCCAGGGCCATGAGGCGCATGGGGACTGTCGGGTAACGGGGGCGGTTCAGTTCCCGGACAACGGTAATCATCACCGGCAGGGGGGCTTCAACGATCTCGTGCCGCCCTTCTAGCTTGCGCCGGACCCTGATCCGCTTCTTCACCAGGTCCAGGCTCTCGATCCGGTCCACCAGGGTAAGCTGTGTATAGCCGAGACGGGTGGCAATGCCCGGCCCCACCTGGGCGGTATCACCGTCGATGGTCTGCTTGCCGCAGAAGACGATCCCCACCTCCTCCTGATCATTGAGCCGCTCTATGGCCGCCGAGATGACCTTGCTGGTGGACAGGGTATCTGCTCCGCCGAAGGCGCGGTCCGAAAGAAGAATCGCCTCATCGACCCCCAGGGCGGCAGCCTTCCTCAGGGTGGCCTCGGTGTTCGGCGGCCCCATGGAAAGCGCCACGGCACGGAGTCCGAAACGGTCCTTCAGATTGAGGCTCTCTTCCAGGGCATGGGTGTCGTAGGGGTTGATGATGAAGGGAATTCCCTCGCGGACCAAGGTATTGGTCACCGGATCTATCTTCACCTGGGTCGTGTCGGGCACCTGTTTGATGCAGGAGATGACAAGCATGTAACTACTCCTCATATTGAATGGATCCCCCGAAAAAAGAAGAGCCATCGGGGATCATTGCCGGCAGCAGCAAAAACAAACACTGTTACTTGTAAAGTGGTACCATAATGCTTATTTTAGGTCAAGCATAAGTTATGTTCAGCCCGTCGTTTCAACACGCCCGCCACGCAGGCCGTTTTCCATGATGAGAGCGGTCAGCGCTTCCCTGATGCATTCCGACATGCTGGTCCTCTTCTGGCCGCAGACGATCATCAGGTCTTCCCATTCCTCATCGCTCAGCCGCGCCGAAACACATTTATACCGCGGATTTTCCTTATAGAGTCCCATTTGGAATTACCTCCTTTACCTGCGAGCCACCGGCCACCCCGCCGGGGGTGGCCGATGACCCTGTTACAGCAGCGAAACAATGCAGTCATCACCCCGACAAACGGCATCCCATGGCACGCTGTAACAAACCTGATCCTGCGTTTCTTTTATTTGGGTTTATATACCTTCAGCAATGCCTGGGCCATATCGGCCGGGCTCGCGGCTACGGATATGCCGCAGTCTTCCAGCACCGCCACCTTCTCGGCCGCAGTACCCTTGCCCCCGGAAATGATCGCTCCCGCATGTCCCATGCGCTTGCCCGGAGGGGCGGTAACGCCGGCGATGTAGGCGGCAACCGGTTTGGTCATGTGCTCCTTGACGAATCGGGCACCCTCCTCCTCGGAGGTACCGCCGATCTCGCCGATCATGATCACCGCCTCGGTGCCAGGATCCTCTTCGAACATCCTGAGGACATCCAGGTGGTTGGTGCCGTTGACCGGGTCGCCGCCGATGCCGACGCAGGTGGATTGTCCCAGCCCAACGTTGGTCAGCTGCCAGACCGCCTCATAGGTTAGGGTGCCGGAGCGGGAAACGACACCGATCTTGCCCGGCTTGTGGATATATCCGGGCATGATGCCGATCTTGCACTGTCCCGGAGTGATGACGCCGGGGCAGTTGGGGCCTACCAGCCGGGTCCCTTTCCCCTTCATGTATTCTTTGACCTTGACCATGTCCAGAACGGGAATTCCTTCGGTGATGCAGATGGCCAGCTCGATGCCCGCGTCAACCGCCTCCATGATGGCATCGGCGGCGAATGGCGGCGGCACGTAGATGACCGATGCGGTGGCGCCGGTCTTATGGACCGCTTCCTTGACCGTGTCGTAAATGGGAAAACCCTCGATGGTGGTGCCCCCTTTGCCGGGGGTAACCCCTCCGACCATCTGGGTGCCGTATTCCCGGGCACCGTGTGCATGGAAGAGGCCGGTGGCACCCAGCCCCTGGGTAATGACTTTGGTATTTTTATCGATCAGTATGCTCATGGATCATTTCTCCCTTATTGACATGTGAAGTTCCCCCCGGGGAGGGAGTGGCCGTTCAGGCTGCGACGGCGGCAACGATCTTTTTGGCAGCGTCGGCCATGCCGTCGGCGGCGATGATGTTGAGACCGCTGGCGCCAAGGATTTCCTTGCCCTTCGCCACATTGGTCCCTTCCAGCCTTACGACCAGCGGCACCTTGAGGGAGACCTGCTTGGCCGCCTCGATGACGCCGGTGGCAATGACGTCGCACTTCATGATGCCGCCGAAGATGTTGACCAGGATGCCCTTGACGTTCTTGTCCGAGAGAATGATCTTGAACGCTTCCGTAACGCGCTCGATGGTGGCCCCGCCCCCCACATCCAGGAAGTTTGCCGGGTTGCCGCCGGAATGCTTGATGATGTCCATGGTGGCCATGGCCAGACCGGCGCCGTTGACCAGGCAGCCGATGTTGCCGGTCAGGGAGACGTAGGACAAGTCGTGCTGCGATGCCTCCACCTCGTTGGGATCTTCCTCGTCATAGTCGCGCATGTCGCCGATTTTCGGATGCCTGAAGACGGCATTGTCGTCGAAGCCGAACTTGGCATCCAGACAGAGCAGGTCCCCCTCCTTGGTCACCACCAGGGGATTGATTTCCAGAAGAGAACAGTCGCAGCCGAGGAAGGTGGCATAGAGACCCTGCAAGAGGCTCACCGCCTTGTTGGTCAGCTTGCCGGTCAGCCCGAGGCTGAAGGCCAGGTTACGGCACTGGAAGGGGGTGAGCCCAACCAGGGGGTCGATCGCCTCGCGGAAAATCTTCTCCGGCGTCTTTGCAGCCACCTCTTCTATATCCATTCCCCCTTCGGTGGAGGCCATGACCGTCACCTTGGAGGTGGCGCGGTCCACCAGGAGGCTTACATACAGTTCTTTACCGATATTGCAGCCGTTTTCCACCAGGACCCTCGTTACGACCTTTCCTTCCGGCCCGGTCTGGTGGGTGCGCAGGATCATGCCAAGCATGTCCCTGGCGGTGTTGCGTACCTCATCGGCGGTGCGGGCCAGCTTGACCCCACCCCCCTTGCCGCGGCCGCCGGCATGGATCTGGGCCTTGACCACCCATGGCCCCTCACCGAGCCGTTTCGCCCATTCACGGGCGCTGGCGCCGTTGTAACACACATGTCCGTCGGGAACCGGCACCCCGAATTCCCTCAAAATCGCCTTTGCCTGATACTCATGGATATTCATGCAATCCTCTCCCCGCGAGCAAAGCTCGCTTTATCGCGGCATCCCGCTTGTAAGTACCCCCATCGCATGGCCGAAACAGCGCCTTCTCATGGTGGAATGTGTAACAGGATATGGCCCCACCGGCAGACGTTGCCGCCGATTTTCAACCGCTTTTTCGTGCAATCTCGCATGGATGGTATCTCCGTCCCGATTTAGCACCTTCAGCTCATGGCGTCAGCCTCTCCAACAGTATCTCGCCGATATCCCGGGGTACCAGCTGCCCTTCCAGCTCGGCCCCCTTGATGCCATCCTCAAACATGGTCATGCAGAAGGGGCAGTTGGAGACGAGCATCCCGGCGCCGGTCCCGGCGGCCATTTTTGCCCTGCTGACGCTGATCCTGCTGCCAAGCTTCTCCTCGGCCATGATCCGCCCGCCGCCGGCGCCGCAGCAGAAACTTTCGGCGCCGCTTCGCTCCATCTCCCGGATGGTACCGCCGGCAGCAGCAATGAGCGCCCGCGGCTCGCGGTAGAGATCGTTGTAGCGGCCGATGTAGCAGGAATCATGGTAGGTGCAGTCGAAACTTTCCTTCTTGAACTTAAGCCTGCCCTGCTCTACCAGGCGATTGAGGAAGACCGTGTAATGCTCGGTTTCCACGTCGAAGCCCAGATCCCGGTAATCTTTGGCCAGGGTGTTGAAGCAGTGGGGGCAGGCGGTGACCACCTTTTTCACCCCGTAGGCCTTGATGGTCTCGATGTTCTCGGTGGCCATGGATTGATAGAGGTACTCGTTGCCCATCTTGCGCATGGGCTCGCCGCAGCACTTCTCTTCCTTGCCCAGGATGCCGACCTTGATGCCAGCTGCCGCGCAGAGATGGATGAAGCTGGTGGCAATCTTGATATTGCGCTTGTCGAAGGAGGCGTAGCAGCCGACGAAGTAGAGAATGTCGACGTCGGCATTTTCGCCCATGATCTGCACCGGCAGCCCCTCCGCCCAGTCCCCCCGGGAAGCCAGGGCCATCCCCAGCGGGTTGCCATTGACCTCGGTGTTGTCCATGGCCGCCATGACCTCTTCACCGGGGAATTCCCCTTCCATGAGCACCATGTTGCGGCGCATATCGACCACCTTGTTGACATGTTCGATAGCTGCCGGACAGATTTCCTGGCAGGCACGGCAAGTGGTACAGGACCAGAGGGCATCCTTGCTCACCGTTTCGACAAGGTTGGCTTCCGGATTGGTGCAGGCCACTTCTCCCAATTGGTTGATGACCTTCATGGGGGAGAGGGGCTTATCTGTATTGTGGGCCGGGCAGCGGTCCTGGCAGCGCTTGCACTTGGTGCAGGCATCGGTATCGAAGATATCCTTCCAGGTCAGGTCCTTGAGGTTGGCGGTGCCGAAGCTCTCCGCATCCCCTTCCATATCCAGGGTCACCAAGGCCCCCTTGGGGCCCAGGTCGGCAAAGAAGTAATTGGCGGCGGTGGTGAAGATATGGCGGAACTTGGTAAAGGGAATGGCGCAGATGAAGCCGATGACCAGGAAGAAATGGAGCCACCACAGTCCCCTGTGCAGGGCAAGCAGGGATGCTTCCCCCATGCCGGACAGGGCTTTGGCAAAGATCAGCCCCACCGGCGACCAGGCCGCCAGGGCCGGATCGTGGGGAAGCTCGTTGACCGCCATCCGTGCACCTTCGATGACGAAACCGGTGATGAGGATGGCGAAGAGCAGGGCGTGCATGACGGCATCGTCGCGGGTGGTTTCAAGCCCCTTGGGGCGCACCAGGTAGCGGCGGATGAAGAGCCCTGCCAGCATGGCGACGGCGGCAAGCCCGGCCAGATCCAGCACCAGGGAGAAGACCTTGTAAAGATCGCCGTTCAGGAAGCGGTAGCCGAAAAAGAGGTCGGTGAAATCAGCCTGGAGGGCAACGAAAATGGTGCCGATGAAGAGCAGGAAAAATCCCCAGAAGAAAAAACCATGGGCAAAGCCAGGCCCCTTGACCAGCAGCACCCGGCTCTGCAGGAGGGCGTTTTTCAGCAGATTGGCGAAGCGCTCTCCCCTGTTGCCGAACCGGTCCAGCGGTTTTCCCTGTCGATATATCTCCAGGCGTTTCATGCCGCTCCAGATCAACAGCCCCAGAGCAACAAAGGTAAAGAGGTACATGGGCAGCAGTACAGCCGCGCCATGGCCGATGTTCCAGTATAATTCTCTTGTCGCTTCCATATGCACCTCTCCTTCCGCTCCTCTGGATCACGCTCCGGTAAAAGCGGCCTTTCTTTTATCCAGGAATGCCTGCATCCCTTCCTTCTGGTCAGCCGAAGCAAAGAGGGAAGCAAAAAGCACCGATTCGTAATTCAAGCCATCCGCCTCTCCCATGTCGAGGCCGCTTCTGATGGCATCCTTGGCACCGGCTACCCCGAGGAGGCCGTTGCCGGCAATTTTTGTCGCCATTTCAATCGCCCGGTCGAGGAGTTCCCCCCCGGGGAGGACACCGTTGACCATGCCCCAGTCGAGCGCCTCGGCGGCCGTAACCAACCTGCCGGTAAAGATCAACTCGTTGGCCCGGCCACGGCCGATGATCCTGCCGAGCTTCTGGGTGCCGCCGAAACCGGGCATGATCCCCAGGGTCACCTCCGGAAAGCCCAGTTTTGCAGATTCGGCGGCATAGACAAAGTCACAGGCAAGGGCCAATTCCAGGCCTCCCCCCAGGGCAAAACCGTTGACTGCCGCAATGACCGGCTTGGTCATCCTGCCGATGAAGTTGACCACCTGCTGCCCCTTCCGGGAAAAAGCCAGCGCCTGCTGGACGTTCAGGCCGGACATCTCGGCGATATCCGCCCCGGCAACAAAGGCTTTTTCGCCGCTGCCGGTGATTACGGCCACCTTGAGCCCGGCATTGCCTTCGATTTCGGTCAGGGCCGCCAGCAGCTCCTCTATGACCTCACTGTTGAGACTGTTCAGCGCCTTGGGGCGGTTGACCGTAAGGACCGCCACCGCGTCCCGTTTTTCCACCAGCAGATTCGTGTATTTCATCATCTCCCCCATCAGGCGTAGGTGTAAAAACCCCTGCCGGTTTTCTTGCCCAGGTAGCCAGCCTCCACCATCTTCACCAGCAGCGGGCAGGGCCGGTATTTCGTATCTTTGAAGCCTTCGTAGAGGACGTTCATGATGGCCAGACAGGTGTCGAGGCCGATGAAATCAGCCAGGATCAACGGACCCATGGGCTGGTTGGTCCCCAGTTTCATGGCCTTGTCGATGTCTTCCACGTTCGCCACCCCCTCGAAGAGGGCAAAGGCTGCTTCGTTGATCATGGGGATGAGGATGCGGTTGACGATGAAACCGGGATAGTCGGCGGAAACTGCCATCTCCTTGCCCAGCCTTGCCACGAGCGCTGCCGTGGCATCGAAGGTTGCCTCGCTGGTGGCCAGTCCGCGAATCACCTCCACCAGCTTCATCACCGGCACCGGGTTCATGAAGTGCATGCCGATGACCAGTTCAGGGCGCCACGTAACGGCGGCGATACGGGTGATGGGGATGGAGGAAGTGTTGGAAGCAAGGATCGCCCCCTTTTTAACGATGCCGTCCAGCTTGCGAAAGATTTCCAGCTTGAGCGCTTCCCTTTCGGTTACCGCCTCGATGGCCATGTCGCAGTCGGCCAGATCCTCCATCACCTTGGTAGTGTGGATTCGTTTGACGATGGCTGGGATAGCAGCGCTGTCCACCTCACCCTTTTTCGCCTGGCGCTCCAGGTTTTTCTCGATGCCGGCAACGGCCTTGGTCAACTGCTCTTCGGCGATATCGAAGAGAACCACCTCTATTTCCCGGACAGCCAGAACATGGGCGATGCCGCTTCCCATCTGTCCCGCACCTAGCACTCCTACCTTCTTGATCATGATCATCCCCCGTTCGTTTAATCACCAGAAAGGTCAATTTTTGGCAAGATCAAGGCTGTCGAAGGATTGCGCGGAGGCGTAGCATGCGCTACGCCGCACAAGGAATCCCGAGACTTACGCAGATATTGCGTAAAAGTGGCCTTTCATATCCTCTCGAAAATGGCTGCTACCGCCTCGCCGCCGCCAATGCAAAGCGTCGCCAGGCCATAGCGTGCCTGCCGCTTGTGCAGCTCCCGCACCAGGGTTGCCGCCAGGCGGGCGCCGCTGGCGCCGAGGGGGTGACCGATGGCACAGGCGCCGCCGTTGACATTGACCTTCGCCGGATCGATGCCCAGCTTCTTAATGGCCAGAATCGGCACAGTGGCAAATGCTTCGTTGAGCTCGAAAAGGTCGATATCTGCAAGCTTCAGCCCTGCCTTGGCCACCGCCTTTTCAATGGCTCCCACCGGTGCCTCGGTGAAGAGGTCGGGATGGATACTGTTGGTGGCATGGGCAACCAGGCGCGCCTTCGGTTTCAGGTTGTATTTCTTCACCGCAGCGCCGGAGGCCAGCATGGTCACACCGGCGCCATCGTTAATGGTCGAGGCATTGCCGGCGGTGATGGTTCCCTCTTTGGCGAAGGCGGCGCGAAGTCCAGGCAGCTTGGCTGTATCCCCCCTGAGCGGCTCTTCGTCCTCGGCAACGACCACCTCCCCCTGGCGCCCCTTTTTAACTACCGGCACGATCTCGTCCTTGAATATTCCATCGTTGACCGCAGCCTGTGCTTTTTTGTAAGAGGCAATGGCGAATTCATCCTGCTCCGCCCGGGTCAGGCCGTTGTTGCCGGCATTCGCCTCGGCAATAACCCCCATGTGGTTGTTGCTGTAGGGATCGATCAGGCCGTCATTGACCATGAGATCGATGACCTCGCCGTTCCCCATGCGGTAGCCGTTACGCGCCTTGGGAAGCGCATAGGGAGCCAAAGACATGTTCTCCATGCCTCCGGCGAGCACCACATGGGCGTCTCCCAGACGAATGGCGTCCGCCCCGAGCATGATCGCCTTCAGGCCGCTGCCGCAGACCTTGTTGATGGTCATTGCCGGAACGGAGTCGGGAAGGCCGGCATAACGGAGCGCCTGCCTGGCAGGGGCCTGGCCGCTGCCGCCGGATAGAACCTGGCCAAGGATCACCTCGTCCACCGCTTCAGGATTAAGGGCAGCTCTTTCCAGCAGCGCTTTGATGACGGTGGCAGCCAAATGAGGCCCATCCACATCGGCAAGCACCCCGCCGAACGATCCCAACGGCGTCCGCAACGACTCAACTACAAAAACTTCACTCATATCAGCCTCCTCAGCTTAGGTGCGGTCCCGGACAGTTTCTCCAGGGAAACGTCTCAAAATCCTTTGTAACAATGTTTTTATATTCAGTATACAAACTTTTAAGTAAATAGGTACCACAATACTGAATTATGGTCAATAAAAAATCTGGTTTTTTATAACCACATTCTATAAATTTCGGCATCAGCCCTTGCTCCCCGCCTGTTCATGTTTTTGCCCCATGCAGATGGGCAAAAAATCCATCCTTTTTACTTCCCTTTGTAGGAAGGCGGTCTCTTTTCCAGAAAGGCGTTTACTGCTTCCAGATGGTCATCGGTATGATGGGCAATGGTCTGGAAGCAGGCACAGAGATCGAGAAAATCGGGGAGCTCACTGCGCTGGGCCAGTTTCATCATCCGTTTGGTCAGCCGTAGCGTAAGGGGGGGCTTGGCGGCAATCTCTCCGGCTAATTCCAATGCCCGCAGCATCAATGCCTCCGGCTCCACCACTTCTAGAAAGATGCCGAGCCGCAACGCCTCGTCGGCCTTGACGATCCTGCCGGTGAAGGTCAGCTCGGCTGCCCGCTGATAGCCGATCAGCCTCTGCATGAACCAGGCACCCCCGTCCCCCGGGGTGATGCCGAGATTGATGAAGGCTTCGCCCACCTGAGCCCTTGTCGAGGCGATACGGATATCGCACATGCAGGTCAGATCGAACCCGGCACCGATGGCTGGGCCGTTGACGGCGGCAATGACCGGCATCTCCGCCTGGTGCAGAACCAGCGGAATCTGCTGTATGCCCCGTCGGTAATTGTCCTGTATCTCCATGGGAGAGCCGGAAAAGCTGCCGCTTCGCGACTGCATCTCTTTTACGTTGCCACCCGAAGAAAAGGCCTTCCCCTCCCCGGTGATGACAAGAACCGATACACCCGGCTCCCGATTGGCCCAGTTCACAGTCCGGACGATGTCGTCGATCAGCGCCGTACCGGTCAGGGCATTGCGCACATCGTTGCGTTGAAATGTCAGGACCGCTATCCGCCCATCCATATGGATAGAAGAGTCCTTCAGTATGGGAACAACCATTGCCTCTGCTTTCTCATTCATAACGCCTCCCGATTCTGCTTTCGCTGTCAAGACATCATAGCATGCGTCCCTGGTTTTGCCACCAAAGGGCGCCTGACGACAGCCTCGATCAGGGTGATGCGCTCCTGTTGCAGGTTGAGAAACTGGTTGTGGGCCATTTTGCGAAAATCCCGCCCCAGCAGCAATTGAAGGCCCAGCGTTCGGGGGGGATCGAGGTACAGCCTTTCCTGTGTTGCACGGGTCCATAAACGCGCCGATTCCGTCACATCCCGCCAAATCTGGATATCGAACCCCGTCTCGGCCAGCAGGTCCAGCAACAGCTGCGGGGCGACCAGAAAACTCGTGGCAGGGTCCCTCGCCCAGGGGACGGGAAACAAGACTTCCCCCCCCGGTCCGGCGAGGATGTCATACATGGCAAGCCTTCCTCCGGGCTTCAGCACACGCCATACTTCCTGGTAAAATCCCGGTTTGTCGGCAATGTTCATGGTCATGTGCTGGGTCCAGACCAGGTCGAATGAACCATCGGCAAACGGCAGCTCAAGGGCGTTCCCCTGCATGAATGAGACACGTGAGGCAAGTCCGAGCCGCTGGGTGAGGGTGGTAGCGACCTGACAGTAGTCTTCGCTCAGATCGAGGCCGGTTACACGGCAGCCGAATTCTTTGGCAAGATGGCGGGATGCACCACCCAGACCGCACCCCAGATCCAGCACCTGCATATTTCTGTCGAGGCCGAGATCGCGGGCCAGGTCGTGGGTGGCTTTACGGCCGCGGAGATGGAATTGATCTATGGGAGCGAGATCCTCAATTTCAAGGGAATCGGGATTCTTGCCGTCGGCTGCAAGGGCGTCCAGGATCGTCTCTTCCAGGTTCAGGTGAGCATAGTGGGCATAGACCTTATGGAGTGTTTTATTGGACGAGTGCATGTCTCTGACCCCTGTTTTACCGATAACCATCATCCCCGTGACTGATTGCAGTTCTGGGCATCCACCACGGCAATGGCAGCCATATTGACGATGTCCATTACGTCGTCGCCGCGCTGCAGGATATGCACCGGCTTCTTCATCCCCATCAGGATCGGCCCGATGGCTTCCGCCTCCCCCAGCTTTTGGAGGAGCTTGTAGGCGATGTTTCCGGAAGTCAGTTCGGGAAAGACCAGGATGTTCGCCGCTTTTTTCAGGGAGGAAAAGGGAAAGCTCGACTGGAGAATTTCCGTGACCACTGCCGTATCCGCCTGCATTTCACCGTCTATGATCAAATCCGGTTTCTTCTGCTTGACCAGTTCCACAGCGCTTCTCACCTTGTCTGCCTGGGGATGGCGCACGGAACCGAAGTTGGACATGGAAAGCATGGCGATACTCGGCTCCACCTCCAGCATCCGGGCCATTTCCGCGGTCAGAATGGCCGTTTCGGCCAGTTCCTGGGCATTGGGATCGATGCATACCGTGGTATCGGCCAGGAAATAAAGCCCCTTTTTGAAGACCATGATGTAGAGACCATGGACGCTGGAGAGCCCCTCCTGTTTGCCGATCACCTGCAGGGCCGGGCGGATGGTCTCGGCATAGTTGGCGTCGATACCTGCGAGAAGCGTGTCTGCATCTCCCTGGCGTACCATCATGCAACCGAAATGGGTGCGGGACTTGCGGGCCATGAGGCGCTGGGATTCTGAGCGGGTAAGCCCTTTGCGCTGCCGCAGACGATACAATTCCTCGGCGTAGGCGTCCACCTTCTCCGAATGGGCCGGATCGATGATCGTCACCCCGCCGTTCAGGTCGATGCCCAGCTCCTGCAGGGTACAGCGGATCTTCTTCTCGTTGCCGAGCAGGATCGGACGGGCGATACCCTGCTCAACCAGCACCTGGGCGGCGCGGAGGATCTTTTCGTTCTCCCCCTCGGGAAAGACGATGCTTTTCGGCTCGCACTTCGCCTTGTTGATGATCATGCGCAGGGTTTCTTTAGCCTTGCCCTGGAGCGACTCCAGCATCTCCACATATTTATCCATGTCGGCAATGGGCTGTCTCGCAACCCTAGAGTCCATGGCCGCCTTGGCAATGGCAGGGGCGACCCGCATCAGCGCCCGGGGATCGAATGGCTTGGGAATGATGTAATCCCGGCCGAAGCTGAACTTGACGTTGCCGTAGGCACGGCAGACCGAGTCGGGACATTCTTCGCGGGCCAGTTCCGCCAGGGCGAAGACCGCCGCCTTTTTCATCTCCTCGTTGATGGTGGTGGCTCGTACGTCCAGCGCTCCACGGAAGATGAAGGGAAAGCCCAGGACGTTGTTGATCTGGTTCGGGTAATCGGAGCGGCCGGTGGCGATCAGCACGTCACCCCGGACCTTGCGGGCCTCCTCGGGGGTGATCTCCGGGTCGGGGTTGGCCATGGCAAAGATAATGGGATTGGCGGCCATGGTGCGGACCATCTCCGGGGTGAATGCCCCCTTGGAAGAAAGCCCAAAGAGGACATCTGCCCCCACTGCTGCCTCCTCCAGGGTGCGCATGGGCGTCTCGACGGCGAAACGCTCCTTGTATTTGTTCATCCCCTCGGTGCGCCCTTTGTATATGACCCCCTTGGTGTCGCACATGATGATGTTTTCCCGCTTGACCCCCAGTGAGACGACCAGGTTGGCACAGGCGATGGCTGCGGCGCCGGCGCCGTTGACAACGAGGCGGACCTCTTCAATTTTTTTGTCCACCAGGGTCAGGGCATTGATGAGACCGGCTGCGGAGATGATGGCCGTACCGTGCTGGTCATCATGGAAGACCGGGATGTTCATGGTCTTCTTCAGTTCCTCCTCAATGTAGAAGCACTCCGGCGCCTTGATATCCTCAAGGTTGATGCCGCCGAAGGTCGGTTCGAGAAGCTGAACGGCGCGAATGATATCATCCGGATTCTCGCTGTTCAGCTCGATGTCGAAGACATCCACGTCCGCAAAGCGCTTGAAGAGAACCCCCTTCCCCTCCATGACCGGCTTGCCCGCCAGGGCTCCGATGTTGCCGAGACCAAGGACGGCAGTGCCGTTGGATACGACCGCCACCAGGTTCCCCTTGGCAGTGTACTGGTAGGCGTCTTCGGGGGTCTGCTCGATTGCCAGGCACGGTTCGGCCACACCGGGAGAATATGCCAGGGAAAGGTCCTGCGCGGTCTGGCAGGGCTTGGTGGCAATGACCTCGATCTTCCCTTTGCGGCCGGTCGAGTGGTATTCAAGTGCTGCGGATTTCTTGCTCATTTATTGTCCTCCGACTGGGGGTTCTGTCGGGAAAAGATTCCCGACAGAACTTAAGGTTGCAATTTGATTACTTACAGGCTTTGGAAAACGTCAAGAGGATGCCGAGATGCAAGGCTCAAGGAGCGAAAAACCGAGGCGTACACTTTGTACGTTGAGGTTTTGAGCGAGCGGTAACGCAGCAGCTCGGGATCGCAATAGTTTTCAATAGTCTGTTAGTCCAGGGTCAGGAGCACCTGCCCAATGTCAACGGCATTCCCCTCCTGAATGAGGATCTGGTTGATGACCCCGTCCTTGTGGGCAAAGATCTCGTTTTCCATCTTCATCGCTTCGAGAATCAGGAGGAGATCCCCCTCCTGTACCTGCTGGCCGGGCGTCACCTCGATCTTCCAGACATTGCCGGCCAGGGGGGCGGTAACGCCGTTCTTTGGTGCTGCAGCTCCTGCAGCAGCCGGAGCTGCAGCGGTAGCAACCTGTGCAGCTCCGTCACCGATCAGGGTGACGAGAGGTTGACCGATATCGACGGCGTTGCCTTCCTGGATATGGATGGTGCCGACGATCCCATCCCGGTCGGCGAAGATTTCGTTTTCCATCTTCATCGCTTCGAGAATCAGCAGGAGATCCCCTTCCTTCACTTCCTGGCCGGGATCGACCTCGATCTTCCAGACATTGCCCGCAAGGGGTGAGACGATGTCATGACCGGCTGATTGTACAGCTGCAGGCGCTCCTGCATTGGCGTTGGCGGCTGCTGCCGCTGCGGCTGCTGCCGCCCCGGTCGCCTTGGCAACCTGCACCACGAAGGTCTGCCCACCACCGGTAACGGTGAAGGTTTCTCCCCCGGCTACCGCAGGAGCTGCGGCCTTGGGAGCAGCCTCTTCCCCAGTGGGAACCGGCTCGAACATGTCGGGATTGTCCCTGTGCTCAAGGAACTTGAGCCCGACCTGCTGGAAGAGTGCGTAGGTGAGCACATCCTCCACCTCGTGATCGCCGAACTTGAGGTTTTTCCCCTTGGCCAGTTCACGCAGCTCCTCGGTGAGGCGGTCCATTTCGTGATCGAGCAGATCGGCAGGACGACAGGTGATCGGCTCGGCCCCTGCAAGGACCTTCTGCTGCAGCTCTTTATTGACTGGGGCGGAAGTGGCGCCGTATTCACCCTTCAGGACCGCTGCAGTCTCCTTGGTCATGGACTTGTAGCGTTCCCCGGTCAGTACGTTAATAACCGCCTGGGTGCCGACGATCTGCGAGGTGGGGGTGACCAGCGGGATCATTCCCAGATCCTGACGCACCTTCGGGATCTCGGCCAGCACCAGGTCCATCTTGTGGGCGGCGTTCTGCTCCTTCAGCTGGCTCTCCATGTTGGTGAGCATCCCCCCCGGCACCTGGGCGGAGATGATGCGGGCATCCACCCCCTTGAGGGAACCTTCGAACTTGGCGTACTTCTTACGCACCACCGTAAAATAGTCGGCGATCTCCTGCAAGAGTTCCATGTTGAGGCCGGTCGCCTGGTCGGTATCGGCGAAGATCGCCGCCAGGGTCTCGGTGGGGGAATGGCCGTAGGTCATGCTCATGGAGGAGATGGAGGTATCGACGTTCTCGACACCCGCCTCAATTGCCTTCACATAGGCGGCGGTGGACATGCCGGTAGTGGCGTGGCACTGCATGTGGATCGGGATCTTGATGGCCTTCTTCAGGGCCTTGACCAGGTCATAGGCGGCATAGGGAGCCATCAGCCCCGCCATATCCTTGATGCACAGGGAGTGGGACCCCATGTCCTCGATGCGCTTGGCCAGATCGACCCATTTTGGAATGGTATCCACCGGGCTGACGGTGTAGGACATGGTGCCTTGGGCATGCTTCCCATGTTTGATGACCGCCTTGATGGCCGTATCCAGGTTGCGTGGGTCGTTCATGGCGTCGAAAACACGGAAGACATCGATGCCGTTGAACGCCGCCCGCTCCACGAACTTCTCCACCACGTCATCGGCATAGTGGCGGTAACCGAGGATGTTCTGGCCACGGAACAACATCTGCTGCGGGGTATTCGGCATGGCCTTCTTCAGTTCCCGCAGGCGCTCCCACGGGTCCTCGCCGAGAAAACGGATGCAGGAGTCGAAGGTTGCTCCACCCCACATCTCGATGGACCAGTAGCCGACCTGGTCGAGTTTTTGGGCGATGGGGAGCATGTCGTCCAGACGGAGGCGGGTGGCGAAAAGGGACTGATGGGCGTCCCTCAGGACGACCTCGGTAATACCCAATGGCTTCTTTCCTTTACTCATGTGCAACTCCTTTCAAATCATTTTTATAGGCAAAGCGCTTGATGACGATTTCCTGAACACTTCAGCCCCATGGATGGGGACAACGGTGAGGGGAGAGACAAAGGCCCCGGGCAGTATCGTCCGGGGCCTTTCTGGTAAAGCCGTTATCCCTTGATGATGCGAGGCAGCAGCATTTGATGCACCGGCGTGATCGACCGGGGATTTTGATAGTTGGCGCCGGTAAAAGCCTGGATGTATTTGCGCAGGTCGGGGAGCGAGACGATTTCATCGACGAAACCGGTCTTAGCGCAGTATGCCGGGCGTGACTTGTCCTGGTAGTCCTGGATCATCTGGTTCATCTTGTCCAGGACCGGGGTAAGGTCGTTGCCCGCCTCCTCTTCCTTGACCAGCCGCCGGGCATAGGAGGCAGCGGCAGCGGTCTCGCCGTGCATGACGTAGATTTCAGTCAGCGGCGTGCCGAGGGTGAAGGCATTGTTGTTATTGGCCTGGGGGCCGCACATGATGTAGTGGGCGGCAGCGGTACCCTTTCTCAGCACCACGCACATCATGGAGAGCTCGGTCTGCTCGATGGAGTAGACCAGCGATTGGCCCAAGGCGAGCAGTTCGGCCTCTTCGGCCAGATCCCCCACATCGATGCCGGTGGTGTCCTGCAGCCAGACTATCGGCAGGTTATCACGCCCGCAGAGGGTGACGAACTCCCCCTGCTTGATAAGCCCCTGACGGTAGTGCTTGCCCCCTACCGCCGGATAGGCACCATTGGCGTATTCCGGATAGCCTGGGAAAACACCCTGCCGGTTGCCGATGAAGGCCACCGGGAAGCCGTCGATCTTGCCGATGCCGGCAAAAACCTCACGGCCGTAATCGGGGCGGTATTCCATGAACTCGCTGTTGTCGGTGAGGCGCGCCAGGATCTGGATGGCATCATAGGGGCGTTTCTGGTTGGCCGGCAGGATCATGTTGAGATCCTCGACCGGGAATTTGGGGGGTGCGGGAGCCGCGACCCGGAACATGGTCGGATCATAGGCGGGCATCATGCGCATATACTCCTTGATGCCGTCCAGCACGCCGGTTTCCGTGTCATGGACTTCGCGGAAGTAGGCGGTCTGGTCGAAATGGGTCTCCACCCGCCCCGGATCCTTGGCCTTAAAGCTCTTGGTCCCGTCGATCAGTGCACGGGCCGCCTCGGCATCAATATAGCCTTTGGGATTCATGCCGCCGACGATGCCGGCACCGCCGACGGCGATGTTCGCACCATCATGGGCCAGCAGGATGGTCGGGCTGATTCCCTGATAGCCGCCGCCGGCAGGATTGGTGCCGTAGATGCCGTTCAGGATCGGGATTCCCAGGTGGTTGAGATCGGCATGACGGTAGAACGGGGCGCCGCTGGAGCGTCGGCCGGCGTAGACGGTCTCCTGCTCCATCAGTTTGACGCCGCTGCAGTTGGTCAGCCAGACCAGCGGTACATTGAGCCGCTTGGCCATGTCGGTGACCATGAGGATATTTTCCGACTGCCCGGCGATCCAGGCGCCGGCCATGACCTTGTTGTCAAAACCGATGATGACCGCCCATTTCCCCTCGATCTTGCCGATACCGTTCACCACCCCGGTGCAGCCCTCTTCATTGTCCCGCGGGTTGTAGAGGGAGTGCAGGGGAGACCAGGTCCCCGGGTCCACCAGGTATTCCAGGCGGTCGTAGATGGTCATCCCACCCCGCTCGTGAATCTTCTTGGCGGGAATCCCTGCATTCTTCACCCGCTCTGCCTCCTGGGCGAGAATTTTCTCCTGCTCCCGGACAAGATCGATATTTTCCTGGGCACGCTTGATTTCTGCCTCAGAGAGTGCCTTGCCGATATCGGCCATTTTCTCGAAATACGGACGCAACGGCGTTTGTTTTCGTGACATAGTGGACACCTTTCAATGGTAATTAAATAGCTGGGTGGAAGACTTCAGCTTACAGCCCGACTTTCTCAGCGGTTGGTCACATCTCCCAAGGCAAAGCCGGCAATGATGGTCTTCTGGATGTTGCTTGTCCCCTCCACTGTCCGCAGGGACATGGAATCGCGCAGCCAGCGCTCAGCTGGATATTCGGTGGAGAAGCCGTAGCTGCCGAAAATCTTCATCGTCTCGGTGGCCGCATGCACCGCTGCCTCGGAGGCGAAAAGCTTGGCCATGGAGGTCTGATACTGGTTGGGGAGTCCCTGGTCCTTGAGCCAGGCGGCCTGGTAGACGAGGAGCTTCGCCGCTTCATGCTCGGCGACCATCTCGGCGATGGAAGCCTGGATCATCTGGTAGGAGCCGATCTTCTTGCCGAACTGGGTCCGCTCGTTGGCGTAGCCGATGGCGGCCTCAATGGCGCCCCCGCCGATGCCGAGCGCTCCGGCAGCGCAGCTGATACGGGTGTTGTTCAACTGGAACATGCAGATCTGGAAGCCCTGGCCCACTTCGCCCAAGACCGAGTCCTTGGGAATCTTCGCCTGGTTGAAGGAGATTTCGCCGGTGGGGGCGCAGTGGAGACCCACCTTGGTCTCGATCGCCGCGGTAATAATCCCGTCGTTCCCTTTCAGGTTGACGATGAAGCAGGTCATACCCTTGTATTTGGCGCTCTTGTCGGTCATGGCGTAGACCAGGCCGTAATCACCCACGTGGGCATTGGAGATCCACATCTTCTGGCCGTTCAGCTCCCAGTGGTCGCCGCGGTCGGTGGCAGTGGTCCCCATGCTGACGACGTCGGAGCCGGAATTGGGTTCGGTGATGGCAAAAAAGCCGAAGTATTCGCCGCTCACCCACTTGGGTATGAAGCGCTCCTTCTGCTCCTTGGTGCCGAACTTGTTGACGGTGATGGCCGGGCCGATGTTCTGCATGTTGAGCGGCAGGCGGGATGAACCGCTGACCATGGCGAGCTGCTCAGCAATAATGACCGATTCCAGGAATCCGCAGCCGTTACCGCCGTATTCCTCGGGGAGCGCGCAGCCGAAAAAGCCGAGATCGGCCATCTTCTTCACCAGTTCAGGGCGAAAGGTGTGGTTTGCCTCATCTTCCTTGAGTGTGGGCAAGATTTCCTTCTGGGCAAAATCCCGCGCCATGTCCTGCATCATCTTCTGCTCATCCGTAAGTCCGAATCTCATGGTGATCTCCTTGCCTATGGTTAGTTACCGGTTATGAACCTGGACCACATGGCCATCCTGCCTGCCCATGTGGTAATTTTAAAACGTAATCTCAGTTTTACCTTTTGGTAAATAAGTACCGCAATGCTTATTTTTTGTCAAGCGCTATTACCGAAACAGGTTAATTGCGCATTTTGTCTAGTGTAAATGGCGATGAACGATTGCGTCCAACGCCCTGTCTCGTACAAACTTATGTTTTACTGAAATATTTTTCAGCCCATTATCTTGCATTTTTCAGCAAGGTGCTCTATTCTCGATTTAAATTCCACTATGCAGAACATTTGTTCTGAAATTTATGATATTCGAAAAAATATAAATTGCAAGTAAAATTTTTACACCAGCTTTGTATTTATCAAACGTTCAAAATTTTCCCCTAAACTGCCAGTCATACGCCATCGAGCAGTCAGCGTGTGGCAGTTTCACCAGCAAGATCAATTCCATAATGCGGAATTTTTTTACCATTTTACAGGAATTACAGTTGACACCATCCCCCCATTGTGCAACCCTATGAACCGAGGATCTCGGCACAAACATCTGCAAGCAAGGGAGACAATCGGCATGACCATGGACCGGAAAACCAACAGGGAGCCGGCGGAGGCGCGCAAGTTTGTGGAAGCGCTGGCGCGAGGGCTTGAGGTGCTGAGTTGCTTTCACCCCAGTGACCGCTATTTGGGAAACCAGGATATTGCCAAGAGAACGAAGCTCCCCAAATCGACCGTTTCGCGGCTGACCTACACCCTCTCGGAGTTGGGCTACCTCAATTACTCCCAAACCACCAACAAATACTCCCTGGGCAATGCGGTCATTGCCCTCGGCTACGCAAAACTGGGGCAGATGGACATCCGCCGTATTTCCCGCCCCCTGATGCAGGCCCTGGCCGAGCACACCCAGGCCTCGGTCAATCTGGGCATCCGCGATCACCTGAATCTCATCTACATCGATACCTATCGCAACACCGCCACCCTCACGGTGCAACTGGATGTGGGCTCGCAAATTCCCATCGCCACCACATCCATGGGCAGGGCCTACCTCTGCGTAATGCCCGAGGATGAGCGGAATGAGCTCATGGCGCAGATCAAGGCCAACGACGAGCAGAACTGGCCGACAGTAAAGGCAGGCTTCGACCAGGCAATGGCTGAGTATCGGCAGTTCGGCTACTGTACGAGCCTCGGCAACTGGCGCACCGAAGTGCATGCCGTTGCCGTCCCGCTGGTCCTCGATGACGGCACCATCATGGGCTTCAGCTGCAGTGGTGCATCATTCCAGCTGTCGCGGCAGCTGATCGAAAACGATATTGGCCCGCGGCTCATCAACCTGGTCGGCAACGTACGCACCGCCCTCACTTTTGCCAAGAGTTGAACCCTTTAATGGTGAAAAAGCTCATCCGGAAATCCCAGCGAAGTAAAGGCAGTCGCGACATCGTCCATTCGCTCTGTCGCCACAGCTGCGGACCTAGCGGTGCCGCCCGTGCAATGGCGCACGATGCTTTAAGTGGTTGATTGCCTTCGTTCCACATTCGGCGGGTGTCCGCTCGCCGCTGTAGCTCGTCGCTCTCTCCCGATGCCACGACTGCCTTCCCTGGACATGGTCCGACGAATCAAAAACAGGATGAACAAAAAAGGCAGCTCAGACTGAAATTCCAGTCCAAGCTGCCTCTGAAAAAAACACCGAAAAGTCCCTAGCCTCTGGCCTCCCAATTCTTAACGTTTTTCTCCCATCAGCTGATCGAAGGCATCGGCCACCTTGTCCTTGCCAAAGCGGGTCACCAGGCATTCCAAGCCGATCTCCATCTCCCCTCTTCTAACCGACTCTTCTGCCACATCCTCTTCCCACGAGGCATAGGTCAGGGCACCACAGCGGCAGACCTGAACGCACATGGGCTCGGCAAGGGTCGGATCGTCCTCGCACATGTCGCACTTGAGAGGCAAACCCGAGTCAGGCTCCCTGAAGAGATCCCTGGCCGGGCAGGAAACGCTGCAGAAGCTGCACTGGGTATATTCCTTGCCGTTGATGGTATAGGTGTTGCGGCCGCTGCACTCGGCCTGGGTATAGTCACCGGCGCGGATCGGCACATAGACGTCGCTCAACAGATCCATCACCACCCTGACCCGGGAGCGTTCCGGATTGATGCTGCTGTATTTCGGTTTGGCGTGAAATCCTGAGCAGGCCACTTCGCAGGCCCGGCAACCGATGCATTTGTCCAGATTCACCCTTATCTCTTTTACTGTTCTCTTTTTCAGCTGATTGCTCACGGCCACCACCTCCATCGTTATTCCTGCTATCTCGATTCACCGGCTTTCCGGACCGGAACGCTGTCGCAGTCCGGCAAGATTCCCCTGTTCACGAAGTCATCGCTGACGTAACCCAATCCCAAACCGTCCAATGTCTCTTTGGTGGGGATGCCGTCCCTGGTCCACCCCTTGAACTCGTAGTAGGCATCCAGATGCTTCTGCTCCATCTCGTGGTCGCGGATCTTCCAGTGGTCCTCCGGCGGCTTTTCTTCGGCCCTTCTCAGCCCGCGCCGGATATTCAGGGCCCTCACCAGCTGCCGGTTCCTGCGTGAAATCTCCATGAGCCGGTCTGAATCCAGCTCCATTCCGGTAGCCAGAGAGATGATCTCCGGCAGGTTAAAGAGATGGTAGGGGGGCGAGCCGCCAAACTGGCCCCTGAAGGAGGAGAGCCAGGCGCAGGTGCCGATGGCATCATCCACATAATGCATGGACTCGTTCCAGTCGCAGACGTTGACCGCCGCCTCGATGGGCATATGCTCCTTCGGCTCCCATTCCAGAAACCACTTCTTGAAACGTTCAGGGGCTGCATTCCAGCTTTCGACGAATTTCTGCCGTTTCTCCCGGTCGGCAATGGGAGCTTGGGGAAAGGAGCCCTCGATCTGGGTGATGTTCATCTTTTCACCGGTGCAGTACATGAGAAAGAAGGGGTAATTGATCACCCCCAGCTTGAGAGGCACCTGCTCGACCTTCTTCGTCGTGTTGTGGTCGAAGGCCTCGGCACCGTTGCCGATTTCCGCGGCGGCCCGCGAAACCCCGTTGGCCAGCACGTCGCCGATGCCTTCGCGGCGAACGACCTTCTCCAGGAGATAAAAGAACCTGCCTGCGCCGTCGGCCGGAAAATCGGGAAGCTCCTTATCGGTGAGAATACCCGCCTCGTACAATTCCACGGCAAAGGCCAGGACTTGGGGGGTGGAGAAGCCATCCAGCCCATAGGCGCTGGTTAATCCCAGGATGTCGTAGTTGAAGTCGATCTCCTCGAAGGCTGCCATGCAGTAAGTGAGCTTATTGAAGCATTTGAGGAAATAGGGATGGCGCCCGGGATAGGAAATGGTGTAGTGGCAGTCCTTGGGGCAGTTGTAGCAGCCCGAATCCCGGGTCCGGACCTCCTTCCACTGGGCCACCCACCTCTCCTCCCGCTCTTTGCTCCAGTATCCCTTGCGCCTCGTCCTGGCATTGCCCCAGGCGAAGTTGTCCACGTGGAAACTTTCGTTGTGGTCGTGGGCCATGGGATCGCCGCAGTTCTTGTTATCATGGATCTCCTGGTACTTATTGCGGCAAAGCTCCCACAGCTTGGCAGGGCTGGCGATGTTCAGGTCCTTGGTGCCGCGCACGGCTATGGCCTTGAGCCGCTTGGCCCCCATGACCGCGCCAACTCCGTGGCGAGAGGCGGAAGAATTGGCATGCTCGATGGTCGCCTGGAAGACCCGGTTCTCTCCTGCCAGTCCGATGGCCGCCACCTGGATGCGCGGGTCCTTCAGCTCCTCTCGCAGAAGCGTCGCCGTTTCCTGACATCCTTTCCCCGCCAGATGGCTTGCATCCCGTATCTCCACTTTGTCGTTGTGTATATAGAGATAAACGAGACCAGGGGACTCGCCACCGATGACGATCTTGTCATAGCCGGCATGCTTCAGCTCCGGTCCGAACCATCCCCCCATCAGTGAATTGACATAGAGGTTGGTCAGGGGAGAAAAAGTGCTCACCGAGGTGCGGTTGGCCCCGGGAACCGGGGTGCCGTGGAGCAGACCGGCACTGAAGATGAGGAAGTTTTCCGGTGTCAGGGGGTCCGTTTCCGGCGGCACCCGCTCCCAGAGTATCTTCGCCGCCGTCCCCTGCCCCCCCAGATGAAGCTCGGTCAGTCGAGGGTCGGACTGCACCCGCTTGACGGTCCCCCGGGTCAGGTCCACTTCCAGATTGTATCCGGTCTCTGCGTACCTCATGTGTTACCTCGCTTCCTTTGATCGTTTCCGCTCATCCCTCTCGGCGTCCATCTCCCGTATCAACTGCCTGTTCCGGCGACATATCTCCAGCAGGCCTTCACTGTCCAGCTCCTGGCCGGAAGCGAGCGAAGCGAGCCGGGAGAGGTTCTGCAGATGGTAGGGAGGATTGCAGTCCAACCGGGCACGGGCAGACGACAGCAGGGAGCAGATCCCGAGGATATCGTCGGCATGGGCAGGGGATGCATCAGTAGTCTGCACATCGTTTACGACCGGCAGATGTTTTCCCGCCCCTTTGCCGATTCGTGCTACAGCGGCACCAATGCCGTCTGCCAAAAGCTCGCCGATTCCCCGGCGCTGCGAGACTTTCTCCACCAGGTAGAGAAATCGTCCGACACCCTCGGCGGGATAGTCGGGAAGATCATTGCCGGTGAGGATACCGGCTTCGATCAGTTTTTCGACACCGGCATATAGTTCGACCATGGCAGCCTCGTCAAGACCATGCTCCTGAAGGGCAAAGAGGACCTCGTAATTGAGGGGCAGCTCGTCATGGGCTGCCATTGCAGAGGCAAGCCTGGCATACGACTTCAGGTAATACCGGCGCCCACCCGGCAGAGTGACCGCCCGATGGCAATCCCGCGGACAGTTGTAACAGCCGGTGCCTCGTACGAGCTCGCTCTGTTCAACGATGATCTCCCGCACTTCCTCAAGCTCCTGGCTGTAGTTTTCCCACTGGTAGCTGATCTCCTCCCGTTCCACGCGCACCTGCCAGTCTGCGTCACTTTCCCTGAACCCCTTGACCCGGCCCGACTCCAATGGGGCCGTTTGCCAGGCCGCGTCACGCTCGTCCAGGAAGAGGTCACCACAGGAAGGATGGTCGTAAATCTCGCCATAGAGGGGATTACATAAGGCAAAGAGCTCGGCGGGGCGCGCAATGGAAATGTCCCTGGTGCCGCGGACGGCAATGGCCTTCAGCCCCTTGTCCCCCATGATCTTCCCCACTCCCTGAGAGGCGCTGCTGTTGGCGTGGCCGATGCTCGCCTGGGCAACGCCGTTTTCCCCCGCCGGACCGATGGCCGCCACCTGCACTTTACTATCTTTCTGCTCACGCTGGATGAGGGCCGCGGTTTCCAGGGGACTTTTCCCCTGCAGATGGGCCGCATCGCGAATTTCCACCCGGTCGTCGTGAATCAGCAGATAGACGAGGTTTTCGGACCTGCCACGGACGATGATCCGGTCATAACCGGCATGCTTCAGTTCCGGGGCGAAAAAGCCCTCGAAATTGGCGCTCACGTGGCGGCTGGACAGGGGATCAATGCTGCTGACGCAGGTCCGACTGGCGCCGGGAACCGGGGTGGCGGCCAGCAGACCGGCACTGAAGATTAGCAGGTTTTTCCGGGAAGAGGGTTCAACCTCAGGAGGGACCCGTTCCCTGAGAATGGCAGCGGCTATGCCGTCCCCGCCCAAATAAAGATCCCGCTGCCTCGGACCCGTTGCCGACTTCTCGATATTGCCGCTGGTAAGATCCACCTCCAGCTCAAAGCCCGTTTCCGCATATCCCATACGCTACTCCCTCTGCCATTCCTTTTGCGTAACTTGGTACCAAAATACCTTATTGCTCCCAAAAAAATTCGCTACCTGTTGCTGTCTGGCGAAATATAACAATGATTCGAACCACTGTGGTGCCCTTTTACCTTTACCTGAATTACCTTAAATTTCATTCTATGAAACGTTATTTTATTTTTTAAATTTATTATCCACTATGGGTGATTCTTGTCAATAAAAATTTTGGCCCTTCTAAAATCCGGGAAGTGTGTACTGGAAATAAAAATTGTCTTTCAGCAGGCGTTGCAAGAAAGGGGTTCACAGCTGAAGATGTCAGTTCAGTAGGGAATGGGATGTGCGGCAAGAAGAATGGGAACTACGGCGGAGTGAGCCTGATCAGGCCCGGTAGCCCAGATCGGAAGAAATTGCCCCGGCACAGGCGGTGACCCGGGCGATAGTTTCGGTTATGCGTTCATCGTTCAGTTCTGCCATGGGAAGGGCGGCACCGACGGCGGCAACGGCCTCGCCTGCAGCATTGCGGACCGGGGCGGCAACGCCCCAGACGCCGTTGATGGCTTCCTCCAATTCCAGGGCATAGCCGAGCCGGCGGATCTCGGCAAGGCGGCTTAAAAACCGGGCCCGGTCGGTAAGTGATTTTTCCGTGTACGGGGAAAGGGGAAATTCATCCAGAAGACGTTCGGCCTCGGCGGAATCGAGGCAGGCCATGAGGGTCATGCCGAGCATGCCATAGTTGGCCGGGTCCCGCCGCCAGCCGATATCGTTGGCCAGGCGTACCGGCCCCCGCCCTTCATTCCGGTCCAGGTAGACAAGGTGATCTTCCTGTAGCGCTCCGAGAAGGACCGTCGCCTGGGTGGCGTTGCGCAGGGCGATGAGGTGCGGTCGGGCGATGGCACCGAGACCGACCGATCCATGCACCGTGGAGGCAAGGGTGAGAAATATGGATCCAAGCCGGTAGCGGCCGTCGTTCTTGTCCAGGAGGACGAATTTTCTGCTCTGCAGGGTGGAGAGGATGCGAAAAACGGTCGGCTTGGAAAGCCGGGTCAGTTTGGTGAGTTCGTCGAGGGAGAGCCTGCGGCGCTCGGCGGCAAAGACCTCCAGGACCGATAGTGCCCGTTCAACGGCACGGACATTATATTTATCGTTTTCCCTGGCCGGTTTAACGGTGTCTTCGTTTGCGCTCATCGGTGCACCCTCGCTTTATCCATAGTTGCCGCGGCTTTTGGATCGGGTGGCCGAGCTGCAGCGACGGACCTCGACGAAAAAAGGCCTTGAAAGAGATACCACATCATGTGGCTCCTTTCAAGGCCGGACCGGTACCGTGCCGGGTAAAGAATTTGCTGCTGCGACCGCCTGTCTCGGGTCGACCTATTTTTTATGCCCGCTGCAGGAACAGCCACAACCACCAGCCTCTTCCGGAGGGCTCATCAGTGACTCGGCCAGTACATAGGCCGCCTGCAGTGCCGAGGTGGGACATAACGGAAAGCATTCCTTGCAGTCCCAGCATTCCTTGCCGGCGATCTCCGGAAAGAAGCTGATCTCCCGGTTGGAACCCCGGTCCACGAAGCCGACGGCATGCTTTTTCTTGATCTCGGCGCAGTACCTGACGCAGAGGCCGCAGTGGATGCAGAAGGAGGGATGCTTGTCGAAACGGTCCTTGTCGGCTCCATACTCCTCGGCCAGGACCTTCAACTGCTCCGAGTCGGGGGCGTGGGCCAGCATCTCCTCTACCAGCACCTTGCGGACCTTGTCCACCTTTTCCGACCGGGTCCTGACCACCAGGTCTTTCTCCACCGGGTAGATACAGCCGGCAACCAGTTTCGGCCAGCCGCGGACTTCCACCTCCACGGTGCAGATGCGGCAGCCGCCGTATGGTTCGAGCTTTTCATGGTGGCAGAGGGTCGGGATGGTGATGCCGACACTTTTGGCCGCATCGACCAGGGTCATGCCTTCACTGGCAACTACGTCTTTTCCATCGATCTGTAAGTGGATTTCGCTCATGTTGGTTCTCTCTTATGCCGGAAGTCTCGGTTTTGCCGACTCACAGGGCTCTTTTTTCTTCAGGAACGGGGGGCGGAACCGGTTCGCCGGAGATCTTCCCCACCGCACCGAACTGTTTCGGGCAGACATCGAAGCAGGTGCCGCACTTGGTGCATTTTTCCTGGTCGATGACATGGATCCGCTTCTTGCCCCCTTCGATGGCCTCGGCGGGGCATTGTTTGAAACAGGTGCCACACGCCTTGCACTTGGCCGGATCGATATGGAAAGCGATCATTTCCTTGCAGGCTAGCGCCGGGCATCTTTGCTGCCTGATATGGGCCTCGTATTCGTCCCGGAAATAACGGATCGTGCTCAGGACCGGGTTGGGTGCACTCTTGCCCAGGGCGCAGAGTGCTGCCCCCATGGATTCCGCCAGTTCCTCCAATAGTTCAATATCCCCTTCCTTGCCCTTGCCGGTGGTGATGTTGGTCAGGACCCGGAGCATCTGCCTGATCCCCTCCCGGCACGGGGTGCACTTGCCGCACGATTCGTCCTTGAGGAAGTCGATGAAGTAGCGGGCGATGTCCACCATGCAGGTGTCTTCATCCATGACGATCATCCCCCCCGAGCCCATCATGGAGCCGGCCTTGGTCAGCTGGTCGAAATCGACCACCAGGTCCAGCTGGGCCTCGGGAATGCAGCCCCCTGACGGCCCCCCGGTCTGCACCGCCTTAAACTTCTTGCCTCCGGGAATGCCGCCGCCGATCTTCTCGATGATCTCCCGGAGGGTAACCCCCATGGGGACCTCGACGAGCCCGGTATTGCTGATCTTACCCACCAGGGAGAAGATCTTCGTCCCCTTGCTCCCCTCGGTACCGTACTGGGTGAACCAGTCGGCCCCCTTGTTGATGATCTGCGGGACGTTTGCCCAGGTTTCCACGTTGTTGAGAACGCTCGGATGGTCCCAGACCCCCTTGACGGCGGTATGGATGTATTTGGGGCGCGGTTCGCCCGCCCTCCCCTCCAGGGCGGTCATCAGTGCACTGGATTCGCCGCAGACGAAGGCGCCCGCCCCCATGTGGACCTTGACGGTGAAGTCGAAGCCGGAGCCAAGGATATCCTTGCCGACCAGGCCGCGCTCCGCCGCCTGCCTGATGGCCAGGTTGATGTTGACGACCGCCAGCGGGTACTCCTGGCGGACATAGATGAATCCTTCGTGGGCACCGACCGCATAGGCACCGATGATGAGCCCCTCCAGGATGGAGTGGGGATTCCCCTCGATGAGCGCCCGGTCCATGAATGCCCCCGGGTCACCCTCGTCGGCATTGACGATGACATACTTGATCGGGTCGGGCGCATTGCGGGATTCCTCCCATTTGCGCCAGGCGGGGAAACCTCCCCCACCACGGCCGCGCAGGTTCGATTTCTTGATCTCCCCCATGACATCCTCAGGCTTCATCTGGAAGAGGACCTTGGAGAGCGCCGAGTAGCCGCCGATGGCCAGGTAGTCGTCGATGCTCTTGGAATCGAGCCGGATGTTCTCACTAAGGATGTTGCGCTGCTGATTCTTGTAAAAGGGAATCTCCGATTCCCGGGTGACCTTCTCCCCCGTTGCCGGGTTCACATAGAGCAGGCGCTCCACCACCTTCTTCTCTTTGATGGTGTGGGAGACGATCTCCGGAACGTCAGCCGGCTTCACCTGCAGATAGCAGATTTCCCCCGGGTAGATCATGACGATGGGACCCCGCTCGCAAAAGCCCGGGCAGCCCGTTCCCCTGGTGTTCACTTCAGTCGTCAGGCCATGGAATTCCAGCTCCGTCTTGAAGGCGGCAATGACCTCGGCCGCCCCGGAAGCAAGACACCCGGCACCGGCGCAGACGGAGATACAGGGCTTGGAGGGGTCGATTTTAGCGACGATTTCTTTCCTCGCGCATTCCAATTTTTCTGGTGAGCTCAACCTTGTCATAGTTTGACCCTTAATCGCAGTTATTCAACACCGATGCAATCTGGGACGGGGCGATGTTGCCGTGGTGCTTGCCGTCCACCTCCATGACTGGTCCAAGGGCGCAGCAGCCGAGGCAGTTGACCGTCTCCAGACTAAACTTCAGGTCGGCGTCCGTTTCCCCCGGTTTGATGCCCGTCGCATCCTGAACCGCATCCAAAACCCGCTGGGCGCCGCGCACATGGCAGGCTGTCCCCATGCAGACATGGACCTCGTGACGCCCCTTGGGCACCAGGCTGAAGGCCTTGTAAAAGGTGGCAATATGCTGGATGCGGCTCAGGGGGACCTGCAGCTTTTCGGCAACCCTGTTGAGCGCCTCCTTGGGCAGCCAGTGATGTTCGCTCTGAATGTCCAGGAGAATCTGGATCAGGGAACTCTCTTCGCTGTCATGCTTCTCGATGATCTCGTCTATTCTTTTGATGTCCATGGTCGCATCCCTTTTCTTATTCCTGCTGTTGAACCACAATCAGCTTTTTAAGGCAGGGCATACCGCTTCAGCCCTTCGTCGAACCTGATCAGTCCATGCATGGTGGAGCTCTTCAGATGCCGCGATACTTCGGAGGCATTGAGTCCGAGACTCTCTGCTATCTCGCCGGTGGAAAGGGGCTTCTCCCGCAAGAGTAGGGTGATCTGGCTCACCATCAGCTTGTTCACCACCAGGTCGTCGAAGAGCTTCTTTACTTCGGGGCCGGCAAAGAACTCGCTATAAGCATCCTCGGTATCGAAGCGCATTCTCAACCGTTCCCGCTCCACCAGTTTCAGGTACGGCACCAGCTTCGTCACCGCTTCCAGCCTGATCTTCAGGGAATGCTCCTCGATCCCTTCCCCTTTGCCCAGCGGCCCCAGCTCCTTGAGCCTTTTGCCAAAGTCGTTCATCACCTCGGCGTAGCGCATCCCCTCGGAGGCAGAGATCCATTCGAGCCGCAGCCGATCGGGATTGATGCCGATCTGCTCCAGGACCTTCTTGGCGATGTGGACGTTCTTCAGCACATCCAGGTTTCCTTCGGTCACATAGTGGCATTCACCAGGCCAGCAGCCGCCGATGAACACCCCGTCAGCCCCCTTCGCGAATGCCCGGGCTATGAACGCCAGGTCCACCCTGCCGGTGCACATGATACGGATAATCTTTGTTTCGGTTGTATATTGCAGTCTGGAAACTCCAGCCAGGTCGGCAGCGCCGTACGCTCACCATGTACACAGGAAGCCGACAACCCGTGGTTTATCTTCGGTAGCCATTGTTTCCTCCTTTCAGGCGGTTACGCCTTGTCATTGATTTAATCCGCAGCCTTACGATCCGGCAGGGCCGCGTCGATTTGGGCAAAGATCTCATCATCGGTGTAATGCTTCAGATAGATCGCCCCAGTGGGACACTTGGCGTTGCAGAGACCATCCCCCTTGCAGAGGATCGGTTCGACCCTGGCCTTTTTTCCTTTCGGCGTATCGTGAAAGCTGATTGCCCCGTACTTGCAGGCAGTGATACAGGCACCGCAGGAGACGCAGTCGCTCTCGGTCACGTCGCAGACGGCTCCGGAAGCGGTGACTGTCTCTTTGGAGAGGATTCCCACGGCGCGCCCGGCAGCACCAAACGCCTGGCTGATGGTTTCCGTGAGGTGCTTGGGATAGTGGGCGGTACCGGCCAGGAAGACGCCGTCGGCGGCAAAATCCACCGGCCTGAGCTTCACATGGGCCTCCTGAAAGAAGCCGTCCGGGTTGTTGGAGACCTTGAAGAACTTGCCTGCATCGGCACTGGATGGGGCAGGAATGACCGCCGCGGCCAGGACCACCAGGTCTGCTTCCAGCTCCATCATCTGCCCCAGGACCGGGTCGGGCACGGTCACCGTGAAGCCGTTGCCGTTTGCCGCCACCACCGGTTTGGTGTCCGCCTCGTAGCGGATGAACTTGACGTTCTTCTCCGAAGCCTGGCGGTAATAGGTCTCCTTGAGGCCGTAGGTGCGCATATCCCGGAACAGGACCTGGATCTCCATCTCCGGATTCATCTCTTTCAACTTGTGGGCGTTTTTGATGGCCTGACTGCAGCAGACGCGGCTGCAGTAGTTGCGGTCCGCCTGCCGGCAGCCGACGCACTGGATCATCACCACGCTCTGGGCATTTTTCACCCGGTCGGCTCCGGCAACGATCTCCCCTTCCAGTTCCAACTGGGTGAGGACGTTCTCATTCTCCCCGTAGAGGTACTCGGTGGGTTTGTACTCCTGGGCGCCGGTAGCAATCACTGCCACCCCGTGCTTCACCTCCCTGACCCGTCCTTGGGAGACCACCTTGGTAACGAAGTTACCCACATAGCCGGAAACGTCGGTGATGGTAGCATCGGTCCAGACGTGGACCTGCGGATGCCGGTAGACCTTCTTCACCAGGTCCTTGAGGTAGGACTGGACATCCATTCCCTCGAGGGTGTAGTGGAGCCGTCGCGCCATGCCCCCCAAATCGTCGTCCTTCTCGATCAGGTAAACCTCGAAGCCCTGCTCGGCCATGTTCAAGGCCACCGTCATGCCGGCCACCCCGCCGCCCACCACCAGGCCGGTATGATCCACCGGCAGCTGGAACTCCTGTAGCGGCTCCAGATGGGCGGCCCTGGCCACCGACATCCTGACAATCTCCTTGGCCTTCTCGGTTGCGGCCTCCTTCTCCCGGGAATGGACCCAGGAGCAGTGCTCGCGGATATTGGCGAATTCGAAGTAGTACTGGTTGAGCCCCGCTTCGCGGCAGGTGTCGCGGAAGAGCGGTTCGTGGGTTCGCGGCGTACAGGCCGCCAATACCACCCGGTTCAGCCCCTTCTCGACAATGGCGTCGGAGATCTGCTTGGCGTTTTCCGTGGAGCAGGCGAAGAGGTTTTCGCCGGCCCAGGCCACATTGGGGAGCGTCGCGGCATACTCGATCACCTCGGGGATATTGACGACCCGGCCGATGTTGGCGCCGCAGTAGCAGACGACCACCCCGATCTTCAGCTCCTCTTGGGAGACATCCTTCTCTGGGGGGTAGACCCTTTCCCGCTCCAGCCGGTGGCGCCGGTAGGAGAGGAGCTGTCCGCAGAGGGCACCGGCACCGGAGGCGGTTACGACCGATTCTGGAATGTCCAGGGGGCCCTGGAAGGCGCCACTGACGAAGATCCCCTTGCGGGAGGTCTCGATGGGGTTGTAGGGGTTATTCTTGCAGAACTTTTGGTCGGTGAGCTCGATGCCGATCCGCTGGGCCAGCTGCTCCACGTCCTTGGGGGGATTCAGTCCCACCGAAAGGACGACCATGTCGAATTCCTCTTCCTTGACCCCGTCTTCAAAAGTGGAATACCTGATGGTAACGTTATTGGTACTCTCGATCTCACGCCCCACCGTCACGTAGCTGCGGATGAAGCGCACGTCGGACAGGCGTTCCGCCCGCTGATGGAAACGCTCGAAATCCTTGCCGTAGGCGCGGACGTCGTTATGGAAAATGGTCGCCTTGAGGTCGGCATCGTGGTCCTTGGCCAGGATCACCTGTTTTTGGCTGTAGGCGCAGCAGACTGCCGAGCAGTAGTTGTTGCCCCCTTCGTTCACCTGCCGCGAGCCGACGCACTGGATCCAGGCAATCTTGTGGGGGTGTTTGCCGTCAGAAGGACGCAGAATCTCACCCTCGTATGGGCCGGTGGCGCAGAGGATCCGCTCGAAATCAAGACTGGTGACCACGTTCTTCATCTGCCCATAGCCGAAGTCGCCGCGCAGCTTGGGATTGAAGGTCTCGTAGCCTGGGGAGAGGATGATCGCCCCCACCTCCACCACCATGGTTTCCGGCTTCTGGTGCAGATCTATGGCATTGGTCTTACAGGCGCCGACACAGATCTGGCACTTCCCTTCCTTGAGATATAAGCAGGTTTCCGGATCCACGTAGGTGACCAGGGGCACCGCCTGGGAAAAGTAGATATGGACCGCCTTGTTTTCCGAGAGGTTCTGGTTGAATGGGTCCTTAATCTTGACCGGGCAGTAGTCCACGCAGATGTTGCAGCCAGTGCACTTCTCTTCCGAGATGTAGCGCGGCTTCTTGGTCAGGGTCACCTTGAAATCGCCGGCCTCCCCGTCGACCCGTTCCACCTCGGTATAGGTGATTATCTCGATGTTGGGGTTCCTGGCACATTCGATGAATTTCGGAGACTCGATGCACATGGAGCAGTCGTTGGTGGGAAAGGTCTTGTCCAGCTGGGACATCTTTCCGCCGAGGGCGGGGGATTTATCCACCAGGAAGACCCGGAATCCGGAGTTGGCCAGGTCCAACGAGGCCTGGATACCGCTGATCCCTCCACCGACTATCAGTACGTCACCAATATTTCTCTCTGCAGTATTCATAGAAGTTGTCCTTCGAGTTGAGTGCAGTTAAATCACTTCAAGAATGATCTCGGTCAGGTCTTTCACTTCGACCTTTTCATGTTCCGCCAAGTCGAGGCTCGAGTCGGTAAAGTTGGTGATACAGTAGGGACAGGAGGTGGCCAGCACTTCGGCCCCCACATCCACCGCCTGGCGGAGCCTCAGGTCGGCGAAGCGCTCTTCCTTGGGGGTCTCCATCCAGATCCTGCCGCCGCCGCCACCGCAGCAGAGGCTTTTTTCCCGATTATCAGCCATCTCCAGGAGATCCAGTCCTGGCACCTGCTGCAATACAGCCCTTGGCTCGTCATAGATGCCGTTGTGGCGTCCCAGGTAGCAGGGGTCGTGGTAGGTGACCTTCTTCGCATATTCCTTGTTGATGGTCAGCCTTCCATCCTTGATAAGCTCGCCGATGTACTGGGAGATGAAGACCACCTCGAAGTGGACCATGAACTCGGGATACTCGTTCTTGAAGGTGTGGTAGCAGTGGGGGGAGGAAACCAGCACCTTCTTGACGCCGTTGTCGATGAAGTTGCGGATGTTCTCCTTGGCCAGCTTCTTGAAGAGGTCCTCGTTGCCGGTCTTGCGGATGCTCTCGCCGCAGCAGCTTTCCTTTTCGCCGAGGATGCCGAAGTTGACTCCCGCCTTGTTGAGGATCTGGGCAGTGGCCGCCGCCACCTTGCGCATGCGTGGGTCATAGCTCAAGTAGCAGCCGGTGAAGTAAAGGAGCTCCATTCCCTCGCTGTATGCTTTGACCGGCAGGTCCTTGGCCCACTCGGTCCTTTTCGCCCGCTCGCCCCCCAGGGAATTCCCTTCGGAGGTGAGGCTCGCCACCACGTTACGGATAGTGCCCACATGACCGGGATAGACGTCGTATTCGGCGCCGATCCGGCGCATGGCCACTCCCGCCTCGATCTGGTTGACACCTCTGGGGCAGCGGCTGGGACAGGTGCCGCAGGTGCTGCAGCGCCAGATATCTTCCTGTTCGATTTCCGTCAGACCGAAGGTCCCCTGGCGGACCACCTTGCGCATGCTGAACTTCCGCACCCGGTTCCAGGGGCAGACCGAATCGCACAAGCCGCACTGGTAACAGTACTTGAGCGAATCGCCACCTTTTTCTTTTATGACATCGATGATCTCTTTATATGGAGTAACGGTTTCCACGATAGCACCCATCCTGTTCTGGTTAGCGTTTCGCTTTGGAAATCTGCGCGACCGTGTCGGCCACCTTGTCCGCGCCGAACCTGCTGATAAGCGACTCCAGGCCTATTTCCATCTCGCCCAGTTTCTCCTCTTCCGGGATGACGTCCACTTCCCGCTCCGTGACGCTGAGGGCACCGACCAGGCACCATTTGACGCAGAGGGGCTCCGGCTCCCCGTCACAGAGGTCGCACTTGAGCGGCAGGCCTGAATCGGGCTCCCGGAAGAGATCGCGGGAAGGGCAGGAAGCCCGGCAGAAGCCGCACTCATCATATTCCTTGCCGTCGATGATGTACTTGTCCCGGCCGATGCATTCGGACTCGGTGTACTCACCTGCATAGAGCGGCACATAGATGTCCCTGAGGGGGTCGCGCACGACCCGGACGCGGGAGCGGGCCGGATTGTTGCTGCTGTATTTGGGCATGGCATGGAAGGCGGAGCAGATGACCTCGCAGGCCCGGCAGCCATTGCACTTGTCTGCATCGATATTGATGGTTTTGACTATTCTCTTCTTCGTCTCGCTGTTCAAGGTAGCGCCCTCCACTAAGTTCTCTTTGAGTTACCGGACATCAATTGGTCAGGATGCCGCGTTTGACGAATTCCTCGCTGACGTACCCGAGCCCCAGTTCTTCGAGGGTTTCCCGGGTGGGAATGCCGTCATCGTTCCACCCTTTGAGCTTGTAGTAGGAATCGAGCAGCTCCTTTTCCAGTTCGGGGAACCGGTTCTTCCAGTGATTGGCCGGCGGCTGCTCATCGACCCTTCTCATCCCTCGCCTGATATTGATGGCTCGAACCAGGGTCCGGTAGCGCTTGGCCGCCTTTTTCAGCTTCTCCTCGTCCATCTCGATGCCGGCACCTGCCGCGATTAACTTGGGATAGTTATGGATGTGGTATGGCGGTTTGAGGGGGAAGGACGACAGTCCGGCACACTGACCCAGGGCATCGTCGATGTAGTGCATCATCTCCTGCCAGTCGACGATGTCGCAGCACATGTCCACGGTGGGGAAATGGGGCATGGATTTCTCCCCCCGCGGCTCCCACTCCAGGAAGATCTTCTTGAACTTCTCGTCCGGTACCTGGAACCAGTCCTTGACGAAGGCCTCCCGCTGCTCGACTGTGGGATACGGTGCCTGGGGGAACTGCCCTTCGATCTGGGTAATGTTGATCTTCTCTCCGGTGCAGTACATGAGGTAGTAGATAGGATTAAGCATGGAGAGCTTGAGGGGCAGCTGCTCATGCTTCTTGATGTTGTTGTGGGCATACTCCTCGGCGCCGTTGCCGATCTCCTTGGCCGCCCAATAGGTGCCGTTGGCCAGGATATCGCCGATGCCGTCACGATTGACGATCTTGTCCAGGAGATAAAAGAATTTCTCTTCGTTATTTTCCGGCAGCCCGGGGAAGTCCTTCTCGGTCAAAATGCCGTTTTCCAGCAATTCGAAGGCAAAGGCCATGACCTGGGGCGCCGAAAAACCATCCAAACCGTACTCGGTGGCCTTCTGGGCCATTCTCAGGCCGAAGTCCAGATCCGAAAACGCGGCCATGGTGTAAGTGAGCTTGGTGAAGCATTTCATCATGTAGGTGGGGAGCCCCTCCATGGAGATGGTGGCGCCGCACTTCATGGGACAGTTGTAGCAACTGATCAGCCGGGTGCGGGCCTTCTCCATGGTTTCTTCCCAGGCGTGCTCCACCTCTTCGGTCCAGAAATCCTTGCGCCGGGTGCGGGCGTTGCCCCAGTTGAAGTTCTCCGTATGCCACTTCTCGTCGTGGACCTTCATCTCCTGGGGCGAACCAAGTCCGGCAAGGATCGGCATGACGTCGGGAACCGGGTTCTCCTCCCGGAACTTGATGTAATCGAGCACCTCGTTGCACAGGCCGATATATTCCTCCGGCTTGGCGACACAGAGGTCCTTGGTGCCGCGCACCACCACCGCCTTGACCCCTTTGTCCCCCATGACCGCCCCGATGCCCCCCCGGGATGCCGAGGAGCGCCCCTGCTCGATGGAGGCATAGAAGACGCGGTTCTCGCCAGCCTTGCCAATGGCGGCCACTTGAGCCCGCGGTTCATCCAGTTCCTTCTTGATGATTTCCGCCGTCTCGATGGCCCCTTTTCCCTTCAAATGGGAGGCGTCGCGAATCTCGACCTTGTCATTGTTGATATAGAGGTAGACCAGGCTGGGGGACTTGCCGCGCAGGATCACCTTGTCGTAGCCGGCATACTTCAGTTCCGGCGCCCAAAAGCCCCCCATCATGGAAAAGGCCATGAGCTTCGTCTGGGGAGATATGGTGGAGACGATGGTGCGGTTGCAGCCAGTGGCCGGCGTGCCGCAGAGCAGGCCGGCAGCGAAGATGAGAAGATTCTCGGGTGAAAACGGATCAACTTCGGGGGGGACCCGATCCCACAACAGTTTGGCATTTGTCCCAAGCCCGCCGAGATACAGCTCGGTGTCTTTCGGATCCGTTGCCACCCTCTCTATGCTTCCCTTGGTCAGATCGACTTCAAGAACAAACCCTGTTTCTGCATACCTCATATTATTACCCCTCGAAGTTTACCTTGATATGCGCCCCGCCTGCCGCCTTTTCCACTGGTTATTCCGTGCCGCTTTTCCGGAAGACACCGACATACCTGGTGCGATTTCATTTAGTGTCTATCTGCCCTTGGCCATTGAGCTTCTTTATGGCCCCATTTGCTCCACCGGCTGGAACGGCGCTGCGCTCATTCCCTATAGGTAATTTAGTACCACAATGCTTATTTATTGTCAAACGTTATTTTATTTTGTTATTTATCCCTGAGAATGGCCGGTATCTGGGCATGCATACCGGCCATTCGAGCCTGCTACTTCTTTGCCCCAGGCATCAGGCTCTCGATCAACTCTTCGGTCCAGGGAGCGCCTTTAGCCAAGCCTTGGCGCAACTTGACAAAGTCAATTTCACGACCTGTTTCCTTGGTTCCCTCGTTGAAGGCACGGAAACCGGTCCTTGCCTCGTTCATCATGTTCAGGGCGAGCCAGGCGCGCGAGTTTTCCTTGTTCAGGTTCCAGGCGTGGAGCTTCGGCTTGCGCAGTTCCTCCAGGCTCTTGGTCATGCACTCGGGGAAGGTTTCCAGAAGCTTGGTGCAAAGCGCCTCGACCTTTTCATCGAGGAGGGTAAGATCGACCTCCCCTTCCTTAATCTGGGCTTGGCCAGCTTTGAAATCTGCTCCTGTCTTGAACTCACCGTGGACTATACGGCCGTATTCATCAAGGAACTTGTCGGTAACGACGCTGGGGTTGGCGACGAACTTGCCGCCGACCTTCAGAGCCGGTACAACGTCGCAGATGATTCCCAGACGGGCTGCCTTGTGGGCAGAGAACGGCTCGCAGAGCGTACCGGAGACCATGGCCTGCTCGCAGCCGACCATCAGCGGGAGGAAATCGGTAGCTCCGCCGATGGCGGCAGAGCCGTGCTTGGGGCCGGCCTGGCCGAAGTTGGCAAGGTCCTGGGCGATGGAGAAGTCGCAAGCCATGCCTATCTCCTGGCCGCCGCCGATCCTCATCCCGTTCACCCTGCTGATCACCGCCTTGTCACAACCAAGGATCGCCGAGACCATGTCGTTGAAGAGGCGCATGTACTGCCGGTACTCCTGGGGATTGCCGGCATAATACTCAGCATACTCCTTGGTGTTGCCGCCGGTACAGAACGCCTTGTCGCCGATGCCGGTAAAAACCACGGCGTTTACCGCGCGGTCCACCGAAGCGCGACGGAAGGCCAAAATGATCGCCTTGACCATATCCGTGGTATAGGAGTTGTACTGCTTGGGGTTGTTCAGAATGATCCAGGCATTGTAAATCCCCTCGGCAACGCTGCCGTCATGGCGCTTGGCGGGGCGCTTCTCGTATCGGACCATGCCGTCGCACAAGCTCTCAACGTCTTTGTCGATCAGGTTGTGGTCGTTCAGGTGCCCCGGTGCAGTTTTGGAAATTATCTCGTCTGTTGTGGCCATTTGCATTCCCCCTTGGTGTTTATTTATATGCGGTAGCCGGCATTTACAAACATTGTTACATTATTTATGTAAATTGGTACTACAATACCAATATAGTGTCAAGCTTTTTTTACCTCTTCGTTTCTATTTTTATTTGCCCCCCCTGGACAAAGTCTCCTGCCCGCTAGTTATAAAGCCCTCTGCATAGAGGGCCACAGGGTAATGACATGTAGTTTTATTTTTAAGTCCTGTTGCAGGCTGCACGTTGATTTCGGCAAAATCGCTTGCCATTCAATGGTAATTGTGGTACCTAATTACCAAGTTACGAACCACATTCTGCTGCCGGCGTTTCCGTCGTGGTTGCCAGCAATGACAACCATCGCCGCAACGCCTGCCAGCCATTGCAGAAGCGAGTGAACCATGAGCAACCAGTTAGTGATTAGAAACGCGCTGCCCGCCGATCTCGACGCCATCATCTCCCTTGACCGGACCACTCCCGATGCGGACAAGCCGGATTACTGGCGGGGGATTTTCGAGCATTACGTAGTAAAGGGAAGAGCCGACCGGATTTTTCTCGTCGCAGAAAAAAGGGGTACGGTAATTGGGTTCATCGTCGGTGAAGTGCGGGCCTGGGAATTCGGGTCGCCGCCGTGCGGGTGGGTCTTTGCCCTGGCAGTCTCCCCCGATGCGCGCGAGCATGGAACGGGTAAACGGATGTGGGACGAAATCTGCAGACGCTTGAAAAAGACCGGCGTTACCACCGTCAGGACCATGGCCAACCTCGACCAGAAGCTGACCCTGTCTTTCCTTCGCGCCATGGGTCTGCGGACCGGTCGTTACATTGAACTGGAAAAACAGCTTGACTGAAGCAAACATCAATCTTGTCTGAACAGGAGCACACCTGATATGAAACTCAATAAAGCCAGCCTGTTGGGGCTTATAGCGGTGCTTGAACTGGCCGACGACCCGGAGCAACAGCTTTCGACGACCGATATTGCCGAAAAATACGACATCTCCACCCATCATCTGGCAAAGGTCATGCGCAACCTTGTGCACAAGGGGGTGGTGCAGGCCATGCGCGGCGTCGGCGGGGGCTACCGCTTTGCCGGCAATCCGAACCGCACGACCCTCCTGGACATCATCCAGCTCTTCGAAACCATGGAATCGGAGCTCGATCTTCCCCACTGGAGCAAGGCTGCCGATCCGATCATTTCCGAACTGCAGAGCATCACCAACGAGATCGACGACGTCACCAAGGCGATACTGGAAACCATCACCCTGTCCGCTGCCCTGAAAAACATGCATTTGCGCAGTGAAGCCACCAAAAACAACGGTGCTTCGTCCTGATCCGTTTGCCACCGAACCGGCACAGGCGTCGGACCGGGCGAAGGTGCCCCGGCTCCGGCGTCAGGTAGCGATTACCACCGGCGCCGATTATCCCCTCCCCGCACCCTAAACACATGCAGCCTCCCTGGCCGGCAACCGCCGGCACATCCAGCCAAATCACGCTCCAGCCCCATGAATAAAACATTGTTATTCAACTTTCCCCCCTTCGCCAACGCAATGAAAAAACAGCCCCATAACCAAAACTCATCCCTCAACAGGCCATAATCCTCCTGTTCATCTCCCCTCAATTTTTTACACTTCTGCTCATTTTTTTACATCACCGCCAACAGCTCAGCCTTCAATAAAACAACGAAACAATTTTTCAAATTCCATTTATAGGCTTTAAATCAAGTAAGTTATAAAAATAAGCATTCTAGACAGAAGGATTCGGTTACGTTTTTGCAAAACGTTTTTTTATTGATGAAACCACGCCATGCAAAACAGTCGCAGGAGGCTGCCATGCCCCATAATCTTAATCTCCCCGAAGCATTCAATGCAGCAGATTATTTCATCGACCGCAACATTCGTGAGGGGCGCGCCGACAAAACGGCCGTGCTCTGTGAAGAGCGGGCTCTCACCTATGGACAACTCCGGGATGGTGTCAATCGCTTCGGCAATGCACTGCATGCCCTGGATATCCGCATGGAAGAGCGGGTTGCCCTGCTGCTGCTGGACACGGAAATCTACCCACAGGCATTCTTCGGCGCCATCAAGATCGGCGCCGTCCCCGTCTGCCTGAATACCATGAACCGTCCCAAAGATTTCGAATACTACCTCAACGACAGCAGGGCGCGCGTGCTGGTGGTGGATGCCCCTCTGCTGGAGCTGATCGAACCGATCCGCAAAAATCTGCGTTTCGTCAAACAGATCCTTGTCGCCAACGGCGATGCCCCTGCCGGTGACCTTAACCTTGCCGAGTTGACCGCAGCCCAGTCCACAGACCTGGAGACAGCCCCCACCAACTGCGACGACGCATGCTTCTGGCTTTACAGCTCCGGTTCCACCGGCTCCCCGAAAGGGACGATTCATCTCCAGCACGACATGGTCTACGCCACCGAAACCTACGGCAAACAGGTGCTCGGCATCCGCGAAGATGACCGCTGCTTTTCCGCAGCGAAGCTCTTCTTTGCCTACGGGCTCGGCAACGGCATCTACTTCCCCTTCGGCGTCGGCGCAACCGCGATCTACCTGCCCAAACGGCCGACCCCCGACCAGGTCTACGCCACCATCCGCCACCATCGCCCCACCCTGTTCTTCGGTGTACCGACCCTTTACGGGCAGATGCTGGAAGCGGAGGGTACGATGAGCAGCGTGCGGCTGTGCGTCTCCGCAGGTGAAGCTCTTCCCGGCGACTACATCAATCGCTGGAAGACCCGTTTCGGCCTGGATATCCTCGACGGAATCGGCTCGACAGAGATGGCCCATATCTTCATCTCCAATTTCCCCGGAGACATCCGTGCCGGCAGCTCCGGCAAGGTCGTTCCCGGCTATGAAGCGCGTATCGTCTCCGAAGATCTGAGCGACGTAGTTCCGGGAGAAATCGGCACCCTGCTGGTGAAAGGGGACAGCGCCGCCGCCTGCTATTGGAACAAGCACCAGAAGTCCCGTCAAACCATGATGGGGCACTGGATCAACACCGGCGACAAGTACTTTCAGGACGAGCAGGGCTATTTCTACTGCGCCGGGCGCTCCGACGACATGCTCAAGGTGGGGGGGATATGGGTATCGCCCAACGAAGTGGAGTCCTGCCTGATCCAGCATCCCGAAGTTTTGGAATGTGCAGTCATCGGTGCTCCCGACGAAGATAACCTCATCAAGCCCATGGCCTTTGTCGTGCTGAAGACGCCGCAGCCTGCCCAGGAGGCCATGGAGACGGAGCTGCAGGATTTCGTCAAGTCATCCCTTGCGCTGTACAAATACCCACGGTGGATCCGGTTCCTCGATGAACTTCCCAAGACCGCCACAGGCAAGATCAAGCGTTTCGAGCTGCGCAACATGGTGTACGACCCGGCAGCCTAGGAACGGCTCAGCCAAAAGGAGAGACAATGCACAAATTCAAGAGCACGATCATTGCGGTGGCCATGCTGGCAGCGGTCGGCTGCGCCGCCACCAACCCCGGCTCCGCAGGTCGGCAGGGATACGTGGAGATCGCCAACCCTGCCTACACCATGTCCCCCAACGCCCCGGAAACCATCTGGGTCCCCCGCAGCTATGTGGACAACGGCGTACCCCGCGGCGGGGAACTGGTAAAGAAGGGCTACGAAGCTATCAAGGCCCCGGCACCTGTTGCCGGACAGGCAGGCATCGTCGCTCCGGGTGGCAAACCCGCCTCTTTGATCCCCCGTTTCGGCCAGGTGGTGACGGTTGACAAGGACAGGGTCTATTTCAACATCGGCCAGGAGGCGGGCATAACCATCGGCGATACGCTGAAGGTTTATCGTGGAGGCACGGTTGTCGAGGGGCTGGGACTGGCACCGGGCGAAACGGTGGGCACCGTGGAAGTTCTCGGCTTTGTCGGCAGCAAAGGAGGGTATGGAGTAATGAAGCAGGGAGGCCCTGCACAGATGAACGATCTCGTTGGCGAATGACGAAGAGCTGCAAACATGGATGAATTGTCCATCACTACTGTGACTTATCGACTGATGTAATGAGGGAGGCAACGTGATGAAAAAAATTGGGATTTTGGCGGCAGCACTCGTGTTGGTTGCAACCACCGCCATGGCAGAAGAGGCAGCACCTTACAACTGTGATTACAGCCCCTCATGCGAAGTGGCCCCTGGCGTTTACGGAGCCATGGCCTCGCCGGTAAAAAGCAAATTCAACCTTTCCATCGGTGGTTATGTAAAGCTCGATTATACCCATAACACCAATGCCGTCGGCCCGCGCAGCCCTGTCGGTTCGGGAGGCGCCCCGGCAGGGGGGAGCAAGGACGAGTCGATCTTCACCGCCAAGCAATCCCGCTTCTGGTTGAAGGTTGCCGGCCCCACCTTCCTGGGAGCCAAGACCAATGCCCTCATCGAAACCGACTTCTACGGCGGCGGCGCTTCAAGCAACGAGACGGCCAACCTGCGCATGCGCCACGCCTACGGCAGCCTCGACTGGGCCGACACCCAGGTCCTCTTCGGCCAGTTCTGGGATATCTTCGGTCCGGCTGCTGCCGACACACTCGATTTCGCCCAAGGGGGCTCCACCGGTACCCCTAACAACCCGAGGGTTACCCAGATCCGCCTGACCCACAAGGTCGGCCTGACCACCGACAGTTCACTCAAATTCGTTCTCGGTCTGCAAAACCCCATCCAGGACAATGCCACGGCAGCCGATAATTCCATGTCCAAGACCGGCGGTTACGGCAGTCTGGTCAATGCAGCGGGACAAATTGTCTTCTCCAGCAAGGCCCTCGGCGTCTCTCCCGGCTTCATGGGCTTGGGCATGAGCCCGCTCCAACTGGGGCTCTTCGGCCTTGCCGGAAGCCAGAAGATCGCGGGTAACCACGCGGTGGATGTCTACGGCTATGGGTTCTACGGCTTTGTACCACTCCTCAAATCCAAGGATGGCAAGAACCGGGCGATGACCCTCTCCTTCGAAACCCAGGCTTATGTTGCCGCAGGATTGGACATCCAGGGGGCCACCTCCCTGGCCACCCTCAACAAGATTCCTGATCAGACCGCAGCAAAGGGCTACGGCCTTTACGGGCAGTTCAAGTTCTATCCGACGCAGGACCTGGGGCTCACCGCCGGTTACGAGAGGCGCAATGCCGTCAACTATGCCAATTACCGGGCGACCAGCGCCACCTTTGAAAAGTACAACCAGCTGGCTTACGGCAACGTCACCTATGACATCAATGCCGCGATCCGGCTCGCCACCGAGTTCGAGCACAACAAAACCCAGTATGGCGCAAGCCCGGCTGGGGCAGGTTCCGACAAGGGGCTGAACAACATCGTCCGTTTTTCCGCCTACTATTTCTTTTAACAGATTCCCGGTTTGCCATGTGATGACCATGGGCACCCTCCCTGGGTGCCCTACTTTCACCCTGTTGCGGTGAAGGAACGCCCGAGGTTTGTTCCGCATCCGATCTTCACCTGAGGCAAACGGGACAAAGGAGTGACAATGAAAACGCAACAATACGACTGGAGCGCGATCCTCAAAAACGCCGACTTCATCAAGCTGCAGCGCAAGAAATCAACCTTTCTCTTCAGCCTCTGGATACTGGGGGCCCTCCCCTATTTCTTTCTCACCATCGGGGCGGGATATTTTCCCGAGCTCTTCAGGTTCAAAGTGCTGGGGCGGATGAATATCGGCTATCTCTTCTGCATCTCCCAGTTTTTCATGACCATTGCCATCGGCATCTATTACACCTACCGGACCGGCAAGGATTTCGATCCGCTGACCAAATCTCTTTTAGACGGTATCCGGAAAGGGGAAGCGTGATGAAACGACTGCTGCTGATCATTACCCTGGCGCTGATCTTCTCCGTGGTCGCCTACGCTGCGGAAGCGGGACCGACAAGCGTTCCATCCCCGGCAGCTACAACCGTTGCTCCGGCCACCGCGGCACAACCTGGGGCCGCGTCTGCCCATGCCCTGATCAAGGAGCAGCCGGCACCGGCAAAGACCCTCAAGACCAACCGCAAGCTGACCGTCAGCATGTTCCTGGCCATCATTGCCTCAACGGTAATGATCCTCATCTGGTCGAGCAGCAAGAACAAGACAGCCGCCGACTATTACGCAGCGGGGGGAGGAATCAGCGGCATGCAGAACGGCTGGGCCATTGCCGGAGATACCCTCTCTGCCGCCACCTTCCTCGGCACCACCGGGCTCATCTCCCTCTTCGGCCTCGATGGATTCATGTATGCGGTCGGCCCCACCATCTGTTTTCTCACGATCCTGCTTATCATCGCCGAACCGTGCCGTAATGCGGGGAAATACACCCTGGGAGATATCCTCTCCCTCCGTTCCGGCTCCAAAATGGTCAGGGGCGCTTCGGCCCTCTCGGCCGTGGTAATCTCCTCCTTTTACCTGGTGGTGCAGATGGTCGGAGCTGGGAAACTGATGCAGCTCCTGCTGGGGATTCCCTATCAGCTGGCCGTTGTCGGCGTCGGTGCCATGATCGTCGTCTACGTCAGTTTCGGCGGGATGAAGGCCACCACCTGGGTGCAGATTATCAAGGCAGCACTGCTCCTCTCCACCACCGTTATTCTCTCGCTGGTGGTGCTCTGGAAATCCGGGATGAATCCGTTGCACTTGCTGGATCAGGTCGCCGCAAGCAGTGCCGTCCAGGATCACGTGCGGGCACTGCTCAAGCAACCGGTGGCGGTCCAGGGCAAAGATTACGGCCAGGCTTTTCTGGAAGTGGGGCTGTTCCTCAAGGATCCCCTGGACCAGATCTCGGTGGGAATCGCCATGCTCTTCGGCGTTGCCGGACTGCCCCACATCATGATGCGCTTCTTCACCGTGCCCGACGCCAAACAGGCCCGCAAAAGCGTGGTCATTGCCATGTCCCTGATCGCCACCTTCCAGTTGACCGTCACCATCCTCGGTCTGGGTGCGGCACTTTACGTCACCCCCCAGCAGATCATGGCCATCGACAAAGGGGGTAACATGGCGGCACTGATGATGACCCAGTTCATCGGCGGCGGACCGGGAACCATCGGTGGCGACCTCCTCCTGGCGTTCATCTGCGCCGTCGCCTTTGCCACGGTCATCGCCGTCGTTTCCGGACTGGTACTGGCCTCCTCCGCTGCCATCGCCCACGATCTCTATGTGAACATCATCAAGAAGGGGGATTGCGAGCAGCACCAGCAGGTACGGGTTGCAAAGCTCGCATCTTTCTGGGTCGGCAGCATTGCCATTCTCCTCGCCATCGCCTGCGAAAAACAGAACGTGGTGGTGCTCGCCACCCTGGCCTTTGCCGTTGCCGCCTCCAGCAATTTCCCGGTCATCCTCTTCTCCCTTTTCTGGAAGCGCTTCAACACTGCCGGAATAACCTGCGGACTGGTCATCGGCGCGACAACAACCATCGCTCTGGTGCTCGTCTCGCCAAACATGACCTATCCGAAAAAGGTTGCCGCCGAGGCACAGAAGACCGTGCTGGCCCTGGAGAAAAAACAGGCTGGGGGGATACGGCTCAGCGACAAAGAGCAGGGGCTGTTGATCAAGGCCCGGGGTGACTATGCCCTGAACCGGGACGGCAAGTCGCTCCTGGGTCTTGATGGGCCGCTCTTTCCCTTGAAAAACCCGGGGATTGTCTCGGTCCCCATCGGTTTCATGGCTGCCGTTTTCGGCACACTCCTGTTCCGCAACCGGGAAGAGGAGGAGATGTTCGCGGAAATCTATGTGCGGCAGAATACCGGCCTCGGCATAGCTGAGGCCGCGGAACACTGACCCCCTGCACTCCTGGAGGAACCAATGCGCGAAGAACCTCTATCCTACGCTCCATTTACCACCTCCGACAGCTTCGGCCCGTTCGGCAACCTGCTGCTGAAGCTGTCGCGTGGCTTTGCCCTGGCCGGCGGCATTATCTTCATGGGACTGGTGGTGATGTCGCTTGTCTCTGTTGTCGGCCGCAAGCTCTTCAGTTTCGCCGTCCCCGGGGACGTGGAGGTGCTGCAGATGTGCGCCGCCCTGGCACTTTCCACCTTCTTTGCATACTGTCACCTGATCCACGGCGACATCAAGGTGGATTTCTTCACGCACAAGATGGCTCCTTACAGGGTTGCCCTGCTTGATGCCCTCGGTTCGCTGATGGTAGGGCTCTTCGGTGCCCTGGTCGCCTGGCGGACCGCCGCCGGCGCCCTGGCACTCAAGGAGGTGGGGGAAACCTCGGCAATCCTCAGCTGGCCGGTCTGGATTCCCCAGGCGCTGATGGTACCGGGCTTCGTCCTTCTTGCCGTCGCCGGATTCTATATGTGCCTGCACCAGCTGCGCCTGGCCCTCTGGAGGCCCCTATGAGCGGAACGCAGATCGGATTTCTCATGTTCGCCATCATGATGGGGCTCCTGGTGATCCGTGTCCCCATCGGCATCGCCATGTTCACCGTCGGCGCAGGGGGCTACTACTACCTTTCCGGATGCGATCTCCAGCCGCTCCTCGCCACCCTGAAAAACCTGGCCTACGCCCGGCTCTCCAACTACGACCTGGTGGTGATACCGCTCTTTCTTCTCATGGGGCAGTTCGCCACCCACGGCGGGCTTAGCAATGCCCTCTTCCGCTGCGTCAGCGCCTTTCTCGGCCACCGCAAGGGAGGTATCGCCATGGCAGCCATCGGAGCCTGCGCCGGTTTCGGGGCCATCTGCGGCTCTTCCCTGGCCACCGCCGCCACCATGGGGCAGGTAGCCCTGCCTGAATTGCGCCGCTACAACTATTCCGGATCCCTGGCCACCGGCTGCCTGGCGGCAGGGGGGACCCTGGGCATCATGATCCCCCCCTCGGTGCCCCTGGTCATCTACGCCATCCTCACCCAGGAATCCATCGGCAAGCTCTTCATGGCGGCGGTACTCCCCGGTATCATCGCCATGATCGGCTACATGATCGTCGTCCGCGTCCTTACCACCATCAATCCGGCAGCGGGTCCGGCCGGTCCCAGCGTCCCCTGGTCGGAACGGCTGCGCAGCCTCTTCCTGGTCACGCCGGTGCTGCTCGTCTTCGTCGTTGTCATCGTCGGCATCTACGGGGGCTGGACCAATCCCACGGAGGCCGCCGCTATCGGCGCCGCTGCCTGCGGCATTCTCGCCGTCGTCACCGGCGGCATGCGTTTGCAGGGGGTGATCGAGAGCGCCGTCGGCACCGCCCAGGCCACCGCCATGATCTTCCTGGTGCTGCTCGGCGCCGACATGCTCAACACCGGGCTGGCCGTCTCGCAGATGCCCACGGAACTGGCCACCTGGGTGCAACATAGCGGCCTATCGCCTATCCTCATCATGGTCATGATCCTTCTGATCTACATTTTCCTCGGCTGCGTCATGGACTCCCTGGCCATGATTCTCCTCACCATCCCCATCTTCTATCCCATCGTCATGGGGCTCGATTACTGGGGGCTGGCAGCCGTGGACAAGTCGATCTGGTTCGGCATCCTCGCCCTGATGGTGGTGGAAATCGGTCTGGTCCACCCGCCGGTGGGAATGAACGTCTACATCATCAACCGCCTGGCCAAGGATGTACCCCTGACAGACACCTTCAAGGGGGTGATGCCGTTCCTGCTCTCGGACTTCGTGCGCATCGCCCTGCTGCTCTTTTTCCCTATCATCTCACTGTACTTCGTACACATTTTCCAGCCCTGAGCACTAAAGAGGAGGCATGACATGAAACAGTTTAAAAACACGATCCTGTCCGCCCTGGCCGCCACCCTGCTTCTGTCCGGCACTGCCTTTGCAGCACCCGAGGTAGTCACCCTGAAGATCTCCCATTTCCTGCCGACCAGCTCCAACTTCCACCAAAAGATCCTGCTTCCCTGGTGCGAAAAGATCGGCAAAGAGTCGGGGGGGAGGCTCAAGTGCCAGATCTACCCCTCCATGCAGCTGGGTGGCACCCCGGCCCAGCTCCTTGATCAGGTCAGGGACGGCGTCGCCGATATCGTCTGGTCACTCCCCACCTATCAGGCAGGACGCTTCACCAAGTCGGAGGTATTCGAGCTCCCCTTCATGGCCAGGACCTCCGAGGGGGGGAGCCAGGCCCTCTGGGAATACATCCAGAAGAATTCCCAGGATGAGTTCAAGGGAACCAAGCTGCTCTTCACCCACCTCCACGACGGCAACCAGATGCACTTCGGCAAGAAATCGGTCAAGACCCTGGAAGACCTGAAAGGGCTGAAACTCCGCGCCCCAAGCCGCATCGGCTCCAAGACCCTGACAGCCTTGGGGGCGGTGCCGGTGCAGATGCCCGCTCCGGCAGTCCCCGAATCCATCTCCAAGAGCGTCGTCGACGGCGCCAGCATCCCCTGGGAGGTGACCACCGCCTTCAAGCTTCAGGAAATCTGCAAGACCCACACGGAAACCGCCCCCGGCCAGGCAAAGCACGCCTACTCCATCTTCGTCTTTGCCATGAATCCGGCCAAGTACAATAAGCTCCCTGCTGATCTGAAGAAGGTTATCGACAATAACAGCGGCCTGGCAACATCCAAATGGGCCGGAAGGACCTTCGACAGCTTCACCCCAGCGGCACGGAAAATCGCCGTCGATCGCCACAACACCTTCAATGTCCTGAGCGATGCCGAATATAAGCGCTGGGTGAAAGCCTGCAGCAAAGTAGACCAGGAGTGGATACGGGAGGTGAACACCAAGGGTGCTAACGGCGTCGCCCTGTTGAAGGATGCCCGGGCACTGCTGAAGAAGTACAACAACTGATGGGCGGCGAATCCCGGCATCTGCACCTGTCGGAATACGGGCGGCGGCCTCGTCCCCGCCCGTGCCCTTCCCTCTGCCCCGTCATGGGCTTTCTGGAGGCAACCCATGCTCGCTGCGCTCGTCACTGTCTTTGTCCTCGCCTATGCCGCCATCGCCCTGGAACACCTCCTGCGCATCAATAAATCGGCATCGGCCCTCCTTGCTGCCGACATCCTCTGGGCCATCTACGCGGTCATGGGGGAGCGACCACCTGCATACTGCTCCATTGACCTGCCGTTGAGCGAGCGTAAGAAACGAGGTACCTGTGGACCGGCTCCGGGAGGAACAAACCCTTGACGAGGTGGGACATACCGTCCGCGGACAGCTGGCACGCCTCGGCTTTTCCCGGGGAGGAGAGTTTCTCGTCAAGGTCGGCAAAAGCATCGACCCGCTCCTGGAAACGATCCACACCGCCCGCGGCGAACTCCGTTCCCTGCTTGTCATGGCGAGAGCTGCCGAAGACAGTAGTCGCCTTCGCTCCATCAATGACCGCTTGATCGTCGTGGCAGGTGAGCTGTTCCTGGCGACGGGTTCGGTCCCCATGGTCCAGGAGTTGTGCAGCACCGTCAGGGACGCCATCGCCGGCCGGGCTCTGGAATTGGCCCGGCGGGAATTATACTGTGCCGGCTCCCACTGCGAGGCTCCTCTGGCGCTCCTGGCGGTGGGGAGTGCCGGCAGGCGGGAAGAATTGCTCTTCTCCGATCAGGATTACCTCTTTGTCCATGGGAAGGGAGAAATTGTCTCGGTGGAGATGGGGGAGGAGCCAGACGACTACTTCGCCCGCCTCGGCTCGACGTTCGCAGTGAAGATGGCAGAGGCAGGGATTCCCAAATGCAGCGGCGGCATCATGCCGGCCAATGGCTCCTGGCGCGGCAGCCTTCAGCAGTGGGAAGAGCGCCTTGAGCAGCTACTCCGCTTCGGGCGGAGCGATTGGGAGCAGGACATGGTCATGCTCATTGCCCTGATGGATATCCGCTTCATCTGCGGCGAGCGTGACCTGGGCACTAGCCTTTGCGAAACTGTCCGATCCATGGTGCGCGACGAGCCGCGGGCAGTGGGGCAGATGGCCCGCGTTGCCGGTTCCATGCGGCTTTCAAGAGGTTTCCTCCGGCGCTTCATCGTCGAAGCTGCCGGACCGCACCGGGGGGAATTCAACCTGAAGGTCATGGCCTGGATGCCGCTGGTCATGGCCGTGAGGCTTTTGGCGGTCCATGCCGGTATCGGAGAGACATCAACCCAAGCACGGATCGAAGGCCTGCGTGGGGGGATGCTCACGGAGCGGATGGCGAGCGACCTGACGGAGGCCTATCATCTTCTCACCGGCCTGCGGCTGGCGCAGCAGAACAAGGTGCGCAAGAGGATCATCGACGACCCCTGCTATCTCAACCCACATGAGCTCCCCGGGGAAGAGCGGGAACGACTGCGCTCGGCCATCGGCACGGTGGACGAGCTTCTGGCCATGATCCGCAGCATGTTTTCACTGGCGGCCTCGGCCGACCGCATCATCGACCGCAGCCGCTGAGACGAGAGGTGACCATTGACCCATTCCCCCGCACCACCGCCACTCTGGACCAGGCCATTCACCCTGACAACATTGGGCATGTTTCTGCTCTTCACCCCCTTTGCCCTCTACCTGCCTGTCATGCCGGTCTACCTGCTGCACAAACTCAATGCCTCCATGGAGGCTGCCGGCGCAGTCAACGGCGTTTTTCTCGTTGCCGCGGCCCTCTTCCGCGCCCAGACCGCCCGGCTGGAAGCACGCTTCGGCAGGCGGCGCGTCTATCTGGCCAGTGGTTTCCTCTTCGTCGCGGCCAATCTCCTCTATCTCGCCGCCACCACCGTCACAGCCGTCATGCTGGTCAGATTTTTCAGCGGCGCCTGCTTCGCCATTGCCAATACGGGGATCCAAGCCATGGGAAGCCGTCTCATTCCCCACTCGCGGACTGGCGAGGGGCTGGCCTACATCACCACCATGGTCCTTGCCGGCAGTGCCGTCGGTCCATACCTGGGGCTGAGCCTGTCCCGGTCCTTCGGCTACCAGGCCGTTTTTATGGTCAGCGCCCTGGTGAGTTTCCTTGGCATGCTCGTCCTCTGCTCCCTGAAGGTTCCGGACGAGCGGCCTCAGGTACCACCGTTCTCCTTTCATGGGCTCTACGAGCGGCAGGCCGTTCCCGCCTCGCTGATCCTCCTGATGATCGCCGTTGCTTACGGCGGAGTGCTGACCTTTGTCGCCGTCTATGCTGCCGAGCTCCATCTGTCGGCCATAGCGGGCTATTTCTTTGTAACCATGGCCGTCGCCTCGGTGGCTGCCCGGTTGCTGACAGGGCGGATGTATGACCGTTTCGGGCCCCATGCGGTCATTTATCCGGCCATTCTGCTCATGGCAGGAGGACTGCTGCTCCTGGGGTGGGCCCGGTCCAACGGGAGCCTGCTCTCCGCTGCGGCTTTGATCGGCATCGGCTACGGCATGGCGGTACCCGCCATCCAGGCCCTGGCCATCCAACTCTCGCCGACACATCGCACCAGTGAGGCAACAGCCACGGTCTTCACCTGTCTCGACGGGGGAGTCGGCCTGGGGGCCTATCTTCTGGGGGGAATGATTCTTGCTCTGGGATACGCACGGGTGTATGGTGCTCTGGGACTGATGGTCCTGGCCTGCGCCCTGCTCTATTACGCCATGGGCCGTAAGTGGGAGACGGCAAGCGCCACCCCTGTTGCGGCCACAGAAAAGGATTCCCCATGAACCAACCGTTTCGCTACTATCTGCGGGTGCGCTATGCAGAATGCGACATGCAGCGGGTAGTCTTCAATGCCCGCTACGGCGAATACACCGCGGTAGCCATCTCCGAATTCATGCGCGCCATCGGCCTGCGCAAGGAATTTTCCACCGGCACCTACGGCATCCAGTGGGTCAAGCAGACCACCGAATGGAAGGCGCCAGCCCGCTTCGACGACGTCATCGAGGCCTCCATCCGCACCACCCACGTGGGCAACACCTCCTTCACCCTCGCCACCGAATTCCGCCTTGCCGGTGAAGAAAAAGTGCTCGCCACGGTGGAATCGGTCCTGGTCCTCATTGACGAGCGGACCATGGAGAAAACCCCTCTCCTGGAGCGCCACCGCCAGGCCATCACCGACGGCGCCCCAGATACCGTCGTCGATCATGCAGGGTATTTTCAGCATTAGTAAGCGGAACTGCTCTTGCTGGTCCTTCTCACTAACGGGTTGCTGAAAAACGTCGACCCGCAACAGTTTTTCAACAGCCTGCTAAGAGAGAAGATGGCCTAAGGCCGGATGAGGGTGAAACGACGCGGAGAAAAGTCGCTGAGGGGCTGGCATGCTTCTGGTCTTAAACCTTGTTGGGCACCTCAGGCCAAATTTGCCAGACTTGCAACTGTGCAGTTAAGGTCGTAATTGCAAGCCTGGCATCATTTTTCGCCCTGTTCAACTACTGAGCAGAAATCAAGCCTTGACCGGTAATCCTTGCAAGAAACCCGCAATGGCTCGGCCAACTTCCGCCGGAGCGTCCTCCTGGAGGAAGTGTCGCCCGAGGACCGTAACTTCCTGCTGGCATGGCCAGGTGCGGCAAAACTCCCGTTGCGATCCGATCAACATTACGCCAGGATCGGCGTTGATAAAGAGCTTGGGGATAGGGCTCGTCGCCAGCCATGCGGCATACTGTGCCATGATGGCATGCACATCATCCGGTTGGCCGTTGAATGGAATCTCTCGCGGCCAGGTCAGCAAGGGGCGGCGCACCTCACCACGCTCAAGGAACGGGCGGCGATAAGCAGCCATTTCTTGCTCCGTCAGACCTCGAAGAAGACTGCCCGGCAGAAAACGTTCAATAAAGATGTTCTCTTCCAGGACCAGGCGCTCCCCCTCGGACGACCGCAGCGCCTGAAAGACCGGCCGCGCTTGCTCGGGCCACATCTCCCAACGGAGCGGCTGAACAAAGGCTTCCATGTAGACCAGGGCTTTTACCCGCTCCGGGTGGCGGCAAGCCCAATGAAAACCCAGGGCCGAGCCCCAGTCATGCACCACCAGGGTGACGTTACGCCTTAGTCCCAGGGCATCGAACCAGGCATCCAGGTAGCGTGCCTGATCCACGAAGCGGTAACTCCCCTCGGGGATCCTGCCCGAGCCCCCCATCCCCATCAGGTCGGGGGCCAAACAACGGCCGATGCTCTCCACATGCGGGATCACATTACGCCATAGATATGAGGAAGTGGGATTCCCATGCAAAAAAACAATCGGCTCTCCCTCCCCCATGTCCACATAGGCCATCTCACCATCGAGCACTCCCACCAGATCCCGGATTACCCAAGGTTCAACGAAAATGCTCTCTTTTGCATTACCCATAAATCAGCCTCCCAGTGAATTTATTTGCTGGTAAGACTGATCAAAGAGCAAAAAGTTTCAAAAAATCTTCAGGAAAAGGTAGCCCACTTCTTTTGGGCGAATCCTTCTTTAAAAAGCTTAACCAATACGTCATCGTTGTCTGCCAGATAAACGTTTTTGTAGATATCCCGCAGGTCACGCATGTAGATTTTAACGCTGTCCGGAATGGTAATCCTTGGCAAAGGGTTGGTTACGGCCTCCCTGGTTATCCAACCGCGTGCAAGACCGCGTTTAACCCACTGTTCACAATGGCAAGGATTCGACTTCCTGATCAGCTGGCATCTACTCTCCATGTAGCCGACCAGCCTATTCTTGGCACGGTGCAGCTCGGTCTTTATCGAACTCACAGGACAATCCAGGACCTCAGCCGCGGTTTTGTACGGTAGACCAAGCCCTATCGTTAAGAAGAAAACCTTTCTCTGGTTAACAGGGAGGCATTCAGTGAAAGCAGCCATGCAGACCCGCATCACTTCATTGACCATTAATTTTGTTTCGGGACCGCAATCGGGATGGGGATCGACCAGATCTTCGACAGAGCAGCCTGCTTCCTCGGCAATCTCGTAGACCGGCAGTTTGCTCCTTTGCTTCATGTAATCGTGGGCAACATTGATGGTAATCCTGTAGATCCAGGTAAAAAAAGAACTCTGACCGCTAAAGGTATCGTAGGCTTTAAAAGCGCGCACAAAAGCTTCTTGGGAGATATCCTCGGCATCGCTGAAACTGTGGGTTAATCCGAGAGCCAGCCGGTATACCTTCGCATAGTTGTCCCGATAGAGCTGGTCAAAGAGCTCCGTTAAATTTTCCAAGCACATCACCTCTTTCTTCAATATTGGATGCTGCAGCTTCCGGTTCGCAATTGCCGCACATCAGCTTGATGGATAAAAGTGGGGAAAAAGGGCACCGCCAGGCCTTCATCGACGGCGCTCCCAATACCGTCACCTACCATACCGGATATTTGCCGAATTAACTAATCCAACACTTCCACTCAGACTGCTAGTCACGCGGCCGCGCGGATGAAGAGGCCATCTAGCTCCAGAACCCTGCCATCAACGGTGCGGTTGACCAGAGACAGGTCCACCATGTCGAAACCAGCCTTCTTGTATGCCTGCAGTGCCTCGTGAATGGGTGGAGACTGCTCATATATGGGGATGACCGAAAGCTCAGCCAGTATGCCGGTTATTTTGTCCAGGCATCCTGCGGCTCCCTCCAATACCCGCAGGTCAAAACCCTGGGTATCCGTCTTCAGCAGTATTCTCGGGTGGTGGCATTCCTTTACCACCTCAGGGAGCATTCCGTCAAGGCGGCGCACCGTAACATCAATCTGACCAGAAACATTGCTGGAGAATACAGGGGAGGGGAAAGAGTTCAGGGTGGAACGGGGAGCGAGGTTGAAGTTCGCTTTAGTGTCGGCATCCCCGAGAGCTACTGGAAAACTGTGCCATTGGGGGTCCTTGTCACAGCGTGCCGCTAGTTGGGTGTAAACACTCGGATCTGGCTCAAATGAAAAAATCTTTCCCCGAAAGCCGAGTCGGCGTAGTTTGGCGGCAAATTGCCCCTCGTTTGCGCCAACATCCAGCACAACGTTGATCCGGTGCCTACGCAAGAAATGCCGCAAACTGCGCAACCCCTGCCACTTTGCAGCAAAAGACGCGAGCGAATGATAACGTAAAATATTTTTCGCTTTTATAAAAAGCAACACGGCAGTGCCTGATTCCGGTTAGAATTGCGTCGCCAAACGAAAATTCGACCCGAAAGGAGTACACTGCCGTGGAAGAACAGAATACACCAAAGGCGCAAATCATCCAACTGAATGAGAATGCTGTCCGTGACCATTTGGGAGAAATGGTCAGAAGCACTGTCGAAGACACCCTTAACCGTATGCTTGATGCCGAAGCAGATCGCTTATGTAACGCTGAGAAATACCAGCGGCATCAAGCCAGAACCGATACCAGAGCCGGCCATTACCAACGTAAACTCCATACAAAAGCCGGAGAAGTGACACTGAACATGCCTAAACTTCGGCGACAGACCTTTGAGACGGCGATCATCGAACGCTACCGCAGGCGTGAAGCGTCCGTAGAAGAGGCATTGATCGAGATGTATATAGCTGGTGTGTCAGTTCGCCGCGTCGAGGACATAACAGAAACCTTGTGGGGAACCAAGGTCAGTGCTGGCACCATCAGTAATCTCAACAAGAAGGTCTACGCCAAGATCGAGGAATGGCGCAACCGCCCGATCAAAGGAGAGTTTCCTTACGTCTATCTGGATGGGATCGTCCTTAAACGCTCCTGGGCTGGCGAAGTGACAAATGTGTCCGTTCT
>NZ_JAKZFT010000002.1 GCF_022808985.1 Geotalea sp. SG265 | reverse complement strand
AACAAAGCGGTACCTCAACATCGATCTTCTCAAAGAACAGGAATTGAACCAGAAACTTGAAGTGGCCGAGGTAATCTAACCGAAACAGGCACTGCTAAGAAAAAAGCGAAAAACTCTTTACACTACCAAGCTCCGCACCATGACATTGAATATGCACCAGTGAAGGCGTTCGTTGTTTCCTCGCATTTAATCCTCTTGTTCCTGCCTAACGTGGTCGAGGCGCACCGGCGGAGCGTAGCGAAGTCCGTGTGCCGCCGAGTGGTTGGCAACTCTTTTCTAATGGCTCAAAATTCGGGCCTTTTGCTGCTCAAATTCTTCTTTTGTAATGGTTCCATCGTCTAGTAATTTTTTCAGATTTGTTAGCCTGATATAGGTTTGATCTTCGAAGGTTGTTTTTGGGATTTCGAGGCAGGCAAAGATAAGCTCAACGCGGGGGAAATTCCCAGGGGCTACGTATTGTGGTGAGGTTGTTTCTTCAAGAAGCTTTATTCCTTTTCCTTGTCGGCCACAAAACTTATTAGCTCGCTCTTCAACCTCTTCTCTTACAACCTGAAGTGGAATAAAGCCTGTTGCCGCTTGATGAAATACTCTGTATCTTTGGGCTCCTGTAGTGTCTGCACCGATTATTGCTTTTTCTCCGCTGTAAACAGCTCCTTCAAAAAACGACTTACTCTCATTAGCCCTGAGTATTGGAGATGTCTCTGCACATCCTGAAATTGAAAGTACTGCAGCAAATGTGAGAAATGTCATTTTATGCATTTGTCCTTCTCCTTGCCAACGGTGTGGGGGCGCACCAGCGCGTCAGCGCCTGTGTGCCGCCGCCTGGTTGAATATTCATATTTTTCGCCGCGTCTATATCGTGCTTAGGCACGGCCATCAGGCCTTTGTTCAGACGCTACAGAATTTCCGAAATATTGTAAGCTTAGGGTCTTCAAGTCCCAAAGGGTCAACTGCTGTACCTTTCCACCCTCCTTCCATATCTTTCGTGATGTGATAATCAAGTAAATTATATTGGATTCCGGTCTGTCCCAACTGTTGCTGGCCCATTCTTGCAAATATATTTTCTAAGAGGCTGGATATTAAGTACCTTAATGGGCTTTCATCTGCCTTGACAGCAAACGTGCAATTAGAATCCATGAGACCTAACTGATTGCTAAGATTCTTAATGCCAACACAGCCTTCAGTACAAATGACTTCTGGTAAAATTGTTGCATCCAATTCACCGCCTTTAAGGTCGCAGAACCATTTGTTTACAGCAACTAAAAGGTTTGCGTATGAGGTGGCTTTGTACCCTTTGTACGAAAAAATGTAATGGGGAGGTAGCACCATACCCATAATCGAATTTTTTTGAGGAATACTTAAATCAATAAAATCATTTTCATAAGCTATGTTGCAGTAAAAGTTTAATGAACTTATCAGAATTGTTGGAAGTAGATTCCTGACTGATTTGCCGTTTTCAAGTGCCTCAATAAGATTTCTCTTTGTAAGGGCTGATTTTACTTCAATTGTTGCTATAACTCCTTCAATCAGATATACGTCGCCAGATCCAAATGTTCTTAGAACCGGAAAGTCATTTCTATAAATGATGATGTCAATTTGTTTTGATAATCCTTCTTTGCTATCAGCAATTTGCCCTGAACCAACTACTACGTTTGATGGTAGGAATCTTTCAAGGACGTCCCTGATGAAACTCTCTCTAGCGTCGCCAAGAAGGCCACCGTGATTGGAAATAGCACTACTTACTTCAAAAGAGCTACTTACAACTTTAGACATCGCTTTTGCCCAGCTTCCGATTATACTCATATTTCTCCTTATTCAACTAGTTATTGACCAGTTTCAGTATATAAGTAATTTATTTGCTATATAGGTAACTTATTGCCTATATAGCCAAGGTGCCAGGTTACCTATACCGGTAATATTTGCGCTCAGCCACCATTGCGTTTCTGCAGGCGGACAACCAGTGGCGTCCCCCGATCAGTACGTAACGCGCTATCACGCTTCCTCTTTGCGTTCCACCTTGCCCAGTGCGCGCAGTGCTGCAACCCCGTCTCTTTGTAGGCGACATACACCGGCAACAGGTCATCCTCCGTATAATGGTGGGTGCGCAGCGGATTTTCGTCCCCTATAATCTCCACCGTCTTCAGCTTGCCGTCGCGGAACCCATCGTACCTGTAGCGCATACAGAGAAGCCTCTCCAGTAGTATTCCAGCAACACCCTCTGCACGCATAAAAAATCTCTCCTGTTCATACACCGGTGGAGATGCACGTGTCAATATATTCATTAAATTGTCATATGGAATGTGGCCTTCTCTTGCACATTGCCCCTGGTCTGGGAAACTGTTGGTATCTGCTACCAGGAGACGACTATGGCCAGAGACAAGTTGATCACCCTTTTCATGTGCGGCGACGTCATGACCGGGCGGGGCATCGACCAGATCCTGCCCCAGCCGTGCCCACCAACCATACATGAGCCATATATGAAGGATGCGCGGGGCTATGTATCCCTGGCCGAGGAGAGCAACGGGCTGATCCCGAAACCGGTGAAGTATCCCTATATCTGGGGCGATGCGCTGGAGGTGCTTGCTGCGATGGCGCCGGACCTGCGCCTGATCAACCTGGAAACCAGCGTCACCCGCAGTGATAAGTACTGGCAGGGGAAGGGGATCAACTACCGCATGAGCCCCGAGAATTTCCCGGCCATTACCGCTGCCCGGGTCGATTTCTGCTCCCTTGCCAACAATCATGTGCTGGACTGGGGCTATGCCGGCCTGACCGACACCCTGCGGGTGCTGGACAAGGCGGGAGTGAAGCACAGCGGGGCGGGGGAAGACCTGGCCCAGGCCCAGATACCGGCAGTATTTACGGTGGAAGGGAAAGGGCGGGTGCTGGTTTTTGCCTGCGGCTGCCCGTCAAGCGGTATTCCCGCCGACTGGGGCGCCACCGCCAGCCGTGCCGGCGCGCATTTTCTGCCCGACCTTTCCCGGGCAACGGTGGGCCGGCTAGCGGGCCTGATTGGCAAGGTTAAGCGGCCGGGGGACCTGGTGGTGCTTTCCATCCACTGGGGGGCCAACTGGGGATACAGCATCATGCCCGAAGAGCGGCGCTTTGCCCATCAGCTCGTGGATGAGGCGGGGGTGGATGTGATCCATGGCCATTCTTCCCACCATGTGAAGGGAATGGAAGTTTACCGGGGCAAACCGATTATCTACGGCTGCGGCGACTTCATCAACGACTATGAGGGCATCCACGGGGAGGAGCGTTTTCGCGGCGACCTGTCGCTCATGTATTTCGTCAGCATGGACCCGGAAAGCGGAAGGCTGATGCGCTGCACGATGAAGCCGATGCAGATGCGGCAGTTTAGCTTACACCGGGCATCAACAAGGGATGAAATGTGGCTCAGGGAGTTGCTCAATCGGGAAGGGCAGAAGCTGGGCATGGGGGTGGTGCAGGAGAACGGTACACTGGTGCTGCGATGGCAGGGGGAAATCGGCTGATCGCCCCCTGCCTGATCATTAAAAAATGGGTACCAGACCATACCCCTTGCTCTGGTAGCCTATCAGTGAAATGAAGCCGTTGCCGACTGGCTTGAGCTCCGGCAACAGCTTTTCTGTCGGTACTTTGAAAAAGTCAGTGGCAATTTCACATACTTCCATCCGGACCCCTTTTCCATCCAGTTCCTTGACGGCGGCGGCGATCAGTTTCAGCGGCTCGTTATATTTGGCCGTTAATTCACCAGCGGGTGCCGTCGTGAGGAAACGGACCGTGGGACCGATAAAAACCACTACCAGGTCGGGTTTTACCCCCTGCGCCAGAAGGCTTTTGTGGGTTACGTTAATGAGCTTGAGGTAGAGGGCGGTTTTCTGCGGGTTATCCATATCCACGAGAAAGATGCCCTTCCCCTGCTGCACCCCTGCGAGTGCTGCCGCATCATTTCTGCTGCCAGCCCAGGCGTTCATGCTTCCCAGCAGGGAAGCGACCAGGATGAGCGCGCCTGCAATCAAGGTGATACTCTTTCGTGCCATTAGTTACTCCTTTCAGCTATTGGTGTTGTTGCCTGCGGCATGGCCAGCAGTGCACGCAATGTGTCGAAACATGTCCTGAGGGGTTCGTCGCTCTTACGAAGCCTGGCGAGCATGATGGCTCCCTCGGTTGCCGTCACCAGCTGCTGGGCAAGGGCGCCAGCGGTCACATCCTTCCTGAACACGCCTGACTCTTGTCCCTTGGCGATAATCTGCTGAATTTTCATGGCCCAGTCCTCGAATACCAGATTAATGAAGGATGCCAGCACCGGGTTTGAGTCGGCCATTTCCAGGGCGGCATTGCCGAAGATGCACCCCCCGATGAATTCATGGCGATGGTGCACGTCAATAGTCCCTGCAAAATACTTTTCCATGGCCTCGGCCGGTGTTCCACCGATTACTGCCGTTTCGAGGAAGGCCATAAGCTCCTCCCTGGCGCGCTGCAAGACAAGCAGTGCAATTTCCTCCTTGCCGGTGAAATGGAAATAGATGGTCCCTTTTTTCAAGCCGCTGGCTGCCATCAAATCGTTGATGCTGGTTGCGGCAAAGCCCTTTTTCTTGAATAGGGTAAATGCCCCGTTGATTATATTTTCGCGGCTCTTGTCACCTTTATCGGACATCTGACTCACCTCGCGCATTAACTAAACTGATTAAACCGACCGACCGGTACATTATTAGGATCGACTGGGATTGTCAAGGGTAAAATTATCCGTGGCGCCATGGGCTACAGCCAATGGGGGGCAGTGGCGGGCAAGGGTGAGCACCGGCAGCTTATGGAAAGGTGTAACGGACAGTAGACGGGCGGGAAAACAGAGATTCAGCGCTGGGAGCGGAAATACTCGACGATGGCGTCGGTGAGTGCGTCGAGGGTGTAGGTGGGGGGCTCTATATCCACGGCCAGTCCCAATTCGCGGCAGGTCTTGGAGGTAATAGGCCCGATGGAGGCTATGGCGACGCCGTCGAGAAGCTTCAACAGGCGGTTTTCACCCACCATGGCCGCCAGATTCTGGACGGTGGAGGAAGAGGTGAAGGTGATGCAGTGTACCTGCCCCTTTTCCAGTGCCTCCAGGGCGGAGGCGGGGAACTCTTCGGGAACGATGTTGCGGTAGGCGACGGGAGCCGTCACCTCCGCTCCCATCCTTTCCAGTTCCACCGGAACGATGTCCCGGGCGCGGTCGGCCTTGGGGAAGAGGACCTTTTTGCCCTGCATATCCAGCTTGCCGAAGGATTCGACAACTCCTTCCGCCTTGTAGTTTTCCGGGACCAGATCGGCTTTGATACCGTGGGGTGCCAGGGCGGCGGCGGTTTTAGGGCCGACGGCGCAGACTCGGCAGCAGCCGATGGCCCGGCTATCCAGGCCAAGCTCGTGGATCCGGCTGAAGAAGCTGCTCACGGCGTTGTAGGAGGTGAATATGAGCCAATGAAAAGACTCAAGCTCGGCAATAGCCTTATCCAGTTCCGTGAAGCTTTCGGGGGGGACGATGCGAATGGTCGGGCATTCATGGACAATGGCCCCAAAGCTTGTCAGAAGTCGTGAAAATTCTCCCGCCTGATCGGCGGCGCGGGTGACCATGATGTTGGTGCCGAAGAGGGGGCGGTTGTCGAACCAGCGCAGTTTTTCCCGCAGATTGACCACCTCGCCGACGATGGTGATGGCCGGTGCCTTGAAAGATGCTGCCTTCGCCTTTTCGGCGATGTCGGCCAGGGTGCCGGCCAGCACTTCCTGTTCGCTCCGCGTTCCCCAGCGCACCAGCGCCACTGGCGTTTCGGCAGGTCTGCCGTTCTCGACCATCTTTCTGGTGATGAGGGGAAGGTTTTTGATGCCCATATAGAAAACAACGGTGCCGCTCCCCAGGGAAAGCCGCTCCCAGTCGATTTCCGAAGCCTCCTTGCCGGGACTTTCATGGCCGGTGACGAAGGCCACCGAGGTGGTAAAGTTGCGGTGGGTGAGGGGGATGCCGGCATAGGCGGCAGCCCCTATACCAGCCGTGACGCCGGGGACGATCTCGAAGGGGATGCCTGCTGCCACCAGAGCTTCGCATTCTTCACCGCCACGGCCGAAGACGAAGGGGTCGCCACCCTTGAGCCGGGCAACGACCTTCCCCTGCAATGCCTTTTCCACCAGAAGTTCGTTGATCTGCCACTGCTCGTGGTTATGGGCGCCGCCGATCTTTCCCGCATAGATCAGCTCGGCAGTGGGGGCAGCGTGTTGCAGCAGCTCAGGGTTTGCCAGGTAATCGTAGAGAATGACTTCCGCCCTGGCGATGCACTCCAGCCCCTTGACGGTAATCAGCCCAGGATCGCCGGGACCGGCGCCGATCAGGTAGACAAAGCCTTTAGCGTTTCTTTTGTTAAATTGGAAGTTCGTCATGATTCACCGCAAACGCGAAGGGCGCAGAGGAAAGGCAGGAGATGGGACCCTGCGTTCTCTGCGCCCTCTCGGTAATGGCTTCTTCCGTTAGACAGGAATTTCCTTCTCCCGGGAGACTTCACGCTGATAGACTTCGGCGAGAATGGCATGGCCGCCCTCATTGAGGAGCTGTTCGGCCAGCTTGACGCCCAGTTTTTCGCAGTCCACGGCGGGCCCGGTGATGGAGCCGCGTACTGAGGTTTTGCCGTCAACGGAGGCGATGAAGCCTACCAGTCTCAGCTCACTGCCATTGACCTCGCCGAAGGCGGCGATGGGTACCTGGCAGCCCCCTTCGCAGCGCCACAGCAGCGCCCTTTCGGCTCTGACCGCATGGGCGGTGGCGGGATGGTTGAAGAAGTCGATGGTCTTTTTCACCTCTTCGTCATCCAGGCGGCATTCGATTCCCAGTGCGCCCTGGCCGATGGCGGGGATGGAGAGGTCGGTCGGCAGATATTCAGCCACTTTTTCGGTAAAGCCGAGCCGTTTGAGGCCGGCGGCGGCCAGGATGACCGCATCGAGCTTCTCGGTTTCCAGCTTATTGATGCGGGTTTCCACGTTGCCGCGGATGATGATCATCTCCATGTCTGGCCGGACCTTGAGCAGCTGGGCCTGGCGGCGCAGTGCGCTGGTGCCGATTTTCGCGCCTTTCGGCAGGTCGGCGAACTTGACGCCGCGGGAAATGACGGCGTCGCGCGGATCTTCCCGCTCGGTGATGCAGTGCAGCCCCAGCCCCTCGGGAAATTCAGTGGGGACATCTTTCATGCTGTGTACGGCAATATCGATATCACCGCGGAGCATGGCCTCCTCGATCTCCTTGACGAAAAGCCCCTTACCCCCCACCTGGGCCAGCGGCACGTCCAGAATCTTGTCGCCGATGGTCTTGATCTTCACCAGTGACACTTCCATGCCCGGATACCGCTTTTCCAGTTCGGACTTGACCCAGTTTGCCTGCCATAGCGCCAGTTGGCTGGCGCGGGTTCCGATTCTCAGCTGTTTAAGTGCCACGTGCATCTCCTTTTCCTATATCCAGTTTCGTTATTTGTAATCACAGAGCTATTCTTCCAGCTCACCCAGCTCCATATCTTCATGTGGTGCTGTTTCCAGATCGAACAGGTTCCGCAGTGCATCCACATACAGGTCGTTGCGGTTCCCCTGGTCCGTGCGCTTCAAGACGCTGGTCGGCTGGTGGAGCAGCTTGTTCATGATGGCGTGGGTCAATGCCTCCAGCCTTTTCTCCCCTTCCGGGGGCAGGTCTTTCCAGTTGGCCATGGTCTTGGCCAGTTCGGACTTGCGAATCTCGTCGAACTTGGAACGCAGCGCCACGATGGTCGGTGTTACCTCAAGGGATGAGAGCCATTTGAAAAACTGGCCGATCTCCTGCTCGACGATGGCCTCGGCCTTTTCCGATTCCTTCTTCCGCTGTTCCAAGTTGGTAGCGACGACGCCGTTCAGGTCATCGACGGTGTAGAGGTAGATGTTCTCCACATCGTTCACCTTGGGATCTATGTCGCGGGGAACGGCAATATCGATGAAGAACATCGGTTTCAGCTTGCGGCGGCGGATGACCTCCTCGATATCCTTGGGCTTGATGATGAAGTGGGGTGCGCCCGTGGACGAGAGAATGATATCGGCCTTGTGCAGCTGGTCGAAGAGATCCTCGTAATTGACCGCCTTGCCGTCGAACTCCTCCGCCAGCTTCACTGCCCGTTCAAAGGTCCGGTTGGTGACCATGACGCCACGCACCCCGGTGTTGATGAAGTGTTTGGCCGCCAGTTCGCACATTTCGCCGGCGCCGATGAGCATGACCGTCTTGTCGGAAAGGTCGCCGAAGATCTTCTTAGCCAGCTCCACCGCGGCGAAGGCGACGGATACGGCGGAAGAAGCGATCTTGGTCTCGGTCCGCACACGCTTGGCAACGGAAAAGGCCTTATGCAGGAACCTGTTGAGGATAATGCCGGAGCTTTTGTATTCGGCGGCATAGCCGTAGGAGGTCTTGATCTGGCCGAGGATCTGGGGCTCTCCGACCACCATGGAATCGAGGCTCGAAGCGACGCGGAAAACATGGCGGGTTGCCGCCTCGCCGTGATAGCTGTAAAGGTGCGGCTCCAGAGTTTCGAGGGGGAAGTTGTGGTAGTCCGCGAGGAATCTTTTGATGCGGGCTATGCCCCCGGCGATGTCGCGGGTGGTGGCGTAAATTTCCACCCTGTTGCAGGTGGAAACTATCACACCTTCGGTGATATCGGGTATTGCCACCAGGGCGTGCAGCGGTTTTTCCATCTGGGTCGGTGAGAATGCCACCTTTTCCCGTATCTCAACTGCGGCTGTTTTGTGGGACAGCCCGACAACGATAATGTTCATAGTTAAATCTGCCTCTGATTCCGCAAAAGCCGCTGCAGCAATGGGACTTTTGCCCGTTTACTTCTCATTTGTAGCTATGGAGTCCCGACAATAGGAGATTGACGCCGAGAAAGGTAAAAAGCATGATGAAAAAGCCGATGATAGATAGTATCGCGGCCTTCCGTCCGCGCCAGCCGGTGGTAAGCCTGCCGTGCAAGAGCGCTGCGTAGACGAACCAGGTGATCAGGGACCAGGTCTCTTTCGGGTCCCAGCTCCAGTAGGTGCCCCAGGCGGTTTCCGCCCAGATGGCTCCACTGATGATGGCGAAGGTGAGAAGGGGGAAGCCGAAGGTTAGGCAGCGATAACTTATGTCATCCAGGGTATCCAGGGAGGGGAGCCGCTGGAACATGGCCCCTAGCTTTTTACTTTTCAGAAAATGGGACTGAATCAGGTACATGATGCTGGCGCCGAATGAGATGGCGAAGGCGCCATAGCCGAGAAAGGCGACGATGGTGTGCACGGCCAGCCACTTGCTTTTCAGGGCGGGATTCAGCGGCGTGATGGCGGATGGGAACGTTGTCGAAACAGCAAGCAGGATCAGCGCCAGCGGCGTGATGAACGATCCGAGGACGAACATCTTGTATTTGCGTTCGAAGATGATGAAGATGCCGATGACGGCAAGGCTGAAGAAGGAAAGGGACTCATGCAGGTTGGTGATCGGCGTGTGTCCCACTTCGACAAAGCGGTTGACGGTGAAGGCCAGGTGGGCGATGAACCCGGCGGAGACTACCCAGTGGGCGGCCCGTCCCAGCAATTGTTCAGGTTTTACAAGGTAGATCAGATAGATGACGGTGGCGAAAATATAGATGCCGAGGGTGCAATAAAAGAGCAGGGCATTCATCGATGGTCCTTTTCTTCCTTCAAAAGACGGCTGATGCTGAATTCCGATCCGAAATGCTGGTGCAGGAGCTGGTCCAGCCGGTCGTATCGCCGCTCTCTGATCAGACGAGGAAGGTCTTGGGCTGCCAGTTGGCTTAGAAGCGCCTTATTGTATGCGCTGTTCCCCTGTGCAGTCAATAGCTTTTCACGCAGCGCACCCAGGAGCTTGAGCGTTAGCTCGTATTCAGGTCCGAACGCCCCTTCCAGCTGCAGGCGAATTTTCTTCGCAAGTGCCGGACTCTTGCCGCCGGTGGAAATGGCGATGACCAGGTCTCCCCGGCGCATGACCGCCGGCATGGTGAAGCTGCTCAATTCGGGAGCGTCGCAGACATCCACCAGGATTCCTTGCCTGTGCGCTTCGCCGGCGATGATCCAGTTGACCGAACTGTCGTTGGTGGCGGCAATGGCGAAAAAGGCTCCGCGCAAGTCACCCCTTTCGTACAGCCGCGGCAGATGCTCGACGGCACCGGAATCCCGTAGCGTTGCAAGCTCTTCGGACAGCTGGGGGGCTACGATGGTGATTCGTGCCCCGGTATCCAGAAGAGCGGCCACCTTGCGCGCGGCAACCGCGCCGCCGCCGATGATGACCACTGCTCTGCCGGTCAGATTGATGTTGAGGGGGAAAAAGGACATGACGAAGCCTACTATGAATGAGCTGGGAAGGAGAGTCAAGACCCTGCAAGAAAAACGACGATTTCAGGTGCATGAACCGTGGAGCCGCATGCCGCCTGCAATTACTCCTTGATTTTTTCCCGGTGTCGGCTATAGTTATATCACTTTTTGCATGCATTACATTGTACAGTATTAAGGAGAGGAAACATGGCCAGCGAAAAAGTACTTACTTTTACTGATGACAATTTCGAAGCAGCGGTACTCCAGTCGGAGGTCCCTGTTCTGGTAGATTTCTGGGCAACATGGTGTGCCCCCTGCAAGGCCATCGCCCCCCTTATCGATGCCGTTGCCGAGGAATACGAGGGCAAGATCAAGGTGGGCAAGGTCAACGTTGATGAAAGCCCAGGCATGCCGGGCCGCTACGGGGTACGCGGCATCCCCACCGTCATTCTCATCAAGGACGGCAAGGTGGTCGATCAGGTGGTCGGAGCTGTACCCAAGGCACAGCTTGAAGCGCTGATCAAGAAGGCTCTGTAAGGATTCCCATGAAGGCACGCAGCATCCGGTCTTATGGCCTATGGATCGTGGTTTCGCTACTTCTGTCTGCAGCACCGGCAGCGGCTCTTCTCCAGAAAGGACAGCCGGCTCCCCCCATCAATGTGACGACTATTTCCGGACAGCCCGTAACCCTGGCCAATTACAAGGGGCACGTGCTGGTGCTCGATTTCTTTGCCACCTGGTGTTCCCCCTGCAGGGAAGCCATTCCCCATCTGCTCAGCCTGAATCGCAAGTACGGTAAGCAGGGGCTGCAGATTCTCGGCATGAGCGTCGATGACGGCAGCGACAGGGTGGTCAAGTCGTTCATTGCTGAAAGGAAGATCAGTTATCCGGTCACCATGGTCGATGAGGACCTGCAGGTGAACTACGGTCTGCGCTCGGTGCCGACCATCTTCGTCATCAGCAAGAAGGGGATCGTTGCCGAACGCTTCCAAGGTTATTCGGACGAGGTGGGGAGGGCCCTGGAAAACGCGGTCAAGAGGCTCCTGGCAGAGTAAAATTGCCGGCGGCATGGAGTGGAGAGGGCGATAGCCGGTCAGGCATCGCCCTTTTCGTTTTGGTGGAGATGTTGCCAGAGGGAATCGGCAACGGAGGCGGAAATGCCGGGAACCTTGCACAGCTCGTCCCGGGTCGCCTCGGTGATCCCTTTCAGACTGCCGAAGTGGCGCAGGAGCGCCTTCTTTCTCTTGTTGCCGATGCCGGCAATGCTCTCCAGCTGCGAAGCGAGCAGATCCTTGCCGCGCAGCTTCTTATGGTAGGTGATGGCAAAGCGGTGGGCTTCGTCGCGAATTCTGGCCAACAGCAGGAGCGGTGCCGAGTTCTGCCGCAGCACCACCGGGTTTTTCCGGTTGGGGAGGAAGACCCGTTCGTCTGACCTGCTGATTTCCGATGCTTCCATTTCCCGATCGACCCTGCTTTTTGCCAATCCGGCCGCCGCCACATCACTGATCTGCAGCTCGTCCAAAACCCGCGTCAGTACATTAAGCTGGCCGATACCTCCATCGACCACAATCAGGTCGGGACGGTCCTCTGCTGCCGTGCCCGGCTTGAATCTTCTGGCCAGCATCTCCCTCATCATGGCGAAGTCGTCGGCCTGGCCGACCCCCTTGATTCGGTAGCGGCGGTAGTTTCCCTTGTCCGCTTTGCCGTCCAGGAACGAGACCTTGCTGCCGACCGCCATCCGCCCCTGAATGTTCGAGATATCGTAGCACTCGATGCGGCGGGGGAGCCGCTGCAGATGGAGTCGCTCTTTGAGGATTTGCAGGATGGCCTCCCCGGAATCGGCGGCCTGCTTCCGTTCCGCGGCGGCAGTTTCCGCATTTTTCGAGGCAAGCTGAACCAGTTCCAGCTTCTTGCCCCGCCGGGGAAAGGTAATGGAGACTCGTTTGCCGCGCAGCTCGGAGAGCAGCTCTTCCAAGGGCAACGGGTCGTCGATGGCAGAAGGGAGCAGGATTTCGGCGGGAATGAAAACGTCGCGGTTGTAATACTCGTTGAGAAACGAGGCGACCCCTTCGCTGTCATCCATCTCCCAGGCAAAGGAATAATTCCTGTTGCCGGTGAGGGTCCCGCCGCGGATGAAGAGGATGGCAATGTGCAGCTGCACCATGTCGCGAAAAAGACCGATAACATCGGCGTCCCCCCCCTGGGCAACCATCTTCTGCTTTTCCACGGTTACTTCGATGGACCGGATCAGGTCGCGAAACCTGGCCGCCTCCTCGTAATTTTCGGCTGCCGCTGCCGCATTCATTCGCTCCCTGAAAATCCTGACGATTTCCCGGTTTTTCCCTTCCAGAAAAAGGGCGGCACCCTCCGCCAGGGCTAAATAGTCATCCCGTGAGATCTTGCCATGGCAGGGAGCGGAGCATTGCCGGAGCTGGAAAAAGAGGCAGGGGCGATTTCTTCTGCGGCAGGTTTCCATGGGATAGTGGCGGAGGGGGAACAGTTTGTAGAGATGCTTGAGTACTGCCCTGGCATCGGAGGCGGAGGAGTAGGGGCCGAAATAGCGGGCTCCGTCGCGAGTGACCCGGCGGATGATGGTCAGGCGCGGAAATTCGCTGGACATGTCCATTCGCAGGGAGAAGTAGGTCTTGTCGTCCCGGAGGTTGAAATTGTACTTGGGGCGGTACTGTTTGATCAGGGTGTTCTCCAGGATCAGGGCTTCCTTCTCCGTATCGGTGACTATGAATTCGATATCGGTGACCCTGGCCATGAGGAAGCGGATATGGTAACGGGAGTCCCCGGAGGCGGCAAAATAGGAGCGGATACGCTTGCGCAGGTCCCTGGCTTTTCCCACATAGAGGACTGTCCCGTCGGCATCCTTCATGATGTACACACCGGGCGACGAGGGAAAATGACTGATACGGTCGGTTCCTATCATAGGTGGTAAGTATAGAAGCAAAGCGCCATCCTTTCAAAAGTTTTCTCAGGCACTCTCCGCGAAAACACCGTTGTTTCCAGACGCAAATGCCTGTTGCTGCCCACCAGAAGCGCCATTCTCAATTGACAATCCTCCATTAAGATGGTAACTTTTCCCACTAATTTTCATACTATTCCCCCATATGGCTCGGAAAGGTAATCCCGTGAATTTTAAAAAGTTTTTCCGCGCTTTGCCATGCAGGACCTTCCTGTCGTTTCTCCTCATTCTGACGTTGTTGATCAATCCCGCCTTTTGCCTGGATTCGGAAGATTCACAAATTTTCATCACCGGCTTCAACGCCTATCAGAAAAAGGATTACCAGACCACGGTAGATAAGATGGGTGCGCTGCTCAAGAATTATCCGGATACGCCCCTTCGGGACATGGCTATTTTCTGGCTGGCGCGGGCCAATTTCAAGGCGGGGCACAAGGAGGACGCCGCCAGGTATATGGCCCAGTTCTTCAAGGAGTATCCGGACAGCCCCCTGAAAGGGACGGTGGAAGACGAACTGGTGACCCTGGCGGGGAAATATGCCAGAGGTGAGACCGCCTCAGAGCCGGCCGCGACGAACCTGGCCCAGGAAGAGGCGGCAGCGGAAGCGAGGATGGCAGCCAAAAAGGCTGAAGAGATGCGTCTGGCCGTTCAGAAAGCCGCGGCTGAGAAGGCCCGCCAGGAAAAATTGGCTGCGGAAAAAGCTGCCGCTGAGAAAGCTGCCCGGGAAAAGGCGGAAGCGGAGCGCGTCGCGGCGGCAAAGAAGGCTGAAGAGCTGCGACTGGCCAAAGAGAAAGCCGCAGCCGAGAAGGCCCGTCAGGAAGAGCTGGCAGCTGAGAAGGCGGCTGCCGAAAAGGCAGCTGCGGAAAAAGCCGCTGCCGAGAAGATCGCCCAGGAAAAGGCGGAAGCGGAGCGCATTGCGGCGGCAAAGAAGGCTGAAGAGTTGCGCCTAGCCCAGGAGAAAGCTGCAGCCGAGAAGGCCCGTCAGGAAAAGCTGGCAGCTGAGAAGGCTGCTGCCGAAAAGGCAGCTGCGGAAAAAGCCGCTGCCGAGAAGATCGCCCGAGAAAAGGCGGAAGCGGAGCGCATTGCGGCGGCAAAGAAGGCTGAAGAGTTGCGCCTCGCCCAGGAGAAAGCTGCAGCCGAGAAAGTTCTTCAGGAAAAACTGGCGGCTGAGAAGGCGGCTGCCGAAAAGGCAGCTGCGGAAAAAGCTGCCGCCGAGAAGGTTGCCCGGGAAAAGGCAGAGGCGGAGCGAGTCGCAGCGGCGAAAAAGGCTGAAGAAATGCGGCTGGCTGCGGAGAAGGCTTCCATTGAGAAAGCCCGCCAGGAAAAATTGGCTGCCGAGAAAGCCGCGGCTGAAAAGGCTGCACGGGAAGCAGAAGCGGAGCGTATAGCCGCAGCTAAGAAAACTGAGCAGGTACGAGTGGCAGAAGAGAAGGCCGCAGCCGAAAGAGCGGCGAGGGACAAGGCTGCTGCTAAGGTGGCTGCTTCCAGCGGCAGGAAGAAAGAGAAAGCGAAAGCGGGCCGGGGGGCAACTCTGCGGGAAAAAGCGATAGCCGAATACAAAGCGGTAATTGATCGCTTTCCGGGCAGCTCAGCCGCTGCAAGTGCAAGCGCGAAGCTCAAGGAACTGGGGATTATCTATCCTGCCGCTACTGCAGCGAGCATGGCTGTTCAGGCTGAAAACGCCAAGGTACTGTCGCTGGAGGTAGGGCAGTTTGCCGATCTGGATTTCGTCATAGCGCCACCGACACAGACCCTAGAAGCGGGCAAACGCTTTGCCATCCCCTTTGAGGTGGTCAACCTGGGCAACGGCAGCGACAGCTTCTATCTGGAGTCTGCGTTTCCGGCAGATTTCAATGTCCAGTTTGCCTCTGCCGCCCAGCCGGTTAATCCCATTAATGTGACGCCACAGCTGAAGAGCGGCGAAAAGTTCAGGGCGGTCATGACCCTGACCATCCCCAAGGGGGTCATCGATGGGCAGAAGGCAAGCTACCCCATCAAGATCGGCTCCGGATTCGCCCCCGACGTCTCCCAGTCCAAAGAGGTGAAGCTCTCCTTTTCGGCCCCGCTGCTGCGGGCGGTCGTCAAGGCGGAAAAGCCCCAGTTGCTGCCGGGGCAGAAGATATCCTACCGTCTGAACCTTTTGAACATCGGCACCTCGTCTGCCAGGGGAGTAACCCTCCGGCTGAATTATCCGCCCCAGTATGAGCCAAGCCTTGTTCCTGCCGGCTTCAAGCCGGAAATGAAGGCAACCCTGGTGCTGGACGGGCTCCAGCTTGCCTCGGGCGAGAGCAAGGAATTCAACCTGACTTTTCAGTTGAAAGACGATGCCCTTGCCCTGCAGGAGCTTTTCCTTCGGGCCGATGTCATTAACGGCGAGCTGGAGAAGCGGGATTCGTTCCTCTCCCCTGCCACTGTCGTTCAAGGGGTGAGCGGAGTCACTGTCAAAACCAGCGCTGAAAAGTTGGTGGCCATTCCCGGCCAGACCCTGAGAATCCCCATAGTTGTCACTAACACCGGCAACATCCGGGACGATTTCGAGATCAAGCCGCTTATCCCGGGAAACGCTGCCTATTCCTTCTACCAGGACCTGAACCGGGACGGCAAAAAGCAGGATAACGAGCCGGTCATAAGCCATGTGGGACCGCTGGCTCCCAAGGAAGAGGCCTATGTGGTGCTTGAGGTGGCAACACCTGCCAATGAGGCGGACGGCGCCACCATGCCGGTGACGGCAAGTTTCGAGCCGCAGGGGGACAGGAGCAAAAGCGCGTCCCTGAGCGTCCGGCTCGTTTACTCCCGGCCGTTGCTTGACCTGGTCATGACCGGCAAAGGTGGCAAAGTGAAGCCGGGGGAGGTCTCCTCCTTCGAATTGAGCTGTACCAATCGCGGCTCGAGCCTTGCCAAGGTCGTTGATGTGCAAAGCATTCTGCCCCAGCAGCTGGCCATGGTTTCCGCTGATCCATCCTTTGCCAGCGGCAGTGACGGCGTCTACACCTGGCGTTTCGAGGACATGGGCTCCGGCGAGAAACGCAGCATAAAGATCACCTACAAGGTGAAAGCTGGCGCCGTTGTCGGTACGAACATGCAAATCAGAAACGTCCTGAAATATCAGGATCTGTTGGGGATGAACTACTGATGCGGGGCCTGAGGTGGGGACTGGCGGGCTTGCTGCTTGTGGGTGCCGCACCGATGACGGTATTTTCAGCCGATTCCCGGATTATCTACCGGCCGCAACCCGTTGAATCGGGTGCCGCTCCGGCAGGCCCGGAAGAGGGCATTCTGGTGCAGGGGATCACGATCTGCAAGGGGGATACCCTGCGAAGTCTTTCCAGGAAATACCGTGGCAGGGCATCCTACTTTCCCCAGATACTGCTTTTCAACAAGATCGATAATCCCGACCGGATCTTTACCGGTTCCCGCCTGCTCGTTCCGGTAACTGCCGGCCATTCCCCCATGTCCCGGACAAAAAAGAAGCGGTCCCGTATCCACTCCACACCTGGAGCGGCCGCGACCGCCGCCCCGGCAGTACCAGTCAAGGCACGGCCCACAAACGGCGGGGCCGATCCTTCCCATCTGCAATACCAACGTGCTGTTACCGCCTACAAAAATGGGCAGCCCGGCAAGGCGCTGGAGGAATTCGATCGGTTTCTCGCGAATTTTCCCGATTCGCCTCTGGCTGCCGATGCCACCCTTTATCGTGCCGACTGTCTGCTGAACCTGTCCCGCCAGTAACGGTTAGCGCTGATTCCTTTCCTTGCTTTCCAGCAGGCTGGCTGTCAGGGCAGCGACAGGCATATCCGACAACAGAATCAATCGTGGCGGTATGGTTGTTTCCCTGGTGAAGAGGAACCCCTTCAGGGTCGCGCTGGTGTGGTTCCTGTCGTTGAGAATAACGGCATGTTCACCGTAGCGATAGGGAATATTCATGGCGGAAAGAACGGCTGTTGCCACCTGTTTAAGATCGGCATCCTGGTCGATCCTGATCAGCCTGACCCCTTCCAGTTCCAGCAGCCGGTAAACCGTGTAGGTGAAGGGCTCCGTCGCCGAAAAGCTGATCATGTAATGTTTGTCGTTGCTTTCGAAGAAGCGATCGACCTTGGCGCCCAGGCGGAGTGCCTGTCGGGTGGCCGCCGATGCCTCGACAAAATGGTCCTTGCCCGGCTTGACGGCAAGGATGTTCAGAATGGCGTCGGTGACCTCGGCAGGATCTCTGCTCGTTATGGAACGTACGGCAATTGCCGCGCCGGCCGGTGCTTCACCAAGCTGTGCCGTCGTTATTCGCTGCTGTATTGCTGGTTCCATAGCTGTGGAAATCGCCGGTTCCTTTTTGTCGGCAACCTTGGTGCGCCCATGTCGGCTGGGTATAAGGAGCGTCTGGCCGACGGTCAGCCTCTTGATGTCGGAGACTCGGTTCAGCCGGATCACTTCCGGGATAAGCGCTTCGGCAGCAGCGTTCGTCATGCCGAAGTGCTTCATCAGAATCTTGAAGATGTGGTCGCCGTTCCTGACGGTGTAACTGGCATGACCATCGCTTCCTGCAAGGGGCTTCGGCTTCCCTGCGTGGGCTTTGGCCGCCATGGTACGTGAAGGCTTGGCGACAGGGGCTTTCCTTTTCGGGGGAGCTGGTGCGGCGCGTCCATCAAGCTCCTTAATGTTTATCTCAAATGGAGAGTCCACGGCAGCACCAGCACCGGTAGCAAACAGGGCAAACAGGGCAACCGCTATCAATCCTCGTCTGACAGTAATCATTTCTTTCCCATATTCGGCCGTTATTGGAAGTAGAGAACAAATGCCTTTATCCGGCGGTCCGACTTTTGCCGGTAAACTATTATGCCGGCCTTATCTGCGGCGCCTTTTTCAACCATGTATGTGCCTTTCGCCTCGGCAGTGGCGATGGTATACCTGCCAGCCCCGGTGCATTGGCGGAGCACCGAGCCCATAAAGGTTTCCGATAGCCCCTTGCCGCTCCGGTCGATGATCTGCAGCGCCTTAATGATGCCGTCCCGCCTGAACACCCTGAATTCACTACCGGTCCCGAGGTAACGCTCCCAACCTGCATGTCCCGCGCCATAGGTTGCATCCGGCTTGCTTGCAGGTATGAACGCGGGCAGTGCAGTCATGCCGCCAGGCATGGGGTTCTTGCTTGGGGCCTGGATTGCGGCGGAGGGTAAGGGTTTTCCCTTCACCAGCGGCTTTCCATCCGTGAAAAAATAAAAGGAGACTGCAAGGACCATGGTGATTCCTGCAGAAAGCCATATCCGCTGTTGAAATTTGTCCCGGCTGCTGGTGAATTTTTGCGTACTCCATGCCTCTGCATGGAGAGAGATAGGCGAGGAGCTGTCCCGGGTTTCTTCCGGTGGCTGGAGCGGGACCGGTTCCAAGTCGCTGAGTGCTCCCGTCAGTGTCTGGAGAAAAGGGGAATCCATCTGGGGTGGCTCCGGCGGCGGCTGCTCCCCCGAGAGTGAAACCCGGTCGCTTACCGCCAGTGCCGGGCCGGCCGGCTCCGGACCGTCTTCCTTTGTACCGGCCGCTTCGCCAGGCTTAATCCTGCTGGTTATTGCCCCGGTGACCATGCGTGCCACTTCGGCGTCGCCTGCAGCAGAATTTATGCACTTATCGGCAAATTTGAACGACCGTTGAGCGTCTTCCGGATCGTCGCTGAGAATGATGAGCGACGTGGCCGTGGAGTTGAAGAGGGATCGCAGATGCCTGGCAAGGATATCGCCGGAGAGGCCGGAGAGGCGGTTCTGGATGAAGATTGCTTCCGGCGAGGCAGATTGTATTTCCTCGGGAACGGTGAGGCTGCTAATGTGATGAAGGTGGGCATTGCAGGCTTTGGCGGCGTCGGAGACTATGTGCTCCAATCGGGCCTGATCTGCTATGAGGAGAATATCGAACATGCGTTCCTTTGCCTTGCTGAAATGACCGCATTTTATGTGACAGCAGTCCTATAATCAATAGCATTAATGTTACGGTACAATTTTTAATCTTCAAGTCCTGATGTGCATGGTGCCGCTGATGGCTGCCGTCGGCCTTTGGCGCGCCTGTGAAAGCCGCGGCGTTTGAGTGGGCGCCGGCGGTAAAATGGACAATCGCCGGGAAGCAGATCGGTTATCTTCTAAATAAAAACTTGCAAATTTGCCGGTTCCGTGTATAGTTACCTGTCTGTTCAATCGGGGACCTGTTTTTCATCACCCTGCACCCGCTGTACATCCCCCGTTTCATCGCTCACTAACCCCCATCTGCATATCAGCATCCCCTCGAAATGCAGTAGCACTTATGGTTGGCGACGATGTAGTTGAGCCGGTCATACGTGTTATTGCCGTCATTTCTGCGTTGCAATGGTTGCCGCAACGGTGATTCGCGTCCATCTTCAGCCGTTTCCGGCCTAGGAGCGCCCATTACATGCTCAGCCGGAAATCAAAGGAATTAATATGTCATTTGAATCATTGCAGTTGTCACCTCTTATTCTCAAGGCTATTGCCGCCTGCGGCTACACCACCCCCACGCCTATCCAGGCGCAGGCCATTCCCCTGGCGCTCGAAGGAAAGGATCTCATTGCCTCCGCCCAGACCGGCACAGGCAAAACGGCGGCATTTACCCTGCCGTCCCTGCAGCGGCTCACCGTCCGCTCCCCGCTCCCCGGCCGCGGCCCGCGCATTCTAGTCCTGACCCCGACCCGTGAGCTGGCCAACCAGGTCACCGATGCGGTGCGCAGCTACGGCAAGTTCATGCGCGTCACCAGTGGCGCCATCCTCGGTGGCATGCCATACCGCGAGCAGCTGATGCTTTTGTCCCGCCCGGTGGACCTGATCGTGGCCACCCCCGGGCGCTTGATCGACCACCTGGACCGGGGCAAGATCAATCTTTCCCGCCTGGAATTGCTGATTCTCGACGAGGCCGACCGGATGCTGGACATGGGCTTCAGCGAGGACGTTGACCGGATTGCCGCCGCTGCTCCTGCCAATCGCCAGACCCTGCTCTTCACCGCCACCATGGATGATGTCATGGCCAAGCTTGCCCAACGTCTCCTGAAGGATCCGGTGCGCATTGAGATAGCCGGCAAGAAAACGACCCACGAGCAGATCGAGCAGCGACTTCATGTGGCCGACAACCTCCAGCACAAGACCCGCATGTTGCAGCATCTCATCGCCGACGAGAGCGTCACCAAGGCCATCATTTTTTCCGCTACCAAGCGTGACGCCGATCTCCTTGCCCGCGACCTCCATGCCCAGGGGCATGCTGCTGCCGCTCTCCATGGCGATATGTCACAGAATGCACGGAACAAAACCATTCACAACATGCGACGCGGCAAGATCAGGTTGCTGGTGGCCACCGACGTGGCGGCCCGGGGCCTGGACGTTTCCGGCATCAGCCACGTCATCAACTTCGACCTGCCCAAATTCGCCGAGGATTATGTCCACCGGATCGGCAGGACGGGCAGGGCAGGGGCCACCGGCGTCGCCATCTCCTTCGCCTCGCTGAACGATCTCAATTACCTGGACCGTATCGAGCGCTACACGGGACAGACTCTACCGATGCACGTCATTCCCGGCCTGGAGCCGACCCGTCCCCTGCGCCGTCTCAACAACCAGGGAAAGCGCAGCCAAACGGCAAATGGCCGCGGCAAGACCCCCTATGCCGGCAACGGCCGCCGTCCCGGCAAGGACGACCGGAAGAGCGGCGGGTTTGCCCAAGCACGGAAAAGTGCCGCTCCGCGCTCACGAACCTCTGAGCCGGTGGTAGAGTACCGCAGTCTCAAACCGGGCCGGGGTACCCGCCAGTCCTGATCGTACAGTAATATTCACATGCGCAGTGAACGCCCGGGCAACCGGGCGTTTTTGTAACCGTTATTTCAAGCCGCCACCTTGCCCTCTGAGAAGTTTCGGCTATACTTTTGCTTCGCAACCGCATTACCTAGGAGGCACCCAATGGCAGAAATATTTCAGATCAAGCCGGACATTCACTGGATCGGAGTAAAAGACCCCGAGCTGCGCACCTTTGACGATCTCTTTCCCACTGCCCACGGTACGACCTACAATTCCTATCTCATCAAAGGGAAAGACAAAACAGCCATCATCGATACCGTCAAGGGGAAACGGGGTGAGGAGTACCTGGAGAAGGTCAGGCAACTTGTCGATCCCGCCGAGGTGGACTACTTCATCGTCAACCACACCGAACCGGATCATTCCGGGTCGCTGGCCCTCATGCTCCAGCACTGCCCAAAGGCAAAGGTGGTTTCCACCCAGGCCGCCCATACATTTCTCGGCAATCTCATCCACACTCCCTTCCCGTCCCAGATCGTCAAGGATGGCGAAGTTCTCGACCTGGGGGGCAAGCGCCTGCGCTTCATCGTTGCCCCTTTTCTGCACTGGCCGGACACCATGTTCGCCCTCCTGGAGGAGGACCAGGTCCTCTTCACCTGTGACGCATTCGGGTCACACTACTGCGGCTCTTCCATCTTCAACGACGAACTCCCCGATTTCAGCGCCGACATGCAGTTCTACTTCGATACTATTATGCGCCCCTTCAAGGACAAGGCGCTGGCGGCAATCGACAAGATCCGGAACGAAAAGATCGAAGTCATCTGCCCGAGCCATGGGCCGGTGCTGCGCAGCGAGCCGTGGAAAACGGTCGCCCGGTACGAAGGCTGGTGCCGCCCTGAAACAGGAGAGAGAAAAATCGTCCTCTTTTACATCTCCCCCCATGGCAATACGGAAAAAATGGCGGCCAGTGTGACCAGGGGGGCCGCGGCTGCCGGTGTCCCGGTGGACGCCAGGCACATCACCGAGCTCACGGCGGCGGAAATCCGCGATCTCATGGAGACGGGGGATGCCTTGATTTTCGGTGTTCCCACCATCAACAGGGATATACCGAAACCCATGTGGGATGTCCTCGCCTATCTTTCCACCGTCCGCCTAAAAACCAACATTGCCGCCGTCTTCGGCAGTTATGGCTGGAGCGGCGAAGCCTGCCGCCTGGCGGAAGATCGGTTGAAAGGGCTCAATTTCAAGCTGCCGGTACCTTTTGTCCGCGCGCCGTTCACCCCGCGTGCCGAGGCGTTGGAGCAGTGCGAGGCGCTTGGGCGGGCCGTTGCCGAGGAAGTGCTGAAGAAATAAACCAGCCGGTCCCCAGGGTAGAAATTGAAATATCAAGCCGGAAGTGCCCCAGGTGGGATGCATCCGGCTTTTTTTGTTATTTCAGTAAATTTTCGGGGAAGGCAGTCGTGGCGACAGGGCGAACGGACGAGGTCACGACTGCCTGTCTTTTCCCCGATATCTACAGGCGCACCTTTTTTGCCTTTCGGTTGGGGATATTCAGTTTGACACCACTTCTTGCCGACTCCATAATGTCGGTCATGACGCCCGAGCAGAATGCCGCTAAAATCATCGAAGTGGCCGTACCCCTTCCCCTGGATGCCACCTTTCATTACAGCGTCCCCGACACGCTTGCCCACCGGGCATCCATTGGCGTGCGGGTGCTGATTCCTTTCGGCAGGCGTAAGATCACCGGTTACGTGGTCGGTACTCCGGCGGCCAGTGCCGAAGAGGTCAGAGAAATTGTCGATGTCTTCGATGAGGAGCCGCTCTTCACAGAAAAGGAGCTGGCCTTCTTCCGCTGGAGCGCCGCCTATTATTTTCACCCCCTGGGAGAAGTGATCAAGGCGGCACTGCCTGCCGGCATCAACCTGACCAGCCGGAAACGGAACGTGGTTGCCGCCGACGGTACCCTGGTGCAGGAAGAAGTGCTCACGGGGGGGCGGCCGGTCAAGCGGGAGACTTTCTACCGGGCCGTGGCAGCTGCCGGCCCGCCACCCAAGCTGCGTGGTACGATGCTGCGCCTCCATGAATATCTCTGCCGTGTTGAAGAGGCCCCCGCAACACAGTTGCGCCGGGAATTCGCCGCCACCGCAGTCCATTTCAGACGCCTGCTGGACCTGGGGCTGGTCGCGGCTGCTGAGCGGGAGGTCTACCGGGACCCGTTCCGGGAAGAAGTCTTTGTCCACGACCTGCCCCTGGCGCTCAATGTCCATCAGGCTGCGGCACTGGAGCACCTTTCTGCCGCCGTGGCCCGGGGAGCATTCGCCCCGTTTCTGCTCCATGGCGTAACTGGCAGCGGCAAGACCGAGGTCTATCTGCAGGCCATTGCCCGGGTGCTGGAAAAAGGGGGGACTGCCCTGGTACTGGTGCCGGAGATTGCCCTCACTCCTCAGCTGGTCAAGAGGTTCAAGAGCCGGTTCACCAGCGGCATCGCCGTTCTGCACAGCGGCCTTTCCGACGGCGAGCGCTATGACGAGTGGCGCCGGATCAGGCGCCGGGAGGTAACCATCGTCATCGGCGCCCGCTCAGCCCTTTTCGCCCCCCTGACCAATCTGGGTATCATCGTCGTCGATGAAGAACACGAATCTTCCTACAAACAGTCGGAAGGTTTCCGCTACAATGCCAGGGACCTGGCCCTGGTGCGGGGCAAAATGGAAGGGGCGGTGGTGGTGCTCGGTTCGGCAACTCCCCTGGTGACCACCTATCACGCGGTGCAGCAGGGAAAGATCGGCTATCTGCAGCTTCCCGAAAGGGTCCGCAGCTTGCCGATGCCGACAACGGAGCTTTTGGACAGCCGGGGCCGAAAAAGCGCGACCTTTCTGCCGGAGTTGGTCGCGGCAATGGGCGATAATCTGGCAAACGGCGGACAAACGCTGCTTTTCCTCAATCGGCGCGGCTTCGCCACCTATCTGGTCTGCGAGGAGTGTGGCACCGTCCTCAGCTGCCCCAACTGTTCGGTAACACTTACCTACCACCGCCGCCGCGAGCGGCATTTCTGCCATTACTGCGACTATTCCATCCCCGCTCCCTCCGTCTGCCCCAAGTGCGACAGCCCGTCCATCGCCCTCCTCGGGCGCGGCACGGAACGGGTCGAAGAAGAGGTCCGGGAGCTTTATCCCGACGCTGGAATCGGCCGCATGGATCGGGATACGACCAGCGGCCGAGGCGGTCATTCACGCGTTCTCAAGGGGCTGGAGAACGGCACCGTCGATATTCTGGTCGGCACGCAGATGATCGCCAAGGGGCACGATTTTCCCGGAGTGACCCTGGTGGGGGTGATTTCCGCCGATGCCACCCTGAACATCCCCGATTTCCGTTCGAGCGAACGGACCTTTCAGCTGATCAGCCAGGTGATCGGCCGTGCTGGGCGCGGAGACATGCCGGGCCGGGTGCTGATCCAGACCCTCAACCCCGGCCATTACGCCATCACCCGCGCCGTTGCCCACGATTTCACTGGTTTTTACCAGGATGAGACGGCATTCCGTGCCGAGGCCGGCTATCCACCCTTTGCCTACCTGGCGGCGCTGATTTTTTCGGGAAATTCCGCCCAAGAGGTGGATAAGGGGGCGACGGCAGCGGCGGGGCTGTTGCAGCGCCTCAAGGGGGAAGCACGGAGCCGGGTGGAGATACTGGGGCCGGTGTCTTCTCCCCTGGCCATGATCCGCGGCCGCTACCGGCGCCAGATCCTCCTCAAATCGGGGCAGCGCCCGGAGCTGCACCGGCTGGTCGCCCGGTTCAGGAAGCAGCTGAAGCTGCCGGCGGTGGTGAGAATGGCCATAGATATCGATCCCCTGGATATGCTGTAACAGGCTGAACTTTCATGGAATGGAGAGGACAATGAAGCACTACCGGCAGGAGTTGTGGTTCGAGGTGGAGAAGCGGCGCGATTTAATCAATATCACCCCCCGACTGGAGGAGTGCCTTGCCGAAAGCGGCATCAAGGAGGGTCTGCTGCTGTGCAACGCCATGCACATAACCGCCAGTGTCTTCATAAATGACGACGAGCCGGGGCTGCACCACGATTTCGAGGTCTGGCTGGAGGGACTTGCCCCGGAAAAACCATATTCCCGCTACCGGCACAACGGCTATGAGGACAACGCCGATGCCCACCTGAAGAGAACTATCATGGGGCGCGAGGTGGTGGTCGCCGTGACCGACGGCAAACTGGACCTGGGGCCATGGGAGCAGGTCTTCTACGGAGAATTCGACGGCAAGCGACGGAAACGGGTCCTTGTCAAGATCATCGGTGAATAGCATGCTGGCAAGAACCTTCTGTCATATCCCCGGTGTCAGCGCCGCCATGGAAAAGGAACTCTGGCGGCAGGGCATCCATACATGGGAGCAGTTTCACGCCCAGCCGCGGCCGGTTTTTTCTCTCTCCAGGAACTACCAGGTGCTCCGTCGGCTGGAGGAATCAGAACGACACCTGCTGCAGGGCGATCCGGATTATTTTCGCAGATCATTGCCCGCCAGAATGCACTGGCGGCTCTTTTCAGCTTTCCGCGGGAGCATAGCCTATCTGGACATCGAGACAACCGGCCTTTCCCGCCACCGTGACAGCATCACCACCATTGCACTTTATGACGGGAAAGAGATACGATATTATTTACAAGGGGCAAATCTCGGCGACTTCAGGAAGGATATCGGCAGATACGGACTGCTCGTCACGTACAACGGCAAAGCATTCGACATCCCCTTTCTTGAGCAGCATCTGAAGATGTCCCTGCCCCAGCCCCATATCGACCTGATGCACGTGCTGCGCAGCCTGGGATTCAAAGGGGGGCTGAAGGGGTGCGAGAAGCAGCTGGGACTGAGCCGCGAAGAACTCGATGGAGTCGATGGCTCCTTTGCCGTGCGCCTGTGGCGCGATTACGCCGCCAGCGGCAACACCCTGGCGCTGGAAACGCTTCTGGCCTACAACATACTCGATGCAGTCAACCTGGAGGTCCTCATGGTCACGGCCTACAACATGAAGCTGCGCGAAACCCCCTTTTCCGAACATCTCAGGCTGGCCGTGCCGAAACCTCCGCAGTTACCGTTCTCTCCCGACCGTACAACCATAGAACGGCTGAAGTTCGGTAGTTACTCGTAAAAAGCCGCCGTTGGGCAGCCAGGTGATCGTATGCCAGCACTCTTGTGGCCAAAACCATTCCGTTATTTCAGCAATGTCAGGTTTTTCCTCCTCAGCCTCTGCGTCATCCTCTCGCTTTTTGTCGTCGTCGTCGCCTATTTCCTCTATGCCAGAACCGGAAACCTCCTGCTGCAGCGGGTCAGGGAGCAGGCCCTTGCTTACGCCGACCTCATCGATCATACCAAGATGTGGAACTATGACTACGGCGGCGTCTATGTGGAGAAAAAGAGGGGGGTGGAATCGAACGGCTATCTCTTGAAGATCGGTGTCAATCCTGACTTGAAGACCACCGATGGCAGGACCCTGACCCTGCGCAACCACGCCATCATGATCAAGGAGATTTCGGTGCGCAGCGAGCAGCAGGACGGTCCCAGCTTCCGCATCGTCAGCTCCCATCCCCTCGACCCCGCCAATACTCCCGATCCCGTCGAGATGGCGGCACTCGGCATGTTCAGCCAAGGAGCGCACGAGATGTCCAGACTGGTGCTGGACAACCCGACAGGCCCCATTTATCGGTTCCTGCTTCCCCTCCATGCGGATAAATCCTGCCTGGAATGCCATGCCACCAGAATTGGCGACGTGCTGGGCGCCCTCAGCATCACTCTCACCATTTCCGAACTGGCCAGGGAGACCCATTTCAGCCAGCTACTGATAATAGTGGCGGCAGTCGTCATTATCGGCCTGGTGGTGGGTATCACCTATTTTCTTACCTGGCGCCTGGTCATAAAACTGGATGAGGCCCAGTGGCGCCTGAAGCGACTGGCCTCAACGGACGAGTTGACGGGACTGAACAATCGTCGGCATATCCTCGCCCGGCTGGAAGAGGAGTTCGAACGCTCAATCCGTCTGGACCAGCCCCTCTGCGTCATCATGCTTGACCTGGATTTCTTCAAGAAGATCAATGACACCTGGGGACACCCTTTTGGTGACCATGTCCTCAAGTGGGTGGCGAATCGCATGAACGAGGTGGTGCGGGCCTATGACATCATCGGCAGGATCGGCGGCGAGGAGTTTGTCATCATTTCGCCAGGCACGACCCTCGACGAAGCACTCGTCCTTGCGGAACGGCTGCGGGAAACCATCGAGCAGGAAACCATCGAGCATGGTGAAATCTCCATCACCCTTACCGTCAGCGCCGGTATAGTTCTCATGGACAAGGGGGACATCACCAGCGACGATCTGATCCGGCGCGCCGATGCGGCCCTGTACCGGGCGAAGCAAGCCGGACGGAACCGGGTGGCGATTTAATCCCGGTTCCAGAACACTCGGACGAAATTCTCATCATGGCCCCACTGGTAGCGCAGTTCGCCACCATGGGCCTTGTGGATCTCCCGCCCCAGCTTCTGGGCCAGTTTATCTTCCGTTGTCGTGATGGAAATGGCATTCTGTTCCTGCTTGATTTCCATGATTCGCCCTAGCGGGTTCTTCTGTCGTGAGCGCGACTCCGTATTTTTCACTGCATCGAGAATGACATCGGCATGTTTTTTCAGGTACTGTCCGGAGAGGGTGATGATGGCGGCCGGTGTGCCGTCAGCAATCAAATGACAAGCAGGACACCGGATCTTGAGGAGCGATGCCCCGTTTCCTGCCTTCTTCAGTTCGGCATCGTCCATGTACCAGCGCTTGTTGATGAAGACAGCACCGCAGGATGTGCAGAGGGCATCCTGCTTCGGCTGCATGAAGATATGAGCAGTATGGGCAGCGCGCTGCCCTTTTTCCTCGACGGCGATCCGGCGGTTTACCTCTCCCATGACACCCATGACAACCCCTCCTTTTCTGTCGAAATGAGGCTTGTGGTAAAAGTATATCACCACCTGGTGCCGTTACCATTGCCGGGCTTCGGGGAGGGCTACGGAGTCGAGAAAGGCCGTTCACTTGAGCAGGAACGGCCTTTTGTTGTCGCAGGGATACAGACGCCTATCTGTGCCGGTAGGAGCGGTTGCAGACCCGGGCGTAGCGCAGGGCCCGGTGCGCCTTTTCTTTCACGAGGGACATCATGCTGAAGCCGACGATGAGGATGAAGAAGGACCAGAAGATGATGACGCTGAAGATCTTTGGTGCTGCGGGCTCGTAAAACATGATCATTCACCTCCTCCGGCATGGAAAACGGTCGAATTTTCTACCCGTCTTGATGCTAATACATATCGGTTCACCTTGGCAATTACTTTAATTAGAGGACCGTTTCCCTAGGCCCAGAGCCCCGCGGTACAGAAAAGGAGCGCAGCGAGGCAGCCATAGAGCAACAGGCTTGCCGGGCTGGACAGCGCTACCTGCAGATCGGCGCGGGACGGGACGGCGCTGTAACAAAAGAGGTAGACGACGGCATAGAGAAGAAGCGTGTGGAGCGTGTCGGCAGGAAACCAGGCGAACCAGCGGCGATAGAGGTACCAGGCAGCGACGATCAGCCAGAGGGGGGCAAGGGCGGTCGGCACCGCGGAAACCATGCCCGCCCTGCCGACGGCGACAGAGCCGAGCACCCACCTCCTGTGGGATGAGCCCTCGCCAAGGGTGCCGCCTTGCCGATGGGGGATGATGCTGAAGCCGCGGGGCCTGCCGCCGGTGAGGAGGGCGACGAGGTAGTGGGAAGTCTCATGGAGAATGGTGCCGGGGAGGGCAAAGAGAATCAGCCAGAAGGCGCCGGCCCGGCCGACCCGCTCCTGGGCCGCGGCCAGAAAGATCGCCAGCAGCAGGCCGGCGAAATGTGCTGTCTTTGGATCGTTGGCAAACATGGGGCCTCCTCGTGCCAGCTGAGCATATAGGAATTTCCCCGGCGGTGCAACAGCCCCCTTTTCCCATGTACCTGCCCCGGAGTTGCCGTTTCTGCCGCGGTCTGCTATAACGTATCTTCCATCCATGGCTGCGTGTACTTTGGACGGGGAGAAAAAGCTGACAGTGGAGTTGCCATGAAACATATCGATGTAGATCCGTCGGGACTCGTTCCTGCAGAGCGGGACGCCTGCGCCATTATCGGCTACCTCAACAAGGGCGCCCAGCCGACCCATGGCAATGTCCAACGCACCATCGAGGCGCTGGTCAAGATGGGGCACCGGGCGGGAGAAATCGACGGCGAAGGGGACGGATGTGGCATCCTGACCGACATTCCGCGGAAGCTGTGGCAGGAGGTCCTGGCGGAGAACGGCTGTGATCAGGCGCTGGCCGAGTCGCCGGCTTTTGCGGTTGGGCATCTGCTCGTTCCCAGGGATGCACTGCAGGCGGATCCGCTTCTCCGGGAAAAGGCGATCCGCCGGATCGAGGGTGCTGGCGTAAAGGTCCTCGTGGAACGACCGGGGGTGGTGCGTAGTGAGGTTCTCTCCAGCGGAGCACGGCTCGGCGAGCCCCTTTTCTGGCAGCTGGCACTGCTCTGCCCAGAGCGCAGCAACATTCCCCACCTGCTCTTTATTCTACAAGTGGCCCTGGAGGAGGAATTCCCTATCCACGTCGCTTCCCTTTCCAACCATGTAGCTGCCTACAAGGTCCACGGCGCGCCGGAACTGCTGCCCCGCTACTATCCCGAACTGAAGCGGCGCGATTTCCTTTCCAGCATCACTATCGGCCACAGCCGTTACTCCACCAACACTCTACCGACGGTGCTCCGCGCCCAGCCTTTCTCCCTGCTCGGGCACAACGGCGAAATCAACACCATCGCCCGGCTTCGGGAAGAGGCACGCATGCTCGGCATCGTCCTACCTGTTGGCGGTAGCGATTCCCAGGACCTCAATCGCACCCTGGAAGGGCTGATGTTTCACCACGGGCTCTCCCTGTTCGAAGCGATGGAGATGGTCTTTCCTCCCATCTTCAGCGAGATGGAGATCATGTCCGCCGAGCTTCAGGCCATGTACAGCTGGTATCGCAGGTATATCACCGCTTCAGCCCAAGGCCCGGCAGCGATTATCGCCCGCCACGGGAAAGAGTGCGTCTTCAGCGTTGATGCCATGGGATTGCGGCCGCTCTGGTTCGGCGAGACGGAGAAGGAGCTCTTCATCTCCTCCGAACTGGGTGTGGTCCCCCACGAGGAGATTATGTACGACCCGAAGCCGCTGGCCCCGGGGGAGAAGGTGGGGATAGAGGCGACACCGGGGAAAGGGCTCAGGGTTCTGTACCATCCCGAACTGCGGCGGCAGATTTATGAGCGTTTCCGCAGGAGGACCAATCTTTCCGCCCACGCCAGGGTATGTTTCAAAGGGGACGCCCTCCCGGAGCCACAGGGCACCCGGGCTGGACGGTGGGGCAGGAACGCCCGCCTCGTCTTGGAAAACCTCATGTCAGCATTGGCCTGGAAAAGCAGCGATGTGCAGAATCTCAGGGAGATGGCCCGGTCGGGGACTGATCCCATTGCTTCCCTCGGCTATGACGGACCGTTGGCGGCTCTGTCCTTGTCCAGACAGAACCTTTCCGATTATTTCAAGGAACAGGTGGCGGTGGTGACCAACCCGGCCATCGATCGGGAGCGGGAATCGGCCCATTTTTCGGTCCGTGTTTTTCTCGGGGCAAGGCCCCGTTTCAAGGGACCCGCCTCACAAGGGGTAGAACTGGCCATCCCCCTCCTTACCGGGGGACGGCGCGGCGCTGCAGAGGCAGTCGATGCTGCGGTAGCGCACCGGTTCGGTACTGCGACCCTTGAATCGGTGCTGGAGGTCTTCCGGGGACGGGGGAGCCGCACCATTTCCTGTGCAATGCTGCAGGATGAATCGATTCAGCAGGCGCTTGAAAGGTTGAAGCAGGAGGCGACCAGTGCCGTGGCAAACGGTGCCCGCCTCCTTGTCCTGGATGACAGCGCCGCCTTCGGCCCTGCCCGGAGCTTTATCGATCCTTACCTGGTTGTGGCCGTGCTCCACAAGGGGCTCAAGGAGGAGCGGACTGTCTCAGGGGAGTCCCTGCGGCGTGGTGTTTCGCTGGTGCTTCGCTCCGGCGCCCTGCGTAACCTGCACGACTTGATCTTCGCCCTGGGAATGGGGGCCGATGCCCTCTGCCCCTATCTGATCTGGGAACAGGGGGATGCGGAGGAGAACGGACTGAACAATCTCCTGTCGGTTCTGGGTAAAGGGCTGGAAAAGGTGATTTCCACCATGGGAACCCACGAGATCGGCGGTTACGGCAAATATTTCGCCTCCATCGGCCTTTGCAGCCATCTGGCCGGGATTTTCGAGACCCCCAATTTCTGCGGTTCGGGTCGCGGGGGGCTGACGCTGGCACGGCTGGAGGCGGAGAATCGCAGCCGCACCGCCGTCGCCCGCAGCCGGGAAAAGCAGCCGGTGCCGGTCCAGTTTCGCCTCTATCCCCGCATCTGGAAGATGGTCGGCGCCGTTGCCAAAATGGAGGAAACCTACGCCGACCTGTCACGGCTGATCCGCCAGCTGGAGGGGGAGAATCCCCTCGCCATTCGCCACCTTATCGACTTCCACTTTCAGGAGGAGCTGACCGTGGATCCCGACGAGGTGGATACCACCGTCGGCAGCCACGACCTCCCCATCCTCTTTTCCGCCATGAGCTTTGGTTCCCAAGGAGAAACCCCCTTCCGCATCTACGCGGAAGCGGCACGACGGCTGAACATTGTCTGCATGAACGGCGAGGGGGGGGAGATCGCCGACATGCTGGGGCATTACCGGGAAAACCGCGGCCAGCAGATTGCCTCCGGCCGGTTCGGCGTCAACATGGAGTTCCTCAACTCGGCCGATTTCCTGGAGATCAAGGTGGGGCAGGGGGCCAAGCCAGGCGAGGGTGGGCATCTTCCCGGCTTCAAAGTGACGGCGAAGATCGCTGCAGCCCGCAATGCCACGCCGGGGGTCAGTCTCATCTCCCCCTCCAACAACCACGATATTTATTCCATCGAGGACCTGGCCCAGATCATCGAAGAGCTGCGCACCGCCAATCCTCGGGCGCGCATCTCGGTCAAAGTGCCGGCGGTGGCGGGGATTGCCACCATTGCCCTGGGTATTGCCAAGGCCGGCGCCGACATCATCACCATCAGCGGCTATGACGGGGGGACCGGCGCAGCCCGCCGCCATGCAATCAAATTCGTCGGCCTTCCGGCGGACATCGGCGTCAGTGAAGCGCACCGGGCGCTGGTGGCGGCAGGAATGCGCCACAAGGTGGAGATCTGGGCCGACGGCGGGGCGCGTACCGGCCGCGACGTTCTGAAGCTGATGCTTCTGGGGGCGAACCGGGTCGGCTTCGGCACCATGGCGATGGTCATCATTGGCTGCACCACCTGTCGCGGTTGTCACCTGGGGACCTGCCATGTGGGTATCGCTTCCCAGATCGAAACGACGGCGGAGGCCGAGGCCAAGGGGCTAAAGCGCTTCGTTCCCCGGGTGCTGGAAAACGGCGTCATTTACGAAACGACCTTTTTCCGTGGCATGGCGCGGGAGATCCGCATTCTTACGGCGAAGCTCGGTTTCAAACGTACCCAGGACCTGGTTGGCCGAGCCGACCTGCTCTTCCAGAACAGGGGCTTGGAAAGCCTGGACCTGTCGGATCTTTTGACACCGGCACAGCACAACGCAGCGGCGGAGGTGGAAGACAAGATCCGCATCATCCGCAAACCGCTCAATTACCTGACCTCCCTGGTGTCAAACCTGGTCCACGATGCCTTCCTCAGCGGGGAGACGCGGGTCCGTTACGACGACACGGACGCTTCCAGCTCCGACCGGGCCATTGGCACCCATCTGGCAGGAGCCATGGTCCGGGATATCAATGCAGGGCGACTGTCGGGAGAGGAGCAGGCGCTGCTCCATTTCCAGCGGGATTCCATTCCAGGCAACGGCCTTGGCGCCTTCAATATTCCCAGGATTACCATACGTGTGGAAGGGGGGGCGCAGGATGGGGTCGGCAAGTCGGCCCGCGGCGGCAAGATCGTCATCCTCAAGGGAGAAAACCGCAACGGGACCCGGGTCGGCGGTTCGGTGGGTAAGGGACTTGCCTATGGCGCCCAGGGGGGAACCTTCATCGTTCAGGGGGATGCGGACAGCCGGGCCTGTATCCGCCTCTCCGGCGCCGACGTGGTGCTGGGAGGAAGGATGCGTAGCCCTCTCCATGACGAAACATGCAATCCCGCAGGCCGGGCCAACCTCAAGGGCTTCGCCTTCGAATACATGACCGCCGGCAGGGCCGTCGTCCTGGGAGACCCGGGTCCGTGGATCTGTTCGGGCATGACCGGGGGGACCGTCTACTGTCACTTGGACGACGAGATGGGGATGACCAGGGATGCACTGCGCCGACGCATCGCCACGGGAGCCGGGGTAGAGATCCGCGATCTGGAAGACCACGATCTGGCAACGGTCGAGGAGTTGCTGCTCCAGTACCACCGGGAACTGGTCCGCTCCCATCAGGAAGAGGAGGCGGACTGGGTGGAGAGGGTCATTTCCTCATGCCGTAGCCGCTTCGTCAAGATCGTGCCGGAAAAGGTCGTGGTGACGCCGCGGAGCACGGAGTAGCCGATGCTGGATCGCATTTCGATTTTTTTTGAGAGCAGGCGATGAGTTTTGGTTCACACAACTGGCGATTGATCGATACGGGACCCCTGGACGGGGCGGCCAACATGGCTGTCGATGAGGCGCTGCTGCAGCATTTCGATCCGGTGGGCTCCCCGCCGGTGCTGCGCCTCTATGGTTGGAATCCACCTGCCTTTTCCCTGGGACGCTATCAGCAGGCGGCTGAAGTGCTCGATCTGGAGCTCTGCGCCGAGCGGAGATTGCCGGTGGTGCGGCGGATTACCGGTGGTGGGGTAATTTACCATGCCGAGGAGCTCACCTACAGCATTGTCTGCGCACCGCGGCACATTGCCGAAGCTGCGACAGTCAAGGAATCCTTCGCCCGCCTCTGTGGTTTTCTCCTTTGCACCTACGGCAGGCTCGGCCTTGATGCGGGTTTTGCCGTTGATCATGCCCCTTCCGGCACCAGGCTCGGGGGGCGCATTCCCTTCTGTTTTGCCGGAAAAGAGGAGTTCGATATCATTATCGCCGGTCGAAAGCTGGGGGGCAACGCCCAGCGGCGGACCAAGGGGGTCGTTTTCCAGCACGGCTCCATCCCACTGCGCTCCATGGTAGCGGTGGCACTCCCCTACCTGCGCCAGGGGGGGGGCGGCGTGGAAAAGGACGCGGTGAGCCTCGCCGAACTGGGTGTCGCACTGGGGGAGGATGCGTTGAAGCAGCTTGTGGCGGCATCGTTTAGGGAGGCGATGCAGGTGGAGCTGCAGCCGGATGGGATGCTCCCGGCCGAGCTTGATACGGCGCGACGACTGGAAGAGGACAAATACCGCAATCCTTCCTGGAACCTGTCTGCCTTGCGGTGAGTGAGTCCGATCACCTGATGAGCCTTCATCCCTTGATTTATCGGCTGCACCCTTCTAAATTATCCTTGTGTGGTTGACCAGGGAAAGATGGGGAACCCATGAATATCACCCGCCGTCCTGAATGGCTGCAAAAAAAGATCTCCCCTGTCGCCCACGCCGACATGGAGCGGCTGCTGGGGGATCTGCAGCTGCATACCGTCTGCCAGGAAGCACACTGTCCCAATATTTCCGAATGTTTTCGCCAACGCCAGGCCACCTTTCTCATTCTCGGCAAGCTTTGCACCCGGCTCTGCTCCTTCTGCAACGTGACGAAGCAGACGCCTCTGCCGGTGGACCCTGCCGAGCCCGGGCGGGTTGCAGCGGCTGTGCAGCGGCTGAAGCTGATCCATGTCGTCGTTACCAGCCCGACGCGTGACGATCTGGCCGATGGGGGGAGCGCCCACTACGGAGCCACGGTGGCGGCAATCCGCCTGGCATCGCCCGAAACGGCCATCGAACTGCTGGTGCCCGATTTCGCCGGCAGTGCAGAGGCTGTCGGGGGGGTGGTTGCGGCCCAGCCGGATATTCTCGGCCACAACCTGGAAACGGTGCCTCGCCTCTATTCGATCCGCTCAGGAGCCGATTACCGGCGTTCGCTTGGGGTACTCCAGTCGGTGCGCCGGATGGATCCGGCCATGAAGACCAAATCCGGATTGATGCTCGGCCTGGGGGAGACGGAGGACGAACTGTTCCAAGTCCTTGAGGACCTGCGCCGGGTGGATTGCACGTACCTGAGCATGGGACAGTACCTGGCTCCCAGCCGCAGCCATCATCCCGTTCAGGAGTTCGTCTCTCCGGAGACATTCGACCGTTACCGGGAGCGTGCTCTTGCCATGGGCTTCGCACATGTTGAGAGCGGCCCTTACGTGCGCAGTTCTTACCATGCGGAACAGTATGGGGCTGGCACGGCGCATGCAAGAATCCCCGGTGTCCCTGGAGATTGATGAGAAAAGCTGGAAAAAACGGGTTACAACGATGATGAAGAGTTCGGTAGTGAAAAAATTTCCTTGTTTGGCGAAATTTCTGCTTGTTTTGGCCGCACTCGTGGCTCTAGTTCCCGGGGTCGCGCTGGCTGCCCGTAAATCGCCTGTTGATGGGGGTTTTATCACTTCCGGCGTCGGCTACCGGCCGGATCCTTTCGGCAGCGGCCGCATGGTCTATCACAACGGTTACGACATAGCCGTACCGCTAGGCACCCCGGTTTATCCCACCCAGGACGGCACCGTCTATTTTGCGGGGCCATACAAGGGGTACGGCAACCTGGTGGCAGTGGACCACCAGAACGGCTATGTAACCTTTTATGGGCACAATTCGGAGATAAAGGTAACGGTGGGGCAGAAGGTGGACACGACGACGGTGATTGCCCTGGCCGGCAGCACCGGCAGGTCCACGGGGCCACATGTGCACTACGAGGTGCGACAGGTGCCGGGATATGCCAAGCAGCGGCGCGAGCAGCTTGAAGCGGGGCTAAAGCAGGTGATGCAGGAAAAAATCGACGGGTGGGTTGAGGATTACGTTGCCGGCAAGGGGGGGCCCGAACCGGAGAAGGTCATGCCCGAGGACGCAGCTGAATAACGCCCACTTTTCCGTAACTGCTCGTTATCGAAGTAACTCTTCTTTCACTTTTTCATCGATCATACTATCTTCAATGGCTTCCCTGGCCCAACTGTCCCTGCTTTGAGCAATGACCCGCGCCGCTCCCTCGGCCACCGCCGGAATGGGGCTCCACAAAGCATTGCGGATGATGCGCAGCTCATGGTCCTCCCCCTTCTTGCCGTCGGCCAATTGCCGGCAGTTGCCGCAGAGAAGCGCCACATCTTCCTCGGTCAGTTCAGCCCTATTTCCATACTCCCACGGGCGCAGGTCTTCCTTTCCCTCGCACCACTCGCAGGCGAATTTCGCCCTCTTGGCCAAGGCCTTGCCCATGGCGGCGATCATCTCCTGCCGTTCCCGGTTTGACTGATACCCTTTTGCCATGATGCTCCTTCCGCTGCTATTTGCAGCTGCAGTCGAAATCCCAGGTACATGAATTGTAGGTTTTGATGCAGTTGCCATTCTTGTCCCAGGCGATGCATTCGGGAGTGCAACACATGCAACCCTGTAATTTCTGCATAACGCCTTGGGGCTGTTTCAGCTGAATATCCTTGACGAACCGGGCGACTTCCCGTCCATTCTGATCAATGATGGCATTGCCGTCAGCGGATATGCGAAGTTCCTTTTTCTCCACCGCCTGTTTTGCCGCCGCCGGTTCTGCATTTGCCACAGTGGCCCCCACAAGGAGTACACCTGCTGCTGCCATTACCATGCACATTAAGATCTGGTCTTTCATTGGTCACTCCTTTTTTTGCAGGTTTTTCACCGGCTGCAGGCTATCTTTTGCCCGGATGAAAATTTGCTCACCTTCATACACCCACGGGGCCCAAGGTGTCAAGAAGTTCGGTCAAGTAAGAATGCGAAAAGACGGAGAAAGGATGTTAAACTTGTCGTATAAAACTGCTGCTGAAGGGGGAATATATGGCCCAGGTCCAGATCGGCTGCAGCGGCTTCAACTACAACCACTGGCGCGGAAATTTCTACCCGGAAAAACTGCCCCAGCGGCTTTGGTTCGCCCACTATTTCTCGGTCTTTTCCACGGTGGAGCTCAACGTCACCTTTTACCGGTTGCCACAGTTGTCGGTCTTCGAGCACTGGCGGGAGGAAACGCCGGATGACTTCCGCTTCGTCATCAAGGGGAGTCGCTTCATTACCCATATCAAAAAACTGAACGAGGTGGAGGAGCCAGTGCAGCGCTATTTCGACGCGGCGGCCGGGCTTGGGGACAAGTTGCAGGTGGTGCTCTGGCAGCTGGCTCCAAGTTTTGCCCCGGATATGGAGCGCCTTGAACGGTTCCTGGATCTTTTGGCGCAGTATCCGGTTCGCAATGCCTTCGAGTTCCGCAACGAAGGCTGGTTCAACGATGACGTGGTGGAGCTTTGCCGCAGCCACAACGTGTCCTTCTGTCTGGCTGACTGGCCCCAGTACCTCTATGACTGGGCGCCGACCGCTGATTTCATCTACCTGCGCCGCCACGGCCACGGCGGGGATTACTCCGCCTGTTACAGCGAGGAGGAACTGGCCCGGGACGCAGAGCGGATCAGGGGCTACCTGCAGGGGGGGCGCGATGTCTACATCTACTACAACAACGATGCCCTGGGGTTCGCCCCGAAAAATGCCATGCGCCTGGCGGAACTGCTTAATATTCCAAAAGTTTCCCGTGCTGCTCCCCGCCCGCGTCCGGCAAAATCCGTTGGAAAATCCCGGCAAATTGTGTCTTAATGGAGAAGTTTCGCAGTTATTAGCAGTTGCACGAGGTAACAGATAGTCATGAACGTTGAACAGATGAAAACGGTCCTCAGGGAGATCCTGACCAAAACCGACCTCACCCCCTGCGTGGTCGGCCACCGCGGGGTGGGCAAGACCGCCGGCATCATCCAGCTCTGCCGTGAATTGGATCGGGAGTATGTGCCGCTACGCTTGGGGCAGATGGAGGTAGGAGATCTTGTTGGCATACCGTACCGGGAAGGAGGGGTGATGCACTGGTCCCGCCCGTCCTGGTGGCCTGATGACCAAGCCGCGGAGACGCTTATTCATTGCGATGAGCTGAACCGCGCTCAGCAGGAAGATACCCTGCAGGCGATCTTCCAGTTCGTCGAGCCCCCGGCCGAGGGGCAGCAGCGGGCATTGCATACCCACAAGCTGGGGCTGCGCCACAAGGTGGTGGTGACCATCAACCCCCCCGACGGCACCTACCAGGTGGCGACCTTGGACCGGGCCCTGATCGACCGCATGGTCATGCTGTATGTGGAAACGGACTACCAGTGCTGGGCTCGCTATGCCGTGCAGAGGGAGCTCGATGATGGCGTCAGGGGTTTCCTGGCAGGAAATCCTGCCTTTCTTGCCCGCCAGGGAAGCCCCCTGGATATGGACGTGGAGCCGACCGAGCGGGGTTGGGAGATGGTCAGTATCCTGCGTCGTCGCTGTCGCCTCCCTCGTGAGCTGGAGATGGAGGTATATGCGGGCATTATCGGCAAGGAAGCGGCGGTCTCCTTTTTGCGCTGGTGCGCCGACCAGGCTGGGAGGCCGGTGCCGGCGGCGGAGGTGCTCAACAATTGGTCGGTGGTCATGGAGGCGGTCCTCAGGCAGCGCGACGATGCCCAGGCAGCGACCATGAATGAGCTTCTGAGCCTGCTCCAAGTGGCGCCGGAGCTGACGGGGAACCAGGAGGAGAACCTGGTTGCCTACCTGGAGTGCCTGCCGCGGGACATGCGCTTCGCCACGGTGAAATCCCTGCTGAAGATCCCGCCGGTGGCCCTGGCCATCAGCCAGGACAAGTACGACACCGTGGTGCTGGATGCCATCCGGACCATGAGCGCGGAAGCATAAACCGGTGTCCCAGAGGTCCCTGGAAAATGCCGTCATCCGCCTGCTGAAGCAGTATCCTTTCTACGGGCAGTTCCTGCTCAATTTCCATCGTCAACAGGTGGACAGCAAAGAGCCGTTGGGGGTGACCATCCGTGGCGGGGTCCCGGTACTGACCTTCAATGGATCCTGTTTTGCCAAGCTTCAGCCCCGGGAGCAGGAGGCGCTTTTGCAGCACGGAGTGAAGCATGTCCTCCATCTGCACATGCTGCGCCGCAAGGGGCGCAATGGGCACGACTGGGACATTGCCTGTGATCTGGCTGTTAATCCGGGCATCGAGGGACTACCGGAGGAGGCGGCCTACCCTGCCCTGTTCGGGCAGCCGGATAGCCTTGCGGCAGAGGAATACTATGCCCGGCTTACCTCCCGGTTCGATATGGGGAACCTGGCCGGTGGAGGGATCGGCGATGCGTCCCGGGATGTTGGGGGACATGCGGGGCCGGACCAAAGCGGGGAAGCTGCCTGCCAGAGGGCAAGCACCATCGACAGCCATGCCTCTTGGCATGAGGCGGACAGTACGCCGCTGAAGCTGGGCGAAGAGGTGGTGCGGGGGATGGTTAACGAGGCGCTGAAGGCGGCAGATGGAGCGGTCCCGCCGGAACTGCGCCGGGTGGTGGAAGGCTACCTGCTCCCATCGCCGATACCGTGGAAACAGGTGTTGCGCCAGTTCATGGCCACTGCAGGACGGACCGGCAGGCGCACCACCTGGAGCCGCGAGCATCGCCGCTTCGAGCATATCACCCCCGGCATCAGGAAGAATCATAAACTGAATCTCCTGGTGGGGGTGGATGTGAGCGACTCCACCAATGCAGGTGAATTACGGGAAGCCTTTGCCCGGGAACTGCTGCACATCGCTCGCGGCCGTGAGGCGGTCATCACCGTGATCTACGCCAACAGCCGCATTCAGAAGATCGAAAGCCTGAACGGCAGGGGAGTGGTGCAGAGCTACCACGGTGGTGGCTTCACCGACCTGCGTCCACTCTTCGACTACGCCCGTATCTTGCAGCCGCGGCCGGCGGCGGTCATCTACCTTACGGACGGCTTCGGCCAGGCACCGGAAACCATGGAAATTCCGACGCTTTGGGTGTTGACCAGGGAGGGGGAGAGGCCGGTGCCGTGGGGACTCGAGCTGCGACTCGATATCTAGCAGTATTGAAGAACTACACGGTGTGTGACGGTGGTCGTGACTTCGTCCGTTCGTTCTGTCGCTACAGCTGCGGACCTTGCGCTGTCCCTCAATCTTATCGCCTGAAAGGGTAGTTTGTCGGGGCACGCCCTGTTCATCATCGGGCGGGTGTCCGCTCGCCGCTACGGCTCGGTCACTCACTTCCGAAGACACGACCACCGCCAGTATTTTTGCAGAGAGTAAAGGAAACCAATGGAAGAATTCAAGCCAATGACAGCAGCATCGGTCCAGGCACTGCTCGAGGATGCAGGGGCACAGACCATGGCCCGCGACGGGCGTTCGGAGAGCTACGGGTCTCCCCGGGAGTTCTCCTTCGAGGTGAAGGGGGCGTTTGCCAACGGCATGGGACTGCATGTGGTCGCCCGCCAGTTCAACTACCGCGATCCATGGGAGGCGGAGGGGCGGGTCAACGACCTAGTGGATGTGTCACTGCTGCGGGACGGCGGTTATTCGCCACTGCCCAAGGGATACCCTTTCTTTCAGGAAACGGACATGGAAGAGGGGGTGGATGATGCGCGGCTCAAGGAGATCATTGCCGCGGTCCGGGACCTTAACCCCAAGATCTACCTGCTTCAGGAGCTGACCGGGGGCTGAACCTGTTTGAAGCGAAACGCACCCGGGGTGATACACTTAAAAGAAAAAAACCGAGGTGAATCGCATGGTGAAGTTCTATGATCCGAAGAACGAGGAAGAGCTGGCCCGGGTGGAAAAGGTGCTCAAGGCTGAAGGGATCGAATATTTCCTCTCCCGGGAGCCGGTGCAGGGCATTGCCTCCCTTCAGGTGCTGGTGGCGGAAGAGGACCTGCCCCATGCCAACGACTTGATAAAGGAACTGAAGAAGTAATCCGGTTGTCAATGCCTGCCCCCTCCCAGCGGAGGGGGTATTCCTCTTACTTTTCCTTCCTGATGAACCGCTCCACCAGAAAATCCGTGACTGCTGCCGGATTGTTCAGGTCCAGCACTGGCACGTCCAGCGTTAACGGCTGATCGCTGGCGACTGCCACCAGCGTCGGATCATTCTTTTCCCCCCTGCAGATGAGAGTCTCGCTCCGTTCTTTCCGGTTAAGTTCGATCTTGGGCATCCCACCCATCTTGTACCCTTCCGTGATGACGATATCCACATCGTTGAAATAAGTTGCCACCAGTTCTTCCACGTTCGGCGCGGTCTCGTGCTGCTTGATCATGGCCAGTTTCTGTGGCGAGCAGATCAGCATGGTGTCGGCACCGGCGGCGGTGAGCCGGTAACTGTCCTTGCCGGGATAATCGATGTCGAAGCGATGGGCATCATGTTTGATCACCCCCACCCGATAGCCGCGCCCCTTTAAATCGGCGATGACCTTTTCCAGCAGGGTCGTCTTGCCGGTACCAGATTTTGCCACAAATGATACGGCACTTTTTTCCATTTATTACCTCGTTCTTTCAAGTCTGTGGGTGCTGCTTCCGTAACCGTTCCAGATCTGCCGGCGTATTGAGGTTGCAAAAGTCGGTGGCGGTGTCGCCAATGTTTGCCAGCTCCGCTTCCGATATGGTGCGGGTGTTGAGTTTTGGAAAGATATCGAGAATGCAGGGGTTGCCCGCCTCAAGCTGCAAGCGTATCGTCTCCAGGCATGACTTGCCATAAGCGGCGAAGAGTGGTTCGAGACCTGAGCTGGTCCTGGCGACGACGGTGTCGCATTCCTGGCGAAGGGAGAGCAACAGGTCCATCACCCGTTTTGACGGGTAAGGGAGATCGCATGCCGAGACGAAGATATTGGGGGTCTCTGCGTGGTAAAGGCCGGTGTAGAGCCCGCCGAGGGCGCAGCCGGGATAAATGTCGGGGTAGTGGGCCAGATTGTAGCCGGCGAAACGGTCAGGATCGCCGCCGATAATAAGTACCGAGGCGAAGCTGGCGGTAAAGAGCCGAATCACCCGCTCTACCATGGGGCGTCCGTCGATGGGGAGAAAGGCTTTGTCCCGTCCCATGCGCCGGCTTTTGCCGCCGGTAAGGATAATGCCCGTCACAGTGTGGAAATATGATGGTTCTTCGGCCATGGCAGCACGGGTCATGCGTCGGGAATAGCGGCAGAAGAGAGCGATTCCGGAGGATCAACGTTCAGCGCCCGGTAGATGCCGTGGATGAAATCGAGCAGGATCGGATCGATCTTCTGCCCTTCGTTGAGAACAAGGCTGCGGGCTCTGGAAGGTGCGAAACCCGCGGCATGATACGCCACGAGAGTACCTTCATCCAACTGCCTGCCGACCATGCTCCGGGAGATGAAGGTTATTCCTTCGTCGGCCATCACCTGGTCGATGATGAAGGGAATGTCGTCGAAGAAGACGGTGTTGGTGAAGTCGCTGCTGCTTCTCCCCAGGGCCAGCATACTTTTGTCCAGGAAGCGTCGGGCGCAACAGCCGGCCTTCTTGCAGTAGAGCCGCTCTTTGAGCAGTGTCTCGATTGGGACCGTTTTACCCGTGATTCCACGTTTTGGCGAACTGACGAAGATCATCTCATCATCGGGCAGGGGAAAAGTCTTGAATGCCGAGAGGTTCAGCTCTTCGCAGTATTCAATGAGCACCAGGTCGAAGATGCCATCCTTCAGCCCCTGCAGGGCAACCTCCGGCATCTCGAAAACGAAGCTCATTTCGCTGGTTTCGGCATGGGTCGCCATGAATTCCTTGAGAATCCCCGGCAGGTAGCTGGTGCCGAAGGGGAAGGTGCAGCAGAAGCTTTTTTTGCGCCTGCCTGCCTGGGCCTGCAATTCCTTTATCATCTCCCGCTCGATGTCCAGTACCTTTGCCGCCTTGGCGATAAGAATCTCACCCGCCCGGGTCGGCTTCAGTGCCGGCCCTGACCGATCAAGCAAGACCTGACCGTAGTGTTCCTCCAGGCATTGGATTCTTCTCGATACCGCCGATTGGGTGACGCACAGGCTGAGGGCGGCCTTGGAAAAACTGCCGACCTTGGCCAGTATGAGAAGGGTTTTCAGGTAGGTGAAATCCATGTCCTTACCCCAAAGGGTGCTCGTATGCGTAAAACGCATTATACCGATGAAAATCTTTCGTTTGAATATATTGCAGATATTCCGATAGATTACAAGGGTAAAGTTCTCTAATGACGCAACGTTTAGTGGTGAATGCGTAAGCTGTTAACCCCCCTGTTCTGGAGGGAATGTGAAAACGAAGGAGCTCTGATGTGCAGGAAGCGGCATGGTGGATATACGTAAGCCATAAAGGGATGAAAAAAATCAGTTTAAAAATTTTTTGAAATTCCGATGAGTTGAAGAGTGTGTCCGTAGATGGGCTTCCAAACTTCAGGCAAAGGAGGGTGCGGCTTTCTGATGACATGGATGTAAATTAGATTTCACACAAAGGAGGTTGTATGTCTGAAAAGGTGATGAACAAGAGCAGATTGATACTGTTTTCGCTATTGGGCATTCTCGCAATGGCCGCCTTCGCCATCTGGGGGTGCGGAACGAGCGGGTACGACAACCCTACAACCGAGGCGGTAACGACGAAAACCGCAACAGCGCTGATCCAGGCTTCGGATCTGAAACAGTGGGTTGATGCCGGGTTGGTGAATAAGGCTGGGGGGTATGATCGGGTGGTGATCATGGATGTAAGCTCAGCTCCCAACTACAGCACAGCCCACATACCCGGTGCGCAGTATGTCAGCCTGACAGACGATCTGACGCAAAGCCGTGTGGAAGGGCCGATGCTGACTGGGTCGATGGTGCCGGAGGGTGCCAAGATGGACGCACTGATCCAGAAACTGGGAATTGACGCCAATACGACTATTGTCTTTACATCGTCTGAGGCCGAGGTTGGTTCTCCGTGGAATCTTACCCGCGGCTATGCCACGTTCCGTTACTGGGGCTTCCCCAAAAACCGTCTGAAGGTGCTTGACGGTGGCAACAAAGCCTGGAAAGCGGCCGGCTTTGCCATGACCACCGATATTCCAACCATCGCCAGGTCCACCTATGTGGTAACTCCCAACAATGTCAATCGAGTGCGCACCGACCTGCGGGCTTCTCTGACCGACATGATAGCAGCGGTCACAGCAGGCACCGCCACCAACGACTTCATCGACGGCCGTGCTTCCTCACCTACTGTTCCTGGCCCAACTCAAGACTTGATTGATTTGTCAACTCCGCCAACCAAATATGTTGTTTTTGAGGGTCTGGTGAAGGGGGGACGGGCATACGGCTACGCCAACCTCATTGACGCAACGACGAAACAGTTCAAATCCATCGATGCCGTAAAGGCAGGGTTGAATATTTCTGCAACCGCAAAATCGGTCTATACCATCTGTCGTGCCGGCAACATTGCTTCAACACTGTTCTTCGCCATTGACGGTTACGCTTACTACAATGAAGTAGAAACGGGTGCTTTCAAGGCGGTCTGGTACGACGGCTCATGGGGACAGTGGGGGCTGCTGGCATCATCCAACAAGGTTGGCTCATCGACTGTAAACGCAGGTGGCAAACTGGCTGTGGGCTCGGTCTGGGATACTACGCTTCTTACCGACTCGATCTCCTACAATGTTGATGCGGTTCCTGCCCGTGCCATTGTTACCTATAACACCCGGCTTTCCAGTCCAGAGCCATCCCTTGCTGACGGCAACCAGCTTGAAAAGGCCGATGCAGCCTACCGTAGCCCTGTTACTTCATCGACCGGCGGCGCTGCTGCCGGCGGGGGAGGCGGCGGCTGCTGATTTGTGCCCGGTTCGACACCTCCTGCACAGGCAGGGGGGAAACCTGACAAGAAAAGGAGTGCATGCATGATAAAGATAACCAAGGCAGGAAGAAGCTTGACACTGGCCGCCGGTTTGCTTCTGGTCGCCGGCACCGCCTTCGCCGGTCCGCGCATGACCTTCGGTCCCGAGGAAGAGGGAGCGCTGCAGCTCGACTACAAGGGGCAGTTCCAGATGACGGTCCGGGACAGCGGCTCGGGGGCCAATAACGATGACACCACCACCAATTTCAACTTCCGGCGTAACCGCCTGGCACTCATGGGCAAGTATGGCGATATGCTCAGCCTCTATGTCCAGACGGAGTTCACCGAGGATCCCAACGTTACCACCCTCGGTGTCGCCAGCACCAACCAGGGGACGGAATTCCAGCTTCTCGACGCGGTAATGCGCTTCAAGCTCCATGACAGCTTCCGGATCAATGCCGGCAAGTTCAAGTACAATCTGTCCAGGGAAAACCTGGAGGCGTGCGAGATGCCACTGACCCTCGACAGATCGCTCTTCATCCGCACCGCCTACACAACTACCCGCGATACGGGTGTGGCGGTCTGGGGAAATCTCTTCAACGATATCTTTCAGTACCGCATCGATGCCATGGAGGGGCGCAAGGCCGTATCTGGAGAAACCGCACCCAGTTCCAATTTCCGTTATTCGTTCCGCGGACATTTGTCGGTTCTGGATCCGGAAAACGACTATGGCTACAAGGGAACCTACCTGGGCAAGAAGAAGGTGCTGACCGTTGGCGGCGCCTATCAGTTCGAGCCGGACGTGGCTTATGGGGATACGGTGGCCAGGGCCGACAAGAAGGATTACAAGGCCTGGACGGTTGACGGCTTCTTCGAATATCCTCTGGAAGGAATCGGCACCGTCACCGCTTCGGCAGCCTATGAGGACGTGGATTTGGACAATGCCCACAAGGGTGCCAATCCCGACCAGGGAACAATCGGTCTCAACGGACAGAAAAACGGTTGGTATGCCAAGGCGGGCTACATGCTTCCCAACCTGCCGTTGCAGTTCTTCGGCCGCTACGAGAAGTGGCGGTTTGCATCCCTCAATAATATCTTCGATCAGAAAGTTGACTGGTACGGTGGTGGCGCCAACTATTACTTCCGCGGTCAGAACCTGAAGCTTACTTTCGAGGCGTCCCGTACAGACTTCAATAGCGAAGGGACCGTCAACGGTGTCAGGAGCAAGGACTTCACCAGCTTTGTCACCCAATTGCAGCTGATTTTCTGATAACTCGGTCACGGCGGCGGTCCCCGAAGGACCGCCGCCGTAATGTCGCATCCTGCTTGGAAGGATAAACGAATGAAACCAGGAATATGGGCACTTGCCGTTGTATGCACGGCACTTGCGGGCATCGCCGATGCGGACCAGATGGTCATAACCTACCGGTCGGGGCGTATGCAGACCCTGCACCTGGATGAATCGAGCAGCGCCATATCGGGTATCAGCTACCAGCCGGACAACGCAGCAGCGACAGGATCCCCGTCCTCTTTCCTGCCACCGGCGGGTTCTACGGGTAAAACGGCAATAACCGCGGCACCAGGGGCGCAGGGTGCTCCGCAAACCGGCCGCAAGCCGCAGGTACATATGGAGTGGGCGCAGCCTCTGGAATGACCGCTTTTGCGGATCGCAACACCAACCGAAAAAGGAGAATCAGTGATGAAGAGATTGCTTGCAGGAATGTTTACCATCGTTGCCACGACCGCGTTCACCGCGGCCGCCTTTGCTGCAGGATCATGCAGTGGGAAAGTAACTGCCATCGACGGGGAGAAGGTCTCGGTGACGGTGGACAATAATCTGCCTGCCTGGGTGAAGAAGGGTGAGTCCGTTCAGGCCATGGGAGGGGCTCCCAAGATAGTCGATGTGAAGGGGAATGTGGTGGTTCTGAGATTCGGCAAGGCCAAGGCGGCTAAGATCAAGACTGGAAGTACCATGACCATTGGCGAAGCTGCAGGGGACGAGCTCCAGGGCTGTTGAACGATTGGGAGGAATGCGATGAAGCAACGCTTTTACGGCGCCATGGTTCTTCTTGCGGGCCTCTCCCTGCTCCCGGCTCCTGCCATAGCCGGCGGCAAGGCGGGGGTGGGCTGGCAGGAGACCATCGCTGCCAAATCGGGCAAGGCGAAGACCCTTGCCGAGCTGGCAAAGATGTATGACTCCAGTTCCTGCATCCAATGCCACCAGGACAAGCACGACGAAGCGCAGAAATCAATACATTCCCGCTCCATATACGGAACGGGCAGAACAGCATCGACTATCATTTCCGCCATTGAGAATGGCCTCATGGAGGAGCCTTACTCGGGGGTGAAAAGCCCGAAGGATGTGAAGGTGGAGCATCTGATGGGGTGCGCCAAGTGTCATCTGCCGCAGCTGAAAGATGCCGAGGACTCGGTGGCCCAAGAGCTTGTATCCACCCTGTACAGCTGGAAGGATGCCCAGAAGAAAAAGGACAAGGCGGCGGTAAAGCAGGCGGAAGACAAGCTGAAAAGCGTCAATATCAGCTGCCTGATCTGTCACAACCGCAACGCCATCACCCATAAGTGGCAGGATGGCTATCCCAAGGCGGGTGCGGTTTACGGCTCGAAGGACGGGGAACATCCTTCCGACCAGTTCCCAAAAATGGGAGTCAGTCCCATCATGGGCGAATCGATCCAGTGTGGCCAATGCCACGGCATGGGACCGAACATGGAGCTGGATGAGCCGACTCAGTGCTGCACCTCCTATGGCAGTTACCTCTGGGCCTACAAATCGGAAGGGGGCCAGGAGACCTGCCAGGAATGTCACATGAAGAAGAGCAAGCTCGGTCACAACATCCAGTCCTATCGTGATCCTGCCATGACCAAGGCGGCTGTCGATTTCAAGGTGGAGTCCTTCGGCTACCACTGGCGTGACGGTGCCGAGATCAAGCCCAAGGCGGTCGTCAAGGTGGAAATGACCAATCGGGCGGGGCATTCAATCCCCGATGGCTGACCGACTCCCAACCGACTGGTTCTGTCGGTCATTGCAACAACCAAGGATGGCAAGGAAGTTTTCAACCAAGAAAAAATATACATGCCTGTTCCGCAGCAGTTGGGACGGGGTGACCGGATGGGGCGCGGCCCCTACGAGAAGAGCGGCATGATCGAAGACACGGGGTTGCCGCCGGGGAAAACGGTCCATGAGCGATTCGATATCATGTTTCCCCTCGAAGAGGTGGAAGTGGATGGCAAGTTTGTCAACAAACCCACTGCTTACGACCTGGATGTGACCGTGCAGCTCTGGTATCTCCCCTTCGGCACGACAAAGACCGATCCCTTCCTCTGGCACGAAGCAAGCAAAACGATCAGCATCAGCAAGAGCGGCAAATAATCATTGTTGTACCTCCTTGTCATGACCGGCGGAACTCCCGCCGGTCTTTTTTTGTTGAATCCGGGAGTTTTGTGAAATAAAAGGCAGTCGCGACATCGTCCGTTCGCTCTGTCGCTACAGCTGCGGACCTTGCGGTGCCATCCGTTTAATCGTGCCTGACGCTTGAATCGGCGGGATTGCCTCCGTTAACATGCGGCGGGTGTCCGCTCGCCGCTGTAGCTCGTCGCTCTCTCACGATGCCACGACTGCCTTCACGGAAATGTACGAAGAACAAAAAAGGCCGTCCCCGGGAAGGGACAGCCTCAAAAATCGGCATCCGCAGGTGTTCTACTATGCCAGATGAAACTGGCCGATGAGCTGCTGCAGTTCACTGGAGAGGCCGGTGAGCCGGCGAGCCGCTGCCGCCGTTTCCTGGGCGCCCCGTGCCGTACCCTGGACAACGGTGGTGATCTGCAGGATGTTGCTGCTGATCTCTGCTGTGGTGGCGGTCTGCTGCTCGGCGGCCGTTGCCATCTGATTCACCTGCATGGTGACGCTCCCCACCTGATCGAGGATTTCTTCAAGGGCCTTGCCCGATTCGGCGGCTTCGGCGGTGCCCCGCTCAGCCTCAGTGACTCCTTGTTCCATGATGGCAACGGCATCTTCGGTTTCCTGCTGAATGGCCTTGATCATGACGCCGATTTCCTTGGTTGCCTTGGTGGTTCGTTCAGCCAGTGCCCGTACCTCGTCCGCCACCACGGCAAAGCCGCGCCCCTGCTCACCGGCACGGGCCGCCTCGATGGCAGCGTTCAGTGCCAGAAGGTTGGTCTGGTCGGCAATATCCTCGATCGTGCCGATGATTTCGCCGATCTGGTCGCTACGGGTGCCGAGGTTTTCCACCGTTTTTGCCGTCTCACGAACCCGCTCGGCGATTCTGGTCATCTCGGCCACCGTATGGCGGATTACCTCAGAGCCCTTGCCTGCTGTCTCGCTTGCCCGGCGCGCCTCTTCGGCAGCGTTTGAGCAGTTTGCCGCAATCTCGGTGGAAGTGGCGGCCATCTCTTCACTGGCGGTGGCGACGGTGCCGGTTTGGGCGGCTACTTCTTCTGCGCCGGTTGCCATCTGCTCGGCATTGGCGGTCAACTGACCGGCAGCCGCCGCCACCTGTGTGGCGTTGTCGGCTACACCGGCAATGAGCCGGTTGAGGCGGTCGGCCATGACGTTTACCGCTTCGGCCAGCTGGCCGGTTTCATCCTTCCGGTCCATCTGAAGGTGATGGGTAAGGTCGCCCTGGGCGATGGCCCGGGCGAAGTCGACTACACTCATGAGGGGGGCAGTGATCTGTCGCGCTATGAGCAGACCGAAAAGGATGGCGATGACCATGCCGGCGATGGCGAAGCTCGCCATCTCGATGGTTGCATTGCGGGCGGTAGAGTTATTGGCTTTGTTCCGCTGTTCTGCCATGGCAATTTTCATATCGAAGAGCTTTTTGATTGCCTCATCGATCTTGCGCTCGTAGGAGAGCCCCTGGGTCCGCATGATATCCAGGGCCGTCTCCCGGTCGCCACTAAGGGTTGCGGTAACGATTTCCTCCCGCACCGGTCCATACTCCTTGAGGAGATTGCGCAGGAGTGCGAATTGCTTTTTCCCCTCGGCGGTTTCCAGGGTTTTTTCCAGTGCTGTCAGCTGTTCGTCAATGTCAGCATAAAATTTGGTGATGGTCTTGGCATTGGCATGGGCACGCTGGGGGTTGTCGTCGAGGATCATGCCGCGCACATTCACCCGGGCCTTCTGGAAGGCGATTCCGACCATGCCGAATGTTCCCAATGGTTCAGTGTTGAAGATGAACATCTCCTCGGCCTCGTTGGCCAGCATGGTAATCTTCGACGTGCCGATGAAGCCGGCGATTCCGGCGATTAAGGCGACCAATGCGAAACTTGAAACCAATTTCCCTTTCAGATGTGCATTGCGGATGAAGTTCATGCAAAACTCCTTGGGTGAAGTGTTAGTAGAGACTGTGGTTCGGCGTCCGAAGACGAACTCCCTCGTGTGCTGTCCCCCTTTACTTTATGTATCGGTCGGTGGGCCAGTGAGTTTAGGAGCTTGTGGTGAAAAAATGCCCCATGGGGGCATGGCTAGAAATATGCTGTGGTTAGTTTTTGTCAATGATTTGACTTTTACGGTCGCCTCTGACGGGGCATCAGCTTCACAGAATATTGGGCCTCCTTGGGGCGCCGGCAGTAAGGGCCTATAAAAACAAATAGTTCTGCCCGGATTAGTGTCTGCATAATGTGTGGCACCGCGCTTGCACAATGGATGCATTGCCGGCTCCAGCTCCATTTGGGCAACTACAAAACACAGGAGGAAACAGCAGATGAAAAAGATCATGATGGCAGTCGCGGCGGCCCTTGCCGCCCTTTCCCTGGCGGCGGTCGCCTTTGCCGGTGGCTCCTTCTCGGGCAAGGTCACAAAGGTGGACGGTGAAAAAATCACCGTCAAGGCCGACAATGTACCCGCCTGGGTGAAGAAGGGGGCCAATGTGCAGGCCATGGGGGGGGCTCCCAAGGTGCTCAGCGTCAAAGGTGGTGAGATTGTCCTCAAGTTCGGCAAAGCTAAGGCTGCCAAAATCAAGGTCGATTCCACCCTGCGGGTCGGCGAGCTCGCCGGCGAAGAACTCCAGGGATGCTGACCCGAATGCCTCCCCGTCCCAAAAGGCCAGGGGAGGCATTTTTGTTTTTCTGCCTTCCCGGGGGCGTGTGAAGCTTTCTTTCATTTTTCCCGCTATCCATTGCAACCGGCTGGATATTTCCCGTTTGCTGCATTATAGTGACCCATCACCAATAGCGTCACTACAGACCATGGCAATGGAACCTTACATCGTCCCCAAGCTGATCCTTATTCCCAGTATGTTGTTGTTTTTCTTTCTTGCCGGATGCGGCCGGGGTGAATCGACCTGTGTATCGTGCCATCGCGGCATCGAGCATGCCTCTGCCAGCCATGCATCCTGTGTCGCCTGCCATGGCGGCAACGAAAAGGCTCGGAACAAGGATGTCAGCCACAACACCATGTTCGGCCCGAAGAATCCCGCCGACCCGGAACACTGGGAACGGACCTGCGGCGCCTGCCATGCCTATCAACTCGATCGGGTGCGGTCGAACCTCATGTATACCAATACCGGCATGATCAAGAACATCCAGCTGACCTGGGAAGGGGAGAACGGGCGACTTTATGGAGGTCGCGGCGACAAGGTTTTTGATGCTGCCGGTCGGGAGCACCTCCTGCAAGGAGTCAGCGGACTGGATAACCTGTCGGGCGAGCTGTACCGGAAATTCTGCTCCCAATGCCACGTGGGGATTGAAACCAGTGGTGTTTACAGCGCCGGTCACGGGTCGGGCTGCACTGCCTGTCACTTTCCATACAACGACGAGGCCACTTATGAAGGGAAGGACCGGACAGTGAGAGGAAAGGGCTCCTATTCGGCCAGCCATGCCATGGAAAAGCTGCCGGGCAACCAAGTCTGTTACCGCTGCCACAACCGCAGCGGCCGCATTGCACTTTCCTACGAGGGACTGTATGACGGCAATAACGGCCTTGTGCCGACCAGGAGGGGGCTGCCTGGGCCGGTAATGGCCAGCGGCGGCCGCAACCTGGTTCACATCGCCCCCGATGTCCATGCTGCCGCGGGTATGGATTGCATCGACTGTCACACCTCTCGTGACGTCATGGGAGACGGCTATGCCTACGAAAACATGTACCTGCAGACGGAGATAAGCTGTGAGGACTGCCACGGAGGTAGACGCAGCCCACGCCTGCTGGCGCTCGGACGGGAAAACGACCAGCCCCTGCGCGAGTCGCAGAACTACCGCATGCAGATGCGCCACGGCATGCGCATGGTGCTGACCGCCAAGGGGCGCCCCTATTCCAATGTCTTCTACCAGGACGGCACGATCTACGTGCTGGGGAAGAGGAGCGGCAAGCTGTTCAGGAGCAAGGTGATCACCGGCACTCCCGAGCATGCCGTGGTCGGTCACGGGCGGATGGAGTGCTACGCCTGCCATTCCCGGACCGTGGTCCAGTGCTACGGCTGCCACACCACCTACGACAAGGGGCGGATGGGCACCGATTTCATCCGCCAGGAAGAGACGCCGGGCCGGTTCAGCGAAAAGGAAGATTACCGCATGCTCTATCCCTTTCCCCTTGCCATCAATCAGCGGGGACGAATCTCCCCCGTGACTCCGGGCTGCCAGACCTTCATCACAGTCGTGGAGGAAACGGGACTTAGGTCGAAGAATGAATACGTGGCCCGCTACAAGGGAAAGAATCAGCTCCGTTTTGCCCCCTTTTATTCCCACAATACCGGCAAAAAAGCGGTCGGCTGCAAGGAGTGCCACGGCAATCCGGCCTTTCTCGGTTTCGGGCAGCATGTGATTGCGGGGAACAGTATCGAAGGCACCATGATCTGCGAGCGCTCAGCCGACAAGCCGTTGGACGGCTTCCTGACGCTGCAACAGGGAAGGGTGAAGGCCTACTCGGCGATCACCAGGGAGAAATCACGGCCGCTGGACGGCAAGGAAGTGAAAAGGACTCTTGCGGTCAATCTCTGCCTTGTCTGCCATCTGGGCGCCAAGGACCCCATTTACAGGAAGGAGCTGGATTATCGTGCGCTGGACGATGCTTTACATCGCCGCCTGCTTTCTGATCGCAGCCGCTAGTACCGTCGCGGCAGAAGAAAATTGCCGGGTCTGCCACCGGGTTGCCGTCAGCGGCATCCATGCCACCCTTGCCTGCAAGGATTGCCATGGTGATGATTCGGCTACCATTGCCGATCCAGCCTCAACCGTGCATAAGGCAAAAGGGTGCACCGGTTGCCACAACGGCTACGGCCGGTTTTTCGACCATGCCATGGCAACGCGAGTAAGGGAAAAACAGTTTGTGGAAAAATCTTTCGCAAAAGCTGACCCGCACTTTTTCGAGCGAAACTGCCAGTCCTGCCACCTGAGTGGGTGCACCGATTGTCATGGCGGCAGCGGTCACGCCCTGGCCGGGGCAAGGGATCGCAGCTGCTTTGCCTGCCACCGGGGCTACTTCGTTGGCGGCGAATACTACGGCATGGCGCCCCGGGAGGACAGTCTCCGCTATCAGCGGGGTGAGAGCGCCTATGGTGAGACTTTCCTCAAGATGCTCCCCGATGTCCACGCTGAGGCAGGCATTGCCTGCGGCACCTGCCATACCATGAAAAGCCTGATCGTCGGGGCCAGGGCGGCGAAAGCGTGCCGAGACTGCCATCTGCCCAGCAATAAGGTGCTGGAACACCGGATAAAGGGGCACCTGGAGCGGATGGAATGCTACGCCTGCCACTCGGCGTGGGGCGCCCAGGAGTACGGCACCTTCTATCTGCGCTTTACGGACAGTCCTTCCATTGAAAACTACCGGCTGAAGACCGTCAACGGCCAGTATGTTAAGAGCGCCTATCTGAAGAAGCAGGACGCCCCGCCGCTCGGGGTCAATGCCCGGGGCATGGTCAGTCCGATCCGTCCCCAGTTCGTCGCCTACTTCAGCGATATCCGCAACGATCGGGTGCAGGGGGAGGAGAACCGGCTGCTGACCGCTTCGTGGAAGGCCTTTTTCCCCCACACGGTGCGGCGGGGTACGGTCATGTGCGACGGTTGTCATGACGCGCCGCGGCGCTTCCTCATGGAAGGGAAGGAGGACCGCATCTACCGGTTGCAGGAGGACGGCATGAGGCTTCCTTCCTTTTGGGACCGGAGCGGGCAGGAGGTCACAAACGGCGCCTTTCTCAGTCCTGCCCGATACCGGGCGGTCACCGGCCGCAGTGCTGCATATCAAAGGGCCTATGTGGAAAAATGGAAAAGCTTGACAGATCGCGTCGACAATTCATCATCACCCTGATCAGCCTTCTCTCGGGCCTTTTTCTGCTGAGGAAGTTTCTGGTGACGGGAAAGGCGCGGAAGAAGGTGCTCCTTTCCGTGGCCAAGGCCGATATTCCTCCCCTGGGTGCCTTGGTCTATCGCCAGTCGCGGGTGGCGGTCATCGGGGGGGAGGGTCCCGTCACCGCCTTAAGCCTGGTCTGCACCCACCTGGGGTGTACGGTGACGGTGACCCCCCAGGGATTGACCTGCCCCTGCCACGGCAGTGCCTTCGACAGGCAGGGGAGGGTCCTCAAGGGGCCGGCCGACCGCCCACTTGTCCGCCTGCCCATCGAGGACCGGGGCGACCACATTGTCGTGCTGGCAGGGGGGTAGAGTGATCAAGGAATTTCTCAAACATCTCTTTCCGCGGGTCGTGCTGAAGGACAACCTCCGTTTCACCTATACCTTCTGCTTGGGGGGGATGGCCTTTACCGCCTTCTCCCTGCTCATTGCCTCGGGAATGCTGCTGCTCTTCTATTACCAGCCATCCCCGGACAAGGCCTTCGACTCCATTCTCCTGCTGGAGTCGTCGGTCTACGGCGGGCGCTATCTGCGCAGCCTGCATCGCCTTGCCTCCCATTTCTTTCTCGTGTTCATATTTCTCCATGCCCTGCGGGTCATTCTCACCGGTGCCTACCAGAGGCCCCGGCACCTGAACTGGGTGGTGGGCTTGTTCCTGCTCTGTCTGGCCGTGTTCGCCGCCTACACCGGCTATCTGCTCCCCATGGACCAACTCGCCCTCTGGGCGTCCCAGACCGGTATGGAACTGCTCAACACTGCACCCTTCGGCGGTGCCATCAGGGACGTGCTCGTCCCCGACGGGGTCGGCCAGCCCCTGTCGCTCCTTCGCTTCTATGTACTGCATATCGTGCTGGTGCCCCTGGCCGTTCTGCTCCTCTCGTTTCTCCATTTCTACCGGATCAGGAAAAACAAGGGAATTCTGCCGTATCTGTGAACCTTATCTCGGGAGCGTTATGAAACAGTACATAAAGAGTTCGCCCCACTTCTTTCGCCTGATCAAGATGGCGACGGTCGCTGCCGTTCTGGCGATCGCGCTCCTGGCGGTCCTTATCCCTGCCCCCCTCCAGGAGCCGGCTTCCCTGTCGAAGGTGCCCAATCCTGTCAAATCGGCCTGGTTTCTCCTCTGGATCCAGGAACTGGTCAGCTACTCCAAATACCTGATTTATGCCGTGGCCGCCACCGGGCTCTTTTTTCTCTTCCTTCCCTGGTTGCCGAGCCGTGAAGGGAGCGAGACCGCCCGCTGGTTCCCCGGAGGGCAGCGGTGGGTGACGGCAGTGACCCTCGCGGTCTTTGTCGCCATCGTAGCGTTAACCGTTATCGCCATGTTCTTCAGAGGTGCCAACTGGTCGCTGGTCGTCTTTTCATAATCATTCTCCTGATTCTTCCTGTCCCCGCCATGGCGGCGCAACGAAGTGTCTGCCTGTCCTGCCATCCGGTCCATCATGGGGATTGCGGCAATTGTACCGGTTGCCACCGGGGCAACGATCGCAGCGAGCGGAAAAACATCGCCCACGCCGGACTGATTGGTGGTTACTATGCCCACTTCACCATCCCGGGAAGTCCCATCGTGGCCGAGGGTAAAAAGCTCATCGATGCCGCTGGCTGCAGGCGCTGCCACCGGACTGGGGGAAAGGGGAATGGACTGGCTTCCGATCTGGATCGGTTCTTCCTTGAGGCCTCGCCGAAGGAGATCGCCTCCGCGATAAAGGAACCGGTGCTTTATATGCCGCATTTCCGCTTTACCGACGGGCAGCTAACGGCGCTGGTCAATGCCGTTGCAGAGGGAAGCAGACAGGAGGCGGAGCCTCGGGGCGAGACGGTGCGGGTGGTTCATTTTGCAGATAAAAATCTGGAAAATAGCTTTGTCAAACGATGTGGTTCCTGTCACAAACTGTTGAGCGAGGCCTACGGTGGCCTGGGGAGTGGCCGGATCGGTCCGAACCTCTCGGGGATTTTCAGCGAATTTTATCCCGTCACTTTTTCGGGGAAAGAGCGCTGGAACGAAGTAAACCTGAAAAGATGGCTGAAGAACCCACGCATGGTACGCCCCAATGCCCTGATGCCGCCCGTCCCCGTATCGGCCGCAGAGTTCAGGCAACTGCTGGATGCCCTGGTGGTAAGCCGTCGCGGCAAAGGTCCATTGCGAAAATAGTCGGTCAAAGCCCGTCCCTTGCACTCCTGCAGGTTGTTTATTACTGAACCCATGCTAATCTTTCTGTAGCAAGGCTGTGGAAACTTACCTAATTTCCGGGGGAGGTCGAGCTATGGCAAAGATAGCGTATGTGGATCAGGACGTATGCATCAGCTGCGGTCTGTGCGTGAACAATCTTTCGGCAGTGTTCCGCTTCAACGAGGACGGCAAGGCGGAGTGCTACAATCCGGAGGGTGCTGCAGAAGACGAAATTCAGCGGGAGGCCATCGATGCCTGTCCAGTTTCGTGCATCCACTGGAAGGAGTAACGAACGTTCTCCAATTCAGCGGCAGAGGAGGAAGCATGAGACGAAGCTATCATTTTATTTCGATTGCGGTCGGTCTGTTCGGCCTCTTCATCGCCCTATCTGCCAACGGGCTTGCTGCATCGCCAGGGGGGACGGGACAGAAGAAGGGCAAATCCCAGTGCATCAGCTGCCATGAAAAGGTTTCTGCCGGGATCGTCAGCCAGTTCCTTGCCGGAAAGATGGGGAAAGCTCTGGATTGTTCGGACTGCCATGGCTCCGAACACACATCAGAAGCGGATGTGGCCAAAGCAAAACTGCCCACCCCGGAGACCTGCGGAAGGTGCCATGCCGGTAGAGTTCAGCAGTACCGGGAAGGGAAACACGCCCTGGCCTGGGCTGCGATGAAGGCGATGCCGATGCTGAACCACCAACCTCCGGGGGTTGGCGGCGGGGGGCTGAAAGGGTGCTCAGCGTGCCATAAGATCGGTGAGAAGGCAGCATCCGAGCTGACCCGCTATGGCAGCGGCGCCTGCGATTCATGCCATACGCGGCACAGTTTTTCGGTGAAGGAGGCACGAGATCCGCGGGCCTGTCGGACCTGTCACATGGGCTTTGATCATCCCCAATGGGAAATGTGGCAGACCTCCAAGCATGGCACCATCTGGGAACTGGAGCCGACCAGCGGCCGGGCGCCCACCTGCCAGACCTGCCACATGCATGACGGCAACCATGGGGTCATGACCGCCTGGGGATTCCTCGCCCTGCGCATGCCGGAAGATGACAAGGCATGGTTGGAAGATCGCATCACCATCCTCAAGGCGATCGGCGTCCTGGATGAAAAGGGGAACCCGACGGAACGGTTCGATGCGGTGAAAGGGGCCAAGGTGGCCCGGTTGGACAAGGAGAGCTTCGACAGGGAACGGAACAAGATGATCCATACCTGCTCCAGCTGCCATTCCCGCAGCTATGCGGAGACGAACTTGAAGGCGGGAGACGACATCATTCGTGAAACCGACCGGATCTTTGCCGATTCCATCCGCACCGTCAAAGCTCTCTACGATGATGGGATTTTGAAAAAGCCTGCCGATTGGAAATACGCCCCCGATCTTTTACAGTTCTACGAGGCAAAAACAGCAGCCGAACAGGAACTGTACCTGATCTTCCTCGAATACCGGCAGCGGGCGTTCCAGGGCGCTTTCCACGCCAACCCCGACTACATGCACTGGTATGGGTGGGCCAAGGTGAAGGAGGCGGCGACACGCATCAAGGAGGATGCGGAAAACCTCAGGCGGGAGAAGAACAAATAATAGAACTAATGACAAACTGGAAAGAAAAGGCGGGGCAATCAAATGCTCCGCCTTTTTTGTACCTTACCAGCTCCAGCGCCAGGCGGCCAGGATCAGAATGATGCAGAAGACGATGGTGAGATTCATGTAGGCCATGAAGTAAAAGACCATTTCGTGGAGCGGGCGTCCTTGTTTAGTTTCCCCCGGCACCAGCGTGGCGACGACCGGCATGGCGAGTACCTTGTCTTCCCCGTGGGGGGCCAGCTTCAGCGCCTCCGTGAGGTTGGTGCCGGCGGCATGGCGGCGCATGTGGTCGCCGTCCTTCCAGAGCCTGCTCGCCGTAACGTCATAGACCCTCCCGTTGTATCCGAAGCAGGCAGGCATGCCTTCCTTGCCGTTGCAGTCATCCAGGTCCGCCGTTGTCATTTCCGGCTTGATGCTCCCTTTGCCCCCCTTTTTCTTCTGCCGCAGTCTGGGACCGATGACCAGCACCACGAATAGCGCCGAGATGACCATGATGAGAAACAGTCCGATCTTTACGGACAGGAGAATCCCGAAACGGCTCTGGAAGAGGTCGGCGAGGGATGAGAAGCGGAAGACCGTGAGAAATGCGCCGGTGAGCCCCATGACCAGCATGGAGACGAGCCCGACGAGCATTTCCCCCCGTGGCAAACCGTTGGCGGCGTAGGCGGGTTTGAGCACCAGGTGGACATAGAGGATGGTGCCGAACCAGAGGAAGGCAGTCAGGATGTGGAGATACCCGGCGCCAAACCTGAGCAGGCGCAAGCTCGACGGTGGGGACTGTCTCCAGTCGCTTAAGGTTGCCGCATACTCCTTCCCTGCCGGGGTCAGTTCTCCCCCACCCGAGCTGCTTACGTGGCAGGCGGAGCAGGCCCGGCCCGTTTTCTGCGCATATTCCTCGGTGCAGAAGGCGGCGGCCGGGAGCATGAGGGCCAAAATGGCGACTGCCAACAGGATCAGAAGGGTTCTTTTCATAGCAGCCTTATAACCCACGCCAATGCCAACTGTCAATTGCAGTCTGCCGCTGTTCATGGTACTTTTTCCGCTGTAGCCATTTCCATGGCTCATCTCTTGTCGGCACGGGGAAAGGTGCGGCGGAGATGACCGAACCGGGTGGTGTTATGGAGAAAGACATCCTGATAGTTATGCAGGAGGACCTGGAGCGCGCCCTGCAGAAACGGGCTGAGGACCGCCGCTGGGCCATGCTCATCGATACGCGCAAATGTGTCGGCTGCCATGCCTGCACCATTGGCTGCGTTTCGGAAAACAAGCTGCCGCCGAAGCTCTATTACCGGCCTGTTTACGAGTACGAGCGGGGGAAATTCCCCAGGGTAAAGCGGAGCTGGCTGCCCCGACCCTGCATGCAGTGCGACCGGCCACCCTGCGTCGGGGCCTGCCCGGTTAAAGGCCCGGACGGCGCCACCTGGAAGGAGAGCAAGGGCATCGGCAGCGGCATTGTACCCATCAACTATGCCAGGTGCATCGGTTGCGGCAAATGTGTTACCGCTTGCCCCTACCAGGCCAGGACCATGGACGACGGCTCATTCCATACGGTGGGGACACCGCAGCTGCAGGGCTACGAAGCGCTCTCCGCCTTCGAATACGGCAGAAGACTGGAGCGTAAGGATAAGGGACTCCCAGTGGGCAAAGCGCGCAAGTGCCACTTCTGCATCCACCGCCTGGCCAACGGCATGCTTCCCCAGTGCATCACCACCTGCATCGGCAGGGCAGGCTATTTCGGCGACGAGAGCGATCCCGGAAGCCTCATTGCCCAGGTGAAGAAAGGGCACAAGGTCCAGGTGCTGAAGAAGAAACTCGGCACGGAGCCGCGGGTTTACTACATAGCCGATGAAAAGCTGGAGGTGATCCATGGCTGACCGGGAAGAGAGGGACCTGCGCCCGGGCATGAGCCGCAGGAGGTTTCTCAAGACCAGTGCCATGGCCGGTTGTACCGCACTGGTTGCCTCCCAACTGGAATTCATCCATGGAGTCCTGGCACGGGTCGAGGCGGCGGAACTGACGGAGATGGAGGCCTACGAGTTGCTGCGGGTGGACCGAAATCTCCATACCGCCTGCTTGAACTGCAATACCGGCTGTGGACTGAAGGTGAAGATCATCGACGGCGTCATTGCCAAGATCGACGGTAACCCTTACAGCCCATTTACCCTCCATCCACATCTCTCCATGGCTGCATCCCCTTTCAAGACGCCCAAGGTGGATGGTGCCATCTGTGCAAAAGGGCAATCGGCCCACCAGGGGGCCTATGATCCCTACCGGATCCGCAAAGTCCTGAAGCGGGCGGGGAAGCGGGGGGAAGGCAAATGGATTTCCGTCCCCTTTCAGCAAGCCATCGATGAGATCGTCAATGGCGGGCAGCTTTTCCATCATGTGCCGGGGGAAGAAAAGCGGCAGGTGACAGGCCTCAAAGAGCTGTATGCCATGCGGGATCCGCAGCTCTTCCGGGAGATGGCGGATGATGTGACCCTTATTCGCAGCAAGAAAATGACGGTGGCCGAATTTAAGCTCAAGCACGCCGCCGACCTGCACCTGCTCATCGATCCGAATCATCCCGATTTCGGGCCGAAGAACAACCAGTTCATCCATTGCTGGGGGCGGATCAAGGGGGGGCGGAGCGACTTTGCCCGGCGTTTCACCGATGCCTTCGGCACGGTCAATACCCATGGGAATACCACCGTCTGCCAGGGCTCTCTCGCCTTTGCCTGCAAGGCCATGAGCGAGCAGTACGCGGGCAACGGCTTCGCGGATGGCCGGACCTTTTATTGGCAGGCGGACCAGGAATATGCCGAGTATATCCTCTTCGTCGGCGCCAACCTCTTCGAAGCCAACTTCGGTCCTCCCAACCGTACGCCGCGCATGACCGAACGGCTGGCGACGGGCAAGCTGAAGGTGACGGTCGTCGATCCGCGCTTCACCCGGCTTGCCGCCAAGGCCCAGCGGTGGGTGCCGATCAAGCCGGGAACTGACGCTGCCTTTGCCATGGGGATGACCCGCTGGATCCTTGAGAACAAACGCTTCGACGCCACCTACCTGGCCAATGCCAACAAAGCAGGCGCCACCAAGGATCAGGAGCCGACCTGGAGCAACGCCTCCTGGCTGGTGAAGATCGATGCTGACGGCAGACCCGGTGCCTTTCTCCGGGCTTCCGAAATCGGGCTGAAGCCCAAGGAGGTGCGGGCAGGCAGGGACGGCAAGCAATACGATTTCGAGTACCTGGTGGCCCTGCGGGACGGGGAGCCTGTTGCCTTCGATCCCAACGATACAAGGCTGCGGGTCAGGGGAGAGCTGTTCGTCGATATGGTGCTCAAGGGGGAACACGGCCCGGTGCGGGTGAAGAGCTCGCTGCAGCTCATGCTGGAGGAATCGCGGAAAAGAACATTGGCGGAATATGCGGCCATTTGCGGCATTGAGCCGGGGGTGATCGAGGCGGTGGCGCGGGAATTCACCTCCCACGGCAAGAAGGCCTGCGTCGAAATCCATCGCGGCGCCGTGCAGCACACCAACGGCTTTTATGCTGCGTCCGCACTGATGAACCTGAACCTGCTCGTTGGCAATTTCGACTGGAAGGGGGGCATGATCGCCCCTTCGACTTTCAACTATGACGGCAGCAGCAACGACCGTCAGCCTTACAGCCTGAAGAAACATACCCCGCACACCGGCACACCCTTCGGCCTTTCCGTCATCCGCCACGGTGCGACTTACGAGGAATCGACCCTCTTTGCCGGGTATCCGGCCAAACGCAACTGGTGGCCCCTTTCCGCCGATGTCTACCAGGAGATACTCCCCTCCATTGCCGAGGCCTACCCATATCCCATAAAGGCACTTTTCTCATACATGGGAAGCCCGTCCTATGCCCTTCCCGCCGGGGACAAAGGCATTGCCGCTCTCACCGACCTGGAACGGGTGCCCCTCTACTTTGCCAGCGATATAACAATCGGCAGCACCAGCATGTACGCCGATTATGTCTTCCCGGATCTCCATTTTCTGGAGCGGTGGGAATTCCAGGGTTCCCATCCCAATATGCCGCTCAAGGTGCAGCCGGTCCGGCATCCGCTGATCGTCTCCCCCAACGAGGTGGTGAAGGTATTCGGTGAGGACCAGCCTATCTCCTTTGAAACCCTCTGGCTGGCCCTGGCGGAAAAACTGGGATTGTCCGGCTTTGGCACGGAGGGCTTCGGACCGGGTCTGGACCTGAAAACTCCGGAGCAGTTTTACTGGCGGCTTGTCGCCAACCTTGCCTACGACGGCAGGGAGCCGGTGGCCGATGCGGGACACGAGGAGGTGGGCCTCTTCTTCGATGGCCATCGGCATCTCCCCAGAAGCGTCATGAGGATCGAACAGGCGGGGGACCTGGAAACCATCCAGTTGAGCAAAGCCATTCACATCCTCAACCGGGGGGGGCGCTTCGATCCTCCCGAGGCAGCCTATGACGGCGATTATGCGGCGAACCGCTACGGCCGGCTCATCAACCTCTACCAAGAAAAGACGGCCCTGGTGAAGGATGCCTTTACCGGCAAGAGCTTCCATGGTCTTCCAGGCTATCATCCCGTAGCTGACACCCTGGACCGGAAACCGGCGGCGCTGGCCAAAGGGTATCACCTCCAACTCATCAGCCAGAAGGACGTCAGGATGACCAATAGCCGCACCATCAGCAATCAGTACCTCAGCGAGCTGGTGCCTGAAAATACATTGGTTGTCAATGCGGCTGACGGCAGGAGGCTGGGTTTGAAAAACGGCGAGCGGGTCAAGGTGGTCTCAGCCAGCAACCCGCGGGGGGAGTGGGATCTGGGCAATGGCGTGAAGAAGCCGATTGTCGGGCGGGTACAGCTGAGCGAGGGAATTCGCCCCGGCGTCGTCACCTTCAGCCATGGTCACGGCCTCTGGGCGACCGGTGCCACAGATATGGTCATTGACGGCATACTAATCAAGGGGGATCCGCGCCGCGCCGGCGGGGTCAATGCCAATGCGTCCATGTGGCTCGATCCGCACCTGAAGAACACCTGCATGCTTGACAAGGTAGGGGGGAGCGTCTCCTTCTATGATACGCAGGTGCGCCTGGTGAAGGTTTAGCCCCTGGTGCCGTTCAGGAAGGTTCGACAATAAGGCGGGGGGCCGCAAATTTACGACCGACTATGGATGCGTGGCGCAGGCGCAGGTCGTCCATCGTTCCGTCCAGGAATGCCAGGTGCGATCTGTCCTCCAATCCCAGAAGGTAGCGGTCCACCAGGTTTGCCATGAGGGCGTTGTATCTTTTCGTCGAGCTGCCGTGGGCATAGTTTCGGCCTGGAAAGCGGCGGAGATCGCCGTTGAACCGTGGAGAGACGTGATAGAGCTCGTGGAAGACGGTAATGAGCTTCTCCCGTTGGGGGAGATTGAGAAAGCGCGGGACTAGAAAGTAGATGATGTAGAGGATTTCGGCGCCGCGGTGCTCCACCTGGGGCATGGTGCAGGTATAGGTGCGCCTGCCGCGCCGGGCGGTGGTGGTGCGGGCGCCTTCCGCGAAGCGCAGGGGATGGATCTTGGCATAGGTGCCGTGGATGCCACCGTTACGGGTGGTCGAGATGCAGACGAGGAGCTGGCGCGTGTCGATGTGGCCAAGTTCCGGCACCTCCCGGACGATGTGCCCGATGAGCCGTTCCAGCTCCTCCGTCAGGTTGAGGGTGGTCACTTGCCGGTCTGCTGCAGCTTGTGGCAGAACAGGCAGCGCATGGGGCCGTCCTTGGGCTTGACCGGATGCTTCGGCGGAAAGGGAATACCTCCCTGCTCGTTGTGGCAGGTGGGACAACCCTTGTCGGCCTCCATTTTGCTGCCGGTCTTGGCGACAATCTCGTAAAAGGGTTTGTGCTTGTCGTCCAGGGGGACCTTCTTCGTCTTCTCTTTGCCGGAAATGGCGAAGAAGATGATGAGGACGATGCCGATCAGGGCGATGAACAGCCAGTCTTTTTTGCCGATTTTCATTTGTTGTTCTCCATGGTTAAATGGTGGCACAGCCGATGGCGCCGTTGTGCTGGGGGTGGGGGGGGACGATGATGTTTCTGCCTATCTCCTTTTCCAGCAGTTTCACCAGGGCTCGGTTCAGAGCGACCCCTCCCGTCAGCACCAGGTTCTCGGAGGGAAACCTGTTGAGCATGGGCATGACTCGTTTGACCAGTGTCTGGTTGACCCCGGCGCAGAGCCGCTCCACGGGGAAGCCGCGCAGGATCTGGCCGATCAGCTCCGATTCGCCGAAGATGCCGCAGGTGGCATCCAGCGGTACCGGTTCTTCCCAGTGGGATGAGAGCTCCTCAAGGCTTACCTCCAGGATGGCGGCCATATTTTCCAGGTAACGGCCGCTGCTGGCGGCGCACTTGTCATTCATGACGAAATCGGCGAGCTTGCCGCTGGTGATGAGGGCGACCTTGGTGTCCTGCCCCCCCATGTCGAGCATGGTGAAGTTTTTCAGGCCGGTCTGCTTGATGGCGCCGGCAACATGAGCCCTGATCTCGGAGATGACTCTGGCTCCCCGCAGGGACAGGGTGTTGCGGCCATAGCCCGTAACTGTCACTGCAGACACCGACAATTCCTCCGGCGAAAAAAGCTCGCTTCCCGCCAGATCCAGGAGGAGTTCCCCCCCCTCCATCCTGCCGAAGCGCTTGTAGAAGGTTACCGTGTCCCGGTCGGCCAGTTTGGCGATATTGTTACCGACGAGCAGGGCGAATTTGGCCTTTCTGCTCCCCAGGTCGATGCCGATTCTGCTGCTGCCGCTCTCCATCAATCCTCCGCCATGGCCTGTTTGTCGGCAAGCATTTCCACGAATCCCTCCAGCCTGATCCTGGTCCTGGCATCCAGCCGTGCCGGCTTGTCCCCTTCCAGGGTCAGGATGGGCAGGTGGAGCTTCCTGCGGATGACCATGTCCTCGATCTGTCGAAAGCAGAAGGACTGGACGTAGTGGATGATACCGTCGATGCGCCGCCGGGCGATCTCCAACTCGATGTCGGTGATGCGGTGAAAGATGTCGTAGGGGTAGGTATAGCGCCGGTACTGCTCGACCAGATCAGCGGTGTCGTAAGGCATGGAGAATTGGCGCTGGGTTTCGTTGAAGATAACCCGGGCGCCAAGGCTTTCCAGGAACGGGTAAAGCTCGCTGAGGATCGGCGGCACCCCCAGGTAAGCGAGCCTGATCTGCCTGCCGAAGACTGGGCGTGCTGCCGCCTCTGCCAGAAAGGCATCCACCTCCTGTTCGAAGGTTGCGGGATCGCTGTTGAAATCGGAGGTACAGACCTGGAAATAGTGGTTTTCCTCGCCGGCGACCTTGTTCTCCTGCCAGGTGAGGCGGTCTATTTCCGCAACCTTCCGGCGAATGGCATCCAGGCGTGCCTTGGCCCGGTCCACTTCCTTCCAGTCCACTCCGAAGTGGGCCATGAGCTTTTCCATCTCCGCCTTGAGGGTTTGCGGATTACGGTCCATGGGATAGGCGAAGGGGACGACGGTGATGCCTCCCATGGAAAGGATCTCCATGAGTGCCTTGGTGTAGCTGCAATCCCCTTCCGTTACGGCGATCATTTCGTCGATGCCGCTTTCCAGGACGGTGGCGTAAATCCCCTTGATCCAGCCGCAGACATTACGGGGGAAGCCGGCAACTTCGGCTTCCTCTATGAGCTGTGCGCTCCGCTCGCTGGTAATGAAGATGTTGTTGAGATCCACCGGCGTCTTTCCGGCCGCCACCAGGATCTCGACGGGTATGGTTGAGGTAAAGCCGACTCGGGACAAGGACAGGCTACTCCGTCTTGATGAAAATGAAGTAAATCAGAGCTGCGCCGATGGCCAGACCGCCGAAGGCGAAGGGGAGCGTGGAACTGAGGGTGAGCTCGTTGCCGCCGTCGGCGGGGAGAGTGAAACGTATCAAGAGCATGATGGAGATGGCGGCAAAGAGGGAGGCGAGGACGAACTTGGACCGCTTGACCACCGCATAAAAGGCTAGGATGAGGAAAAAGCCGATGATCCATGGATTTTCCATGGCGCTCTTCATGGTCAAGTTCTGCATGAAATGAACGATGTTGCCCGTTTCGAAAGGGCTGAGGGTCTCGACGGTTTTCTCGATCAGTTCCTGTTTTTCCATATGGTCTCCAACCTTGCGAAGATTACTGAGGATACATAGCAGATTTTCCTGAGAAATTAAAGATTTATTGTATTCATAAAGTGGAGCAAATGCCTTGACAACGGGGGTAGGCTAAAATACTATTAAACGTTTCAATTCACGTCAACTGCGGTTTTGGGAGAGAGTGTGGCTTGGAAAGCTATCGGCATATTTGATTCCGGGGTTGGGGGGCTGACGGTCCTCAAGGAGATCATTAAGGTTCTGCCCCAGGAAGATACTATCTATCTTGGGGATACGGCGCGCGTGCCTTACGGAACCAAGTCCCCTGAAACGGTTACCCGCTACTCGCGGCAGATCACCTCGTTTCTGGTCAGTCGGGACATCAAGATGCTGGTGGTTGCCTGCAATACCGCCTCTGCTGTTTCCCTGGCGGCCTTGAAAAAGGAATTCTCCATTCCCATCGTCGGTGTTATCGAGCCGGGCGCCCGGCGGGCCGCCGCAGTTACCCGCAGCGGCAAGGTGGGGGTCATCGGCACGGCAGGTACGATCAAGAGCAGTGCCTATGCCAAGGCCATCAAACGCATCAATCCGGAGATCGAGGTGGTGACCCGGGCCTGCCCGCTGTTCGTCCCCCTGGCTGAGGAAGGGTGGATCGACAACGAGGTCGCCAGGCTGACGGCACAGGCCTATCTCAAGGGGCTCAAGGAAGAGGCGGTCGATACCCTGGTCCTGGGCTGCACCCATTATCCCATCCTCAAGGGGATCATCGCCGAGGTCATGGGGGATGGGGTGACCCTGGTGGACTCAGCCGAGGAAACCGCCTTCACCGTGGCGGAAATTCTTGGCAAAAAATCGCTGCTGCGCCCGTCGTCGGAAAAGGGAAACCACCACTTCTTTGTTACCGACGTTCCGGCCGGATTTATCCGGGTCGGTAACCGCTTTCTCGGCGAGCGCCTGGGAGATGTGTACCAGGTGAACCTGGACGATGAAACCCGTGAAGAGGAGCAACCCGGTGAAGAAAAATAGACAGCCCCGCAGGGGGATGCGGTTCATCGTCATTGCCTTTCTTGTCTTCGCCGCAATCGTTGGTGCCCTGGTGGTGAAGAAATACCGCATCAGCACCACTCCCAGGATCTCCCCCCCCATGGAGCAGGCCGGGACCATGATGGTCACCTTGTTTTTTGCCGATGAAAACGGCAATCTCGTTCGCGAAGGGCGGGAAATAGAGGCCGGAGCCAGCCCTGCCGAATCCATCGAGGCAATCATCGACGAGTTGGCCAGCGGCCCGGTGGGGGATTACGGCCCGGTCGTGCCCGACAGCACCCAGGTCAGGAGCGTCACCCTGCAGGTAGACGAGGCAGTTGTCGATTTCGGCAGGGAACTATACGACGATCTCCCTTCCGGGAGTGCAGCCGAAATGACGGCGGTGTACGCAGTTGTCGATACCATTGCCGTCAATTTCCCCCAGGTAAAAAAAGTTCTTTTTCTCAAGGAAGGACAACCGGTCACCACCATCAAGGGGCATCTGGACCTGCGCCAAGCGCTCGTTCCTGACTTTAACCTGGAAAAGCGGTAAATTCCGGGGCTGGCCTTCTGCTGATTGCCACTACATTACCTTTGCGAGGGGTACCAATGAAACAACCTTTCCTGCAGGCCATCAAAGAGCGGGTGCTGGTGCTGGATGGCGCCATGGGGACCATGCTCCAGCAGCGTGGGCTTAAGCCGGGGCAGTCTCCTGAGGAGTTGATCCTGACCCTGCCGGGGACTGTGGCAGAGGTGCACCGGCAATATTTGGATGCAGGCGCCGATATTATCGTTACCAATACCTTCGGTGGCAGCCGGGAAAAGCTCTCCCATTACGGCCTTGAAGGGCGGCTTGCAGAGATCAATGCCAGAGCGGTGGAAATTGCCCGCGGTGTGGCGGGGAAGCGGGCCTATGTGGCAGCTTCCATGGGGCCTACCGGGAAATTCGTGGAGCCGGTGGGAGACCTGACCTTTGACCAGATGGCAGCCCAGTTCCGCGAGCAGGCTGAGGCTCTCGTCGGTGCCGGTGCCGATCTCATCACCCTGGAAACCTTTCTGGATATCAAGGAGATCCGTGCTGCCATCATTGCCATCCGGGAAATTTCTGCGGAAATCCCCATCATAGCCATGCTTACCTTCGACGACAAGGGACGCACTGTGCTCGGCACGCCTCCTGAGGCTGCCGCCATCACCCTTGAGGCGGTCGGCGCTGACATCATAGGCTCAAACTGCGGCTTGGGAGTTGAGGGGATTTACGATATCCTCTCCGCCATGCGCCGCGTCTCCACCCTTCCCCTTATTTCCCAGGCCAATGCAGGTTTGCCGGTGCTGAAGGATGGCAATACCGTATTCCCTGCCACCCCCGACGAGATGACCGTCTACCATGAAAGGATGCTCGCACTGGGCGTGCGGATCATCGGTGGCTGCTGCGGTACCACCCCTGCACACATCCGGGCCATCAAGGATGCCTTGGCGGGCAAGGATCAGACCTTGCCGCAGTTTGCTTTCACCGACGGGACAACGTGGCTCTCCGGTCGTGGCGGTTGCGGGGCCATTGGTGGCGGCCGGCCGGTGGCCATCATCGGCGAGCGGATCAATCCTACCGGCAAGAAAGCCTTTGCTGCCGAGCTGCGGGAGGGGAAGGTTTCCTATATCCGGCGGGAAGCAATGGAACAGATTGCCGCCGGGGCGACACTCCTCGATGTGAATGTGGGTGCCCCAGGAATCGATGAGCCGGCTGCCATGGAACAGGCGGTGTTCTGCGCCGCCGGGGCTGCCTCTGTGCCGTTGGTCCTGGATTCCTCTAACCCAGAGGCTTTGGAGCGAGGGCTCAAGTCGGCCGACGGCAAGGTGCTGATCAATTCCGTCAACGGCGAGGAAAAGAGCCTGCGCCGCATCCTGCCGCTGGCAAAGAAATACGGCGCCGCCGTCATCGGCCTTACCCTGGACGAGAGCGGCATACCCGAGACTGCCGAGGCCCGCACTGCCATTGCCGCCACAATAGCAGAGAGAGCCGTTTCCCTGGGGATCAGGAGAAACGACGTGGTTATCGACTGCCTGACCCTGGCGGTCAGTGCCGAGCAGAAGCGGGCCATGGAAACACTCTCGGCCATCCGCCGGGTCAAGGGGGAGTTGCAACTCAACACGGTACTTGGTGTCAGTAACATCTCCTTTGGACTGCCGTGCCGCCCGCTCATTTCCTCGGCCTTTTTCGCCATGGCCATGGAGGCCGGACTCGATGCGGCGATCATCAATCCCAAGGAGCAGGCGATGATGGATGTCTGGCGCTCGGTCATGGTCCTGCTCAACCGTGATGCCAACGCTGCCGCCTACATCGATGCCTATAAGGGGACGGTCGCTGTTCAGCCGGGTGCGCCGGCGGAGCAGGCTCCTCTGGATATCCGGGGCATCCTGGCCAAGGCGGTCATTGACGGCGACGGGGAGAATATCGTCGCCCATGTGGAAGCCGCCTTGGCTCAGGGATTGAGCCCGCTGGAGATCAGCAACGAAGGACTTCTGCCGGGATTGGAAGAGGTGGGACGCCGTTTCGAGAAGAATATCGTCTATCTGCCCCAGGTGATGCTTTCGGCGGAGACCATGAAGACCGCCTTTGCCCGGCTGAAGCAGGAAATGCAGGGAATGAACCTGGCAAGCCTCGGCAGGATACTAATGGCCACGGTGGAGGGGGACATCCACGACATCGGCAAGAACATCGTCTGCACCCTCCTTGAAAATCACGGCTTCGAGGTGATCGATCTCGGCAAAAACGTCCCGGCGGCGAAAATTGTTGCCGAAGCCAAGGCCCGCAATGTGGATGCCGTCGGTCTTTCGGCCCTGATGACGACGACTATGGCCGAGATGGAGAATGTGGTGAGCCTGTTGCGGGAGGCCGGGGTCAAGACGTTTACCATGGTGGGTGGGGCTGTTCTGACCCAGGATTACGCCACCGAAATCGGTGCCGATCTCTATGCCAAGGATGCCATGGAAGCGGTATCGAAAATCAAGGTCCTTCTCGGCAAAAACAATGGAAACTGAGGTCCTTACCCAACCATAACCCATTGAGATATTCGCTGTTTTACTTGTTGCAACTCTCGGTTGCCTATGGTAGGTTGACAACTTGTACGTCATTTGGCGGAGAAACACATAATGGTAGGCGGATTCAATCACAACATCAGGTACAAGGGGGAAATATTCCATGTCCAGACAGAGGACAGCGGCATAGCCAATCCCCACATCATCACGCTCCTTTACCGGGGCGGTACTATTCTCGCCTCGATCAAGACAAGTTATGCGGACATCATCAAGGTTGACAACCTGGAACAGGTCGTCGAAGACCTGATGAAGGAGCAGCACAAGGATATGATGCGCCGGCTGAAGGCGGCGGAATTTGATCAGCGCATCTTCAATCAGCCGGGAGAAAATGTCGCGCCTCTCCCGTCTCCCGCAAAAGATACAACAGCAAAGCCTGCTGAAAACGGCCAGGCAAGCCAAAGTCTCGATGAGATCATCCTTGATTATCTCATTACCGACGACGACTAACTCATCGTCTGAAAGGAAGAGCTTCACGTGAACGATCGCATAACGCAACTGGAGGAAAAGGCCCGGCAACTTCGCATCTCCATAGTCAGGGCCCTGCACAAATCACAGTCCGGTCATACCGGCGGCTCACTGTCCGCCACCGACATGGTCACCGCCCTTTATTTTCACAAAATGCGCCACAACCCCGCCGACCCTGCATGGCCGGAACGGGATCGGTTCGTCCTCAGCAAAGGGCATGCTGCACCTGCACTCTATGCGGCTCTCGCTGAAGCAGGCTATTTTCCCAAAGAGGACATGATGATGTTGCGCCGTCTCGGCAGCCACCTCCAGGGCCACCCGGACTGCAAAGGAACTCCCGGCGTGGATGTCTGCACCGGCTCCCTTGGACAGGGGCTTTCCATGGCCAACGGCATGGCCCTCGGCCTCAAGACTGACGGCAAAGACAGCAGGGTTTATGCCATACTCGGAGATGGCGAACTTCAGGAGGGGCAGGTATGGGAAGCGGCCATGGCTAGCGCCCATTACCAGTTGGACAACCTCTGTGCCATGGTCGACGCCAACAACCTGCAAATCGACGGCGAGGTGAGCCGGGTCATGAATGTCGCCCCCATCACCGATAAGTTCCGGGCCTTCGGCTGGAACGTCCTGGATATCGACGGCCATGACATGGGGGCCATCATCGGCGCCCTCGATGCCGCCGAAACGGTCAAGGGGAAACCGACGATGATCGTCGCCAGGACGGTGAAGGGAAAAGGTGTATCCTTCTTCGAGAACAAAGCCTCCTACCATGGCGTTCCTCCCAGTGACGAGGAGCTGCCGCGGGCACTGGAGTGTCTCGGCTGCTTCTGCGAATAAAAACCTATAATAAGAAGGGATTGGATAAATGAGTAAAATGATTGCCACCAGGGACGCATATGGGGAGGCCCTTGCGGAACTGGGCGAGGAGAATATAGATATCGTCGCGCTGGATGCTGATCTTTCCGGCTCCACCAAGACCGGGGTGTTTGCAAAGAAATTTCCCGAGCGTTTTTTCAATATGGGCATTGCCGAGGCGAACATGATCGGTACTGCAGCAGGTCTGGCCGCTGTGGGGAAAATACCTTTTCTTTCCACCTTCGCCATTTTCGCTGCGGGGCGCGGCTGGGAACAGATTCGCCAGTCGGCCGCCTATCCGAAAGCCAATGTCAAGGTCGTTGCCACCCACGGCGGGGTTACGGTAGGTGAGGATGGCGGTTCCCACCAGTCGGTGGAGGATATTGCCATCATGCGCGCCATTCCCAACATGACCGTTATCGTTCCTGCCGACGGCGTCGAGACCAAAGGGGCGATCAGGGCTGCAGCCGCTGCGAAGGGGCCGTTCTACATCAGGCTCGGCCGCAACAAGGTGCCGACCGTCTTCCCTGAGGACCATGTCTTCCAGATCGGCAAAGGCTCTGAGCTTGCCAAGGGGACCGATATGACCTTCATCACCACCGGTCTCATGACCGCCCAGGCCCTTGCCGCTGCCGAACAACTGAAAAGCGAGGGCATATCGGCCCGTGTCGTCCACATCGGCACCATCAAGCCCCTGGATGGGGAGATTGTTATCAAGGCAGCAAAGGAAACGGGGGCCATCGTCACCGCCGAGGAGCATTCCATAATCGGCGGTCTGGGGGGGGCAGTCGCCGAGCTGCTTGCCGAAAACTGCCCCACACCCGTGAAGAGGGTCGGCATCAACGACCGCTTCGGTACCTCGGGCAAGGCGGATGAACTGCTCAAATATTTCAACCTCATGCCGGAAAATCTCGTTGAAGCTGCAAAGGACGTGCTTGCGAGGAAATAAATGTTCCTGCACCCGCTCAAATCCACTGCCGGATTCACCTATCTTGCTGCCCTGATGATCGTCGTCATCATGGGGATCATGATGGGAGTGGCGGGACAGTCCTGGAAGATGATCATGGACCGGGAGCGGGAAGAAGAGCTTTTGTGGGCCGGGACCCAGTACAGGGATGCCATGATCCGCTGGTATAAGCCGAGACCGGGACAGCATGTGGCCACCCCCTTGCGAGACCTGAAAGACCTGCTGAAGGATCCACGATCCCTGCAGAATGTTCGATACCTTCGCAGACTGTATCCGGACCCGATAACCGGCGAGAACTGGGTCCCGATCAAGGACGCCAACCAGGGCATCGTCGGCGTAGCCAGCTCCAGTGAGAAGGAGCCCATCAAACAGGCCAACTTCCCCAAAGACTTCATTGACTTCGAAGGGAAGAAGAAATATAGCGACTGGCAATTTATCTGGAACAAAGTGCCGGCACCACGTGGGACAAAAACAACCATAACCGGATTGCCCACACCACCGGGAAAACCTTCACCGTAATCAGCGAAACCTTCCGCCACTGCCGCACGGGAGTCTGATTGATCTTTAAGAGTCTCACCACACGGGTTATAGTCATCTCCATCCTGCTGCTCGTTTTCGGCATCAGCACCTTTACCTTCGTCACCCTGAGGCGGGAGCAGATGCAGCTGATCGATGCCGCCAGGGAGAGCAGCGAACTCCTGCTCAGTACCATCGAACGCAGTACCTACAACTCCATGCGCATCGGCAACAGCGAAGATGTGCAGACCATTCTGGAGCTGGTGGGGCAGAACCAGAAGCTGCTCGCTGTTCGCATCTTCCATCCCCACGGCGTTGTGCTCAAATCTTCCCGCCCGAGCGAAGTCGGTAAGGCGGTCGATGACCGTGATTATCAGCTGTTCATCAACAACCGGAAAGAGGGGGTCTTCTTCCTGGAGGGACATGGGGAAGTCCTCGGCATGCTGAAGCCGATCTATAACGACGAACAGTGCCATGTCTGTCACGGCCACAAAAGCCGCATTATTGGCCTGCTCAACGTGAACTATTCCTTGGTGGAGACACGGAAGCGGATCATGGATGCGTCGAAACTGTTCGTTTTTTCCACCATCGCCATCATATCCTTCCTCTCCCTTGCCATTGCCATGGTCATGCTGAAATTCGTCAAGAAGCCGCTCCATCTGCTGGCGGAAAATATGGCCCGGGTCGAGCAGGGCGATCTGTCCGTACGGATGAAACCCGACGGTAAAGATGAGATCGGCCGACTCATCATCAGTTTCGACTCCATGGTGGACCGCCTCGATACGGCAAAGCAGGAACTGGAGCATTACCATTTCCAGCAGATGGAGCGGGCGGATCGTTTGGCTTCCGTCGGCGAAATGGCCTCCGGCATTGCCCATGAGATAAAGAATCCCCTGACCGGCATCGCCTCGGCCATGACCATCATAAAAGAGGATTTTGCCCCTTCCGATTCACGCATATCCATTGTCGACGAGGTGCTGGAGCAGATCAACAGGCTCGATAAGACGGTCAACGATCTGCTGTTCTTCGGCAAGCCGGCTCAACCGGAACCGACCTTCATCGACATCAACTCTACCATTCGCAAGACGCTCAAGTTTGCATCCCAGCATCGGGGCAGCAGGGATATAGAGAAAAAGCTGGAGCTCCAGGAGGACCTGCCTCCGGTTTATGTGGACCCGAAGCAGATCCAGCAGGTTCTGCTCAATTTAATCCTTAATGCCATGCAGGCAATGCAGGATGGTGGCACCCTGACCATCACCACCGCTCTGGAGAATTCCGATCCCGAACGGGTTCTCATCATGGTAAAGGATACGGGGCAGGGGATTCCTCCCCAGATCCTGGAGAAGATATTTACGCCGTTCTTTACGACAAAAGCCCAGGGAACGGGGCTGGGACTGGCCATCTGCCACAAGCTGGTGTCACAGCATAACGGAACGCTGACCGTTTCCAGCAAGGACGGCAAAGGGACAGAATTTACCGTATCTTTGCCGGCGCTGCCTATGCCGACCTCGGAAAATCTGGTTGAGGCGGCTGCCATATAAAGTACGACTGCTTTTGAATACTTCCGAAAAGGGGAATTGCCTTGAGAAAAACGAAAATACTGGTGGTTGACGACGAACATCTGATCCGTTGGTCCCTTGAGCAGAACCTGAAAAAGCAGGGTTATGAGGTCTATACTGCCGGAAACGGCGAAGATGCCCTTCGCCTTGTGCGTGAGGAGCAGCCCGAACTGGTGCTTCTCGATATTCAACTTCCCGGCATCGGGGGCTTGGAGGTTCTGGAAAAGATCAAGGAATTCGACGATGACATAATCGTCATCATGCTCACGGCCCATGGTGGGCTGGAGACGGCCGTGAATACCATGCGTATGGGGGCCTATGATTACATCAATAAGCCTTTCAACCTAGATGAGCTATCCATTGTCATAAAGAAGGCCCTGGAGACCTCAGACCTGCGTCGCGAAGTGGTGCAGCTGAGGAGTGAGCACAAGAAGCTGGGACCCCCGAAGATTATCGGCACCAGCAAGCACATGAAAAACGTCCTGGACATGATGGGGAAGGTTGCCAAGAGCGAAGCCTCGACAGTTCTCGTTCAGGGTGAATCGGGTACCGGCAAGGAACTTGTTGCCAAGTGGATCCACTATCAGTCGAGCAGGGCGGAGAAGCCATTTGTCGCCATAAATTGCGCCGCTGTCCCTGCGACCCTTCTTGAAAGCGAGCTTTTTGGCCACGAGAAAGGGGCTTTTACCGATGCCAAGACCGCAAAAAAAGGATTGTTCGAGCTCGCCGACGGTGGGACGGTATTCCTCGACGAGATCGGCGATATGGAGATGGGAATGCAGGCCAAGCTCCTCAGGTTCCTCGAAGACCGGACCTTCAGGCGTATCGGCGGCGCCAAGGTTATTTCAGTCGATGTGCGGATTATTTCCGCCACCAATAAGGAGTTGCTCAAGGCCATCGAGGAGAAGTCGTTCCGTAACGACCTCTATTACCGGCTGCAGGTAATTCCCATCTTCCTGCCGGCGCTGCGTGAGCGGAAGGAAGACATTATTCAGCTCGCTAATCACTTTATGGAATCCTTCGGCAAGGAATTCAACAAGTCGGTGAAATCCATTTCCAGCATGGCAGAGAAGATGCTCCTTGACTATAGCTGGCCCGGCAATATCAGAGAGCTGAAAAATGTTATCGAGCGGGCTATCATACTCGGAACGGAAGATACTCTGCTCATCGAAAATCTGCCCCTGGAGATCATCGCCAAAAGCTCAGCCTCCTCAGTCCCTGTCTCCACCTTCAAACTCCCCCCAGAAGGAGTCGATATCGAAGAGGTGGAAAAGGAACTGATCCGGCAATCGCTGGAGATGACCGACTGGAACCAATCAAAAGCCGCCAAAAAACTTAGCCTTGGCATCGATGCCTTTCGTTATCGAATGAAAAAGTTTGGTTTTTTAAAATAAGTTATATTAATGCCTGTTTGAGAAATTTTCTGATTTAAATGAAATAACCTTCGTCCTAATCTTGCCCTTCAAGGCGTCGCTCGTAAGCTGAGGCTTCGTTTCTTCCGAAACGAAGCCTCGCGTCCTTTGCTCAAGCCCTTCACTTAATCCTCATATCCCTCCTTTACCTTTCATTAAACTCGATAAAAATCATAGGTGCGGGCACTGATGTTGCAACGTATGGGGAACGGTATCTTTCCAAGATGTCTTGGATTTAAATTTAGATTAGAATATCTCCAATAAAAACGGAGGCTTTCACATGATTCACGCAAAGCGCAACTTTACAACAGTGCTTGTCGTCTCACTGCTTCTCGCAGTCATTTCACTGTCAGGGGCAATTTCCTCGGCAGCGGTGGCTCCTCCCGGGATTTCTGCAAGGACTCCTATAAGGGATGGCATGTTGACGCCTGTGCGAATGGCGCTGCATCCCTCCGGAAATTATATTTACGTGACCGATGCCAGGAATCAGGCGGTCTTGAAGTACAATCTCTATGGCCGCCTGCTAAAAACTTTTAAAACTGCCGGCATACCTCTTGGCGTTGCTTTGACCAACGATGCCAGCCCCAAAATTATCGTCACCCAGGGTAAGTACGTTGCTATTCTGGATCCTGTTACCGGTGCGGAAATTACCCGCGTAGGGGAAGGCGTTATTGGTAGGGCTAACGGGGTTGCAGTCAATGGTTTTAACGGGGATATCTGTGTTACTGATGGTGCATTGAATAAGGTGCATGTTTTTGATTCAACAGGTGCGACTCTTAAAAAGACCTTTGGCGGTTATGGTTTGTCTGACTCAACGGGTTTGGGGGCTTGGGGATTATTCTTTAATCCGTCAGGGATAGCCTATGAAAAAGATGCTAAACGTATTGTCGTTGCAGATACTGCGAATGGCAGAATTCAGTTTTTCGATGCAACCGACCCCAATTATCCAGTTGTCAATGTTATAGGTAAAGGCTTAAATGATGCTCCGATGAATTTCGTCTCCGTCCAGGGGTTTGCCTTTGAATATGATCAGCTTGGCAAACTGAAGCGACTGTACGTGGTTGATACCTGGAAAGGTGGAATTCAGGTTATCGATCCGGTGACTGTTGTCTCCGGTACTTATCTGTCGTTCATAGGGGCTGGAAGCACGTACTATGCGGTTGGTGGCTATCCCTATGGAGTTTTAAGCGGGGCTCAGGATTATCAGTTTTTATTGCCCACCGATGCGCAATTTGATTCAGTATATGGCAGGCTTCTTGTTGTATCTGCCGACAGCAGTATTAAAATCCTCGATATTGACGGCAGAGGTGTGCCTGTAACCAATGATCCTCTTGCAATCACAATAAATCCTTCTCCTGAAAATACCAATGTTTCCACATATTCCATTAGCGGAACGCTCTCACCTGCTTACCCTCTTTCCGATGTTACACTTTCGACCGATACTGGTGCAGTTGCAGGAGCTGTTACATATGATGGTACAGGTAGAACTTGGAGTGCCGTCATAACCGGCCTGACTTTGGGTGCAAACAAGATTACGGCTCTTGCTACCGATGTGGAAGGGATTAAAAAGTCAGCTGTAAAGACGGTCGTCTACACAATGAGTGCGCCTTCCCTGACCATAACGACCCCTGCCAATACCGTAACCAGTGAGCTTAGCGCTATACTGGAAGGTACTGTAGAGGCTGGATGCACGGTGACGATCAGAAATAACACTACACAAACAGATAGCGTTGCTACGATAACAGGGGCAGGTACAACTTGGACCGGGACTTCGCTTCTCAGAAACAACACTGCAAACAGCTTCACTGTTACAGCTACCAAGCCGGGCTACAATACTGCCTCTGCCGGCGTTACCATTATTAGTGACACAACAGCGCCCCTTCTGAATATTTCGGCACTTCCCGACGGCAGCTTCAGCAGCGGCACCATGACTCAGAATATCTCCGGCTACGTACAGGATGCCAACCCCAGCACCGTATCTGTTACAGTTAACAGCGGTGCTGCGACGGTTGTTTCCACGCCCTTGCCGGCAGCTTCCTTCAGTGTACCGGTCACCCTGCAGCCGGGTGCCAATACCATAACCGTCCAGGCGACCGACCTGGGGGGCAAGACATCTTTTGTCAATACCAGGACAATTAATTATGATGCTACCAGACCGGTACTGGCAATCGATGCCACCCCAGCCGACAATTCCTTTACCAGAACGGCTTCAGCCTCGCTGAGTGGCTCGGTAACCCCAGTAGATGCTACCGTTACTGTAACTAATAACGGTGTGGCCGTTGCAGGCGTCACCAACACTGCCGGTAGCTGGTCCGTGCCGATCACCCTGACGAGCGGCCAGAATACCCTAGTTGCCACCGCAACTTCAGGGGCCAAGGAAGCAAGCCTCAAACGCACCGTCACCCTTGACAGCACTGCACCCGCTCTGGCAATCACTGCACCGGCAAATGATATCGCCACCAATCTGCCGAATATTGAAGTATCCGGAACCATCTCCGGTGATGCTGACGGTTACCCTGCATTGGTGGCTACCATCAATGCAACACCGGTTACGCCTGCCCCCGCCGTCAATAATGGAACCTTTACCTTCAACACCGGCGCTTCTCTTGTGGCCGGGGCTAATCTGATCACGGTGACTGCGACCGATTCGGCAGGCAATGCCACTTCCGTGACACGGTCCGTCAATTATGACACGGTAGCTCCCAGTCTTACACTCGTTCCGAGCGCCGCCGGCTATCCTAAGAACATTAACGGTACGGTCGAGGCCTCTGCCAGCGTATCGGTTACCGACGGAGCTAAATCCTTTGCCGTGACAATCAACGGTACATCATGGAGTGCCGATCTGACCACCTCAAGCTACAACGCCGGTACTATCCAGATCAAGGCAACCGACGCGGCCGGCAACATAAGTGTCATTACCGGTCTGACCTACAATAAGCCCGATGGCGATATTGATCAGAATGGAGTTGTCGATGCCAACGACGCACAGCTTGCCAGGCAACTGGCAATGGGTGTGAGACAGCCTACGGCAGCAGAACTTGCCCACGGAGATATCGGTCCTCTGTTGAAAGGCGCCGCCAATCCCAATGGCAAGATTGACTTGATAGACGCAATCCTCATTCAAAGGAAAGCACAGGATAGTACTTTTAGCTGGTAGCTCTGAACCGTGCAATGATGACAACGTATATAAATGCTTTTAGGAGCGTAAATATGAATCGACCAATTAAAAATGCTCTGCTGACACTGATCATGGTTATTACAACCGCGACTGCAGTAAGGGCGATGAACCTGCCGCCGTCACACTCTTTCCTTAGTGGACGGTGTGGAGTATGTCATGCCAGTGCCGACGGTTCAACCAGCGCCAGGAACAATGTTTGTTTGGTCTGCCATAAGTCGGGTGGCGCTTATCTCACGAACAAGCAATTCTTTTTAGGTGACATGGCCAATCCCTTCGGAACGACCATCGAGAGTGCAGAAAAGGATTCTTATACCCACAGTTCCCACGAATGGTCTGCCACGGATAATAATCCAGCAGCAGGTGCGCTTCCACCTGTTTCTTCCATCATGAATAAAATCACTGCCAATAATGGCTCTCTTAGCTGTAACCGTTGTCACTCGTTGCATAATGAGCCGTTTCTGCCACATTTGACCAAGCTGTCCATGACCAATGACGAGCTCTGTCTCGATTGTCATCGCATGAGAAACAGCCAAAGCCATGCTTTCGGTTCTCATCCCGTGAATATCGACTATGCTGCCAAGGCGGCTGCCAAGCCATCGAAATTCGCTCCGGTGCCGACAAATAGTAATTCCGCCAACCCCACATCGGAGATGAAGCTTGCCAACGGAAAGGTTGTTTGTACTACCTGCCATAATCCACACTTTGCCGACTCCAACAGCAAAACCCTTGATAACTTCTCCACTGCCATGGTAAACGGTCTGAAACCGTCCAAGGGCTTTCTCTTGAGAACGGACTACCGGTACGAGAATTACACGACCCTGGACAGCCCCAATATCTGTACCAACTGCCACACCAACAAACACGAGCATAACGGCGGCAACCAGCGTGTCCGCTGTACCGATTGCCATAGCGGCCACGTGGATTATGACCCCTTCGCCACCGACGCTGCCACCATGGTGCCGAACGTCTACATGGTCAAGCGCTATATGAACTGGTCCTCGGCAACAGGATGGAAGGACAACAAGAAACTCACAACCCCGAAGCCCACTTTTTTCCAGTCTACTTCTGCACAAAGGCTCTATAAAGACCAGAACGGAACGGGAGTTTGCCAAGCATGCCATGTTGTACCAGTAAGCGGTCCTGGCGACAATAAATATCCTGAAGCACACACGATTGCCAACGCAACTGCTGCGCAATGCAATGGCTGTCACAGCCACGACAGCCGATGGAGTTTCGACGCTTCCTGTCTGAATTGTCACGGTCAGCCTCCGACGGCAACCACTGCAGCTGCCGGTTATGACTCAGCGAAGGAGGCAACTTCAGCCCATACTACCCACGCCAGCTATACGAACTACAAGTGTCTTGAGTGCCATTATCCCAGTGCTCCCCTGGCTCTCCATCAGAACGGCGGCTACCAGGATGTCTTCGTCCAGCCGGGCTACGTAGCTGCACTTGCTGCCAAGCTTGGTTCCACGCCGACCTACAACACAACTGCCAACACCTGTTCTGCCGTTTACTGTCACAGTAATGGTGCGCCTACGACTGCCTTCAAACAATACTCAGTTGTCTACCGTGCAACCCCTAAATGGTTCGGAGAAAAAACCACTTGCGGTTCCTGTCATGAGGCCTCTCCGACTACCAATGCCCATGGTGCTCATCTTGCTAAGAATTATGTCTGCCAGAACTGCCACGCCGCAACAGCCAGCGGTTCCACAGCCATCGCCGACAAGACCAAGCATGCGGATGGCAACAAGCAGGTTCAGTTTGCCTCGGTAAGCTTGCCGTTCGCCCTCGGTGGTGCTTCCTCCTTTAATGCAGATGGTACCTGTACTTCAATCTACTGCCACAGCGATGGGTCGGGCAATGCACCTGTCACTACGCCTAAATGGACTGATCCCAGCACCGGTAAATGCGGGTCTTGTCACGGTACTACCGACAGAACCAGCGGTGCTCACCAGGCGCACCTTTCCACAAGTGTCCCCTATGGTCCACAACTGTCCACACTTCCTACTGTGCCGGATGCATGTAATAAATGCCACGGCCCCGACTACACCACTAAGCACCTTAACGGTACCACGGTTGACGTTAGTTCCAGCACCTGTTCAGCTTCCTGCCATGCCAATCAGCTTGGTTCCGCATCCTGGGTCACCGGCCGCACCGGTGTCACCTGCGAAAGCTGTCATACCGGCACCCTTTCCACCGTCAATGGTCTGCAGGCTCCCGACAAATCTCTTGCCGCCACCAAAGGGCACAACATGAACTCCAGCAGCACCGGAGTGATCATGAATTACAATTGTACCTCCTGTCATGATGCCAATGCCAAGCACATCGATCCGGCAGCACATGATACGAGGCTTTTGCCGGCCTACACAGGTGCACTCAATAACGAATGTAATGCTTGTCACAACAATACAACGACCGTTCCCACCGATAACAAGAACAACATGTACACCCACATTACCGACTATATCGGTACTTCGGCTGACGTGAACAGTAAGCCCAGCGCCTGTAACACCTGTCACGATCCCCATGGTTCGACCAATCGCAATATGATCAGGGCAAAGATCGTCACCTGGGATAGAGTGGTGCTGAAAAATATCACCTGTGATATTTCCTATAATAACACCACTTCTCTGATCAGCACTGTCAAGGTCGGCAACCTGTACACAGGCCTCTGTCAGGTGTGCCATACCAAGACGAAGTTTTTCAGCAACTACAGTGCGCCGCAGCATTACACCAGCGGATGTCTTGGCTGCCATCAGCATAAGAACGACAAAACCGTATATGCCTTCCAGCCGATGGGTGGTTGCGACGGGTGCCACGGGTATCCGCCGGTCCAGACGATGCTGGCAAGTTACGGCCACATAGATAACTACTCCAGCGCCAGACTGCAGAACTACACAGGTGGCGGTGGTGCTCATGATGTTGCGGGACACGTCCTTGCCAGCGCAAAAGCATCACAGACATGGACTAACTGTCTGAAGTGTCATTACGGATCGGATACCAACGGCCTGCACATGCGCGGCGATTACACCAAGCCGAGCACCATCAATGTCCAGGTTGATCCGAAATACAAATTCGACTCCAAATTGCCGATTACTTACACGGGTAATAAGTCTGACGATCGCAGCACTTACAAATCCGGCAGCTGTTCCAACGTCAGCTGTCACTTCCAGCCGTCACCGAATTGGAGCAGCCAGAAATAACGGCGGGCAGTGTCCAGTTTCATGGATAAATATTACGTCAAAGGGAGGGCTTTGGCCCTCCCCGTTGAGGATGACAGTATGAGATTACAATCGTTTTCAGTTATATTTAAGGAGTCACGTATGAAGACATGTCACAGCGCAGGATACTTCAAACAACTGATTCTATGCTTGCTGTTGTCCTTAACGACTGTGTTTATCTTTTCCGGGAAGGTGCTGGCACTGACCGGCAATAAGATCGACAGCTGCGCTGACTGTCATGGCAATAGACTGACTGGAGATGTGAGGCCTATAGATGCTGCGTACCGGAACATTACAACCGGTGGCTTTGTCGGTAGCCACAGTACCCATATGGCTCCAGGGACATCAGTCGCTAGCTGCGACAATTGCCATGTGCAGAATACCACCTTCGGTCACCGCGATGGAAAGATCAGCTTCCAGCCAAACATCAAAAACTCGCCGTCCACTGCCACCTATTTCAAGGCCGGCGGGGTCGGTTTTGTCAACCAGACCTCGAATCAAGTTATGACCAATGCTACTTGTTCAAGTGTCAACTGTCACTTTCAGACTACCACCCCAACCTGGGGCTCCACTCCTTTCAGTTACGCTAGCTCTTCCAGCAACAACTGCAACGCCTGCCATGGTAACGTCAACTTTCCGGCCCCTCAGGACAGAAGCCATCCAGGGACCGGATCCAGACATGGTGTCTATTTTGGTACAGATGCAGCGTCCTGCGCCAAGTGCCATGCAGACCATACTTTAGGGACCGATATTGCCAAATTTGCCCATGCTACCAGCGCTGGGAGCCGTGGGCTTGTTCTCAATGGCAGTGAGCTTAAGGGCACATCATACAGCTTGAGTGTAACGAACCTCGCATATCCGACCTACATGACCAATGCCGATGCCAACCGCAATGGTACCTGCTCGAACCTTTATTGCCATAGTAACGGCACCATCAACCCTTCTTCCAGCACTTTCGTTCAGAATCAGGCTCCAACCTGGGGAGGCACCGGCTCCTGTACTCTCTGCCACAAGGGCGATTCCGCCGATCCCATGGCGACCAACAGCCATGGCAAGCATGTTGCCGGCAACTATAGCTTCGGTTGTGTCAAATGCCACGCAGCAACTGTCAGCGACAACAATACCATCGCCAGCACAGCAGATCACGTTGACAAGAAGGTCACAGTTAAATTCAATAACTCCACTACTGCGGTAGGTGGAACCTTTGCTGGAAATTCGTTTTCCCAAAGAACCCCTGGCACTCCCATGACCGGTGCGTACTGTGCTAATATCTATTGCCATAGTCAGGGCACCTCTGCCACTGCGTTGCAAAAGCCATATTCAACGGTTCGTTGGGGTGGAGCGCTTCCTGCCAATTGTACCGGTTGCCATGGTGGTGATAATACGACGTCGAAACAGATTGCGTCGGTCGCTCACCCGAAGCATATTGGTACTTATGGTTTCGCCTGTAACTCCTGCCATGCACAGACTGCCGGCAGTGCCAACAACCAGAGCATCAATAATTACGGCACCCATGTCAACTTTGCCATCAACGTTGACCTGAACGCCAACTACGGCGGCAGCTACTCCAATAACGGCCACAAACCAGGCGACGCCCCTGGCACTTGCAGCACCACCTACTGCCATAGCAACGGGCAAGTGACGACGCCGGTTTATAAAACACCAACTTGGGCAACTGGATCATTGGCCTGTAACGCCTGTCACGGTGATGCAGCTGGCTCCAGCACACTTAGTGTCAATCATACGGCTCATGTGAACAACAACACTGTACTCGGCTCCAGCTACAGCTGTGATACCTGCCACAGCCGTACCATGGCGGTTGGCAGCAGCTCTGTCCTGAAAACGTATTCTGGCGTTAAGCTCCATGTGAACAAATCAAAGGATGTCGCCTTCACCAGTCTCAATAGCGGCGCCACCCCTTATGGCGGCACCTGCGCTACACTGTACTGTCATAGCGACGGTAACCCCGTTACTGCATCCAGAACCTACACCAATCCTTCGTGGGGTGGTGCGGTCATCGGCTGCGACGGCTGCCATGGCGTAGGCACCGCCGGCTTGGGCTACCCGAACCGTCCCAGTGCCGGTGTCGGTGTGACCGGGGCGAACAGCCATGTCAAACACGTTGCCAGCAGCGGTCTCACCTGTAAAGAGTGCCACTGGAACACCACGCAGAACAACACCAGCATTGTTGCCGGCGGCAAGCACTTGGACGGCAAAGGTAATGTCAATGGCGAAGACGTCAAGTTCATGGTTGGTGGCAACAACGCTTCCGGCTCCTACGACTCTACTGCCAAAACCTGTTCCGCAACCTATTGCCACGGTTCCAACTCCGCCCTCCCCTGGGGTGGCACAACCATGTGCAACAGCTGTCACAGTGCCACACCTAACGATGCTGGCTGGGCCAACAATGCCCACAAGATTCACTACAACTCAACTGCTTTGCCGAGCACCTACAGCAATATGTCCGGCAACGTCAGCTCTATAAGTTCCTATCGCTTCACCTGCTCCACCTGTCACGATCCCCGCAAAGCTAAGCATGCTGGCAATGCCGTAGACCCCGTCCGTGCAGCAGAGGTATACTTTACTTACACGTCTGCCGGCAGAAACCCCGTATATGTATCGGGAACCTTGGCAGGCAATGATAATGGTTTCAACTGGTCCAACGGCAGCACTACTGCCTGTAATGCAACCTACTGTCATAGCAACGGCCAGACAGGGATAGGCTCCGCCAATGGGTCTGCTGTTTCCTGGAGCACCAGCGCTTCCACTGGCTGTACCGCTTGTCATGGTAATGCTGCCACTGCGAGCAGTCTGTCCGGCAAACATGCCAAGCATCTCACCGATCCATTGGGTGGCGGTAGCTTTGGCTGTAAGGACTGCCATTCCAAGACCGTCAGCAGCGATACGAACATCATCGATAAGTCCAAGCACATCAACAAATTCAGGGATTACTCAGGGTTGAAGGCAGGCAAAGATATCGCTTCCTGTAACACCAGCTACTGTCACAGCAATGGCAAAGGCGGTCAGGGAGCTCTAGTTACCTGGACAGGCACCATGACCATGGGATGCACTGGCTGCCACACCAATAACACCTTAACCCATCCAAAGCATCTGGCCATTTCATCCATCACCTGTGATAAATGCCATGCCGACACTGCAGCTGCAGGTAGCAGCACCACCATCAAAACTGGTTCTGTTACCCATATCAACGGCTCCTACAAGACCGACGTGAAATTTGCCAATATCTCAGCAGCCTGGAAAGCTTCCTACAGTGGCACGACCTGTAGCACCGTTTACTGCCACAGTAACGGCAAGGGAGCTTATGTCAATGTCGCATGGGGCAGCACACTAGGCTGCACCGGTTGTCACCCGAATCTTTCCGGTGCCCATGCCAAACACACCGGCAACCTCCTGAGCAGCGTCACTTTCTATGCTTACACGGCCAACAAGTCTACCGGCGACGATACCACCGGAAGCTACAAATTCGGTTGCGCCAACTGTCACCCGATTACACCTGCCACCCATGCGGACGGGAATATTGACGTTGTTGTCAGTCAGTTGACTGTTGCCAATGGCGGCAGCAGCCTGAAGGCGAAAAACGATCCGGCAGCAGCGTACGTTGCCGGCACCGGCTGCGATTTGGTCTACTGTCACAGCGATGGGAGGAATCCCATGGTTGCCGCAGGCAACGGCCACGCTCCTGCCTGGAACGTCACCTTTACGGCAGCAGAGCGTTGCGGCAAGTGCCATGGTAACTCTCCTGCCGACGCCACTCACCAGGCCCATGTGAATGGAAGCATCCACGCCGACAACATTTACAACGGCACCAGCGGCCTGCTGCCCGCCGGGAATACCGGCTCGGTCAGCCATGGTATTTCCGGCCAAGCCACGACCATTAACTGTAACATCTGTCACAATGGGACCGTTACTTCAGCGCGCAACGCTGCCAACAATGCCTGTGTTTCCTGCCATGGCGGCGATGCCACCCCCATTTACGGTTCAATCGCCAACCGCGGCAACCACGTCAACGGCAATGTCGACGTCTTCTTTGCCTACACGACCATTTACTCCAAGGCACAGCTCAGGCCTGCCAGCTTTGCCGGTTACACCAGCGGCGCAACTGGGTGGGTTCGTAACGGCGACAACTACAAAAATGGCGCTGCTGCCTACGACTACTCGAAAAACAGGTTGAGCTCACAGGCCACCTATACTGCAGGCACTCCCGGTAACGGCTCCTGCTCGAACGTTGTCTGTCACAACATGAAGGCAGGTCAACCCGCAGTAAACTGGAGCGATTCACTCTCCTGCGAAAGCTGCCATAAAAGCCTGTAAGATTTAAAACTTATGCTGTGTTTATACAGCAAGGCCCATCTTTTCAAAAGATGGGCCTTTTTTTTGAGGATCACGCGGGCATTTCAGGAAATCCTGTAAGTGCTGCGGGCCCTGAACCGATAGCTATAGCGGACGAATTCGAGATGGACTGGCCAGCCGCCTAGGCGTGGTTCCATACCACGGTCGTTAAGGAGACACAACCAGGGTATGCTCATGCTGTTTCTGGTGTGCCATGAGTGTGCGTCTGTTATTGTACCCTGCAAAGGCATGAGAAAAGGAGTTTAAACGCTGTAGAAGTAATGGCTGGGGACGGTGCGACCTATGGAATAATGGTATTTGAGAGTGAAAACCTAGAGTAAAAAAGGGGCAAGATCTACTGTTTATGTGATTAGAATCTCCGCCGTATCTATGGTGAGTCAGAAAGGATGATGTCAAAATCGCTCTGATCGAGCCCCACATCGGGTTTGACGGGAAACATAGAGTGCGGATCTTTGTTCGCCAGGCCGATTGCCAGGATCATGAAGTCCCTGTCCCTTGGCATGAGCGGCCGAGGTCCCCATTGCAGAAAAATAACCCGGTTGTCTTTGCTGGCCAGGGGGACCCGTTCCTTTTCCTCGGCGAATTGCCCCTCTTTGTTGGAGAAATAGACCAGATTGGGTTTGTTATCCCCGATCCACTCGATAAAATTGGCCTTTCCCGAAAAGGAAGAACCCTTTTCCCCGAGGATCATCGGGTTGCCAATGTCATACATGCCTGCATAGGAGTATTGTCGCGGGTCAACGGACCCCTCGAAGTAAAAAAGCCGCCCCTTTGCCCAGCCGATATTGCCCCCCGAACTACCGAATTGGCCCACCCACGGCTCATCGCCATACACATAGTAATAGTAGGCAGGGGTATTGCCGATGTTGGTCAGTTTCATCAGCAGGATGAAGTAATTCTCCCCCGCCCGGAAAATGGCATACCGATCGATGCGCAGAGTCGTTGCTCCGAAGGGCACACTGTGGCTGCTACGGATGATCAGTTTTTTGTCGTCGCTAAACAATACTTTGCTGCCAAGGAAGTCCCAGGTGGATGGATCATGCTTGTCATCCGGGGACGAGGCGATTGTTTCGTTGGCATTGCACCAGAGGTGATGCCATGATTTGCCGTCGAAGTGGGCCATGCCGGTGGCGCTCATGGTCAGCTGGGCATTATCGTGTTTGGAATAGGGGAGACCTCCGCCGACAAAAACTCCTTTAGGAATCTCGCCGCGGCTGTCCCGGAATCTGCTGAAGCAGGTCAGGAGCATGGTCCCGTCGTCGTGGTAATTGAATACATAACCACTGCCGTTCAGCCGGTTCCAGCTGTAGGTGAGGTGGGGGTGGTTCGGTTTGTGGCTGTGCTCGTAACGGAAAAAGTCGAGAATGGGATCGAATTCGAACTTGGCCAACAACCGGTTTTCTTCGCCGAGCAGCAGATCTCCTTTGAGGTCGAACAAACGCCCACGGTCGCAGCTGAGGAGGTAAAAGCCATGGAGCTCGTCCGAAAAATCGAAATGGCCAGCAAAATAGATGGCGATGAAAATGCAAGCGGAGGTGAAGGCTACTACAAGCCTTCTGCTTTTAAGGCGGCTGAAAAGGGGGAGACGAAAGGGAAAAATGTTCACTAGGCAAAGTCCTTCTGCTTGTTCTTTACGCACAAACAATCGAAGTGCAGATGCTGCGCTGGTAGTACTGAACTGCGCAGCGGCAGTATCTCTCATTAGATTTTAGATGACCCGGCAAATCCATTCAACAGGAATATGAAAAAAAGGTCTTAATGTGTCCGGGTGATGAAGGAGGAAATGCATTTAAGAAGGGGCGAGACATGCCTGGACAGGGAAGCAGAAAGGTACGATGCATTCGAGCAAAACCAACGGTGATGAATGTAGAAGCCGGCGAGCCTTTTAGATCCTTACCAAGTCGTAGTTTCTGGTCCCAATGCCAAGTTTTTGTGCGTGCTCAAGCTGAATTTCCCAGTCAATGTCAGGGTGAACGCCGCGGAATTTATCACCACCCGGCTCCATACCTGTCTTGAGTGCGGTATTTGCATTGCCGGGGGCTCCATTGACCAGGTCGGCACAAGCCTGATCGAGGGCGACAGGATCTGTGGACGCGCAGATGCCGATGTCGTTGACAATGGGGGCGTCAGCATGGCCGTAGCAATCGCAGGAAGGGGAAACCTGGGTGATGAAATTAAGATAAATATTTTTATCTTCCTTGCCGAAGACGGCCCCTTTGGCATACTCGCACATCTTTTTCATGATAAGTTCAGATGCCTCGTTCCATTGGATATTTACTGCCTTCCGTATGCAAGCTGTGACACAGCGGCCGCAGCCGACGCATTTTTCCTGGTCGATGGCAGCTCTTCCTTCGATTATGGCTACGGCTTCATGGGCGCATGCTTTCAAGCAGGTACCGCAGCCGGTGCAAAATTCTTCGGCTACTCTAGGAGCAACGGTCGAATGTTGAACGAGCTTGCCGTTGCGGCTGGAGCAGCCCATGCCGAGGTTCTTGAGGGCGCCGCCGAAACCGGTCAGGTCGTGGCACTTGAAGTGGGAGACTGTCACCATCGCGTCGGCTTCGGCTATTTCCTGGCCGATGCTCACCGTTTTGAGAATTTCGCCGTCAATGGCTACGTCAACTGCAGAGTGGCCTCGCAGGCCGTCGCACATGATGAGCGGGGCATTGACCACGGCAAAGGCAAAGCCGTTTTCCACGGCGCAGGTCAAGGCGGAGACCGCTTCCTTGCGCTCACCAGGATAGAGAGTCGAGGAGTCAGTCAGGAAGGGCAGCCCGCCGCAGGCTTTAATTTCATCCACAATCCGCCGGATGAAGACGGGACGGATGAAGGTGTGGTTGCCCCGCTCGCCGAAGTGTAGTTTTACAGCCACAAGATTTCCTGCTCCAATACGTTCCTGCATGCGGCATTTGTTAAGGAGTGTGCCGATTTTGGTGAAAAGATTCGTACGGCTGTCTGTTCTCATACCGGTGAAAAAAACGGTGCTTTTCATGGGGACGCTACCTCGGTGTTGGCTTGAAGAAGCAAGTGCTTTACAGGTCTATGTAGCATATGCGTAACGGCTTTTCAATGGTCGGAGCTTAGCAGGGCAAAGTTTTTCTTGCGGTTGGCCTAAAATATGCTATTACATTAGAAAATTATACTGGCCACGAGGAGTTTCATGAAAGAATGCTCTGAGCGCGAGCTCTGGATCTTGGGCTTGGGTGAAAACCCTGAACGAGGCGCGCTGATTTGCAGTTACCTTGCCGAAGCTGGTTACTGGGCCAGAACAGCCTCCCTGTCCGAACTTTCCATCTGCAAGCCGCTCGGCATTCTCTTGGATATTTCTCCCTATTCAAAGGATGGCTGGGGGATTCTCCTGGATATAAAATCCAACAGAGAGACCCGCGACATTCCGGTCCTTCCTCTCTACCTGAGCCAGGAGGGTAAGGTGGGGGAGGTTTTTCCCGTTGCCGGTTTCTTCACCCTGCCCATCGATCCCGAATATGTGATGGAGCGATTGGCCGTGTTCGGACTCATCGAAGACATTCAGGATTACGACCTGCAGGTCCTGGTCATTTCACGCAAAGGCGAGGAGCAGGTGGCCAAGACGCTGGAAGGTCTCGGCTTCGAGGCCATTAATGCCTATACGGGCAAGGAGGGGGTCGCGGTTGCCACAATCAGCCACCCGTACCTGATTTTCAGCACTCTGATGCTGCAGGATATGGGCGCCTTCGAGATGCTTGAGCGTTTCCGGCTCTATCCCCAGACGCGGAACATCCCCTTTTTCATTCTCCTGAAAGATACCATGAAGGCCGGGGAGCGGACGGCCATGAGCCGCCAGGTGGATCACCTGGTGCGGAAAAAGGTCCTCACCAAGGATGAATTTCTCAGCTACCTGCGCAAAAAAATGTGAAAGGCAAACAGCAGCAAAGATAAGGGTGGAGCAACCGGGATTGCTCCACCCTTTTTTTGCTACAGCCTGAGAGGGTTATTGTTCTTCGACTACTTTCCAGGTCAGGTCGGGGTTATAGGCTTTTATTTCCTTAGCGATCCTTGCCGTCGCAGGACCAAGGTTTTTTTGGTAGACCCTGCCACGCTGGTTGACAATGAAGGTCATGACGCCGGAGACCCCCCATTTGGCAGGATAGGCAATGAGGGCATGTCCAGCTACCATATTGCCGTTGATGATGTAGCTGAATTTCCCTCCCGGAGCACTGGGCCCTTGCCGTTTGAGGATGCGGAAGTAATATCCGCTGAAAAGGATGGGGCCTTTCCCCCTGGGGGCCTGTTCCGGCACATACCCCTTTTCCTTTGCTTTTGTGATGAATGACCCAAGAGGGCTTTCCTTGCTGCCGGGCATGGTCGGCCAGTACAAGCCGTCATGTTTGTCCGGGGAACTGATCAGGCGCTGGGCATATTTCGGAATTTGCACACCTTCAGGTTCGGAAAGATCATAGTATTCGCGCTGTGCTGCCACGTAGGCCAAGCAGGCATTGATGGCAAGCAATTCGTCCCGCCCGATCCTGCGGTTTAGAATCTCGTCGCGTCCGGCTTTCGTGTCAAAGAACCACCCGCTTCCCTGGCGGACGATCGGTACCGGGAAAGGCCATTTCTCCTTGCCGATCTGTAACATGGCTCTGGATTCTCCTTCCTGAACCAATACCACCCCCTCCTTCAGATGCTGCGATAAGTGCCTCAACTCTGCAGCTCTCTGGACCGGGTCTCCCGGGTCCAGATCCCCGTAAGCAGGACCGAATATTTTTTCCAGTTCGGGTAAATCTTTCGAAACCACCGCTTTCAGCAATTGATCCCGCGCTTCTTCCGGTGAGGAAAAAGAACGCTGCGGCATGTCATTTTCAACTGCGTCGAGGTGGAGGGGGAAGAGCACAGACGCCATTATGGAAAGCATCAACAGTGCTGGGCGCAAGGCTGAATATATGAACCTATGCATAGTAGGATCCTTTCTCAACAGTGGGAGCACAACAGGGAACGCAATTATCGCTGCCTGGTCGGACGTTCCCCACCGGATGTGGCAGGAGCGCGGGGGGCAGATCTTATGGATGGTGCAGGTGCAGAGCGCGGCATAGTTCTTGTGCCCTGCACTCCAGGCCCGGTAGTTGTCAATGGCTGTCGGTTTAATTGATGAATGGTATCACGGCTCATCCTGCCGCGCTGGCGGTAGGTCCGCAATTCACGTTCGCTGCCATAGCCGCCGAAACCGGTGTACGGCGCTTCAGTTCCCCGCTGTATTCGGCGGTCGAAGGTTCTTCTTTGCGTTGGGGAAGCAGGTCCTGGAGCAGGAACAGCTTGAGGAGCAACCCTGTTTCGACTGGGACGGGCAGTCGGCGTGCGGGGTACGGTGCCCCGTTCCCTGCGCAACTCATTGCGATACCGGATGGTGTCGCGTTGTACGATTCTGGGGTTTATGCGGATATCTCTGAGCCGATTGTTAATGTAAGTGCGATTACGGATATTGATGTAGGGCCGCGCCCGGTTAATCCACCCTCTTCCGCGCCAGCCATGGTAGTAGATGCGATGTCGGTGCCAGTCGCAATCCCTGTTCAACCAGGCACCGATGCCGAAGCCGACGCCGAAGGAGATGAATCCATAGGAGGGATAGAGCTCCTCCGTATATACGGCGACCGGGTCGTACTGGGGCACGTAGATGACCTCCGGCTCGGCAGGCACTATGCGGATCAGTTGATCCTCAACGAGCACCTGCTGCTGAGGGGTGGAAACAAGGCTTCCGGCTGTCTTTGCTTCGGCTCGCAACCGCTGAATGGTATCCATCACCTCCTGCTCCTGATTGACGAAGGCTTGCCCAAGAGAGACGGTCCAATCGTATTTGCTGTCCATCATGAACAGCACGGTCTGGTAATGGGCAACAGCCTTGACGCTCACATCCCACGGCTGATTTTCAATCCGTGCCGATTCTCCATATTGCCTGACAAATCGAGCTGCTTCATCGATCTGGTCGACGAAGGTCGCTGCGGGTAATATCTGGGCAATTAACGGGTCGGGATACAGGGCAATGGGGGCGAGCAGGTCCTCCAATTCTTCGGCGGTGAAGAATTCTCCTCCCGCCTCATGGGCCTGGTCGGCGGTATACTCTTCGGCCATGGCACCAGTAACGGAAAGACAGAGCAGGATCAGACAAAGGACAGAGCTGATTATTCTCATGGTACCCTCACGGGTTAAGGTCAGGGCAGGAAACCTTCCCCTAGTGTAACAGAATCCCTGCGGGCATCAAGGAGGCACCAGAGACAGGATGGTAGGCAGGATCGTCAGCAAAAAGCCATTGCCTCTGCTGACCAGAAATCTAGTGGCATTGAAGCAAAGAATGAAACACTTGGCAATGGAGCCATTGAGTTCGGAAGGCATGTCGCCAAGCTGCTTCAAGGGAGGACGAGAAAAAGCTCCTAGTAGATACCCAGGTTTATGATTTCCTGCAGAAGGTCTTCAGCGGTAAATGGTTTGACCAAAAAGGCAGTGGATTTGTTCATGAAAGTAGGATCCATTCGAGTCTTGGGATCATCACAAGCTGTTATCATGATGACCTTGACCTGATGAACAGCTGAGATTCTCGATGCCTGCTCTATGGCTCTGATGGATCGCAGTGCCTGGGTACCGTCCATGACCGGCATCATCATATCCATACAGATCAAGTCATATGGTTTCTGCGCCTCGAAGGCCAGTTTGTAAGCTAATATTGCCTCCTCTCCGTTGGCTGCTATATCGCAATCCCCCAACGGAGAGAGCGTGTCCTTGATCCACTGCCTAGTAATAAAGCTGTCATCCACAAGTAGAATTTTCATCATTTCTCTCCGTCGCTGATATGCCCGTCTGTTACTTCCTTCGGCATTTGCGCCGCCAACTTTAGCAGGTTGTTGAAAAACAATTGCGGGGTCACTCTGCTGCGTTGCCGCTCGCTCGGAAACTCAACGTACCTAGAGTACGCCTCGTCCCCTCGCTCGCTTGAGCCTTGCATAGCGGCCTCTTTAGGCCCTGTGGGTCCTCATGGCGTTTTTCAACAACTTGTTAGGCCCTTCGTCGAATAATTCACCGGCTAAAGTTTCTCCCTGCCCTAACCGATAGATGTTCCAAGCAGATAACGTTTTGTCGCCCCAGACGACGCAATGGAATCGGGGCCTTTTACGGGGAACTTCAGTGAAGACCGTCAGCATGAGCATCAAAACCAAAACCACCATCCTCATTTCCGTCTTCGTTTCGCTTCTGCTGGGGGTGATCAGTGTCATCGGCCATGATTACGTGGTTGAAGTACTCAAGGGTGAGATCGGCAAGCACCAGTACGCGATCCTTTCCTTGGTCGCGGAGCAGTTGGACGAGGACGTGGCCCATTCACGGGAAATGCTGGAGAAGATGGCGACAAATTTACCTGACAACGGCCTTGGAAATGGTGCAGCCGTCGAAAAAGTTCTAACTACGTGGCCGGACACAAAGCACTTCAATGGCGGCCTGCGCATTATCGACCTCAATGGAAGGCTTATTGCGGAAACGACAACCGCAGGTATGCCCCGAACAGCTCCTCACGGGTCCCTCCTCAGTAGGGATTATGTTTCCGTTCCTCTGAAAACCGGTAAACCTTTTCTTTCCGATCCATACATGTCTGCCGCTCCTTCGCTCCAGCCTATGGTTACCATGAGTGTTCCGATTACCCGTAGCGGCAGGATCATCGGCATCCTTGCCGGCTCACATTATTTGCTGAAGGGCAGCTACCTTGCCGATCTGAATAAAATGCGGATTGGCCAGACGGGATACATCTACCTGATCAACAAGAAGCGCATGATGATCATGCATCCAGACCAGAAATGGATCGCCCAGGCTCTTAATCCGGGAATAAACCATGGGCTCGACTTGGCCATCGGCAGCGGCTTTACCGGCACCATGGAAAATGCTAACTATGTCGGCGTCAAAGGGATCTCTTCCTTCAAACAGCTGGTCAATGCAGACTGGATTGTCGCCGTCCACTATCCCCTCGCCGAAGCCTATGCACCCATAACCAGGATCAACTATTTCCTGGCCGCCATCTTCTGCCTTGGTCTTGTTGCATCTGTAGTCATTTCATGTCTGGTGACCGGAAAAATCATCGGCCCCGTGGTTAAGCTGACCACCCACGTGAAGGAGATGCAGACAAAACGGGATAGAGACCGATTCATTCAGTTTCATACCAACGATGAACTTGATTCTTTGGCGGCAGCCTTCAACGACATGATTGACCAGATGGACGAAAAGCAGGAACTGCTCTACGAGAACCGGGAGCTATACAAGATTCTCGCAGATTTCACTTCGGAACTGGCCCTTCTGCTCAATCCTGACCAGTCTGTACGCTATGTGTCTGGTAACTGCTTTAAACTGACCGGCTATACGGAAGAGGAGTTCTATAATACCCCCCGTTTAGTGGATGGGCTCATTCATCCCGATGATCTGGAGACATGGCTCCATCACCGGGATGCAAGGGACGAAGATGGGCATTGTGGCCCTATCGATATCAGGATCATCACCAAGACCGGGGAAATTCGCTGGTTCAACCATGTCTGCCATACGGTCTCCGCCGAGGACGGCAGCTACAGCGCCATCCGCGCCGGTTTCCGAGATATCACCAACAGAATAGCATTGGATCAGAAGCTGAATGAACAGCGGGCCTTCAGCGAAAGCATCGTCGAGAGCATACTGACGCCAGTTTTTGTTATCGATGCCGATCATAAGGTTATTGCCTGGAACCGAGCCATGGCCGATCTTACAGGGTGTCAGCCGGAAGAGATCATCGGAACGAACCTGCATTGGCAGCCGTTCTACAAGGAACAGCGGCCGACTTTGAGCGATCTCCTCCTGGATGGTGAGGAAGTGGGTATAGATCGCTGGTACGACCATTGTTCCTGCGATCCCGGCAATCCGGAATCTATCCGTTGCGAGCAGTGGTTTGAAATGCTCAATGGGAAAAAACGCTACCTTATCTTCGATGCGGCCCCCATCTTCAGCGACGGCAGAAAGATCGCCGTCGTCGAAACGGTTTACGATATGACGGAACGGAAGCTGGCAGAGGAGAGCATGAGGCTCTTTTCCCAGGCGATCAATCAAAGCGCCAGCTCAATTATCATCACCGATATGGAAGGCTCTATCCAGTATGTGAATCGGAAATTCTGCGAAATTACCGGATATACCGAAGAGGAGATACTGGGGCGAAAACCGTCGGTTCTAGATCCGGAACAACAATCACCGCAGTTGTACGAGCAAGTGTGGCAGACGGTGACTGAGGGCAATACCTGGCAACGGCAGCTCAAGAGCCGGAAGAAAGATGGAAGTTCTTTTTGGCAGACTGTCACGGTGATGCCGGTGACGAATCCGGATGGGATAATAACCAACCTCGTTATTGCCAAGGATGATATTACCGAGCTGAAAAAAAACGAGCGCGTTCTGAAAAAGCAGCAGACTGAGCTGGTGCAAAAACATGAAGAGCTCCGCAACCTGTTCACGCTGGTGCAGCAGGGCAAGCGGGAGTGGGAAAAAACCATGGACTGCATCGATGACATGATCGTCCTCATAGACGACCAGGACAATATCAGACGCTGCAACAAGTCGTTCATGGAATTTTGCGGCATCCCCTACGCTACCCTCATTTCCAGCAACTGGCCCGATATCTGTGCCTCCCTCGGTATTACCTTCGTCCGTGACAGCAGTAAGACCGAGTTCCATCACGCTCCAACCAACCGCTGGTTCCATCTGAGCTGCTACCCATACGGCGACGCCGACGGAGCGGTCATAACCCTCCACGATCTGACCCGGATCAAGCTGGTTTCCCAGGAGTTGCTCCAGGCTTACGAAGACTTGAAAAGTACCCACAAACAATTGCTGCAGAGCGAGAAGATGGCTTCCATCGGCCAGCTTGCGGCGGGTGTTGCCCATGAAATCAACAACCCCATCGGTTTTATTTCAAGCAATCTGGGAACGATGGGCAAGTACCTGGAACGGCTTCAGGGATTCATTGCCGCTCAAAGCGCTGCCATTAACGACACTGCCCCTGCCGACGTCAGGGCAGAAATCAGCGAACTGAGCACCAAGTACAAACTGGATTATATACTCAATGATTCTCGGAGCCTGTTGTCCGAGTCAATGGAGGGGGCCGAGCGAGTTAAGCATATCGTCCAGAACCTTAAATCCTTTTCTCGCATCGACGATGCGGAAGCAAAATACGCTGACATCCACGAGTGCCTGGAGAGCACCATCATGATCGCTTGGAACGAGTTGAAGTACAAGGCATCGTTGGTCCGGGACTATGGTGAATTGCCACTCGTCAAATGTTTTCCCCAGCAGCTGAACCAGGTATTTCTCAACCTCCTGATAAATGCCGCACATGCAATCGAGCAACAGGGCGAGATCAGGATTGCGACCTGGTGCGAGAACAAGACCGCCTGCATTGCTATTAGCGACACCGGCTGCGGGATTCCGCCAGAGGTCATTGGCAAGATTTTCGATCCGTTCTTTACCACTAAGGAAGTGGGAAAAGGGACAGGGCTTGGCCTTTCCATAAGTTTCGACATTATCAATAAACATAAAGGAACGATAGAGGTTACCAGTGAACCGGGACGGGGAACGACCTTCACTACCCGTATTCCGGTCGAGGGGTAGCAGAATGGACGACACGGTGAGAATACTTTGCGTCGATGACGAACGGAACGTGCTCCGTGCAGTGGAAAGAATGTTTCTTGATGAAAATTACCAGGTCATAACCGCTTCTTCCGGGGAAGAGGGATTGGAGAGGCTTGCCAGCTGTGAGAATATCCAGGTGATCATCTCGGACTATCGCATGCCCGGCATGAACGGGGTGGAATTCCTCAAGAAGGCCTGTAGCCTCCGCCCGGAAACCATCCGTATCGTCCTCTCTGGATATGCGGATACTGCAGCTGTCGTCGCGGCAATCAACGAGGGGGAGATCTATCGGTTCATTCCCAAGCCTTGGAACGATGATGAGCTGAAGATGACCATTGCCAAGGCAGTGGAGATGTTCGCCCTTCATCGGGAAAACGCCAAGTTGTCCGAAGAACTCCATGCCAAGACCCAGGCTTTGGAACAGCTGCATTGTGCAGTTGATCAGCAACAAATCACCATGACTGGTAGTCCTCACGGCCTCGATCCTGCCAGAATATTGGATAGCCTTCCTTTTGGCGTGCTGTCGGTCCTCACCGACATGGTCATGCAGATGAACAAGGCTGCCGCCTTGCTACTGGGCCAGGACAGGGATGAATGCCTGAATCGGCCCATTGACCAGGTGCTCCCAGCCGATATCTGTGGGTTTATCGGCCGGGCTTTGGCAGGAGAGAAGAGCTGGACCGGCGTCGCCGCCGACGGCAGGATGTTGCGTGCTGACTCAGCCCCTTTGGATCGGAGTACAGCACCTGCCATCGTCATAGTCCTGACAGGAGAGCCTTCAGCATGAGCGAACCGATTCTTTTTGTCGATGATGAACAGCATGTGCTAAACGCACTGCAGCGAGTCTTCTCGGATAGCGGCCTGGAAACCGTTTTCACCCGGAGCCCCGTGGAGGCATTGAACCTGTGCCGCAACAAAAGGTTTGCCGTTGTTGTTTCGGACAACATGATGCCCGAAATGAAAGGAATCGAACTTTTGACGCGGATCAAGGAAGAATCTCCGGAGACCGTCAAGTGTCTGCTGACGGCCCATGCCGATCTGGCTACGGCACTGCAGGCGATCAACAGTGGCGAGGTATTCAGATTCATCGTTAAACCCTGGGTAAATGAGGAGTTATACCAGGCGGTCAGCGAAGGAATTGCCCGTTTCCGTATCTGGGACGCACTCAGGCAAAAGGATGAGGGTGTTCTGCATTCCCTGGCCGAGACCATAGCGCTGAAAGACAATTATACCCGCGGGCACTGTGAGCGGGTTGCCGACTATGCTCTTAATATATGCGAGATGCTGGGGCTTCCGTCGACGACATCCCGGGAGATCCGTTACGGCAGTTGGCTGCACGACTGCGGCAAGATCGGCGTGCCGGAGACGATCCTTAATTCTTCTTGCATGCTTTCGGAGCAGGAAATGATCGTTGTCGGGAAGCATCCCGAATGGGGAGCCAATGTGGCCCAGCAGGCCAGCCTGTCCCCTACCGTGATCAACATCATCCGTCACCACCATGAGCGTTTCGATGGAACAGGGTATCCATTCGGCCTGAAAGGGGTCTCGATTCCCCTGGAAGCCCGGATAGTTGCTGTTGCCGACGTTTTCGACGCTCTGACGACGGAACGACCATATAAGGCCGCCATGAGTTTCGCAAAGGCAAGAAAAGTCATGGGAGATATGCGAGGGAATCACCTGGAAGGACGGTTGGTGGATTTGTTTTTTCAGACACTGGACACAGCAAAGCAGACCCAGAGGGTTAATGAATAATGGTAGCCAAGAACCTGAACACTCTACTTATCGTCGATGACGAAGAAAATATCCTCCGGGCTGTTACCCGGCTGCTGCTGGAAGAGGACGACATCCAAGTGTTAACTGCGAACTCGGGAAGTGAAGGGCTCAAGATTCTGCAGGCGCACCCTGATGTTGCGTTGATCCTTTCCGACCAGCGCATGCCTGGAATGACCGGAGCGGAGTTTCTGCAGCAGGCGAAAAGCGTGGCTCCCGAGGCAATACGCATGGTGCTGACCGGTTATGCCGATATTAACGCCACCATGGATGCCATCAACAAGGGGGGAGCGTCGTGCTACATCACCAAGCCGTGGGATGACGGCATGCTGGTGCAAACCCTGACCGAAGGCATCCAGCGTTACCGGATGACCATGGAGAACAAGCGGCTTTCCGCCCTGGTCCAGCAGCAGAATGCCGAGCTGCAGGAGTGGAACAAGGGGTTGAAAAGCCGGGTCATGGAGCAGACGATGCGCATCAGGCAGCAGATGGAAGAATTGCGCCTGAGCGGCGAGATCGCAACCAGGAACTGGCAGAATACCATCCTTGCCTTTTCCAGTGCCATCGGTCTGCTCGACCCCATGGCCCGGAGCCATTCCAGCAATGTTTCCGCCGTTGCTGAGGAGTCGGCCCGCAAGCTCCTGTTGACCTCGGAAGAGGTGGAAACAGTGCGGGTCGCGGCTCTGCTCCATGATATCGGCAAGATTGGCATGGAACCAAGTATTGTTGGTAAGAATCCAGAGCTGCTTAGTGATGTGGAACAGGCGGAGTATACCCTTCACCCGGTGCGGGGGCAGGCGGTGGTCGATGTGGTGGAGGGACTCCGTTCGGCGGGGCAGTTGATTCGCTGCCACCATGAAAACTACGACGGCACGGGATTTCCTGACCGCCTTGCCGGTGGTGATATCCCCCTCGGGGGGCGCATTATCGCTGTCGCCGACTACATAGACGGAGTGATCGCCCGGATGGGAGCCTCCTTTACCATCGCCTCGGTCATGGAGAAGGTAAAGAAAAAGGCGGGGAGCTGGTTTGACCCGGAACTGCTCTCCACCATTCAGGATGTGGCCACAGGCCACTATATCGTCCTTGGCCAGCAATCCTTGCATGAAGAGCAAGTGGACCCGGAGGACCTCTGTCCTGGAATGGTCCTGGCCCGGGAGGTGACCAGCGGTACCGGACTGCTTCTTCTCAACAAGGGAGCGACTTTGGATGCGGCAAAGATCCACTCCCTCAAGCGGTATTACCGGCTCGATCCTCCTGCCCAAGGAGTGTTCGTCTTTGTTCCTGCTGGCCAGACCGGATCTTGAAAAAGCAGAAAATTCTTCAAGGCAGAAACAGGATTTACAACATGATTGAATACAACGAATCAGAACAGCGCATGGTCCTCAAACTCGTTTATTACGGCCCTGCCATGTCCGGCAAGACGACAAACCTACTGCAGCTGCACGAACTTTTGCCCCATGAAGGGCGTGGGGACCTGATGGTCCTCGATACCACTGACGACAGGACCATCTATTTTGATCTGCTGCCCTTCTTCATCGTCGCTCCCAGCGGCCTCAAGATCAAGATCAAGGTTTATACCGTTCCCGGCCAGGTGCGGCATGATGCCACCCGCAAAGCGGTATTGCAACGAACCGACGGGGTTGCTTTTATTGCCGATTCCCAGCTTTCGGAGAGCACCAACAACCTGGCCAGCTTCGAAAGCCTTGAAAACAACCTGGCATTGGTCGGGCTTAATATCGACTCCCTTCCCTTGGTGATCCAGTTCAACAAGCGGGACCTGAAAACTGTTGTCGAAGAGGGCGATATTCACCGCACCTGGGGGCCTACGGGCATTCCGGTGACCATGGCGTCGGCCATCAACGGGACTGGGGTTGTGGAAACCTTTTCCCTGCTCGTTGACCGGCTTTACGACAAAATCGACTATCGGTACCGCTTGGCAGATGATCACGGACTGGAAAAAGGGATGTTTCTGCAGCGTATGATCTCCGTGGTCGAACGAGAAGGAGACGAGTGATGATGTCGTCGCAGGAAAGGCTGTCCTATGTGGTCGGGGAAGAAAAACGCCTGCGTGAGGTGCTTGCCGATGGGGAGGTTAGCCCTCTGCTTCAGGGACTTGTCCGGGCCGGAGCTGACAATGTGACGATCGTCGATGCCGAAGGAACAGAATTATGGGCCGCCAGGGATATTGCTTTCGCTGGTGAGCCGCTGGTGGCCCTGCCGCTGAATCTGGAGGGAGAGCCGGTGGGGAAGGTGCTTGTTTTCGGCGACGGCACGGCCAGGCCGGAACTTCCGGCAATGGGCAAGCTTCTGGCCCTGGCCCTCAATACGGTCATTACCAACAACCTTAAGCGCATTCTCACCACGGAGATTCACACTACGGTGGTCAATACCTCGTTTGAGCAGTTGGTAGAGATAAACCAGCAGTTAACCCAGTCGGAGGCCCGGTACCGGGAACTGGCGGAAAGCCTCGAAAGACGGGTTAATGAGCGGACTGCCGAGCTGAAGAAGGCCCATTCGCACCTGCTCCAGCAGGAGAAGATGGCAGCAATCGGCCAACTGGCAGCAGGGATAGCCCACGAGATAAACAATCCCCTCGGGTTCATCACCAGTAATCTCCATACGCTGCAGAAATACGTCAATCGCTTCGGAGCGATGCTCTACTTTTTCAGGGACCAGCAGCGGCTGGGCACCTCAATTGCCGAAGTGAGGGAGCTGTCCGACCGTAAATGGCAGGAACTGAAGCTGGATGTCGTTTCCGCCGATGTGGGTGACCTCCTTTCGCAGACGCTGGCCGGTGCGGAGCGGGTTTCGGGGATTGTCGCCGACTTGAAGGGTTTTTCTCACGTGGATGAGCTAGGGGTGGTAGCGGTGGATGTGAACCGTGAGATAGAGCTGACCTTGAGTGTACTATCGCACCAACTGAACGGAACGGTGGAAATCGTTCGCGAACTGCAGCCACTTCCCCCCGTTAAGGCTCAACCGGCGGTGCTCAGTCAGGTATTCCTCAATATCATCCAGAACGCGCTTCAATCAAAGGCGGAAGGCCTCCGCTTGACTTTGTCAACGGCCTGGGACGGCAATCGGATCCGGATCAGCATTGCCGACAATGGGCCGGGAATCCCCCCTGAGCACCGCGGAAGGATTTTTGAGCCATTCTTCACCACTCGGGAGGTAGGTGAGGGCAAGGGGATGGGGCTCGCAGTTGTTTACGATTCCGTACTGAAGCTCGGTGGGACCATTGCCGTTGCGGATGCAGCCGACGGCGGAGCGGATTTTATCATTACCATGCCGCTGAATAAGGAATAACAATGGCCAAGTATTCCAACCTTTTCCGCAGTATTACCAATTCCGGTGCAGCCAATGAGCCAGGGGGAGATGTCGCCATTCCAGAATCCCCGCCGGAAGTGGTGGAAAAATTCACCATCCTTTTCGTTGATGATGAAGAGGGGGTGCTGTCGGCCATGCGGCGGATCTTCATGGAGGAGAATTATAAGATACTTACCGCTGCCAATGGAGAAAAGGCCCTGGCCATATTTGATGCCGAGCCCGTTCACCTGGTGGTTTCCGATCACCGCATGCCGGGCATGACCGGAGCGGAACTGCTCAAGGCAATCAAGGAACGTTCTCCCCAGACCATCCGCATCATGCTTACTGGTCATGCCGATGTTAATTCCATCATGGGGGCCGTCAAGGAAGGCGCCGTCTATAAATTCATCACCAAACCCTGGAATGACGAAGACCTGCGCCTGACGGTCAGCCTGGCTCTCCAGCAGTATACCCTCATTCAGGAAAACAAGCGGCTCAAGGATCTCGCCCGCAGCCAGCAGCTCAAGCTGAAGAACTACAGCAGTCTTTTCGACGAAAACCATGGGATGATGGGGAAAATCCTGGTGCAAAGCGGCGTCATCAAACAGGACGAGCTCGATCTGGCCATGGAAAAGATGGAGAAGGGGGAATTCCTCAGCGAGGCGGTCGTTCGTCTCCGTTATTCCAACGAGGCTAAAATCATCAAGGCACTCCAGGAAAGCCTGAATATAGAATATGTGGATTTGCGTGAATACGAGGTCAATCCGATTGCCGCCAAGTTTCTCCCCCGCGACCTCTGCGAACGAAACCGGATGGTGCCTATCAAGATGGACGGACGGCAAATGACCTTGGCCATGGCCGATCCTTCCGACATCTACAAGATCGACAATATATCATCCATGACCGGGCTCAAAGTCATTCCTCTGCTGAGCGCCTCTTCGGAAATAATGGCCCTCCTGAAGCGGCTCTATGGTGAAAACAGCATCGACGACATCGATGAGTGTTCAGATCTTGAGCCGCTGGATGAGATCGACATAGTCATTGAAGAAGACGAAAAGGATGTGAGCATTCAGGAGCTGGTCGGCTCGTCAGAGGTGCCGCCGGTCATCCGCATTGTCAACGCCATTATTTCCGAGGCCGTTCGTTTCAGAGCCAGTGATATCCATGTGGAGGCAAAGACCAAGTACACCTTGATCCGTTTCCGGATCGACGGGCTTCTGCACAGCAAGATCAAGATCCCTGCCGATCTCCACGCGGCGATCATCTCTCGCCTGAAGATACTGGCCAAAATGGACATTTCAGAACGGCGCAAGCCTCAAGACGGGCGGATCACCGTCAAAGCAGGGACCCGCATTGTCGATATGCGGGTTTCGTCGCTGCCCACCCTGAACGGCGAGAAAATCGTCATGCGGGTTCTGGACAAGAGTTCGGCCATCAGGAGCCTCAATGAACTGGGGGTCCTGGAGGATGATCTGAAGAAGATCTCCATGATCGTCAAGAAGCCCCAGGGGGTGATCGTTACCACTGGACCGACGGGAAGCGGCAAGACCACCATGCTCTATTCGATTCTTGCAGCGATGCTTGAGACGAGTAAGAATTTCGAGACCATCGAGGAGCCGGTGGAGTATTTCCTGGAGGATGCAAACCAAGTGGCGGTGCGGGATAAGATAGGATTGACCTTTGCCCAGGTCCTCCGCGCCACCCTGCGCCAGGACCCGGATGTAATCCTGGTGGGAGAGATCCGCGACCAGGAGACTGCCGATGTGGCCTTCAAGGCGTCCCTCACCGGGCACATGGTGCTCTCCACCCTCCATACCAATAGCTCGGTGGCGTCCATCACTCGACTTATCGACATGGGGGTCAAGCCATATATCATCGGTTCGGCATTGGAGGGAATCATCGCTCAGCGGCTGGTTCGGCAGATCTGCCCCCACTGCAAGACGACGGTACCTCCCGATCCGGACATCCTGGAGCTCCTGCGGGTGTCTGGCGACGCCTTCCCCGAAGGGGTCAGCAAGGGAAAAGGGTGTGACCAGTGCAACAAAACCGGCTATCTGTCGCGGACCGGCATCTATGAGGTGTTCGTCATGAACGAGGACTTCAGGCACTTGATCAGCACAGGCTACCGTGAAACGGAGCTTTTCGAGATGGCGCGCGCCGCCGGGATGCGGACGTTGGTTGAAGACGGCCTGGAAAAGGTCCGCCGTGGGCTCACCACCCTCGAAGAATTGTTGCGAGTCATCGGGCCACAGCTTGTCTACGAGCGAAGCTGTGACAACTGCCACAGGAATTTCGATGCCAAATTCCTCTTCTGCCCTTACTGCGGCTCTTTCCGCCATAACTTCTGCAAAACCTGCAAGATTTCTCTGGAAAGCAGCTGGCTGAACTGTCCCAACTGTGGCAGCCCTAAAGATATTCTATAACCCAATTTATTATCCAGGGGAGGTACCCTATGAATTCACGCAGCAACATAATGTTGGTAGACGACGAGGCCTATGTCGTATCGGCGCTTCGGCGCGCCCTTGAAGATGAAGCCTACGAAACGACCGGGGCCGCCAGTGGTGAGGAGGCTTTACGGTTGATGGAGGAAAAGCCGTACAAGGTGGTTGTTTCAGACGAAAGAATGCCCGGTATGGACGGCGCCGTCTTTTTGGCTCTAGTGAAGGAACATTATCCTGAGACGGTGCGGATCATGCTCACCGGCCACGCAAGCATCGACGCTACCATGAACGCGGTCAATAATGGCGAGATTTACCGTTTCTTTGTCAAGCCCTGGGACGAAGTCCAATTGAAGCTGGCGATTAGATCTGCAATCGAAAAGTACGACCTCGAAGCGGAAAACAGGAAATTGCTGAGGGCGGTCAGGCGGCAAAGCCATGAGATAAAATATCTGGAGGAACATTACCCGGGCATAACGGAATTGCGCCGCGATGGCGACGGTGCGATCTGTCTGGATGACGATATGTCAGAGGAAGAACTGGCGGAAATCGTTGCCCAATGCAACCGCGACCTCTAAGAATGTCCTCTGGAGCGGATTTATCTTTGTGTCGGGTCGAACCTGGCAGGCATCGAAGGACTGACGGGTGACCGTTTCAGCAATTGGTTTATGCAAGATTAGGAATTATCCCTATTTTCAATACATCTTTTAAAACTAGATTTTCACCGTCTTGTAGAGGAAATTCTTGAACTTGAAGAATCGGCGCCGCTCCTCTTCGTCGTTGTTCACATCCCCTCGGACCGCCTTCAGGTAGCGGGCGAGTTGGGGCATGCCTTTGCCCGCTGCCGCTTTGGATTTTTCGATGACCAGCTTGACCACATCTCGGGAAATGAGGTTCTGGGAGTAGGGTTCATAGACGGCGGCCCAGAAATCCCGGTCCTGGGCGATCTGAGAAAGGATCTCATCGGCGACTTCCTCGGTCAGCCGGGTGGTGGCCTGGGGCGCGCCTTCGCGCATGCCGTCGGTGATGGCCCGGCGGATATCGTTAGCTCCAAGGGCCTTGCCGGTTCTGAAGAAGAGCGCACGCAGCAGGATACTCCGAAGCTCCCTGATGTTGCCTTTGTAGTTATGCTTGACCAGCACCTGTTTTGCCTCTTCGGTCAGGAAGGGGGTGTCTTCCCGGGGGTCGTCCTTGCCCCGGTAGGTGCGGTAGAGCTTGCCCAGGAAATGGGTTGCCAGGTCTGGGATGTCCTCCCGCCGCTCGTTCAGGGAGGGAACGCGCACCGAGAGCTCCGAGAGGCGGTGGTAAAGATCCTCGCGGAAATTGCCCCGTTCGATCTCCTCCTTAAGGTTCTTGTTGGTGGCCGCCACCAGCAGAACCCTGCTGTACCGCTCCTGGTTGTCACCCAGGCGGACGAATCCTCCGTTATCCAGGAATCGAAGGAGCTGGACCTGTGTTTTCAGGTCGGCATCGCCGATTTCGTCGAGAAAGACGATGCCTCCACCCGTCTCTTCCAGAATCCCCTTCCGGTCGCTGTAGGCCCCGGTGAAAGCCCCTTTCTTGTGGCCGAACAATTCCGAATAGGTCAATTCGCCGCTATAGGCGGCAATGTTGGTTTTCTTCACCAGCAGCTCTCCTGCCGGGTCGATTTCCTGGCGGTAGAGTTCGTTGAGCTTGTTGTAAAAGTTATTGAAGAAAAATTCCTTGCCCGCTCCGGTCTGGCCGAGGACGAGAATGGAGGGGAGGCCGATGGTCGCTTCCTGGAGCACGTTTTTGCTCCAGAGGACGATGCGGTTGAAGAGCGGCTGTGAAACGGTGTTGATGAACTCGACGATCTCCTGGGATTTACGGCTGTTGCCGATGATGTTGCCCAACCGGTAGGACGAGACCTGGGGGTCCTTGTAAGCGACATCGCTCTGCAGCCTCGTTACCTCGTTCTGCAGCCGTTCGATCCGCTGAATGTCCGAGATGTGGTGGGAGGTGAGGCGGTCGATGATCTGCAGAATCCGTTTGTGTTCTTCGGTGAAGTAGGCCGGCTTCAATGAATTGAGGCAGATGACTGCCGTCAGCTCGTCGCCGCTGATAACCGGCACAGCGATTTCACTCTTGATCAGGTCGCTCATGGAGCGGTGGAAACCGCCGCCACGATGCTCATCCTCAATGCTGGCAATGATCTTCGGTTGCTTTGACCAGGCAACGTAGCCGGTCAGGCTGCGCTCCTCGGGGGGCAGCTCAAGCCCGCCGATCTTGAAAGGGGGGATATATTTTTTCAGCCACTCCTTGTTCTTGGCCCCGATGATGTTGCCATCCTCATCCTCCACCACCAGCCAGCGCTCCCCTTCACGTTCCTCGACAATGGCGATGCTGCCCGTGTCGGCACCGATCAGTTCCGTTGCCTTGGAAAGTACCTTGGTGAGGAACGGCTGCAATTCTTCATTGCGGTCCTGGAGAAGATCTGTTATCTCGGCAAGAACGCGGATTTCCAGGTGCTCACTGCCGATCTCGTTGATGACGCTTTCGACCATTTCCGCGTGGGTCTGGAGCAGCCCCATTTCGAATTCGGAGAAGCGGTAGCGGTCGCGGGTGAAGTAATTTACCAGGCAGATGAGGCGCCGCGTTTCATGGTCGAAGCGGGGGACCACGTAAAGGGAGCTGAGGGCCATCTGCTCGGTCAGGGCCCGCTTCTGCAGGTTGTATTGAGTGAGATCGGCGAAGAAGATCGGACGCAGCAGTCTATCATCGGTGATGACCCCCTGGTCGTCCACATAGCGGGAGATGAGAGATTTCCCCTTTTCCAGATCGATGGCTCCCTGTTCATCATAAAGGGCCTTGAGGCCGGGCTCCTGGGAATGGCTGGCGAGGATTGCCAACGCACCCTCCCCCCCCTTGCCGGAAACCGGGATCAATACCGATGCCAGGGAGAGCCGGTCGATCAGCCGTACGGCCGATCTGACCATGAAAGCAGCGGTTTCCCGTTTCTTGTACTCTTCTACGCTGCGGGCCAGAAGGAGTTGCTGGTGGTATTTCCTGGCGGAGTCGAGGTGGTTGCCGATCATTGACAGAAAATCGCCGATCATTGTTTTGCCGCGGGCGTGGATGATCTCGCCGGGATTCTGCCGATCGACGCAGATGACGCCGATGGATTTTCCCAGGCTTGTGAGGGGCACCAGGTAGCTGGCGGAGATGTCGAACTTTTCGGCGAATCCCTTGTCGAGGCTGAGGCCGGTGGCCTTGGCGTTGCGGAACTCAGCGGGGTATTGGGAGACGAAGACGCTGGAAACCATGGCGTCACGGGAGATGATGGGAAAGGTGACCTCACGGATGTCGTCGCTGAAGGGGCCGGAAGCGTAGGCGCAGGCAAGCGCCCCCTTGGTCAGGTCTTCCAGATAGATGCGGACCGATTCCTGTCCGGACACCAGGCGAAATCCCTCCGCTGCTGCATGGAGCATCTCATCCAGGTTTTCTTTGCCGAATCCGGAGATCTTTTCGCCAAGTTTGTCAAGTCTCGATTTCAAGGACTCCATGGACACCTCTGAGTAGAAAAATTACACAGGGGCTACTCTAGATAAAAAGAGGGGGGGAGTCAAGGGGGATGAATGGCGGCAGGCAAGGCCGGCGACGATCCGCAGCAGGTAATGAGCCATTCAGACTTCCGTCAGTTGAGTCCTTTTCTGATCTGATACAGCTCTTCCATGTTCAGATCGTTCAGCTCGTAGTATTCCCGCTCAAGCTCTTCCACATAAAAGCGGTCGAGACCGGAGTTTTCCAGGAAGTCTTCACGCAGGGAGATGTCTTTCTGGGAGATGATGGTGGGGAGCAGGTTGTGCAGGTAGACGGCTTCCTTTTTGATGGCAAGGATGGTCTCGTCGAAGAGCCGGTCAGGAATCTGGCCATTCAGAAGCTTTTTATGGTTGAGCTCCTCGCAGACTTCCCGCTTCAGTGCCTCCTGATCGGCTTTGGTGGCATATTTCGAGTAGAAATTGCGAATCCGCTCCCGCACATGCTCCAGCAGGGTTATGAAAATCCGCTCCTCTTCGTCGATCTGCAGCAGTTGCTCCAGAAGTGCGGCTATGGAAAGTCGATTTTCTTCGATGAGGTTCAGCCCCTTGATCAGGGTCGAGACCTTCTTGCGGCCGTAGGCACCGAGGTACTTGTTCTCGAAAATGCCGGCCAGGAAAAGCTTGGCGAACAGATCCGGGGCAAGCCCGTCGAATTCGCTCTTGTTGCCCAAAAGGCTCCTGATCATGTCTTCGCTGACCCGGACGTTTTCCATGAAGGCCAGCTGGTTGATGATGGATGATGTGGCGTCGTAGCGGTCGAAATAGGTGATGATGTGGGAAAAGCCCTCCAGGAGCTTGATGTCGGCGCCGTCGCGTATTTTCTCGTCGCAGAGCTTGCTGGCGTCCAGGAGGATCTCCTCGAAGGTGTGGTCGCGATTTTCGGCAGCCTGCTTCTTGGCGAAGAGCAGCTTCAGGAGGTCGTCCCGGTCGATGGCATTTTCGATCTGCCGTTCGCTGAGGAACATCCCTTCCAGTATCTGCCGTGTTTCGGAAATGTAATTGTTCTCTTCCAGGTCAATCAATTTCTTGTCCTTTTTCAGCATCTCGTCCAGGGTGTAGAAAAGGGCGCCGGGTATCTTATTGCGGACGGAAAGAGTTTTCAGCCTGGTCAGGCGGGCATTTTCCAGCTTGTTTATTTCGCCTTTGCGGTTGCAGGCGATGAGGATGTTCTTGTATTCGTCGACGATCCGCTTGTTGTCCGGGTGTTTGTACATGATGTCGATGCGGATACGTTCCTGCTGATAGCGGTCGATGGCAAACTTGTCCGCCAGTTCCGATAGTTTGGCAAAATCCTCGTCGGCAATCTTCTTATTCTTGAAATAGAGGGTTTTGAAGAAGTTGCTGTACTTCTCGTGTTTCTTGTTGATGAGCTTGAAGAGGAAAAGCTGGGCTTTGGGATCGTTCAGGAGGTTGAACAACTCGGAGATGATGCCGTTGTCATCCTCCTCCCAGACGCACACGGACCGCTTCAGGGCCTTGCCGAGCCGCCTGACGATGACTTCCTGCTGTTTCTCCAGGGAACCGCCGGTCACTTCCGAGTTGATGCAGAAGAAATAGTTGCAGACGGCGTTGCCGTCGAAGAAGATCTTTTCGTAGCTCTGGCTGCCGTCGGTGCGGTCGCTGAACTTGAGGCTGCCGGTCTTGTTGTCGTAACGGGTGCCGTACATGACCAGGCGGTTGATCACATCCCCCTTGGCCAGGTCGGCAATGGGCTGATCGACGCCGAACATGTACTCGCAGAAGGAGCCGCCGTTGCCGTGGTGGCTGATGGAGTCTTCGCCGATGATGAATTCGCTGCCCGGGCAGAAGAAGCGTAGTTTTTTCCCTTCACCCTGATCCGTATTGAAGAAGTAGCGGTTGTGGGCGTCATTGCCGGCGACAATGGCATAATACTCGATATATTCGTCGACGAAGCCATGGAGGCGAATATCGTTATGCATCGAAATCCTTCCGTTCACCGAAACTGCGTAATGTTACCCTAATGAAGCCGCGATTGCAAGGCGGCTTATGGGGGCTAGAAAGCAAAAGACATGCCATCATAGGCAAACTCCACGCCTTGTGGCAGCTTCACTCCGTCGGCATAGGAAACCTCGTGGGTCAGGTGGGTAAGGATGGCGTGCTGTGGCCGGAGGTCCTCCACCACCTGCAGTGCCCCCTGGATGTTGTAGTGGTTGGGATGGGGAGTGTAGCGAAGAGCATCCAGTATCAGCAGCCTGAGGCCGGTAAGCTTTTCCCTCGATGCATCGGGGATGGCACTGCAGTCGGTCAGGTAGGCCGCATCGTCGAAGCGGTAGCCGGTCGTGGGCATGCTGCCGTGCAGAAGCGGTATCGGCTCCACGCGGAGGCCGAACAGGTCCATGGGACCGCTGATGATGTGCTGCTCCATGAGCGGCGCGTAACCGGCGGTTTCCATGCCTTTGAAGATGTAAGAGAAGTTACGGCCGATGATCTTCATGGATTCATCGCTACCGTAGCAGGGAATGATCCTTTTATGGATGAAGTGGAAACCCCGCAGGTCGTCGATGCCGTGGATGTGGTCGGCGTGGGAGTGGGTGAAGAGGACTGCATCGATGTGCGGGATGTGCTCGCGGATAACCTGCTTTCTCAGGTCCGTTGATGTATCCACGAGGATATATTTGCCGCAATTCTCGATGACGATCGAGGCACGGGTCCGCTTGTCGCGGCGATCATCAGATGAGCAGACGGGACAGCTGCAGCCGACCATGGGGACGCCGGTTGAGGTTCCAGAGCCGAGAATTGTCAGTTTCATAACAGGTTTCCTTAAGAACGTCTCTTAAATAGCATTTTTTTGACGCTCCAGGCAAGGCCTTTGTCCCGCTGGCCGCTCGCAAGAGCTTGCAATAACCGGCAATGAAAAGTATTAATTGATCCATGTGGAAACGCCGGTCCCTGTGCCGAATCATCTTGAAAGGCCAAGAATGAAGATAGCTCTTATCACCCCCCATTATTTCCCGCTCATGCGCGGCAACGCGGTGACGGTAAGCCGCATCGAAAAGAACCTTGTCAAGGCCGGGATTACCGTCGCCGTCCACTCCCTGGACGCTGCAGCCGGGGAAGAGATCGGCAACGAGGTTGCAGCTGCAAGACCCGACCTGATCCATGCCTTCCATGGCCATAGCGGGGGCAGGATAGCCCATGAACTGCAGCAGCGCTATGGAATCCCATATGTGATAACCCTTACGGGCACCGACGTTTACGAAGCGCTGACCGACCACCGCCGGGATGAAACCCTGGCCGCACTGGACCGAGCCGCGTACCTGGCGGTCTTCCACGAAAGCATACGCGACCGGCTCTTGCAGCACATTCCTGATGCGGCGGAAAAGACAGTCGTCATCCCCCAGGGGGTCGAACTGCCGGAGGAGCCATGTCCGGGGAACCGGGAATTCCCCCATTCCCCCGGAACTTTCACCTTTTTCCTGCCGGCCGGGCTGCGCCCGGTCAAGAATGTGCTGTTCCCTCTCGGGCCGCTGGCTGTGCTTCACGGTCGGTACCCACAGGTTCGCCTGATCCTGGCGGGACCGGTGCTTGACCCTGCCTATGCGGCGCAGGTCATGGAAACCCTGGAAGGCTACTCCTTCGCCCATTACCTGGGGGGGATCGGCCATGAATCCATGGGTTGCCTCTACAATAAGGCCCAGGTGGTGCTGAATACCTCCCTCTTCGAAGGGGGCATGGCCAACAGTGTGCTGGAGGCCCTTGCCTATGGCAGGGCGGTCCTGGCCGCCGACATCGAGGGCAACCGTTCGCTCATTGCCGACGGAACAACGGGTTTCCTCTATAACGACGAGCGGCTATTTCTGCAGAAGGCGGAGCTGCTTCTAAGAAGGGAAGATGTGCGTGCGGCCCTCGGCGCGGCGGGGCGGGGATTGGTCAGGGATAAATTCGCGCCGGAGAGGGAAACCGCGGCATATCTGGGGCTGTATGAAAGGGTGAAGGGTGAAGGGTGAAGGGTGAAGGGTGAAGGGTGAAGGGTGAAGGGTGAAGGGTGAAGGGTGAAGGGTGAAGGGTGAAGGGTGAAGGGCGCGCCCTTATTTTCCGTCAGTCGGCTTTAGTGGTGAAAAGGTCGGCCGGGATCTTTTCGGTTGCTTCCGGCAGCTGCAGGTTGCGCGGGGCCTTGTCCAGCCCCTCCACCCGCTCGATGTCCTTGCCGGTGGAGGCACCCAGTTCCTTGAAGCGGCGGGCGGTGACCAGGACCCGTGTCTCCATGGAGCCCACTGCCTTGTTGTAGGATTCGACCGCCCGCTCCAATCCCTTGCGCATATCGGAAAAATGGCCGGCCAGGGTGGCGATCCGGTCGTAGAGGGACTTCCCCAGCTCGGAGATGGCCTGGGCGTTTTCGGCGATCTGCTCCTGTCTCCAGCCGTAGGCCACGGCCCGGAGCAGGGCGATGAGGGTGGTAGGCGTGGCTAGGATCACCTTCTGCTCCACGCCGAATTCGATCAGGCTCGGGTCCTGCTCCAGGGCGGCGCTGAAGAAGGTCTCCCCCGGCAGAAAGAGCACGACGAACTCCGGCGTTGGCTGAAACTGGTCCCAATATGACTTGGCAGACAGTTTCGTCAAGTGGACCCTGATGTGGCGGCTGTGTTCCTTCAGCTGGCGCAGGCGGTCCTCCTCGCTGGGCGCTTCCAGTGCCTCAAGGTAGGCCATGAGCGGCGCCTTGGAGTCAACGACGATGTTCTTGCCGTTGGGGAGCTTGATGACCATGTCCGGCCGCAGCCGTCCCTCCTCCGAGCTGGTCGATTCCTGTTCCTGAAAGTCGCAGTAGTTGACCATGCCGCACATTTCCACCACCCGCTTCAACTGAATTTCACCCCAGCGCCCGCGGACGGTCGGGGCGCGCAGGGCCTTGACCAGGTTGGCAGTCTCCCCCTGGAGCTGCATCTGCCCGGCGGTCATGGCTTTGATCTGCTCGGTCAGCCCGGCATAGGCGGTAAGGCGGGTCTTTTCCAGTTCATGGATCTTGGTATCGACCTTTTCCATGGACTCACGCATGGGCCTGACCAATTCGTCGATGGCCTTCTGGCGCAGTGCCAGGTCACCTTTAGCCCCCTCCTGGAATTTTTCCAGGGAGGCCTTGGCCAGATCGAGGAATGCCTGGTTGTTGCTGTTCAGCGCTTCGGCGGACAGGGATTTGAAGGCATCGGAGAGTTTTGTCTGGGCCGCATCCAGGATGGCGAGCTTCTCCTCGGCGGCCTTGCGCTCCTCTCCAAGCTGGGTGGCCATGGCCGATAACCGGGCCTTCAATGATGAATTTTCCTCGAATGTCTGCCGGAGGTGTTCTTCCCTTGCCCGCAGCTGCTCCTCCAGCTGGGGAATACGGTTCACCTTTTCCTCGGCCGCCGCCTTCTTCTCGGCGACCGTCTGCAGCTCCGCCTGCAACGCCCCCTTTTCGCAGGCGGCATCACTCAGGGCGTTGCGCAGCTCGGCTATCTGCTGCTCCCTGTTCAACAATCGCTCATTGAGCGCTGCCGTAGCCCCTTCAGATTCCCTTTTCCATTGTTCACGGGCATTTTTCAGCCTCGTGCCGCAGACAAACCATATGGCAACGGCCAGTGCCAGTCCTGCTAAAAGTATCGCATATTCCATCGGTTGCACCTGTACGTTTCAACTGTTTTGAGATTTGAGCCCCTGCAGGAACCTCAGCAGGCAGGCATTGAACTCCTCGGCCTTTTCCATGTTGACCATGTGTCCCGCCCCGGCGATCATGCAGCTGCCGGCGTGGGACAGCCCGGCAGCGAGGATGTGGAAATATTCCCGGGCCATGGCCCGGTCTTCCGCGGCACCGATGACCAATGCCGGTTGGGCGATTGTTGTCAACAGGGGGGTATGGTCGGGCCGGTCCCGCATGGCCAGAAGCCCGCAGGCCATGCCGGCTGGGTTTGCATCACGCATCCATGCGGCAACCTGGGCAACCAGCTCCGGCTTCTGTGTGACGGTCTCTTCGGCAAAGAGCAGCTTGGCGAAGATGTCGGCCACGATTCGTGCGCCGAATTTTTTCGCATCATCGGCCATGGCCGTACGCTTCGCCTTGCCCGCGTCGTCGTCTGCGCCGCTCCGGGTGACGATGAAACAGGGGGCGGCTATGCGCTGCGGATAGCGGGCGAGCAGGTCGAGGAGCACATAGCCCCCCATGGACATGCCGCCGACCACCGCCTTTTCCAGTGCCAGATGGTCCATCAGGGCAATGACATCATCGGCATAGGTATCCATGGTACAAAGTCCCGTCCCGACATCGCTCTCGCCGAAGCCACGCAGATCGGGGGTCACAAGCCTGAACCCCGCAGCAGTAACGGCTTTGACCTGTGGTGCCCACATCTGCCGGTTGAGGGGGAAGCCGTGGATGAGGATCATCGGGAGACCGGCACCCGCATCCTCATAGGACAGGGACAGCCCTTGTCGTTGGAATCTCATGGTCAGCTCCTTGTGCAGGTGGTGTCGCAACCAACTGTACCATGCTTTTCCCGGGAAGGGAGAAGATAATTTACCGGTATGGGAGGACCTTCAGGCCTTGCCCCACAAGGCGTCGCGCAATCCGGAGCTGCGCACTGTCCGGGAGGCTGTGGCCCTGACGAAAACGTCGCCTGAACCACATATTTCCACGGCATGTTTCGCGCGGGTCAGGGCGGTGTAGATGAGCTCCCTGGTGAGCACCTCGGAATGCCGGTCGGGAAGGAGCAGCAAGATCCGGTCGAATTCCGAGCCCTGGCTTTTGTGGACGGTCATGGCGAATGCGGTCTCATGCTCGGGAAGACGCAGGGGGAGTACGGACTTCAAAGTCCCCTCTCCGGTGGCGAAAAAGGCGCGCAATTCGTTGTTTGCCGCTGGGTCAGGGAGAATGATACCCATATCGCCGTTGAACAGCCGGAGGCTGTAATCGTTCCTGGTCACCATCACCGGTTGTCCCGCGTACCAGCGTCCCTGGGGGTGGATGAGCCCCTTTCCGGCAAGCACCTTTGCCACCAGGCGGTTGACAGCCTCCGTACCGAAAGGTCCCTGTCGCAGGGGGCAGAGGATGCGGAAACGGTCCAGGGCGGCAAAGGCACCCTCCGGGGTACCGGCGGTCAGGTAGGGTTGGAATCCGTCGATGATGGCGGCTGTCAGGGCTTCTTCCAAATGTGCAGCGCCGGGATTGTCCCGAAAAGCGAGATCTGCATAGTGCTGTGCGGTCAACACTTCCAAGGCGGCAGTTCCGTTTCCTCCGTTCACCAGCCGGCTCAGAGTGCCGATGCCGCTTTCAGCACCGAAGCGATAACTTCTGCGCAGTACGACGATGCTGTCGTTCAATGGATGAACGGTCTCTCCGGCGCTCTCCCGGGCCGGCGCCGTGCCGATGGTCTCCTCTGCCAGCCGCGTAAAGGGCGCGGAAAAGCAATGGCTGCCGCCGGTGTTGCAGATATCTCCCAGGACGGCTCCCGCCTCCACTGAGGCCAGCTGGTCCCGGTCCCCAAGGAGAATGAGGCGCGCCGAATCACGCAGGGCATCCACCAGCTTGGCCATGAGCGGCAGGGAAACCATGGATGCCTCATCCACCACCACCACGTCGTAGGGAAGGGGATTATCCCGGTTGTAGCGGAAGCGGTTCGAGCCGGGCACAAACCCCAACAGCCGGTGGAGGGTCATGACCTGGTCGGGGATCTGCTGCAGCACCAGCTCGCTTATGGCCGCTCCCTGTCTCGCCCCGGCGATGGATTCGCCGAGTCTCGCAGCCGCCTTGCCGGTGGGCGCGGCAAGGGCAATATGGCATCGGCTCCCGGCGGCCTGTTCCACGAGCAGGATCAGGACGCGGAAGACGGTGGAGGTCTTCCCCGTGCCCGGGCCTCCGGCGATGACGGCAATGGAGCGGCTGATGCAGGCCAGGGCCGCCACCTGCTGCCAGTCCGTTTCCTCTGCTGGCGGGGAAGGAAAGAGGCGTTTCATTCCCGCGGCGAGCAGCTCCCGGTCGAAGGGGGGGGATTGGAGCGCACGGCGCAGCAGCTCCTTTGCAAGGGAGGTTTCATAGCTCCAGTAGCGGTGCAGATAGAGACGGTCGGCGCTGTCCAGGACCAGGGGGGTAAATTCTCCAGGTGCGCCGACCACCGGCCATTTCCTGAGGTGATCGCTCCATGCTGCAGGATCGTCGATGGCGTATCCAGCTGCAGAGGCAGATATCGCCGCATTGGCCAGATCAAGGCAGACGTTGCCGTTGCTGACGGCCTGGCTGGCAAGGGCGGTGGCAAGCCAGAGCAGGTAGTCGTCGGTCCCGGCCAGCCGGCAGACGAATGAGGCAAAGTGCCGGTCCATGTGGCTGAATGAAAGGCTATCGGCCATGGCGGCCATTCCTCCATCCCTGTTCATGGCAGCTTCTCCACCAGTAGCCGGGAGAGCTCCTCGATGACTCCAATGGAGGGGCGGGCATGGAAAACGCCCTGGCTGCCGCCTCTGTTGCCGACGCCTCGGAGGAAGATATAAAACACGCCGCCGAAATGCCGTTCATAGTCGTAACCGGCCAGACGCAGGGCGAGATAGCTGTGCAAGGCCACGGTATAGAGCAGGTATTGCAGGTGGTAGAGATTTTCGGCCATCGCGCCGGCAAGGGCCTCTAATCCGTACTCTTCCGCTCCGTTGCCCAGGTGGTTCGATTTCCAGTCGACGATGTAGTACCGTCCGTCGCGTTCGAAAACCAGGTCGATGAAACCGCGCAGCATCCCCTTGACGGGAGCGAAAGACAGCTTCCCGGCAAGGTCAGCCAAGTTCAGATCTCCCCCGGCCACCCCCCACCGTGCAGCTGCCTCCCGAAAACTGTCACTGGAAAGGGGGGCAAGTGGGAAAAAGAACTCCAGCTCCGTGAGTCTTCGGTCCAGACCAATCTCCCCCAGGGTGAGCGGTGGAAAGTCGCCTGCCAGGGGTACCGAGAGGATGTTTTCTACCATGACCAGCACTGTTTCCTGCCACTCGCCGGCAAAGCCGTGCTTCTTCAGCAGGCTCTCCACCAGGAAGGGGGCAGCGGAGCTATTGGTGAAATCCAGGTTTTCGAAAAGTTCGTGGAAGAAAATCCCTGCGGCTGCTCCCCGGGGAAAGGCAAATATCCCAGCCGGGGGACTGGCGGCATCCTCCCGGGGGACGACGGCTGCGGCGTCCCGGTCTGGAAGCTCTGCGGCATGCGCACCGTGTCGCACGGAAGAGGAAAAGGAGGTAAAACTTGCGACCCGCCATTCCCGGTCGATGCCGCCGGTGAAGGTGCGGGATGCACAGTTTTCAGCCTCAGGCACCGGGGCGCGGTACGGCTGGGTAGTGCCCTGGAACGGCGATTCTACGGCGATGCTGCCGCCGGCATGCTCCACGATTCGGCACAGGTCGGCAAGGATCTCCTCGTCCGTTAACGAGACCTGCCCCCCTGCGGCGGGGGAGTGGGGATGGAGCAGGTAATGGAGGGCGGAATTGCCGGCATCCTTAAAGGCGCCCCAGACCAGATAGCAGCGGTGGCGGGCGCGGGTGACGGCAACGTAGAGCAGGCGAAGATTTTCCGCCATGGCTTCATGAGCGGCCTTTTGCCGGTGCAGTTCCATGAGAGGGGAGCCTATGTCCATGGCGGCCCTGCGGTCGTCGTCGTGGAAGGCGACGGTTCTTTCCTTCCTGCCGTATTCGGCCCAGTTGAACGGGCAGAAAACGATGGGATATTCCAGACCTTTGCTCTTGTGGATCGTCACCAGCTGCACCGCATCTGCGTCCGTCTCCAGGCGTATCTCGTGCTCTTCCCGGTCCTCATGGCCGTTTATCTGCTCCGCCAGCCAGGAAACCGTTCCTTCCATGCCCAGCCGCCGGGAGACGGCCGCTTCGTGGACCGCTTCAAAGCAGTGGAGGATGTTGGTCAGCCTCCTTCTTCCGGAGGGAAGACCCAGTGTTCGGCTGCGAACCTGCCTTGCCGCCATGAAGTTCATGGCCATGGCCATGCAACCGCTTGTCTGCCACTGGTCATGGTAACGGCCGAATTCCGCCAGCACCTCTTCCCACTGGGGTTCATGGGCAACGAGCAGGGCCAGGTCGTCGCCGGATATCCCGACCAGGTCCGTGACCAGCGCGGCCTTCACCTGCCGTTCATTGGCCGGATCGGCGATGGCGGCAAGGAAATGGAGCACTTCCCTGGCCTCTGCCGACTGGAAGAGGTTGCCGGCACTGCAAACAACGCTGGGAATGCCCAATCGGGAAAGTGCCCGCTGTACGAGCCTTGCCTGGCGGTTGGCCCGGACCAGGACGGCCATGTCTCCCGGCGCGACCGGTCTGCTGCCGATGCACAGCCTGCCTTGCCTTCCTTCGGCCAAAAGCCGTGATATTTCTCCAGCCACGGCATCTGAAAGCAGCTGCCAGGCATCACCTTTGTTGATGGGTTTGCCCGGCTCCATGCGTCCGGCAAACCAGAAGCGGAACGGTGCCGTATCGGTCTTGCCGTCAAGGGTCAGGAACTCCCGCTCGCAATCGGCGGGAGCCACCGGATGGAACGGGATCTCCTCCATGGCGAAGGGGGCGGGACGGGAAGAAAAGAGGCCGTTGACCGCTTGTATTAGCTGCGGTTCCGAGCGCCAGTTCTTTGCCAGGGAGTGGCCGGTAAGGGAGCTCTCGGCGGCATCCAGGTAGGCAAAGATGTCGGCACCCCGGAAGCTGTAGATGGCCTGCTTAGGGTCGCCGATTAGAAAAAAGGGGGTCGGGTCACCGGGGGGATAGATGCGGTCGAAGATGCCGAACTGGATTGGATCGGTATCCTGGAACTCATCGATCAGGGCAGCCCGGTAGCGCTCGTGGACTATGGGGGCGAGGGACGAAACGCCGGTGCCGACGGCGGCATGGAAGTCCAGGAGAAAGTCCTGGAAGAAGCGGATGTTCTTCTGTCGCTTCCGTTTCGGCAGTTCGGCAGCCAGGTAGTCGAAAAAGCCCCGCTTCAGGGAGAGCAGCCGGTATTTGATTTCGTCACTCCCGGTGGCAACAAAAGCCGCTTCCGGAAATATCTTCATAAGAGGTGCGCCACTGTAGCGGCTTGCCAGATCCAGGAGCGTTTCCGGGGTCAGCCCGTCTTCCACGGCTGCTGCAATCAGGACAGGGTCTCCCTGGTAGCAGTTAAGGCGCCAGTAGTCGGCGGCAATTTCCCGAAGCACCGGCCGTTCATCGGTCACCAGTTGGGTATCGTAGAGGGAACCGCTCTCGAAGGGGTTTTCCTGGAGCATGCGCTGACAAAAACCATGGATGGTGAAGATGGCAGCTTCGTCGAAGGAGCGCAGTGCATTGATCAGGGCCTGCCGCGCGGCTGGCCGGTCGCCGATGCGGGCGACGAGTCCGCAGAGGAAGGGATCGGTGCTTGTTCCTGCTGCAAAGCTATCCTCTGCCTCGGTGAGCCGCTTTCTGATCCGCTCCCGGAGTTCCTTGGTCGCCGCCTCGGTAAAGGTTACCACCAGGATCTGTTCCACCGGCAGAAGTTGTTCGAGGACCAGGCGCAGATAGAGGGCGGCGATGGCAAAGGTTTTGCCGGTGCCGGCGCTGGCTTCGATCAGGTTGCGCCCGGTGATGGGGGTATGGAGGAGGTCGAAAGGCCTCATGTTCCTCCTTCCTTCCTTATCTTTTTCCCACACAGGTGGGCCAGCAGGGGAGCGTAGACTGCCGTGGCGAGCTCAATGAATTCATCGTCCAGGGGATTGCCGTCACCGAAGCAGCGCTGGAACCAGGGGTCGCTCTTTTCTCCCGGATACTCTTCGGAGCCCTGCCATTTCTTTGCCGCATCGGCCAGGGCTCGTGCCCCCTTTTTCGGGTCGGCAGCTTTTTTTGCGTATTCCAGGGAAGTTTCCGGAAAAAAATGCAGGGGGGCGGCTATGCCTCTGCCGTAGATGGCCAGAAGCTGCTCTAGTTGGCGATGGCTGTCTGAGACCGGGTCGCCGGTGAGGATGCCGTCACTTCCCAGGAGGAAGGCGTTACAGGGGTAGTTCTCGGTTGCGGCAAAGTTCAGACATAGATATTCGATCCACATGCGCAGGCGGTCTTTAGCCTTGAGTTTTGCATAGCGGTAGTGAACGAGGCCGGTGGGCCAGATGCGCTCGATGCGCCCGACAAGACGCACTCCGCAGCAGTCGATGGCGATTTCCAGCGGGGGAAGGGATGGGCCGGAGGCCACTGCCGTCACTTGGGCGGAAAATTCCGTTGCCGCCGCTGCCGACCGGTCATAGATAACCAGTCCCGGCTCCCCTGGGGGAAGGATTCCGCGGCATATGGCTGCGGCTCGATGGAGGGTGAGATCCTCATCTTCCACCAGCCTCGCCACCATCTCCTGTTCCAGGGCATACTTGCCCAGAGGGTCCAGGATGAAAGATTCCTCTTCCTTCATGGCTTCGTGGCGCAGTTCCAGGGAGACCCCTAGTTGCCGTTGTAGCAGGTGCCGGCACGGATTGACGAAGAAATCCACCAGCTCGCTGATGTTGAGCACGGTATCCGTTTCTTTCGGCAGCGGGCCGACGAGAAATGGCACTGGTTCGGCTGCGCTGGGGGAGGCAAAGGCGGCCAGGCGGTTTTCCCTGCTGTAGCTGAAGAGCTGGCCGTTGCCGGGACAGAAGTATCGCTCGCTGAAAGGCTGCAGTGGGTGATCGACGCAGAGAGCCTCCTGCATTGTCCGGTCATCATACTCGCGGCCGGCAGTGCGGAAGGCTTTGCTGCAGTAGTCGATCAGTTCGCCGACCAGTGGTGAAGGAGGCAAGGTGCTGTTGTCCTTGATGCTGCGCCCCACGTAGCTGATGTGAAAGTGGTCGCGGGCGGAGAGGAGCGCTTCGAGAAACAGGTACCGGTCCTCATCCCGCTGGTTGCGGTCTCCCCGACGCGGTGCCGCTGCCATGAGGTCGAAGCCGCTTTTGCGGTTGCGCCGGGGAAAGACGCCGTCGTTCATACCCATGAGGCAGATTACCCTGAAGGGGATGCTGCGCATGGGGAGCATGGCGCAGAAGGTGACCCCCCCGGTGAGAAAGCCGAAGCCCCGCTGCTGCCGGTCGAGCTTCTCCCCCAGCCAGGATCTGATTACCGCTATGCCGACGGAGCCGGTATAGCGGGACATGGTGCCGCAGGTTTCCAGCAGGTCCAGGACCCGGAGCAGGCCCCCCAGGTCGTCTTCGGGACTGGTATCATCGGCGGCGATGAAGGTGGAGGCTATCAGCCGGAGTTCCGCTGCCCACTCCGGCAAGGTGCGGGGGATGCCCATGCTGCCAACCGTCCGGGACAGGGCCTCCCACAGTTCTAGAAAGCGGCCCAGTACCACCGTATCGGCTCCCTCCACATGATCATAGGGGAGCATGCCGGCGAAGAACTCCCTGTCGTTGCCGGCCATGGCATAGCCTAGCAGGAGCCGGTCGAGACCGGCGCGCCAAGAGTTTTCGTCGAAAGGGGGAAGGCCGTTCCTGTTGCGGGTGCCGGCATCTATGCCCCAGCGGATATTGGTGGCAGAAAGCCACTGCCGGATCAGGTCCATATCGGCCGCTGCCAACCCGAAACGCCGCAGTACGGGCGCCTTTTCCACGATATTGAGGACCTGTGTGACAGTGAAGCGGCTGCCGAAGAGGTCCAGTATGGCGAGGAAGGTTTCGGCTGCTTCCCCTTCCCGGCGCAGGCTGCGGTCGGCGATGGAGAAGGGAATGCGCTCCTCTGCACGTTCCGGACTGCCAAAGACGGCGGAGATATAAGGGGCATAGCTTTCGATGTCCGGGGTCATGACCAGAATGTCCCGTTGCGCAAGGGACGGGTTCCGGTCGAGCAGGTGGAGCAGCTGATCGTAGAGGACTTCCACTTCACGCATGGGGCTGTGGCAGGCGTGGATGCGCAGGGAATCGTCGCTGGGGGAGATGGTTGCCGTGGCGGCATGCCTGCGATCACGCAGGTCGAGGATGTCCCCCTGGAGGAGGTGAAGCAGGCTGTCTTCCCCAGGCTCGGTGAAAGACTCTTCTGGGGAGACATCTTCGCCTGCCCCCATGAGTATTTCAAAAAAGTCTCTTCCCGTGCGGCCGAAAGAGGCGAGCAGGGGGTTGCCCGTTTCAAAATATCCGCTGCTGCCGCTGAAATCGAATTCCTGCTGGCCGGTCCTGGGGAGCGCCCGTTCCGGCACAATCCCTCCCCAGTATTGTCGGCAGGGATTGAGGAGGAAGAGATTGACCTCCGTGTGTCGGGCGATGGCGGCCAGTACCTCCAGGTGGAATGGGGGGAGTGAGGAGATGCCGATCAGGGAGATGCGTCGGGGAAGGTCGGCTGGCTTGAATTTCCCCCGGGCAAGCTGGCGGCGAAATTGACTCAGCAGGGCGGCCCGGTGGCGCCGGGGAGTGCTTATTGCCAGTTCCCGCCACAGCGATGCCTGCCAGCCGGCCGATTCTCCTTTTTCCCAGGCGGAAACCATGTCGGCGCGATAGATAGTGTACTGGTCATAGGTATCGGCGATTACCCCTGCCAGTTGCAGGAGCTTGAGCCCGTTGTCATCATCGGCCAGATAGGCTGCCACTGACTGGAAAGAGGATTCGTGCAGATGGCGGGGCAAAAGCTCCATGATGCGCCAGGTGAGCACATCGGGGTGAAAGGGGGAAGTTTCCGGTACCTCGGCGCAGTCGGGAATGATGCTGGCGAAAAGCCGGTCGATGAGGGCATTGGGGAACGGGTAGCGGGCATTGGCCCATACCCCCAGTTTCCGTGCCAGTTCCATGGCCAGCCAGCGCTGCATTCCCTTGCTCTGGACAACGATGATTTCCGGGATGAAGGCATCGGCAAGGGGCATCTTCACCACCGCAGCCAGCCGCTCGATAAGGAGTTCCATCCGGTTGCTGGTGATGATGTTCAACGCCATTGGCCTGCCTCAGGGCATCGCCCGTTATGCACGGGTCTTTTCCAGGAACTCCCGGACCATTGGGGTAAAGGTCTCATGCTCAAGGAGAAAGGCGTCGTGCCCATAGGAAGAGGTGATCAGGTGGTATTCAACGGGCTTGCCCAGCTTTTCCATGGTCCTGACCATCTCTTCCGTCTGTGCCGGGGGATAGAGCCAGTCCGAGGTGAAGGCGAAAAACTGTATGGGGGCTGTAACCCGGGCAAAGGCATCTTCAAGGGATTCATAACCCCAGGCCACATCGTAGAGGTCCAATGCCTTGGCCAGGTAAAGAAAAGAGTTGGTGTCGAACCGGTCGACGAAGTTGTAGCCGTTGTAGCTCAGGTAGCGCTCCACTTCGAATTGCCCGAAGAAATCGAACTGGCCGTCCTTGGCGGAAAAGCGCCGGCCGAACTTGGCGGTCATGGATTCGTCGGAGAGGAAGGTGATGTGGCCGATGCCGCGGGCCAGGGCAAGCCCGTCCCGGGGGTTCTTGCGGTATTCCCCCTTTTTCCAGGTGGGGTCGTTGAAGATGGCCCAGCGGGCTACGGCATTGAGACTGATGGCTTGGGCAGAGGGGCGTGGCGTGGTGGCGAGGATGACGGCCGAGGCAACGCGCTCCGGGAACTGGGTCGCCCACTCCAGGGCCTGCATTCCTCCCATGCTCCCGCCCATGACCGCCAGCAGGCGCTCGATGCCCAGGTGGTCAATGAGCAGCGCCTGGGCGCACACCATGTCCCGTACTGTGATGACCGGAAATGAGAGGGCGTACCGCTTGCCGGTCTTGGGGTTGATGGAGGCGGGCCCGGTAGAGCCGAAGCAGGAACCGATGACATTGGAACAGATGATGAAATAGCGGTCGGTATCAAGCAGCTTGCCGGGGCCGACGATCTCGTTCCACCACCCGGGTTTCTGTTCGCTTTCGCTGTGTCTGCCGGCCAGATGGGCGCTGCCGGTCCAGGCATGGGCAACGAGGATGGCGTTGGACCGCTCCCTGTTGAGGGTGCCGTAAGTCTCGTAAGCGAGGGTGATCGGACCGAGAATACGACCGCTCTCCAGGCGGAGATCCTTTTCGAAGCTGATGGATTTTTCTGCAACTATGCCGACGGTCATAGCATCCTTGTATGAAAAAAGCCCCTTCGGTAACGAGAAGGGGCTTTGTTGCATGTACGATAACGGAAAGCGCCTCTCTCATCTTCGCCCCATGGGCAGGATTTAGCACCTGGCGCTGTCCTTTCGGAGAACCGGTTGCTGTGGCTTCGCAGGGCCTTTTCCCTCCACCACTCTTGATAAGCAGGTTTGCGTATTTAATTGTAGGGCAAAGGATAAGGGAGCGCCCCTTTTTTGTCAACGGCAAATTTAGAGCTGGTCGTGGTACTTGACGAGCAGATAAAGGCAGAGCATTCCACCTGCGGCCATGGCAAGGTCGCGCAGCCATGGGACCGGCTTGTCCAAACCGGAGTATATGAGCGGATCGAGGAAGGCAGAGATAAGGAGGCTAGTGCCTCCCCAGGTCAGAAGTTTCTTCATCTCTTCAAGCTCCTTTCACCCGGCTGTTTCTGGAAGACTGCACACTTCCCTGATGGGACAGGTCAGGCATCTGGCCAGATCCTTGCCGTTGCATCCTTCGGAGATACCAAGGTGGCAGAGGCTGAAATCGTATTTAACCGGGTCGTCCGGGTCCAGCTGCTTCAGCGCCGCCGTGATTTCTCGTGCCATGCGCCAGTCGGCCTGTTTGCGCCGGGTGAGGTTGAGGAACCGGCCGATGCGCTGGATGTGTGCATCAACCGGAATGACAAGTTGCGAAGGGGATACCCCTTTCCAAAGACCCAGGTCGATGCCGTCCGCAGGCCGAACCATCCAGCGCAGAAACATGCAGAGCCTTTTGCAGGCGCTTCCCGAGGCGGGGGAGGGGAAGAAAAAGCGGAAGTACGAATCTGCCGGGATGGTCGGCGAACCGAAGACCGGCGAGAAATCCATGGCGAGGATGCTTTCCGTGAACAGGATCAGGGAGCCTGTAATGTCTTCGGCGGCGGCATCATGACAGCCGAGGAAGTACTCGCCGATGGAATCGGCATCGTCGATCATGGTGCGGCAGGCAAGGAGCAGGGCGCAGAGGTCGCGGCCGTCGTTGAAGCGATGCTTTAAACGGGCAAAGAGCGGCAGTGCGGCGGCTGGCTCGAATTCTTCCACGAATCTCCGGGGGGAAGGACCCATGGCGCCGAAGATCGATTCCAGGTTCTTGAGGATGATCTTGACGTTGCCGTAGGCAAAGGCGGAGGCGATGAACCCGGCTATTTCCCGGTCTGCCGGGTCCCGGTACCGGTGACAGAAGGAAAGGGGATCGTTCGCCAGGTGAACGGAAGACCGGTTGGCGTAGAGGGATTCGAGAAGCGGTTTCAACTGCATGGGGGCTGCTGTTCTCCCGATGGACAATCATTCCGGAAGTGGTAAATTAATGTTTATACATCGAAGGTGAGGTGGCACCGTTTGGCTGTGAACCAGAGTAGCACGCCCCACCGAAGGGGGGAAGCAAAAAGAAGGAAAGGAGAACATATGAATTTGGCAGAGCTTTTTCCCGAAGGTGGACGCGGTGTCATTGCAACGGCGGATGCTTCCGGGCAGGTCAATACGGCGGTCTATGCCGTTCCCCATGTTATGGATGGAGAAACCCTGGCCTGGGGGATGAGCCAGGGGCGGACCCACAGCAACCTGCTTGTCAATCCCCATGCCTCGTACCTGTACCTGGCTCCCTCCCGCGGTGGGAACGGATGGCGGCTGACCCTGCAGCTGAAGGATATCAAGGATTCGGGAGAAATGCTCCAGCGGATACGGGAGCATACGGCAAGGGTCGTATCGCCCCAGGCCGGAGAGGCGGTGCGGTATGTGGCGCAGTTCACGGTCAGTGAAATCCGGCCTTTGGTATGATCAGGAAGGCTTGGTCCGTGGCGTCTCCAGGATGAAGGTGACCGGGCCGTCGTTGATCAGCGAGACCTTCATGTCTGCCTGGAAAATTCCGGACTGAACCGGCACCCCTAGCTCCCACAGCTTGCCGTTGAAGTACTGGTAGAGGTGGTTAGCCTCTTCAGGCGGCGCAGCTGTATCGAAAGAAGGGCGGCGCCCCTTGCCGCAGTTGCCGGCCAGGGTGAACTGGGAGACAGAGAGCAGCTCCCCCTTGGTATCCAGGAGGGAGAGGTTCATTTTCCCTGCCTCATCCTCGAATATGCGCAGGTTGATGATCTTTTCCGCCAGCCAGTCCGCATCCCTTGTCTCATCACCCTTTTCAACGCCTAAAAGGATGAGAATGCCCCGTTCGATGCTGCCGCAGGTCTTGCCATCCACCTTCACGCATGCTTCGCTGACCCTCTGTATCACCGCTTTCATGGGAAAAGTGTCTTGAACTGGCGTTGATAGATGGCCAGGGCGCCGTCGCTGAAGGTGACGAAGACGATTTTTTCCAGCTCCGGGTAGTGCTCCAGTGCCGCTTTCGCTTCGTCCATGGCGACACTGCAGGCTTCTTCCATGGGGTAGCCATAAACCCCGGCGCTGATGGCCGGGAAAGCGATCGACTTTACGCTGTTTGTATGGGCGACCGCAAAGCAGCTCCGGTAGGCACGCCGCAATAATTCCGGCTCTCCCTTGTGTCCTCCGTGCCAGACCGGTCCCACCGTATGGATAACATGACAGGCAGGGAGCTTGTACCCTTTGGTGATCTTGGCATCCCCCGTCTCGCAGCCACCGAGGGTGGCGCATTCGGCCACCAAGTCGGGACCTGCCGCACGGTGGATGGCCCCGTCGACGCCGCCTCCCCCAAGGAGCGTGTTGTTGGCGGCATTGACGATGGCATCCACGGCCAGTGTCGTGATGTCCCCTTTGATGATCTCGATTTTAGCCATGGTGCCTCCTGCTATGCCTTTTCTGCCATGTCGCGCAGCACCTTGAGGTTGATCTCGTCCATTTCGTTGTTGTCTCCCTTGGGCGTTTCGAGAATTTTCGGAATGCGCGCAAAGCGGGGATCGTTCATGATCAGTGAGAAACCGGCGGCGCCGATGGCCCCCTTGCCGATATGCTCGTGACGATCGACGCGGCAGTTGAGCCCCTTTTTCGAATCGTTGAGATGGAAGCACTGCAGGCGGTCCAGGCCGATGACCCGGTCAAATTCATCCCAGACCTTGTGGTAGGCGGCTTCGGAGGTGATGTCGTAACCGGCGGCAAAGGTGTGGCAGGTGTCGTAGCAGACACCGAAACGGTCGGGATGGGCGGAGCCGTCGATGATGGTTCTGAGATGTTCGAAGGTATAGCCCAGGTTTGTTCCCTGGCCGGCGGTGGTCTCCAGGAGGATCTTGCCGGTGTAGGCAGGGGCTTCGGCAATCAGCTGGTCAAAGGCTTCGATGATGCGCCGAAGGCCGACCTCTTCCCCATCGCCGTTATGTGCCCCGGGATGCATGACGATTTTGCCGATACCCAGGCGTGCGCAACGGATCATTTCCTCGCGAAAGCCGTTCAGGCTCTTGTCGCGCAGCTCTCCGGGAGCCGCGGCCAGGTTGATGAGATAGATGTCGTGACTGATGACCTCGTTGAGGCCCGATTCGGCCAGCTTTTCCCTGAAGAGCAGGATGTCGGGGTCGGAGATCAGTTTGCCGCGCCACTGATTGGTATTCTGGGTGAAGACCTGGATGACGCCGCAACCTGCCTTGGCGCCCCGTTCCGGGGCGTTGTAGATCCCGCCGGCAATGGAGACGTGCGCGCCGAGAAAGTCGTTCATAGGCACCTCTGTGGCGGGATTGCGGAGGATAGTGCTTCCCTGACCGACGAAATGCGTTCGGTGTACTCTTTTTCGCCGAGTACGACCTCCCGATGGGGCTCGGACCAGATGGGGCGCGGCCAGAGCGGATCCTGGGCAAAGCGGGGAATCAGGTGCCAGTGTATGTGGGGGACCATGTTGCCCAGAAGTTCATAGTTTATTTTATCTGGATGAAAGAGCTTGTAAAGCGCCGCGGCAACCGCGGAAACTTCTTCCATGACGCCGGTCCTGATGGCCTGGTCCAGATGGAAGAGCTCGGTGACATGGCTGCGGGTGAAGACAAAGGTATAGCCGGGAAAAAACTGGTCGCCGTTGAGCATGACCCGGCAATGTTCCAGCTCGGCGACCCGCAGGTTCGGTTCATCATGCCATTTGCTGCACATGGGGCAACTGTCCATGAAAATCTCCTTCCTAAGCGACAAAGGCGAAGATTATATTCTTCGCCTTTGCCTTGATTCCATTTCCCACAGAATTGCTCAGATGGCTATCTCTCCGGAGAAGACCTCCACGGCGGGACCGGTCATGTAGAGGAAGCCATCCTCGGCCCATTCCAGTTCCAGATCGCCACCGGAGAGGTGATTGAGGATCTTCTTTTCAGTGAGGCCGTTGAGAGCCCCGGCAACACAAACGGCGCTGGCGCCGGTACCGCAGGCAAGGGTTTCCCCCGCCCCCCGTTCCCAGGTGCGCTGGCGCACTTCGCTCCGGGAGATGATCTGGACGAACTCCACATTGGTGCGCCGTGGAAAGAGCTCGTGGTTCTCGATGAGCGGCCCGTATTTTTCCACCTGGAAGTTTTCCACGTCATCTACGAAAATCACGCAATGGGGGTTGCCCATGGAGGCGCAGGTGATTGTAAAAGTGGTATGGAGAATATTGAGCGGTTCGTTTACCACCCGGGCATCGGCCGGGCCGGTCATGGGAATTTCGCCGCGGGTCAGGCGGGGTTTGCCCATGTTGACGCGGACTTTTTCAACTTTGTTGCTGCAGTCGGTGAAAAGTTGCAGGGTCAGTATGCCGGCGCCGGTTTCGGCGGTGATCTCCTTTTTGTTGACGATACCGTGATCGTAGGCATATTTGGCGACGCAGCGGATTCCGTTGCCGCACATCTCCGATTCGGAGCCGTCGGAGTTGAACATGCGCATCCGCACATCGGCCTTTTCGGAAGGCATGATGAGAATTAGACCGTCGGAACCGATGCCGAAGTTGCGATTGGATACCTTGATGGCCACGTCAGCCGGGTTTTCCACCTGTTCGGAAAAACAGTTCACATAGACATAATCGTTGCCGGCGCCGTGCATTTTGGTAAATTTCATGTGTAGGAACTCCCTTAACCGTATGAATGTTCCCCTGTAATAACAAAAACTCATTTCTGCAACAAGAAAAAAAACCGTGATGCTTGACCTGGATGTTCGGGTTTCGGTACAATCCATATCCTTTTGCGGAGGATATATGGAACTCAAGAACAAGATCTGGATGAACGGCAACCTGGAGTGGTTTGCCTATATCGGTGAGGACGAAGTCTTTCTCGGCAGCCGGGAAGTTCCCTTTCCCCTTGAAGAAGGGGATGAGTGGGTAAATCAGTATGGGGACCATTTCCAGGTGGTGGAGGGGGAAATACGGCATTTGGGCAGGATCGAGCCGCCGGAGCGACACTGGTAGCACCTGATCCTTGCACCCGGGCTGGGCGATGATAAGCTTTCAGTAATGACGAACCGGCAATGCAATGAATAGCGGAGTCTGGAGGCGTCCATGCCCAAGATACTCTTTCTGTTCAGCCTTGTGCTCGTTCTGTTCCCACAATACAAAGCTGCCGGAGCCGGCCTGGTACCCCACCACGGCTACATGGTCAATTGTCTGGCAGGTTCCCATGAATGCCTCGCCTGCCATGACGGATCGACGGCAAGCCCCATTACCAGCTGCTTGCGAGGTCAATGCCCCTTGGATGGACCCCATCCCATCGAGGTACCTTATCCACCTGCAGGCCATGAGGGTGAATATGTCCCCGTGGTAGACGGGTCCGTAAGACTGCTGAACGGACTGGTCACCTGCATTTCCTGTCACAATCTGGAAAACCCCCAACAGGGCCATCCCATCGTCGATCTTGCCACCACCAATCTTTGCCTGAAATGCCACCTCATGTAGCTCTCTTTTTTGCGAACCTTTAAAAAACATGAATAAAATATAATGTATTTCAGTTATTTACAAAGGATTGAATGGGGGTATTTTAATCTCAGAAAGCGCCAACGCGTGTAACATTAATTTACACCTTCGATGCCAGACGGCCGGTAAGGGAATATCTGCCGCACATCTGCATTTCGAGGAGGTAAATCATGTTCAAGACACTGTGCGTATCCAGCCTCCTTTTCATGCTGCTTCTGCTGCTCCTCTCGCTGAAGTCTCCCCGAGCTGAAATGACCGAGCACCATGGTTTTATGGTAACCGTGGAGGAAACCACCTCCGGCTGCCTTGTCTGCCATGACGGTACGTCTGCCAAGTCCGTTGCCAGCTGCAGCGGTGTCGATTGCCGGCTTTACGGTTCCCACGGCGTCAATATGCCTTATCCCCCCGAGGGGAAGGAAGACCAGTACAAGCCGGTCGAGCGCTTGACCGCGGCAAGGATAAAACTGATAAACGACCAGGTCAGCTGCATCTCCTGCCATGACTTGAACAATCATGTCGGCGCCCATTTGGTCATGGACAATGCAGGAAGCAGTCTGTGTTTCGGTTGCCACAACAAATAGACAGATCTTCCTCCAATTCCCTTTCCGGTTCTCCTCCTGTGGCACAATAACGAATCTTTCCACTCTCCATCCCGGTCATCCGCCCCAGATGTCCCGTCGTGTACCGTTCAAGCCACTGTGTCAAACTAGAGCATGAATGTGGAGAATTAAAAGCCATGCCTTTTTAATTCTTGACGGTTTAAGTAAAGGATTGTATATTTCTGTTTATTTCACATGGAGTAGAACCTATGAGGCTTTCAACTAAGAGCCGTTACGGCTTACGGGCACTTTTCGACATTGCGTACAATTCTGGAAACCTGCCTGCCCAGATACAGGACATATCCCGCCGCCAGAATATCTCTCCCCGCTATCTTGAACAGATCTTCCAGTCCCTGAAAAAAAAGGGCATCCTGAACAGCAAAAGGGGGCCGCAGGGGGGCTACTGTCTTGCCAAGAAGCCCGAAGAGATAACGGTGAAGGATATCGTCCAGGCGACGGAAGGCGATACGCTGCTGGTCGATTGTACGGGCGGCAAGAAAAAAAAGCAGCAATGCGACTTTGACGGCGGCTGTGTGACCCAGACGGTTTGGGATGAAGCAAGTCGAGAGCTGAATGCTCTTTTCGGCTCGATCACCCTGAAGACCTTGTGTGAACGAGGGCACGCCATGGGCATCAAGCGGGAGCAGGACCACCGGTTCATGTACTTCATATAAGCAAAAAGGAGATTCCTGATATGCCGATTTCAAGAAGCGAAGACGTTATCAAACAGATAGGCAATACCCCGCTGGTAAGGCTGAGCAGGTTCGAAGAAAGCGGTTCCGCAGCACTATGGGGAAAAGTGGAGGCATTCAACCCCGGTGGCAGCATCAAGGACCGCATCTGCCTTGCCATGATCGAGGCTGCGGAAAAGGACGGCTGCCTCAAGCCGGGCGCCACTGTGGTAGAGCCAACCAGCGGCAATACGGGCATCGGCCTTTCCATGGTCTGTGCCGTCAAAGGATACAAGCTGATCCTGGTCATGCCCGACACCATGACCATTGAAAGAAGACGCCTCCTGGCCGCTTACGGTGCCGAACTGGTTCTGACCCCGGGGGCTCAGGGAATGCGGGGGGCCGTGCAGAAGGCCGAGGAGCTGGCTGCAGAGAATGGTTACCTTCTGCCCCAGCAGTTCAAGAATGCTGCGAATCCAGAAGTACACCGGCTGACGACAGGGCCGGAGATCATCAAGGGAATGGAAGGCCTTTCCATTGACGGCTTCGTGGCGGGGGTCGGCACCGGCGGAACCATTACCGGGACCGGCGAGGCATTGAGGAAGCACAATCCTGCCATCCATATTGCCGCAGTAGAGCCAGCCGATTCGTCCGTACTGTCCGGTGGCGATCCGGGCCCCCACAAGATCCAGGGCATCGGCGCGGGCTTCATTCCCGATGTGCTGAATCCTAAGATATACGATGAAGTCATCCGCGTGTCCAACGATGCCGCATATGGAGCGACGAAGCGGCTGTCCATGGAAGCCGGCCTTCTCGTGGGAATATCCTCCGGCGCCGCCCTTGTCGGTGGCATCCAGGTGGCAAAGAAGCTTGGCACCGGGAAGAACGTGGTGGTGATCCTGCCCGATACGGGAGAGCGGTATCTTTCCACTGGTGTTTTTGATTAGCCATCCTTGCTGCTGTGAGAAAAAAATCGGACGGCCCGTTCAACGGGCCGTCTTTGTTTGAGGCCTCCATGGATGAACTGCACGGTAAATACGAAAAACTGAAGGATATCCTCCGGGAGATGGGCTCGGTGCTGGTGGCTTTTTCCGGCGGCGTCGATTCCACGTTCCTTCTCAGGGTCGCCCACGACCTTCTGGGAGACCGTGCCTGCGCCATCACCGCCACATCCCCCACCTATCCTGCTTCGGAATTCAGGGAAGCGACTGCCCTGGCATCGTCCATGGGGGTGCGACAGATCGTCATCGAGTCCAATGAGCTGGAAATTCCCGGATTTTCCGGCAATCCCAAGGACCGTTGCTATCATTGCAAGAAAGAGCTCTTTCAGCACTGCGTGGAAAAGGCGGCTGTGGAAGGATTTTCCTTCATTGCCGACGGCAGCAACACCGACGACTTGGGCGATTACCGGCCCGGACGTATTGCCATAGGCGAACTCAAGGTGCGCAGCCCGCTGCTTGAGGCAGGGCTCAGCAAAGGCGATATTCGCGCTCTCAGCCGCGAACTGGGGCTTCCCACCTGGGACAAGCAGCCCTATGCCTGTCTTGCCAGCCGTTTCCCCTATGGAGTTGAGATTACGCCGGAACGGCTGGCGATGATCGAATCGTGCGAGGACTTTCTCAAGGGGCAGGGCTTTGCACTCTATCGGGTGCGGTTCCATCACGAGACGGCGCGTATCGAGCTTGCCGAGGAGGAGTTGGGGCGGCTTCTGCAGCCGGAACTGCGCCGCTCGGTGGTCACATTTTTCAAGAAGGCGGGGTTTACCTACGTGGCGGTGGATTTGGAGGGATACCGCACCGGCAGCATGAACGAAACCATGTGAAAGGCGCCTTTACAACATATCTTGCGTAAGTAGCCGGAATGGCAGGGCGGCTTTGTGCCGCCTATTTTATCTCCACCTTGATCTTTTTCGGCTTGGTCTCTTCCATTTTCGGCAGGACGATGGTCAGGACCCCCCGGTCGCATGATGCCTGTACCTGGTCCTGAGCGATGTTCTCGGGGAGGGTGAAGCTGCGCTGGAAGGTGCCGAAGTACCGTTCCACCCGGTGGTAGTTCTCTTTCCTGATATCGGTATTCTGTTTCCGCTCACCTCGCAGCGTCAGGGTATTGTTCTCGATCCGCACCTCGATATCCTTCTGGTCGATGTCGGGTACCTCGGCCTTGATGACGACAGTCTCCGGGTTTTCGTAGATATCCACCGGCGGCTGCCATATTCCTTCGTTCAGTTCCTCACCCGATTCCCGGTTCCAGGCCAGATCGAGCAGGTGGTTCATTTCCTCCTGCATGGCCCGAAGATCCTTGAACGGGTTGTATTTGACCAGTGCCATTTGTGACTTCTCCTTACCAGCTGTGATTTCATAAACATAATCAGTTTACCGGCAATGTCAAGGGGGAGAAAACACTACGGTTTTCTCCCCCTTCGTGACCATGGTTTTATTTGGTTGTGATTATACCCTTTTCCCTTTCGGTACGCTGTGTTTCAGTTTCTTTGATCCATCGTAGAGGGTTTGTTTCGTAATCGCCCGCCGTTCTTTCAGGTCTTTTTTGTCATAGTCGAATTTAAGGGTAGTTTCCGCGTCCTTTGCCAGTTGATCGATTTCTTCCACTTCTCTCTCTGTCATACAGACTCCCTTTTGGTTGTGATGCGGTTTACAGTAGGTGGTTTCGGCGATTGCTGAAAAAAAAGACCTCCTCTTTTTTCTCCCATGATAACAGTTTTTTCAGTCGATGCAACAGCTCTTTTTGCCGCACGGATCAAGGCTCTTGGGGATATTATTACCCTTGATGCCACCGGATTTATGGGCTACTATTGGCACGAAATCAACATGGGGGGTAGCAATGGAGATATATAAGGTCGTGGAGCTCAGTTCGGTAGCTGAGGATACCCTGGAGGATGTCCTCAACGAGTGGACCGGCAAGGGGTGGCTCCTTGACCGCATCCAGTTCGCTATGCGCGAGTCGAGCAAGCGGCCGAGCATGGCCTTTGTCATCTTTACCAGGGAACAGCAGGAATAGGGGAACCATAATGCCGGAAAAACCAACTCTTTACCTCATCGACGGCTCATCGTACATCTATCGCGCCTACTATGCCATCCGGCATCTCTCCTCGCCGAAAGGGTTTCCCACCAACGCCCTTTACGGCTTTATCCAGATGCTGCTCAAGGTGGTCAAGGACCGGAAGCCGGACCATCTGGCTGTTGTCTTCGATGCGGGGCGGCAGACCTTCCGCAATGATATCTATCCTGCCTATAAAGCGAACCGTTCGGCCATGCCCGAGGATCTGCGCATGCAGATCGAGCCCATCAAGGAGGCGGTCCGCGGTTTCAGGATTCCGGTCCTGGAGCTGCCCGGTTTCGAGGCGGACGACATCATCGGCACCATCGCCTGCGACTGTGAGAAGAAGGGGATGAACGCTGTCATCGTTACCGGTGACAAGGACCTGATGCAGATCGTCACCGACAGCGTCACTTTACTGGACACCATGAAGGACAAGGCGTCGGGGACTGCCGAGGTGGTGGAGCGTTTCGGCGTTCCCCCGGAGCGGGTGGTCGATATTCTCGGTCTGGCGGGGGATACGTCGGACAATATCCCAGGGGTTCCCGGCATCGGCGAAAAGACCGCCATCAAGCTGATCCAGGAATATGGTTCCCTCGACCGGCTCCTGGAAAATGCCGCGGTCGTCAAGGGAAAGGTGGGGGAACGCCTCCGTGAGTTTGCAGACCAAGCCCGCCTGTCGCGACAGCTGGCTACGATTGCCTGCGACGTTCCGGTTCCATATTCCTATGATGATTTTGCCGCCTCCCCTCCAGACAACCGACTGCTTGGCGACCTGTTTCGGGAGTACGGCTTTACGACGCTCATGAAGGAACTGACCAGCGTCGCCACCCTTTCCAGCGATGACTACCGTACTGTCCTGACCGCCGAAGATTTCAATGCCCTGGTGGAAAAGCTCGCTGCCCAGCCCGCCTTCGCCATTGATCTGGAGACAACCAGCCTCAACCCCTTCGAGGCCGAGATTGTTGGTTTTTCCTTCAGCTTCAGTGATCACGAGGCCTATTACGTGCCGGTTGCTCACCATTACCTGGGTGTTCCCGACCAGCTTTCCCTCGGCCATGTCCTTGAACGACTGCGCCCCCTGTTGGTAGACCCGGCTAAGAAAAAGATCGGCCAGAACATTAAATATGATTATCAGGTGCTGCGCAAGGCGGGGGTCGAGATGGAGGGGGTCTGGCTGGATACCATGCTGGCGTCCTACCTGCTCAATCCCAACCGCTCCAGCCACGGTCTCAATGCCCTGGCGGTGGAACTGCTCGACCACAAGATGATTTCATATGAAGATGTGGCGGGCAGCGGCAAGGGGCAGAAAAACTTTGCCCAGGTGGAGGTGGAAAAAGCTGCTGTCTATTCCTGTGAAGATGCCGACGCCACCTGGCTGCTGCACCGGCTGTTCCTGCCCCAGGTAATGGAGTCGGACATGGAGAGGTTGCTCTTCGAGCTGGAGATGCCGCTGGTGAAGATTCTTGCCGAGATGGAGCTTTTCGGCGTCAAGCTGGACCTCGCCCTGCTGCAGAAGCTCTCGGCAGGCTTCGGCACCCAGCTTGCCGAGCTGGAGCGTGAAATCTTCCGCTGCGCCGGGACCACTTTCAATATCAATTCCCCAAAGCAGCTGGGAGAGGTGCTTTTCGAACGGCTGCAGCTCCCTTGCGGGAAAAAGACCAAGACCAAGACCGGCTGGTCCACCAATGTGGACGAACTGGAGCGGCTCGCCGTCGATCATGAGATCGGCAGACTCATTCTCCAGTACCGCAGCCTGTCCAAGCTGAAATCCACCTACACCGATGCTCTTCCAAAGCTGGTCTACGGGGAGTCGGGGCGCATCCATACCTCTTACAACCAGGCGGTTACCAATACCGGTCGCCTCTCCTCCTCCGAACCGAACCTGCAGAACATCCCGATCCGTTCCGAGGAGGGGCGCAGCATCAGGCATGCCTTCATTGCCGAAGAGGGGTGTCTGATCCTTTCTGCCGATTACTCCCAGATCGAGCTGCGGGTCCTGGCCCATCTTTCCGAAGACAGGGTCTTCTGTGATGCCTTTGCCAAGGACGAAGATATCCATACCCGGACTGCCGCCGAGGTCTTCGGCCTCTTTCCCGAGATGGTCACTCCGGAGATGCGCCGCCAGGCCAAGACCATCAACTTCGGCGTCATTTACGGTCAGGGAGCCTTCAGTCTGGCAAAAGAACTGGGAGTCTCTACCAAGATTGCCAAAGACTTCATCGACAACTATTTCGCCCGCCATGCCGGCGCCCGGGCCTTTCTTGACGGACGCGTACGGGAGGCGGAGGAACGGGGCTACGTGACGACCATTCTCGGCCGTCGCCTTCCCATTCCCGACATCAACAGCACCAACGGCAACATCCGCTCCTTTGCCCAGCGCAACGCCATCAACTATCCCATCCAGGGTTCAGCAGCGGATATCATCAAACAGGCGATGGTTCGGGTCAACGGGCGAATGCGGCGTGAAGGGCTGAAAAGCCGGTTGATTATACAGGTTCATGACGAACTGGTCTTCGAGGTGCCGCTGGAGGAAAAGCTGGTCATGGAAAAACTGGTCAGCCATGAGATGGAGCATGCGCTGGAGTTGCGGGTGCCGCTGAAGGTGGAGGTGAATTTTGGCGCCAACTGGAGTGAAGCACATTAATCGCCAATTTTTAAGGGTTGAGAAGAGGTTGGTGGCGCGGAGCTGCGTCAGGAAGGGGCCGGTCTAGAGATTGCCGGCTACCAGCAGAGCTTCGCTGACGGTTTCCGGTGTCTTTCTACATGCTTTCGCCAGGGCATTGCTCTTTTCCGTGTGGATGCAGACCCTGTTCTTTCCTTCCCGTTTTGCCCGGTACAGGGCCATATCGGCACGATGCACCAATTCGCTGATCGGTATTTTTTTCGTATCGAAGGTACAGGCAATGCCGATACTGACGGTCTGGCAGAAGTGCTGGCCTTCAAAGGCGAAGGTCGTTGCCGCGAAGCGCATCCTCATTCGCTGGGCGATTTCCGTGGCCTTGGTCGATGGTGTGGCAGGCAGAATGATGGCGAATTCCTCTCCTCCATAGCGTGCGACCAAGTCCGCTCCCCGGCAGCTTTCCCTGAGAATGGTGCCGAATGTTGCCAGTACCTGGTCGCCGGCTGCATGGCCGAAGGTATCGTTGACCTGCTTGAAATCATCCATATCCAGGAGTAGCAGTGACAGGGGCATCAGCTTGTGCAACCCCCCTTCGATGGTGAGAATCTCATCGAAAACCCGCCGGTTGTAGAGCCCCGTCAAGCCGTCGCGCATTGCCAGTTCCTTGACTCTATAGAACTCCATGGAGTTCTTGAGCGCTTGGGCGAAGTTTTCGGTGACGGCAGCAAGAAAAGGCCGGGAGAAGCTGCCCACCGCCTCCCTGTCGAGGCAGATTTCAACCTTCCCGATCTTTTCCGGCAGCTGAAATGTGAAACAGCGTGTGGCCCTGCGGAAACTTTCCTCGGCGAGCTTTTCTTCCTGTGGCGAGAAGGTGAAGGTTTTGCAGCCTCCATCCAGGGACAGGGTGAAGACGATCCGGCGATAGGCAATGAAATCGAAAAGCACCCTTGAGGCTATGGCACAGACATCGTCGGGGTCGAGGCTGGCATTGACTGCCCCCATGAATTTTGTAAGGAACAGTGCCTCGTTCAGCTGCCGGATGAGGTTGGGCCCCTGGGTGGCAACGTCGTCGTTAACGCCGGCCGGACCGAACCGGTCGCCGTTTTCTGCAGAGGAGAGCATCTGTTCCTTTTCCATGGTCGATCACTCCTGGAATTGCAGCTGAAATGGCTGAGGAATGGTGAAGTGACACTCTTTATGCAATATGTTTGCCGTTTCTGTTGTAGTACTGCTGAATGCTGATTTCATCGGCATTTACCCATAATCTCCTTCCACGAGAATAATTTCAATATCGCCGTGAAAGTCAAATTAGTGACACAGTAGCGCCGGATAAGTATACTTTCGCTTTACCTGAAGATGTGGTAACCTGACAGCGTTTTTTTGACCGCCAAAGGTGTGGGCAAGAAAGGATCAGCTTCGTGACCCAAAGAAAATTCGACCGATTCCAATGCAAGGCAGATGCGCAGATTACCTGGAACGATGAAACATTTACGGGAGAAGTGGCGGACCTGAGTCTCAAGGGGATGTTTGTCAAGACTGCCCGGGCCGTAGCCGTCGATGAACCGGTAAAGGTCAGCATCATCTTCAGGGGGGCTGAGGAAAAATTTTCCTTTACCATCCCGGCGACTGTCGTCCGCAGTACCGATACGGGAGTCGGCCTCAGTTTCAGGAGGATCGACATGGATTCGGTGCTCTGTGAGAAACGCGCCACGGGCGGCCATGAAGAAGCGGAAAGTTTGAGGGAAATTGTCGGCGAAGGGCCTGGCTCTCCTTGATTGTCACCCCATGCCTTTGGAAAGCTCCTAATTCCCTTGCCGGATGATCGTTTGAAGTTACAGGTGCCCCAGTGTTGCTGGCGGCCGCCCAAACAAAGGAGGAGGTTGATCATGGTGAAAAAGGTCTGCTTACTGGTAACGGTGTTACTGCTTTCTCTCGGACTATCAGGGTGCCTGGTGGGCGAGGGCAAATATCTTAAAAAGGTGGAAGAGGCGGAATCCCTGGATAAGAGCCTGACCTCGCTGCAGCAGCAATATAAGGTCCTGTCGGCAGAGAATGATACATTGAAATCCACGGTTGAGAAATTGAGCAAGGATTTGAACACGGCAACCAAGGAAAAGGAAAAACTTCTGGCCGACAACAAGGAACTGGACAAGGTGCTGAAGGCAAAGTCGGATACGCTCTCGAAGAATATTGCCGACCTGAGGCAGAAGATTGCCGCCCTTGAGGGGGAAAACGCTGCGCTTAAGGATGAGATAGCGAACCTGAAGAAGGCCAAGGAGGAAGAGGTCCAGAAGACCAGCAAGACCTATGAGGATCTGCTTGAGAAGATGAAGAGCGAGATATCCCAGGGGCAGGTGACCATCTCCGAGCTGAAGGGAAAGCTGACGGTGAATATGGTGGATGCCGTTCTTTTCGACTCAGGCAAGGCGGAAGTGAAGCCCGAAGGGCTCGTCGTCCTGCAGAAGGTCGTCGACATCGTCAAAAATATCAAGGATAAGGCGATCCGCATTGAAGGGCATACTGACAACGACCAGATTGTCGGCGCACTCGCCAAAAAATATCCCACCAACTGGGAACTTTCCGCTGCCCGTGCCATTAATGTTACCCGGTATCTACAGCAGCAGGGTATAGATCCCCTCAACCTGTCGGCCATCGCCTACGGGGAGTTCAAGCCCGTTGCCGACAATACTTCACGGGAAGGCAAAGCCAAGAACCGGCGTATCGAAATTATCCTCGTTCCCAAAGAATAGCCGGACTGCCGACTCTGGTCGCCACTATCTGAAAGGACTGGAGCCCATCGGCTCCTTCTGGTACTGGATGAAGAAAGAGAAAAAAGGAGCTCTGCCGAAGGAAGGCAGCTTTTCCCATAACCCCTTTAAATCCTTGAAGGGGCTGGAAACGAAAAAGGCCGTTGGCCCTGCGAAGCCGGCTGCCCCTCCTGCCGTCAAGCCGCCCCCTGCCATCGATGATGATCTGGCGCTGTTTCTCCGCGAAGTGGCCGACGTGGCGCGACTGGAGGGGGAGGCCAAGGCACCGGGCAAGGGGGCATCACCGAAGCCGCCTGCGGTGCAGCGGATTGAGGAGAGCGAAAGGAAGATTTTTCTCCAGGCCCTGGAAAAGCTGGAGATGGATGTGGTCTTCCAGGATGAACTGCCTGACGATGTTGAGCCCCTGCGGCCCCTGAACCAGAACAGGTTACGGCAGCTCAAGCGCGGGGCGATCCGCATCGATTTTCAGCTGGATCTGCATGGTCTGACCAGAGATGAGGCACTGGAAAACCTGGCCCGCTTCGTGACCGGAGCCTACAACCGCTCCCAGAAAGCGGTGCTGGTCATTTCCGGCAAAGGGAACAATTCTCCCGGCGAGCCGGTATTGCAGGCGGCCGTTGCCGGCTGGCTGCGCGACAAAGGGAAGGAGATGGTTGCCGAATATGCGCCTGCTCCGCGCCAGATGGGGGGAAATGGTGCTTTCGTCGTTTTTCTCAAGGACAAGAATAAAGTGGCACAATCAGGAAAAAATGATTGACATAAGACTATCACCTTGGTAGCCTTTGTGTACGCTGTACTGCAAGTGAAGCAGTAAACAAACCAACAACTGAATAAAAACCATTCTTATCAAGAGCGACTGAGGGACCGGCCCTGTGACGTCGCGGCAACCCCCGAAAGGGAAGGTGCCAAATCCTGCGAAACTTAGGTTTCGGGAGATAAGGAAGAGAAAAGCTCACCAGATCCTCTTCCTGCCCCGGAAGGGGATTTTTTGTTTTTGCGGTTCCAAATCACAAGGGGCGCGCATTGGTGAGAAAACAAGGGGGTGACGCGATGCACATTTCGACAGAGGCAGTACAGATCGGCCTGGACTGGGATTCAAGGACGGGGGCGGTGACCGTCCCGATTTATCAAACGGCGACATTCAGGCATCCGGGACTGGGGCAGAGCACCGGCTATGATTACAGCCGCTCGGGCAATCCCACCCGGCAATCCCTGGAAGATGGCATTGCCCGTCTCGATGGGGGAGTGCGGGGCTTTGCCTACGCTTCGGGAATGGCGGCTATCGCCAACCTGCTGCTGTTGTTTCAGCGGGGCGACCATCTCATCGTCACCGAGGACCTTTATGGCGGGACCTACCGGCTTTTCGAGCAGATCTTCCACCAGTACGGCCTGGAGTTTACCTATGTGGACACGTCATCGATTAATGCGGTACAAGCGGCTATCCGCCAAAATACCAAGGCGCTCTTTGTCGAGTCTCTGACCAATCCGCTGCTCAAGGTCGCCGACATCAGGGCATTGAGCGGTCTGTGCAGGGAGCGGCAACTGCTCCATATTGTCGACAATACCTTCCTGACGCCGTACCTGCTCAGGCCGCTGGACCTGGGAGCGGATATTACAGTCTACAGTGCCTCCAAGTATCTTGCAGGGCACAACGATACCATTGCCGGACTGGTGGTGGCGAAAGATCCCCAGCTTGCCGAGCGCATATATTTCCTGCAGAACTCGGTGGGAGCGGTGCTCGGCCCACAAGATTCCTGGCTGGTCATCCGGGGGATGAAAACCCTGGGGGTCAGGATGGACCGGCAGCAGGAAAATGCGGCAACCTTGGCGGCGTGGCTGGACCGTCATCCCCTGGTGGCCAGGGTTCATTACCCCGGTCTTTCAGAGCATGCAGGACATAATCTGCTACAATCTCAGGCAAAAGGATGGGGCGCCATGGTCGCCTTCGAGGTCACCGATCCGGCACTGGTGGAGACGCTCCTGGTCAAGACAAAATTGATATCCTTTGCCGAAAGCCTCGGCGGTGTGGAGACGCTGGTTACCTTTCCCGAGCTGCAGACCCATGCGGACATTCAGCCGGAGATACGGGCAAGGCTGGGAATCAACAACGTCCTCTTGCGGTTGTCCGTGGGTATTGAAGACGTCAACGATCTCATCGCGGATCTGGAACAGGCATTTACACAGGAAGAAAAGGGGGAAGCATGAAGTTCGGCACGAAGATCATTCACAACAAACACAGCGTGGATCCCTATACCGGCGGGCTTTCGGTGCCCATCTACCAGGTATCCACCTTTGCCCAGGAGTCCGTGGATCATTTCGGCAAGTACGACTATGCCCGCTCGGGCAATCCCACCCGCGATGCTCTGGAGGAGACGGTGGCGCTTCTGGAGAATGGCAGCCATGGTTTTGCCTTTGCCTCGGGGATGGCGGCCATCTCCTCGGTACTTCTGCTCTTCTCCCCCGGTGACCACCTGGTGGTCTGCGAGGATGTCTATGGCGGCGCCTTCCGGGTGCTGACCGTCCTATTCAGGCGTCTGGGCATCCAATCGACCTTTGTGGATGCCACCGATCCGGCAAAAATTGCCGAGGCCATCACTCCGGCCACCAAGGCCATCTACCTGGAAACACCATCCAATCCCCTGCTGAAGATTACCGATCTGCGAGCTGCCGCGGCTTTAGCAAGGGAGCATGGGCTCCTGACCCTGGTGGACAATACTTTCATGACCCCCTACCTGCAGAGACCGCTGGATCTGGGGTGCGATATCGTCCTCCACAGCGGCACCAAGTTCCTCAATGGCCACAGCGACGTCATCTGCGGTTTTGCCGTGGTCAAGGACAAGGAGTTGGGCAAGCGGATCAAGTTCATCCAGAACGCCTTCGGCGCGATTCTCGGTCCCCAGGATTGCTGGCTGGTGCTGCGCGGTTTGAAAACCCTGCGGGTCAGGATGGATGAGAGCCAGAAGAGTGCAGTGGCTGTCGCAAAATGGCTGGCCGAACAGCGGCGGGTGACGGAGGTCTTCTATCCCGGCCTTGAGCAGCACCCGGGATATGCGGTGCACAATGCCCAGGCGGCGGGGCCGGGGGCGGTGTTGTCTTTCAAGCTGGAAACGGTGGAACTGACCCACCGGGTGCTGGAAAAGGCAGAGTGTGCAGCATTTGCCGTCAGTCTAGGCGGCGTGGAAACGATCATTTCCTATCCGCCGAAGATGTCCCATGCGGCCATGCCTGCTGAGGAACGTGCCGCGCGTGGGGTGACCGACAACCTGGTGCGGTTGTCAGTAGGGCTGGAGGAGACTGAGGACCTCATCGCCGATCTGGACCGGGTGATTAACTCATAAGAACTGTGCCGGCAGGTGGAGGTCTGATGGAAACAACGATCAGCGACCTGATATGCCGCTTTGTCAGTGAAGTTAGTACCGTGCGAGGCTGCGGTGCCACCGGGCAGAAAAATAGTCGCCTAATGATTGGTACCTGTAGCAAACAAAAAGGGTTTACAGCTGCGTGCCGTAAACCCTTGTCTTTTTCTGGAGCCGTTAAGCGGAATCGAACCGCTGACCTGCTGATTACGAATCAGCTGCTCTACCATCTGAGCTATAACGGCAAATGAAGCTATTCTATTATATCAATTCCTGCGTCAAGTCAACCCATTTGGGCTACTTGGCCTTGGCCGCCTGCTTTTCCATGGCGTCGTCCATTACTTTATAGGCGCAGAACTCGCCGCACATGGTGCAGGCGCCATGGTCGGCAACGCCCGATTCAGCGCGCAGGCGCCGGGCCTTGTCCGGGTCGAGGGCCAGGGCAAATTGGCCTTCCCAGTCGAGTTTTTTTCGGCAGCGGGCCATCTGGATATCCTTGTCCATGGCTCCTTTCACCCCTTTGACGATATCGGCGGCGTGGCCGGCGATGCGGGAGGCGATGACTCCTTCCCTGACGTCGTCCACGCTGGGCAGGCGGAGATGTTCGCTGGGGGTGACGTAACAGAGGAAGTCGGCGCCTGCGGCAGCGGCGATGGTGCCGCCGATGGCGCTGGTGATGTGATCGTAGCCGGGGGCAATATCGGTGACCAGCGGACCGAGCACGTAGAACGGCGCCCCGTGGCAGAGCCTTTTCTGCAGATGGATGTTGGCTTCTATCTGGTGGAGGGGCATGTGACCGGGACCCTCGATCATCACCTGGACGCCGAAATCCTGGGCTCGTTGGGTAAGCTCGCCTAAAAGGATCAGTTCATGGATCTGCGCCCGGTCGGTGGCATCGGCCAGACAGCCGGGACGGAAGCCGTCGCCCAGGGAAAGGGTCATATCGTAGGCCTTGGTGATCTCCAGAAGGCGATCGAAGTGTTCGAAGAGCGGATTTTCCTTCCTGTTGTAGGTCATCCATTCGATGGTGAAGGCACCGCCGCGGGAGACCACATCCATGATCCTCCCTTCGTTGCGCATCCTTTCAACGGTGCTTCTGGTGACGCCGCAGTGGACGGTGATGAAGTCGACGCCGTCCTCGGCGTGCTTGATGATTCCCTCGAAAATATCGTCCACGGTCATGTCGACGATGGCCTTGTTTTTGGTCCTGACCGCATCGAGAGCGGCCTGGTACAGGGGCACCGAGCCGATGCAGGCGGTAGTTTCGGCGATGATGGCGCGCCGTATTTCATCGACGGGGCCGCCGGTGGAAAGATCCATGATGGCATCGGCGCCGTGCCTGACGGCAACCCGGGCCTTTTCCAACTCCTTGGCGATGTCCAGATCGTCGGCGGAACTGCCGATATTGGCATTGATCTTGGTGCGGAGCCCTTTGCCCACCGCCAGGGGGCGACCATTGCCATGCTTGATGTTATGGCAGATGATGATCGACCCTGCAGCTATGCCGTCACGGATGAATTCCGGGGAAACGCTCTCGGCGAAGGCCGCTTCCTTCATTTCCTTGGTAATTGTGCCCTGGCGGGCGGACTCAAGCTGTGTCTTCTCCATAGGTTACTCCTGATGTGGCGCGCCCTGACGGCAGCGGACCTGCTGTGCAGCCATATAGTGGTTTACCGGTCCATGCCCTTTGCCCAAGGGTTGTGCCAGCTTTATTGCAATGGTGATGAATCCTTTGGCGGCGGCTATGGCCTGTGGCAGCGGCTCTCCTTGGGCAAGGAAGGCGGCGATGGCCGATGCCAGCGTGCAGCCGGTTCCATGGGTGTTTTTCGTCAGAATGCGCGGCACGGGATACCGGCTGAAGTCCTTGCCGTCAAAAAGAATATCGACGGCCGTTCCTTCGGCAAGATGACCCCCTTTTATCAGCACATTTCCGGCTCCCAGACGGTGCAGTATTTCGGCGGCCCGGCACATGTCATCTTCGTTATGGATGGTGCAGCCGGTCAGTTTTTCCGCCTCAGGTATATTCGGTGTCAGCAGATAGGCGGCGGGGAGGAGCCTGTCTTTGAAGAGGGTCAGCGCCTTGCGGTCGATCAGTTCCGCCCCCCCCTTGGCCAGCATCACCGGATCGATGACGACGATCCTCCTGCCGTACTGCAGCAGTTTGTCGGCGATGATGCCGATGTTTTCCCCGGAGAAGAGCATGCCGGTCTTGATCACGTCCACCGGGATGTCCGACAGTACCGCATCCAGCTGCTGGGAAAGGAATGCTGCCGGTACCCCATGGATGGCGGTTACACCGCGGGTATTCTGGGCCGTAAGGGCGGTCATTGCCGATGCCCCGTAAGTGCCGAGCAGGGTGACGGTTTTCAGGTCCGCCTGAATCCCGGCTCCGCCGCCGGAGTCGCTGCCGGCGATGGTAAGGACGCTGCCGCGAGGGTAAGGCTCCCGGCGGTTGAAGAGCAGTGCCAGCTCGGCAGCCGCCAGCCCTGGGTCCCTGCTTCCCAGTATGGCCGAAATGACCGCCAGTGCATCAGCGCCGTTATCGAGCACCCGGCTGCCGTTGTCGCGGTCGATACCCCCGATGGCCACGAGGGGGATCTTCACCTGTGCCTTTATTGCCGGTATCGCCTCCGGTCCCGCCAGATGACTGATTTCCTTGCTGCCGGTGGGAAACATGGCGCCGAAGCCGATATAATCGGCACCATCGGCCTCGGCTTTGAGCGCTTCGGCCAGGTTGTGGGTGGAGATGCCGATAATCTTCTGCTGGCCGAGCTCCCGGCGGGCTTCCTGCGGATTGCCGTCTTCCTGCCCCAGATGGAGGCCGTCGGCATCGAGTGCCCTGGCCAATGCCAGGTCGTCATTGACTATAAAGGTTGCGCCTGCCTCGGCGCATTGTCTTTTCAACTGCAGGCCGGTGGATAATATTTCGCCGGACGCGCCCGCTTTTCTCCGGTACTGGAGAAGCTTGACCCCGCTTGCCAGGGCTTGTGTAACGCGCTCGACAAGCCGGGCTCCATCATCGGTGATGAGATAGATCCCCCTGACGGGAGAAGCACTCGGGTGCCGATCGACGACAAGGCGAAGAAAATCTTTTTTCTGTTCCATGCCGACCCACGGTGTCAAAGCAGGAAAAGCCGCGGCAATAAAGGTCGCGGCTTTTCAGGAGTTGAAATGGTTTATGTCTGGCCACTTTCCTGCGCCGGAGAATCCGGCCAGTGCAAATGATTTCAGCGTCAGCCAAACTCATTTTTGTCTTGTATACGAAGTCACATAACCTAGAATAAATTTGCTGTTTAGTCAATGATTTATTGCGGGTGGAAGATCGGCGGACGGGGGTAAAAGGCATCTGACCCGGGGGAGACCAATTCCCTTTACAGTGCCTGTGATACGTGCTAGAACTCCCAAAGCCCCCCCTGGGGGGAATTTTTCGGTCTGCTAGAGGGAGCCTGTGATCATCGATAGCCGTCCTACCATAGCCGAGATAGATCTGTCCGCTCTGCGGCATAACTTCCTTGAGGTGAAAAAGGCGGCCAGACCCGGCTGTGGCCTTTTGGCCGTGGTCAAGGCAGATGCTTACGGCCACGGTTTCATGGACATTTCCCTGGAGCTGGAGTCGCTGGGAGTTACTGCGTTCGGTGTCGCCTTTTTGGCAGAGGGGATTCAGCTGCGCAAAAGCGGCATCGACCGTCCCATTCTCATCCTTGGCGGCATCTATCCGGGACAGGAAAAGAAATGCGTCGGCTTCAACATTTCCACGGCCCTCTTCACCTTGGAGCAGGCCAAGGCTTTGGATGAAGCGGCGCGAAAGCTCTACCGCAATGCCAAGGTCCACCTCAAGGTGGATACGGGTATGGGGCGCCTCGGCATCTCCCCTGGCGAGGCGGAGGGGTTCCTGCGGGAGTTGCGGGGACTGAAAAACATCGAGCTTGAAGGAATATTCTCCCATTTTGCGTCGGCCGATGAGCTTGATGCGAGCGGCAGCAACTATACGGTCCGCCAGACGGAACTGTTCACCGGGGTGCTGCAGGAGGCAAAGAAGCAGGGGTTTTCACCCACCTATGTCCATATTGCCAACAGCGCCGCTGCCTTCAGTAGGGATCTTCCCTTCTGCAACCTGATGAGGCCGGGCATTGTCCTTTACGGTGCCCTGCCATCCGCTGACTTCAAAGGGAAAATAGACGTGAAACCGGTTATGCGCCTGAAAAGCAGAGTTGCCATGCTGAAATGGGTGGAGGCGGATACCTCCATCAGCTATGCCCGGCGCTTCGTAAGCACTGGGAAAACCCTGGTGGCGAGCGTACCGGTAGGTTATGCCGATGGTTACGACCGGGGTCTGACCAACAAAGGAGAGGCGCTGATCCGCGGCCGCCGGGCACAGGTGGCGGGTACGGTCTGCATGGACTGGATCATGCTCGACGTCACCCACATTCCCGATATCCAGGTGGGGGACGAGGTGACACTCCTGGGGTGCGATGAGCAGGGGAACTGCATCCATGCCGAGGAGCTGGCGGAGCAGGCCGGCACCATCCCCTACGAGATATTCTGCGGGATCAGCAAAAGGGTGCCGCGGGTATATATCTAAGGGGACCCTATTGATTACACAACTGAAAAGCCTGCGTCACAGCCGCTCCCTGCACATGAGCCTGCTGTTCCTTCTCGGCGTCATTACCTATGGTAGTTCACTCCGCAATGGTTTCAATATCGACGATCCAGGTGTACTGCTCAATGTCAAGGCAGTCCATGGCCTGAATCTAGAGAACGTCAAAAGAATTTTCACCTCGGTGCCCAATGGTGTGGAATATCTTCCGCTGCGGGATATCACTTACTGTCTCGACTTTGAAATCTGGGGCTTAAACCCTTTCGGTTACCACCTTTCCAACCTTTTCTTCTACCTTGCCTGCTGCTTGACCTTGTACTTGTTACTCGCTCGGCTGGCTGCCCGATGGTCTGCAGCGCCAGCAGCGGTTGCCTTCTTCTCGACACTTCTGTTCGTGGTACATCCGGTCCATGTGGAGTCAGTTGCCGGCATAGCACAGCGCAAGGACTTGGTCAGCGGGCTGTTTGCATTTCTCTGCCTGCTTAGCTATTGTCTTTTCAAGGAGCGCGAATCCAGAAAGTTTTACATGCTGTCCCTGGGGTTCTTCCTGCTGGCGCTGCTTGGAAAGGCGACGGTGGTGATACTGCCGCTGCTCATCCTGCTAGTGGAGTGGGCGTATTCAGCCGAAGGAGAAAATAGTTCCTGGAAAGGGAGGTTCATCCTCGGAACTCCGTTTCTTGTGCTGGCGATACTGTTCACCGTGCTCCAGACGAGGATCACCCAGGCTGCCGGCATCGTCAACAACAGCTACTACGGATTTGGCAGCGGTTACGAGATTCGGGTCTATACCGCCTTCAGGGCTATCTTCCATTACATCAAGCTCCTGCTTTTCCCCTATCCGCTGAACATTCTGCGTCGCTTCCCGTTTTCGCACGCTTTCCTCGAGGTGCCGGTCCTTTTGTCCGTTGCCGGCGTGGGGGTTCTCATTTACCTCATCTATCGCTGGAGAAAGAGCGACCGGCTCATCTCCTTCTCGCTCGCCTTTTTCCTTGTGGCGCTGCTACCCGTAGTGGGGCTGGTTCCGGCTACCACAGTGGTTGCCGAGCGGTATCTGTTCATTCCTTCTGCCGGCTTCTGTCTGCTGATGGGGGGGCTGGTCGAACGGTGGGTGACCAGGGGAAGCCTGCGCCAGCTGATTCTGGTCATTTTTTCAGTTCTGATTATCGCTTTCAGCGGCTTCTCCTTTCAGCGTACCGGCGATTGGAAGGACGCTTTGCACCTGTACCTTGCCGGGCTCAAGGTCGATCCACAGAGCCCTCGCTTGCACTGGCTCGCAGGAAGGGAGCTTTTCAATGCCGAATTGTATGGCGATGCCTTCGCCTATTTGGAAAAGGCTCGAAGGCTGGACCCACCATATGCGATTGATTATCTGGTGTTTTCCGCCTTGAGGGAGTACCGGGAGCACAGGGTGGTTGAGGCCCTGGCCGTCCTTGAACAGCTTCAGTCTCCGGTGAAATTTCAGATCATGGATGTAAACTACCTGTATGGTCTCGTGTACAAATCGCTGGGAGAACGGGCCAAGGCAGCTTACTATCTTAGGCGAGCAGCTGCAGGCGGTGTAGAACTAGGCATCATCAACAGGAATGACGCAAAATCCAGCAGCTGATGCTGGTTTGAGTGTGGCGACGCTGATTGTTCTGGTGAACTAACAAGGGGAAAGTTGGGGGTAAACATGGCGCAGCCGAGATTGACGGCTTTGGTCAAAGCGGCGGGATGAGCTGCAAAACTGGGCCCGGCGGGCCTGGAGAGTGCTCTGGCCGGTCTTCTGCATGCGGATGATCCGGCCCTTATTGTCGGTGCCGAGACTGCCGACGATGCGGGAGTTTACCGCATCGGACCGGACTTGGCCCTGGTGGAGACTACCGACATCATTACGCCGCTGGTGGACGACCCGTTCACCTTTGGCCGCATAGCCGCCGTCAATGCCCTTTCCGACATCTATGCCATGGGGGGACGGCCGGTTACTGCCATGAATCTGGCCTTCTTCCCTGCCTGCGATCTGCCTGGTGACGTGCTTGCCCGCATACTCGCCGGGGGCAAGGAGGCCATGGCAGAGGCAGGGGCATGCCTTGTGGGTGGGCACACGGTGGAAGACGACGAGCTGAAGTATGGCCTTGCCGTTACCGGCCTTATCCATCCCGACCGTGTGGTGAGGAATTCCACCGCCAAGCCGGGAGACAGGCTGATCCTGACCAAACCGCTGGGTACGGGCATAGTTTCCACGGCGATAAAGGCCGACATGGTTTCTCCGGCAGAGGCGGATGAAGCTATCGGCTGGATGTGCCGTCTGAATAAGGCTGCTGCAGAATTGATGCTGGAATGCGGTGCCCATGCGGCTACCGATGTTACCGGTTTCGGGCTCATTGGCCATGCCTGTGAGATGGCGCGTGGCGCGGCTGTCACCATCCGCCTCGATCTTTCGGTTATTCCGATCTTTTCTGCGGTGCCTGCCCTTGCCAAAGATGGCCTGATCCCCGCCGGCTGCTACCGCAACCGCGATTACTATGCTCCTTTGACCGGCGGTTTCATTCCAAGGGATGAACTCCTGCCGCTCTTCGATCCCCAAACCTCGGGGGGGCTGCTCATTTCTCTTGCCCCGGCGGCGGCCGAACAGTTTCTCGCCCGTGCTGCGGAATCTGGCTCTTTTGCCGTCGGAATCGGCGAGATTCTGCCCTTTGGAGGGTATACTGTTGAGATCATCTGAGGCGCTGGCCCTGGCCTTCGATCTGGGGACGACGACTATCGCCGCCTCTCTTCTGAATCCTGAGACCGGCGAGCGCCTTGCCTCAGCGGTCCGGCTCAATCCCCAGCGAAGCTATGGCGCCGACGTGGTCACACGCCTTGCCGCTGCCCTCAGATCGCCTGATGCGGCAGGTTCCATGAGATCCCTGGCCAACGGGGAGCTGGATTCGATGGCTGCCGAGCTTGCGGATACCGCCGGCGTCGCACCGGATGCGCTGATCAGCGCTGCCGTTGCCGGTAACTCGGTCATGGAGCACCTGCTCCTGGGGCTTCCCGTCAATTCTCTCGCCTATCCCCCATATCGCCCCCTCTCTCCTGCCGGATGTACGTTGCGTACCCGAGACCTGGGCTGGGCCATGGACATGACCTGCCGCACATTCCCCATGCCTGGTGGATATGTGGGGGGGGACCTGGTGGCGTTTCTCTTCGGGGCGGCGGGGGGGGAGACTCCATGCCTTTACCTGGACTTGGGAACCAACGGCGAGATTGCCCTGGCGGAGGGGGAGCGGCTCTTTGCCACCTCGGCAGCTGCTGGCCCTGCCTTTGAAGGGGGCAACCTGGCCTGTGGCATGGTGGCTCTCCCCGGAGCCATTGACCGGGTGTTTTTGGATAAGGGCAGATTGCAGATGACGACCATCAGCGGTTGCGCGCCGGCCGGGCTCTGCGGATCGGGAGCCATTGCCGCACTTTCCCTCCTGCTGGAACAGGGGGTGGTGGATGAGACCGGTCGTTTGCTGGCACCTGCAGAAATTTCGTCCAATCTGGCAAATCATATCCGGGAAATGCACGGGGAACCCTCCTTTGTGCTCTATCGTGATGCCAAAAGCAGTATCTACCTGAGCCAAAACGATATCCGCCAGATACAGTTGGCAAAGAGCGCCATCTGCACCGGCATTGAGGTGCTGCTTTCCCATGCAGGGCTGAAAAGAACGGACCTGAAACAGGTGGTGCTGACCGGTTCCTTCGGTGCTGTGCTCTTGCCACAAGATCTAAAAAATATTGGAATTTTCGACGAAAACATGGTAAAAATCAGTCGCTTTGTCCACGAAGGTGCACTGCGTGGGGTGGAAGCCGCCACCCTTGCCGCAGATGATTTTGCTTCTCTGGATCGACTTTCTGAGGCAATCACCGTTATCCCCTTGTCTGGCACCCCTGCCTTCGAGAAAAATTTTTTCACGTACATGAATTTCCCGAAGCACTGAAGGCCGCTTTGTCCGATGCCTTTTCTTCACGGCCTGTGGATGCGTCCTTGTCCGTTGCCTGGCAACCAGCATATTTCAGGACCAACCTGCAAAAGACCGCAATCGGGGAAGGCACAATGCCCTCAATCGATTCGGATACATCGATGAAAGACCGGCTTAAAAGCCGCAAAACTGGATAGTGCCGCAAGAACATTGCAGAATGAGCATCAGGCAATTGGGCTGTGCGGTGAAAACAAAAAGGAGCAATGAACATGGCTAAAATTTCCCGTGCGCTGGTCAGCGTATCCGACAAGACAGGAATCGTGGAATTTGCAAAGGAACTTGCCGCGTATGGCATCGAGATTCTTTCCACCGGCGGCACCGCCAAGCTGCTGCGCGAAGCGGGGCTTGCGGTCAAAGACGTCTCCGAGTTCACCGGCTTTCCCGAGATGCTCGACGGCCGGGTGAAAACCCTCCACCCCAAGGTCCATGGCGGCCTTTTGGGCATGAGGAGCAATCCCGAGCACGTGGCAACCATGAAGGCCCACGGTATCGAGCCCATCGACATGGTGGTGGTCAATCTCTACCCCTTTGAGGCGACCGTTGCCAAACCTGACTGCACCCTTGATGATGCCATCGAGAACATCGATATCGGCGGCCCGACCATGCTCCGTTCGGCAGCGAAAAACAATGCCGATGTGACGGTGCTTGTGGATCACAGCGATTACCGGCTGGTTCTGGACGAGATGAAGGAGAATGGTGGTGCGGTCTCGCCCGCCACTAATTTTCGGCTGGCGGTGAAGGTCTACCAGCATACTGCGGCCTATGACGGCGCCATCTCCAACTGGTTGGGCGCCAGGACCGGGGAAGGTGTTGCCCAGTATCCCGATACCCTGACCCTGCAGTTTAATAAGGCCCAGGGGATGCGCTACGGTGAAAATCCCCATCAGACTGCGGCATTTTACGTGGAGCGGGACGTCAAGGAGGTGTCTATTGCCACTGCGCGTCAGCTTCAGGGTAAGGAGCTTTCCTACAACAACATCGGCGACACGGATGCTGCACTGGAATGTGTCAAACAGTTCAACGAGGGTCCTGCCTGCGTCATCGTCAAACATGCCAACCCCTGTGGCGTTGCCATAGGTGCGACGCTGCTGGAAGCCTACGACCGGGCCTACAAGACCGATCCCGAATCCGCCTTCGGCGGCATCATCGCCTTTAACGGAGAGCTGGACGAAGCAGCGGCCAAGGCCATTGTGGACCGCCAGTTCGTGGAGGTGATAATTGCTCCCAAGGTCTCCGCCGGGGCCAGTGCCGTTGTCGCGGCAAAAAAGAACGTGCGGCTTCTCGAATGCGGCCAGTGGCAGGCGTCTCTGCCTCGGCTTGACCTGAAGCGGGTCAATGGTGGACTGCTGGTCCAGGAGGCCGACCTCTCACTCCACGGCGATCTGCGGGTGGTAACCAAGCGCCAGCCGACGGAAAAGGAGATGATCGATCTGCTCTTCACCTGGCGGGTGGCGAAATTCGTCAAGTCCAATGCCATTGTCTACGGCAAGGATGGCATGACCATAGGTGTAGGTGCCGGACAGATGAGCCGGGTCAATTCGGCACGCATCGCTGCCATCAAGGCCGAGCATGCCGGCCTCCAGGTGGCCGGTGCCGTTATGGCCTCCGATGCTTTCTTCCCGTTCCGCGACGGCATCGATAATGCCGCACAGGCTGGAATTACCGCCGTCATCCAGCCCGGGGGCAGCATGCGTGATGAGGAAGTGATCGCCGCAGCCGACGAGCACGGCATGGCCATGGTCTTCACCTCCATGCGCCACTTCCGCCATTGATCAGGGGATCGAGCAAACGTCCATGGACCGCAGGCGCCTGTTGGACCAATTGAAGACACACTGGCTGCCTCTTGTCGTGCTGGTTGCCCTCGGCTTTCTGGTCTTCGGAGGAAGTATCGGCCACCAGTTCCTTTCCAACTGGGACGACAACAAGTACATCACGGCCAATGAAACTATTTATGGGTTTACCTGGGGACACCTCAAGGGGGTATTCAGCACCTTTTACGTGGGCAACTATGCTCCGGTGCAAATGGTGTCCTACATGGCGGACTATGAGCTGTGGGGCCTAAAGGCTTCCGGCTTCATCCTGACCAATATCCTGCTGCACATCCTGAATGCGTTGCTCCTCTACCGGATACTCTTGCCCCTCGTCGGTGGGCGGTCCGGCGCCTTCTTCGGCGCGGTCCTGTTTCTGCTGCACCCGGTGCAGGTGGAATCGGTCGATTGGATTTCCCAGCGGAAAAACCTATTGAGCATGTTCTTTTTTCTTCTTTCCTGGACCGGCTATGTCCGGTACCGGGAAGGGGATGGGCGTTCTGCATATCCGCTGTCGATCTTAGCCTTCGGCATGGGGTTACTGACCAAATCGGTGGCTGTGGTGGCTCCGCTTGTCTTCCTCGCAGATGATTTCTGCCGCGGGGATAGGAAGACAATCAGCAAACGACTTCTGGACAAGCTTCCCTACCTGACAGCCGCGGCAATCGTTGCGGTACTGGCCCTGATAAGCCAGCGCCCCGAACTGGGGGGAGGGCGTAGCGGCTATCACGGCGGGTCCCCCCTGGCGACCTTTTACACCATGCTTCCCGTGTTTGCCCGGTATCTGCAGATGCTGGTCTGGCCCGTAGGGCTGAGCGCGGTCTACGAACCGCCGATCAAAAGCGGGTTGGATGGGGAGGTTATCGGCGCTGCCATCCTCCTGGTAGTCCTCGTTGCGGCCTGTTACCTTTGTTACCGCAGAGATCGAATCCTGCTGCTGGGAACGGCGGTCTTCTTTATCGGCTTGCTGCCGGTGTCCCAGATCGTTCCCCTGATCACATTGATGAATGACCGCTACCTGTATTTCCCCATGGCAGGTGCGGGTATCTTCTTCGGCCGGTTGTCGTTTCTGGCAGGCGAAGCCATGGGGCCGGGCCGTCAGCGTATCTTCTACGGCCTGCTCTGTTTGCCGCTTCTGGTGCTCGGTGTAGCTGCCCATGAGCGGACCAAGGTCTGGCAGGATGCCGTAACCCTCTGGAGCGATGCGGCTCAAAAGACTTCCCGGAGCAAAACCGCCTGGTTCGGTCTCGGCAATGCCTGGGACAATGCCGGCAACCCCGGTATGGCCGAAAGTGCCTATCGACGGGCATTGACTATCGCCCCCGATTACCGGGAGGCTCTCGACAACCTGAGTTTTTTGTACTTGAGCGGTGACCGATTTACCGAGGCGCGGGATATTCTGGAAGTTACGGTGCAGAAGTATCCCGACCACCGGGATGCTCTGCTGAACCTGGGGACCAGTCATTACCTGATGCGCAATTTTGCTGCCGCCGAAGGGGCATTCGCACGGGCACTGGCCCTGAAGCCCTCATCAGCAGAAAACATGATGCTGCTGGCAAACGTCAACCTTCATCTGGGGAAACATGCTGCTGCCGTTGGCTGGTATCGTCGGGCAGTGGCCATGGGCTCGCCTTCCAAGGATATGTTGTACGGCATGGGGGCCTATGCCGCACTGGAGGGGAACGATGCCCAAGCCTTTGAATATCTGGACAGGGCTGTGGACGCAGGCTTTGGCGATTGCGTATACCTGCGTCATGACCCTGATCTGGAGCGCTTGCGCTACTTGCCTGCCATGGGACCGATCACGGAGCGCGTCTGCAGAGATAAAAAGTAAAAATAAGATAGCAGATGAATAACGGGAGGCTGAATTGAAAATACTCGTCATTGGAAGTGGCGGCAGAGAGCACGCACTGGTGTGGAAGATCGCCCAGTCGCCTCTGGTGGAGAAGGTATATTGTGCACCGGGGAATCCCGGCATCGGCACCATTGCCGAGAACGTGCCGATCAAGGTTGAAGATCTGACGGGACTTTTGGCCTTCGCCCGCAAGGAGTCCATCGATTTGACGGTTGTGGGACCCGAACTGCCCCTGTCTCTGGGGGTCGTGGACCTTTTCGAGGAGTATGGGCTGAAGATCTTCGGTGCCCGGAAGAATGCCGCCATCATCGAGGCGAGCAAGGCGTTTTCCAAAGACCTGATGAAAAAATACCATGTTCCCACTGCTGCCTATGAGGTCTTTACCGAGGTGGGACCTGCCGTCGACTTCATCGACAAGATTGGCATCCCAATTGTTATAAAAGCTGATGGTCTGGCCGCCGGCAAAGGGGTCATCATTGCCGGGACACGGGATGAAGCCGTTGCCGCCGTTACGGACATGCTCTCGGGCAATGCTTTCGGTACCGCAGGTTCGCGGGTGGTCATCGAGGAATTCCTCAAAGGGGAGGAGGCATCCTTCCTGGCCTTCACCGACGGTAAAAACATCATACCCCTGGCAAGCGCACAGGATCACAAGGCGGTGTATGACGGTGATACCGGTCCCAACACCGGTGGCATGGGGGCTTATTCGCCGGCGCCAGTAGTGACCCCCTCCATACATGAAAAAGCCATGGAAGAGGTTATGCGGCGTACCGTGGACGGCATGGCTGCCGAGGGGCGCCCTTACCGCGGCGTCCTCTATGCTGGTCTGATGATCGATGGCGAGAATGTGAAAACCCTGGAATTCAATGCCCGTTTCGGCGATCCAGAGTGTCAGCCGCTGCTCATGCGGATGAAATCGGATATCGTGCCGGTCTTGATGGCCGTTGCGGATAAGGATATCAGCAAGGTGCAGATCGAATGGCATGATCAGGCTGCGGTATGCGTGGTCATGGCCGCCCAGGGGTATCCGGGGGATTACGCCAAGGGAGATACCATTGCCGGGCTAGACGAGGCGGCAAAGGTCGATGACCTCTACGTGTTCCATGCCGGTACATCCCGGACGGAAGGTTCTTTTGTCACCAGCGGCGGCCGGGTCCTTGGGGTCACCGCATTGGGGACGACCGTCAAGGATGCAATCGACCGGGCCTACCGAGGCGTCGCACTCATTTCCTGGCCGGGGGCGCATTACCGCCTGGATATAGGCAAAAAAGCCATTTGTCGTTGATGGTTGACGACTCAAATACAGCGTGGAGGCCTTAATGCAGAACCCAGTCGTTTTATTGGTGATGGGGAGCGATTCCGATCTGCCGGTAATGGAAGAAGCGGCAAAAATACTGGAAAATTTCGGCGTACCTTACGAGATGCGCATCTCCTCGGCCCATCGTGCTCCCCGGAAAACCGCCCTGCTGGCTGCTGAAGCACGAGCCAGAGGCATCAAGGTCATCATTGCCGGCGCCGGGATGGCTGCTCACCTTGCCGGGGTGGTGGCAGCAGAGACTATCCTGCCTGTCATCGGTGTGCCCATGTCTGGCGGTGCGCTCAACGGGGTTGATGCCCTATATGCAACAGTGCAGATGCCTGGAGGTATTCCGGTGGCGTCCATGGCCATCGGTAAGGCCGGAGCGAAGAATGCCGGTATTTTTGCGGTACAGATATTGGCATTGGCCGATGCTGAACTGGCCGGCAGGCTTGCCGGATTCCGGGAGGCCATGGCAGCCGAAGTGGAAGAAAAGGATGCCCGGGTACAAAAGACGCGGGAAGCCTGATCCCGGGCTGCTGAAGAGTAAGCAGTTTTTTAATGAATGATTTGCCTTGACAAGAGCATCGTCCCTGTATTAATTTTCACACGTTTTTATTTTAATGTGAAGGAGGTGACTCGAATGAAAAGCATTTTTGTTGCGGTTGCATTGACGCTTTCTTGCGCAGTAGCTGCCATGGCAGCAGATACCATTACGCTGCCTGCTAAAAATGGCAACGTGACTTTCCAGCACAAGAAGCATCAGGAAGCCCTGAAAGATTGCAAGACCTGCCACGAGAAAGGTCCCGGCAAGATCGAAGGCTTCGGCAAGGATGTGGCTCACAAGCTTTGCAAAGGTTGTCACGAGACCAAGAAGGCCGGTCCGACCAAGTGCGGAGAATGCCACAAGAAGTAATTGCATGACCAATGTGCGATTCGAAGAGGGGGATGACTATTGTCATCTCCCTTTTCTCGTTTCAAGGTTCTCTTCCGTTCAAATTTTGTTTTGCTGCGGTTTGTGATTTGGTTTATACTGTCGTGTCGATTGCGGATATTCCGCTAAAATGACCATAAATAAACCAGGAGACGGCCTTGACGACGACAAACGATCGCGGAATTGCACAAATGCTGTGGGATTTTTTCTGTTCGCTGAAACTTTCCATCTTTCTCCTCATTGGCCTTGCCATAACGTCTATCATTGGCACAGTCATTCCCCAAGTGCCGGTCCCCTCGGAGTATATTCAGACCATCAGTCCCTTCAAGCTGCAGCTCTACGGCAAACTGGGATTTTTCGACATGTACCACTCCTGGTGGTTCATTCTGCTCCTCTATCTTTTGACGGTCAACCTCATTGCCTGTTCCATCAAAAGGTTGCCGCGAGTCTGGAAAATCATTTCCGAGCCGACACTGGTCATGGACGACGGCTTTGAGCGCTCCCTCTCTCTCACCCATGAGATAAAGGCCACCGGTACCGCACCGGCCCTGAAGGACAAGATGGCCGCATTCCTCAAGGCCGAGTTTGCCGAGCCGATCGTGACAGAAGTCAGCGGAGAGTACCATCTGTTTGCCCAGAAAAACCCTTACTGCCGCCTCGGCGTCTATGTGGTTCATCTCAGCATAGTCATTGTCTTTATAGGCGCGCTCATCGGCTCCTTTTTCGGGTACAAGGCATATGTGAACATCGCCGAAGGCAGTAGTGTCGATTCGGTGGAAAGCCGGTCAGGCAAGATCATGGACCTGGGCTTTTCCGTCAGGTGTGAAAAGTTCGCCGTCTCCTTTTATGACACCGGCGCCCCCAAAGAATTCAAGAGCATCCTTACCATCCTCGAAAATGGGAAACCGGTGCCCGGCTATGAAAATGTAAAGGTCATCGTCAATGATCCCCTTACCTATAAAGGAATCACCTTTTATCAGTCTTCCTACGGCGCTGCAGGCGACACGCTCTATCGTTTCTCAGTCAGGAAAAGGACCGGCGGACAGCCCGTACCCCTCATCACCCACGAGCAGGACCGGACGCCACTGCCGGATGGCAGTTTCATGCAGATTATCGGCATTGCGCCTGAGGTGGGGAGTGATTTTCCCGGTTGCTCCGGGCCGGGGGCAAAGCTGGAGATCACCCGTCCCGACGGCCGCAAGGAATATTCCATTGTATTGCTTAATCCGGCTTGCCGTGATTTCGACGAAAAACGTGGCGGTGACCTGATTTTTACCTTCGACGGCAAGGATGAAAAGTATTTTACAGGGCTGCAGGTTGCCAAGGATCCGGGCGTGTGGGTCGTCTGGCTCGGTTGCTCCCTGATGGTTATTGGCATCTGCATGGCATTTTTCATGTCCCACAAACGTATCTGGATAAGAGTCGGCAACGGTCGTGTGACGTTAGGGGGCACTGCCAGTAAGAATCCCGCGGGATTTGAACTCGTCTTTCAGGAACTGGCGGCAAAGCTCGATAGCGGCACTAAATAGCGATATAACAATCTCTTTATACCCAACTGTAGCCACAGCGGAGGAAAGATCGAATGTCCAGTTCCATGCTCTTTAACGTTACGACAATTTCTTACATGGTTTCCACGTTGCTTTTTCTGGCGTTTCTTGCCACGAAAAACAAAAATGTCGGTTTTTCCGGTACCATGGTCGCTATCTTCGGCTTCCTGCTCCAAACGGCCGCAATCGGGCTTCGCTGGAAGGAGTCCTACGACTTGGGTCGGGGCCATGCGCCGTTGTCCAACCTGTTTGAGTCGGTGGTTTTCTTCTCCTGGACAATTGTCCTGATTTTCCTGATCATTGACTTCAAGTACAAGTACCGGGCTGTCGGTTTTTTCGTCGTCCCTTTTGCCCTGCTGGGCATGGCCTGGGCTCAGCTAGGCCTCGATAGCGGCATAGAGCCGCTGGTGCCTGCCTTGCAGAGTAACTGGCTTCTGTATCATGTCATCACCTGCTTTCTGGGCTATGCTGCCTTTGCTGTTGCCTGCGGGCTGTCCATCATGTATCTAATCCGGGAGAAACAGGAGGATTCCTCTGCTTCCTCGCCGGCAGGTGGGGTAATAGCCATGTTTCCCTCGGTCAAGGTTCTGGATGATCTGAACTACAAGGCGATCATGATCGGTTTCCCGCTGCTGACCCTGGGCATCGTCACCGGTGCCGCCTGGGCGAATTATGCCTGGGGCACGTACTGGAGCTGGGACCCGAAAGAAACATGGTCCTTGATCGTATGGTTCATCTATGCCGCGTTTCTACATGCCCGCATTACCAGGGGGTGGGTCGGCAGGCGGGCAGCCATCCTTTCGGTGGTCGGATTCGCTGCGACTATCTTTTGCTACCTGGGGGTCAACCTTTTCCTGTCCGGTCTGCATAGCTACGGCAAGTGAAGTCCCTCTCTCCCGATTCGCTATTCAGCCATATTGGCGCATAGATAATTACCCATGGTGATGACAACGCCTAGTCGCTCAAATTTCAGATCTTTGGCCCTTGCTGTCCCGGCCTTGCTGTCTTTGCTGGTTCCTGGCGTCGTCAGAGCCCAAATGCAGGATTGCCGGCAATGTCACAGCGATCCGGGAAAAGCCGTGGTCACGCATGCACCATATGCTGCCGGTGAATGCTCATCCTGCCATCAGCTTGCACAGGATAAACGACATCCCGAGGACAGGGGGGCTGTCATTCTCACTGGCACCGGCGCAAGACTCTGCAACCAGTGTCATGACGCCCTAGACACCGCAAAGAATGTACATGGGCCTGTGGCTTCCGGCGACTGCATTCTTTGTCACCAGCCCCATGCATCGAAAAACGGCAACCTGCTCAACAATACCGGCATGGGGCTCTGCTTGAATTGCCATGAGAATACATTCAGTCAAAAAAAGATGCATGGACCGGTTGCCGATGGTAATTGCCTTATCTGTCATGATCCCCATCAATCCGACAATCCATTTTTTCTGAAAATGGGACTGCCTGCTTTGTGTTTCAGCTGCCACAATCCCTCGGCCATGTCGGATAAATCGGTGCATGCACCAGTAAAAAAAGGTAACTGTCTTGCCTGCCATGATCCCCATGGTTCCCCCTACCGCAAGCACCTGCGCAAAGATTTCCCAGAAGCGTTCTATTTGCCATTCAACCCGGAGAACTTCGCAATTTGCTTTGACTGTCACGCTTTGGAAATGATCCTTGAGAGGCGTACCGACAGCCTGACCAATTTTCGTGACGGTGACAGAAATCTGCATTTCCTGCACGTGAACAAGATTGACAAAGGCCGGTCATGCAAGGCGTGCCATGATCCCCATGCTGCCGAACAACCAAAGCTGATCAAAAGACGAATACCCGGGTTCGGCAAATGGGAGATACCCATCGCCTTCGACAAGAAGGCTACAGGAGGCACGTGCGTTGTCGGTTGCCATAAACCTAAATCCTATGACAGAACAAAAGCAGTGAACGATCAACAGTAGGTCTCTGTCAGAACACATCAGCAAGAGGAGAAGCTTTTTTTGAAAGGTAAACCGGCTTTATTTGCGATTCTGTTGGGCTCGCTGGTCGTTTCCTCTGCTGAAGCGGCCATAACCTTCATCTATCCCGCCCCGAAGACTCAGGTCAAACGCTCCGATTATCTGATTCTGAAAATGAACAACCCACAGATTACCGGGATCAGGATTACCGTGAACGGCCTCGCCAGCGACACGATGTTGATCGGCTCTCCCGAATACCGGAAGGCCTTCCAGGACTTGGTCATACTGCAGCCGGTCTGGGACTCTGGAAAAAACGAAATACTCGTTGAGGGGTTTGGCGGAGAGAAAGTAATCGACAGCGCATCAACGGAGATTTTTTTCAAGGACCGGCGCGCTGCTGATGTCCCGGCTACGTATAAAGCGAATGCCATGCATGTGCTCGAAACGGAAAAATATTGCAGCCCGTGCCATGATATGAATCCGACCACTACACAGATGGATAACAACCTGGACAAAAAAAACCCTTGCTATGGTTGTCACAAGAAAATGGCGACCGTCAATTTCGTCCATGGCCCGGCGGGAACGTTTTCCTGTGCCTACTGTCACAGCCTCAAGGACACCCCAAAGTATAAAGTACCTTTGCGCGATGCCCCATTATGCAATGAGTGCCACGCCGACAAGGAAGCCGAGTTCAAAAAAAGGAAATTCCTTCATGGCCCCATCGAGGCGGGGATGTGCGAAATCTGTCATGATGCCCACGGGACGAATTTTCCCAGTCAGCTGCACCAGCCCATCAACGAGCTTTGCCTTTCCTGTCACGAGTCGGTCGGGGCGGGCACCCATGTGGTGCGTTTGTCGACTGGTGGCGGCCATCCTCTGAAAGACAGGCCCGACCCATCCAAGCCAGGTTCGGGAAGGGAGCTCTCCTGTGTTTCCTGCCACAACCCCCATGGCGGGGATGTGCGCTTTTATTTCCAGAATAATTCCGACGACCGGATGCAGCTCTGTCAGATGTGTCACAATAAATAACCCGTCGTATAGACCTGTTGCAGAGGAGAAGTTATGAAAACATTGAAAGTGCTGGTTAGAAGCATTGCGTGTGGACTGGTGGCAGGGACCATCTTCGGCTGCGCCTCAGCTCCGGTGGCCGAAAAAAAGAGATTCTTCTGGCCCCCCCTGCCAGATGAACCGAAAATTGAATGGCTCGGTGCCTACAGGACGCAGAATGACATGCCTAAGACCAGCAACCAGAAGTTGTTTGAATCCATTGTCGGTCAGGAAGAGGTCGTCAAGCTCAACCGAGCCATGGGCATTGCGTCGGACGGCGCCGGCAAGGTTTACGTCAGTGACGCTGCCAGCATGCAGATAGTGGTCTTCGACTTCAACGTCAACAAAGTACATGTCCTTGGCGACAAGGACCTGAAATCGGTCATGAGGGAGCCAATAGGGATTGCACTGGACAATACTGGCAATCTCTATGTCGTCGACTCCTACAATAAACAGGTCCTGGTATTCAACAAGGACGAGGCGTTGATCAACAGGATTAAACTGCAGGAGGATGCAAAACGGCCGATCGGCATTGCCGTGGATGACCAGAGAAAGCGCTTGATTGTGGCTGATCCGGCAGTTCATAACCTGGAGGTCTATGATTTTAACGGCAAGCATATAAAGACAATAGGCAAGATAGGTTCCGAGCCGGGGGAATTCTTCGGGCCCACCTGGGTAACGGTGTTGAAGGACGGCACCATAGCTGTCTCGGAATTCAGGAACTGCCGCATTCAGCTGCTTGATCCCGAGGGCAAGCCGATCCGCACCTTCGGCAAGCGGGGCGATAATCCGGGGGAGCTGCAGATGCCGAAAGGTATCGCCGCCGATTCCGAAGGGCATATTTACAGCGTTGACGGCAAAGCCAACACAATCAACATTTTTTCGCGGGAGGGGGAATACCTGCTGACGGTGGGAGGTACCTATGCCTCGGAAAAACAGATCGCTCCTGGTGGGTTCCTGCTTCCCCAAGGCATTGCCGTCGACAAGAACGACACAATTTATGTTGTTGATCAATATAATTATCGTTTCCAGAAGTTTCAGTATATGAATCCAGAGTACAAAAAGGCAAATCCGGTAGAGCCGATGCAACCAGCGCCAGACGTTAAAAAATGACAGTGCCCTACGTCCGTTAAAAGACCGGGGAAGTAGTTATTGAACCAATTGTATTCGGGGGATTGATTCGCCTCTTTTAAAAAAGTTTGCAATAACAGTTAGTTGCTGACCTTGCGCTTGCTGGCACGCAAGTTGCTAAAGAGTAAATTAAATTTAATTTCATTCGCATTGAATGCATTCAATTTAACCGAAAGGCAGGTGACTCCAAGACAAGGAAGAGTAGCAAAATCACACAACTAACTTTAGCAACACCAATGAAAGAGGAGGATTTACCAGATGAAAAAGATTTTATCCGTATTGGCAGCAACTGCAGTACTCACCGTCGCCACGGGGGCGATGGCGGGAATCGTCACCTCGAAACATAACCTCTCAAGTGGCAACGGTCTGCCTGAGAGAGGTCAAACCAACCAGATCTGTGTCTACTGTCATACACCGCACAACTCGGTAATGACCCGCGCCCTGTGGAACAGAAACAATCCGACGGCGAGCTTCAAACTTTACACCTCTGGCGTTATCAAGGAGGATGATTCCTGGTACGCTACCGGCTCCAGCAGGACATTGGATCCGAACAGCCCGTCTATCCTCTGTATGAGCTGTCATGACGGTACGACAGGGGTTAACGCCGCCGTCGCTACTGCGCCGATCGGTCTAGACGACACTCGCCCAAGCTCTATCCCTCTTAACACCGGTTTTGGGGCTACTGACTTTGTCGCCGGCAAGGCCGCTCTGGGCACCAATCTGACCAACGATCATCCGATCAACATCATTTACAGCAAGGCTGTTGCTGCTTCTGGTACCTTGGCGCCTGCGGATGGAAGTAACAAAGTCGGTGGTGTATTGCCTCTTGCTAAAGAAATCTATCTTGAGTGCAACACCTGCCACAATGTTCACGACAATACCTATGTTCCGTTCCTCAGGGTTTCCATGGAAAACAGCAAGCTCTGTACTACCTGTCATCTGAAGTAATAGTAGCTTGACTAGCTGGCGAAAAGAGGGGGGTAACCCCCTCTTTTTTTTGCAACAACCCAAAGCGTGCTGTCATGACAAGAGTGTTCAATTTATCGGCAGTGATGCGCGGTTGGTGCCCCTTGAGTTTCTTCCCCAGTGATTTGTATGTGGACCGGTTCTCCTTCGACAGTAACTCCCCCCCATGATCCCAACACCCTCTCTTCTTTTGCCATTTCACTGTAAAAAACTATGTCATATAGCGATCAATAAGTTTTTAACTGGTTATTTGAAAATTGCAATGTAAGTTTGGTGAAAAATCGACTAGTTACTGCGTTCTGCCCTGTGTCAAAAATAAAACTGCCGAGGTATGATAATTGCAGAATATACTACGATGAAGATAAATATTTGTTTATAAGTAGTTGGGACCTTATGGAAAAAGGCAAGAAATACGTATATATGCTTCATCCCCTGTCGATTGTGCTGCTTCTCTTGGCGGCTTACTTCTTGCGTTTGCCTTCAGCTGAGGCTGCTCTCGTTGGTGAGGCCGAACTTGGTTATGTCAGCTACGATAGGGAGGTCAACGGTGCCAAAGCCGTTGATGCTTCCAGCTTCAGGCAGCGCTATTCCCTGCTCTACTCTACAGCTGGAGAGCTTGCCAATGGGCGCCTTGGCCAGTATAGACTTTCCCTCGGCTACGAATGGACCTCATTCGACACCAAGCTCAAAACTTTTGTCGGGCCTCAAGCTATCAGCGATAGCTTCTCAGTCAGTGCCGGCCATATTCTCTATCGAGGGGATGTGCGAATTGATCCCCAGGAACTCCCTGTTTTTGCCAGATTTTACAGTTACGACCTGAGTAGAAGCTCTTTTTCCAGTGATGCCGGTTTGCCCCTGCTGCAGAACGACGCGCTGATCCCTCCATCCTTAACTACCTCATTGCGTGACGGTACACGGATACTGAGTGGTTTCAACGTTGACATCGGGAACAAAGGGGGGCAGTACAACTCCATTTTCGGCCAGTTGCCTCGAATATTCATCGACTACCAGGACAATATAATCCATGACCTCAAAACCTTGACACCCGAGGATACCCGGTTGAGGAGGCTTGCATTCGTGAGCCTCAACAAAAAAGATAACTGGTTTCATGTGCGAACCACTAATTTTACCGACTACCTGAATCCGACCCTCAGTTACAAGGAGACGCAGGTCATTCTCGGAACCATCGACCAGCAAATGCAGCGGCGATGGGTGGACTTTTCGAACTGGATCAAAGTTTCTGCCGACGGTCAATACACGAAGCATCAGGAAATGAGCGACAGTTACGAATCCTATGAAGTCGATCTCTTCGGCACTGCCAGCAGATCCCGTTGGGAAGCCAAGACCTATAATTCATTCAGGCGGACCATCGATACATATGGTCTTACGTATGATACCAGAATTCCTTTATATGTTTCGGGAACCATGGGAGCTGATACTGACTGGCGGGTGAGGCTCAATATGGACCAAAGCAAAGTAAGAATTTTGAATAACTATGATACAAGAGATTTTCTTGCCTCCTACCGGATCGATACCTTCAAGAGAGAGCGATTCACCCTCATGCACTCAGGGTCGGTTGAAAGTTACGATGATTCCAATGGCGGAAAAACCCTCAGCCTTAATGGCCATTTGGAGACGACGAGCACCCGGAGATTTTCTTCGGTGTACGGCCTTTTTGCAAGTTACGATATCACCTCAGCGCGTAATCGCTCCCGTAATGCCGAAGAAAGTTCAGTTCTGACCCAGATGTTTTCTGTTAAGGGTGGCTATGCCCCAACGAACAGTTTGAAACTGGATATTACTGAAACTGTTACCATTTCCAACGGCAATGCTGCTGATGATCTGACATCCGTAAGTACTTCTTCCCAGCCCAGCTTCGTCGGCAATGAAAGCTCAGGTTTCAAGACCCCTACTGACAGCTATACGCGTTCCCGTGCCGTGGCCAGTGCCTCTTGGCAGCCAGTTGCACGTCTGAGGATTGGCTTTATTCTCACCGATGATCTGTTGCAGGCCAGGAACCGGCCGACGACCCATGCGACTGAGTTTGCCAACACCATTGATTACACAATAAAGAGCTTCAAAGTCAGGATGAATACCCGCTACGTAACCTATAACGAGACAAATAATTCTCACACGGACTTTAACGGGGACGGCAGTATTATATATTCCCCCGACCGAACCCTTGAATCTTCGGTTCAATACTCTTACAGCAATACGAACAATACTGATGGAACCGGCAGCAGGCTGACTTCTCTTAAGCAAGCAACCAACTACTACCTGTATACGGATTATGGCGTCACTCGGCGGATTCTTGAATTAAATCAAGGGCTGGAATATGATGAACAAACTTACTTTTCATACAGGGCATCGACCAAAAGTCTTATCGGCGGAATTAAGTATTATCCTCTGACCAGGCTATTTATAGCGGCCAGGGCCAAATATTCCCTTCTTTCCCATGAGGATGCCACCCAGAATATTTACAACGCCACCATCGGTTTTAATTTCAACCTCATGCAGGCAACGCTGGACTACAGCTACGGCCGTGAGCACGGCAACGGCAACCGGCTAGAAAAGCGATTCGAAGCCAATCTGAAAAAAGTCTTCTGAGAGACCGGGGTAACCCGGTTTTTCCATGTTTTCCCGAAAAATGGAACCTCTGAAAATATCTGTTATTATCCCCGTCAAACCATCAGGAGCCGTCAAAGCCTTAGGGCCGCTCTGCACTGTGGATTATCCTCAGGAGCTTTTTGAAATCCTAGTTGCTGAGGGATGCCGCCCCAGTGCCCAGAGGAATGCTGCTGCCGCTCTGGCATCCGGAGATATCCTCTATTTTCTGGATGACGATTCCCTCGTGGATCCCCATTTTTTGCACAGGGTGGCAGATCACTACCTGAAGGATCCTGCTGTCGTCGCTGTTGGTGGCCCCTCCCTGACTCCGGAAGATGATACTCTTTTTCAGAAGTCGGCAGGCGCGGTCCTGGCATCGGCGTTCGGCGGGGGGGGGAACCGGAACCGCTACCGGCTTGTCGGCAAGGCTCGACAAACCGACGATGCCGAGCTCATTCTCTGCAACCTCAGTTTTCGCAGGGATGTCTTTCTTTCTTTTGGCGGGCTTGATGAGCGGCTGTATCCCAATGAGGAAAATGAGCTGATGGGTCGCCTGAAGAATGAAGGGCGATTGCTGATACATGATCCTTCCTTGGCGGTCATGCGCAGTCAGCGCCCATCGTACCGCGCCTTTGTCAAACAAATATTTGGCTACGGGCGCGGTAGAGCTGAGCAGGTTCATGTGAGCCGGGAGATAAAAGTCTTTACCTTGGCACCATCATTGTTTATCTTATACCTTCTGCTTATTCCTGTATTCATTGCGACTCCATACGTCATCCCTTTGCTGGTCTATCTTGCCATGGACGCATTTTTTTCACTGCTGAATGGAACAAGAAAAGGGACGGGAATTGCCTGTCTTGCCGCGGTTCTTTACCCGACTTTGCACATATGCTATGGTGCCGGCTTCATTGCCGGTTTGATACGACCGCGGTTTCGCTGGAGTATTCCCTGTGCTGGCGAAATCACAATAAGAAGGATCAAGGATATTGGGCGCGGTTGGCAATCTGCAATTTAAGGAAACGGGAGAGTTCGTAGTGGATCTTAGTGTGGTAGTTCCCATCTATAATGAAGAGGAGAATATCCCAGACCTTTGCCGCAAGGTATTTGCCGCGCTGGATGGCAACGGTCTTTCTTACGAGCTGATTCTTGTGGATGACGGCTCAGTCGACGGTTCGTTCCGGGCTTTAAAAGCCATAGCAATAGAGAATACACTGATAAAAGTGATCAGGTTACGCCGCAACTTCGGCCAGACTGCGGCCATGGCCGCTGGATTTGCAGTTGCCGGCGGCAATGTTGTCGTTCCCATGGACGGAGATCTGCAGAACGATCCAGCGGACATTCCGCGCCTGGTGGCCAAGATCAATGAAGGGTTCGATGTAGTTTCCGGATGGCGAAAAAATCGCCGGGATACCTTTGTCAACCGGAAATTGCCTTCTCTTATTGCCAATCGTTTGATCTCGAAGATGACGGGTGTCCATCTGCATGATTACGGGTGTACATTGAAGGCCTATCGGAGAGAGGTGCTGGAAGGAATCAATCTCTATGGGGAGATGCACCGCTTTGTGCCGGCCCTTGCTTCGCAGGTTGGGGCAAAGGTTACGGAGCTTCCGGTTGCCCATTATCCCCGCGTGCGCGGCGTCAGCAAGTACGGTATATCCAGGACCACCCGCGTCATACTCGACCTGATGACAGTTAAATTCCTGCTGGCGTATTCCACGAAGCCGATCCAGCTATTTGGCAAGTGGGGCATTTATACCTTAGCTGCCGGTGGATTAAGCGGAGCTGCCGTTATTTATATGAAGATTTTCGAGCAGATGAGTATGAATCGTAATCCTCTGCTCATTCTGACTGCCTTCCTGCTGTTCATGGGGGTGCAATTCATCGTCCTCGGACTTCTGGCAGAATTGAATGCCCGCACCTACTATGAGGCCCAGTCCAAACCGATCTATGTCGTTAAAGAAAAGATCAATCTTGCCTGACAACCCATCAAAAATCCTCATGATAGCTCCTACCCCATACTTTTCCGACAGGGGCTGTCATGTGCGCATCTATGAAGAGGCTAAAGCTCTCAGGTCTTTGGGGATCGATGTCAGGATCGTCACCTATCATCTCGGCCGTACCATTTCCCCTATTCCCACTTACAGGACTTGCCCGATACCCTGGTACAAAAAGCGCGAGGCGGGACCCTCCTGGCATAAACCCTACCTGGATCTGCTCCTGTTTTTCAAGGCTCTGCAGATATGCAAATCCTTTGCACCCGACCTCATACATGCACATCTTCATGAAGGAGCGCTGGTCGGCTTCATGCTGAAGAAACTGCTCAAGGTGCCTCTGCTGTTCGATTACCAGGGAAGCATGACGACCGAAGTGTCGGACCATGGTTTCACCGGAAAACAATCGGCACTTCTCAAAGTTTTTGCTATCGTCGAAGACAGAATCAATCGAGCCGCCGATTTCATAATCACAAGTTCAAGTCCCAGTGCCGATGCACTAGTCAACACCTGGAAGATACCGGAAGGGAATGTCGAAGCGCTTATTGACGGCGTTGACACGGAGTGCTTCCGTCCCTATGGAAAAACGGAGAGCAGAGATGAGCTGCGGCTTCCAGTGGATGTGCCTGTTGTTGCTTACCTCGGGCTTCTCAACGAGTACCAGGGCATAGATATCCTTCTTGATGCGGTGGCCAGACTCAAAGCGCAAAAGAGGGACCTTCACTTTTTGATCATGGGATTTCCCGAAGAAAAGTACATTGAGAAAAGCAGGCAGCTCAACGTGGCTTCCGTGGTTACTTTTACGGGCAAGATCGATTATGAGTATGCTCCCAAATACCTTTCAGCCTGCGATATTGCGGTTTCGCCGAAAATCTCCCGCGCGGAGGCCAATGGCAAAATCTTCAACTACATGGCCTGCGGTTTGCCCACTGTTGCTTTCGATACGCCGGTCAACCGCGAAATACTCGGGGAGACGGGTATATTTGCGGAGTATGGTAACGCAGCCGATTTGGCGGAAAAGATCGCACTACTTGTGGCAGATGGCCAAAGGGTCAAGTCGTTGTCGAAACAGGTAAGGGAAAAGGCTGTGCATAATCATTCCTGGCGGGCGAGAGGGGAACGGCTGCTTGTACTGTACAATAAACTGATAAGGTAGGACATGGCATTTAAAAGGCCATAAAAAAAGGCAGCCGATTGGCTGCCTTTTTTTCATTATTTATTCATTCTTATCAGTTGATGGCAATGTTGTTGGCGGTAATAGTGCCACTGGTGATGGTAAGTGATCCGGTGATCAAAGTGGGCGACGTGCTTTGAGAACCATAGCTGTAATCGTTGGGCCAGCCGCCGCTCAGAATAAACGACCTGCCATTGATCAAGTTCGGATTCTCCGTGAACGAAGGGAGAGAAAGCTGAATTTCTGTGGTGGTGGCGTCTGCTGCATTAAAGGCTTCCTGGATTGTGGAGAAATAAGTGCCTTGCGGGAGCATACGTACAGGCCCAACTGGGTTCGTGTCGGAAAACACTGCAGTGACGCTGGTATAGGTGCTCATGGTGAAGGTGCAGGTGGTTGTTTTCTTGCCGTCACAGAGGGCGCCGTTGTTGATCAGGCTACCGTTGCCATCCGTGTCTCCCACCCAGCCAGCAAAAAACTTGCCGGGGTTCGGAGTAGCAGTAAGGGTGATGGGTGTGCCTTCCTGAAACAATACATAACAGAGGCTAGGTGCGGTTGACGCACTGCAGTTGACACCGGCGGGACTGCTGGTAACGGAGCCGTCGGCAGTTGAGCCGGTAGATGCTGCCTTCCTGGTGATGGAAAGATGATCGAAATCCTTGATGAAGGTAGCCTGCAATGAGTGATCGTCGGCGACTGGGCTGAAGGTGTAGGTTTTGGTGGTCTTATTATAGTTGGGGTCGGTGTCGAGGACGATAGGGGCGTTGTCGATGGAAATACTATCGACCCGGTATAGAGGATCAGGGGCAAGGGTATATGCAGGGCGGGTTGCCGGATCCACAACGGACAGAATGGTATTATTGTTGGCGGCACTGGTCGTCTTGCTGTCAGGAGAAGTAACGCTGCCGTTGCTGCCTGCGGTTGCCGTGATGGTGTAGAGCCGGGGACCTATGAAATTGCCGAGAGTAGCCGGTGATTGAAAAAAGTCAGGAAAAGCGGTGGTGTTGATAAGCTCTGTGGTAGGATTCGTGGTATCAGCAGGTACGATCGAAGAAACGCTGCCAATGCCGGAGTCGCCAGTAGTGTTGACGGCATAAATCCTATTACCATCAGGTGTCACTGCTATACCTTGCGGTGTACCGAGGTATGGCAGGGTGTATGTGGTAGTAACGCTGTAAGGGTTGGTGGCCGTACTAATTACGGATACGGAGTCGGAGCCGGAGTTGGACACGTAGACATTGGCACCGTTTGCCGCAACAGCAACGGTGTAAGGAGTTGTACCTACCGTGATAGGTGTCACGGACAGCGTGCCGGCATCTATTGCTGAAACTGTATTAGCACCGGTACCACTACCACTGTTGGCGACAAAGATCTTGACAAAGCCATTTACCTTGCCCACCGCAATGCCTTTGGGGTTGGGGCCTACGTTAATGGTATTTATCAAGGTATTATCCGACGTTCTGATAACGGAAACAGTGCCGGAGCCGTAGTTGGCGACATAGACATTGGTGCCGTCAGGATCAACAGCTACACCTTCGGGATTATTGCCGACGGTGGGGGATGCGACCTGTATTGATGCAGCCGTGGTGTCGCCGGTCAGCGCTGAGACATCGAGCACGGAAACGGAGGCTGTGGAATTGTTTGCTACATAAAGTCGTGTTCCCGCGGGGTTGATCGCTAAACCGCTGGGAGTGCCGCCCAGCGAACTGATGGTACTGACAACCGTGGGATTGGCGATGTCGTTGCGTGCGTCGATGACCGAAATGGATTGAGATGTCTGATTCGACACGAAAACATATTTCCCATCTGGGCTGACGGCTACACCATAGGGATATACACCCGTGCCGAGAGTAACTTTCTTGACGTACCTGTTATCTTTAGTGTCGATAACCGATACGGTGTTATCGCTGAGGTTGGTAATGTAGGCAAACGGAAATGCAGCGGCGTAACTCGCGCACATCAGCAGGCCTGCAAGGGCTGTAAGAAGTCTGAAATACATGGTTTCCTCCTCGTTCGGTACGATATTTAGAAGGTTATTTTTTGTGGTATATGGAATAGTCTGAGTAATTGGCATGCAATTTTAAAACCAATTCTCTGCTGGTTCGGGGCTAGTTAATGAATGTCCTCTTTACTCAATGATCGGCCTGGTAGCACGTTAAGACGGCAAGGAGCAACACAATCGCATTGCCGAAAATTCTATTTATCTTATGTCTTTTTCTGATAGGATTGCTTAATATATCTGGCTAAGGAATAAAGGGGAGATCCACGATGGTTTCCAACGAACTGAATATTGTGTGGCATGACCGGGCCCTGGGTAAAAGCGACTATTTCCACCGCAATGGACATCCCTCGTTGGTCTTGTGGTTTACCGGGCTTTCCGGATCGGGCAAATCCACACTTGCCCATGCCGTTGAAGAGGCACTCTTTGAAAAAGGGTGCTACACGTATATCCTTGACGGCGACAATATGCGCCATGGGCTCAACAGCGACCTGGGGTTTTCCGAAGCAGACCGCAGGGAAAACATCAGGCGCATCGGCGAAGTGGCGAGGCTTTTTGTCGATGCAGGCATCATTGTTCTTGCAGCATTTATTTCTCCATACCGTGAGGATCGGGATCGGGTCAGGGCGCTTTTCGAGCTTGGTGAGTTTGCGGAGATTTTCGTCGAATGCGATCTTGCGACCTGCGAAAGTCGTGATCCGAAAGGGCTGTATCGCAAGGCCCGATCCGGGGAACTGAAACAGTTTACGGGGATCGACAGCCCCTATGAAATGCCGGATGCCCCAGAGTTGGTCATCAACACTGCATGCAGCGGAGTTGATGAGTGCGTTCAGACGGTCCTTGCATTTGTGGAGAAGCGGGGGGTTATGAAAAGGGTGAAGAGTGAACCTCGAACATCGAACATCGAACTAGCGTAATGTGGGGTAGCAGATGAAGCATCTGGAAGAGTTGGAAAACAAATCCATATATATATTGCGTGAGGCTTATAAGAATTTCGACAACCTCTGCATGCTTTGGTCGATCGGCAAGGACTCTACGGTAATGCTCTGGCTGGTGCGAAAGGCGTTCTTCGGCCACTGTCCGATCCCGTTGGTCCACATCGATACATCCTATAAAATAAAAGAGATGATTGCCTACCGGGACCGGCTGGCAGAAGAATGGGGGCTGACTCTTGTCGTGGGGCAGAATAAGGATGCCTTGGAGGCCGGCATGAACCCTGCTTTGGGGCGCATGGAGTGCTGCACTGCCTTGAAGACTGAAGGGTTGCGACGCACCCTTGCCGATAAAAAATACAACGGGGTCATCGTCGGTGTCCGTTCAGACGAAGAGGGGACGCGGGCAAAGGAGCGATACTTTTCTCCAAGGGATAAAAACAACGACTGGGACTTCCGTGATCAGCCACCGGAATTGTGGGACCAGTTCAAAACCAAATTTGAGCCGGGGACCCATGTCCGGATACATCCTCTTTTGGACTGGACCGAGATCAATATCTGGGAATACATTAAAAAGGAAAGTATTCCGGTGATTCCGCTCTATTTCGATCAAGGCACCGGCCAGCGCTACCGCAGCCTTGGCTGTGCACCCTGTACCGGTGCCATTGAATCGACGGCGGGAAATGTTGACGAAATCATCGAGGAACTGCGTAATACCAAGGTGGCAGAGCGGTCCGGGCGCGCCCAGGACGCCGATCGCGGCATGGAGAAACTACGCAAGGACGGGTACATGTGAAGGCAGTGGATGGTGGATGGTGGATGGTGGATGGTGGATGGTGGATGGTGGATGGTGGATGGTGGATGGTGGATGGTGGATGGTGGATGGTGGGAAAGAAGGATCCTTATTGGGGCGGGAAAAGTGAAAGATTATAAAGAATTAGATGTCTGGCAGCGCTCTGTGAACCTTGCTGTATCTGTATATGGAATATTAGGCCAGTTCCCGGTGGAGGAGCGTTTTGGTTTGGCAGATCAGCTGAGAAGATCTGTTATTTCTGTTGCTTCTAATATAGCAGAGGGGGCGGGCAGACAAGGTAACCGGGAATTTTGCCAATTTCTATCGATTGCCGCCGGCTCCATCGCTGAACTTGAAACCCAGCTTATTATTGCACAAAAGCTGGGCTTTGCTGTCGATATAGATTTGCTGCTAGCCGAAGTTGTGATTATTCGAAAGCAGCTCAACTCGCTCCAAAAAGCACTGAGAACTGAACCGTGACAAATACATCAGTATTACCATCGACCAACGACCAACAACATTTTACCGTTGTTTTCGTAGGCCACGTGGACCATGGCAAATCGACCCTGCTGGGCCGCATCTATGCCGACACGAATTCGCTGCCGGTGGGGCAGCTGGAAAAAGTACGGGCGATTTGCGAGCAACAGGGCAAGACGTTTGAATATGCCTTTCTTTTCGATGCCTTCCTTGAAGAGCAGGAGCAGGGTATTACCATCGACACGGCCCGGACCTTTTTCTCCTGGGGTAACCGACAGTACATCATCATCGACGCACCGGGGCACAAGGAATTTCTCAAGAACATGATTTCGGGGGCTGCACGGGCCGAGGCCGCGGTACTCATTATCGATGCCGCCGAGGGGGTTGCCGAGCAGTCGAAGCGTCACGGCTACTTGCTGAGTCTGCTGGGGATCAGGCAAATAGCCGTCGTCATCAACAAAATGGACTTGGTTGGCTACGACCATCATGTGTTCGATGCGATTGCAGCCGAATATTCCTCCTTCCTCAAAGAGCTCAACGTCGTCCCCCGGCAGTTCATCCCTGCCAGCGCCAGGAACGGGGATAATGTAGCGGTCCGCAGCGAGGCCATGCCCTGGTATGATGGCCCCACCGTTCTCGAGACTCTCGGCATGTTCGAGAAACTACCTGCTGGAGAAAGCATGCCCTTGCGCTTTCCGGTGCAGGATATCTACAAGTTCGACGCCCGCCGGATCATTGCCGGCCGGGTTGCGGCAGGGATGTTGAAGGTCGGCGACAGCTTGGTCTTTTCCCCATCGAACAAGACGGCGGTCGTCAAAACCATCGAAGCATTCAACGTCCCCCATTTGCCCCTTTCCGCGGGAGCAGGCAAATCTACGGGTTTTACCCTGGACGAGCAGATCTTCATTGAGCGGGGGGAAGTCGCCTCACTGAAGGAGTCGCTGCCCGAGGTAACGGACCTTTTTCGTGCCAATCTCTTCTGGATGGGTAAAAATCCCATGACCCCCAACCGTCGCTATCTGTTGCGCCTGGCGACACGGGAAGTGGAAATGGAGCTGGCCGAGATCCACCGCATCATCGATGCAGGCAGCCTCGACCCGATGGTGGCCAAGGAACAGATTGACAGGAATGACGTTGCCGAGGTAACCATACGTACTAAAAAGCCGCTGGCGCTGGATCGGTTCTGCGATTGTGACATCACCGGGCGTTTCGTCATTGTTGACGGCTATGATGTGTGGGGTGGCGGCATTGTTACCCAGGTGCTGGATAACGAGCAGGAGACCTTCCGACGGGAGGCCCGGCAACGGGATATCGCCTGGCGCCGCGGCGAGGTTCAGCTCGGGGAGCGGGTACAGCGCAACGGACACAACCCGGGCATCATCTTATTCACGGGGGAAAGCGGCACCGGCAAAGCCCGTCTTGCCCGGCACCTGGAACGGCGGCTTTTCGACAGCGGCCGGCAGGTCTACCTCCTCGACGGCAAGAACCTGCTTCTCGGCCTTGGTTCCGATGTGACCGAGCAGGACAAGGAAGAGATGGTCCGGCGGTTCGGCGAGGTTGCCCAAATCCTGCTAAGGGCGGGGCAGATCGTCGTTTCCACCACCAATACCTTTGCGCAGGCGGACCACCGGATCATCAGTACCTTGGTCTACCCCCACCAGGTCATTTCCGTGCACATGTCCTTCACCAAAGGAGAGGTGCCGGAAAAAACCGACCTGCATTTCCTTGAATCGGACGACCTGAAAAAAGCTGCCAAGCAGATAGTGGAGAAGATGGAGGAGATGGGGGTACTGCTGTAAAGGCCGTGAATGGTGAATGGTGACGGGGTAAGGTTTTGACTTTGAATATGAGAATATAGAATATAGAGGAAAAAATAGATGCAAGCATTAAAGATGTTCAGTAATTTCATTACCGAGTTGTGGTCGCGGCGGCACATGATCATTGAACTGGCCAAGCGGGACTTCAAGACCAAATATTTGGGCTCCTACCTGGGCATGGTCTGGGCCTTCGTTCATCCCACCATATATATCGTCATCCTCTGGTTCGTCTTCCAGGTTGGCTTCAAGTCCCAGCCCCAGGCGGACTATCCCTTTGTCCTCTGGATGATGTGCGGCATCATTCCCTGGTTTTTTTTCAGCGAGTGTCTGCAGAGTGCGACCATGTCCATCATCGATAACAGCTTTCTGCTCAAAAAAGTCGCTTTCAGCATCGGCATGCTCCCCATCGTCAAGATCCTTTCCGCCTTGGTTATCCATATCTTTTTTATCGTCATGGTCTTCATCATGTTCCTCCTCTACCGTTTGCCGATCACCCTGCACAGCCTGCAGGTCTTCTACTATCTCTTTGCAACGATTGTTCTGCTGCTGGGCCTTTCCTGGCTGACCTCTTCCCTGGTTGTTTTTCTGCGCGACGTAGGGCAACTGGTGAGCATGATCCTGCAGTTCGCCTTCTGGATAACCCCCATCTTCTGGTCGGCCAAAATCCTCCCGGTCAAGTACATGAACCTGGTCAAGCTCAACCCGGTCTATTACTTGGTAGAGGGGTACCGGGAGAGCTTCATCTACAAGACCTGGTTCTGGCAAAGCCATTACATGCTTACCCTCTATTTTTGGGTAGTGACTGGCGTTATTTTTGTGCTGGGGGCAGTGGTGTTCAGGCGGCTGCGGCCGCATTTTGCGGATGTGCTTTAGAAGCGGTGATTGGTGAGGAGTGAGGAGTGAGGAGTGAGGAGTGAGGAGTGAGGAGTGAGGAGTGAGGAACCTGTTATTTAACGGTTGCCTGTTTGTTTTAACAACCTCGCACAATGCATGAAATTTTTTGTCCCCACCTAAAGACCCCCAGCTATCGGCCTTCGACCATTAAATGATTTTTGGCTTCTATCTTGCACACATCAAATCGTTCATTTGAGGATTTGAATTTTAATGTGAGTGGGTATCTTAAGACTATTTACTTTATCTCCGGATGTCCTTGTTCTGTCTGAGGCAATAAAGCGGCAAAGGTAATTATGCGTGATAAGGAAACGAAAAGGTGTGGCTCAACAAGCTTTTCACTTTACGCGAAATAAAGAAATAAACCGGTCAAAACACACAGCTGGATGTTCGGATCAGAAAATCTAAATCAAAAGGCACATAAACAGGAGGCAAAGAACATGAAAAGTTTACGGCAGAAAATGGTAGCAATGGCTGCAGTGGTTGCAGTTTCTGGGCTGATGATGGCTTCGGTGGCAGGGGCGGCGGATAAGTTGATTGTTAAAGATTCTGCAGGGGCTAACACGGTTTTTAGTGTTAGTGATAGCGGTGTAGTGGGTGCTGCTTTATGGGATACCACCACTGCTTCCCCTCTTGCCAAATTTGGTGTCGGTACGTTAGCTCCGACTTCTACCCTTACGGTTGTTGATGAGAAGGCTGGTGGGGCTCGTGGTCTCGCAGTTGGTGAGTATGAATCCAGTACCAATGCAGCGATGCTCGTTTTCAGAAAGTCACGTGGTGGTTACGGGGTTAGTAAACAGACACCTGCGCAACAACTCGACTATGTCGGCGCATTCCATGGTCAGGTTTGGGATGGTTCTTCTTGGCTAACGACTGCAACAATTAACTATTACATAGAGGGTGCGGTATCTACAGGGGTTGCGCCACAAGCCTTGCTGTTTTCAACCGGTACTACTCCTGCGGCTAAAGTTGCTCGTATTTATATAGGGTCAGATGGCAAAATTTCAATGGGAAATGGTTCTAGTGCCGCCACAATCTCAGGCAATGGCATTCTGGATATGAACGCAGATGCAGTTCGACTTCGGCAGTCAAGAGTTCCAGCGAGTTCCACTGCGGCTTGCAATCAGGGTGAAATAAGCTGGGGACCTTCCTACGTTTATGTATGTGTTGCAACAAATACATGGAAAAGAATTGCCTACGACACTGCAGCTTGGTAATTGCGTCGCATCAAAAGTGATTTGTATTTAGTTTTACTGAGGAGGGGCGGCTACGAAAGTGACCGCCCCCTTTTTATTGCTAAAAAGAGGTCGAAGGACAAGGTTAGTAGCTAACTTCTACGGAGGCGGGTGCAGCAAGTAACTTGTTGTGCCTGTGATATTTATTAGGTAAAATGCCAGATGCTTATTGATGAAGTCACTGTAGGGTAATGGTAAAACGCTTACTCTTGTTCCCTCAGTAAGTGCGTAGCTTAATAATAAAATAACACTCTAAGCAGCCATGTTTATGGGAATTGAGGCTGAAAATGGGGAGAAATGGATTGTAAGCTATTGGAAATACAACGATGAACGACGATATAGCCATTAAGGTAGATAACCTTACAAAGGTTTACAAGCTTTACCCAACACCTCTCGATCGTTTGAAAGAGTCCCTACATCCGTTTCGGAGAAAGTTCCATACAGACTTTTATGCCTTGAACGACGTCTCCTTCAACGTCAATAAAGGTGAGACAGTTGGGATTATCGGTAGGAATGGGTCAGGCAAATCTACCTTGTTGAAGCTCATCACTGGAGTGCTTACCCCAACTAATGGAAGTATATGGGTGAATGGAAAGATATCTGCGCTACTTGAACTTGGCGCTGGATTTAATCCAGAATTGACTGGAATTGAGAATATCTATTTTAACGGTACTTTCATGGGTTATTCAAAGAGGGCGATTGACGAGAAACTTGATGATATTCTCGCATTTGCCGATATTGGAGGGTTTGCTCGGCAACCTATTAAACTGTATTCGAGCGGAATGTTCGTTCGGCTTGCCTTTTCACTCGCTATATGTGTGGAACCGGATATCCTCATTGTTGATGAAGCACTTTCTGTCGGAGACATCAAATTTCAGCGTAAATGTTACTCAAAGATAGACGATCTCAAATCTGCAAATAAAACGATTTTGTTTGTATCTCATTCAACAGCGGTGATGAACAACCTCTGTGATGAGGCTATGCTGTTGGATAAGGGGAACCTGATAAGGGTTGATGAACCCAGAGTTATAAGTAAGATGTACCACGAGCTTGTTTTCGGAGAACAAATAGACAAAAGTGAAAGGGAACATCTTCCTTCTGCCACAAGCCACATGACCTCGCAGAGAGAAAAACTCAGGAATCAAGCTCTTGACCGTTTATCTAATCATCAGACTGAGCATGCGCCACAGGAACTAAGGCATGGAAATAGAAAAGCCGAAATAATAGATTTCGGCATATTTGACCTCAATGAAACTCGTGTGGCCAACCTTTCAAGCGGCCAGAACTATAGCTTCTGTTCAAGGGCCTTATTCTACGAAAGTTGTGACAAGGTTTTTGCCTCATTTGTCATACGAGATGTTCAAGGAGTGGAACTTTATTATAGCAATACTGAAATATTGCACGTTGATGTTCCCTCGCAAGTTGCAGGAGATATCCTTGAGATTCGTGTTAATGTGACGATGTGGCTTGCTAGTGGCGATTACTTTTTATCTTTTGCCATTCTTGATCGTGAAACATCTGACTTTCTAGATAGAAGAATGGACGCGTTTCACTTTAAGGTTACTTCTGACAGTATTACTTGCGGTGGATACGTGAATCTTGGCAGTGTTTTTGAGATAAAACCTTTGTTCAAGGTGGAGGTGGGTGAAATTATGAAGCCTGATCAACAACAACATACATACTACTCACAACATGGGGAGGATGTTATCTTAGATCAACTGTTCAATAGACAAAAGAACGGTTTTTTTGTGGAGGTCGGATGTATTGATGGCAGACGCTTCAGTAATACTCTTTGTTTTGAGGAGAGGGGCTGGTCTGGACTTTGTATCGAGGCTCATGCAGATTACATTGATTTGCTAAGACAAAACAGGCCAAAAAGTATAATTTGCCATTGTGCTGCTGCTGAGGGCGACGAGAATGATGCAATCTTTTATTCTAACTCGCGAGGAAGCCTGTCGACGCTAGACTGTTCAAAGGAAACTTTTTTTAAAGACAAATATGGAAAATGGTTTACTGGGTTTGAAAAACAAAAAGTTCAGAAAAGAAGACTGGACTCTCTATTTAAAGAGTATAGCATTAATAAGATTGATCTCTTGTCGCTTGACATAGAGGGATATGAAATAGAGGCCTTGAAAGGCATTGATTTTAACCTCTATAGGCCGAAAGTGTTGGTAATTGAAGCTGAAACTAAAGAGGCTGAAACAACTATTGAATCTATCATGGTTTCACATAACTATCACAAATTTTACAAACTGCATCAGAACCTATTTTTTATAGCTAATGAAGTTGAACATTTGTTGGATGGGTTTCATAAAAAGCAAATTTATGCTAATGTCACTCATACGCAACATCCCTTAGATAAGGATGGGGACGCTCTCATAACTGTCAGCTTGAGTACATGATCACAATTTTATTAAATCAGCATGAACTGTTATTTATATAATACCGTAAAGTCAATATATAAAGGCTGAATACCATTATGGGAAATAAACTTAATAATTCAAAACCAAGTTCTTCTTTCAGAGTTTTTGCGACTACAGTCAAAAGGGGTGAAGCCAACCCTGAGATGACGGGTTTCCTTTTGGAAATTGACTGGGCCAGAAACTGTGTCATTCGTCAAATACCAATTCCTATGGATACAACTAATCCGTATTGGAACTCTCGTGGGGGGAACAGAGGTGGTAGAGGCATTGTGGCCACCAAAACAAAATTGTTTGTGGCTACGGCAACATCAATACTGGTATACAACCAGAATTTGGATCAGATTGGAGAGATTTCCCACCCCTACTTAGCAGGACTACATGAGCTGTTCATTGATCATGATGGTATCTGGGTAACGTCAACTGTACACGATTTAGTTATGAAGCTTGATTTCAACGGTGCAATCATCGACACGTGGTGGGGAAGTGAGAGCCTCCTCCTTCAAAAATATTTCGGTTTTTCAGGCCGTGAACTAAATCTGTCCATGAGTTTCCCAGAAGCCACGTTCGAGAAGCAATATGACGAATACTGTAAAGATGAACGTTTGCATATCAACTCTGTCTTTGCACAAGAAGGGTCGGTGTATGTCTTATGTAATAGAAAGAACGCTATAATTAAAATTAGGCCTTTGCCGGAAGAAATAATTATTGTCGATAATGAACTCCACTCACCTCACAACCTTATAATCACCTCAGAAGGGATTGCTGTTGTTAATAACACTCAAAAGCAATCAATTAATATCTATGACCTGAGGCAATATAGATTGTTGACGGAGATTGGTACAGGCATCTTTGATCAGTCAGAATCGGAACAGTTTGCCAGCTCTGGTTGGCAAAGAGGTCTAGCACCTGTAAAAGACTCTATTTATCTCGTTGGCACATCCCCAGCTGCCATTTTTGAAGTGGATATTTCAACAAATAAAATAGGCCAGATATGTCATATAGATAGTGACGTTAGACACTGTATCCACGGACTTGCAGTGACAACTGATTTTTGATGATAATTAGGGATCGTAATGATTAATATTGCTAAGATACTGTTAAGCTTGACTTCTGAGCAAGCAGAATCAATTGAAGGGTCTCTTGCCATTACCGATAAACAGGTTATAGAAGAGTTTGTCAATAATCAAGACAATACTTTTCTTGTTAGCTTTCCTCGCACAGGAAGTCATTGGCTTCGAATGTTAATGGAAAAATATTTTAGGCGTCCTTCTTTGATCAGAGTTTTTTACTATTCAAATGTCACAAGTTATCTCACACTTCATACTCATGACATTGATTTGGATATTGAGCGGTCAAATGTTATTTACTTGTACCGTGATCCTATAGATACAGTGTTTTCTCAACTCAGTTATTATAGTGAACCAACAGATGATCAATCTCGAATCATTCATTGGTCTGATCTTTATGGTCGCCACTTGGATAAATGGCTATACCGAGAACGATTTACAAAATCCAAAACAGTTGTGACGTACCATGGGTTGAAACATAATATGGCAGGAGAATTTACAAAAATCACCGATCACTTTGGTGCCAGTTTGGACAAGGACAGGCTTAGTTCAATTGCCAATAGAATTACAAAGACTGAAGTCAAGCGGAAGACTCTCCATGATAAACAGGTTGTGCAAATAACATCGACATATGAAACCAACCGCCAAGACTTTAAAAATAATTATGGTAGCTTGGTCTGGGACTGCGTGCTCCAAAAAAGAGACTACCTGACGAAGTACTTTCCATAAGCAGACAAACCAATGACACTCGTGCGAATAGTCAAAGATTGGGAATCTCCTGACTTATATCGTCAAACGCCGGGGCACACTGGCCGTTGGGGATCTATCGACTTCACCCTGGCGCCAGTAGCGAAATGTGATTACCTTGTCATACTCAATTGTCCACCTAAAGATTCAACCGTAACAGTAAAATGTCCTTCTGGTAACATTTGGGCCATTATGCAGGAACCTCCAAATGAAGTATGGAAGCCAATGCATGCAGGAGTTAATGAATATAGTCAGATCTTTACTCAAGACATTGACCTTCGTGGCAGACGTTATATTCACAGTCAACCTGTCCTACCATGGCATGTCGATAAAGATTTTGATTTCCTTGTAAAATTTAATGTGCCTACGAAGGACCGTGCCCTCTCTTGGATTACAAGCAACTATACCTACTGGGAGGGGCATCGGAGCCGAATGGCTTTTTTAAACCAGATACAAGAGCATCTTAACTTTGACCTTTACGGAAGGGGGTTCAAGTGGATAGATGATAAATGGGCTGGCCTTGCACCGTACAAATACTCTTTAGCAATAGAAAACTTTCAGAATGCTTACTATTGGAGCGAAAAAATTGCCGATTGTTTTCTCGCTTGGACCATGCCAATTTATTTCGGTTGTACTCGGATCGAAGAGTATTTTCCAAAAGAAGCTATGATCATCATTGATATTGCAGATCCTTCTTCAGCAATTGAGCAAATTCAATCGGCGATCAGCTCAAATCTTTGGGAAAAAAGAATTGATGCAATAGCACATGCACGCGATCTTGTTCTTAACAAACATCAAATTTTCCCTTTTATAGCCGAAGCAATCATGAAACAATCACCACCACTCCTAAAAAGAGTTAAAATTTCCTCCACTACAACAATCAAAGGTTATAACCGCATTCCTCCTATTAACGAGACCAGTTTGTTGTGTCGCATTAAAAGCATGTGCACGAAATTGATATGAGAGCATCTGTAATTATTTGCACATATAACAGATCAGAATTTTTGAAACAATCCATTCTGTCAATTTTAGTTCAGGATTTCACTGAGAATGAATTCGAAATTGTCGTGGTTGATAATAATTCCACAGATTGCACTAAGCAGGTGGTTGACCAATTTATCGAATCGAACGCGAATGTGAAATACGTGTTAGAACCACGCCAAGGCTTGTCCTTCGCCCGGAATACTGGCATAGATGCAGCTAGAGGCGAGATAGTCATTTTTACTGATGATGATGTATTGGCAGGCAAAGAGTGGTTGTATAATATGATGAAAGTCTTTGATAATCTTGATGTGATGGGGGCTGGTGGTCCCCTACGGCCGGTTTGGTTGGCACCACGACCAGACTGGCTACCTGACGAACTGCTCGAACCTCTAACGATAAGCGAATTCCCTTCAGCACATGAAATAGGAGAATTCAAATGGCCGCACTATCCATGGGGCGCTAACATGGCGTTCCGCAAAGATATCTTTGCGGAGGTTGGTAAATTTGCAACAGACCTAGGAAGGATAGGGGATCGACTTCTTTCAAATGAGGAACTGGAACTTTATGCAAGAATTGAATCTAGTGGTAAGCGCATACGCTTTGCTCCTAACGCTGTGATTTACCATAAAGTTGTGCCTGAGAGACTCAAAAAACAGTGGTTTTACCATCGGCACTATTGGCAAGGACGATCCGATGCAGTTTTTGATGTCCGAAAAGGAGAAAGCACGTTAACTAAAGCCAAGCACTGTGTTGGGATAATTTCAAAAGCTCCAAACAACAATTTCACAGAACGGTGTCGATGTCGTTGGGCGAAAGGCTATATTCACCAACTCTTGCTAGCTAACGCAGAGCCTTCTATTCTTCAAATCCGAATTTTAGAGGTGATTTTTTCACAGGGTTCGTTGCTTTCAAACAAATTAAAAAGTGATTTGCCTGGAGCAATGCCCTGTATCAGCACTCAAAGAAAATCCTTAGCTTGGCAGATTACAAGGCCACTACGCTCGTTGAGTAAGCGTTTGCTTTTTTAACAAGTTATAATTGCCTACAAAAGTGCTAACCTTCCTGTATTATTCCGGAATATAACTAGCATAGAATATTATCTTGGAATACCTGATCAAAAGGATGAGCAAGTTGTTAAAAAAAAACATTATTTACTTTAGCAGATTTTACAATGACCCGGGTGGAAATGGAGGAGATAGAAGAACAGCTCAAATTTGTCAGATGCTTTCGCCTCTTGTTTTTACATTCATCAGCATGCACGACAATTCTTACGCTCTTCCATCTTGTAGCAATGTTTTAATGTCTAATGGAACAAGCCTGTTGCAGAAAGTAATTAGGAGTGCCTTCAAACAACATGTCACTTACTATAAATACAATAAGTGGAGCGACAGATACAGAGATAATGTTCTTTATTTTCATTCTCAATCTAGATCATTTATTAAGGTTATAGAAAAACTTAAGCCAAGCATACTTCTCGTTGACGATCCAATTTTTTTAGCTCCAGTTGTCTATTATGCTAAATCAAGGAACATACCTTTAGTTGCATTTTGCCACAATCTGGAAAGCTTAAGCCGCGAGCAGGTCGAATACAAATATCAAAAATACATGTTCAATTATGAACTTAATCTTCTCTCGATGTGTAGATTGGTAGTTACTATTTCAAGAGAGGAAACGTTCCTTCTAAAGAATTTTGGGCTGGATCCTGTTTTCTACCCATACTACCCAGTCAGTGATACTGTCAGGCGATTTCAGAAAGTAAGGGAAAAAAGGCAAAAGGCAAAAAAGTCAAATTTCCTTTTATTTGGTAGTGTTGGTAATCTCCCGACGTTGGATGGCATGAAAAGGCTACTTTGGGCATCAACTCAAAATAACAATATGGGACTACACAATGACCAGTTGATAGTGACGGGCTACGGCACGAATATGTTGTTAAATTATGTTACCGATTCACGTGTCCAAATTCGCGGCCAGCTATCTGACAATGAACTGGATGAAATTTTGGCCGAAACAAAAGGTTGCATTATCTACCAAGAGAATGGTTCCGGCGCTTTAACAAAAATTCCAGAGTTACTTATTGCTGGTATTCCGGTGATAATCAATTCACATGCTGCGAGATCACATTACAATCTGCCGGGTGTGTTTGAGTTTCCTACATTTGAGGGGTTGCATGAGCAGCTTAAGGCTGCTGCACGCGATGACCCAATGCCCAATGCTTTACCTAAGCCGGACACAGTATATTTGCATAAGCGAATGGCGGAAATCATAAGCTCGATTTAACTGAGATAAAAGTTGCCAGTGAGGATAAGAAACCGAATAGACGGAGTTGCTGCAAAGTGGAAAATAATCAGGCAATAACCATTGTCACTCCCACATACAATGCTGCAAAAGACATTGAAGCCTGCATTCTGAGTGTAGCCAATCAGACATACCCTCATAAAGAGCATCTGATAGTTGATGGTCTGTCTTCAGATGGAACGTTGGATATCGTAAAGAAGTACTCAGCAGAATATCCGCACATAAAATTCATTTCCGAGAAAGATAATGGCATCTATGATGCCATGAATAAAAGTATTGATATCGCTGCCGGAGAATGGATCTATTTTTTGGGTGCCGATGATGTTCTTTTTGATGAAACAGTGTTGGCAGGCATTTTTGATACTCCATATATCGGTCCTTTTGAAATAGTTTATGGAAATGTTCTTTGGGGTGATACTGGCACAATATATGATGGAAAGTTTTCTTTGCTCAAATTAATGGACAAAAATATATGTCATCAGGCAATATTTTACACAAAAGCTTTGTTCAATAAAGTAGGCAACTTTGATTTAAACTACAGGACCTGGGCCGATTATCTTTTTAACATAAAATGTTTTTCTTCTGATGAGATCAGAATAAAATATATCGATCGTATAGTTGCTAAATACGGAACACATGGGGTCTCTTCTCAAATGAACGATCCTGATTTTATGAGAGAGAAGGCTTCTATTTTAAAGGCAAACTTTCCCGAAGAGTACATCCATATAAAAGAAAGTCTGTCAGGCCTGCAGCAACAATTGATGGAGTGCGACCGACAGCTGGCAGAGCGGAACTGGAAGCTGGTAGAGCAGGGCAAAAAGTTGGCAGAGCAGGACAAATTACTGAACGAATTAAACCAGCAGCTGGCCGCAACATATTTGATGCTGGACCAGAAGCAAACTTTAATCAATGCCATAAAAACTTCCCTGAGCTGGAAAGTAACAGCACCATTTAGATTTGTAATGTCTCTTTTTAAATCGTTACTTCAATTTAGGTCAAATAGGTAAAGGGAAAAAACTTTCAAAGATGATCAAGTTAGATATTGAAACAAGATTGCCAACGCAGGTCCGGCTCAAAAACAGGAACAGATATCTTATCGAAGGCTGGATTTATGGGAAAGCCAGGATTAAAAATTTATTTGTTCTTGTCGAGAATAAGAGATTTGAGGCAGATAATATTGAAATTTTCAGATCAGACGTAATCACGAAGCATTATTATCAGGACTCAGAGTGTTATTCAGCATTTTCAGGCTTCTCTGTTCCAGTCATACTAGATCCTGTGTCTAGGAATGAAATAAAGGATGTTGTTCTGCAAGCAACTTTTAAAAATGGTGAAAACTTTACTCATCATCTGGGAACAATCGAATTAAGCCCATGGAAAGAAAAAAATCTTGAAATAAAATTGCCCGATTCCGTTAGTGCAGACCGCTTATTAGTTATTTGCATGGCAAGCTATAACCCGAAGCAATCACTATTTCAGAGACAAGTGGAAAGCATTATTGCGCAAGATTACCAAAACTGGATATGCATAGTATGTGATGATAATTCTAAAGAAGATATTAAATTAGAAATGCGAAGGCTGCTTTCTCAAGACCCGCGTTTTATTTTTATAGAACATTCTAAAAATGTAGGTTTTTATAATAATTTTGAACGCTGCCTGGAAGCAGTGCCTAATAATGCTAAATATGTTGCTCTTGCTGACCAAGATGACTACTGGTATCCGAATAAGCTGTCTAAATGCATTGACAAAATTAATGGTAAAATTCAACTTGCCTATTGTGACATGAAAATAGTTGGTGAAAACGGCACAATAATCTCTGACACTTATTGGAAAAACAGAACCAACTATTACGGGTGTGAAGATATTGATTTGCTGGCAATCGCTAATACAGTTACTGGCGCTGCCTCTGTGTTTAGGGCTTCTTTGTTAGAAAATATTCTGCCTTTCCCCCCCCGGTATGGTGCTGTATATCACGACCAATGGATAGCAGTACTTGCCTTGATGAATGGCGGTATTGCTTATGTGGACTTGCCTCTTTACGATTACATGCAATCTGATTCCAACATAATTGGTCATTATGATTTCCCTAACATATCATTGTCCGATTTCTTCGATAAACATTTCTTTAATGACAATTACATGGCCAATATCAAGCCATTGCCGCTTACGAAGAAAGCCCGAGCTCTTTTTTCATACACGATCAGATGGTCTCACAATTTCTATTTCTTCCCGTACCGGGAGGGAAAGTTCATGACGACCATCATTAATACTGCTCGCTTGCGGGTGCCCAATAACCCTCTGGAGCCATTGTTAATGAGATCCAGGACCTTTTGGGGCTTGATCAAGATGCGGCACAAGGTAAATACACAAAGAAAATCTGCTAACAACAATGAGCTGTCGTTACTGATTGCAAATATTGTCAATAAAATTTACGCATGTTGTCTTCCATTTTTGCGGCCACTTTTATCTCGATGGCTTGCCAAACAGCAAAACTTTTTGAGTGCAGTGAATAATATTGACCCATGGGTACTGGAGTTCAAAAGAAAATTTTCGGATAGACGATTTGCAGTAGTCGATAAACTGCAGCAAATCAACGTTTTGCTGCCAAGCCTGGATCCTGCGAATTTTTTTGGCGGTTATATAGGTATGTTTAATTTTGCAAAAAAATTTGCTGAAGCAGGATATTCTGTGCGCATCGTCATCACCGACCAGGACAAGATATGTAGTGCAAACCTGGATAAGATAAAAACTCACGACCAAAGCCTTAACCAGTTTTTATCAAAGGTCGAATTTGTTGCCTGTTACGATTCCGAGCAGATTCTTTCTATTTCTGATGATGACATTTTCGTCGCTACCTCATGGTGGACAGCACATATTGCACATGAGGCTGCTTTGCACACTCGTTATCGTAAATTTATCTATTTGGAACAAGATTACGAACCTATTTTTTACGAACACGGCGCCTACCGTGTTTTGGCGGAAATGAGTTACAAATTTGATTTCTACCCAGTTTTTTCTACTCAATTATTACAAGACTTTTTCATTGAGTCACGAATTTCACCGCATAATGAAGCAGGCGCTTATTTCAATAATCCTGTACTCAAATTCGATCTTGATGGCATGGATCTGAGACGTGACAGCAAAGGTAAAAAGAAATTGCTCTTTTATGGTCGTCCTCAGCCATATAATTCCAGAAACCTTTATCCCATTGGATGTCTGGCCATTGACAGAGCTGGAGAACTGGGACACTTTCAGGAAGATGAATGGGAAGTTATAGCAATCGGGGGAGATGTCGGTGAACAGATACTTCCCAGTGGAATCAAGATAAAACACATTGGTAAATTTGATCTGGAAAAATATCGCGATATATTACCCCAACATGATCTAGGGCTTGCTCTTATGGATTCACCTCACCCGAGCTTGTTGCCGATTGAAATGGCTTCAGCAGGGCTGTTTGTGGTTACTAATACCTATGGCATCAAAAACAAGGAGTTTTTTTCCCATATATCAGAAAATATCATGGCTGTACCGCCAGATCATGAATCTTTGGCTCAGGCCTTGATCAGCGCTGCGGAGAGAGTTGGCGATTTAGAACAACGCCTAGCAGGAAGCAAGGTAAATTGGCCCCATGAGTGGAATGATGCTCTGTCGCTGGATATCATAGAAAAAGCGGTTACTGCAATAAAGAATGGATAAGTCGTATACGATTCTCGGAAATTTCAGTTAGGACGTTCATGAGCGATGCCACACCAGATATTTCTATAATAATACCAACGAAAAATGCTGGTGCTCGCCTGGAACGAGTACTGGCCTCGATTTTTCGGCAGAAAAGCCAATATCTCTATGATGTAATTGCAATAGACTCCGGCTCGACTGACGGGACTCTCGAAACATTGAGAAAGTATCCTGTTGCTGTTACCCAGATAGCTGCGGAACAATTTAGCCATTCCAGAACGAGGAACTATGGCGCCTCCTTATCAACGGCAAGGAAGTATTATGTTTTTTTGAACCAGGATGCCATTCCTACTGATGAACACTGGCTTGATAACCTGGTTTATAGTATGGGACTAGAAGCGGAATTGAAGGCAGTATGTGCTGCCGAACTTGATGAAAACGCACAAGTGTTCAATGTTGCCGGTGTCGCTGCTTTTCTCTTCAAAAATTCCCTTGTTAAAGGCATTTACATCATAGAACCTTTTCTGGAGCGCAACTGGTCCGGCCTTCCCAAATACCGATTCCGACAAATGTTTCCTTTTACAACGGTGTGTGCAATATTCAATAAAGAGCACTTTAACCGTTATCCTTTTGATGAAAATACGGGATGGGGAGAAGATCTTCATTGGGCTGTCCATAATTCCAGGAGGGGATATAAGTCCGCATGTTCCAATTTTGCTCAGGTTTATCATAATCATGACTATACGGATGAAGAATTGAAGGATATTGTAAAGAGGTCGAATCTCCTGTTTGAGAATTTGTTTGGTGTTGCGTTCAATGATCAAAGTGCTCAGATGATGAGTGGTTACTGCTCGATGACCATTCCCGACTGGGCAGATTCAATACTTCAGATCCAGCAATCTGCGTTATGGAAAATACTCAGGCCACTGTTGCCTGTTTACAAAATATTACGAAAGGGACGACTCACAGGTTCATGATGAAATTCTTGATCCTCGGCGGTAACGGCTTCATCGGCTCACACTTGGTAGACAGGCTCCTTGCAGCGGGCCATAAGGTGCGGGTCTTCGACAAATATGAGGAGCACTACCGCAAGCCCATTGCCGGTGTTGACTACCGCTTCGGCGACTTCGGCAACCGGGGGCTTTTGGCTGATGCCCTGGTGGGGGTGAATACTGTCTTTCACCTTATCAGCACCACCCTGCCAAAAACCTCCAATGACGATCCGGCCTTCGATATCCAGTCCAATGTGGTTGAAACAATCTTCCTTCTGGAACAGTGTATCGTCCGGAATATCAAGGTCATCTTTGTCTCTTCCGGTGGTACCGTCTATGGCAAGCCGTTAACCCTGCCCATTGCCGAAAACAGTCCTACCGACCCCGAATGCTCCTACGGCATCACAAAGCTAATGATCGAGAAGTACCTGGCGCTTTTCAAGCTCCTTCATAATCTCGACTATACCATTGTCCGTCCATCCAACCCTTATGGCAGCAGGCAAAATCCCAATGGCATCCAGGGAGCAATCTCGGTATTTCTCGGTAAGGTGGCCCGAAATGAGCCAATCGAAATCTGGGGGGACGGGGAGGTCGTCCGGGACTATGTTTACATAGAGGATTTGGCTGAGGGTATCTATCGAGCAGCCACGAAACCTACTGAATCTCGGATATTCAACCTGGGCAGCGGTACGGGCTACTCCCTGAATGAAATTGTCGAGACGATTCGAACAGTGACAGGCCGAGAGGTGCAGGTAGAGTACAAGCCAAAAAGAACCTTCGATGTGCCGCGCATCTACCTGGACATTGCCCGAGCGAGGACAGAGCTGGATTGGGCTCCGGTTGTTTCACTGCCGGCTGGGATAGCGAAGACCTGGGAGTTTGTCATGGGGTTGCAGGTAATATGACCAGAGCCAGCGAGTGAGAGTACTTCTTACCATCCACCAGTTTCTGCCGGATTTTTCAGCCGGCACCGAAATCCTGACCCTGGAAACAGCGCGGGAGCTGAGGCGCCTTGGTCATGATGTGGCGATATTCACCGGCTATCCCGGCAGCAGAGAGCTGAAGGACGACCAACGCTTCGATCGCTATAGCTACGACGGCTTTCCCGTGGAGCGGTTCCACCATGCCTACGTTCCAATGGGACCTGTGGATAACGTGATCGAGGCGGAATATAATAATCCCTTTTTCGCTGCTCATTTTCGGGGCTTTCTGCAGTGCTGGAAACCGGACATGGTTCACTTCTTCCACCTGCAGCGGCTTTCCGCATCGGCAATCGCTGTTTGCCACGATCTCGGTATTCCGACAGCACTAACCCCCACTGATTTCTGGCCGGTCTGCTTTACTAATCAACTGCGGCTGCCCGATGGGCGGCTCTGTGAAGGCCCAGATTGTCTTGGGGGCAATTGTATTCGCCATGTGGCAGCACTATCGCCAGGGAAAGCCATTCGGCAAGTTGCCGCCTTACTACCGGATTGGGCGGCACGGCAAGCTGCTCGCCTCTCTACCTGCTCTCACCTCAAGAATCTTGCTCCATTCCGCCACGTGAAGGCGCTGGCCGGGCGTGCAGCTTTCATGGTGCAGCAATTGAACAAGATTGACAGGGTTTTAGCTCCCACCAGGATGATGGAGCGCACCTTAACTAGTTTCGGATTGCAACCGGAAAAGGTGATCTTCTGTTCTTTCGGCATTGATCTGAAGCCTTTTCAGAATCGTGAAAAGGTAGAGGGGAAAGGTCCGCTGCGTATTGGTTACATCGGCACCCTCTCTGAACCAAAAGGAGTCCACGTGCTGATACAGGCGGTGCGGGCGCTGCCGGAGACGGAGCCTGTCGAGTTGAAGATTTACGGCAGAGACAAAGACTTCCCCGCATACGCAGCAACAATTAGATCCTCTGCTGATGGCGACCGACGTATTCATTTTTGCGGCACTTTTCCAAACAATCAGATTGGAACTATCTTTGCTGATCTGGATGTGCTGGTCGTCCCGTCTCTTTGGTACGAGAATACACCACTGGTGATTTATTCGGCCCATGCTGCGGGTTGTCCTGTCATTGCAACCAACCTGGGGGGGATGGCGGAAGTCGTTCATCATGGACAGGATGGACTTCTATTTGAATCAGGTGATGCGGGTGCCCTAGCCGAGCTGCTCAAACAGGTGTGTCATGACAGGAAGCTTCTCCGGCGCCTAACAGATAATGTGCAGAAACCAAAGAGCATCGAGGAGTATGTGCAGGAGCTTTTGTGTGTTTACATACAAATGACGGGAAGCATTCCCGCTGGTAATAGTGGCACGGCATGAGCGCTGTTGACCTCCTCCTGGCAACATTCAACGGCGAGCACTACCTCGGTGAACAGCTGGTTTCCCTCTTTGCCCAGACCTGCCAGGACTGGCGAATGATTATCAGCGATGACGGTTCGACCGATGATACCCGTGCCATCATTGAATCCTGCCAGACTGCACATGGCAACGTTACTTCTCTTTCCTCAACCGACACGACCCTCGGTCCCTGCGGTAACTTCGCTCGACTTTTGCAACACTCCACTGCTGACTATGTTATGTTTTGCGACCAAGACGACGTCTGGTTGCCGCGGAAAATTGAGAAGACCCTGGCCAAGATGGGGGAAATGGAGGCTCATTACGGCAAGGAGATGCCGCTCCTTGTTCACAGTGACCTGAAGGTTGTTGACTGCGCATTGCAGCCTCTGGCGCCGTCATTTTGGCGCTATCATGGAACAAATCCCGATGCGATTGCGTTTAATCGCTTGCTGGTGCAGAATGTGGCGACGGGCTGCACTGTCATGATCAATAAACCCCTGCGCGAACTGGCTTTGCCGATCCCAGCCGAGGCACGCATGCATGACTGGTGGCTGTGCCTTGTGGCGGCGGCTTTCGGCAGGATAGGGTATGTAAATGAGCCGACCGTGCTCTATCGTCAGCACGGCAGGAATGACAGCGGCGCCAAGCCAACAGGCTTCGGTGTCGCTCTGGATAAGATCCTTAACCCATCCACACTGATCAGCCGGGATGATTTTGACCTGCAGTTGCAGCGGCAGGCGGCGGTATTCCTCCAAAGGTTTGGCGATCGGCTCCCTCCTCAACAACGGGAACTCCTTGGGATTTACTCTCGTCTCAGGGAACAAGGAAGGCTGAAAGAAGCATATCGTCGCCTGAAGTATGGCTTTCTCTATTCCAACTGGCTGATGAATATGCGTATGCTGCTACTGCGCTGAGTTTCTTTTCATCAGGTACTGGTTTATTTCCGTTTCAGCTTATGCTGCAGGGTCCTATGAGCAAATTATTCTTTTGCCGCCTCCAAAACTGGGCTGTCCTTAATCTGTCACCGCGCCATCGCCTTCGGATGCGTGCCAGATATTCATTGGTTAATTGCTATTTATCTGGGCACGGACTAGAGATAGGGGCGCTGCATCTTCCGCTTCCCTTGCCCGTTGGTGCTCAGGTCCGCTATGTGGACTGCATGGACCAGGCGACACTTCGCAACGCCTATCCGGAACTGGCATTTGTTCCCTTCGTACCAGTAGATATTGTCGACGATGGGGAGGTCCTTGCTTCCATTGGCGATGGGGCTGCGGGTTTTGTTGTCGCCAATCATGTGATCGAGCATTGTCAAAACCCTTTACAGACCTTAGAAAACTGGCTCCGCGCCGTTTCCCGCGGCAACATACTTTTCCTGACTGTTCCCGAAATGACTATGACGTTTGACCGAAGCAGGCGGCTGACCTCGATCGATCACCTGATCAAAGATTATTGTGCCGGGCCTGGCTGGTCCAAGGCCGAACACTTCGAGGAGATTTACGGGGCGAATCAACGGGGGCAAGACGAGGAATTGCCTATTTCTGAATCGGCGAGTCACCCTCACTATCACGTCTGGACGATGGCGTCTTTCGCAGAAACGTTGGCCGTGGCACGTGAAGATCTTGGTCTGCCATTTGTGGTCGAAGAGATGCGCCGCCTAGACGCAGAATTTGCCGCTGTTCTGAGAAAAACGGAGTGAGCGGTGAAAGAGGCTTTGCACGACATACTGGCGGTGGTGGTGCTGTACCGCCGGGACTTGACAAATAGCGAGACCTTTACTTCACTTTCCCGGGCTCTCCAGCGCCTGGATAGTTGTCTTGATCTCTTCGTTTACGATAACAGCCCCAACCGCTTAGGACGGGCGCCGATAGGCCGCTCCGGTATGTGGAATATCCACTACCGCCATGACCCGACCAATCCCGGCGTCAGCAGGGCTTACAACGAAGGTTGCAAACTGGCCCGGCAGCTTGGCAAGAACTGGCTTCTTCTGCTGGACCAGGATACGGCATTTCCCGACACTGCCCTTGATGTCTATTGCAAGGCAAAGGAAGAACACCCTGATGCAGAGGTATTCGTTCCGGTGCTGCAGGGGGATGGCATGATCTGCTCCCCTTGTCGCTACGTTGCCCGGACTGGGTTCCCCTTAGCCCATATTGCCCCTGGCTGGCACAGCTTCAAGGGCAAGGCTGTGGTTAACAGTGGCATGCTGGTAAGTGCGGATCTCTTTGAACGCTGTGGCGGCTTCGATGAGCGGATCAGGCTGGATTTTGCCGATTTCGCCTTCAACAAGCGGCTGAGGCGCCATATTGATGGCTTTTACGTGCTCCCTTTCCAGTGCAGCCATGGTTTTTCCGGGAGGGAAAGGTTGTCTTGTGCCGCTGCCCTGCAGCGTTTCGAGTTGTTCTGCGAAGGGGCGAGGAACTCCATTGATGGTTATGCCGATGCTGTCCTCTACCGGTTGGTGATGCTGAAGCGCTGTTTCAGATTGACGGTGCAATTCCGTTCTCTTGCATTCCTGTCACTCTACAGGAATGCTTTCAAGGATTAGGGGTCCAGTAGTGCTGTATGCCTGAAGAAAACGGCAAAATCTCCGTCTGCATGGCGACACACAACGGCGAGCGGTTTATCAGCCGCCAGCTGGAGACGATTCTTTATCAGTTGGGGCCGGAGGATGAGCTGATCATCTCCGATGATTCGTCCACTGACAGCACGGTCGCCATAATCAAAGTGCTCAGCGATCCAAGGATACGCCTGTCGGAGAGCAACACCTTTTACAATGCAACCTTCAATTTCGAGCATGCCCTGGAACAGGCGACCGGCGATATCATCGTTCTTGCGGACCAGGACGATGTCTGGATTGACAACAAGATTGCGCTGATACGGGAGACGTTCGACCGGCAGCTAAAGCGGCCGTATTTGATCGCCCTTGACGGCTATGTGGTTGACGAGGCGGAAAATATCACCCACGATTCCATTTTCCAGGTAATCAACGCAGGGCGGGGCTTCTGGAAAAATATCTACAACAACCGCTATATGGGGTGCTGCCTGGCCTTTTCCCGGGACCTGCTGGCGGTGGCGCTCCCCTTTCCCCGCCGCATCCCCATGCACGACATGTGGCTGGGGCAGTTGTGCGAGCTGGTGGGGGAGACGGAATTCGTGCCGGTAAAGACAATCATGTACCGGAGACATGGTGCCAGTCAGACCGAATTCGTTATCCGCTTTAAACCCCTTGTCCAGATCAGCCGCCGCTTCTGGCTTGCCTGGCATCTTTTGCTGAGGTGGCGCATGAGATCTGCAACGGTGAAAGACAGATGAAACCGCGCGCTTCCATCATCATCGTCAACTGGAACGGCATCGAGCATCTGCCTTCCTGTCTGGACAGCCTTGCGGCCCAGAGCTTTCGGGACTTCGAGGTTATCCTGGTGGACAACGGTTCCACCGACGGCTCGTCTGCGCTGCTAAGGGATCGCTATCCATGGGTGAAGCTCGTGGAACTGGCTGAAAATACGGGCTTTGCAACGGGGAACAATATCGGTCTTACCCATGCGTCGGGCGATTATATCGTCACGCTCAATAACGATACCTTCGCGGCTACCGATTGGCTTGCCACCATCGTTGCCGTTGCCGACGGCTATCCGGAAGCGGGAATGGTCGGCAGCCGGATCTGTTCATATGATGAACCGGACATGGTGGACTCCATCGGTGTAGGCATCTGCCGTGACGGCATGTCGCGGGGCAGGTTCCGCAGGCAAAGGTTTTCCAGCTTGGGCATGGCCGATGTGGAGGAGATTCTCCTTCCCAGCGCCTGCGTTGCCCTTTACCGACGGGCCATGCTGGAGGAAACCGGGTTTTTCGATGACGATTTCTTTGCCTATGCCGAGGATACGGATCTGGGGCTCCGTTGCCGGCTTGCCGGCTGGAAGGCCCTTTTGGCTACCCGCGCCGTCGTCTATCATAAATATTCCATGACCGGCGGCTTCTTTTCTCCCTTGAAGCTCTACCTGGTGGAACGGAACCATTACTGGGCGGCGCTGAAGACCTTTCCCCCGGGCATGCTGCTGCTGGTTCCATTTTTCACCCTGATCAGGTATGTTGAACAGGGACGGTCCATTCTGTCCGGCCACGGCTCCGGTGGAGAGTTTCTTGCCAGCGGCTCCCGGTGGGCTCTTATTGCAGCTCTGCTCAAGGGCCAGTGGCACGCTGTGCTCGGGGTGCCGCGGATGCTTCGGAAGCGCCGCTCGATCATGGGGAAAAGAAAGATAGGCAGCAGGGATATATCTCGCCTCTTGCAGCAATACCGGCTGACATTCCGGGAGCTTTTGGACAGGGGGTAACTGGCTGCCGAAAAGCTATACATTAACGGCTATTCGTGATAAGAGTCCGCATGGGCAAGAATGCCGAATATTTTTTCCATGGAAGACTTGAGATGACTGAAAAAATTTATGATTTCTTCTGCCGGCCGAGAAGGCACGCCAGCCTGTGGCATATGGCGATCATCCTCATTCTCGGCACCGTTGCTTACGCGAACACCTTTGGCGCCCAGTTCAATTTTGACGATATTTCAGCTATTCTGGGCAATCCGGTGGTGCGGAGCACCGATCTCCTGGCCGATCCCCTGGTGGTCAAGGGGATGCGGGCGGTGGGAGATCTGACCTTTGCCCTCAACTACAAGCTCGGCATGCTGCTTCAGGGCAACGGTTTTGCGGTTCAGGGCTATCATTACGTCAACCTGATCATTCATCTCATTAATGCCCTGCTCGTCTATCTCCTGGTTTTCCTGACCCTTGCTTCTCCCGTCTTTCCCGCTGACGAAACCGGGCGCAAATGGTCCGTTGCCTTCCTTGCCGCGCTTCTTTTCGTGGCCCATCCGCTCCAGACCCAGGCTGTCACCTATATCGTCCAACGTTACACCTCCCTGGCAACCCTCTTCTACCTTGCTTCGCTGCTTTCGTACGTGGGGGCCCGCCGCTTGTGGGGAAAAGGGGGGAAGAAAGCCGTTGCCGCCTTCTGTGTGGCTGTCTCGATCATTGCGGCAATCCTGGCCATGCGTACCAAGGAAATCACCTTCACCCTGCCGTTCATGGTGCTTCTCTACGAATTTTTCTTCTTCAGGGGGAAGCTGCGCAAAAGGATGCTGCTCGTCGTGGCGTGTCTCGCTGCTGCTGCGGTCGTTCCCATCAGTCTGATAGCGGTCACGGGTGGACGAATCTGGAGCAGAATCGATGCCCTGACCCGGGTGCAGACTGATATGCCACGCGCCGATTATCTCTTTACCCAATTCCGGGTGATCGTCGGCTATCTCAGGCTGCTGTTCTTCCCTGCCGGGCAGAACCTGGACCATGACGTCCCGGTATACCATTCGTTTTTCCAACTGCCGGTTGCCGTATCTTTCCTGCTGCTTGCGGCGATTTTCGCCTGCGGCGTCTATTGCGCCTGCCTGAGCAGAAATCCCGGGCCAGAGCTTACAGGTGCGGGGGGCGAAGTGAACTATGCAAGCCATCCATCGCCGTTTACCGTTTTTTACCGCCTCATCGCCTTCGGTATCTTCTGGTTTTTCCTGGCGCTATCTGTGGAATCGAGCGTTATTCCCATCGTCGATGTCATGTTTGAACATCGGGTCTATCTGCCATCGGTCGGATTTTTCATAGCCGTTGCTGCATTGGTGGTTTTGGCCATGGAACGGCTGTCCATGGGGAGCAAAAAGGCTGCCGGTGCGGTTCTGGTAGTGGCGCTGCTGATTCCGGCGGTCCTTGCGGCGATCACCTTCAATCGCAACCGGGTCTGGACTGACGAGATGACCCTCTGGCAGGATGTTGTCGCCAAATCACCGGATAAATCCCGGGCCTGGAACAACCTGGCCTATGCCTATCTCAAGCAGCGTCAGCCGAAGAAAGCGATCCCGGCTCTGATTACCTCTATCAACCTTTCTCCGGGCCATCCCGATGCCTGGAACAATATCGGTATGGCTTTGACCCAGCTGGGGACCTATGCCGGGCGCTACAGCCCGACCTATGAATTATTCGACATAAGTTCCGGGATCAACTCCGTCTATCAGAGCGAGTGGTTTGCCCTTGCCTATAACAACCTGGGGCTCGCCTACGATTCCTTGGGGGAGAATGCCCAGGCAATGGACAGCTTCAGGAAATCCATCGACATGAATCCGCGCCTGGCTGAAGCCCGCTTCAATCTGGCACTTGCCTGCACTGCCGCGGGGGACCGGGCGGGGCTGGCTGAGCAGTACAATGTGCTTAAGACGCTTAATCCGCAGTTGGCTGAGAAATTGCGTATTACCACTGGTGGTGCTCGCTGACAGTTATTTCACGGTTTTTGCCACAGATGGAGTTCGATTGTCGTGACGTTTGAAAAAATCCAGCTTTATTCGCTGATCTTCAGCGTGGTGACCTTCGCCTTCATCTTCAGCCTAGTGCAGAAGCGGCGGATCAAGGAGGAATATTCCCTTCTTTGGTTCGCCATGAGCATGTTCTTCATTTACCTTTCCCTGGACAAGCAATCCATCGACCGCTTTGGCGACCTGTTCGGCATTGCCTACAAGCCGAGCGTCCTCATGCTGTTTACCACCGGTTTTATCTTCCTGGTGCTCGTACATTTTACCGTGGTCATTACCAGGCTTTCGGAACAAAACATCGAGCTGATCCAGGAAATGGGACTTGCCCATCTTCGCGCAATCTGCGCAGTGGGGATGTCGCAGCCAAAGCAAGATACGGTACTGGTTATCGTCCCTGCTTTTAACGAGGAAGCAAATATCGCCGGTGTCATTGCGGAGTTGAAGAGCTGCAATGTGGATCTGGATATCCTGGTGATCAACGATGGCTCAACGGACAATACCTCGGCCGTTGCTGCCGGGACCGGGCAGGCGCTGGTGCTCGATCTGCCGAAAAATCTTGGCATAGGCGGCGCCGTACGGACCGGATTCAAGTTTGCCAGCCGTCAGGGCTATCAGACAGCCATTCAGTTCGACGGTGACGGACAGCATATAGCGGCGGAAATCCACAAACTGCTGACACCCCTCAAGGAGTACCGGGCCCACATGGTGATCGGCTCCCGGTTTCTGGGTAACCACGACGGATTCAGATCAACCTTCATCCGCAGGATAGGCATCAAAGTCTTTCAGATAGTGAATTCGCTGCTTATCGGACAACTGATCACCGACAATACCTCCGGGTTCCGCGCCTACGACCGCAAGGCCATTGAGTTCCTCGCCCGCTGGTATCCCGTCGATTACCCTGAGCCGGAAGCGGTTATTCTACTGGGCCGGAATGGTTTAATGATTACTGAGAAGCCGGTGCTGATGCGTGAGCGCCGTGACGGCAGTTCTTCCATTGCCGGGGTGATATCAGTTTATTACATGCTCAAGGTGCTGCTGGCCGTGTTGATGACTGCCCTGCGCAAGCCGGTCATCCATGGCAGGGATTGCTGAAGAAATCTCTGACCATTAAAATTTTATATTGCCCATTCGGCCCCTTTGCTGTATGTTCATCTCATGAACGATGAAGAAAAAAGCCTCGACAGCTACCGTGCCCTGCGGCTCATGGCGGAAATCGCCACAGAAGAGCCGATCTCCCAGCGGGAGCTGTCCCACCGCCTAGGCATCGCCCTTGGGCTCGTCAACTCCTACCTGAAAAATCTTGTTGCCAAAGGTTTCGTCAGGGTCAAGAACTTTCCGAGGAATCGGTACGCCTACCTGCTTACCCCCCAGGGAATTGCCGAGAAAAGCCGCCTCGCCTACCAGCATCTGGGATATTTTTCCAGCCTTTACACAATTGCCCGTCAGGACTACCTGGCATTGTTCAGGAGCCTTCATGGCCAGGGGATCAGGAGCGTCGCCTTTTGCGGCGTCGATGAGGTGGCTGAGATCGCCTATCTTTCCCTGCGGGAGATTGGGCTCGAATTGGCGGCCGTCATGGATGACGATGCAGCCGGAAAGATATTTTTCGACAAACAGGTGGCGACGCTGGCCATGGGACTTTTGTCGGGCAATCACCGGATAGTCATCACCTCCATAAAAAAAGGTGCAGCGCTGCGGCAGGAGCTGCTTCGGCTAGGGGCGGAGCCGGCATTGATTTTAATGAGCGGCGGAGGGGCGCATGACGACCTGAAGGAGCCGGTCAACCCCAAGCATGCGAAGGATCAAGGAGCGAGACAATGAAAGTGGTTATTCTGGCAGGAGGACTCGGCACACGGCTAAGCGAGGAAACGTCACTGCGGCCGAAGCCCATGGTGGAAATCGGCGGCAAGCCGATTCTCTGGCATATCATGAAGATCTATTCCCATTACGGCTTCAATGACTTTATCATTTGTCTCGGCTTTAAGGGGTACATGATCAAGGAGTACTTCTCCAACTATTTTCTCCATATGAGCGATGTCACCTTCGATATGTGCAATAACAGCATGGAGGTGCACCAGCAATACGCCGAGCCCTGGCGGGTGACTTTGGTGGACACGGGGGCGGAAACCATGACTGGCGGGCGGGTGAAACGGGTGGCACCATACGTGGGGGATGAAACCTTCATGCTCACCTACGGCGATGGCGTGGCTAATGTGGATATCGCGCGACTGGTTGCTTTCCATCAGCAGCATGGCCAATTGGCGACCGTCACTTCAACCCAGCCGTCAGGGCGTTTCGGGGCGCTTTCCTTCGGCACCGGAGACCGGGTGACCTCGTTCATGGAAAAGCCTGCCGGGGACGGCAACTGGATCAATGGCGGTTTCTTCGTTCTGGAGCCTAAAATTATCGACTACATACCAGGCGACGCAACCTTATTCGAACGTGAGCCTTTAGAAGGTCTGGCCCGCGATGGCGAGCTGTTTGCCTATAAACACGAAGGGTTTTGGCAACCGATGGACACCCTGCGGGATAAACATTACCTGGAAGAACTCTGGAATAGCGGTAAAGCGCCATGGAAGCTCTGGTGAGTGGCGAGATGGAGACGGTGATGGTGGCTGCGGATTTCTGGCGCGGAAAAAGTGTTTTTGTCTCAGGACATACCGGATTCAAAGGTGCTTGGCTCTGCCTCTGGCTGCACAGTCTGGGGGCGCGGGTAACCGGCTATGCGCTGAAGCCTCCCACTAACCCCAGCCTCTTTGAACTGGCGCAGGTTGGGGAATTGATGGCTTCGGTTGTTGCCGATGTGCGGGACTTGGCACGGTTGCAGGCGGAAATGACCAAGGCCTCGCCGGAAATCGTCATTCACATGGCCGCACAGCCGTTGGTCCGCGATTCGTATAAGATACCTGTGGAGACTTATGCGGTCAACGTCATGGGGACCGTTCATTTGCTGGAAGCGGTACGCAATTGCCCGAGCGTACGCGCGGTGGTGAACGTCACCACCGACAAGTGTTACGAAAACAAGGAATGGGCCTGGGGCTATCGGGAAAACGAGCCGATGGGGGGGTATGACCCCTATTCCAACAGCAAGGGATGCTCGGAGCTGGTTACGGCAGCCTATCGCAACTCCTACTTCGTCAATCAGAAATGCAACAATACCACTGCGTTGCGGCATAGTGCAGCCGTTGCCACGGCCCGTGCCGGCAATGTCATCGGAGGGGGCGACTGGGCAAACGACCGGCTTATTCCGGATGTGATCCGCTCCATTCTTGCAGGTAAGCCGGTTAAAATCCGCAACCCCCATGCCATTCGTCCATGGCAGCATGTGCTGGAGCCCCTTTCCGGGTACCTCCTGCTGGCTGAGAAGCTCCATGCGGTGGGGCCACACTTTGCGGAAGGATGGAATTTCGGCCCACGTGATGAGGATGCCAGACCTGTGGAATGGCTGGTGCAGAGGCTCTGCAACAGTTGGGGGCAAGGCGCCAGATATGTGCTGGATGAGGGTGAGCATCCCCACGAGGCACACTACCTGAAGCTGGATTGTTCCAAAGCCAAGGCTGAACTGGGATGGAGGCCCCGCTGGAATCTGGAACGCACCCTGGACAGCATCGTCGAGTGGACGCGCGGCTACTTGGAAAAAAGAGACCTACGGGAAGTTTGTCTGCAGCAGATTGAGGAATACGTAAAGGTTGCGGGGAAACCTGACGCACCTTAAGGAAAGGATAGAGTGTGGAAGAGGGAAAGAAAAAGGAAAAAATTCTGCGTGAGCAAGTGATTCAGGCTGCAATCAAATACTACGAATTCAAACACAAGGACAGCCGACAATTTTTCCCCGGCAACCGCATTCCCTATGCCGGGCGTGTTTTCGACGAAAGAGAAATTGTCAACCTCATAGACTCGTCTCTCGACTTCTGGCTGACCACGGGCAGATATGCCGAAAGATTCGAACGCGAATTTGCCGAGTTTCTCGGCATTCAGCATTGTTCCCTGACCAATTCCGGTTCCTCCGCAAACCTGCTGGCATTGATGGCATTGACCTCGCCAAAGCTCGGAGAAAGAAGGTTGAAACCGGGCGATGAGATAATCACTGTTGCCGCCGGCTTTCCCACAACCGTTGCCCCCGCTGTTCAATATGGTGCAGTCCCTGTCTTCGTGGATGTGGAACTTCCCACCTACAACATTGATTGCACACAGCTGGAGCAGGCACTGTCTGTGAATTCCAAGGGAGTGATGGTCGCCCACACTCTTGGAAATCCCTTTGATCTCCAATCGGTCAGGTCTTTCTGCGACAGGCATAACCTCTGGCTCATCGAGGATAACTGCGATGCCTTGGGCTCCCGTTATTTGTATAACGGCGAATGGCGTTATACGGGAACGATCGGCCACCTCGGCACTTCGAGTTTTTATCCACCACATCACATGACCATGGGGGAAGGAGGGGCCGTCTATACCAACGACACTACCCTGAAAAGGCTGGTCGAATCCTTCCGTGATTGGGGGAGGGACTGCTGGTGCCCGTCGGGGCGGGACAATACCTGCGGCAACCGCTTTACCCAGCAGTTCGGTGAACTCCCCCACGGCTACGATCACAAGTATGTCTACTCCCATTTCGGCTACAACCTGAAGGTGACCGACATGCAGGCGGCCATCGGCTGTGCTCAGCTGGATAAGCTCAATGGCTTTATTGCGGCGAGGAAGAAAAATTGGACTCAGTTGCGGGAAAACCTGGCAGAGCTGGCGGATCTCTTCATCCTTCCCGAGGCGACGGTAAACTCTGACCCTTCTTGGTTCGGATTCCTGCTTACGGTAAGGGAACAAGCTGGTTTTACCCGGGAGGAGATCGTCAATCACCTGGAGATGAAAGGCATTCAGACCCGAATGCTCTTTGCCGGCAACCTCATAAAACACCCCTGTTTCGATGGGATGCGTCGCAGCGGTAAGGGATACCGGGCCGTCGGCAGTCTGGAGAATACCGACAGGATAATGCACGACACCTTCTGGGTCGGTGTCTATCCCGGAATGAGCGGGGATATGATTGGTTATATGAGCGATACGATCCGGGATTACTGTACCAAATGAAGATATTGATTACCGGTGCTACTGGCTTCCTGGGAAGCCGTCTTCTGTGGGCGCTTCACCATGAGGGGCATGATCTGACCATTCTGAAAAGGAGCTGTTCCGACACTCGCCGGATTCACGACATCCTCTCCCAGATCAAGGTCTACGATTTGGACACATGCGACTTTGAGCAGATTTTCACAACGACGGGTACCTTTGACACCATAATTCATACCGCCACCTGTTACGGCCGGACCGGTGAGTCTGCAGCAGACATGCTCGATGCCAACGTCCTTTTCCCGCTCAAGCTGCTGCAGGCTGTCTCCTCATCCTGCACAACTACTTTTCTGAATACCGATTCCAGCCTGGCACCGAATCTGAATTTTTATGCCCTGTCGAAAAAGCAATTCAGAGATTGGGGCGAGATGTTCGCGAAACGCGGAAGCATCCGCTTTATCAACATCAAGCTGGAGCATTTCTTCGGCGCCGGTGATGACGACAGCAAGTTTATCACCCATATCATCAGAAGCTGCCTGCAGAATATTCCCGATTTGCAGCTGACGCCGGGGGAGCAGCGACGGGATTTTATTCACATTGACGATGTCTGCTCCGCCTATCTGCTGTTGCTGCGAAAAGCAATCGACGGTGGGGAAAGTTTCCTGGAGTACGAGCTCGGCTCGGGCAATGCCGTTACCATACGTGAGATAGTCGAGACGATCCATCGCTTGATCGGCTCCAAGACCACCCTCAATTTCGGAGGTGTTCCCTACAGGGAAAATGAGGTAATGGAGTCGAGGGCCGATGTTTCCGCTCTTGCTGCACTGGGCTGGTCTCCCAAGATACGCCTGCCGGACGGCATCCGGCAGACCATCGAACTGGAGAGGACCAACAATTCGCTCTGAAAGGAAAGACTGAATGAAACTGTTGATTACCGGTGGCTGCGGATTTCTCGGGAGTAACCTGGCAGCTCACGCCATTGGTCGTGGGGATGACCTGGTGGTGTTCGACAACCTCTACCGGGCGGGTTCCGTCGATAACCTGACCTGGCTGAAGGGGCAGGGAAGTTTCCGTCACGTGCACGGCGATATCCGCAATGTGAACGACATTGCCCGGCTGATTCGGGAATTTTGCCCGGATGCCGTATTCCATCTGGCGGGGCAGGTGGCAATGACCACCTCCATCGCCAATCCCCGCATGGACTTTGAAGTGAACGCCATGGGGAGCCACAACCTGCTGGAGGCGGTCCGCCTGTACTGCCCGGAGGCGGCGGTCCTTTACTCGTCAACCAACAAGGTCTACGGCGACTTGGAGCAGTACGGGTATGACGAGACCCCGACCCGCTATGTCTGTACCGACCGGTCGCGCGGTTTCGACGAGACTACCCCTTTGGAGTTCCATTCGCCATACGGGTGCTCAAAGGGAGCCGCAGACCAATATATGCTTGACTACGCACGCATCTTCGGACTCAAAACGGTGGTATTTCGCCATTCATCCATGTACGGCGGCAGGCAGTTCGCCACCTATGACCAGGGGTGGGTCGGCTGGTTCTGCCAGAAAGCGGTCGAAAGCAAAAGAGGCGCTCTTGACGAGCCGTTCACTATTTCCGGTAATGGAAAGCAGGTGCGGGACCTGTTGCACGCCGACGATATGATCGCTCTTTATTTCAAAGCCTTGGGAGCTATCGAAACCGCTCAAGGGCAGGTTTTCAATATAGGCGGTGGCATCGACAACAGTCTCTCTTTGCTTGAGCTTTTTTCCTTGTTGGAGGAACTGCTTGATGTGAAGCTGAATTATACCAGGCTGCCACCACGGGAAAGTGACCAGCGCCTCTTCGTGGCAGATGTTGCCAAGGCAACAAGACTTTTAGGGTGGACACCAAAGGTTTCGTCGCGGGATGGGGTGAAGCGGATGGTCGAATGGGTTGGTGGAATATCGGGAATTAAAGGCTAGAGGCCCTTTGAGAAAAATCCCGACACATATGCTGGTTGCCGGTAGTGCGTGGGCCGGCCGCCTAACAAGTGCAGCCGCAGGGCTCATCACGATTCGGTTGCTGACCGAGGGCCTCGGCACGGAACACTATGCTGTTTATGCCATCCTGAGCGGGCTCCAGGGATGGTACATGCTGTCTGATATGGGCGTGGGAGTAAGCCTGCAAAACCATATATCGGAGCGCCGGGCCAAGGATAAGAGTTATGATGATTTTATTTGGGCTGCGGCGTTGATTGCCCTATTTTTGGTCTTTTCCAGTATTGTGCTGCTCCATTTTATGGGCACCTATCTTGCTCCGAGAATATTGGGCAGTTTTCCTTTCCTTTCTACAGAAGAAAAAATACACTACTTTTTCGTTGTGGGGGCGCTGTCAATTCTGATGGGAATCGGCAGCATCGTCTACAGGATCTGGTACGCAGAGCAAAAAGGATACTTGGCAAATATTATTCCTGCTGTAGGTGCCTTATTAACACTTGCAAGCATATGGATAGTTGTACATACGCAATTGACTGCGACACAAAGGCTTTACTGGAGCTTGATCGCTTCTTTTGTGCCGATAGCCGGACTACCGGTAATCGCTTTGATTGGGAAAGCTGCTGGATGTGCCGGAAGACGGTCCTTCACCCGTGAGCTGTTGCATCACTTGGTCAAGCGAGCTTTCAAGTTCTGGTTTTTCGGACTCATGGCCGCCGGGGTCCTGCAGATTGATTATCTGCTGATGTCACAGTACCTCAAACCAAATGAGATTGTTATCTACAACCTCGGTACTAAGGTCTTCAATATCGCATTTTTTATTTACGCTGCGCTGCTCGCAGCCGTCTGGCCAGTATGTGCGGAGGCCATTGCCCGAAATGAGTGGGGCAGGGTCAGAAAATACGTTAGAGATTACAATATAGCCGGCATTTGTTTCATTTGCCTTGTGACGGGGGGGATGATGTGGATGATGCCCTGGCTGGTGAAACTTCTTGCACCGAGGCAGCACCTGGCCATTCCTACTCTTTTCACGTTAACCTTGGGGGCGTATTTTGCCATTCGTGTCTGGAGCGACACCTATGCCATGGCACTCCAGAGCATGAGTTTCCTGAGGCCTTTATGGGTTATCGTGCCGCTGCAGGCGGCGCTGAACATTATTCTGCAATTGGCCCTGATTCCACGGTACGGCATATATGGTGTTGTCTTTGGGTTAATCTGCTCATTCGCCTTGACTGTGGCATGGACGCTTCCCAAAACCCTCCATGCTCGATTTAGAGAAAATTCCAGGTCAGACATGTGAAATTGCTTCCATGGTATGTCAGGCTCAGATCACTCATGTTAACAAGAAAGTGAACAACGCTAATGCCTAGAGTAAGTATTGTTATACCTGCCTTTAATCGTGAATTATATATAACTGATTGTCTATCATCTGCTTTAAACCAGACCTTTAGTGATATTGAAGTGATAATAGTAGACAATTGCAGTACAGATAACACTTTGAATATCTGTCAGCAAATTGCACGGAAAGATAGCAGGGTAAAAATTTATAAAAATGATAAGAATATAGGCCCGGTAAGAAATTGGATAAAAGCTATTGATCTGGCAACAGCTGATATTGTTAAAATTTTATGGTCTGATGATATGATATCTGAAACCTTTATCGAGAAAACTTATCCTATACTATTGGAAAATTCAGACGTTGGCTTTGTGTTGACAGCTGCTATAGTTTTTGATGAAGACAACAAGACAAAGGAACTTGCCTACGTCATTGGGAAGCCGGGATTCCATTCTATGCAAACTTATGTGGAAGGTGTTTTGTTAGGTAATAACTGGCCGTACTCTCCGGGTTGTGCAATATTCAGAAAAACAGATCTCAAGAAAAATCTGCTGCTGAACATTCCCAATAAAATAGGTAGTGATTTTAGCATGCACGCAGTTGGAAATGACCTGACGATATTTTTGCTCACGTCACTTGACTATGAAAAGTTTTACTTCATCGATGAACCACTGTCTCAATTCAGATCCCATAGCGATTCGATTTCAACTTCTTCTAAATATGAGAAATTGATCCTTTTGTATCATATGGCAAAAGCTTTTTTTATCGAGAACTATGTGCGAGATGCAAAATTGATAAAAAAGTTCAACTCATTACTGGCTCTGAATATTAATAGATTCCCAAATAACGAAATCGGTATTAGATGCATAAAAGATTTTTATTTTAATCCAGTAAATGTTGAAATAAATAAGTCATATTACTACATAAGCATGATAAAAAAGCTTTACCTCCCTGCGATTCTTAAAAAAATGAAAGTAGTGTGAACAAATCCAATCAGTACTAATTATGCGATCATTCCTATGTTGAAAATTTTTGTAATTACAGTCGTATTTAACGGAGCTGCTGATATTGAGAAAACTATAAGAAGTGTAATCAATATGAGTGGTGACATTGATTATATTGTTATTGATGGTGGTTCCACCGATGGCACCGTAGATATAATAAAAAAATATCAAGATAGGATGATTTGCTGGATAAGCGAAAAGGACAATGGCATTTACGACGCGATGAACAAGGGCTGGGCTATCGCCCCGGACGACAGCTATGTGCTGTTCCTCGGGGCTGGTGACACACTACTTTCTCTGCCGCAGGAACCGAATCTTTCCAATGCTGACGTCATCTATGGTCGCGTGCGAATTGGCAGTGAGCGCATATGTAGCTCGACCATCGACTTCAAGCTTCGTTTTTGCAACACATTACACCATCAGGCATTGTTGGTTAGAAAAGCTATCAGTCCACAGCCTCCTTTTGATACTGACTTCCGTATTTATGCCGATTTCGACTTTAACCAGAGACTCTATCTGAAGGGTGCCCGTTTTGCCTTTTCGGAGACCTTTTGGGCGACGGCACTACCAGGGGGAGTCAGCGATCGGGTGAACTACACAGAATATTATAAAGTCGTTCGGAAAAATTTTGGTATCTTTGCCGCATTACAGGTGTTTATTCTTGAACCGTCGCTACGAATTTACAAATTCTTCCAGAAACGAGTCTTTAACCGATGACCGCTCTGTCGGCATTGCACATGCATATGCTGATCGCTGCGGTCATTTGCCTAACTGTTAGATGGTGAGACATATGGCGTTTTCCACATGCATTGAGGGGGGGCAGATGGATGCTGAACGGGTCACAACCCGAGCGCAGGAAGTCTGTGCCGTTATCGTTGCATATGATCCCGCCCCGCAACTTCTTGGAAACATCAAAGCCCTGGCCCCACAGGTGGCGGAGATTGTTGTCGTCGACAATGCCTCCGGTCCTGAGGGGAGGCGAGTCCTGGCCGAGGCGACTAAGCTTGAGGGTATCAGCCTGATCAGCAACACGAACAATCTGGGGATTGCCGCCGCCCTGAACATAGGGGTGCGCTTCGCCCGTGACCGCGGCTATCCCTGGCTTGCCACCTTCGATCAGGACAGCACAGCCCCCGAAGGATTTATAGCCGCATTGTTGGCGGCATGTAACGCCTGTCCCGACCTCAGCAGAGTTGGATTGATCAGCCCCAGGTACCGGGATCGGCATACGGGCAGAATCAGCAGCTATGCCGAGGGCGATGACGGCCCTTATGCTGAAGTTTTTACTACCATGACTTCTGGCAATCTGGTACGGATAGAGGTTTTTAACAAGGTCGGTTTTTTTGCAGAAGAGTTCTTCATGGACTGTGTTGACCACGAGTTTTGCCTTCGGTTACGCAGCAAGGGGTACAGGCTCATTGAAGCTCGGGATGCAGAGTTGGTTCATGGCCTGGGTCGCATGACCCTGCACAGGGCCTTTGGCAGGACCTTCAAGGTCTTTAATCACAGTCCGCTGCGCCGGTATTATAATGCCAGGAACCGTATCCTTGTCTACCGGCGGTACGGGTTGCAATTCCCCCGGTGGGTGCTTAAAGACTTTACCAATCTCTGCCGTGAACTAGCCGGAATTCTGTTGTTCGAGTCAGAATCACTAGCAAAAATGGCTGCCGTTATCCGGGGACTCTCGGGTGGTTTCGTGGGCAAAACCGGGAAGTATGACGGACGGTTATGAATCCGCTGGTTTCTGTGATAATCCTGAACTGGAATGGCAGGAAGTTCCTGAAGGAGTGCCTGGATTCCCTCCTCCTGCAATCGTACGCCCACTTTGAAGTGGTTTTAGTTGATAATGGTTCCTCTGACGGTTCACCGGAATATGTCCGGAGCAACTATCCCGCGGTGAAGGTCGTGGCTTTGCCGCAAAATGTTGGATTTGCTGCCGGAAACAATGTTGGGCTTGAGCATTGCCGGGGAGAATTTGTCGTTACCCTGAACAACGACACCAAAGTTGATTGGGAATTCATTTCGGCGCTGGTAGCTGTGGTAAAGGCCGATGATCGTATCGGCTTGGTAGCAGCAAAAATGCTGAACTACTACCAAACAGACAGGATCGACTCCGTAGGGCTCATGATTGCCAGCAACGGGCTCGGCTACAATAAAGGGATTGCCGAAGTTGACAGCGGGCAGTATAAAGAGCCTGCGCCGGTTTTCGGCCCATGTGGTGGAGCTGCTCTATACCGGCGTGCGATGTTGTCGGAAACCGGTTTTTTCGATGAGGATTTTTTTGCCTATTATGAAGATTTTGACCTCGCCTGGCGATGCCGCCTGGCCGGCTGGCAAGCGGTGACCGCACCTGGCGCTGTGGTCTATCATGTTCATTCTGCCACCAGCGGCGAGTGGAGCTCTTTCAAGGTCTTCCATACCCATCGCAACAAATGGTATGTCATTATCAAAAACTGGCCGACAACGGTTTTGATACAGTACCTGCCTAAAGTGCTTTTTTATGACATTGCTGCGCTGATACTTGCCGTTATGCGTGGCCAAGGGGTAAGTGCATTGAAGGCGAGACTCGATCTGGCGCGCCATATGCCAACACTGCTACGGAAAAGGAAAAAGATTAAGGGTGGGCAAAAGCTTTCAGACGGACAGGTTATGAACCTGTTCTCCCCTTACGAATCGCCAATCAGGACTTTTACGCGGAAAAGAGGCAGGAAATTATGATATGTCCAAGCCGTAGCAAGGGTGCCCGCTGATGAGGGTCCTGATAATTGCCAACCAGCGGGAATCCCTCACCGGCGGCGGCACTTACCAATCCAATGTCCTGCGCGAGCTCAGGCGGCGGCACGAGGTCAAAGTGTATGAATCGGAGGCCGACCTGGATGAGGAGTGGGATATCGCCCACTGTCTGAACCTGAAGCACCTGTCGCCGAAGGTTGCCGCGAAGGTCCGCTGCCCGCTGGTGGTAGACAGCCATGACTATTACTGGGTCCGCTATTACCACTTCTTCTGTCCCGATTTTCCGGTCCGGTTTCTGCTGCAGAAATACCGGGCCTTCAAATACCGACGCCTTTATCCCTTTGTTGACGGTATGATTCTCCATGGTCGTTATGTCTATGACCTTTACGATCATCCCAACAAGTACCTGAACTTTTACTACGGGCTCGATTACAGTGAGATCCAGACCCGCCCCTGGGAAGAAAAAGAGAACCTGATCCTTTTTGTGGGGGGAGACTTCTTCCGCAAGGGTATCCATCGGTTACTGCGGGCCTTGCCGAAAGTCCTGGAAAAGGTTCCCGATGCAAAACTGATGGTGATTGGCAATGACTACTGGTATGTAAAACTGCTTGCCCGGTTTCTGGCCCGTGGTCTTCCAGTCCGGTTCATTTACGGCATGCCTCGCGACGAGCTGTACAAAACTTACGGCCGTGCAAAGGTTTTCGTCATGCCTTCAGAGATCGAGGCAATACCACTGGTTTCTTCCGAGGCAACCATGGCCGGAGTGCCACCCGTTCTTTCCGATGCGGGGGGGAACTCCGAAATCGTCATAGATGGGGAGACAGGTTTCATAGTACCCCTGGACGATTATGACCTGCAAGCGGACCGGATCGTGACCTGCCTGACCGACAGGGAGGTATCCGAGCGCTTGGTCACACGGGGAAGAGAGTTTATTGGCCAGTTCACCACCGGCAGGATGATTAGCCGACTGGAAGATATATACCTGGATGTGATAAGGAAGGGGAAACGGTGACGCGCGAAACCGGTAGGCAACGGGGACCCCTTCCCTCCTTGGGGCTTGCGCAGGAAGAATAGATTTCGATGTTGCCACGAGTTGTGGCGGTGTCTCTATTTCACGAATATCAGTTCTGTTTGAGGGGAAAACGCACCTATGCGTAATGAGAAACCGGGACTTTTAGAGAAAGATTGGTTCTATGTGGGATTGATGGCGGTGATAGTCATTGCCTTTTGCAACAAGGTGCTCTTTACCGATCAGATCATCCGTGCTTCGGACGTCATCACCCAGTTCTTCTGGGGGGCCAAGGCGATCAAGGCACAGAGCCTTGCCGATTATCTCGCCTCAATTCCCACCATTTTCCATGCAAACTGGGAACCCCTTATGGACGGCGGGCGGACCCTTGAAGGGGGTTGGAATGCAATAGGCCTTCTTTTCCACCGTTTCCTGATTCAGCATTATTTCCCTTTCCCTTCCAGCATCGCTTGGCTGGCGGTTCTCTCCCTTTTGTGGGGGGGCATCGGAACCTATTTTTATTGCCGTCTGATAGGCATCAGCCGTTTTGGCGCCTTTACCGCCGGGCTTATCTTTTCCCTTGGGACGGAGACGGCCTCGCTGATTAATGCCGGGCATATTCAAAAGATAGAGGGAATCAGCTGGCTGCCGTGGGTGCTGTATTTCCTGGAACGGGCGATCAGGAGCGGCAGGCTATTCCACTATGCCATGACCTCCCTGATGCTGGCGGTGCAGTTTTTCAACATGCACTGGCAGATATCCTTTTACACCTGTCTGGCGGTCGGTGCCTACTGGTTCTTCCATGTGGGTGAGTCATTCGTCTCTAAAGGAAAGGGATATCTGCCGGCGTTCCGCAAGGATATAGCCCTTGCTGTGGTCATGGTGATGCTCTTTTTCACCACCATCGCCATGTCATTTGCCCCCATTTTCAGCTGGTCGCGGCAATCGGAGCGGGGGGGGGGGATGAGTCAGGAGGAGGGAATGAGCTGGTCCATGCCCCCCGAAGAGATCCTTACCTATGCCGTTCCCGGCTTCTTCGGCCTGTCCCGCCAGGAGGGGGGAGATGTACCCGCCCCCGGCCAGGTCTTTTACTGGGGAAGGATGCATTTTACCCAGACCAATGATTATCTGGGGCTGTTGCCCTGGTTCCTGGTGCCGCTTGTCTTCACCAGGCGCCGGGAGCGCACCGACCGGTTCTTTCTGTTTCTCATGGGGGCCACGCTGCTGATGGCCCTGGGCAAATATACCTTCGTCTATCAATTCATGTTCGATCATCTGCCAGGCTTTTCCACATTCCGGGTGCCGAAGATGATCCTCTTCCTCTTTGCCTTTGCCGTAGCCGTGCTCACCGGCCGGGGGGTGGGCATCCTCGCCGAGGCAGCTCCCCAGTCGCGCCCGTTGAAGTACTGGTTGGCCGGCAGTGGCCTCTTCGTCACTCTTATCGGGCTTCTGTGGCTCTGGTTTGCTTTCGGTGCGGAATCGGCGGTGCAGTTTCTGCCGGCTACCATCGGCGAACCGACCCGATACCAGTGGGGGGCGGGTCTGGCCACTGACCGTTATGGTAATGCCGTGCGCGAAGCAGGCATCGCCTTTGGTGTTGCTTTCGTTTATCTGGCGGTTCTTCTGGCCTGGGCCAAAAGATGGCTGCCGGTCCGCCTGCTGCTGCCTGTTTTGGTCATTCTCCTGCTGGGTGACCTGTGGCGGGTCAACACCAATTTCTTTGTCCTCACCGATCCGCCGGTGGCCGACAAGACGAAGACGAAAAACGATGTGGTGGCGTTTCTGGAGAAGAACATCGACCGATATCGCATGCAGCCCATGAACGAGCAGTCGTCGGCCTACTATGCAGATTTCGGCCTGGGCAATATTTCCGCTTACGTCACGGTCAGCGAAAAGAGATACCGGGAGTTCCTCGATGCCTTTTCCCTCACCGGCGCAATGCCCAACCTGGTCAATCTCAAGTATCTGGTGATGCCGCGCGGCCAGTATGAGGAGGAGAAGCAAAACCTGGCAGGCCAGTACCAACCGGTCTTCGAATCGCTGACTGGTTCGGTGGTGCTGGAAAACAGGCAGGTGCTGCCCAAGGCATGGTTGGTCCCCGAGGTACAGCTGGTGGCAAATCCAGAGCAGCAGCTGGTAATGATGCGAAATCCCTATTTCAATCCGGCCCGGACCGCCCTGGTGGAGACCCCGCCGCCCGCCGGATTGGCTCCGAAAGGACAGGGAAATCTTTCCGGTAATGTCGAAGTGGCGCTCTTTGAGCCGAACCGGATTGTCGTCAAGGTGGCAGCATCTGACAATGCCCTGCTGGTACTGGGCGAAAAGTACTACAAATGGTGGCATGTTCTGGTGGACGGGAAGAGGGAGGAAATTTTCCCGGTCGATCATATCCTGCGTGGGGTCTATGTGGGACCCGGACAGCACCGGGTCGAGTTCCGTTTCGATCCGCTGCCGTTCAAGATCGGCAAATACCTGACGCTGGCTTCCCTTGCCTTTATTGCCGGCCTGGCGGTAACAGAGTTGTGCAGGCGGAGAAAACGGGAGTGCCATGAAGGAACGATGCACTGACCGGGCACAGGATCAGGGGGAGAACGGGATCACCATCGACGAGCTCAGGGGGCATGGACTGAAAATAGCCCAGCCGGCCAACGGCTACCGGTTCTCCCTGGACCCGCTCCTTCTCTGTGCCTTTGCCGGCGTCCCGAATGGGGCGCGGGTGGCCGATCTGGGGACGGGGTGCGGCATTATGCCGTTACTCCTGGCGAGGCAAGGGAAAGGCGTTACGGTCGTCGGCATCGAATTCCAGGAATCGATGGCTGAACTGGCGCGGCAGAATATCTCCCTGAACGGCCTTGATGACAGAGTGTCGGTAGTCGCCGAAGACATTTGCAACCTGAGGAGGCTCTTTCCGGTGTCGTCCTTCGATCTGGTGGTGTCCAATCCCCCTTACCGCAAGCCCGGCACCGGTCGCCTAAGCCCAAAACGGGGGCGGGACAAGGCACGCCATGAATCTACCGCTTCCCTGGCTGATTTTCTGACCGTGGCGAAATACCTGGCAAAGCCCGCGGGAAGAATCTGCTTTATTTACCATGTTTCCCGGTTGGTGGAGCTTTTTGCCGAGGCGGCCGCCCTGAAGCTTGCCCCCCTTCGCCTGCGGATGGTCCACGACAGCGTCATGTCCGAAGCGGGCATGTTCATGGTCGAACTGGCCAAGGGGCGCAGGGGGGATGTGCTCATTGAGCCGCCGCTGCTGGTGCATGGCTACGGGAGAGAGTACAGTGACAAGATGCAAGAGATCATTGATGGACCCATGACAAGGGGTGGTGAATGAGACCCGGCGTGAAAAAATTCAGCATAGTGGTTCCAGTCTATTACAATGAGCTGAACCTTCCGGATACGGTGCCTCAGTTGCTGGCTCTGGGGGAGAAGCTTCCCCAATGGGAACTTGAGCTGGTATTTGTCGATGACGGTTCTGGTGATCGTTCTTTGCAGATTCTCCTCGATTTTCAGAAGCAGTTTCCTCTGCAGATAAGGGTGGTCAAGCTATCGCGAAATTTCGGTTCCATGGCGGCCATTCAGGCTGGATATGCTGTTGCAACCGGAGATTGCGTCGGCATGATTGCTGCCGATCTTCAGGACCCACCGGAACTTTTCCTCCAAATGATCGACCATTGGGAACGGGGGCGAAAGGCCGTTTTTGCCGTGCGCAGTGATCGCCAGGAAAGCTTGACGCAGAAATTTTTCTCGAACACGTACTATGCTTTAATCAAAAGATATGCCATTCCCGGCTATCCCGGCGGTGGTTTTGACTTCCTGCTGATCGACAGGCAGATCGTGGAAGAGGTTAACAGAATCGGCGAAAAGAACACTAATATCATGTCCCTTATCTTCTGGCTCGGCCACGACCATGTCCTGATCCCCTACGTGAGGAAGAAGCGGGACAAGGGCACTTCACGCTGGACCCTGGCGAAAAAGGTGAAGCTGTTTATCGATTCTTTTGTCGCCTTTTCTTACCTGCCGATACGCTTCCTTTCCACTGTCGGGTTTATCGTGGCTGCAAGCTCCTTTATCTACGGCGGTTTCGTCTTCTATGCCTGGGCCGCCCACAAGATAGAAGTGAAAGGATGGTCAACACTCATCCTGCTCCTTGCCTTCACTGCGGGGGTCCAGATGATGATGCTCGGCATCCTTGGGGAGTACCTCTGGCGGACATTGGACGAGACCAGAAAACGACCTTTGTATGTGATAGACACCATCTTTGATACGAGGTGACGGAATGGGTTTCTTCCAGCATGAAAAAGCAATTGTCGAATCTCACAACATCGGCAACGGTACCAGAATTTGGGCATTTGCCCACATTTTGCCCAATGCCGTCATAGGTGACGACTGCAATATATGTGACCACGTGTTCGTTGAAAATGATGTGGTGATCGGCAACAGAGTGACCATCAAGTGTGGTGTTCAGATCTGGGATGGCATCACCTTGGGTGATGATGTCTTTGTCGGGCCGAATGCGACGTTCACCAACGATCTCTTTCCCCGCAGCAAGCAGTACCCTGAGGAGTTTTCTCGGACGGTCGTGCGGAAAGGGGCATCAATCGGTGCAAATGCAACCATACTGGCGGGGATCGTCATCGGCATGAATGCCATGGTTGGTGCCGGGGCAGTTGTGACAAAAGATGTTCCTCCCAACGCCATCGTTGTTGGTAACCCGGCACGGATAACCGGTTATGTGACATCAAGAGGCAGGATGCCTTCCGAGACGATTGGCACGGACGGGACAACAAGTGGAGTTGCAGCTGTTAAGGTACCGGGAGTTTCCCTGCACCGTCTGCCGTTGGTCAATGACCTGCGGGGAAGCCTGTCGTTCGGAGAATACGACAAGCACCTGCCGTTTTCTCCCAAACGATACTTCATTGTCTATAACGTGCCGAGCACGGAGGTTCGGGGGGAACATGCCCATCGACATCTGCACCAATTCCTTGTCTGTGTCAAAGGGTCGTGCTCTGTGGTTGTTGATGATGGCCGGAACAGCGAGGAACTGCGCCTTGACAATCCCTCCATCGGTCTGCATATTCCTCCCCTGGTTTGGGCAATTCAGTACAAATATAGCAGTGATGCTCTTTTGCTGGTTCTTGCTTCCGATGTCTACCAGGCAGATGACTACATAAGGGATTACGATGAGTTCCTGCGGACACTGGAGAATTAGAGAAGAGGTTTCGATGGCTCAACAGGAAGAGAAAACAGATAATGTGCCGGCAATCCCGTTCCTGAATCTTAAAGCCGCCTATATGGAGTTGAAAAAAGAGCTGGACGAAGCCTATGAGCGGGTGATGACGTCGGGGTGGTATGTTCTTGGCGCTGAGGTCGCGGCATTTGAGGCGGAATTCGCCGACTACTGCGGCGTTGGGCACTGTGTCGGAGTCGGCAATGGCCTTGAGGCGCTGACCCTTGTGCTCAGGGCATGGGGCATAGGTGCCGGCGACGAGGTGATAGTTCCTTCCAATACGTATATCGCTACCTGGCTGGCGGTGTCTCACACTGGTGCCGTTCCCGTGCCGGTAGAGCCATGCGGAAGCACTTACAACATCGATCCTTCCCGGATAGAAGCAGCCATCACCCACCGAACAAAGGCCATTGTCCCGGTCCATCTCTATGGCCAGCCTGCTGATATGGATGCCATCCTCTGCATTGCCGACAAATATGGCCTTAAAGTGCTGGAGGATGCTGCTCAGGCTCATGGTTCAACCTATCGTGGCAAACGAGCCGGTGGACTTGGCCATGCTGCAGGTTTCAGCTTCTATCCGGGCAAGAACCTCGGCGCGTTTGGCGACGGGGGCGCGGTAACGACCGACGATAGGGAATTGGCAGATAAGATCCGACTGCTGCGCAATTATGGATCCTCGGTGAAATACGTTAATAATGCTACCGGATTCAATAGCCGGCTGGACGAAATGCAGGCGGCATTTCTTCGCGTCAGGCTCAAGCGGCTTGATGCCTGGAATGGAAAACGGCAACTGCTTGCCGCTTGGTATTTGAGAAATCTGCCCATCTCCCTGCCGCAAGTGGCCTTGCCGGCGGTACCTGATTGGGCAGGCCATTGCTGGCATCTGTTCGTGATTAGAACGGCTGACAGGGATATTCTCCAAAGGGAATTGGCCGCCAACAATATCGGCACTCTGATACATTATCCGATTCCCCCTCATCTGCAGCAGGCATATGCACCTCTCGGCCATGGCAGTAGCAGTTTCCCGATTGCTGAAAAAATGGCTGGTGAGGTACTCAGCCTTCCCATGTGGCCGCAGCTTTCTCTGGGGGCCCTTGCAGGATCTATTCTGGGCCGTACTAATCCCTTTAATGTAAACTACAAAGGACGATCATGAATCATACCGAGGAATCAACGCCTTCCAATGGCTTGCGCCCAGTGGGACAATGGCCGGCTAAGGAAATACTGCTTGTGACCGTGCTAGTGGTTGCTACCTTTCTCTATCGGGCCTATTTCATCAGAACCTACGATGTCATGTCTGCCGATGGCACAAGCTATTCCACCATGGGTAAGGCCTTTCTGGAAACGTGGGATCCGCATGTTTTCGGTACCATTGCCCCACCGCTCTACTCCATATTCATCGGGGCCTTTGACCTGGTGTTCAATGACCTTGAGCTCTCCGCCAGGCTAGTATCGGTGGTTTTCAGCACCTTGACACTCATTCCCCTTTACCTGATGGCCAGGGAGGCCTTTGGCAGGACAGCGGCGGTCACCACAGCCCTCCTTTTCGCTACCTTGCCCTTTATCCACGGGATGTCCGGCATAGACATCACTGAGCCGACTTACACCTGTTTCGTTGTGGCCGGAGCGTACGTATTCTGGCGAGGGGTAATGACGGGGAGACTGTTGCTTTATGCCGCTGCCGGAGCGTTGCTGGGAGCAGCCTATCTGGCACGGCCTGAAGCATTTATCGCCTGTGTTGCCCTGACATTGTTCTTCTTTGGCCGCAATATCCTTGGCCGAAACTGGAGCTCCCTCAAAAGGAGTTGCCTGCTCCTGGTCTGTTTCTGGTGCGGTTTCTTGATATTGGCTTCACCCTACATGTGGTACCTCCATGACGTTACAGGAAAATGGCAGTTGAGTGGGAAAAGTGGCGTCAACTCCGAGGTCATCAGAGAGTACCGCGGTACGATAACCACCAACGACCAAAAGTTTCGTCTCGATGACCATGGGAACTTTACCGAGGGAAAAGGCCAGTCCCTTTTTAAAATAATGAGAGATGAACCAGATCTATTTTGGGGCAATATCTGGAAAAATATCCGGGAATTGCCTCCAGCGTTCAATGGAGTATTTCAAGTGTACTTATGGCCGTTTATCCTGGTAGGGCTTATGACGCGTCCGCGGCGTGGAACTTCTCTGGACATGCACCTTATTCTACTAGGCATTTTGGCGCCCCTGGCCATCTATCTTCTGTTTTTTGTCCAGCCCCGGGGGTTCTACGCCTATGTACCTGGTTTGCTCGTCTGGGCAGGGGCTGGTGGGAAGAAAATAAGTGATTGGATCGGATCAGCATCCTGGCCGTTTCCTCTGGTCCTTCCCGTGGTGGTCGCACTTTCCGCCTACTACGTCTTCACCGAAATTCCGCGACCGAAACCACCCTATAATTACAATCAGGACATGGGCCGCTATGACGACAAACAGATCGGTCGCAGGCTGAGGAGCATTATCCCGGAGAATGTACCGATCATGACCCGGTCGGGTAGAATCGCTTTTTATGCAGGTAAAAAGATGATTATCCCGCCCCAGGCTGATTATCCCGATATTATCGCGTATGCCAGGAAGAACAGGGCGGGCTATCTTATTGCGACAACGCAACTCGTGGGCATGCGTCCGCAACTACAATTTCTTTTCTCCCCAATTCTGGAACCGACGAAGAATTTCACTCCGCCTCCTGAACTGGAACTGAGATACATGGGGCTTGAGCCGGGTGGATTGCCGTACCTGGTTTATCGTATAAAGGATCGTGATTAAACTCATGTGCATCAATGAGTGCATATGGTATCAGACCAGAGAGGAGATTGCCGACTGATGTTGAATAACAGAAAGGTGGTGGTTGTCCTTCCGGCTTATAATGCGGCAAGAACCCTGGAGATGACATATCGGGAAATTCCCTTCGAATTTGTGGATGACGTTGTCCTTGTGGATGATGCCAGCAGGGACGATACGGCCGACGTTGCACGCCGCTTGGGTATAAAGACTGTTATTCACGAAAAAAACAGGGGCTATGGCGGCAACCAGAAGACCTGTTACCGGACAGCCCTTGATCTCGGGGCGGACATTGTCATCATGCTTCATCCGGACTATCAGTATACGCCCAAGCTGATAACAGCCATGGCCGCCATGGTCGCCTATGGCGAATTCGATGCGGTACTCGCTTCACGCATTCTGGGTATAGGCGCCTTGAAAGGGGGAATGCCGCTCTATAAATATATCGCCAACCGGTTCCTTACTTTCTTCGAGAACCTGATGCTGGGTCACAAGCTTTCCGAGTATCATACCGGCTATCGGGCTTTTTCCCGGGAAATTCTGGAGAGGCTCCCCCTGGAAGCAAACTCGGAGGACTTCGTTTTCGACAACCAGATGCTGGCACAGATTGTCTGGTTCGGCTACCGTATCGGTGAGGTTAGCTGTCCGACCAAATATTTTGAGGAGGCGTCTTCCATAAACTTCGGCCGCAGCGTAATTTACGGCCTTGGGGTGCTGAAAACCGCTCTGCAGTTCAGGCTGGCAAAGGCAGGGCTGTGCCGGGGGAGGCTATTCAATGCTAAAGTTTGCTGAGAGGGAGACGGTCAGAATGAATGAGGCTCAGTTTATCTCGCCTGCACTATTCATTGCCGTTCGAATCCTGCAAGGAGCGAATTGATGATTGTAGCAGTCCTTCCCGCTTACAATGAGGCGTCGTGCATCGGTGCTCTTCTCACTAGCTTCTGCGAGGCTATCGAGGAGGAAGGCAAACCGTGCCGGATCATTGTCGTCAACGACGGAAGTTCAGATGCCACTGCCGAGGTCGTTTCGCGCTTCAAAGGACGGATCGACCTCGACCTGGTCAACCATGAAAAGAACAGGGGGTTGGCGGAAGCCATAAAGACCGGCCTGTTCCGTGCCGTCGAGACGTCCGAGGAGCGTGATATTATCGTTACCATGGATGCCGATAACAGCCATCTGCCGGGCCTGTTGTTCAGGATGGTGCGCCTCGTCAGGGAGGGAAACGACGTGGTCATCGCCTCGCGCTATCAGAAAGGGGCTAAGATCAGAGGATTGTCCTTGTACCGGAAAACCTTGAGCATTGGAGCCGCTCTGCTGTTCCGGCTGGTGATGCCCATTTCCGGCGTAAGGGACTATACCTGCGGCTATCGTGCATATCGGGCGGGGCTGCTGAAAAATGCTTTCAGGGAATACGGAGATGAATTCATTTCCGAGCAGGGTTTTTCCTGCATGGTGGATATCCTACTGAAACTGCGGAAATACGACCCGATCATGGAAGAGGTGCCGCTGATTCTCCGCTATGACCAGAAAAAGAGCGCCAGCAAGATGCATGTGGGAAAAACCGTGCGGCAGACTCTGCAGCTCCTTTTCAAGAGAAGGCTGGGGCTTTGACATGCGCAGGAATGTGCTGCTTTTATCAGTCATTTTTGTCCTAGTAGCGGTTGTCCTTACTGGTCACTTTCACGTTTCCGGAGTTAGTGCCGACGGGGCCATGTATTTGCAGATGGCGCGAAACATCCTGTTGGGCAAGGGGTTGGGCTGGCAGGCCCTATGGTTTCCCCCTCTGTATTCGATTTTTATAGCGGCGGTTTCTTCCATTGCCGGCATACGGGAGCTTGTCTTTGCTGCCAGCCTAGTATCCGTGGTCTGCGGCGCCGGCCTTGCCTTTGCTGTCTACTTCCTCGCAAGCAGGCTGTTCGACTGGAAGACCGCTTTCTGCGCGGCAATCCTCTGCGCTACCTTTCCCCATCTCCTCCAGGGAGTTGGCGAAGGCAGGACGATGGGCTGTCGAACGGTTCGGTCCGGGTAAAAACTACATGGTGGCTTGGAGCAAGCTGGTGTACTATCTGGATGGCTTGTGGACTCCGGAACCGGTGGCGGACCTTCCCCAACTGCTGCAGTTCGCCCGTAAGAACAAGGTAGACCTGGTGGTAAAGGAAATGGTGGGGGATAAACATTCCGATGCGGAGATCATGGCTCCACCACCCGGCTTGGTATTTGTCGGCCTGTACCGGTCGACTACACGGAATTACCAGGTGGCCTTCTACCGCCTTTGTGATTGATGTGGCGAGCAGTGCGGTGATAGCCTACTGGGGAAATTGACTGGGAGAAGACCTCAGCTTCTTTTCAGATGTGTTCCCATCAGCCCGGAGATGATTTCTCGCAGCTCCGGATCGGAAATGTCCGCGGTTTTCTCGCCAATCTGTTGTTGCTCTTCAGGGGAAAGGGCTCTGCATCCTTGTGTGGGGGGGGATGGTTGGGCAGGGGGCGCGGGGCTGCTCCCGGCTCTCAGGTAGAGATCCGTCACCAGCTCTTCGCCGAGATGCCCGTTGATTTTGGCGATGATCTCTTTTTTCAGGTAGGTCAGCTGCTGCATCCATGGTGCGTTGTCGACGATAACCGTGAGTGTTCCATCACGGAATGCTGCGGGCCTGGCTCGGGCAGCTATCTGCTCCCCCACCGACTTCTCCCAGACAAGCCATATTTTGCCTTCCTTCAGGCGCATTCCGACAGGTTTATCCTGGAAAAATTCCGTGAGCAGTTCTGCGACCGCTGCCGGTCGCTTCATACGTGGACGCTTTTCAGCCAAGGGTTTTCCTTCTGCGGATCTTCCCGCCGATGATTTGTCCAACGACGGCACTCCCCAAGGTAAAGGGAATGAGCTTCCAGCTGAAGCCTGCTTTGATCCTCAGATAGATGATGATGGGAATGGAAATGTGGACGTAGAAATACCAGCCGAAGGAGAATTTTTCGTAGCTCTGCCGCAGGTAGCCGAACGGTACGTTGATGAGCAGGGCAAGGAGCATCAGGGCGATGAATGTCAAAATAAGGTGCATTCTTTACCTCACCCGGTATACTATGGGTTTCAACGGCCTTTGTCAACGAGCTTGACAGCTGCCGAAAGGCGGTGGCCGCCCGCGTTGCTTACTTTATTCCCAGGTGTCGAAAGGATGGGTAGTGGTCCAGGACGGCGATTACGTGGCGGTTTTCAATTCCATTCATCGGGTCATGAAAGCCGAAAAGATATTGAAGCAGAAGAAGCTGGCCATCATGCTGATTCCCGTACCAAGGGCGCTGCAGTCCGATTGCGGCCTGGCCATCAGGTACGACTCTGCTCTGCGCAATGAGGTGGAAAGGGTTCTTGCCGAAGAGGGGTTCCTTCCGGCAGAGCTTTATGTGAAGCAGCATGGCGAGTACGTCAAAGTAACTACGTAATTGTATTTATCGGAGGTTGTGATTGAAAACCATTGATTGCAGAAATATGGCCTGTCCCCAGCCGGTGGTGCTGGTGAAGCGGGCCTTGGAGGAAAATCCTGGAGAATCGCTGACGGTGCTGGTCGATAGCGGCGCACCCCGGGAGAATGTCACGCGGTTTGCGACAAACCGTGGCTTTTTAGTTGCCGAAACTCCGATGGGGGTGGGATTTTCCCTGGTCGTTTCCGGCAAGGCTGGCTCAATAGAGATCGCCGAGACGGTTGCTCCGGGGGCCAAGGGCAAGACGGTCATGCTCGTCGGCTCCGACCGCCTGGGGGACGGGCCCGAGGAGTTGGGGCGCCTCCTTATGAAAAACTTCATGATTACCCTGCTTGACATTAACGAGCTTCCCGACAGTATCTTTTTCATCAACACCGGCGTCCTCTTGACGACGGAGGGCTCGGAGATCGCCGAAGTCCTGGAGAAGCTGGAGAACATGGGCTGCGAGATACTCTCCTGCGGCGTATGTCTCGATTTCTTTCACCGCAAGGACAAGCTGGCAGCCGGTTCGGTAACCAACATGTTCACCATTGCCGAAGGGATGCTCAAGGCGCAATCGGTAATCCGCCTTTGATCTTCGTCGGTGCTGCTGGTTAAATTTGTTCTTGACAAAAAGCTGGACATTCCTCTAAAGTTGCTCCTTTACAAGTGGCAAAGTGCGCTTTTTCGTTTGCCGTTGCTCGAAGTGGTCTAACATATTGAATTTGCGAAAGAGTTTTCATGTTTGATGCCCTTTCCGATAAGCTTGAATCGGTCTTTAAAAAACTGCGCGGTCAGGGGGTAATGACCGAAGACAATATCAAGGAGGCCCTGCGCGAAGTGCGCCTGGCACTCCTTGAGGCGGACGTCAACTTCAAGGTCGTCAAGGATTTTGTCGAGCGGGTCAGGGAAAAGGCTGTCGGAACCCTGGTTCTCCAGAGCCTCTCCCCGGGGCAGCAGGTGGTGAAGATCGTCCATGATGAGCTGGTTGCCCTGATGGGTGGTGACGAGGACAACAGCCTGGATTTGGCTGCCAAGCCACCGGTATCCATCATGATGGTCGGTCTTCAGGGTGCAGGAAAGACGACCAGCTGCGGAAAGCTGGCCCGATACCTGAAGTCCCAACGGCGGAAACCGCTGCTGGTCCCGGCCGATGTTTACCGGCCGGCCGCTATCGAGCAGCTGAAGACCCTGGGCAGACAGCTGTCCATGGAGGTTTTCGATTCACAGGCCGATCAGAAGCCGGTCGATATCTGCAGCAAGGCGCTGAAATACGCCGAGCTCTCCGGTTTCGATACGGTCATCTTCGATACCGCGGGTCGCCACCAGATCGACGACTACCTGATGGACGAGCTGGTTCATATCCGCGAAGCGGTGGAGCCGCGGGAGATATTGTTTGTCGCCGATGCCATGACCGGCCAGGAGGCCGTTAATGTGGCGACTGGCTTCAATGACCGTCTCGGCATAACCGGCGTGGTGCTGACAAAACTGGACGGCGATGCGAAGGGTGGTGCGGCCCTTTCCATCAAGGCGGTCACCGGCAAGCCGGTAAAATTCGTCGGTCTCGGCGAGAAGCTGGACGCCCTTGAGGTGTTTCACGCCGACCGCCTGGTGTCGCGCATCCTTGGCATGGGTGATGTGCTGACCCTGATCGAGAAGGCCCAGTCAACCTTCGACACGAAAGAGGCCGAGCGGCTTCAGAAAAAGCTGAAGAAGAGCAATTTCGACCTGGAAGACTTCAAGGCCCAACTGCAGCAGCTGAAGAAAATGGGCTCCCTGGAGTCGATCATGGGCATGATTCCCGGCATGGGCAAGATGATGAAGCAGATGCAGGGTGCCCAGCCCAGCGAGAAGGAGCTGAAGCGAATCGAGGCGATCATCGATTCCATGACCCGCCAGGAGCGGTCGAATCACCAGATAATCAACGGCAGCCGCAGGCTGCGCATCGCCAAGGGAAGCGGTACGACCGTGCAGGAGGTAAATCAGCTCCTCAAGCGGTTCACTGAGGCACAAAAGGTTGTCAAACAGCTCCAGAAGCTGGGACCGAAAGGTCTTATGAAAGGCATGGGAAAAGGGATGGGGTTCCCTTTCTAAAATAAAAAACGAAGTTGCGGCGCAGGCCGTGATAATACCAGGAGGAAAAGATGGCAACAAAAATCAGGCTGGCTCGTGCCGGCGCAAAGAAAAAACCTTTCTATCAGGTTGTGGTTGCAGACGAGCGCTGCAAACGGGATGGCCGTTTCATCGAGAATGTCGGTACCTACGATCCCAATCAAAATCCTGCGGTCTTCAAACTGGAAGAGGGAAAGACTCTTGAATGGCTTGGCAAGGGCGCGCAGCCTACCGATACCGTGAAGCAGATCCTGAAGAAGGCCGGTATCTGGGAAAAATTTGTCTCCAAGCTTGCATAATACGGTTTTTCCCCGGTACGCCGGACATTTTAACTCACAGAGGACAGCGACATGAAAGAGCTCGTAGAAACCATCGCGAAAGCACTTGTTGATGACCCCAGTCAGGTAAGAGCAACCGAGGAGATGGAAGAAGAGACTACCGTTATCAAGCTGACCGTGGCGAAGGAAGACATGGGCAGGATTATCGGTAAGGAGGGGCGTACGGCCAAAGCCATCCGCACTCTGCTCAATGCCGTTTCGACGAAGGATAACAAGAAGGCGGTCCTCAAGATAGTAGAGTAATGTCAGGCAGTATCGAAACAATTTTGATCGGCAAGGTCTCGGCGACCCATGGGGTGAGAGGACAGCTTCGGATAACCTCCTTCTCCGGTGAGCCGGACAGCTTCACGGCTTTGCGATCGGTGATGATCAAAAAACCTGGTGGAGGGATGGAATCATTTGCCGTAGCCGGCGCCAAGGCTCACGGTAAGAAGATCATCCTCAGTCTCAAGGACTTCACCAACATTAATGATGTCATGCACCTGGTAGGGCGTGAAGTGTACGTGTTGCGCGAGCAACTGCCGGCACTGGCCGATGATGAGTATTACTGGTGCGATCTTGTCGGGCTGCAGGTAACCACCGAGGACGGGGAAATCCTTGGGGAACTGGTCGATATAATCGTTACGGGCAGCAACGATGTGTATGTGGTCCAGGGGGGCGGAAATCGAGAAATTCTCGTTCCCGCCCTCGATGACGTTGTGCTTGAGGTTGATCCGGCTGCCGGGCGAATGACGGTCCGGCTTCCGGAGGGGTTGCTCGATCTATGAAATTTGAAGTTCTGAGCCTTTTCCCCGCCATGTTCGAGGGGCCGCTCACGGAGAGCATCCTCAAGCGGGCCAGGGAGAAAGGGCTTATCGAGGTTGCCCTTCATAACATTCGCGATTATGCCCTTGACCGGCATAGCGTTACCGACGATTACCCCTATGGTGGCGGCGCCGGTATGGTTATGAAGGTGGAACCGCTGGCCGCATGTATTGAGCACGCCAAGGCTGGCAATCCCAAGGCGCGGGTCATCCTTACCACCCCCCGTGGAAGGGCCTTTAGTCATGCCGTAGCCGATGAGCTGGCCCGGGAAGAGGCGCTGATCATCATCTGCGGGCGGTATGAAGGAGTGGATGAACGTGTGCGGGAACTTTTCGTGGATGACGAAATTTCACTGGGAGACTTCGTCCTGACCGGCGGCGAGATGGCGGCCATGGTGATTATCGATGCGGTTTCCCGCCTGGTGCCTGGGGTGCTGGGCAGTGAGGAGTCTGCCATCAACGATTCCTTTGCCGACGGGCTTCTTGAGTACCCCCAGTACACGAGGCCCCCTGAGTTCAGAGGTCTGGAGGTTCCCAAGGTTCTTTTGTCAGGCAATCATCGGGAGATAGAAAAATGGCGGCGACGCAAATCTCTCGCAGCTACCGCCTTCCAACGGCCCGACTTGCTGCAGAAGGTCCGGCTGACTGACGCCGACCGGAAATACCTAGTGGAATTGTCTAGGGAAACAGAGTAGTGGAGACCTTCGTTCCCGCAGTTCCCAACTTGAGCATCGCCCTTCTCCACTATCCGGTCTATAACAAGAACCGCGAGGTTGTGGCGACGGCGGTAACGAATCTCGATCTGCATGACATAGCCCGTGCCGCCAGAACCTTCGGTCTTGGCCGCTATTTCGTCATCACGCCGGTGGCAGAGCAGCGCAGCCTGGCGGAACGGATCAGGGCTCATTGGACTGAAGGTTATGGCGCCACTTACAATGCAAAGCGCAAGGCCGCCCTTGAAATCATAGAGATAGTCGATTCGCTGCAGGCGGCCCTGGACCACCTGGAGCGACAATTCGGCAAACCGGCAAAGGTGGTTGTGACAGGTGCCCGGGCACGGGAAAACAGCATCGATTGTGCGGGCCTTGCCAGACTGTTGCAGGACAAGGATCAGCCATACCTGCTGTTGTTCGGTACCGGCTGGGGAATGACTGAAGAGGTGTTTGCCGGGGCCGCTTACGTGCTTGGCCCCATCACGGGACCGGGAGCGTACAACCACCTGCCAGTCCGCTCAGCCGCGGCGATCATCCTGGACCGGCTGTTCGGCAACAGAGAGATTGACCGGTGATGAAACGGATGCATCTGCAGATTTTACTGACGAATATACAGCACATGTTGCATAGATAAGGGAGGAAGGAAAAATGAATAAGATTGATGCTATTGAGATGGAACAGATGAAGAAGAACATTCCGGCGTTCAGGCCCGGTGATACCGTGAAGGTGCAGGTGAAGATCGTCGAAGGTGACAAGAGCCGTATCCAGGCCTTCCAAGGGGTGGTGATCGGCCGTCAGAACGGCGGTATCCGCGAATCTTTCACCGTGCGCAAAATTTCCAACGGCGTCGGCGTTGAGAGAAGCTTCCCACTCCACTCGCCGTCCATCGATGCTATCGAGGTAATCACCCGTGGTCAGGTCCGCCGCGCCAAGCTGTACTACCTGCGTAAGCTGCGTGGCAAGGCTTCCAGGATCAAGGAAAAGAAATACGTGGCTGGAATGTAAGACCCAAAGCCCCGGCAGTTACTGCCGGGGCTTTTTTGCATTGCCCTCAATTATTTAGGCCAGCCATGCCCACTCTCGATCTGTTCCATTATGAAAAACCGACTCTGCTGGGATTCGATGCCATTATCCGCCGCCAAGGCTATGCCGTCCTTGCCGGCATTGACGAGGCTGGGCGCGGACCCCTTGCCGGTCCGGTGGTCGCTGCCGCGGTCGTCCTCCCTGGCGGAGTAGATCTGCCCGAGGTGGATGACTCGAAAAAACTCACCGCTGCCAAAAGGGACGAACTCTTTGACGTGATCATGGCCAATGCCCTTGCGGTCGGCATAGGTGCGAGCGAGGCCGGCGTCATCGATCAGGTCAACATCCTCCAGGCAACCCTTGCCGCCATGAAGGATGCCTTGGATGCCCTTTCCCTGCGGCCTAATTTTATCCTGGTCGACGGTATCTCCAAGGTACCGGTTCCCATTCCGCAAAAGACGGTCAAGAAAGGGGATGGCACCAGCCTCTCCATCGCTGCGGCTTCCATCATTGCCAAAGTCCACCGCGACCGGTTGATGGTTTCGTACGACGTGGCCTTTCCCCAGTATGGTTTTGCCGCCCATAAGGGCTATGGCTGTGCCGACCACCTCAAGGCCATTGCCGAGCACGGCCCGTGTCCGATTCACCGGCTGACCTTCAGCGGAGTCAAGGAGCATGTGAAAATGGTGAAAGGTGAAGAGTGACGGGTGAGGAAAAGGCCGACAACAAGACCTTGGGGGAGATCGGCGAGGCAATCGCCGTCACTTTCCTCAAGGGATTGAAGTTCTCGATCCTGGAGCGGAACTTTCGCTGCAAGTGCGGCGAAATCGACATTATCGCCAGGGATGGAAAGACAATCGTCTTCGTCGAGGTCAAGACCCGGCGCAATGCCGCCTTTGGCGTTCCACAGCTGGCCGTAACCTCTTTCAAGCAGCGGCAGATATCCAAGGCCGCCCTCACTTGGCTGGCCCAGAAAAAAATGCATGATGCCGCTGCCCGCTTCGATGTCATCGCCATTGTGCAGCGAAACCACGCGGTACCCGAGATCGAGCATATCATGAATGCCTTCGACTTGGCGTATTGAACGGGGCGAGCTCAGGCAAACGTTGCCTCCCGTCCCATGCTGTGCTAATTTAAGCCGAAAAAACGCGGAGAACGCCCATGGATTTTACCGTTGCCCTGGCCCAGATCAAGCCGAAGCTTGGTTGCGTCGCCGATAACTGCGCTCTGGTGGAAGCTGCCGTCGCAAAGGGGATAGCTGAGAAGGCGGATCTGATCGTCTTCCCTGAACTGGCCCTGACCGGTTATTTTCTCAAGGATCTTGTTCCGGAGGTTGCCCTGGCAGTCGATGCCCCCGAACTGGTCCGGCTGAAGGAGCTGTCTCGGAAGATTTCCATAGCGGTCGGTTTTGTCGAAGCTGCTGCCGATTATCGATTCTTTAATTCGGCGGTCTATTTCGAGGGGGGTGAGACCAGGCATCTGCACCGCAAGGTCTATCTTCCCACCTATGGTCTCTTCGATGAACAGCGCTACATGGCTCGCGGCGAGCAGTTCCGTGCCTTCGACACCCGGTTCGGCCGCATGGGGATGCTGATTTGCGAAGATATGTGGCATCTTTCCGCCCCCTACATCCTCGCCATGGACGGCGCCACCACCCTGCTCTGCCTGTCAAGCAGCCCCGGGCGGGGGGTGACCGAGGACGAAAACCTTGGCTCCACCATTGCCTGGCAAAAACTCACCTCCACCACTGCCATGTTCCTGAATTCCCGGGTTCTTTACTGCAACCGGGTTGGCTATGAAGACGGCGTCAATTTCTGGGGAGGGTCGGAGGCGGTGGCCCCATCGGGTGCAGTAGTCCAGCGGGGCAAGATACTGGAAGACGATCTCGTCTTTACCCGGATGGAAGAGGGCGCCTTGCGGCGGGAAAGGATCTTCTCGCCAATGATGCGCGACGAGAGCTTGAGCATTACCCTGAAAGAGCTGCAGCGGATCGATCGGGAGAGGGAGCGCTAATGACCGGACTTACTGTGAACACGGATTTGTTGCGCCGGGTGCTGGTTGGCTTCATTCGCGAAGAGGTGCGAAAGATCGGCGTGGAGCGGGCGGTACTGGGGCTTTCCGGGGGAATCGATTCGGCGCTGGTTGCCTATCTGGCAGCTGAAGCCCTGGGGGCGGAAAACGTCTATGCCTGCACCATGCCCTACCGAACCAGCAATCCCGAAAGCGAGGCCCATGCGCGGCTGGTCGCCGAGAGTCTTGGCATCAACTATCAGGTGATCGAGATTACCCCCATGATCGACGCCTATTTCGAGCGCTTTCCCGATGCAAGCAACATGCGCCGCGGAAACAAGATGGCCCGCGAGCGGATGACCATCCTCTATGACCATTCCGCTGCCCATGCGGCACTGGTCCTGGGCACCAGCAACAAAACCGAGCTGCTCTTGGGCTACGGCACCCTCTTCGGTGACATGGCCAGCGCCCTCAATGCCATCGGCGACATTTACAAGACTCAGGTCTGGCAGTTATCCGAAGCGATGGGGGTTCCCCGGGAGATCATCGAGAAGAAGCCGTCGGCCGACCTGTGGGCCGGGCAGACAGACGAGCAGGAGTTGGGCTTTACCTACCGGGAGGTGGACGAACTGCTCTACTGGATGGTGGACCACCGCTGCAGTAGGCAGGAACTTCTCAATAAGGGCTTTGCCGCAGCATTTGTCGATACGGTCAGTGCCAAGGTGCAGAATTCCCATTTCAAGCGGCGCATGCCGGTAATTGCCAAGGTGTCGAACAGGACCATTGATCGAGACTTCCGCTACTCCCGCGACTGGGGAAAATGAAAATGCGGCTTTTCGGCAAGATCTGCGTTCGCCTGCGGGGCTCGTTGTGCGGCGTACTGATGTACGCCTCCGCCTCGCCCCTTGTCTGCCTTGTTCTTGCGCGAAAATCCACATTTTCTGAGGGAAGATGACAGGAACTCTTTACATAGTCGCTACCCCCATCGGCAATCTGGAAGACATCACCTTCCGGGCCGTGCGCATCCTGCGGGAGGCCGATCTTATTGCCGCCGAGGATACCCGCCATTCCCGTAAGCTGCTCTCCCATTTCGGCATTTCCAAGCCACTGACTTCCTATTTTGATCACAACAAGACGCTGAAAGGGCGTTACATCCTCGATCAGCTGGAAAGCGGCCTGTCTGTCGCGCTGATTACCGATGCCGGTACTCCCTGCATCTCCGATCCTGGCTATCAGCTGGTTCGCGATGCGGTGGCGGCCGGTTTCGCCGTGGTACCTGTGCCCGGTCCTTCAGCTGCCATTACGGCCCTTTCCGCCTCGGGGCTTCCCACTGATGCCTTTGTCTTCGAAGGTTTTCTGCCGAACCGGCAGGGTAAACGCCGGGAGAAGCTTGCTTCCATCAAGGGGGAGCAGCGGGTGGTGATTTTCTATGAATCGCCCAATCGGTTACTGGCAGCACTTACTGACCTGCAGGAGGTCCTGGGCGAGCGGGAACTGGTTGTGGCGCGGGAGCTGACCAAGGTCTATGAGGAATTCATCAGAGGGAATTGTTCCACCGTCATCGATACCCTCCAGCATCGCACCATCAAGGGTGAGGTAGTCATTCTTGTGGCGCCGGCGGCTGAGGGCGCGGCGCACAAAGACGTAGCGTCCGTTGCCGATCTTTTGGCGCTCCTGATGGAAGACGAAGGGCTTTCCCTGAAGGATGCGGTGAAGCAGGTGGTGCTCCAGACTGGTCTTCCCCGGGGGGAGGTCTATACCGAAGCACTGAAGCTGAAGGAGCGTGATTAGCTACTGCAGTAAAATTTCTTGTCAAACGCTGTAGGTCCTTCTTCTGCGGTAACACCGTGGTCAGGGTTGGCCGCAGCATGGAGTAGAATCCGGTAGATTGTCTCCGCTTCCTCGTCGCAGCCGATGGAGGCAGCCATTTCTTCGGCAGTAAATCCCTTCCCTCGCTTTTCGGCCAGCTGCGCCAGCACCTTCCCCTGCAGTTCGAGAACCACTCCCGCCGCTTTTTTCCCCGCCTCCACTCCCGGCTGATGATAAGCGTTGATGTTGACGAGGGACGCGTAAAAGCCTACGGCACGCTCGTAAAGGGCGATCAATGCGCCGACCGTGCGCGGACTGATGGCGTCCACGGTAATGGTGATCGACTCCCTGCCGTTTTCGTAGAGGGCTTGACGAGTCCCCTGGAGAAAACCGTTCAGGTAGTCACCACTGGTTACGCCGGGCTCGACCTCCATTGATTTCCCATTTCTGTCCTTCAAAACCTCGATGAAGGTGACGAAAAAGTTGCTTACCCCCTCGCGGAGCTGCTGCACGTAGGCATGCTGGTCCGTCGATCCCTTGTTGCCATAAACGGCGATCCCCTGATTGGCCCGGTTTCCGTTCCGGTCATACTCTTTGCCGATGGATTCCATGATCAGCTGTTGCAGGTAGCGGGAGAAAAGAAGCAGGCGATCTTTGTAGGGGAGGATGACCATATCTTTAGCGCCGCGCCCGCCGGTGGCATGGTGCCACATGAGCGCCAGGACTGCGGCAGGATTTTTCAACGTCTCCCTGTTGCGGGTCGTCACGTCGCACAGCTGTGCCCCTTCCAGAAGCTGGTCAATGTCGATTCCCTGGAGTGCGGCTGGGAGAAGCCCAACCGCCGAGGTTTCCGAAGTGCGCCCTCCGACCCAGTCCCACATGGGAAAGCGTGCCAGCCATCCTTCTGCCGTTGCAGTCCTGTCCAGTTCGCTGTCCCGTCCGGTTACGGCCACTGCATGCCTGGCAAAATCAAGCCCCTTGTTCTTGTAGGCTTCCTTCGCCTCCTGCATTCCGTTCCGCGTCTCTTTGGTGCCGCCGCTTTTGGAGATGACGATGGTGAGCGTCTCCCTGAGGCCGCTGCCGATTTGGGCCAGTACCCGATCCATGCCGTCAGGATCGGTGTTGTCGAAGAAGAAGGGCAGCAGTTTGTCTTCGGCGGAGCCCAGGGAGCCGGCAACAAATTGCGGCCCCAATGCCGAACCGCCGATGCCGATGACTAGCATGCGACTGAAGCGGCTGCCGCCGGGAGGAGACAACTCTCCGTTGTGAACCTTGTCGGCGAATTCCCGGATGGCCCTGACGGTGAAGGTAATCTCTGCAGAGAGTTCTTTGTTCGGGGCAAGTTCGGCATTCCTGAGCCAGTAATGGCCTACCATCCGTTTTTCATCGGCATTGGCGATGCTTCCCTTTTCAAGGTCGTTCATCTCGTCAAAAGCCTGCTGCATCCGGGGTTCCATGACTTGAAAGAAATCCGCCGGAAAATTCATCCGGCTGATATCCAGCATCATCCCCAGTTCCCGGTATACCCCCAGGTATTTTTTGTATCTCTGCCAAAGCTCGTGCTTGTCCATAGCTCCTCCAGAGGAATTTATTTTATAAACGCGGTGGCACCGGTGCAACTGGAGCCGTTTCCGGCAGTGCAGCAGTAACAATGCTGGGAGAGAAAAAGCTCGGCACCGCTTTTTGCCGCTTGTTCCAGGTCGTCGATTTTGAGCATCGCCCCCGAGTGATCAATGATGGGGAGGCCCAGCCCCTGGTTAAAATCGCAGTTGTAGATAAACCCTTTCCAGTCGACGCTCACCATGGTTCGGCACATGATATTCTTTGCCGCGTCGGGGTTGAAGCTGGTGGCAAGCAGGTTCAGGTAGCGGGCTAACGCCCCCTTTGCCTCCAGGTATTCCCTGAAGCGGCCGATGGGCGCGTTGGTGATGGTGTAGAGGTTGTTGAAGGTAATGCCATGCCGTTCGAAAAGCTCCATCTTGTAGGCCGCTTCCAGATCTTTCTGTGAACCCGGGATACATGCGTCTCCCGGATTGTAGACCAGGTTCAGCTCATGGCGGCAGCCATAGCCGATCTCGTTCAACCGCTTCAGGGCGGCTATGGATTTGGCATGGGTCCCACGGCCCCGCTGTTTGTCCACATTTTCCTCCAGGTAACAGGGGAGGGACGCCGTAACGACGACGTCGTGCCTGCTGTAGAACGCGGGCAGCCATTCCATACCCGGTTCTTCCAGAATGGTCAGATTGCTGCGCACGATGCGCCGGGGCGAAATATCGGCTGTTGCCTCAATCAGATAGCGGAAATGGGGGTTCATCTCCGGACATCCCCCGGTGGCATCGAGATTAATGCCTGGTAGACGGGAGAGGATGCCGATTGCCTTGTCCATGACCTCTTTATCCATGATCCGTCTGCCGTGCGGAGATGCTCCCATATGACAATGGCTGCAGGACATGTTGCAGAGATTGCCCAGGTTAAGCTGCAGGGTTTTCAGGGAATCGAAGGTGATAAAAACAGGATCGAGGCGTTGCAGGCGTTCTTTGAAAGCAGCTACCATCAATGCTCCAGTGTTGCGCGTAGTGGGGAGGGAATCCCTGAAAGAGGGTTAATAATACCATAACTCCCTGCAGATTCAAGGCTGGCGCTGTTCAAAAAGCAGCTGTTCAAGAGCGGGCAGCTGTTCAGAAAGGTGTATGGAGTACTAAACCCCTGAAACATATAAACTTTGGCTTTTTGAACACGGAAAGGATGTGCAATACCTGAACATGGATTCGTGGCGAGGAAGAAAGCCATAATCGTTGGTGCAGGGAAAATTTGTCTGAAATTACAATTGATTAGGGATATATTCCATTTGGCATCGGGGTGGTACGGAGGTTGTAATAACAAAGACAAATACATTTAAGGAGGCCACGCCATGTTAGACATCATCACTATCAAATCGGGAACTATGAAGACCATGGCAGCCGTTCTTTTTGCTTTCGCCGCCATGGGCAATCCGGGTGCCGCGTCTGGAGCCATCCGCGAGACCTGTACTTTCGTCAAGCAGCTTGAGGACCCGGTCGAAAGCCGCAACTTCCGCATGCAGGTAAACGCCGCCGTGCAGGCATCAACCTCCCGCTATGGTGAATTTCAAGCGGATACCCCAGTGACTATCGTCAAGGACGGAGAGACCTTCGAGGTGGATTCCTTCTCCTACAACTGCATGAGCTGCCATGACGGTACGACCTCCCCCGCCCATGACATCAGCTTCAAAAAGGCAGCAGACTCCGGCATGTTCTCGGGCAGCCTGACCAGCCATCCCATCGGCACCCACTACGGCAGCGCAAGCTATGTCAACAGTGAGCTCCGCCGGCTGGAACAGCTCGACCCGAACATGATCCTGATTGATGGCAGGGTCGGCTGCCTGACCTGCCACAATCCCTTCAACAAAAAGGTACCCCACCTGGTGGTGAGCAATGAAGGGAGCAATCTCTGCCTGACCTGCCACATCAAGTAAGGGAAAACGGACACGGGACAGGAACAGGGGAGGGTGCAGCCATGGGATCACGATACGCAGGGCCGGAGGAAAGAGCAGGGGACGGCACATTCCGGGTTATGGAAGTGGTGATGTTGAAAAAGAGTGGCTTGGGGACAATGAAGCCAACCAGTCAGCTTCTTACCGTGGATAACACGTGGGAAACCTTGCGGTACGTCCAGGAAAACATGGATGAAATCATTGCTACGATGGTCAAGGTGAAAAGAATGGAAACGATCAGCCGCAGAAAAATCGATGAGAATGCCAGGCTTTTCGAGAAAAACCTGGAACCGCTGTTTTCGCTGATTTCCGCAACGAGCAAGGAGAACCTCATGGACAAACTGTCCAGTTCCCTGAAGAAGGCGTTGCTCATCATGGCCCTGGACAGGTATCATTGCGACAGGGAGACCATCTGCCGCGCCCTGGGCATTACTCCCGAGAAACTGGACAAGGAGATGAAGGCGTTCGGGTTATAGTCGGATTCGGCAGGGGAAGGAAGCGGCAGAATGACAGGAGGGAAGAGGATCGACTGGGAGGCGGAACGTGGTTTGTTCCGCCTCTCTGTTTTTATTCAGGGGCAATGGTTCCGCGTACGGCGGAAAAGCAGGGTGCCGCTGATCAATGCCAGAATGATGGGCAGTGCAGCGACATGTTCGACGAAGAAGACGACCGGGGTCAGGGCGAGTCGGCAAAGGACACGTGCTGCAGAATGTTCGGCGATGAATGCCGCCAGCGGAGGGCTGATCCGGTAGTAGAAGGAGACGAAGGCCCGCCCCGGTGCGTTTTTCAGCAGGTAATGATCCCGAAACTGGCGCAGCAGCGCGACCTTGGGATGGAGATAACTGCCGTAGGCGGCGGTGGCGATGAAGCAGCCGCTTTTGCCACTGCTAGCGGAACTACTAGTGCCCGATGCCGTACCACCTCCACCACCACTGCTCACCAGTGTCACCGGACCAGTGTATGGGTTGATCGCGTCCGCAAGTGTCGCAACCGGTTGGGTTGGGTCGGTAGGAGCCGTTGTCAGGCCGGTGACGTTGTTGCTGGCGAGGAGATAAATGGTGGATCCAGTAGAAATCGACGGAATATTGATGCTGCCGGAGTAGTCGTACTCTGTTGCTGCGCCTGTAGACGCCTGCACAAATCCGATAATGGCGTACGGAGCTGGCTTACTGGTGTAGCTGATGAGCAAGGAGAGCGTAGAAGAGGGTAGAATCTTCAGGTAATTGAAAGAGTAGCTGGGCAGAGCCGACAGCGTGGTTGTTGTGGACAGATCGAAACTTTCGGTTGCAGAAAAGGTATTGGCTTGGGAGAAAATTAGTAGGGGGATGAGGCTGATCTCGTTCTGGTGGCTTGCCCAGTTCTGAAGGAATAGTCGCTTGTTGAATCCTAGAAAGGCGGCGGAGAGGCTGCTACCATTAGCTTTAAGGACTTCATCAATGACGGGCAGCATGGGAATATCTGCTCCATTACCGGACCTTTTGGTTGCAAGGTTCTGCCATATCTGGCGGATCACGGAATAGGGCGGCGCCGGATTGGTTTCCGCTAGATAACGGTTGAATACCCAGCGACCGTAGCCACCATCTTTAGAAACCTCGGCCGGGGTATCCAATGGCGTAGATGGATAAAGCATGTAGTCCAGCAGGTACTTGTAGAGCTGATTCACCGAGTCATAGACCTCGTCTTCTATCCAAGTGGCTGTTGCTTCTGCGTACCACATTTCAAAGAAGTAGTTATAACCGAATTGAATGGCGTGGTGGAATTCATGTGCGGCAGTGATTTCCATGGCCTTCCACGGGGCATAGGGGGTGATCTCCTTGCCGAATTCTGTGGCCGAAAAGTCGTTGTCGATGATGATATAACTGGTGAAAGAGACGGCAGTCACCTGTGTGTCATTGTCTGTTACGCCGAATATACCGGCGTAATTGTTGGCTGGGCTGGGGCCTACATTCTGCAGATAGATGTCATAGGGTTGGTTGTTCAGTGTCGGAGGTGCCTGAAAACCCATAACGTTTACTTCGCGATTATAGACTGCCTCGAAAACGTTGGCCACCTTCTCGATCCAGTCAGGAATGCCGTTACCATCGGCGTCAGTAAGGGGAGGAGCATCGGCACCACTTTTGGCGTAGTGGATGTGAAAATGCCCGCCATTGGAAAGCACAATGGCCTCATCGGATAGAGCGGGCCTTGCCGGCAGTACTTTCGCAAGGATGTTCTTCGTCTTCGGTTCAAGCTTATTCCAGTCCCGTTTCAGGTCGTGATAGAGCCAGGTGCGGCAGCGTTCAGGTTCTGCGGATGTTTGACTGGTGACGCCGGTTAAGGAGAGAGGCGATGAGGGCAGGAGATTGAATTTCGAAAGATAAAAATCATCGAGGGGGTGGGCAGACGCAAAGGGTGGAATTGCAATGCTTGCGAAGATGATGGTACAAAACAGCAGTCTCAATTTCATCAATCGACCATCCTTTTCCCGCCTCGAATGGCGGCCAGGGTGTTTTTACCCTTATCGATCCTGATTTTTTTCGTGAAGGGTGAGAACTTCACCTCATACTGTCCGGCAGGGAGCGCCAGGAAGAGATAGCCGGCTTCATCGGTGCGGGCCATGAGCTTTAGTCCAGTGCCGGTGATTTCAATGGGGGCACCGGCAATGGGCTGATATCCTCCCTTTGCCTCCAGTTTGCCGCCGGACTGCTGCACGTAGCAGAGCAGGGCAAGTCCGCCGCTGCCGGCGGATAGTTTTGCCGGTTTCGCCGGCGCTTCATCGCTGGTTATGGAGGGGAGTAAACCGTCCTGTGCAGCTATGGCTGTGATGCCGGGGCTGGTTCCTTCCCGGAAGGAGCTGCCGGAGAAATGAAAGACGCCCGGGGATTGGGCAAAGGCCAGGCCGGCAATGGCCAGCAGTAAAATGATCGGGGCAAAGAGCTTCCTCATTGTAACCTCCGTTGTAGCGCATGAACAAAGCCTCTCCACGATATTTCAGACGGTCGCAAAAAGCAATGGCTAAAAATCGGTGGTGACTCGTCCGGCGAGATGTGGCGATCCAAGTATTCTTGTTATCTCTTTCATTGCATATCGGTTTCCAGGCCCTGTTGCTTGATGCATCTTTAATAGCGGGTGCGGATGGTCAGTGGAACTTTGTCGGACAAAAACAAAAGAGCCCCTCCTCCGGCGGGAGAGGGGGCTCTTTTGGGTGCAGGGGGGGGTATTGGGAATCAGAGGCTGTCTATCTGCCGTTCGGCCTTGAAGTGCAGCTTGTTCAGAGCATCGATATAGGCCTTGGCCGATGCCTCGATGATGTCGGTGGATGAGCCTTTGCCGATGACGGTGCGCGAACCTTCGGCGAGGCGGACGTTTACTTCCCCCTGGGCATCGGTGCCGCCGGTGATGGACCCGACGTTGTACTGCTGCAGCTTGGCCTTGGTTTTGGTCAGCTTCTTGATCGCCTTGAGCGTTGCATCGACCGGCCCGTCTCCCAGTTCGGCGGTGCGGACCGGGTTCCCCTCGATCTCCATCTGGACGGTGGCGGTGGCCACGGCAAAGGAGCCGCAGGTGACTGTGATGTGGCTCAATTTGTACATCTTCTCTGCGCGCATGATTTCATCGGCAACGAGGGCATCCAGGTCTTCGTCGAAGACCTCCTTTTTCAGGTCGGCCAGGGCCTTGAAGCGTTCGAAAGCCTGGTTCAGTTTCCCGTCATCCAGGTCGTAGCCCAGCTCCAGCAGGCGTTTCTTGAAAGCATGCCTACCTGAGTGCTTGCCGAGCACGAGGGCGTTTGACTTGAGACCGACCGATTCGGGGGTCATGATCTCATAGGTAGTCTTCTCCATGAGTACGCCGTGCTGATGGATGCCGGCTTCATGGGCGAAGGCGTTGGCGCCGACGATGGCCTTGTTGGGCTGGACGACGATGCCGGTGACGGTGGTGAGCAGGCGACTCGCCGGAGTGAGGTGCTCGCTGGCGACGTTGGTCCGAAAAGGAAGAATGTCCGGGCGGGTCTTGATGGCCATGACGAATTCTTCCAGAGAGCAGTTGCCGGCGCGCTCGCCGATGCCGTTGATGGTGCATTCCACCTGGCCTGCTCCCGCCTGGGCGGCGGCGATGGAGTTGGCGACGGAGAGCCCCAGGTCGTTATGGCAGTGGACGGAAATGACAGCATTCTCTATGTTGGGTACGTTGTCCTTCAGGTATTTGATGATGTTGAAGTATTCGAAGGGGATGGTGTAGCCTACCGTGTCGGGAATATTGACGACGGTGGCCCCGGCATCGATGACGGCACCGACCACCTCGGCAAGGAACTTGATCTCTGTACGCACCGCATCTTCGCAGGAGAATTCCACGTTGGGGGTGTAGGACTTCGCTCTTTTGACCGCCTTCACGGCCGAATCGAGAACCTCCTTCGGCGACATCTTCAGTTTGTATTTCATGTGAATATCGGAGGTGGCGATAAAGGTATGGATACGACCCTTTTCACCCGCATACTGCAGGGCTTCCCAGGCACGGTCGATATCCATGAAGCTTGAGCGGCACAGACCGGCTATTTCCGGCCCTTTGACTGTCTGGGCGATTTTCTTCACCGCTTCGAAATCCCCCTCGGAGGCGATGGGGAAACCCGCCTCGATCACATCTACCTTCAGTTTGATCAGCTGGCTGGCGATGCGCAGCTTTTCGCTGATGGTCATGCTGGCGCCGGGGGACTGTTCGCCGTCCCTCAGGGTAGTATCGAATATCTTGATGGTTTTGTGTTCGGATTTTTTTGCCATGGGTTTCCCCTCCTTTTATTTTGGCGATCCTATTATTCCACAGGATTTCCTAAATGCGAGCAACTGAAACAAAAAAACCTCCGCCCCGACAAGGGGCGAAGGTTTTAACTCCGCGGTACCACCCTCATTCGTCCCCAATCGGTTGTACCGACTGAGGGACCTTATTCAGCCCTTGACGCGGGCGACGTCTCCAATTACACAGGAATCGGGAGTGATTCCTTTTCACGGGAGAGGCTCAAAGGCGAGTTCACCGCTGCCACCTGCTGACTTGCACCGACCGTCAGCTCTCTCTGAGGTGACTGAACGACTACTACTCCTCATCACAGCCTTTTTGAAAATGTATCCAGATAATAAGAAAATCCCTTCAAGTCTGTCAAGGGATTTCTCAATTAATTCCATAAGTTTTGCGATTATAAACTAAGTTTGATTTAAATAAATATAGATGGATTTCCTATCGGGCTCAGTTTCCCTTCTTCGGCCGCAATTCCGCATGCCCCTTGTGCATGGCCCGCTTGAGCCGGATTCTGCGCGGCAGCGTCAGCACATAGCCGAGCGGTCCCGAGAGCATATAGCCGCAGAAAATGACAAAGAGCATGATCACTGGCTCTGCAGCAATGACGATCAGCAGGATGACTGCCATGACCAGGAAGGCGAACGGCTGGCGTTTGATCAGTTCCGGGTCCTTGAAGGAATAGTAGCGGACGTTGGAAACCATGAGCAGGGCCAGAAAGTAGATCAGGAGGAGGATGGCCAGCTTTTTAAACGAACTGGGCCAGCCGAAATGGTAGAAAAGAAGTACGGTCGCAGAGACCATGCTGGCGGCCGCCGGTGTCGGCAGGCCGACGAATCGCTTGCTTTCCACCGTTTCCACCTGGACGTTGAATCGGGCCAGACGCAGGGCTGCGCAGGCAACGAAAAGGAATGCCGCCAGCCAGCCGATGCGGCCGAAGGGTTTCAGCGCCCAGGCGTACATGAGCAAACCTGGGGCGGCGCCGAAGGAAACGAGATCGGCCAGGGAGTCGAACTCAACGCCGAACTTGCTGGCTGTGCCGGTGAGCCGTGCCACTTTGCCGTCGAGCCCGTCGAAAATGGACGAGGCCAGGATCCAGAGGGCGGCGGTTTTATAGTCGTAATTGAGGGTGGAAACCATGCAGTAGAAGCCGGCAAAGAGACTGCCGGCGGTGAAGAGGTTAGGCAGGATGTAGATCCCTTTGCGCATCCCCCCTGCCACATCCAGCTTTTCGTTGCTCATGCCAATACCCCCAGAACGGTTTCGCCGGCTACGGTCTTATCTCCCATTTTTACCTGCAGTTCGGTTCCGGGGGGAAGATAGACGTCCAGCCGAGAGCCGAAGCGGATCAGTCCGTAGCGCTCGCCTCTCTTCAGTATTGTGCCGATGACGGGATAACAGACGATACGCCGGGCGATCAAGCCGGCAACCTGGACGACGACTAGCTGGGCGCCGCCGGCCGTCTCCAGAACCAACCCTTGCTGCTCATTTTCAAAAGTAGCCCGCTCGTGGCGGACGTCAAGGAATTTCCCCGGCCGGTAAAACTGATCGACAACTTTGGCCGATATGGGGACGCGGTTGATGTGCACGTTGAAAACGGACATGAAGATGCTGATTTTCAGCATCTCCCGGTCGAGGTGCGGTTCCCGGGCGTTGCCCAGATAAATGACGACACCGTCGGCAGGAGCGACCACAGCCTTTTCATTTTCGGGAGTAATCCGTTTAGGGTTGCGGAAGAAGAAGGCGATGAAGAGGGTGACAACCAGGAAGAAAACGGCGACGGCTTTCCAGCCGACGAGGAATAAAACCGCTGTGATCAGAGCCGCTCCCGCAATGAAGGGGAGCCCTTCCATGGCGAAGGGAACATTTCTATTACGCATTACCTATCCTTGTACGAGCTTAACGTGAAAGAGGCCGGTCCGGGCAATCGACAATAGCGGGTGTCGATGCTCGAGTCCGGCCTCCGGTGCGACTAAAGAATGTATCAGTTCTTGCTCTTGTCAACGATCTTCTGGATCCAGGGCATCATGCTCCGGAGCTTCTCCCCGACCTGCTCGATCGGATGGGCAGCGTTGAGGCGACGACGGGCGGTCATTTCAGGATAGTTGGACATCCCTTCGAGGATGAACCGCTTGGCATATTCGCCGTTCTGGATATTTTTCAGGCATTCCTTCATGGCAGCGCGGCTTTGGTCGTTGATGACCCTCGGGCCGGTGACATATTCACCGTACTCGGCATTGTTGGAGATGGAGTAGTTCATGTTGGCGATGCCACCTTCGTGCATCAGGTCGACGATCAACTTCAACTCGTGCAAGCACTCGAAATATGCCATTTCAGGGGCGTAACCGGCCTCCACCAGGGTCTCGAAGCCGGCCTTCACCAGCTCAACGGCGCCGCCGCAAAGTACGGCCTGCTCGCCGAACAGGTCGGTCTCGGTTTCATCCTTGAAGGTGGTTTCGATGATGCCGGTGCGGCCGCCGCCGATGGCGCTGGCGTAGGAAAGGGCCACGTTGCGGGCCTTGCCCGAGGCGTCCTGAAACACCGCGATAAGGTCGGGAATTCCGCCCCCCTTGGCGAATTCCGAGCGGACCGTGTGTCCCGGTGCCTTGGGGGCTATCATGATGACGTCCAAGTCGGTGCGGGGTACGATCTGGTTATAATGGATGGCAAAGCCGTGGGCAAAGGCCAGGGTGGCGCCCTTCTTCAGCTTCGGTTCGATCTCGTCACGGTAGAGGCAGGACTGGAACTCGTCAGGGGTCAGGATCATCACCAGGTCTGCCGAGGCAACGGCGTCGGCAACGCTTGCCACCTTCAGGCCGGCATTCTGGGCCTTGACAACCGACGCCGAACCGGCACGCAGCGCAACGGTCACGTCAACGCCGGAATCCTTCAGGTTGCAGGCATGGGCGTGCCCCTGGGAACCATAACCCACGATGGTGACTTTCATCCCTTTGATGATCGCGAGATCGCAATCCTTGTCGTAATAAACGTTCATGTGCATCCTCCAGATTATTATTTGACTTTGTTTCTGCTGCTGGAGCGTGGATTTTTCTCAAGGTCAAGGCGGACTAGGAATCGCGCGGAGGTGTAGCAGCGCTACGCCGCACAAGGGATTCCGACGGCCAACGCCGACCTTGTGGAAAAGCCGCGCTCCTTTTTACCCTTTCCACCCTTTGGCGCCTCTTCCTATGGCCACCGCTCCCGTCCTGACCAGTTCCTTGAGCCCGAGGGGGCGGAGCAGCTCCAGAATGGCGTCGATCTTATGTGGTGCACCCGTTGCTTCGATTGTGTAAGACTTAGTGGTGACGTCGATGATCTTGGCCCGAAAAATATCCACTATCCGCAATACCTCGGCGCGGTTCCCGTCTTCAGCGGTCACCTTGATCAGCGCCATTTCACGGTCTATGGCATTCCCTTCGTTGAAATCGATGACCTTGATGACGTCAATCAGCTTGTTGAGCTGCTTGCAGATCTGCTCCAGGATCTGCTCGTCACCACGGGTGACGATGGTCATGCGGGACATTTTTTCGTCATTGGTGGGAGCGACCGAAAGGGAATCAATATTGAAGCCGCGGCCGGAGAAAAGACCGACAACACGGGAAAGCACGCCAAATTCGTTTTCCACCAGCACTGATATTGTGTGTTTCATGTATATCCCTCCGCTTACGTTCAGGGGCGACCATTTTGCCCATCATGGAGCAGTGACCCGTCCGATCAGGATGCCAGCACCATCTCCGTCAGGGATGCTCCGGCGGGAACCATGGGAAGGACCTTTTCTTCCCTGGCGACCTTGAACTCCATGATGACCGGCCCTGGAGCAGCGAATCCTTTTTTGATTACCTCTTCGACTTCTTCAGGCTTGGTTGCCCGGAAACCCTTGGCGCCAAAGGCGTCGGCCAGCTTGATAAAGTCGATGGGCAGCTCCATGCAGGTTTGTGAATAGCGTTTGTCGAAGAACAGTTCCTGCCACTGACGGACCATGCCGAGAAAGTTATTGTTCAAAATGCATATCTTGACGGGAAGGCGGTTCTGGACCAGGGTTGCCAGCTCCTGCATGTTCATCTGAAAGCCGCCGTCGCCGCAGACAACGATCACCTGCCGTTTGGGGAATGCTGCCTGGGCACCCATGGCAGCAGGGAGGCCGAAGCCCATGGTGCCGAGGCCACCTGAAGACAGCAGTGTTCTTGGCCGGCTGAACTTGAAGAACTGGGCCGTCCACATCTGGTGCTGCCCCACGTCTGTGGAGACGATGGCGTCCGGTTTGCTCAATTCCCGCAGTTTCTGGATGACCAGCTGGGGCTTTATTACGGAGGCGCTGCCCTTATAGGTCATGGGATGCTTGGCTTTCCATGCCTCTATTTCCTGTAACCAGGGTACAATCCCCTTGTGAAAGGCTGCAGCCTTTTCTGCCTGCCCGGAAAGGACCTTCAACATCTGTTTGAGCACGTCCTTGACGTCACCGACAATGGGCAGGTCGACTCGGACGTTTTTCTTGATGGAGGTCGGATCCACGTCGATATGAATGATCTGGGCGTGGGGCGCAAACGAGGCAATCTTGCCGGTAACGCGGTCATCGAAGCGGGCGCCGACGGCGATCAGCAGATCGCAATTGGAAACGGCCATATTGGCGTAGTAGGTGCCATGCATGCCGAGCAGTCCCAGAGAGAGGGGGTTTTCTTCGGGAAACGAGCCCAGACCCATCAGGGTGGTGGTGACGGGGGCATTGAGCAGCAGGGCAAGCTTGGTAAGTTCATCGGCGGCATTCCCCAGAATGACCCCGCCGCCAACGTAGATAACCGGCTTTTTTGCTTCCAGAAGCAGTGAAACTGCCTTCTCCACCTGCTTTGGGTGGCCGCCGACAGTGGGCTTGTAGCCGCGGATATCAACAGAATCCGGGTATTTAAATTCAGCGGTTGCTATCTGCACGTCCTTGGGCAGGTCGATGAGCACCGGCCCTGGACGTCCGGTCCTGGCTATGTAGAAGGCTTTTTTGACGATTGTAGCCAGGTCGTTCACATCCTTGACGAGAAAATTATGCTTTGTGCAGGGGCGAGTGATGCCGATGATATCCGCTTCCTGGAATGCATCATTGCCGATCAGCCCGGTTGGCACCTGGCCGGTAATGATGACCATGGGAATGGAGTCCATATAGGCAGTGGCGATGCCAGTGATGGTGTTGGTGGCGCCGGGGCCGGAGGTGGCAATGGCTACGCCGACCTTGCCCGTTGCCCGGGCATAGCCGTCGGCGGCATGGACACCGGCCTGCTCATGGCGGGGCAGGATATGGCGGATATCCTTGAAGGAAAAAATCTCGTCATAAAGATTGATGACCGTTCCGCCCGGATAGCCGAAGACAGTATCGACCCCTTCAAGCTTCAGACATTCGAGAAGAATTCTTGCCCCGTTCATTTTCATGATAAAATCTCCTGCCGCTGTAAGACCGGATATGCGGAATTACGAGCTCTATGCTGCATTGTGCCGAGTTATGGTTGCGGTTAATCTGCGGAGGTAACCGCGCCGGTATTGGCAGAGGTGACGACCTTGGCATAGCGGGCCAGCCAGCCGGTGCGGATTTTCGGTAGCGGGGCCTGCCAGGCACTGCGGCGCTTTGCCAGGGTCTCGTCATCGACCAGGAGCTGCAGGCGGCGATTGGGAATATCCAGCTCGATCCGGTCCCCTTCTTCCACCAGGGCGATGGGGCCCCCTTCTGCAGCTTCCGGGGAAATATGGCCGATACAGGGACCACGGGTGCCGCCGGAAAAGCGGCCGTCGGTAATGAGGGCGACGGAATCCCCCAGGCCCAGCCCCATGATGGCGGCGGTGGGGGCGAGCATCTCCCGCATCCCCGGTCCCCCCTTGGGGCCTTCATAGCGGATGACGACACAGTCGCCCGCCACTATCTTCCCTCCCATGATGGCGGCCATGGCCGCCTCCTCCGAGTCGAAACAGCGGGCGGTGCCGGTGAACTGCATCATTGCCGCCGAGACCCCCGACTGCTTGACCACCGCACCCTTGGGGGCGATGTTGCCGGAAAGGATAGCGATACCCCCTTCTTTCTTCACCGGATTGCTCAAAGGACGAATCACAGTTTCATCCACATTGGCAATGCTTGCTGCGAGCTGCTTGCTAGTCAGCCCCATCACTGTGGGATTATCCTTGATTTTCTCTCCCAGCTGCATGAGCACGCCGGCGACACCGCCAGCTGCATCCAGGTCTTCCATGAAATGCTCACCGGCAGGATTCATTGAGGCCAGTTGAGGCGTTTCCTTGGCGAGGAGATCGAAGGTCTCCAGGGGGAGCTCGACCCCTGCCTCGTGGGCAATAGCCAGAAGATGGAGTACCGTATTGGAAGATCCCCCAAGCGCCAGATCGACGCGGATGGCGTTTTCAAATGCCGCACGGGTGAGGATGCTGCGGGGGGTGATGTTATTTTTTACCAGATCGACGACACGCTCTCCCGAGGCGAAGGCGATGCGCCGTTTCAGTGCCGATACCGCCAGGGCGGTACCGCAGCGGGGAAGACTCATTCCCAGTGTCTCCGTGAGAATGGCCATGGTGTTGGCGGTGAAGAGCCCCTGGCAGGAGCCCATGCCGGGGCAGGCGTTGTCTTCGCAGACCTGCAACTCGTTAGCGTCGATAACGCCGGCTTTGTAACGGGCCATGGCTTCAAAGGTGTCTGTAACAAAGGAGTATTTGCGCCCCTTCTCGCCGCGGCCGCTCATCATGGGGCCGGCGGTAATGACGATACAGGGAATGTCCAGGCGCGCGGCAGCCATGAGCATGCCGGGGGTGATCTTATCGCAGTTGGTCAGAAGGACCAGCCCGTCGAGGCGGTGGGCCTCGGCCACCGATTCAACCATGTCGGCGATTAGTTCGCGGGTCGGCAGGCTGTAGTGCATCCCCTTGTGTCCCATGGAGATGCCATCGCAGACGCCCGGGATGCCGAAGAAAAAGGCATAACCACCGCCGCTGTGAATGCCCTTCTCGATGTATCGTTCAAGATCCCGCATGCCCACATGGCCCGGGATGAGATCGGTAAAACTGGTGGCAACACCGATGAACGGCTTCTCCATCTGGCTCTGGGGGACGCCGGTCCCCTTGAGCAGCGCCCGGTGCGGAGTTCTCTCCAGCCCCTTCTTGATCATATCGCTACGCATGGTAAACCCCTGACTGCACGAAAAGTGAATTTCGAAAATAATACATAATCCGGCAGCTGTCAACTCCAATAAAATAACGTTATAACGAGGTTTTAATGTAGAAAGAGGCCCATTTGCCCGATGGGGGCCATGAGACCGCTACCTCGGCAAAAAACCTGTGTAAATGGTCAGGGACGAGCCTGGAGCTTGGCCAGTTCAGCTTCGGAAGGCCTGATATAGGTGGGATTGAGTTCGGCAAGGGGGATTATTTTGCCTTTGGCGAACAGCTCTGCTGCCAGAAGTGCCCCGGCAGAGGCGCGTGGCTGGTTCACGTGCCAGGGGGCGAAGAGGGCATCTGCTCCCATGGCCGTGGTGATAAGGTTGCGGTATTTCTCTGCCCCTTCGCCGACGAACACGGCTGGGCCGGGTACTGTTTTCAGAAATTCGGCGGGAGGAAGGACACAATCGGCAGCCAGCTGCTCCGGCAAACTGCTGCAGCGATAGATACCGGCGTAGACTTCGTTTTTTCGGGCATCGAAAAGGGGACAGACCGGGAAGGAACTCCAGGGAATATTTCCTGCCAGCATGGCGAGCGAGGAAAAGCCGACCACCGGCTTGCCCGCAGCCATGGCCAATCCTTTCACAGTGGCCACTCCCACACGCACGCCGGTGAATGAGCCGGGTCCCAGCGCCACGGCAAAACCGTCGACGTCGCCGACCTCCATGCCCGCGTCTCTAAACAGGGTGTCGATGCAGGAAAGCAGGCGGTTGGTGAGGGTCCTGTCGAGTTGGAGCAGGTATTCTCCTGCGACGCGCCGATCCAGGGTCAGGGCAACGCTGCAGGTGCTGGTGGAGGTATCGATGGTGAGAAGCTTCACTGGGCTTTCCCGATGTTCTTCACTGATTTTGCGCCATGAAATACCGGGCAATGTCGTTATAGAAAGCCAGAACCATTAAGCCGATCAACAGGACCAGACCGACCTGCTGGGCAATCTCGCGCGCTTTGGCGCTGATCGGCTTTCTGAAGACGAGCTCCCAGAAGTAGAAAAAAAGGTGGCCGCCGTCCAAAATCGGGACGGGAAGCAGATTGAGAATCCCCAGGTTTATGGAAAGCAGTGCGACGAAGGCGAGAAAGCTTACACTTCCTTCAGCGGCCTGCTGACCGGCCATTTTGACGATCATGATTGGCCCGCCGATGGTTTCCAGGGGAATAGCCCGTTCCACCAGTTTGACCAGGGAGAGCACGGTTATTTCGATGACATTCCAGGTCTGGATACTTCCCTTGACGAACGCCTCCACGGGACCGAAATGGTCGATGACGATTTCCCCTGCGGAAACAATGCCCAGGACGGGGGTGGTAACCACGTCACCCAATAGATTCTTTGCCGTCCGTTTTTCGGGGGTTACCCGGAAGGTGAGAGTCTCTTTCCCTCTCTGCACCTGCAATTCCACCGGCTGTCCCTTACTTTCGACAATGGTGCCGGAAAGATCTTCCCAGCGGTTGACCAGCTTGCCGTTAATGGCTGTGACCAGATCTTTGGGCTGAATTCCGGCGCGGGCAGCGGGTTTGTCCTTGACGACCTCGCCGATACGGGTGGTTGCTGCCGGAACGCCGATCATGTAAACGACGATGAAGATCAGATAGGCAAAGAACAGATTGAACACCGGACCGGCGGCGACAATGACGATCCGCTGCAGAGGTGGCTTGCCGGCAAAGGACCGCGCCTTGTCCGTATCGGCAAGTTCGGCATCCTCCCCTTCGCCGACCATTTTCACATAGCCTCCCAGGGGGAATGCCGAAATGAGGTACTCTGTTTCGCCGACCTTCTTGCCGATCAGCTTAGGGCCGAAGCCGAGGGAAAATTTGTCGACCCCGACACCGAACCACTTGGCAAATATGAAATGCCCCAGTTCATGGATGAAGATGAGAGCCCCAAGGGCGATGATGGCGGATATCACGCTCTGCATGCGCTTCCCCTGTACGATAGCGGTGAGTGAAGTCTACTGCTTCCGGCCGGGCATTACTAAAAATGTTTAAGCAGTTCCGAGCACTTTTCGCGGCTCCATTGATCGATGTCGAGCACATCCTCGATGCTGTCGAGGGTGCGGGGATCGTGGAGATCCATGGCCTTTTCGATGGCCCGGGCAATATCGGTGAATTTGATTCTGCCTGATAGAAATGCTGCTACGGCCACTTCGTTGGCGGCATTCATGACGGTGGGCATGCTTTCGCCGTCCCCCATGGCCCGGTACGCCAGCTGCAGGGCAGGGAAACGGACGCTGTCGGGCTGGAAAAATGTGAGCCCGGAAAGCGAGGTAAGATCCAAGGGCTTGACGCCGGTCGGCACCCTGCCCGGATAGGTGAGGGCATAGGCAATCGGCGCTTTCATATCAGGCGTGCCCAACTGGGCCATGACACAACCGTCAGTATATTCTACCATGGAATGGATGATGCTCTGGGGGTGGATGTTGACCGCAATTTTTTCAGCGGGCATGTCGAACAGCCAGCGAGCCTCGATCACTTCCAGCCCCTTGTTCATCATGGAGGCGGAATCGATGGTGATTTTCTGCCCCATGCTCCAGTTGGGGTGGTTGAGAGCATCGGTTACCGTGACCTGCCCCAGTTTTTCTGCGGAAAGATTGAGGAATGGTCCGCCGGACGCGGTGAGGATAATCCGCCGTACATCTTCCTTGCGGTGTCCCTGGAGTGACTGAAAAACGGCGCTGTGCTCGCTGTCCACCGGGTAGAGCTTGACACCGCGTGCCTTGACCATGTCCATGATCAGGCGTCCCGCCGTGACGAGCGTTTCCTTGTTGGCAAGGGCGATGTCTTTCCCGGCTTCGATGGCCGCAGCAGTCGGCACGAGTCCGGCCGCCCCGACGATAGCGGCGACGACCATGTTGGTATCCGGTGCTGTTGCCGCTGCAATCATTCCTGCCACCCCGTGCATAATGGCGGTCCTGTTGTCAGGGAGCATTTCCTGGAGCTTCAGCGCCAGTGCCTCATTCTTTACGGCAACAAGCTGGGGGGAAAAGGCTGCGATCTGTTGCAGTAAAAGATCGAGGTTCTTTCCCGCGGTAAGTGCAACAACCCGGAACTTTTCGGGATGGGCGGCAACTATTTCCAGGGTGCTGACGCCGATTGAGCCGGTGGAGCCGAGGATGGTAAGATTCTTCATTGCACCTCACTTTGCAGTTTCAGATCACGGTCTGAAGATGAAATAGGCATAGTAAAACGCAGCCGGAGCGGCAAAGAGAATGCTGTCGAGGCGGTCGAGGATGCCGCCATGGCCGGGGATGATGGTCCCTGAGTCTTTAACGCCGCAGCTTCGCTTGAGCAGTGATTCGAACAGGTCTCCCAATTGGCCCAGGACACCGAGCAGGATCGCGGCAAGGATGCAGTGCAGGTATGTCAGCTGAGGAAAAACGGCCAGCTTGAAAATGACTGCTCCGGCAATGCTGCCGAGAATGCCGCCGATCGAGCCTTCGACGCTCTTCTTTGGGCTCACTTCCGGGTAGAGCCTTGTTCTGCCTAGGGCAGAGCCGCTGTAGTAGGCGGCGCTGTCACCACACATGACGATAACCAGCATGAGCAGTATCCACTCCCTGCCGAAAGAGAGGTTTCGTAGCAGGATGAGATGTCCGAGGAGTAGTGGCACGTAAACGAGTCCCATCATCAGCAGGGCAGATTCACGGGCGGCGTCACGGATGTCGTCGAACCGGAAGAGCATGTGCAGAGCGAAGGCAAGGACGAAGGCCGTGATGGCAGCGAGAATTATCAGGCGGTCGCCGGCCAGAAAGGAGAAGAGGACCACCGCGCCGGTGGCGGCCGCCACAAGCCAGTCGCTTTTCCTGCCCGGCAGGGCCATCTGGTAAAACTCCATCAGTCCGAGAAAAGAGATGACGATGATGAAGCAGGAGAAGGCGAAGGGAGTTCCCTTGACGATGAGCAGGATGAGCAGGGGTAAAAGAACGATTGCCGTAGCTAGCCGTTTGATAGATGACTCCTCTTCCGTACTGTGCCTCAGCCGGGAAGCATTCCTGCCCGGAGTTGATCGCTGGTCTTGCCGAACCTGCGTTCCCTCGACTGGTAATGGCGGAATGCCTTGTACAGTTCCTTTTTGTCGAAATCCGGCCAGTTGACCTCGCTGAAATAAAGCTCGGTGTAGGCCAGCTGCCAGAGGAGAAAATTGCTGATGCGCATTTCACCGCTTGTTCTGATGAGAAAATCGGGTTCCGGCATGGTTGCCGTATAGAGATACCTGGGGAAGGTCGTCTCGTCTATTTCGTCGGGGCTGATGGTGCCGGCAGCGACCTCTTGGGCAATCTTCCTGGCGGCGCCTGCTATTTCCTGGCGACCACCGTAGGAGAGGGCAAGGGTCAGCACCATTCCAGTGTTGCCTGCGGTTTGTTCTATTGCGGCGCCGATTTCCCCATCGATATCCGCCGGCAGTTCGGCACGGTTGCCGATCACATTGAAGCGGATGTTGTTGTTCATCATCCGGTCCAGTTCCGAGCGGACAAACTTCTTCAGCAGGGCCATGAGGGCTTTGACTTCCGTTTTCGGCCGCAGCCAGTTCTCGGCCGAGAAGGCGAAGAGGGTCAGGTAGCCGATCTCCAGCTTCGAGCATTCTTCCACAATGAGGCGGACCGTTTCCACCCCCTTTTGGTGTCCGACGATCCGTTTCAGCATCTGCTGCTTTGCCCAGCGTCCGTTGCCATCCATTATCACTGCCAGATGGCGGGGGAGGTTGCTCTTGTCCAGTCTATGCATACACCTTCCTGGGATATAAGAACCGTGTCCTTGAGAGGACGATCCTGTTACCGTGTCAGTACGCTGTTCGAGGCAGGTCTAGGAACAGCCGCAAATAAAAAATCCCCTGGAAGAGGGGGACATGCTGCCGGCACTAATCGGGTAAATATGCCGTATTCCGTCGAGGAGGCATTTAAACCTCCATGACCTCTTTTTCCTTATGGAGCAGTACTTCGTCGATGCGGGTAACATGGGCGTTGGTCACGTCCTGCACATCCTTTTCCGCCCGCTTCAGGTCGTCTTCGGAAATCTTCTTTTCCTTTTCCAGCTTCTTCAGGTCATCGATGGCGTCGCGGCGGATGTTTCTTACCGCCACTTTCGCATCTTCGGCGAATTTTTTCAGCTGCTTGACGATGTCTTTGCGCCGTTCCTCGGTGAGGGGGGGGAGGTTGAGACGGATCAATTTGCCGTCATTGGCCGGGGTGAGACCAAGGTTGGCATTCATGATGGCCTTCTCGATGGGGGCGATCATCTTTGCATCCCATGGCTGCAGGGTGATGGTGCGGGGTTCGGGGATGGCAAGTGTGGCAACCTGGTTGAGGGGAGAGGGTGTGCCGTAGAAATCGACCTTTATTTCGTCGAGGAGGCTGGTGCTGGCCCGGCCGGTACGGACCTTCTGGTATTCCTTGCGCAGGGCGTCAATGGTCTTGTCCATATGGCTGCTCATGCCGTTGATGACATCCTTGGTCATGCTATTCTCCTTTCACTATGGTGCCGATGGGCTCGCCGCATACGACTTTTTTCACGTTGCCGTCGGTGGTCACATCGAAGACGATGATCGGAAGGTTGTTGTCCATGCACAGGGAGGTGGCCGTTGCATCCATGACCTGCAGCCCCTTTTTCAGCACCTCAATGTAGGTGAGTTCGGTGAATTTCACCGCCTCGGCATCCTTCTTCGGATCGGCAGTATAGACCCCGTCAACCTTGGTCCCTTTCAGGATCACTTCGGCACCCACCTCCATGGCCCGGAGGCTGGCGGCAGTATCGGTGGTAAAATAGGGGTTGCCGGTGCCTGCGCCGAAGATTACGACGCGCCCTTTTTCCAGGTGCCTGATGGCCCGGCGGCGGATGTACGGTTCCGCCACTTCCTGCATGGCAATGGCGGACTGGACCCGGGTATCGACACCGACTTTCTCCAGTGCGTCCTGCATGGCCAGGGAGTTTATCATGGTGGCCAGCATCCCCATATAGTCGGCGCTGGCGCGATCCATCCCCTTGGAGGATGCTGCCAGTCCGCGGAAGATGTTGCCCCCGCCGATGACCAGTGAAAGCTGTACTCCGCAGGCAACGACCTCTTTTATCTCGTTGGCGATGGTCGTGATTGTTTTTGGTTCGATCCCGTAGCCCTGGTCACCGGCAAGCGCCTCTCCGGAAAGCTTCAGAAGGACCCTTTTGTATCTTAGTGTGCTCATATTTGCTTACCTTCGCATGGATCCAGTCTTGTATCTACCATACAAAAGAGGCCGACCACTCAGATGGCCGGCCTCTTTGTTGCCTGTCAGACGCCGGCAGCGGCAGCAACTTCTGCTGCAAAGTCGCTCTCTTTCTTTTCAAGCCCTTCGCCCAGATTGAACTTGGCAAAGCGCCTGATACTGATGTTCTCGCCGATGGTGGCGATGGTCTCGTTCAGGTAGGTCTGGACAGTCTTGTCCGGATCCTTGACGAACGCCTGCTCGAGAAGGCAGATGTCGCCATAGAATTTGTTGACCTGCCCTTCGATGATTTTCTCGACGATGTTGTCAGGTTTGCCGCTTTCCTTGGCCTTGGCCCGATAAATATCTTTTTCCCGCTCAAGCACTGCCGGATCTACTTCTTCGCGACGCACATAGAGCGGCGACGCAGCAGCGATATGCATGGCGATGTCCTTGACAAAGGTTTGGAAACCTTCGTTTTTGGCGACGAAGTCGGTCTCGCAGTTGACTTCGACGAGGACGCCGATCTTCCCGCCGGCATGGATATAAGAGCCGACCAATCCTTCGGTGGCGGCCCGCCCGGCCTTCTTGGAAGCGGCGGCCAATCCCTTCTTGCGCAGGTAATCAACAGCTTTCTCGTGATCTCCGCCGGTTTCCGTCAGTGCTTTCTTGCAATCCATCAGGCCTGCGCCTGTAGCTTTTCTCAGTTCATTAACTTGGCTAGCTGTGATGCTCACTGTATCCTCCACGGGCATTACTGGTAATGCGTTTGTTATTATTTATGCTTCGGCAACCGTTTCCCCGGCTGCTTCTTCAGCGGTGAATTCTGCTCCCTCGGTGTCCGTCTGGAGCTGGGTGTTGCGTGCCTGTGCCCCTTCGATCATGGCGTCGGCAACCTTGCTGGTGAGCAGACGGATGGCGCGGATGGCATCGTCATTACCCGGGATGACATAATCGATGTTGTCCGGATCGCAGTTGGTGTCAACGATGGCGACGACGGGAATGCCCAGTTTCTTTGCTTCGCTGACGGCGATTTCCTCGTTTTTCGGATCGATAACGAAAAGAAGACCCGGGAGCTTGTTCATGCCCTTGATGCCGCCGAGGGTCTTCTCCAGCTTGACCCGCTCCTTTTCCATCTGCAGTGCTTCCTTCTTGGTGTAGGCTTCGATGGTGCCGTCAGCGAACATGGCATCAATCCGCTTCAGTCTTTCGATGCTCTGTTTAACGGTGGCAAAGTTGGTCAGCATGCCCCCCAGCCAACGGTCATTGACAAAGAACATGCCGCAGCGCTGCGCCTCTTCGGCAACGGAGTCCTGAGCCTGTTTCTTGGTGCCGACGAAAAGTATCGTCTCCCCTGCCTGAGCCGCATCGACAACGAAATTGTAGGCACTCTTGAAGAGTCTGACCGTCTTCTGCAGGTCGATGATATAGATCCCGTTACGAGCGCCGAAGATGTACGGCTTCATCTTCGGGTTCCATCTTTTTGTTTGGTGACCGAAATGGACACCGGCTTCCAGCAGTTCCTTCATGGTGATGTTCGACATTTTTCTCTCCTTTGGTTTTCCCTCCGCCGCTCCAGACTTCCACCGGAATCCACTGGGGACACCACCGGTTATAAAGAGGGCGTGCGAATTTTAAAATAGCGAATTTGTATAGCATAATGCGATGGCGTTAGCAAGGTAATTTTAGCGTTCACGGGGCACGGGACGTTCGCTCTCCTTTACTTCACCTGGTATCTCATGTATCATGCGGCAGCTTATGAACAGAACCCTTTATCGTTATATTCTCAAGGAGATACCCCCTCCGTTCTTTCTCGGAGTTGCAACGTTTACCTTTGTCCTGCTCATGGGCCGCCTGCTCCGGCTGACGGACATGGTTGTGACCAAGGGGGTGCCCCTTGGCGACGTCATACGAATGATCCTCTATCTGCTCCCCTCTTTTCTCCTGGTTACCATTCCCATGGCTTTCCTGCTCGCTATCCTCCTTGCCTTCGGCAGGCTCTCAGGCGACAGTGAAATCGTTGCCATGAAAGCGGGTGGCATCAGCCTGTACGGCCTGCTGCCGCCGGTTTTGTCCCTTGCGGTTCTTACCTACCTGGCCGGCGCCTATATCAATGTCTTTGCTGTCCCCGAGGGCAACACCGCCTTCAAAAATCTGCTGATACAGGTGGTGGAGGACCGCGTATCCCTCGGTGTGAAGGAAAAAGTTTTCAACGATGATTTTCCTGGCATTGTCATGTATTGCGACCGTTATGACGAACCGACCCAGGTTATGACCGGCATCATGATCCAGGATGAACGTGACCCTCTTGAGCCTTCTACCATTATTGCCGCACGGGGGGCCATTCATGCGGACCACGGGACGAGATCGGTCCGACTGCATCTGGCGGATGGAAGCATTCACCGCACTTCGGGGAGAGAAGGGTATCGCCTGGTGCAGTTCAGCGATTACGATCTGCATATGAATCTGAACCAGGATGCCCAGCCGGTCAAAAGGAACGAGCAAGACATGTCCCTGGCCGAACTGCGCGCCGAGTGGAACTCCCCTTCCACTGACGACAAAAGGAAGCAGGAGATGCGCCTTGAGTACCATCGGCGCTTTTCGCTCCCCTTCGCCTGCCTGATCTTTGCACTGGTCGGCATGCCCCTCGGCATACAGAACCGGCGGTCCGGAAAGGCGGCCGGTTTTGCCGTCAGTATCTTTCTACTTCTGGTTTATTATATCATCCTTTCCGCAGCTAAAACCCTGGGGGAGAAGCACCTGCTGAGCCCGTTCCTTGCCGCCTGGATTCCCAATCTGCTCTTTCTCTGCGGCGGCATCTACCTCTTCCGCAAGACCGCCGCGGAGGAATCGATTCCGCTGTTCGACTTCCTGGCCCGTGCTACTTCGTGGGTGCGGCGGTTGACCCGGAAGGGGGACGGCCGATGACGATCTTCAGCCGATTCGTCGCTGCTGCATTTGCACGGATCTTCTTACTTTGCCTGGGCACGTTTACCGCCATTTTTCTCGTGGTAGATTTTCTGGAGAAGATAGGGCGTTTTGCCGGCGCTAATCCCGGGTACATCGCCCTCTTTTTCCTGACCAGGATTCCGGAGGTATTCTGCCAGACGTCGGCAATGGCGGTGCTGATGGCAACACTTCTCACCCTCGGCATCTTCTCCATGAGCAGCGAGTTGACCGCCATGCGCGGTTGCGGGCTCAGTCTCGGCCGCATAACCATGCCCATACTGGTTATTGCCTTCATCGTCAGTCTTCTCAACCTGGGGGTTAACGAGTACGTCCTGCCCCAGTGCATCGTCCAGGGGCAATATATCCGACAGGTCCTGATAGAGAAGAAGAGCCCCAAGCTTTTTTTCCGGCAGATGAACATCTGGCACCGGGATGGCGCCTACATCCTGAAAGCAAAGCTTTTCGAACCGGAAACTGGCTATCTCAAGGGGGTTACCCTCTGGAAGATGGAGGCGGGAATGCAGCCCGAAGAGCGATTGGAAGCTGCCGTGGCAAAACCGATGGCCGGCGGATGGCTGCTCGACGATGTGGTCGTCCGACAGTTCGGGAAGAACAACATCATCGGGACCAGCAAAATCTCCTCCGTGGCTGTGCCGCTGCATCTGAAGACAGCCGATTTTAAGGTCATGGGAAAATACTCGGACAACATGGGCATTCGGGAACTGGCTGCCTATTGCGAGAAACTGCGAAAAGGGGGCTACGACCCCACCCGCTATGTCGCCCAGATGCACGGCAGGATATCCCTGGCCTTTGCTCCGCTGGTGATGGCTTTTCTCGGCGTTCCCTTTGCAGTTCGCCGCAGCCGCTCCAGCGGCATAGCCGTCGGCATCAGCGCCAGCCTGGGCATCGGCTTCGGTTTCTTCATCCTCAATTCTATCGTCCTGTCCTTCGGCCAGGCCGGGGTGCTGTCGCCTCTTGTTTCGGCATGGGCGACCAATGCCATATTCCTCATGATCGCCATATGGCTTGCCCTGAAAGCTGAAAATTGACAAGGTTGCAGTCAGTGGTTTAATTGCCGTAGCCGCAACGAAGGAGGGCCGATAATGAGATGTGCCGCCATTGTTTTACTACTTGTGCTGTTGGGCGTCCCCCTCTGCTCTTTTGCGGCAAACGGCCGGGTCTTGCCAAAAAAGCGCGCTGTCGCCACAGAGGAGCGAGCCCCTGCCATGGGTATCCTCAGCATCATTCCCGCCCAGGGGGAGCCCGGAACCACCGTCACCCTCAATGGAACCGGATTCAGCGACAAAACGGTCGCCTACCTGGGCAGCCTCGCTATGGCCACCAAGGTGACCAGCCCGAAAATACTCACCTTCGAAATTCCCGACCTGCCGCCGGGGCTGTATGCCCTGTATGTGAAACGTGAGGACGGTGCCACCAGCAAGGCCTACAACTTTACCCTGCAGGCGCAGAAACCGGTGGTGACCGGGATTTCGCCCGACGTGGTCAATAACTGCGGGAGCGGGAGAGAACGGGAAGTCACCGTCAGCGGCAGGAACTTTCGCGAGGGGGGGCAGGTTCTGCTGGATGGTGCCGTCATAGGGAGCAGGTATCTGGGCAGGGAGGCCATTGTCTTTGCCGCACCGTCCCTGCTTGCCAGCGGCCTGCACCAGATTCAGGTGAAGAACCCTTCGGATGAAGTTTCCGGAGCCATTGCACTGTTCGTCAACAGCAGGCCTGAAGTGCTCAATGTGAGTCGGGGAGGGGACTTCGTCAACTACTACGAGCTGATTATCGACGGGCGGAACTTTCTCCAGGGCTCCATGCTCGTTGTGGATGGGACGAGATTATCCACGGGAGACGTCGTTCCCGGGGGGAGGGAACGGGTCATCTTCGCCGATTGCACTCGGCTCGTTTATCAGCGCCATCCCTACGATTCAACGCCGAAGAACATCAGCCTGCAGGTGGTCAACCCTAACGGCGAAGAAAGCCCGGTGGTCTCGGTGAATGCGCCGTAAATCCTGTTTTGCCTGAGGCCTTCGCAGTTGCAGGACCTTCATCAGTTTCAGGTTAGCTAGCCGGTGATGGTTTCCAGGGGCTGCTCCAGCACCACCAGATAACCGTCGGGATCGAAGCACCATAACTCGAAAACCCGGTACGGCTTCAATTCCAGGGGATAGAGTATCTCCAACTCCTCATCCAGCAATGCATCGTAAATCTCTTCTATTTCATCCACCCGGATATGAATGGTCATTCCCACCCCTTTGGGGAAGGCGGTCAAGCGATCTTCCAGTATGGCGTGCGCATGGAGCACCGCCGATTCTTCCACGAAGATCACCTTCCATCCGTCCTGGACCATCACCAGGTGTTCCGGCGCACCGGGAGATGTGAGGGCTCTTTCTATGGGCATCTGCAGGATTCCGCCATAAAAAGCCTCGGTTACTCCCAGATCGGAGACCACCAGCTGTATGGAAACGCGAACCTTATCCGGCATGACCTGTCACTTTCCGCCGAACCAGATGGTGGCGTACCTGCTGAAGAGGGAGAGGTTGTTGGTGAAGATAAGGACGCCGACAACCATGAGAAAAATACCGGTGATAATCTCGAAGAGACGAATGTATTTTTTGAAGCGGGCGAAGAGGACGAGGAATTGATGCAGCGCAAGGGAGGAGAGGAAAAAGGGGATGGCCAGCCCCATGGAGTAGGCGAGCAACAGGGAAACGCCACGATAGATGGTGCTTTCAGTGGCGGCAACCATGAGAATTGAAGCGAGGATCGGCCCGATGCAGGGGGTCCAGCCGGCAGAAAAGGCGACCCCGACGATGAAGCTGCCCAGGAAGCCCGCCGGCTTGCGGTGCAGGGTCAGCCTCTTTTCTCCCATGAGCATGCCGATGTCGAAGATGCCGGTCACATGTATGCCGAAAATGAAGATCAGCACACCTCCCACCCGCTGTAACAGGGTCATGTGGGATTGCAGGAATGAACCGATATAAGTGGCCGATGCACCGAGCAACACAAAAATGCAGGTAAATCCGGCAATGAAGCAGAGGGAATGGATCATCGTCAGCCTTCTGACATTGTGGGAAGGGTGCTCGGCCTGCAGGTCGCTGAAGGAAAGCCCGGTGATGTAAGTGATGTACGAAGGGATGAGCGGCAAGACGCATGGTGAGAGAAAAGAAAGAAAGCCGGCGATCAGGGCGCCGAAAATGGTGATGTTGGACGATGTCATTGCAGATTCCTTCTAACGGGCTGCCAGCTCATTGAAATAGGCCACCACCTGCGGATCGCTCCAGTCCATGCCGCCGACGACCTTTTTCACGATCATGCCGTTTTTGTCCAGAACGAAAGTTTCGGGAACCCCAGTGGTGCCGTAACGCTTGCTCACGGCATTATCTGTGTCCAGCAGGGCCGGCAGCATCATTCCCGATTTCCCGAAGAAATTTTCGACGGCCCCCTTGCCCCCCTCATCGATGGAAACGGCAAGCATCTGGAAAGGCTTACCCGCCATGTCACGGTTAAGTTTCATCATGGAAGGAATTTCTTCCCGGCAGGGGGGGCACCAGGTTGCCCAGAAATTGAGAAAGACCACCTTGCCCTTGAACTGGGAAAGCTGGACCTGACGGCCGGAGAGATCTTGCAGGGTGAAATCGGGAGCGGCTTTTCCTTCGATGGCCGGTTCGCTGCCGCGTGTACATGCAGCGAGCAGTGCGCAGAGTATCAAGGTTGCAAAAAAGACCTTCTTCATTTTTTTCGCTCCTGTGGCGTAATGTTGTACTTCTCCATCCGGTAGATGAGGGTGTGGCGGGGGATGCGCAGAAACCGTGCGGCGGCAGTCTGGTTCCAGTCGCTCCTTTCAAGCGCCTCGACGACGATCTCCCGTTCGAGCTGCTCCAGGGAATAACCCGATTCGGGCAGGTTGATGATCCCCCCCTCCGGGGCTTTCTTCGTGCCGAGAATCTTCGCAGGGATGTCGCCGATATCGATGGTGTCGCCGTTGCGCATGATCAACAGACGTTCGATGGTGTTTTCCAGCTCTCGCACATTGCCGGGCCAGTGGTAGCGCTTCAGGGCTTCCAGGGCTTTCGGTGTAAAGCTGACCCCAGTTCCGCCATGCTTGGCGGCAAAATGCTTGATGAGCAGCAGCACGTCGTCGGCCCGCTCCCGCAGAGGGGGTAGATGGACCGGAATAATCGAGAGGCGGTAAAACAGGTCTTCGCGAAAGGAGCCTTCTTCGATTGCCTTTTCCAGATCCACATTGGTGGCGGCAATGACGCGAATATCGATCCTGCGCGGCGATGTCCCCCCCACCGGCTCCACGACCCTTTCCTGCAGGGCGCGCAAGAGCTTTGGCTGCAGATCGACCGGCAGCTCGCCCACTTCGTCCAGGAAGAGCGTGCCGCCGTCGGCTGTCTCCAGTTTACCGGTCTTGTCCCGTATTGCCCCCGTAAATGCTCCCTTCACATGCCCGAACAATTCACTCTCCAGAAGCTCCCTCGGGATGGCGGCACAGTTTATGGGTACAAAGGGGCAACTGCGGCGGGACGATAGAGAATGGATCGATTTCGCCACCAGTTCCTTGCCAGTGCCGGATTCTCCCGTTATGAGGACCGTTGCGTCCGTATCGGCTACCTTTCTGACAACATGAAAGACCTGTTCCATCCCCGGTGAGATGCCGACAATGTTCCTGAATTCCGCGCGCTCAGTCAGCTCTTCCTTGAGGAGCCGGTTCTCTTCGGTCAGGCCGCGCAGTTCCAGTGCCTTTTTCACCACCAGCTTCAACTGATCACGGTTGAAGGGCTTGGTGATGTAGTCGTGGGCACCGAGTTTCATGGCCTCGATGGCGGTGTCGATGGCGCCAAAGGCGGTAATGACGATAACCAGTGTTGCCGGAGACCGCTCCTTGACGGCGGAGAGGACCTGAAAACCGCTGATACCGGGCATCTTCAGGTCGGTAATGACCAGGGACGGAGCGTGTTCGGCAAAAAGTGCCAGTCCGCTCTCGCCGTCGACTGCGGTGATCACCTCGTATCCTTCTTCCTGGAGATTGTATTCCAGGACCCGGCGCAGAGAGGTGTCGTCGTCAATGAGAAGTATTTTTGCCGTCATTGTTGCTATGCAGCCCTCGTTTGTTTAGGCGGGTAAGCTCACGGTGAAGGTCGCTCCTTCCCCTTTGGTGCTGGTGACCCTGATGGTACCGCCGTGGCTTTGGATGATCTTCTGGGTTATGGCGAGGCCCAGGCCCGTACCCCCCCGTTTCGTGGTGAAAAACGGCTGAAAGATCTTGTCGAGCAATTCCTGGTCGATTCCGCTGCCGTTATCGGCAAAAGAAATCTCCACGAGCGGTTGGTTTTTACCTGCATGGAGAGGACCGACGGCAGTGACCAAGACTTCTCCGCCGTTTCCTGCCGCCTGCAGGGCGTTCATCAGCAGGTTCAGGAAAACCTGCCGTAGTTTTTCCCGGTCTCCCCTGATCGGCGGAATGTCTGCAGGCTGCAGCCTGACTTTCGCTCCCATTGATGCTGCTTCGGCGGAAATGAATGCAATCAGCTCACGAAGCTCCAACATTATATCACATCTATTCTGCTCCACCCGTACCGGAGCGGCGAGGCCGAGAAAATCCTCGACAACCCGGTTCAGCCGATCCGCTTCCTTCAGCAGGATCTCAAGAAACTCATATTTCTTTTCGCCGGGGGTGAAGCTGTCTTTGAGGATCTCGGCTGTTCCCTTGATGGAGCCCAGAGGGTTCCTTACCTCATGGGCAAGTGTCGCCGACAGCTCTCCCAGGGCCGAGAGCCGTTCCGACCGCCTCAGTTGCTCCTCCGTTTTGATCAGCAGGTCGGCCTGCTCATGGAGCTTGCGGTAGGATTCTTCGAGTCCCTTTGCCGTTCTTTCCAGCTCTTCCCGCCGTGCTTCCTCACGCTGGGCAAGCAGGCCGGTAACCCCTCCGACCACATTGTAAAGGATGATTTCCAGATATTTTTCCAACTCCAGGGAGGGATGAATGCCCCATTGAAAGATGATGTGCGGAACATACATGGCACTGACGGCAAGTGAGGCGATCAGGCCGCCACGCAAGCCGAACCACAGCCCCGACAGAATGATAGGGAGATAATAAAGCCTCTGGAAGACGTCGTGCAGCATCGGCAGGTGCAGCGGCGTAAGGTAATGGAGCAGACTGATGCCGAGGATGGAGGATGCTGCAATGAGGATGCGGATGTTTTTGATGTGTCGCATGGAGGATATTTCTAAATGATGTGGGGATGGAAAGCAAGGTTTACCTGCAGGAAATGCCATGGGAAGGAGATTTCCGGGGCAGGATAACTGTCAGACCCTTGTGGTCCTGGGTTTGGAAGGATACCTTCTCAGTTGCCTGGAAACGACGGCAAGGGGGAGAAGTCTTTCGTGCTTTTTCAGTGCTTCGAGCATGGTCGGTCCGTCGCTTATGATGATGTCGTCATCGTCGAAAAAAGTCTGGGCAAAATAGCTGCCCTCTTTGCGACAAAAGACCATGATCTGGTATTGTGCGCCGTCAAGTTCCATGTGCGTCTGATGGATTAGTTGAACTTCGGACATTTGTACAGTCCCTCTTGATGATAGAAACAATTAATTCAAAAAAGCAGTATCTATGCCAAGAAAGGAGATCGTTCCGTGTGGCCGGTGGGGGGAAAGGGGGAAAAGGGGATTGTGTTTTAGCTGTGAAAGTTGCTATTTGACGCGGGTCAGGACGTACTCTGCAAGCCCCAGAAGGGCATCCTTCTCAGGTGATGTGGGGAACACTTCGAGATGGCTCTTGCAGCGTGTAACAAATTCGTTGGCAACGGCGACGGTATGGTTGATGCCGTCATATTTTTCCACCAGCTGCAAGACCGTTGAGAAATCGTGGTCTTCTAGCAGGTCTTTTTCGATGATGGCACCGATCTGCTTTCGTTCTTCCGCAGTGCACCGTTCCAGAGTGTGGATCAGGGGAAGCGTTATTTTCCCTTCCTCAAGATCATGGCCGATGCTTTTGCCGAACTGCTCTTCACTGGCCACATAATCCAGGGTGTCGTCCATGAGCTGGAAGGCGATGCCCAGGTCCATGCCGAACTCTTTCAGTGCCGCCTCATGCCGGGGAGACGCCTGTCCGAGAACGGCCCCCGCCTGACATGCCGCCGATAAAAGAATGGCGGTCTTTGCCTTTACCACCTCCACGTACCGTTCAAGAGTCAGGTTCAAGTCGCTGGTGCAGATCAGCTGCAGTACCTCTCCTTCGGCGATGATGGTGGTAGCGCCGGAGAGTATCTTCAGTATATTCAGATCTCCGTCGGCGACCATGAGCGAAAAGGATTTGGAAAAAAGGAAATCGCCCACAAGAACCGACGCTTCGTTGCCCCACAAGGTATTGGCGGAAGCTATGCCGCGGCGGAGATTGGCATTGTCGACAACATCGTCGTGGAGAAGCGTTGCGGTGTGGATAAATTCGATGACGCTGGCCAGGGCCACATTCCTGGTCCCGGTATAACCGCACAATTTTGCCGAAAGCAGCAACAGAGCCGGCCGGATCCTTTTGCCGCCGCTGGCGAGAACGTATTCCCCAACCTTGCGTATGAGCGGGACATCCGACTCAAGATCCTTTTTGAACTGTAACTCTACATTTATAAGATCTTCCCCTATAAGGGCAAGTGCTGCTTCCATTACCAGACCTCGGCTCGATTTTGGCCAATACTATAGGAAAGACTTAACCGTTGTCAAAGCTTTTCTGGCCGGGGCCTTGCCGGAGGCAGACCTCCAACGCCTTCATTTCTGTTGCTTTTTGAACATGCTTGAACTACCATTTCGTCGCCTTTTATTCACCTTCGGCGAGAGCCCCCATGACCAATTCTTCACCCCATATACTGGTAGTCGATGATTCCCCTTCATTTCAGAAAATGATCTGCAGCCTGCTGCTGAAAAAGGGGTACCGGGTGACCTGCGCCTCCTCTGGAGAGGAAGCGATCAGGCTTTTTCAGGCAGAAGAGTTCACCATGGTGTTGACTGACATTATATTGCCGGGGATGAGCGGCCTGAACATGCTCAAGCTGGCAAAGGAAATGAAGCCGGAAACGGACGTGGTGATAATTTCCAGCAACGCTTCATCCTTCACCGCCATAAAGGCACTCAGACTGGGGGCATACGACTATATCGTCAAACCTCTGGATGACGAGGCCATTCTCTACAACGTTGTTGCGAGGACTTTGGAGAAACAATCGCTCACGATTGAAAACCGGCGCTTGATCCGTGACCTTTCCGAAAAGAATCTTGCCCTGGAAGAGACCCTGCAGATGATGCGGGCACTGAATTCTGCCTGCGCCGCCCTGGCTTCCATTACGGACATCGGCACTATTCTGCGAAAGCTGGTGGAGAATGCGGTGGCACAATTGAAGGCGGAAAAAGGGTATTTGCTGCTGTTGGACAGGACGGGGGCCAGGTTTTCCATGAAGGTCTGCGTCGGTATCGATCATGTCTTTGCCAAGACCTTCAGCATGCACAAGGATCAAGGCATCTCCGGTTTGGTTGCTGCCAACAACAAGCCGCTTTCCATTGAATCGGACATCCCCGCATCGCTTACCGTAAGGCTCCTCGAGGAGGATACCAGCGGCGACCTGTTCAGCACGCCCGGAATACTGTCGGTGCCGTTGCAGATCAAGGATCGCGTCGTGGGGGTGGTGAATATATCCGGACGCCCTGGCGGCACTATGTTCAGCGAGATAGAGGTGGATTTTGTGACAACCCTTGCAACCTATGCAGCCATTGCCCTCGACAATGCCGGCACTTGTTACCGGTTGAGAAAAAACGGCACCTGATCTTCTTGCCGCATCAGTCCTTATCCATGACATGACGGGCTACGACGACAGTATTCCTCCCGACGGTCTTGGCCTCATACAAAGCCACATCGGCTGCATGAACCAGTGAAGTGAAGGTGTGCCCGTCTTCCGGGAATGACGCGACGCCGATACTGGTGGTAAGCCTCCCCAAGGGAAGATTTTCCTCTTCGGGGAAAACTTCTCTTTCAATGCCTGCACGGATGCGTTCCGCTACCGCCAGAGACTCCATTTTCGAAGTGCCGGGCAGAATGGCGCAGAACTCTTCTCCCCCATAGCGTGCAACCACATCCATATCCCTCAGCGATGCCTTGATTATGGCAGCGGTCTTTCGCAATACCTCATCACCGGCAATATGGCCGCACAGGTCGTTATAAATCTTGAAATGATCCAGATCTATGAACAATATTGTCAGGTTGAGCTTTTGGCGGATGCTGCGGGTCAATTCCTCTTCGAGGCGATTTTTGAGGAAACGGCGGTTATAAAGGCCTGTCAGAGCATCGGTTACCGCCATCTTTTCGAAAATGACCGATTCCTCAATGACCAGTGTCCTTTCGATTATCAGCGATGCAAGATTGGCAAAGGAGGTGAGAAGGTCCTTGTCGGATTCGGTGAAGACTCCCAAGTCTCCCTTGTCGGAGAGATTGAGGACGCCGATGGTTTTGTCCTTGAGCTTGAGGGGAATGGAGATGAGGGACTTGGATTTGAAACGAGGCCTGTTTTTGATGCCGATCCTGGTGTCCTTTTCAATATCGTTGACCAGCAGTGGAATGCCTGTTTTTGCCACCTTGCCGGCTATGCCTTTGCCCACCTTGACCGTCATGCATTGGGCTAGATTAAGGCTCATACCCATGGTAAAAACGATATGCAGGTTTTCACCGCTTTTGTCCATGAGCATGATGGAGCCCTGGGTTGAGTTGAGCAGGTCCGCTGCCAGTTCCAGTATGGTCTTGTAGAGTTCCTCCTTGTTCTCGGCAAAGAGGAGGGTATTGGTCACGGATAAGAGCCTGTTCGACAAGGCATTCAACTGCAGATGCTCCGTTTCCTTCTTCAGCTGTCTTATCTTGGCTGCGGCCTTGGCGGCTAAAAGTTCCACCAGCAAGGCATCCACAGCCTGCGGTTCGTTGTCGAAAAGGGAAATAAAGCCTATGTGACTGCCCTCGGCTTTCAGCGGGAATAAGGTGACGTTCTGGGCGCTCACTCCGCTGAATAATGCCGCCGTTTCCTCGTCAAAATTCAGAGGTTTCTTTATATGGTCCTTTGTTAAAAGTTCTCCCAGCCGGTCTTTGGCAATGTCCTCGACTCTTTCCAGTCCCATTTGACCGACAAAGGAGTAGGTTCCCCTATCTGCATCAAGCAGTGCCAGGGCGACTTTGGGGAAATGAAAGACAAAGGCGAGCAGTTCAGTAGTAAACGATACGAGGTCGTTTACCGATTTCAGCTCGTCCATTTGTTCAAGAAGACCGACGACCATTGCAAGACGGTTCACCGTCTGATCGTACAGAGACTGATACATCTCCCCCGGGTGCAATGCCGGCAGCATCTCATGGATATGCTCGGCTAACTCTTCCAGTTCGTGGACGGTTGCTACAGGTAGCCTTTCCAGTTGGCTAAGGAGGGAAAAAACATCGACTTTGTCAGCCCTCGACAGCCGCTCCAGCTGCCAAAAGTCGATCAGCTTGTCTCTTACGCCGTTGCCGACCAGGCAAAAATCGGTGTCGCCAATGTTGAAGGATACGACAAAACTTAAAAAGCCCCCGTTGTATCTATACACGGCGGTTTTCTTTGCGGGCAGTTCCGGTTTCAACGAACGCCCGATAAAATTCAGACCGATTTCATTGCTGAGAGCGTCCTGAACGATGGAACCGCAGGGTAGGAACTCATCAGCCGCAGAGGAATCTTTTTTTAGGCAAAAAAGATTAAGATTGTACTGTGCTAGAAATGGATAGCTTTTGAGTTTTGCCAGCAGTTCAGCCGGTGGGGCTTCTTGAGCATTTTCTACCATGGCCGAAGGCTCTCCCATAAAGCTTAGTGCCAGATGCGTGCCGAACTGCAAACAAACGATATCAAAGACATAATACAACTAAAAATACCAGCATTTCAGCGTTGATTTTTGCGTTGCATCATCAGGGGGAACGGATTATAAATATTGCTGTGAGCTATGTTTCGCATGAGTATATTAACTGAGAGATACGCTGTCAAGATTATGTAAACTGTCTAAGGAAGAGTATGTCTGAAAAGGAAACGAACCATAAGCTGGGCTTGCGTATTAAGGAGATTCGCCAGTCCAAAGGCATGACGCAAAAAGAGTTCGCCGATTCACTAGGAATTGTTCAGGGTTTTCTCAGCGGTGTCGAACGGGGTAAGAAAAATATTTCCGACACCCTGATAATCGCCTTGTGCCACACCTACGGGATCAACAGTGGGTGGCTCAAGACCGGGCAGGGGGAGCAGTTCCGCACATCGCACCCCAAGGCGGCGCGTTCCTCGGATGTGCCTCTCTTCAAAAAGATACCCCAGGATTTTCCCCAGTTTTTCGTAAAGGAGGATATTTGCGAGTACCTCTCCCTGCCACAGGGGACCGAAGGTTCCTATGCCATATTTTCAGCCGGTGATTTTATGGCACCCACCATCTGTGATGGAGATCTGGTGATTATTTCCACAGAAAGCGAGATCGAAAACAGGGATATCGTTCTGGTGAACAATCGGTGGGGAGAAGCCATCCTGAGGCGCTACCGGGTTGTCGGTGCTGATATATTCCTGTCGCCGGACAACCGTTCCTACGCCCCCTTCAAAAAGGACAGCAAGCTGAAAATACTGGGCAAAGTTGTGGATGTATGGCGCCGAATCAAATTTTAAGCTCTTTTTCAGAAAGCTTTTTGCTTCGTTTCACGACGCAAACTAAAAAACCTCGCGAAAGCGAGGTTTTTTAGTTTGATCTATATGGGCTCTGCTTAGATTTTCTTGACGTTTGCTGCCTGCAGGCCTTTGGGACCATTGGTGACGTCAAAGGTGACCGCTTCACCTTCGGTAAGCGATTTGAAGCCCTCTCCCACTATGGCAGAGAAATGTACAAACACATCTTCCCCATTTTCCTGCTCGATGAATCCGAATCCCTTTGCATCATTGAACCATTTTACTTTGCCCTGTGCCATTTTTACTGCCTCCTTTTGTTGCCTCCGGGTCTCTGCCGGATCATGTTAATACTGCAGTTTCCGGAGTCTTGGGCAGGAAAAACGTCAAAGTCGGAGCTTTGTGTGTTTCCATCGACCATCGACAAACGAACTTCCGAAACTTGCCGCAAAGTAAAATTAACAGTATGTAATTACTTTGTCAAGAGCTTTGCCCGTATTTTTTAAAACATGTTTATTCTGCCGATGAATGCCATCAACAGGCCGTAGTGCTGGTGGTCGAACTGGAAAGTTATGCGGGGGAGCTCAAGAAGGTCCGGCTCATCCTGCTCTTCCTGCAGCGGGGCTGTTGCGATGATTTTCGTGCCGGCATGGTGCAGTTCGGGAAATTCCTTTTCCAACTCGTCGAGGTTTGCCCTGGTAAGTTCCTTGTTGAGTCTGACAATCAATCGCCCATTGACGAACCGCAGAGAATGGTAATTGCGGTAGAACTCCTCGATGACGCTGACCGCTTCCTTTTCACTGCGGGTAATGGTGAAAATGGAGAAATCCTCGGCAGAAATGAAGCCCCTGCCCAGCATGCGTTCCTTGATGAAAATGAACCACTGCTCCCAGTAGCCATCCTCATCGTCAATGAGGACAAGGGGCTTGGGCGAGGTCTTGCCGGTCTGGATCAGGGTAAAAACTTCCATCGCCTCGTCCAAGGTGCCGAATCCTCCTGGAAAGACGGCAATGGCATCTGCTTCCTTGACAAAGGCGACCTTGCGGTTGAAGAAATATTTATAGGTAATCAGGCGGGGGTTTTCCAGCATGAACGGGTTGGGGGCCTGTTCGAAGGGTAGCCTGATATTGACGGCAAAGGAATTCTCGCCTCCGGCGCCTTCATTGCCCGCCTGCATGATGCCGGGGCCGCCGCCGGTGATGATCATGTAGCCCTTGTCGGCAAGCAGCCTGCTGAACCTGACACATTTCCGGTATGCGTCCTCATGGGGTTCAGTCCTGGCCGAGCCGAAGATGGTAACCTTGGTCTTGTGTCGATACGGTCCGAACACCTTGTTGGTGTAACGCATCTCCTTCATGGTGTTGCTGAGAAGCTTCAAATCGGCAAGATAGTCCGTATCCTGCCCCGCCTTAAGCGCCGAAATAATCATTTCCCGGACAATTTCCCGATGATGAATATCCCCGGCTATCCCGATGAGGGTATCTATTGCGTCATCTATCGCTTCATTCGTTCTATTGAAACTCAGTTGCATATGGGTTCCTTTTAAATTAAGACAATATATCATTTGCTCGGATGTTAGGCAAATGTTTACTATTATTGAACAAATATTAAATTGATTTGTTCGTGGTATTTGTTTACATTACGGGCGCAACGCAACGTTACTCATTGAAAGGATGCATTTTTATGGGAATGACCATAGCCGAGAAGATATTCACGTCGCACCTGGTGGATGAACCCTTTGCGGGAACCAGGGTTTTGAAGCTGGATGTTGTCATGTGTCATGAAATCACCACCCCCATAGCCATTGATGACCTGATGGCCAGGGGAAAAGACCGGGTCTTCGATCCCGGCAAGATAAAAGCGGTTATCGATCACGTGACTCCGAGCAAGGACAGCAAGACCGCCACCCAGGCCAAGATATTGCGTGACTGGGCACGCCGGCACGCCATCCCCGATTTCTTCGATATCGGTGCCAACGGTGTCTGCCATGCGCTCTTTCCTGAAAAGGGCTATATCCGTCCCGGTTACACGGTCATTATGGGTGATTCCCATACCTGCACCCACGGCGCTTTTGGGGCTTTTGCTGCCGGTGTCGGCACTACCGACCTGGAGGTGGGGATTCTTAAAGGGGTCTGTGCCTTTCGCGAACCGAAGACCATTCGGATCAATCTCAACGGCACGCTTCCCAAAGGGGTCTATGCCAAGGACGTCATCCTCCATGTCATCGGCACCCTTACGGTCAACGGCGCTACCGACCGGGTGATGGAGTTCCGCGGCCCGGTGATAGACGCGATGACCATGGAGTCGCGGATGACGCTGTGCAATATGGCCATAGAGGCCGGCGGAACATCTGGTATCTGCATGCCTGACGGGGTGACGGTGGATTACCTGTGGCCCTTCATCGAGAAGGAGTATGCCTCACGGGAGGCTGCTCTGGCGGCATTCAAAAAGTGGTGGTCAGATGACGACGCCGTCTACGACCGTGTGGTGGACATCGATGTGTCAGCCCTCGAACCGGCGGTCACCTTCGGCTATAAGCCGGATCAGGTTAAGGTCATCGGTGAAATTGCCGGTACCCCCGTCGATCAGGTCTACCTGGGCTCGTGCACCAATGGCCGCCTTGAGGATCTGCGTGTTGCAGCAGCGATTCTCAAAGGAAAGAAAATCGCCCCGTCGGTTCGCGCCATCCTCTCGCCTGCTACGCCAAAGATATACCGCGATGCCCTAAATGAGGGGCTGATTGCCGTCTTCATGGAGGCGGGTTTCTGTGTAACCAATCCCACCTGCGGCGCCTGTCTGGGGATGAGCAATGGAGTCCTTGCGGAAGGGGAGGTCTGCGCTTCCACCACCAACCGGAATTTTATGGGGCGCATGGGCAAAGGGGGAATGGTGCACCTCATGTCACCCGCGACTTCGGCGGCTACCGCCATCGAAGGTAAGATCGCCGATCCGAGAAAATATCTATAATCAGTGAGGGAGAAATATATGAAAAGCTTTGCAGGCCCAGCGCTCTTTCTTGACCGCTCCGACATCAACACGGACGAGATCATCCCTGCCAAATACTTGACCGAGATTACCAAGCAGGATTTGAGACCATACATTCTGGAGGACCTCAAGCTGCCGGGGTTCGATCCAAAGGGGGAGAAAACCTCCAGTGCTCGGGTCATCGTCAGCCGCGCCAATTTTGGCTGTGGCTCCTCCCGTGAGCACGCACCGTGGGTATTCGAAGTGAACGATATCAATGTCGTCATCGCCGAATCCTTTGCCAGGATCTTTCGCCAGAACATGTTCAATTGCGGTATGGCAGCCATCGAATTGCCGAAAGAGGGGCTGGATCTTCTTTTCGGTTATGCCGGGTGTGAAGACGCTGCCATAGCGGTGGACATCGAAGCCCAGAAAATTACCGCCAACGGAGGAGGAAAACAGCACGTGCTGTCTTTTGAGATTTCTCCCTTCGATAAAGCCCTCGTTCTTGCCGGAGGCTGGGTCGACTACGCCGACAGCAAGTACTGATTCGGCTCCGTCACTTGATTTGTACCGAAAAGACCCGCCTTCGCCGGGTCTTTTTTGTTGACTAACCTTTGTTCATGAGGATAATATTCCCAGTCTCCCTGCCGGGTTATCGTACTCACTTCGCCCGGGAAAAGGGCATCCTCCCGGAGGGGTATGCATAATATAAAAACAGCCATAGTTGTCGTTTTTTTCTTGCTGATCATGGCAACGGCTGTGTTCGCCGGGACCGGCGACAACGGTGCCGATACGGGGACGATCTTCACCTTATGGCCTTTGGTGGACTACCGGGACAGCCCGAAGGACCACTACCGCAACCTTTCCCTGCTGGGCCCGCTTTTAAAGTTCCAGCAGAACAAGGATGATCACGACACCGCCGTTCGGCCGCTGCTTTACCGGACTGCGAACCCGCAGAACGAAACCAGCTCGACCGATTACCTGTATCCTCTGGCATCCAGGACTGTCTCTTCCGAGGCAACCACCTTCCAGGTCCTGAAGCTGGTGCAGAGCAACACCTACCGCAAAAATGAGCCGGAACGGGAGCATGACTCCATGTTCTTTCCCTTCTACATCAGTGGAAGGTCGGAAAAATACGGCCCGTACACCTCCGTTTTTCCGTTTTATGGTGATATCTATGAACGGTTCTGGCGAGACGAGTACCATTACGTACTCTTCCCCCTTTATGGCAGGACGGTAAAAAAAGGTACCACCACCCGCAATTACCTTTATCCGTTCTTTTCCACGATCCGGGGCGACCGTGAGAGCGGCTTCCAGTTCTGGCCTCTTTATGGGCAGGCTGCCAAGGAAGGCTCCTACCGCAGACATTTCGCCCTCTGGCCCTTTATCTTCGTGGAGGACCAGGGGCTGAATACGGATAACCCGACCCACAAACTGTCGGTACTTCCCCTTTATTCGGCCACCGACTCGCCTCAGAAGGTGTCACGGTCATACCTCTGGCCTTTTTTCAGCTACACGGATGATCTTGTCGAGGATCAGCATGAGGTGGATTACTTCTGGCCCTTCTGGCTGACCGTGCGCGGCAGCAAGAAGAATGAGACGAGGATGCTTCCGTTCTACTCCATTGACCGGGGCAGAGAATACCTTAAACGCTGGTTCATGTGGCCGCTGCTGAGACACGAGGAAATCCGCTCCGCCTCTTACAGCCAAGACCTGGACCGGGTGCTCTTCTTTCTCTATTCGGACAGCAGGGAGACCTGGTCCAAAGACGGCGGCGAACGGCGGCGCATGGCCTTCTGGCCGCTCTATATTTACAGGAAGGATACCCGCGGGGTTAAGTCCCTGACCCTGCCCGCGCCGGTGGAACCCGTGTTGGACAGGGAAGGGATAGAGAAGAACTGGGCGCCCCTGTGGCGGATTTATCACCAGCGCTGGAATGACGCCGGGGATTCAGCAGTGTCGTTCCTCTGGAACCTCTATTGGCATGAGGTTCGTGATGGTGCCGTAGCATACGAGCTCTTTCCGCTCGTTCAGTTCCAGTCCGGCAGCAGAATGAGCGATCTGAAACTACTCAAAGGGCTGGTGGGATATCGGAACAGCGATGGAGCGAAGCAGCTGCGGCTGTTATGGCTTCCCTTCGGCTTCAGTTGGGGAAACACTGCTGCAAAGAGCAAGACAGAGGCGACTGCGACGCCAAGGAGCATGCAATGATGGCTGGTGCCATTGACAGAATAGGTAAAAGGATCATCGTGTTCCACGAGATCATCGGCGAAATGCTGATTCTTTTGGGCCAGACGGTCTACTTTTTCCGGGAGGCGCCGCGCAACATGGCCAGCATCTTTGCCCAGATGGCCATAATCGGCTATGAGACGCTGCCGGTTGCCTCGGTCATGGCCTTCTTCGTCGGTATGGTTCTGGCGCTTCAGACCGGCGTCGAGCTCAACAAGTACGGCAGCCAGGACATCATCGGTGCCATCGTGGGGCACTCCATGGTCAGGGAGCTGGGGCCAGTCATGACCAGCTTTCTCGTGGCGGGTCGGGTCGGATCGGCAATGGCTGCGGAACTTGGCGTTATGAAGGTTTACGAGGAGATCGATGCCCTGAAAACCCTGGACATCAACCCGGTCCGCTATCTTGCCATGCCCCGCTTCATTGCCTGTATCGTCTGTGTTCCCGCCCTCGTTATCTATTCCGACTGCATCGGCATCATCGGTGGCGCCATCATCAGCAATCTGCATCCAAAAATTTTCGTTTCCTATTCCACCTACTATGACAGTCTGACGGCAGCCTTGAAGTTTCACGAGATCGGCAACGGACTGATCAAAGCCTTTGTCTTCGGCGCCATTGTTGCGCTAGTTTCCTGCTATGTTGGATTCAAGACCTCGGGGGGAGCCCGAGGGATCGGCATCTCGACGACACGATCGGTGGTATTGTCCTTCATGCTCATCCTGGTGGCCGACTATTTCCTCACCAGGCTTTTGATGTAAGAATTCATCGCAGTCATTTTTGCTTGTTTTTACTGGAGGTCCAGCCGATGGCGATTTCAGTTGAAAAAAAAGTAGGCATCTTTTTTATCATAGGACTGATTCTGTTCGGCTTCATGCTGGAAGTGGGGGAGAAATGGAATCCCTTCGAAAAAAAGATCATGTACAAGACCTTTCTCACCAGCATAACCGGGCTCAAGGTGGGGGATCCCGTGCGCCTGGCAGGGGTGGACGTGGGGAAGATCGATAGGATCACCGTTCTTGAGGAAAAGGTCCAGATCGATTTTCAGGTGAAGCCTGGCACCAAGATCAAAACCGATTCGGTCGCCACTCTGCGCCTGACGAACCTTCTCGGAGGGCAGTTCCTCGGCATTTCCTTCGGGTCGCCTGGTGCACCGGTTCTCCCCCCGGGGGGGACGGTGCAAGGGCGGGACGTGGCCAATATCGACATTATCGTCGATAACGTCAGCGAGGTGGTCAAGGATGCCAAGGTGCTCATCACTCAGCTGAACGACAACCAAAACGAGGTCATGGGCAAGATCAGCGCCATTCTCGACGACAACCGCACCAACCTGAAGAGCTCCATTGCCAACATCAACAGCATCACCACCAAGCTCGACCGGGGAGATGGGGCGCTGGCCATGCTGCTCAACGACAAGCTGCTCTATGACAATTTTCGCGATGCCTCCGGCAGCCTGAAAAGCATTGCCTTCAAAATCGACAAGGGAGAAGGCACCATCGGCAAACTGGTCAACGATGACCTCCTGTACAGCGATGCCCGGTCTGCCATGGCAAGGATCAACGACAGCATGAAGGACGTCAAGGATATCGCCGCCAAGATCAACCGGGGCGAAGGGACCATGGGCAAGCTGGTCAACGACGAGGCCCTTTATAATGAGGTGCGGGATGCGTCAAAGAACATCAAGGAGATCACTCGCAAGATAAACGACGGGGAAGGCACACTGGGTAAACTGGTCAACGAAGACCAGCTGTACCGGGATACGACCGCCACCCTGAAAAAGGCGGAAAAGGCCATGGACGGGTTGGGGGACACCGGGCCGATCCAGGTTCTGGGGAGCGTCATCGGCACGCTTTTCTAAAAGAAATTGTTATCGGGCTAGTGAAAAATAAGTGAAAAATGGCGCGGTCAAAGCGCCATTTTTCTTGTGGGGGAGGGATTAATGGACGATGTTCTTTCCATTGCAGTGGGCACGGTAACAATGCGTCCCTATGTCTTTGCTTTCTTTGCCGCCTTTCTGGTGGCGGCGGTACCTCACCTGGGGTGGCGCAAGACGTTATATTTCGCGGCAGCAGGCTACGGCATGTCATTTCTTTCCGAGTTCTGCTCCATAAATACCGGCTTCCCCTATGGCTGGTACTACTATATCGAGGCCACCAAGGGAAAGGAGCTCTGGATTTCCGGTGTTCCCTTTTTCGATTCCCTCTCCTATGTATTCCTCGCCTACTGCAGCTATACCACCGCGCTGCTGGTTGTCTCCCCCATCAAAGCCTGCCGTGGGGACATCGTCACCCTGGAAACGCGCTCCATTCGCAAATCGTTCCCGGTATTGCTGCTGGGGTCGCTATTTCAGGTATTTCTCGACATAATCATCGATCCGGTTGCCTTGCAGGGGCACCGCTGGTTTCTGGGGAAGATTTACGGGTATCGGGAAGCTGGCTATCACTTCGGTGTCCCGTTTTCCAACTATGCGGGCTGGTTTCTCGTCAGCATGGTGATGATCTTCGCTCTGCAACGGATCGATGCCCGAACCGGGGCACCTGGCAAAAAACCGAAAGGTGCATGCGCTCTTCCCTTCCGGTCGCTTTATGGACCGGTGCTCTATCTGTCCGTTATCGTCTTCAACCTGACCATAACCTTCCTGATTGGCGAGCGGCTGATGGCCATGACCGGCATTTTCATCTTCACCCTGCCTATCGCTATTTCTGCCGTTCTGATTGCTCATAGGGCCAACCGCTATACGGACGAGGAATTGGCCGAGCATTTGGCCGACTATCCCCATATGGGCGGTTGTGGAGCAGAGGGAGGAGCTGTCTTGCATCGTGATGCATGATGCCTTTGTCTGCCGGCAACTCAGCAGCGGTTTCACTGGTGGAGGGAAGTGTCACGCCGGGAGCGGTGGCAACCGTGTCTGAAGCGGAGGCGAGAAATATATCATTTTCTGCTGCCGTTACCAGAGCCTCGACATTTTTTCCGTCTTCGGGGAAAGCAGCTATGCCGAGGGCGACACAGGCATCAGCTGTCAGGGTGCAATCCTGTTGAAGAAGGGATGGGGCGACCCTTGCCCTTATTCTTTCCCCCACCAGTCTCGACTCCTTTTTACCCGTATCGGGCAGCATGATACTGAAGGAACGTTCACCGCACCGGGCAACGACATCCATCTCCCGCAACATTCCTCCCAGCACATCGGCAACGGCTTTCATCGTCTTGTCCCCCGCATCTCGGGAACCAAGCACCTCAATATGGAGCAGAGCCAGATTCCTGTTCTGCCTTTTGCAGCGGCTGACCTCTTCCTGCATCCTTCTGAGCAGAAAACTGCGGTTATAAAGCCCTGTCAGCGGATCGACGACCATCGTCGATGGGCAGCATTTCCAGGTTGCCTTTGCCTTTGCGTGATGAACCACCCCCGCCACATGATCGGCAAAGGAGGAAAGGGTTTCAAGATCGTTCTCGTCGAAGGTATTACCGTTTTCCTTGTCGGCGATATTCAAGACGCCGATCACTTGCCGGTTGTAGCTGAAAGGGAGGGAGACGAAGGATTTGGTCCTGAAGCGGGACCGGTTCAACCTGGCCGTGCGCACATCGCTTTCGATATTGTCGATCATAAGGGGAGCAGCTCCTGCAGCCACTTTGCCGGCGATCCCCTCGCCGACTTTGACGGTGAAACTTTTTGCCAGATGGGAATTGATACCCCTCACCGCTTCGATATGCAGGTCTTCGCCGTTTTTGTCCATGACCATGAATGAGCCGCTGGCGGCGCCGACGAGCCCGGTGGCCGCATTGAGCAGGGTGTCGTAGAGCTCGTTGTGATCGTCGATCTTCAGCATGGAGCTGACCAGATCGAGCATCTTCTGGGACTGGCTCTTGGCCCTGAGCAGTTGCTCTGCCTGGAGCAGTTGCTGCAGCCGTGTCGCCACTCTGCTGCAGACAAGCTCAATCAGCGAAACGTCGCCTTCCGCCAGTTTCGTGTCCAGCAGGACTACCAGTCCGCTGTCATCTCCCTTAGCCAAAAACTGCAGGCAGGTGGCCATATCGGCATTCTGCTCCGGAAAAACCGAGGCGATTTCGCTTCCCAGAACAAATGTCTTACCCGTAGCCTCTCCGGGGAAAAGATTGTGGAGCCGGTGCGGCAGGATTTTGCAGGTCACGGCAGGGGGGGGCTCCCAGTCACTGGCAGGGAAGAGTTCACGGCAGGCATTACCGGTGAAAACGATCCCGAGACGGGGCAGGTCGAAAACGATGATCAGCGTGTCGAGGAAAAGAGAGATGACGGCAGCACTGGTGGTTATTTTGTCGATCTCTGCACAGATACCGGCCACTGCCGAAAGTTTATCCAGGACATTATTGGCGGGGGCTACCGCATTTTCGGTTGCTTCCTTGATAAGACGAAGGACCCGCTCTGCCGTCTCTTCCACATCTTTTTTCCCTGCCACAGGATATTTCTGGAGAAGTTCAAGCAATTCAACAGGGTCCCGCGATGTCATTGCCGCCAATGATTCGACCCCTCCCAGGTCCAGTACTTGATCCCTGACGCCGCTTCCGACCAGGCAGAAATGAGCTTCGTCAGGCAGCGAAAAGGGAGCGGCAAAGATAAACAGCCCTTCCGGAGAACGCAAGGTGGCCGGCCGGTTGCCGATACATGCAATGTCGAGGATCTCGTTGAAGATTGCGAGGGGGAGGCCTTCGGCGCAGGAGGACGCGCCAAGGCCGGTACACAGCTCCCAGCTGCCGAGGGTGTTTGGGACGGCACTCCTGTTCCTGAAGAGCAAGAGGTGGTAGCCCCGGAGAAATGAATGCCCCTCTAGGGCTGCCAAAAGGCTCGCTGGATCGGGCAAAGCGGCGCTTGTCGACGCCTCGTCCCTTGTGACTTGCGCACAGGGGAACATCAGGCGGTGCCTCCCACGGTGATTTCCGCTATGAGGAGGGTCGGTTGGGCATCGGAAACGGGAACTCCCTGCCCTTCCTTACCACAGGTGCCGATGCCGAAACCCAGGTCGGTGCCGACCATGGTGATCCTGTTGAGGACATCGGGACCGTTGCCGGTCAGTGTCGCTCCCCGGACCGGCTCACCGATCTCTCCATTCGAAATGAGGTACCCTTCCGAAACCTCGAAAACGAAGTCGCCGTTCACCGTATTGACTTGGCCTCCACCCATTTTTTTGACGAAGAGCCCTTCCCTGACGCTGCGGACAATCTCTTCAGGTGGGGTGGTGCCCGGCGCAATCAGGGTGTTGGTCATACGGGCAATGGGTTTCGTCTGATAGGACTCCCGCCTGCCGTTTCCCGTCGAACGGCAGCCGTCTTTCATGGCGGATAGCCGATCGTACATGTACCCCTTCAAAATGCCGTTTTCCACCAGCACTGACCGTTGGGCGGGGGTCCCTTCATCATCGAAGGGAAAGGAGCCGCGGGCATTGGCAATGGTTGCATCATCGATGACGGTAACCAGAGGGGATGCAACCTGGGTTCCCTTTTTCCCGGCGTAAACCGACATGCCCCCCTGGACCAGATCCGCCTCTAGGCCGTGGCCGATTGCTTCATGGACCATGGTCCCTCCCGCTTCGGAGGAAAGGACCACTGCCATGGTACCTCCCGGTGCTTTCCGCGCGCCCAGCATCATCAGGCTGCGCTTTGCCGCGGCCAGAGCGAGTTCTTCGGGGGGTTTCGTCCTGAGGAGTTCAAAGCCGTACACCCCGCCGACCGCCTCGTATCCAGTCTGGACCAGGGAGCCTTCAGCAGCCACCGCCTGAACCGTAAAAACGGTGCCGGTTCTGGCGGATTCGGTAAACTCGCCGCAGGAATTGACAATCTGGGTTCTGGCGGTGCCGTCGCGATACATGGCCGTTACCTGGCGTATCTTCCGGTCCAGGGCGCGTGCGGCCCGGTCTGCGGCGGAGACGGTGGCGATTTTCTCCCGCAGCGGAATGCCCTCCGGCGGGAGGAGGATCGGAAAGCCGGTGCCTACCCTCTTGCGCGTCAAGTCGATTGCCTGTTCGAACCGCTTTCCCTTTACGGCGCGACTTACCGTTTCGGCCAGTGCCAGAAGCGACTCTTCGCTAATCTCGTTGGTGTAGGCATATGCCGTTCTCAGGTCGGAAATGACCCGGATGCCTACCCCCCGGTCGGCTCCGGCTAGAACCCGCTCTATCTTCGCGTCTTCGCAGACGATGACCGTGGAGTTTCCTTCTTCGAAATAGATATCGGCGAACTCCCCCCCTCCGGAAAGGGCGCGGCGCAGTATGGCGGTGCAATCGAAACGATCAAACATGAGAGTACTCCCGGCAGTCTGGACGGTACTCAATGGACGAGGTGAAGTGTGGAGGCTCTACCTCGCAGAACGAGATTTCGGCACGAAGGGCGTGCAGGAGCTTTTCCAGTTCATTTTCCAGCCCGCAGGGCACGGCGATACGAATGACCCCCTTTTTACCATCCTCGGTGCTCAGGGTGGCGAGTCCTTCATAGGCTTCCAGGATGAACTTGAGATACACCAGGTCCTTGCTGTCCATCTGGAAATAGCGCACGAGGCATTCGGGCATGACCGCTCCTTCAGAAAAACTGCGATACGTTACCATCAGGGAGGATAAAAAACAATAGAAAGATTAAAGGAAGGTAACCAGGTTGACGCTGGGGGTCATTGCTGCAGGGCTACCGATCCGGCCCGGCCCGGCAATTCTCCCATGGCCAGAGCCGCTTCGGCTGCATGGGCGCCATATTCTGCAGCGGCTTCGGCCAGAGTAATGAAGCGGACCTGTTGGTCCTTCAGGCGTTGCAGAAGATTGACGAAGCGGTCAGCCAACACCCCTCCTTCCAGCTCTGCATGGATGGTGTGGACGTTTAGTCCCGGCTTGAGGCATGAAAGATAATGGTCATTGATGGTTTCGGCCGTTATGCCGTTCTCGCCGATCAATTCATCCATGGTGGCCCAGGTGGTGGGAATCTGCAATGTGGCAAAGCGCCTGTTGCCCCATACCGGATAGAATGGAGCGGTGCCGCGGGAATCGCTGCAGTAGGCGAGCTGCAAAGCATCCTGGATTTCCAGGGAATCGGCCGAAACGGTCCAGCCGGGCGCCGCGGTCGTTTTTGGGCGCTCGCCCATGATCTGCTCGTAGAGGGCGAAGGCCCTCCCCATCTCCATGGCCACGGTTTTTTTCGGCATCCACGGCAGCAGGTCGTGCCATTTTACATGGTCCCAGCAATGAATGCCGGTCTCGTGCCCCATTGCCGCTACTCGGCGCAGGATGTGGGGGAACGCCGAGGCGATCATCGGTGGCGGGAGTAGAGTCCCGTACAGCATCGTCTTAAGGCCATAGGCGGAGGGGGCGCCGGTGCGGAGCATCTTCTTCAGGAACCCTTTCCTGGTGAAGATGCGGCGGATCGCCTTGCCCGAATTATCCGGTCCCATGGAAAAATAAAAGGTGGCCCTGATCCCTGCCGACTCCATGATCTCCAGCAGTCGGGGAACGCCGTCACGGGTGCCCATATAGGTGTCAACATCCACTTTGAGGGCTATGGTCGATTGGCTCATGATAGTCGTCACTCCACTCGGTGCAGTGGTCAAAAAGGTTCCTGCAGCTATACCCGCACAAGCTACTGGATATATGCGGCATCTTTCAGTATTCCGATAAGTTTGTCCGTCAGGGGGGATGGGTTGCCTTTTGTCACCAGGATGACCGGCGAGCTTACCTTCGGTGTCTTCGGCACCTTGACGCCGGGGGCGATGAAGCCGCTGGGGGCTATGCCGATGGCGCCGGGGGTCTCCATGACAACCTTGCGGACTTCTTCAAAACTGCCGACAGAGCGAAACTTGGCTGCAATGGGGGCATCCTTGAGGATCCCTTTTATGAAGGCCTCATTCTCCGCTGCCGATGTCCCATCCCAGACAACAACAATTTCGCGGTCGGGCCCGCCCAACTGGTGCCAGTTCCTGGTTTTGCCGGTAAAAATCGATCTCAGCTGTTTCTGATTCAGCTGCTTGATCCTGTTGCCCTTGTGGAGGAAGATGACGGTACTGTTCTTGCCGACCGCCACCTGGTGCAGCGAAGCGGTCGGCACGACGACCCCTTTCTGTGCAGCATCATGGAGGAGATCCTTCAAGGAACCGGTAGCCATTACAGCATCGACCTTTGCTTCGTTCAATAGTGCAAGCTCTTCGCCCGGCTTGATCTGGATGATGGCAAGGGGGACCTTGGTCTCCTCCTCGAAGGTCTCTTTCACCGGCAGGAGAAATCCGCTGATGGTCGTATCGTCGCCGCCGACCTTCAAGGTGGCAGGAGCGGCACAGCCGCCTGCATAAAGGAGTATCGGCACGAGAGCCGCACGAAAATACCGCTTCATAACACCTTCCCTGATTTTTTTCACAGCAAAGGCCGCTTTCGATGAAAAGCGGCCGCAGGTGAGCAACATGCCGTTGGTATCTTACAGCAGGTTGTCTATCTTTTCCTTTTCCTCGACAAGATAGAACTCCAGGGTTTTACGCAGGGCATCGTCTATGGCGGTTGCAGGCTTCCAGCCCAATTTCGTTTCTGCATTCCTTACCGACGGTACTCTGGTCAGCATATCCTGGTATCCCTTGCCGTAAAAGGCATCGGAGGTCACCTCGATGATCTGGCATTTCTCGGCCCGCTCCCGGTATTCCGGATACTCCTTGACCATATCCCGCAGCTTCACGGCCAGCTCTTTGACCGAGAGATCATTGCCGGGATTGCCAATGTTGAAGATGCCACGTTCGGCGCAGCCGTTCTTGTTTTCGATGATGCGCATCAGGCAGTCGATGCCGTCCTCGATGAAGGTGAAGGAGCGGCGCTGGCTGCCGCCGTCCACAAGCTGGATCGGTTCCCCCGCCAGAATATTGTAGAGGAACTGGGTCAGTACCCGGGAACTCCCTTCCTTGGCGGTGCTGATGCTGTCCAGCTTCGGTCCGATCCAGTTAAAGGGGCGGAAGAGGGTATAGCGCAGGCCGTCGTGTTCGCCGTAGGCATAGATGACCCGGTCGAGCATCTGCTTTGCGCAGGAGTAGATCCAGCGCTCCTTGTTGATGGGACCGAGCATGAGGGGGGAGGTCTCTTCGTCGAATTCCCGGTCAGGACTCATGCCGTAGACCTCGGAGGTGGAGGGGAAGATGACCCTTTTTCCGTACTTGACGCATTGGCGGATGATTTTCAGGTTTTCCTCGAAATCCAGCTCGAAGACCCGCAGTGGATCCTTAACGTAGGTAACCGGGGTAGCGATGGCGACCAGTGGCAGGACCACGTCGCATTTCTTGATGTTGTACTCGATCCACTCCTTGTTGATGGTGATGTCCCCTTCCAGGAAATGGAAGCGCGGGTGGCCGATGGAGTGCTCGAGCTTGTTGTCGCTCATGTCCAGGCCGAAGACTTCCCAATCGGTGGTTTCGAGGATGCGGTGGGTGAGGGCGTTGCCGATAAAACCATTGACACCCAGAATTAAGACTTTCATTGCATCTGCTCCTTTTCCGGCACCGACAACGGGCCGTCTGCGGCCTTCTCGAAGCCGGTTGATTTTTTATTCAAACCTTTTGCCGGGCATAGTTGCGGTAAATTCGGCAGCGGTGGTTTCCATTTCACCACATACCTGCAAGCTCTTTATTGCCAGAAGTCCTGCGCCGGTACCTATCAGCAAAGGCTCGGTGGCGACCACTTCTCCAGGCTTGCCCTTACCTTCTACTGGCCATGCCTGCCAAATGATGACCTGCTTCCCCTCCAGATAGGTGAAGGCGCCCGGGTAGGGATGGGTAACGCCGCGGATCAGGTTGTAGATCTGCACAGCCGATTTGGTCCAGTCGATGAGGCCATCGGCCGGCTTCCGGCCGCCGCAGTAGTTGCCTGCCTTCAAGTCCATGGGGATGCGGGGCGCGGCTCCCGTTACCAGTAGGGGCCAGGCCCTGCGGATAACGGTGACCGCTGCTTCCGTGACCTTGTTGAAGACGTCGAAGGAGGTGTCGGTGAAGGATATGGCTACCTTTTCCTGATCAACGATATCGCCCGCATCGGGCTTTTCCACCATATAGTGAAGGGTGGCGCCTGTTTCTGTTTCGCCGTTGATCACCGCCCAGTTGACCGGCACCCGCCCTCGATAGCGGGGCAGGTAGCTGCCGTGCAGGTTGAGGGCGCCGCGCCGGGGAATTGCCAGCACGTTGGGCTTGATCATATTGCGGTAATAAAAGGAAAGGATGAAATCCGGGGCAATCTTCTCCACTACGGCAATGTTCTCCGGCAGGTTGATGTCGCTGGTCAGAAAGGGAATACCCTCTTTTTCCGCCAACTGCTGCACCGATCGGAACCAGATCTCCTCGGTGGGGGAGTCTTCGTGGGTGAAAATCATGGCGATCTTCGCCCCCTGGCGGATCAATTCCTCCAGGCAGCGATAGCCCACATTGTGATAAGCGCAGACGACGATGCTTTCTGAAGCGTGCACCTTATTCTCCCCCGAATCCATGGAGTTTTCTCACTACGTACCGGGGCCGCCTGCGCACTTCCTGGTAAATCCTCCCAACGTATTCCCCCACCAGTCCTATGCCGAAGATGATGATGCCGATGAAGAAAAAGAGGATGGCGAAGAGGGTGAAGACTCCTTCCACCTCGGCGCCGATGATGAAGCGCCTGACGAGGAGAAAGAGGGCAAAGGCCATGGAGGCGAGGGAGGTTAGAATGCCCATTAGGGCGAAGAGCTGCAGCGGGACTACCGAAAAGCCGGTCATCAGGTCGAAATTGAGGCGAACCAGCCGGTAAAGGGAGTATTTACTTTCCCCCTCTGCCCGTTCCGCATGGGCTACCTGGATTTCCGATGGATTGGCGGAGAAGGTCTGGGCCAGGGCCGGGATGAAGGTGGTGGTCTCCCGGCAGCGGTTGATGTTGTCGATGACGTTACGATGGTAGGCACGCAGCATGCAACCATAATCGCTCATCTGCATGCCGGTCATCCTGTTGGTGGTGATATTGACGATGCGCGAGGCCGCGCGACGGAACAGGGTGTCCTGTCGTTTCTGGCGGATAGTGCCGACCACATCGTGCCCCTTCTCGATCTCCGCCACCAGCCGGGGAATTTCCTCCGGCGGATTCTGCAGGTCTGCATCCAGGGTAATGACCATGTCGCCGCTGCTCTTTTCGAAGGCGGCAAGAATGGCCATGTGTTGGCCGAAATTGCCGTTGAACTCGATGACCCGCACCTCGGGGTAGGTTGCTGCCAGCTGCCGGAGAATGGCGAGGGAGTCGTCGCGGCTGCCGTCGTCGGTGAAGATGATCTCGAAGGGGTGTCCCAGCTGCTGCATGACCGGGTAAAGTCTGTTGATGAGCGGCGGGAGATTCGGCTCCTCGTTGTAGACGGGGATGACTACCGTAACATACGGTTTTTGCTGCATGACTTGTCCTTACCTACTTTCTGTTGCCGGCAATAACTGTTTTCACCGCTTCAACCACGTCCCGGGCATCGTCATCGCCCATTTTCGGGAAGAGCGGCAGTGAAAGGATGCGATCGGAGGCGTAATCGGCATTGGGGAGACTTGCCGCCTCCTGGGGCAGGTTCTCCCGGTACCAGGCATGATGGTGGATCGCCTTGTAGTGCAGGCCACTGCCGATGTTCAATTTCTTCAGCTCGTTCATGAACTGGTCCCGATCGATGCGCAGTTGTTCGATGCGCACCAGTGGCGTATAGAGATGCCAGGCATGGCGCTGTTCGTAAGGGGCATAGGCCGGCAGCGCCAGTTCGGGCACATCGGCAAAGGCGTGGTTGTAATATTCGGCGATGGCGGTGCGCCTGGCGATGAACTGGTCCAGTTTGGGAAGTTGGTGAATGCCGATGGCTGCCTGAATATCCATCATGTTGTATTTGTAGCCGGGGAGCATGATGTCGTAGTTGGGGGTGCCGCTTGCTGCAAAGCGTTTCCATGCCTCCCTGCTCATGCCGTGGAACTTGAGGAGTGATACTTCTTCCGCCAGGGATTCGTCCCGGGTGCAGACCATGCCCCCTTCTCCGGTGGTGATGTTCTTATTGGGGTGGAAGGAGAAGATGGAGATGGTCTCCAGAGAGCCGATCCGCTTGCCTTTGTATTCAGTGCCGGCGGCATGGGCTGCGTCCTCGATGATGGTGAGGCCGAATTCCCGGGCAAGGGCGAAGAGCGGGTCCATGTCACACGACTGTCCGGCAAAGTGCACCGGGATGATTGCACGGGTGCGGGGAGTTATTTTTTCTCTGATTTTCGAGATATCGAGATTGAGGGTGCCCGGTTCGATATCCACCAGCACCGGTTTGCCGCCGCAGAGGATAATCATGCTCACAGTGGAGGCGAAGGTCATGGGGGTGGTGATAATTTCATCCCCCGGCTGGATCTTCAGTGCCAAAAGGGTCAGGTGCAGGCCGGCTGTGGCTGAACTGAGGGGTACGGCGAAGGGGGACCCCACATATGCCTTGAATTCTTCCTCGAAGCGCTTCACCTTCGGGCCGGTCGTGATCCAGCCCGATTTGAGGGAATCGACTACTTCGGCGATCTCATCATCTCCGATGGTCGGGGTGGAAAAGGGTAAGAATTCTTGACGCACTTGTAACCTCCACTGCCGCTCTGCGGAACATGAAACTATTGCACAAAATGGCGCAGTATACCATCAGTTTTTATTGGTTGGTGATGAGGATTCGTCTTCCCTGTCTCCCCAGTTCTTTCATGGGAGTAGTGAGGACTTTTTTCAGGACTGGCAGCTCACGCTCCTGGATCAGGGCGAAAACGGGCCGTGGCGAATTCCACAACTCGACGAATCGCCTCAGGTCAATGAACCATGCTGACTGGTCTCCAAGGTTGCTGCCGAATTCCAGTTCTCCCCGGCCACCGACCACGACAACCCGCCGCCCGGCATAAAAGGGGAGCCCCTGTTCGTATTCGAAGGTGGCTACCACTGCATCCTTGCCGGCTTTTTCACGAACCAGCAGGGCGAGTTCCCGTGATGATTTTCGCTGGACGATCTTCGCATAGATGACCGGGGGGGCGAAGAGACCGAAAAGGTAGGCGAAGAGGGCCATACTGCAGAAAAGCACAACAGCTTGCTTCTTCAACACGGCAACCAGGGGGGGGATTCCCAGGCCGAGCAGGCAGAGACCGATGATAATGCTTCCCTGGACCGGTATCTGCGGTTTTGGCGCCACAAAGGGATAGAACAACCCGGCGATGCCGAGCAGCGTCAACAGTATACCGGCTGCGATAGCATTAGCTTTCAGCGACTTGATTCCCTGCTCCAACGCCGAAACGAAGGCACAGCCGATCAGGACGGCCAGAGGCAGATAGACGGGCAGGATGTAGGGAACTAGCTTTGAATTGGACTTGGAGAAAAAGGCGAAGATGATCAGGACCCAGAGGACGAGGAAGAGCCGGGCATCGGCGCCGACGGCCTTTCTTTGCTTCCAGGCATTGCCGACGGCGGCAGGGATGAAGAGAGACCAGGGGAGCATGCAGCCCAGAAGCACGGGGGCATAGAACCAGAACGGCTTGTAGCGGCCGTGCACCTTGGTCAGGAATCGCTCGAAGTGCTCATGGATGAAGAAAAAACGGGCAAATTCCGGGTTTTTTGCCGATACGGCGACGAACCAGGGGGCGGCGACGAAGAGAAAGAGCAGAATGCCCGTGGGGAGGCGCATCTCTTTAAGAAGCGACCAGCGGCGGGTAATGAGCAGGTAGCAGAAAACGATGGCGCCGGGCAGGACGATGCCGATCAGCCCCTTGGCCAGCACCGCCAGGGCGGCGAAAATATAGAACAGGTAGTAGTAACGCCCTTTTTTCTTTTCATTGTCTTGTATGGCGATGGCAAAAAATGCCAGTGCAGCCGTCAGACAGATGGTCAGCGTCGTGTCGGTTATGTTGGTGCGGCTCTGAATGAGGAATCCGGCCGAGGTCCCGAGAACGAGGGCGCCATAGAGCCCTTCCCGGCGGCCAAATAGCTTCCTACCCAGGAAGTAGGTGAGCATGATGCCCAGGATTCCCCAGAGGACGCCGCTGAAACGCCCGGCGAACTCGGTAAGGCCGAAGATCTTGATGGAGAGCGCATTTATCCAGTAGTGGAGGGGCGGCTTTTCGAAATATTTAACGTAATTGAGGGTGGGGGTAATGAAGTCCCCCCGTTCCAGCATTTCTCTCGGAATTTCCATGTATCGTCCCTCGTCGGTCTCCAGCAGGGGGAGCCGGCCGAGGGATTGGAAAAAAGAGAAGCCAAATACGACCAGGAGCAATCCCAGATCGCGGGAGGAGCTTCCGTCCTTGCTGCGGAAGAACTCTATCAGGCGTTGCATCTACACTGTCCTTTTATTGGATTATTGTGTCGCAAGGAATTTCGCACGTCTGACCAGATCGTATCTTTCCGCATTGAAGGGCACTCTTAGGACAATGCGCTGGTTAGGATTGGCGGCCGGCACCGATTGGCCTTCTTCGGTTATGATCTCGCCGATTTTGTGAAAACCGGAGGAAAGGGCCGGGCCGATAAATTCGAGGGTGTCTCCCACCGTGATCCGGTTGCGTACTTCCAGAACGATTGTGCCGTCCGGAAGTACGTCCTGGACGATGGCGACGAATTCGTGGTTCCTTATATAGCTGGAATGGTACTGGTGGTCAACATCTTTCGGGTGCCCGAGGAAAAAGCCGGTGGTGTAGCCCCGGTGGCTGATCTTGCACAACTCCTCCAGCCATATTTCTTCGCATCCGTACCTTTCAGGATGGGCGAAGAGCGTGTCGAGGGCGTACCGGTAGACCCTCAGCACCGAAGCCACGTAATAAATCCCCTTCATCCTCCCTTCGATCTTCAGGGAATCGATGCCGGCATTGACTAACTGGGGCAGGTATTGCAGCAGGCAGAGGTCCTTTGAATTGAAGATGAAGGTGCCGTTATCGTCTTCGAAAACAGGGAAATATTCCCCCGGCCTTGTCTCCTCGACGATGGCGTAATTCCACCGGCAGGGCTGGGTGCATTCCCCCTTGTTGGCGTTTCTGCCGCTCATGACGCTGGACAGTAGGCAGCGCCCCGAGTAGCTGATGCACATGGCCCCGTGAACGAATGCTTCCAGCTCCAGGGTTGTCCTTTGCCGTACCTCTTCCATTTCCGTCAGGGACATTTCCCGTGCCAGGTTGACCCGCCGTATGTCCTGCTTCTGCCAAAAAAGGGCACTTTTCCAGTTTGTGGTGTTGGCCTGGGTGGAAAGGTGGATGTCTCGATGGGGCGAAACTTCGCGGATAGTCTCGATAACTCCCGGATCGGCAGCGATGTAAGCATCGAAGGGAATCAGGGCCATTTCTTGCAGGTACTGGGTCAGCGCTACCAGTTCGTCGTTGTCCGGATAGGCATTAACCGTGAGATATACCTTGACGCCATGTTCATGGGCATAGGCGACCGCCCCGGCAAGCTCGGCGGTGGTGAAATTGTCAGCCAGGTTGCGCAGGCCGAAGCTTTTCCCTCCCAGATAAACGGCATCGGCGCCGTAATGGACGGCGATGCGCAGCTTCTCCATGTTTCCGGCAGGAGCAAGCAGTTCGGGTTTCTTCATCGTGTACCTCTGGATCTTTGTTTTACGATTTGCGGCTGCGATGGTAGCACAAACCGCTTGGTTGTCCTATCTCAAACCGTGCTTTCTCCTTGACAAAAAACGCGAAAAGGCTTTAATTATGTTAATTTTTCGTTAAGGAGTTGGCATGCGGGCCTGGAGAGCGGCTGTCGGCGCGATGTTCTTCGCACTCCTTGCAGGGTGCGGCAGTAACGATCTCGTCGTCAAAAAGCAGATGGAGATGGAAGCGAAACTGGAGCAGTTGGCACAGGCGAATGCCTCCGCCAATACACGTCTTACGACCTTGACCACCGAGGTGAAGGAACTGCAGAACCGACTGACTGCAACGGCTGCGGATATGGATGCAATGAAGCCTGGCATGGCCGAGTTGAAGGCTTCCATTGAGTCGATAGACGCCATGGTTACGGACCTGAACCGGCCGAAGACATCCAAGATCGAAGTGGTGAACCGGGAGGCGGCTGCGGCCGAGGGGAATCCCGCCCATCAGGATGCATACGTGAAGGCCTTCGGGCTTTTCAGCGCCAACAATTATAATGCGGCCATAGATGCCTTCGAAGCGTTTATGAAAGCCTACCCCGACAGTGAATACGTGGGCAATGCCATGTACTGGGTGGGTGAATGCTACTATACCCAGCACAATTACAACGAGGCGCTCGAAGCGTTTTCCAAGGTCACCACCACCTTTCCCAATGGCAACAAGGTTCCCGATGCCATGCTCAAGATCGGCTACACGTTGATGGGTATGAATGAGCCGGCCAAGGCAAAGGAATCGTTGCAGGCCCTGGTGGAAAAATATCCGAAAAGTCAAGCTGCCGCAAAGGCCAGAGAGAAATTGGTACGTCTTTCAAAGTGAGGTGATCTATGAAGAAGATCCTTTATGCCGCATTCCTCCTCCTTGCCCTCTATTTGCCAAGCCTGGCAATTGCCCAGGATGAAGAGCCGACCATTTATGTGATCAAGAAGGGTGACACCCTCTGGGGCTTGTCTGAACGATTCATCCGCGATCCCTTTTACTGGCCGAACCTTTGGGAGCGCAACCAGGTTATCACCAATCCCCACTTCGTCTTTCCGGGCCAGCGGGTGAAGATCTATCCGGATCGGATCGAGGTTGAGAAGCCCGCGGAAAAGGTCGCCGAGCCCAAGCAACCACAACCGGTGGAGAAGAAGGAAGAACCTGTGCCGGCCAAAACTTTTGCCGTAACAGGAGGCGAAGGTTTCCTCATGGAGAAGGCCCAGACCCCTGCAGGTTTCATTGTCTCCACTTACCAGAACCGGCAGATGGTGGGAGAGGATGATGTGGTCTATACGGACATCGGCAGGAGAAACGGCGTCGAAGTGGGTAGCCGGTTCTCCGTCTTTAAAAGGGTCGGACCCATCACCCATCCCATCAGCAACGTCGTTCTTGGCGACAAAGTGGTGCCTTTGGGGACCCTGCAGCTTTCCGAACTTGAGGAGAAGGTTTCGAAGGCCATAATCACCAAGTCTTTCCAGGAAATAGGCGCAGGGGCTTTCCTTACGCCCTACCGCCCCGCCAGGAAGGAAGTGGCCCTGAAAGCCGCAGACAAGGAACTGACGGGCTATATCGTCGAGACGAAAATGGGCAACAACGCCGTTGCAGCCGGCGATGTGGTTTACCTGGATCTTGGCAAAACCCAGGGGGCAGAGGCGGGCAACCTGCTTTACATCGTCAGGGATGTGGTTCCAGACCAGAAGTACGCCCTGGATAAGATCGACAAGCTGCCGGTGGAGGTGATCGGCGCCCTGGTTGTCGTCGAAACCGGTGAAACTACCTCCACTGCCCTCATTGTCAAGAGCATCGAAGCCATCTATCGCGGTGATCGGGTCGAGCTGAAGAAGAACTGACATCGCCACCATTCGCAAGGGGGACTGACACCGGGTGTCGGTCCTTTTTTTTCTCCTATGGATCATTATTACTGGTTTGCCCTCAAATCCGTTCCGGGCGTGGGCAACGTCACCTTCCGCAGGCTCCTGGAGACGTTCGAGACTCCGGAGCGCGTGCTCAAGGCTTCATCTGAAGAGCTGGGGCGGGTCAGGGGGATTTCTCCCTCCCTGGCAGCGTCCATTGCTGCCCATGATTACCGGCGTATTGCCGATCTGGAGTGCGTAGCGGTGGCGAAGAACGGCGCCCGCATCGTTGACTTCATGGCAGCGGATTACCCGAAGATCCTGCTGCAGATCAGCGATCCGCCCCCCTACCTGTATGTGAAAGGGCACCTGCTTGGTGCGGAGACTTCCCTTGCCATTGTCGGCTCCCGTCGTGCCTCCACCTATGGGTTGATGACCACGGAGCGGCTCGCCGGCGAGCTGGCGCAGAATGGCGTTACAGTGGTCTCGGGGATGGCCAGGGGGGTGGATACGGCTGCCCACAGGGGGGCGTTGAAAGCCGGAGGTCGGAGCATCGGCGTCCTCGGCTGCGGCATCGATCTGGTCTATCCGCCGGAAAACCGCCCCCTCTTCAGGGAGATGGAAGAAAAGGGAGCGCTTATCTCCGAATTTCCAATGGGCACCACCCCCCTGCCGGAGAACTTTCCCCGCCGCAACCGCATCATCAGCGGCCTCTCCAAGGGAGTGCTGGTGGTGGAGGCGGTGCAGAACAGCGGGTCATTGATTACCGCACGTTGTGCCCTAGATCAGGGGCGGGAAATTTTCGCCATTCCTGGTAATATCAACAGTAGTAATTCACGGGGGACGAACCTGCTGATCAAGCAGGGGGCGAAACTGGTGGAAGAGGTGGGGGATATTCTGGAGGAGCTGCACCTGCCGAAGACAATCGCTGGTGAGGCGCCTGCCGGTGACAGCTTCAGCCTCACCCCCCAGGAGGCAGGAATCTTCACCCTGCTGGCCGAAGCGCCGCTGCACATGGATGAAATCATCTTCAGAAGTGAATTGACAGTGTCCGACCTTTCGGCTATTTTACTCCGCCTGGAGCTGAAGGGGGCTGTGGTGCAGCTTCCCGGCAAATATTTCTGCATATCAAAATAATTATCGGTGAAATACTATGTCCCAACACCTTGTCATCGTCGAATCTCCGGCCAAGGCCAAAACCATCGAGAAATTCCTCGGTCCCGATTATAAAGTGCTGGCCTCCTTCGGCCATGTGCGTGCCCTGCCCAGCAAGCAGGGGTCGGTCGATATCGAACACGATTTCGAGCCGAAGTATGCCGTTCTTCCCGAGAGCAAGAAGCACATCGACGCCATCAAGAAAGAGCTCAAGCAGTCGGATGTGCTGCTTTTGGCTACAGACCCCGACCGGGAGGGAGAGGCCATTTCCTGGCACCTGCTGGCGGCGCTGGGGCTGGACAAGAAGCCCGCGATCGACGTCAAGCGGGTCGTCTTCCATGAGATAACTAAGGGGGCCATCGTCAATGCGGTGGAGAACCCCCGGAGCATCTCCCACGAGCTGGTGGACGCCCAGCAGGCCCGCTCGGTGCTGGACTACCTGGTCGGCTTCAACCTCTCCCCCTTTCTTTGGAAGAAGATCCGCTATGGCCTTTCCGCCGGACGGGTCCAGTCGGTGGCGCTGCGCCTGATCTGCGAGCGGGAGAAGGAAATTCAAGCATTTATCGAGCAGGAATACTGGACGATCGGTGCCGACCTGTCCACCTCGGGCAAGCAGCGCTTCACCGCCAACCTGGTGGAGGCGGACGGCAAGAAGCTGGGGAAATTCGACATCCCGAATAAAGATGCTGCCGCCAGCTTGATCGGTATACTCGGCAAAGCCAGTTACGCCGTGGAGAAGGTTACCAAAAGCGAACGCAAGCGCCAGCCTTCTCCCCCATTCACCACCTCCACCCTGCAGCAGGAAGCGGCACGCAAACTGGGTTTTTCCGCGAAAAAGACCATGTCCATCGCCCAGAAGCTGTACGAGGGGATCGACATCGGCGAGGGGACCGTCGGTCTTATCACCTACATGCGTACGGACAGCGTCGTTCTCTCCCAGCAGGCACTGGACGAGGCCCATCAGGTCATCACCAGTCTCTACGGCAAGGAGTATGCCCTTGCCAAGCCACGGGTCTTCAAAAACAAAGCGAAGAATGCCCAGGAGGCCCACGAGGCGATCCGTCCCACCTACATCAGTAAAACGCCGGTGGAGCTGAAAAAGTTTCTTTCGTCGGACCAGTTCAAGCTCTACGACTTGATCTGGAAACGGGCCGTTGCCTGTCAGATGGCGGAAGCCCTGCTAGATCAGACCTCGGTGGACATCGGCGCCGGTAAAGGCTATAAATTCAGGGTCGCCGGAACGGTGATCCGCTTCCCCGGCTTTATGAAGCTCTATATCGAGGGGGTGGACGACGAGGCAGAGGAGAAGGAAGGGGTGCTACCGCCGCTGAACGAGGGGGATGCCTTGCAGCTCAACGAACTACTGCCAGAGCAGCATTTCACCCAGCCACCGCCGCGCTATACGGAGGCGACCCTGGTCAAGACACTGGAGGAATACGGCATCGGCCGGCCATCCACCTATGCCAGCATCATGAATACCCTGGTGGAGCGCAAATATGCCCGCCTGGACAAGAAGCGCTTCTTTCCCGAGGATGTGGGAATGGTGGTCAGCGACCTCTTGGTCAACCACTTCACCAAGTACGTGGATTACAACTTCACCGCATCCCTGGAAGAGGAACTGGACCAGGTTTCCCGGGGGGAGAAGAAATGGAAACCGCTCCTCCACGAGTTCTGGCAGCCGTTTCACAATCTTCTCAAGCAGAAGGAGGGGGAGGTCAACAAGTCGGATCTGACCACCGAGGCCACCAACGAGATCTGCCCCGAATGCGGCAAACCGCTGGTGGTGAAGCTGGGCAAGTTCGGCAAATTCTTTGCCTGCTCGGGCTATCCCGAGTGCAAGTACATCCGCCCCCTGGACAAGGACAAGAAAGAGCCGGTCGAGCCGGTCTTCTCCGAGGAGAACTGCGAGAAGTGCGGCAGCAGGATGCTGATCAAGGAGGGGCGTTTCGGCAAATACCTGGCCTGCTCCGCCTATCCCGCCTGCAAGAACATGCAGCCGCTGGTAAAACCGAAGAGCACCGGCATCAAGTGCGTCGAATGCGGCGAGGGGGAGCTGACCGAGAAGAAATCCCGCTATGGTAAGATGTTTTATTCCTGCAACCGCTACCCCCAGTGCAAATTCGCCCTCTGGGACCTGCCGGTTGAAAAACCCTGCCCCAAGTGCGGCTTTCCCCTGCTGGTGAAGAAGGTCTACAAGCGGGAAGGGGAGTTCCTCAAGTGCCCCAAAGAGGGGTGCGATTACAAGGAGGGGGGCAAGGAAAAGTAGCCCCTGCACCGACTGAGCGAGCAGGCGAAGGAGCGATCATTCGCTTTTTTATATAGAGTATCTGCCATCCGGTTTGCTGCTTCAGCTGCAAAAACGCAGTTATTTCGGAGATAATCTAGTTAAGATAACGATCGTACCGCCGCTTCCCCGGTCCGCCATAGGGCTGCATCTTTTGCCTGATGGGATCTTCTCCTATGCAGGCCCAGCCCGATGATCTCTCGAAGGCCACTATCTGGTTCAGCTCTATCAGCCGGCCGACTACCGAGGTCGGCACCGATGCAACGACTCCATCCGCATATATGACCCGTATCTTCACGGCGATTTCCTCCCCTGTAACTGTTTTGGCGTCACCATGAGCCGCTACCCCACATAGTTGTCGTAGTCGGTCTCCCGCTTCTTCGATCCGCCATAGGATGCGCTCTGGTAATCCTTCCGCAGCGGTCCCTGCTCGATCAAGACCCATCCGCTGGATCTCTGGAAGGCATGGATTTCTTTCCTGGCAATCCGGTATTCCAGCGAGCGGGCGGGCACCGTCCCTATGCTGCCGTCGTTGTAAATGACCCTGATGTCCACGATAACCCCACCTCCGTATTGGGATGGAACTCAAGTAAAAAGTATACCCCATAATGGCGGCATGTGGGACGTCCGACAGCTATTTCAACGAGCGGGTATTGGTATCGGCGCAGATCCGCGATGATTGAACTTGTAAATAGCCAACCCATTTGGTACACAGTATGAATCGGCGCCGGGACGGACCGAGGGGCGCCGTTGCCGATGGTGAAGGCAAATACACTTCAGAGATTGAGCATGAGCAACGAAATTACCATTATCGGCGGTGGACTGGCCGGCTGCGAGGCCGCCTGGCAGGCTGCCGAACGTGGCGTGGTGGTGGCACTCCACGAGATGAAGCCGGGAAAATACTCTCCCGCCCATCATCTCCCCGGGCTGGCCGAGCTGGTCTGCTCGAACTCCTTGCGGGGGGAATCCCTGGACAATGCGGTCGGTCTCCTCAAGGAGGAGCTGAAACGCTGCGGGTCCCTGTTCATGGCTGCCGCCCTGGCCACCCGTGTCCCTGCCGGCGGGGCACTGGCCGTCGACCGGCAGCTTTTCTCCTCTTACATTACCGCAAAGATCGCCCAACACCCGCTGATTCGGGTCGTAACCGGCGAGGTCGGCGAAATCCCCGGGAAGGGCATCGTCATCATCGCTTCCGGACCGCTCACCAGCGAGCGTCTCGCCGCCGGCATCGCCACCCATACCGGCAGCTACCTGTATTTTTACGATGCCATTGCTCCCATTGTCACTGCAGAATCCATCGATTTCAGCAAGGCTTTTCGCGCCTCCCGCTACGGCAAGGGTGAGGGGGACGATTACCTGAACTGCCCCATGGACGAGGCGACTTACAGGATGTTCGTTGCCGCTCTGGTGGCGGGAGACAAGGTTGCCGCCAGGGATTTCGAAAAGGTGGTACACTTTGAGGGATGCATGCCCATCGAGGAGATGGCTGAGCGCGGACCCGAAACGCTGCGCTTCGGCCCCATGAAGCCGGTGGGGCTCGCGGACCCGCGGAGCGGCGCGGAACCGTATGCGGTGGTGCAGCTCAGGCAGGAAAACCGTGAAGGTACCCTGTTCAACCTGGTCGGCTTCCAGACCAAGCTCACCTATCCCGAGCAGCGGCGTATTTTCAGCATGATTCCCGGACTGGAGCAGGCAGATTTCATCAGGCTCGGCTCTATGCACCGCAACACCTTCATCAACGCGCCGCGGCTTCTGCTGCCCACCTTCCAGCTGCAGGACACCTCGCGCATCTTTTTCGCCGGCCAGATCACCGGTGTCGAGGGCTATGTGGAATCGGCGGGGAGCGGCTTTCTGGCAGGCATCAACGGTGCCAGACTGGCACAGGGGCTGGTGCCGACGGTGCCGCCGCCAGCGACGGCCCTCGGGGCATTGGTTCACCATATTACCAATGCCGAGGCGCGGCATTTCCAGCCGATGAATGTCAATTACGGCCTTTTCCCCGAACTTGCCGGAAAGGTCAAAAAGAAGGAAAAACGGGCCAGGCTGGCGGAACGGGCCCTAGCCGAACTGGCAGCCTGGCAGGAAAATATCCGCTGACCGGAAACGTTCCTCAACTACGAGGTATTTATGGACAGAGATAAAGAGAAACAGGAAATCTCCCTCATCGGCCGGCTTTTTTCCTTGGAGGCCTTGCTGATCCTCATGGGTATTTTTTGCCTCGTCTCCGGCGTGACTACCGGTGAGGCGACCCAGGTCTTCTGGGGGGTGATGATCATCGGTGGCGCCGTCGTCCTGCACTTCGTCAGGAAAAAGGACTGGAAAAAGCACTGGGAGGAGCAGGAGCGGTTGAAGGCCCTGTGCGAGATGAGGGAGCGGGAAAAAAAGGAGAGGGAGCACCGGGATGCCGAAAACCTTTAATATCGTTCTGGCATCGGCGTCGCCGCGCCGCGTGGAACTACTTGCTTCTGCCGGGATCGATTTCCAGGTGATGCCGGGCGACGTGGACGAAAGCCTCATGCCGGGTGAAAGTCCCGAAGAGCATGTGCTGCGGCTGGCCCGTTCCAAGGCGGAAACAGTTGCCGGGAAAGGGCATGGACGTTTTTTCATAGGTGCCGACACCATTGTTGTCTGTGATGGGGAGATCATGGGCAAGCCTGCGGATTCCGCCGATGCGGAGCGGATGCTGAAGAAACTCTCTGGTGTCGCCCATGAGGTCATCACCGGCTTTGCCGTGATCGACCGGGAAACAGGCAATATCTCTGCCGAAGCGGTGCGGACAAAGGTTTTTTTCAAGCGCCTGCGAGATGGGGAGATTGCGGCCTACATCGGCACTGGTTGCCCCTTCGACAAGGCGGGAGCCTACGCCATCCAGGGGGGCGCTGGCCACATGGTGCAGAAGATCGAAGGCTCCTATTCCAATGTGGTCGGACTGCCCCTGTGCGAGGTGGTGGAAGCACTCCGGAAAATGGGAGCCATCTGACGGGGGTAACGATGTCCATAGCCGGTAACCTGGGGATAATAGAAGAGAAAATCGCGGCAGCTGCTGTCAAAGCGGGCCGTGCGCCGTCGTCGGTGCGTCTCGTGGCCGTTTCCAAGATGCAGTCGGCCGCCGCAGTCGATGCGGCCGCCAGGGCGGGACAGCGGCTCTTCGGCGAGAACTATGTCCAGGAGTTGGCGGCGAAAAGCGAGGAGGTGCGGGAATCGGTGACCTGGCACTTCATCGGTAGCCTGCAGTCCAACAAGGTCAGGCTGATTGCCGGCCTGGTGACGATGATCCATTCGGTGGACCGGCTGTCCCTTGCCCAGGAGATCGACCGGCAGTGGGGGAGACTGGGCAAGGTCTGCGACGTGCTGGTCCAGGTGAATGTTTCGGGGGAGTCCACCAAATCAGGCTCTTCCTCCGGGCAGGTGCTTGATCTGGTGCGGGATATTTCCCGTCTTTCCCATGTGCGCATCAAAGGTCTTATGACTATGCCCCCTTTTTTCGACGATCCGGAAGGGGCGCGTCCTTTTTTTCGGGAATTAAGGCGACTCTCCGGGCTGATCGGTGACGAAGGCATTGCCAACGTGGAGATGACGGAACTTTCCATGGGTATGTCCGGAGATTTTCAGGTGGCCATAGAGGAAGGTGCCACCCTGGTCAGGATTGGATCGGCCATTTTCGGTGAGAGGATCGCTCGGGTACGCTGAGCTTCCGAATAGAAAAGTTGCCAGGGGGCGCAGACCGTGTGCCTCCTTTTTTTGTGCCGCGATTTCGGATTTATTTGCCCTTGATTTATGGTCGGATTTGCATTAGAAAAGCGGTCTGCCACTAAAGGAAGGATGGGGAAGCAATGAAAACCATAGAATGCAAAGCCCCGGCGAAGGTCAATTACCGGCTGGATGTACTGCGCCGGCGACCGGACGGGTATCACGACCTGCGCATGATCATGCAGCGTATCGACCTCTGTGACGACATCCGCATTTCCCTGTCGGATACCCCCGGAGTCCGGGTGAGTTGCGGCAAGGAAGGGGTGCCCGATGGGCCGGGCAACATCGCCTGGAGGGCGGCTGATGCACTGCTCAAGCTTTCGGGGCGATCTACGGGCATCGATATCCAAATTGTCAAAAAGATTCCGGTGGCTGCCGGTCTCGGCGGCGGCAGCAGTGACTGTGCCGCAGTCCTCATGGGATTGAATGCGATCCTCGACCTGCATCTGACCGACGAGCGGCTGATGGAGATAGGGGTCACGCTGGGCGCGGACGTCCCCTTCTTCATCTTCAAAAAAACGGCCCTTGCCGAGGGAATAGGGGAGAAGCTCGCTGCCGTCGATGCGGCAGCCGCATGGCTGGTGGTCGTCAACCCCAATCTCCCCGTTTCCACCGCCTGGGCTTACCGAAATTTGCAATTGACAGCCAGAAAAAATGAAGATATTATTCCTCGCTTCTATGGGAGTGTGGCGGATATCTGCGCGATCCTCGCCAACGATCTGGAGAAGGTCACCATCGGCAAGTTTCCCGTCATCGAGCAGATCAAGCAGCAGTTGCTCCACGAGGGTGCCGCCGGTTCGCTTATGTCCGGCAGCGGCTCAACGGTCTTCGGTGTTTTTGCCGAAGAAGCGGTCGCCCGCAAGGCTGCAGAAAAGTTTTCCCGGGAGAGCAACTGGTTCGTAGCAGCGGTAAAAACGCTATAAGCGCTTGAAAGAAGAGATATTGGGGCGTCGCCAAGCGGTAAGGCACCGGATTTTGATTCCGGCATTCCCAGGTTCAAATCCTGGCGCCCCAGCCACTAAATTTGTTGGAAAAAAAGAGGTCGCAGTCAATGGAAAACAAGATCAGGATCTTCAGTGGAAACTCCAACCCGGCACTGGCCGAGAAGATCTGTGAAAGCCTGAAGGTGCCGTTGGGGCAGGCAAAAGTAAAGACCTTTTCCGACGGGGAAATCATGGTGGAAATAGGTGAGAACGTCCGTGGCCGGGATATCTATGTCGTCCAGTCCACCTGTGCTCCCACCAACAACAACCTGATGGAACTTCTGATCATGATGGACGCCTTGAAGCGTGCTTCCGCCGCGACCATCACCGTTGTCATTCCCTACTATGGATACGCCCGTCAGGATCGCAAAGCCGCACCTCGTACCCCTATTTCCTCCAAGCTGGTTGCCGATCTTATTACGACCGCCGGTGCAGATCGTGTCGTTACGGTGGACCTCCACGCGGGCCAGATACAGGGCTTCTTCAATATCCCCGTCGATAACCTCTATGCCGCTCCGGTTCTTATCGATCACCTGAAAAACCGGTTCCCCGATGGCTCTGACAAGATCGTAATGGTTTCCCCCGATGCAGGTGGTACCGAACGTGCCCGGGCTTTCGCCAAGCGCCTTGGCTGTACCCTTGCCGTTATCGACAAGCGCCGTACCGGTCCCAACGTGGCTGAGGTCATGCATCTCATCGGCGATGTCAAGGGCAAAACAGCCATCATTCTTGATGATATGATCGATACCGCCGGAACCCTGACCCAGGCGGCCAACGCCCTCAAGGCCCACGGCGCCGAGACGATTTATGCCTGCGCCACCCACGGCGTCCTATCCGGGCCTGCAATCGAGCGCATCAATAACTCGGTCATCGAAAGGATCGTTGTCACAGACACCGTTCCGCTGGGGGAAAAGGCCACCCAAACGCAGAAAGTCATGGTTCTTTCCGTGGCTAACCTGCTGGCCGAGGCCATCAGGCGTATTCACGTGGATGAATCTGTCAGTTCGCTGTTCATTTAAGAGCGCAGCGGCTGCATATAAATTAAAATGTCAACATCGGAGGATGTATGGACCAGAGGGTATTGAACATCGAGTTGAGAAGCAAGACCGGCAAGGGCATTTCCCGCCAGCTGCGGAGAAACGAGTCTCTCCCGGGCGTTGTCTATGGAAAAGGGATCGATTCCGTTTCCGTGTCCCTGAAAATCAAAGAGTTGAGCAGTGCCATTGCCGGTGAAGGTGGGCGCAACCACATTCTGACCCTGAAAGGGGGCGGAAGCCTTGACGGCCAGATGGTCATCGTTGCCGACCTGCTCCAGGACAGCCTGAAAGGCACACCCCTGCATGTGGACCTGCACAAGATCAACCTTGCCGATAAGGTCAAGGTCAAGGTGCCGATCAATCTGGTCGGTAGCGCCGTGGGTGTCAAGGAAGGGGGCCTTCTCGACTTTGCCCTGCATGAAATCGAAATAGAGTGTCTGCCATCCCACATACCCGAGCACCTGGACGTGGATGTGACCGGCGTGGCTCTTGGTCACTCCATTCACATCGGCGACCTCAAAGAACTGCCTGGCCTCAAGGTCCTCGGTGACCCCAAGGCAGCAATCGTCAGCGTCCTCGGCAGGGCCAAGGAAGAAGAGGCTGCTGCTCCGGTTGCAGAAGCTTAATCAGCTTCTGGTGTAGATATGGCTGTAAAACTTATTGTTGGGCTGGGGAACCCCGGCCCAAAATACCAATGGACCCGCCACAACGCGGGTTTCATGGTTTTAGACCGCCTTTCTTACCTGGCTGGTATCGCCGTCTCGAAGAAAAGCTTTTCAGGCCTTTGCGGAGAAGGAAACTGGCTGGGGGAGAAGCTGATTCTTCTCAAGCCTCAGACCTTCATGAACCTGTCCGGCCGTTCCGCCGCCGAAGCAATCCGATTTCACAAGCTTTCACCACACGACCTCATTGTCATCCACGACGATCTGGATATCCCCTTTGGCCGGGTCAAACTGAAACAGGGAGGGGGGCATGCCGGCCATAACGGCCTGCGTTCCCTCACCCAGGAATTGGGCAGCGGCGATTTCATCAGGGTCCGCATCGGCATCGGCAGGCCGGTCCACGGGGACGTGGTCAATTACGTTCTCAACAATTTCCCCCCTGAAGAACTGACGGCATTGCCCAGGCTTCTGGACGGCGTCGTCGATCTGCTGGAAATGCTGGCCAAAGAGGGGCTGCCCAAAACCATGAGTCTGTATAACAACAGAGATCTGATTTAAATAGAGGTACACCATGGGTTTCAACTGCGGCATAGTCGGCCTCCCCAATGTGGGGAAGTCCACCATCTTCAACGCGCTGACGTCGGCCGGTGCCGAATCGGCCAACTATCCCTTCTGCACCATTGATCCCAACGTGGGGATCGTCCAGGTTCCAGACGAGCGGATGAAAAAACTGGCGGAAATCGTACATCCCGAGCGGATTCTGCCGACCACCATCGAATTTCTCGATATTGCCGGTCTGGTCAAGGGGGCAAGCCAGGGGGAAGGGCTGGGCAACAAGTTTCTCGGCCACATCCGCTCGGTTGATGCCATCGTCCATGTGGTCCGTTGCTTTGAGGACGAAAATGTCGTCCATGTGAGCGGCGGAGTCAATCCCATCAACGATATCGAGGTGATCAAGACGGAGCTGGGGCTTGCGGACCTGGACAGCGTGGAAAAGAAGCTGGTGCGGGTGGAAAAGCTGGCTAAAAGCGGCGATAAGAAAGTGAAGGATGAGGCTGATTTTTACCAACGGCTGAAGACTGCCGTTGAGCAAGGTAAAAGGCCCCAGGAAGCAGTAACGAGCGACGATGAAAAACAGTGGCTCTATGAGCTTCACTTGCTGACCGACAAGCCGGTGCTTTACGTGGCTAATGTTTCCGAAGATGATCTGGACGGCAAGCATCCCTTTGTCGCCCAGGTGCAGGAGTTGGCCGCTAAGGAAGGGGCCAAGGTCGTCAACATCTGCGGTCGCATCGAATCGGAGATTGCCGAGCTGGACGGCGAGGAGAAGGAAGCCTTTCTTGCCGAGATGGGGCTGAAGGAGTCGGGGCTCGACCGGTTGATCCGTTCCGGTTATGAGCTTTTGGGCCTCATTACCTATTTCACCGCCGGGGTCAAGGAGGTCCGTGCCTGGACCATTACCCGCGGTACCAAGGCTCCCCAGGCGGCCGGCGTCATTCACTCCGACTTCGAGAAGGGTTTCATTCGGGCCGAGGTGATCGCCTACAAGGATTTTATTGCAGCCGGCGGCGAGGCCGGGGCAAAGGAAAAAGGACTGATGCGGCTGGAGGGGAAGGAGTATGTAGTGCAGGACGGGGACGTAATGCACTTCCGCTTCAACGTCTAAGGAGGAGCGCGACTTTTGCGCCTGGCGGCGTTAATCTTCGGGTCTCCTTGTGCGGCGTACTGGTATACGCCTCCGCGCGATCCCTTGACTTCCTTGCCCTAGCGAAAAATCCGCGCTCCTGCACCTGGGTGCGTGTGGAAGAAAAACCTTGAATTGTCGAATAAACTGTAGTAAAAATTTCAGTTTCCAAAGAGCGGCCTTTGTGCCGTATCTCCTTGCTCCGGGTTGGTCCGGGGCTAAATTAACCGTGAGGAGGAAGTACCAATGAGGATGTATGAAACCATTTTCATCGTCCAGCCGGACCTCGGTGAAGAAGAGCTGAAAGGCATCTCCGCCAGGGTTCAGGAAGTCATCGCCAGCATGAAGGGCGAACTGAAAAGGCTGGAAGATTGGGGCGCAAGGAAGCTTGCCTACCCGATCGAGAAGTTTGCCCGTGGTCGCTACTATTATCTCCGTTTCGACGGCGATGCAGCGTTGATCGCCGAGCTTGAGCGGCGCCTGAGACTGAACGACAAGGTCATCAGGTATCAGAGCGTCAAGCTGGAGAAGGAAGCTCCGGCTGCTGCCGCCATTCCTGCCAAGGTTGCCGAGGAAGAGCCTGTCGAGGCCGCTCCCGAAGCCAAAGCAGAAACGAAAAGCGAGGAGGAATAATAGATGAGCGACGAAAGAGCACCCCAGAGAAGCACTGGTCCCCGCAAAAAGAGACCTTTTCAGCGGCGTAAGGTGTGCCGCTTCTGTGCGGACAAGCAGGTAACCATCGACTATAAGGACCCGCGTACCCTCCGCTACTTCATCAGCGAGCGTGGCAAGATCATTCCGAGAAGGATCTCCGGCAACTGCGCCAAGCATCAGCGTGAGATCACCGAAGCGATCAAGCGCGCCAGAAACATCGCACTGCTGCCCATTGCCGGCAGCCATGCAGCCCAGTAACGGTAGGTTTAAATGAAGCTTCCCGTATCGGGGACTGCATTGGATATTGTCAAGGGGAGCGTCATAACCCTGGCGCTCTTCCTCGCCTACCTCACCCTGCCGCTTTTCGGCCTGCTCCCGGGGCTTCTGGCCCCCGCGCCGGGCATTTTCTATTTCCTCAAGGGGGGTAGAGCGGTAGGCTACGGGATAGCCGCTGTTTCCTTGGCGGTACTGGCTGCGTACGATCCGGCTTCCGTTGTGGTCTATATACTCCAGTGCGGGATCATTACCGTGGCGGTAGCCGAATTTCTCTCCCGCAACAAGGGGGGGAGCAGGTCCATTGTTTATGCGGTAGCCATCAATGTCGTCGTCATGGCGGCTGCTGCGGTTGTATTCTCGCTGACCACCGGAGGCAACATTCACCAGCAGGTGGTCAAGGGAATACACAACAGCATTTCCCAGACTGCCTCCCTTTACGGCAAGGCCGGTGTGGGGGCGGACGAGCTCAAGACTCTGCGCCAGTCAATGGAGCAGGCGGGCGATTTCATTACCAGGACCTATCCCTCGCTCATTACGGTGAGCCTCGGTTTCATCGCCGGCATCAATATCCTGGTTCTGAAACGGCTGGCAATCCGGGGGGCGCTGCCCCTCTACCTGGGGGACTTCAAGAAATTCAAAAACCCGGACCAGTTGGTCTGGGTTTTGATTGCCGCCGGGTTTGCCATGCTGATCGACAACGGCATGGTAAAGCTGCCGGCCCTCAATCTGCTGATCGTCACCCTCTCAGCCTATTTCATCCAGGGGATGGCGGTGATGCTTTACGCCTTCGAGCGTTTTGCCGTACCGTTTTTTGTAAGACTCATATTTTACCTGCTGCTTTCCCTGCAGCCGTTTCTGACGTTGGCGGTGGCAGCATTGGGTATATTCGATTTATGGGGCGACTTTCGCACCACAAAAAACAAGGAAAACCTGTAAATTCAGGCTAGGAGGAAAAACATGAAGGTCATTCTCAAGGAAAATCTGGACAATCTGGGCCACATTGGCGACATCGTCAAGGTTGCCCCCGGCTATGCCCGCAACTACCTGCTTCCCAAAGGTCTTGCCCTGGAAGCAACCACCAAGAACGCCAAGGCGCTGGAGCATGCCAAGAAGCATCTGGAATACAAGAAGAATAAAGTATTGGAGCAGGCAAGAGCCCTGGCGGCAAAAATCGAAGGCATCTCCCTTTCCCTCAGCCATCAGGCTGGCGAAGAAGGGAAACTCTTCGGCGCCGTCACCAACATGGAACTTGCTGAGAACCTCAAGGCCCAAGGGATCGAGATCGACCGCAAGAAGATCGTTCTTGCCGAACCGATAAAGCAGCTTGGCGACTTCACTGCCATTGTCAGGATTCACCCCGAGGTGAACGCCACCCTCAAGGTGACCATTACCAAGGCATAATCAGGCGAGTTGGTCCTATTAAAAAGGCGGCACGGGAAATCCGGCCGCCTTTTTCTATTTCTGGCAATGGGGGCAAAAATAGGTGGACCTTCCCCCCAGGCGGATAGTCTCGACAGCCGTTCCACAGCGTAAACAGGGCAATCCGCCCCGGCCGTAGACCTGGAAGCGGTAGGGAAAGTAGCCGGAGGGGGCATCACCGGTGACGGTACCGGTAATGCTTTCCTTGCCGGCTTTTACAGCCTCCGCAATTACTTCCCTGATGGCTTGCGCCAGAGAGTAGCAGCGATCTCGGGACAAACTGCTGGCAGGGGTCTGTGGGCGGATGCCGGCGCGGAAGAGGGCTTCGCCGGCATAAATGTTGCCGATGCCCGCGACGACTTGCTGGTCCATGAGTAGCTGCTTTACGGGGATCTTTCTTCTTGCCGATTTTTCCAGGAGATAACCGCCGCTGAAAGCATTTCCCAACGGTTCCGGTCCGTGGAGGGCAAGTAGTGGATGTTCAAGGGGGGAATCTGTTGTCCAGGCTATGGTGCCGAAGCGGCGGGGGTCCCTGAAGCGCAGCAGGTAACCATCATCCAGCTCCAGGTCGAGATGATCGTGCTTTGCGGCCGGAATACCGGTGGGGGCGACGAAGAGGGTTCCCGTCATCCCCAGGTGAACGATGATCGTTCCCCGCGTGCAGCGCAAGAGGAGATACTTGCCCCGCCTATCCAGGGAGATGATCTCTTGTCCTGCCACAAGCGCATTCAGATCCGGGGGAATATGGTGGCGCAGCTTTAAGGTCCGGACAACGGCGCGGACGATCTTTCTACCAACCAGGTGCGGCATCACCTGGCTGCGTATGGTTTCCACTTCGGGAAGTTCGGGCATGGCGCAAAATTCCTCAACTGAATGAAAAACGAGTATAGGGAAAAATGGCTGGTAAAATCAAGATGCTGCCCTTTAATCAAGCACCGATAATCCTTGACACTAGGGCATTTAAATTGTAAGCTACCGCGTCTAACCTGCTGTATACAGTATACTTTTTTCACTGCCATCAAATCCGCTTTTACACAGATTAAAATAGAATTCCGTTGTGCGCCGAGGAGGTAGTGTGCTGACCTTTCAGGATCTTATTCTTTCCCTTCAGGGATACTGGGCAGGGCAGGGGTGCGTCATTCAGCAGCCCTATGACTGCGAAAAGGGTGCTGGAACCTTCAATCCCGCCACCTTTCTTCGGGTGCTGGGGCCGGAGCCCTGGAACGTGGCTTACGTGGAGCCCTCCCGACGGCCCACGGACGGCCGCTATGGTGAGAATCCCAACCGTTTGCAGCATTACTACCAGTTCCAGGTCATCATGAAACCCTCCCCTATGAACATCCTAGACCTGTACCTGGATTCACTCCGCTCCTTCGGCATCAATCCCAACCAGCATGACATTCGCTTCGTGGAGGACGATTGGGAGTCGCCGACCCTTGGTGCCTGGGGGCTTGGCTGGGAGGTCTGGCTGGACGGCATGGAAATTACCCAGTTCACCTATTTCCAGCAGGCAGGGGGCATTGACCTGAAACCGGTGTCGTCCGAAATTACCTACGGCTGCGAGCGGATCGCCATGTACCTGCAGGGGGTGGACAATGTCTACGACCTGGAGTGGGTGAAGGGGGTCAAGTACGGCGACATCCACCATGAAAGCGAGGTGGAATTTTCCACCTACAATTTCGAGGAAGCGGATGTGGAGATGCTCCTCCAGCTCTTCAAAATGTACGAGAAGGAGTGCATCCGCCTGGTGGAGAAGGGGCTGGTCTTGCCTGCCTACGACTATGTCATGAAATGTTCCCATACCTTCAATCTGCTTGATGCGCGGGGTGCCATTTCCGTCACCGAGCGCGCCTCCTATATCGGCAAGGTGCGTAACGTGGCCAGGCTCTGTGCCGAGGGGTACATGCAGATGCGTGAGCGGCTCGGATTCCCGCTTTTGAAAGGAGGCCGCTAATGGCAAAAGAGTTATTCCTTGAAATCGGGACTGAGGAAATCCCAGCCGGCTTCCTGCCCAAGGCCATGGCCGACATGGAAGGGCTGATCAGAAAAGAACTGGAAACCGCCCGTATCGGCTTCGGCGAGGTCAGGACCATGGCGACGCCCCGCCGCCTTGTCCTGGTGGTCAAAGATGTTGCCGAGCAGCAGACTGACGCGGAAATTACCACAATGGGGCCGGCAAGGAAGGTTGCCTTTAACGCGGACGGTACCCCCACCAAGGCAGGGGAGGGTTTTGCCCGCGGTCAGGGGGTGGATGCCTCTGCCCTGGCCATTGTTGCCACGGAAAAAGGGGACTACGTGGCGGTGACAAAGAAAGAGATCGGTGTCGCCACTGCAGGCCTGCTTGTGGAGATCCTTCCCCGGCTGATCAACGCTATTCCATTTAAGAAGTCCATGCGCTGGGGAGACCAGGATGTGCGTTTCGCCCGCCCCATGCACTGGATTGTCGCCCTCTTTGACGGCACCGTCGTGCCATTCGTCTTCGGCAATATCCAGAGCGGCTCCATGTCCCGCGGCCATCGCTTCATGGCCAACGCCCCCTTCCCGGTCCGCGATTTCGGTCACTACCTTGAGGAGTGCGAGCGGCACTTCGTCATCCCCGATCCGGAAAAGCGCAAGGAAATTATCCGCCGGGAAATCGAGCGAGTAGCAAAAGCTGCCGGCGGAAACGTGCTCCCCGATGAGGGACTGCTGGAGCAGGTAACTTATCTGGTAGAATACCCCAGTGCCGTTCACGGCACCTTCTCCGCCGACTTTCTGGCCGTACCACGGGAGGTGCTGATCACCTCTATGCGTGAGCACCAGCGTTACTTCTCCCTGGTGGACGGAGCGGGCAAACTTATGCCAGGCTTCATCACCATCAACAACACCCTGACCGAAGACCCCACCGTGGTCGTCAAGGGAAACGAGCGGGTCCTGCGGGCCCGTCTTTCCGATGCCCGCTTCTTCTTTGAGGAGGACAAGAAGGTCCCTCTGGAAAAGCGCGTCGAGGCATTGAAAAGCATCGTTTACCAAGCCAAACTAGGTACCTCTTATGAAAAGATGGAGCGGTTCAAGCAATTGGCAAAATGGCTAGCCCATAAACGAGATGCGCTGTTCATAGACAAAGTAGGCAGGGCTGCGAAGCTTTGTAAAGCTGACTTGGTTACTGGGATGGTCGGAGAATTTCCAGAAGTACAGGGCATCATGGGGCGAGAATACGCACTGCATGATGGAGAAGATGCTGAGGTGGCAAATGCTATAGCCGAACATTACTTGCCTATTCAGGCAGGTGGCGAACTTCCTGCCTCCGATATTGGGGCCTTTCTCTCCTTAGCTGATAAAATGGATACCATCTGTGGTTGCTTTGGGGTTGGTCTTGTTCCAACTGGCTCGGCTGATCCCTATGCCTTACGTCGGTCTGCTTTGGGAATCATCAATATAATAATCGAAAAGAAATATAATGATTCTTTAAGCGAATTCATCAGAGCCGCTATTAATTTACTTCAAACTAAACTAACCCGTGATGAAGGTGATGTTTATAGAGATGTTCTTGAGTTCTTCAAGGGGCGATTCGTAAATTTAATGATGGATCGTTTTCCCGCAGATGTTGTTGAGGCCGTTGTCGCTGTTTCCTTTGATAACCTTGTCCAGACCACTTCGAGGATACGAGCCCTGTCTGAATTTAAGAATCGACCCGATTTTGAACCATTCGCAGCAGCATTTAAGCGTGTCAGCAATATTGTTAAAGGCCCCGTGGTAGTAATAGGTGTCTCTGAGGATGCTTTTGAGGACAAAGCTGAAGGCCAGTTATACAGTGCCTACCTTAGTATACGCAATGGAATCAATGAAAATATTGCGGCAGGAAATTACCTCGAGGCGCTGACCCAGATTTCAACACTCAAAGTGGCGGTCGATGAATTCTTCGACAAGGTCATGGTCATGGCTGAGGACGAAAAGGTAAGAAACAATCGACTGGCGCTCTTGCATGAAATAAAAAGTCTCTTTCGAGATATAGCAGACTTCGCGAAACTAACCGCTTAGCCGAAAGGCAAGCGGTTTTTTTGTCTTTTTAATCTGGCTAAAGCATCTTTGAATATGCCTGAAATTTTTTTAATGATGATGAAGAACCGTTGACTTTTAATAAAAATCAGCCCTTGAAAAACCGGATGGAGACCGTATCTTTAGAAAGGTTTCAGGGAAAAAAAAGAGGAGGAAAGAGATGGCAGCAAAGTATGTTTATTTCTTTGGCAATGGCAAGGCGGAAGGTCGCGCGGAAATGAAAAACCTGCTCGGGGGCAAGGGGGCAAACCTGGCCGAAATGACCAGCATTGGTCTGCCGGTCCCGGCTGGCTTTACCATAACCACCGAGGTCTGCACCGAGTTTTACAAGAACGATCGCAACTATCCTGCCGGCCTCAATGGGGAAGTGGCTGAGAATCTGCGCCAGGTCGAGGAACTGATGGGGAAGAAATTTGGCGATGCCAAAAATCCGCTGCTCGTTTCGGTCCGCTCTGGTGCCCGTGCTTCCATGCCCGGTATGATGGATACCATTCTCAACCTGGGGCTTAACGATACCACCGTCCAAGGGATCATTGCCCAGAGCGGCGACGAACGTTTTGCCTACGATGCCTATCGCCGTTTCGTCCAGATGTATTCGGACGTGGTCATGGGCATGGACAAGGACGAACTTGAGCATATCCTGGAGAAAAAGAAGGAAGAAAAAGGGGTCCACCTGGATACGGACCTGACCGCCGCTGACTGGAAGGAGCTGGTGGGCAAGTTCAAGGCGAAGATCAAGGAGACCCTGGGCCAGGAATTTCCAGAAGAACCCCAGGCACAGCTGTGGGGTGCCATCGGCGCCGTCTTCGGCTCATGGATGAACCAGCGGGCCATTACCTACCGCAAGCTGAACGGCATCCCTGCTGACTGGGGGACTGCGGTAAACGTCCAGTCCATGGTTTTCGGCAATATGGGGAATGACTGCGCCACCGGCGTCGCCTTTACCCGCGACCCATCCACCGGCAAGAACTACTTCTACGGCGAATACCTGATCAACGCTCAAGGCGAGGACGTGGTTGCCGGTATCCGCACCCCCCAGCCCATCAACAAGGCCAATGGCGACAGCCCCCTTCCTTCCATGGAGGAGACCCTGCCCGACTGCTACAAGCAGCTTGTGGAGATTCGCTCTATCCTGGAGAAGCATTACAAGGACATGCAGGACATCGAGTTCACCATCGAAAAGGGTAAGCTCTACATGCTCCAGACCCGTAACGGCAAGCGCACCGCCTCTGCAGCCATCAAAGTGGCGGTGGACATGGTCAAGGAGGGGTTGATCGACGAAAAAACGGCGGTGCAGCGTGTCGCCCCGAACCAGCTAGATCAGCTGCTCCACCCATCCCTGGACCCCAATGCGGCGAAAAAGCTCATCGCCAAGGGTCTGCCTGCTTCACCTGGTGCGGCTTCGGGCGAGGTGGTCTTCACTGCGGACGAGGCGGAATCGGCAGCCAAGATCGGTCACAAGGTGATCCTGGTGCGGGTTGAAACCAGCCCCGAAGACATCCACGGCATGCATGCGGCACAGGGCATCCTCACCGCCCGGGGCGGCATGACTTCCCATGCTGCCGTCGTCGCCCGCGGTATGGGCAAATGCTGTGTTGCCGGCTGCGGCGATATCAAGGTCGATTATAATGCAGGGCAATTTGTCGCCAACGGCGGGGTAGTGGTCAAAAAGGGTGACGTCATCACCCTGGATGGCTCCACCGGTGAAGTCATGCTAGGGGCCGTGCCCACCGTCGCCCCGCAGATGACCGGCGATTTCGCCACCCTCATGGGCTGGGTGGACAAGTTCCGCAGGCTCAAGGTGCGGACCAATGCCGATACCCCCAAGGATTCAAAGGTCGCCCGGGAATTCGGCGCCGAAGGGATCGGCCTCTGCCGGACGGAGCATATGTTCTTCGAGGCCGATCGTATTGCCGCGGTCCGGGAAATGATCCTTTCTGACGATGTGGAAGGACGGCTCAAGGCACTGGCCAAGATTCTTCCCATGCAAAAAGGTGATTTCATCGGCATCTTCCGCGAGATGAAAGGGCTGCCGGTGACCATTCGCCTCCTGGATCCGCCGCTCCACGAATTCCTCCCCCAGGAGGACAAAGATATCGATGACCTGGCGAAAACCATGAAGGTGACGCCGAAGGTGCTGAAGAACAAGGTGGAATACCTCCACGAATTCAACCCCATGCTTGGCCACCGCGGCTGCCGCCTGGGACTTACCTTCCCGGAGATCTACGACATGCAGGTCCAGGCGATCATGGAGGCTGCTTGCGAGCTGGTGAAGAACGAGGGTTTCCAGATCGTCCCGGAAATCATGATACCCCTGGTGGCCGTGGACAAGGAGCTGAAAACGCTCCGTGAAAATGCCATTGCCGTCTGCGAGGATGTCATGGGCAGGTACGGCGTGAAAATCGACTACCTGATCGGCACCATGATCGAGCTTCCCCGCGCCGCCCTGACCGCCGACGAGATTGCCCGTGAAGCGGAATTCTTCTCCTTCGGCACCAACGACCTGACCCAGACTACCTTCGGTCTCTCCCGCGACGACGCGGGCAAATTCCTCCCCTTCTACGTGGAGAGCGGGCTTTTGGAGAACGATCCCTTCGTATCCCTGGATCAGAACGGGGTCGGCCAGTTGGTGAAGATTGCCTGCGAAAAAGGGCGGGCGACGAGACAGGGGATCAAGCTCGGCATCTGCGGTGAGCATGGCGGTGATCCCGAGTCGGTCATCTTCTGCCATAAAATCGGTCTCGATTATGTTTCCTGCTCGCCCTTCCGGGTGCCCATTGCCCGCCTTGCCGCTGCCCATGCGGCATTGGGCGAAAACTGACCGTTTGTTTCGTGGAGGCGTGGTGGACCACGCCTCCACATCAAATATCTTGACCCTTTCGGCAAAACGGTGTAAATACGCAGGAGATTCCGCGGGCCCCGGAGTAAGCCCTATTCAAAGAACACGCGGTTGTAACAGGAGAGCGAAGCATGGCAAAAGGTGTGGTGAAATGGTTCAATGATGCGAAGGGGTTCGGGTTTATCGAGCAGGAAAACGGCGAAGATGTCTTCGTTCATTTTTCCTCCATACAGGGTGACGGGTTCAAATCGCTGGCCGAAGGGCAGGCGGTGACCTTCGATGTGATCCAGGGAGCGAAAGGGCCGCAGGCGGCTAACGTCACCAAGGATTAATCATCAAGTCTCAACGACAAAAGCCCCGAAGCGATTCGGGGCTTTTTTGTTTGGACAGGTCTTGATCAGGAGGTAACCATGCGGCATCTGCTATTGCTTCTGGCTGTCGGGACATTCGGCCTTGGCGGCTGTTCCGGCGACCAAGGTAAGAAACTGCTGGAAACAGCACAGTTCGAGGAGAAGCAGCATAACCTGGAGCATGCAAAACAGCTCTATGAAGAGATTTTCAGGAAGTATCCGACGGGCGAGTACGGCAGGATCGCCGAGGAACGGCTGAAAACGTTGAAATAAACTGGATGTGCACATGCCGAACTACATTGAACCGCTTTTTCGCCCCCCCAGTGAGGCCAACAGCCTCATTTTCCAGATCACCATCGGCTGCTCCCAGAACCGGTGCACCTTTTGCGGAATGTACAAGGGAAAGCCGTTTCGACTGAAGCCCCTTGACGAGGTCCTGGCGGAGATTGATTCAATGCCGGCCGCCTACCGGTCCCAGGTGAACCGGGTCTTTCTTGCCGACGGTGATGCCTTGGTCTATCCCTTCGATCGCCTGATCCGAATCCTCGATCACCTCTCCCTGACTTTTCCCCAGCTGACCAGGGTAGGCTCCTACGCGTCCCCCGCCAGCCTCACGGGCAAAACGATCGATGAATTAGCCGCTTTACGGCAGAAGAAGCTGCGCATCGTATATTTCGGCCTGGAATCGGGGGACGATGCGACACTGGCGGCGATCAACAAGGGTTTCAGCGCTGACGAGATGGCTGAACAGGCGTTGAAGGCTCGGACTGCAGGCATGAAGATTTCCGTCACCGCCATCCTCGGGCTTGCCGGCCGAGACCGGAGTCTCTGCCACGCCCAAGCCACCGCCGCGTGGGTCAACGGGGTCAATCCTGAATATTTTTCACTCCTCACCCTTTTCCACCGCCATAATGACGACTTCATCAGGACTCTCCGCCAGTGCACCCGAGGTGAACTGCTCCTGGAGGCCCGGGAATTGCTTTCCTGTCTAAATCCGGAGAAAACCATTCTCCGCTCCAACCATGTATCCAATTTCCTCAACCTGGCCGGCACCTACCCGAAGGACCGCTTGCGGTTGGTGGCAGAGGTGGATACCGCAATTGTCTATGCCCGGAGTATCCCGAGGTACGCGGATGCTCCCCCCGAGTATGCTGAAGAGTACTATTGATGTGTATGGATACCTGTGCAGGAGACACTGATGCGCATTAACGAAAAATCGGGATCACGGCAGATCGAGAAACGGACCAAGGGTAGCTCCGCCAGTAAGGCCGGCGGCGCCGCAGGCTCCCCCTTTGCCAGAAAATTGGGGATGATCTCCCGGGATGCCGACGATTATGCCGGGCAGTTGCAAGAGTTGAAGGAGGAGATAGATCTGGCCGGGGACAGCCTGGAGCAGGAACCGACCATCGTCAACTTCAAGCGCTTTCGCAGCCTGATCTCCGCTTTCGCAAAGAAAGTCACCTCTGAAGCATACCGACTGGAAATCGCTGGCAGTCCAGGTCAGCGCTGTCACGAGGTCGTCACCGTCATTGACCGGGAAGCGGATGCCCTCTACCACCTGATCATGCAGGAGCAGAAGAACCACATCAAGATCACCGCACAGATCATGAAGATCAAGGGGCTGGTGGTCGATTTCCTCCTGTGATGTCCCCATTGCTGTCGGCATCGTAGTTGCTAAGGAAATGGCGCAGGCTGAAGATGTTATTCTCATTATTCCAGCCCCGTAATGGGCTGGGCAGGAGGGTTTCATGACACTGGTGAAGGAAAGATTCTCCGTCCTGTTCTTCCTGATGACTTTTTGTTTCTGTAGCAGCAGCTGGTTTACTCCGAACACTGCCAGCGCCGCCAACCAATGGACCAGCCTCGGCCCTTGGAATGGCGATGTGGAATGCCTGCTGGCAATTCCCCCGTCCACCATCTATGCCGGCACCCATTCCGGCGGTGTTTTCAAGAGTAGTGATGGCGGTGTCACCTGGAGTGCCGCCAACAACGGCCTAGGGAATCCCACCGTCCTTGCTCTGGTGGCAGACCCAGCGCAACCGGCCACCATCTATGCGGGAACCTATGACAGCGGCATATATAAAACTACCGATGGAGGAAGCAGCTGGGCGCGCCTCAGTGCTGCGCCGGCAACCGGTTTTGCCCTCGGGGTCGATCCTGTCGGGACCATCTATGCCGGTACCTTCGGCAACGGCATTTACAAAAGCAGTGACGGCGGGGTCACCTGGCAGTCAGCCAATGGCGGGATGACTACCGCCCAGGTATATGCCTTTGCCATAGATCCGGATGTGGCCACCACCCTTTATGCGGGAACTGCCAACGGCATCTTTCGGAGCGATAATGGCGGAACCAGCTGGAGCCAGGTTGTGAGCACGAGCTGGACGCGGGATTTGGCGATTTTAGCCCCGGGGCCTGGTCAGAAAAAAATCTATGCTGCCACCGATAACGGTGTCCTTGTGAGCAGCGACGGCATGACCTGGACCTCCGCCGGCCTTGCCGGCAGTTCGGTACATGCCGTCGTTGCCCATCCGGCCAACCTGGATACGGTCTTCGCGGGTACCACTGCCGGCATCTTCAGCAGTGTCAATGGTGGCGGCACCTGGACCCCTGTCGGTGGAGACGTTGCCACTCTCGCCATCCAGTCGCTGATCTATGATCCTGCCGACGCCGGCTACGCCACGCTCTTTAGCGGAACCATGGGAGGGGGCGTTTTCAAAAGCAGCAATGGTGGAAGCCTCTGGCAGAGCACCAATCAAGAGCTGGGCAACACTTTCATTCAGTCGGTGGTGACCGATTCCGTAGCGCCGGCAACGGTCTATATCGGTACCAACGATGGCCTCTATAAAAGTACCGATGGCGGCACCAACTGGACTTTGAGCACCAACGGGCTGGCTAATACGGACGTGGAGGCATTGCTGTTAAATCACGCAACTCCTAGCCAGCTCTATGCCGGTACCTGGCAATCCGGCGTGTTCAAATCTACTGACGGCGGGGCGACCTGGACGGCGGCCAACGCCGGCATCTCCTCTGCCCAGGTGCATGCCCTGGGCATGGATGGGGTAGACCCGCAGCGCCTCTATGTCGGCACCGGCAGCGGGATCTACATCAGCACCAATGCCGGCAGCAGCTGGGGCGCCTTGGCTAACGGCATTCCCTCCAACGCCGAGGTGTTTGCTGTTTTGACAGCGGCCGATTCCGTTGTTTATGCCGGGACCAACAGCGGATTCTACCGCAGCGGCGACCGCGGCGTTTCCTGGACCCAGAGCAATGCCGGCCTTGCCCCATGCGGGGTCGTCTACGGTCTGGCTGCCGATCCCGCTCTGGAAACCACCCTCTACGCTGCCACCTGCGGCGGCATCTACAAAAGCAGCGATGGTGGTGCCAATTGGAGCCTGGCAAGCAGCGGCATAGGGCAAATCATGGTTTACAATCTCACGGCGACAACAACCGCTCCCGTTACCTTTTACGCAGGAACCGAGACGGGCGTCTTTGCCAGCAGCGATCACGCCGCTACCTGGAGTCCCGTGGGAACCGGTCTGACCAACGGCGACGTCTATGCCTTTGCCTTGAGCGGGACATTGCCGCCGACACTATATGCGGGAACTTGGGGTGGCGGGGTTTTCGCAGCGACCAGTAGCCAGGATATCTCTGTGTCGCCGGCTGCCTTGAATCTGGGCTATCGAGTTGCGGCACAAAACTCAACCACCCAGGCCGTCACCATCGGCAACGGCGGGGCTTCCAACCTGATCATCAGTTCCATTGCCGTCGCTGGTACCGGTGCCGCCGCTTTCAGTATCGCTCCCGGCACCTGTGACAGCCTGACCCCAACCATATTCCCCGGAGGGAGCTGCACGGTCAATGTGACCTTTGCTCCATCCTCCGGACAGGACTATGCAGCCACTCTCGATATTTCGTCAAATTCCACGGCATCACCTGTGGTTAATGTCGCTCTTGTTGGAAGTGGCGCCTATCCCCTTTCGGCCTATCTCGCCGGCAGCGGCAGCGGTACCATTTCCGTTTCCGCCCCGACAGCTGTGGATGCCGGGCTGACCTGCGCACCGTCGGCAGTATTCTGCGGCGCGTACCCTGCCGGCACCTCCATTACCCTGACCCCCAATCCCGCCGCCAATGCCACCTTTTCCGGCTGGAGCGGCTGTCCCATGACCATGGGGAATTCCTGTTTCATCTCCCTGAACAACGCCGTCAACGCCACGGCAACTTTCACCCTGGCGACCCTGCAAAGCCTCTTGGATACCGCCGCGGCCAACGGCACGATTACCCTTACCACCATTACCTATGCGGAGTATGCCGTCATGAACCGCCCAGGTGTCAGTTTGACCTTGAGCGGCGGGTGGTCAGACACGACCTTTGCAGGGCAAACTGGGTACACGACCATTCAGGGAGCCTTGACCATCGCCAATGGGACACTGGTCCTGGACAACATTCAGCTGCTGTAGCTCGATCCAGCGGCTCAGTAAATAAAAGAGGCCTGCATTCCCTTGGAATGCAGGCCTCTTTTGCACCTTCAATTACAGCCGCAGCTACCACCATTGCTATCGCCGCCTCCGGCCGACAGCTTCCTGCCGCACTTCTGGCACCGCCAGAAGAGGCCGCCTCAGCCGGGGAGCAGGATCATCTCTGCTTGGCAGTCCGGGCAGATCTTTTTCGACTCCATGGTCACCTCCACAGGATTTATCTTAATGAGGAGGTTAACGTCTTGGCGCCGGAAAAGTCAAGAATGCAAGAATTATAATAATATGATTACGCTACGTTTATCTGTAGCTGCCCCACGCCGGGTATCTCCGCTTCGATGCTGTCTCCCGACCTGACCGGGCCGACCCCAGCCGGGGTCCCTGTGAGAATGATATCCCCTTCTTCAAGGGTGAAAATGCCGGACATGTAGCTGATCATGGCAGCAACAGTGTGGATCATCAGGGAGGTGTGGCCGTCCTGCCTGAGCTCGCCGTTCACCGCAAGCCTTATCTGCAGATCCTGTGGATCGACCACCGCTTCCGCAGTGACGAAGCCGGAGAGGGGACAGGCTGTATCGAAGCCCTTGGCGATATCCCATGGCAGCCCCTTCTTTTTCAACTCCGTCTGCACATCCCGCAGGGTCAGGTCGATGGCAAGGCCGTAGCCTGCAATGTGCTCCAGCGCGTTTCCGGCGGGTATGCCTTTGCCCCCCTTGCCGATGAGCACGGCCAGTTCGGCCTCGTGGTGGCAATCGTTGGAGTGGGGGGGGATGACGATGGATTCCCCCTGGAAAATGACCGACGTTACCGGTTTCATGAAGATGACCGGCGCCTGTGGGGTCTCGTTGCTCAACTCCTTGATGTGATCCACGTAGTTGCGGGCGATGCAGAGTATCTTGCCGATCCGGTACTCTTTCCCTGTGCCGTTTATGGTGATGGTTTTCATGTTTTACCTCTCAAATAAGGGTCAAAAGAACCCCGCCTTGTTGAGAAACACCAGTGCCACGAGCACCGGCGAAACGTACTTGATGAGGAAATGCCAGGCGGGATAGAGATGGAATCGTACCGCCCCCTTTTCCAATTCTCCCTTGGCAAGCCCGCGGGTCAGCGCCCAGCCGGTGAAAATGGCGATGAACAGCCCACCCAAGGGGAGGATATAGTTGGTGCAGAGGAAGTCGATGGAATCCAGGAAGTTGCGCCCGCCGATGAAGTGCAGGTCCTTGAGCATGCTGTTGGACAGGGCCGAGGGCACCCCGACCAGAAAGATGATTCCCCCCATGATGAGCGTCGCCTTTTTTCTCCCCCATTTGTTTTCATCGCAGTAATAGGCGACTACAACTTCCAGCAGGGAAATGCTGGAGGTCAGGGCGGCAAAGACCAGGAGCAGGAAAAAAAGCACGGCGATCAGCACACCTCCTGGCATCTGGCTGAAGAGGATAGGGAGGGTCTTGAAGACCAGTCCTGGTCCAGCGGCTGGCTCCATGCCGTAGGTAAAGACGATGGGGAAGATGGCCAGACCCGAGAGTAGCGCCACCAGGGTGTCCATGAAGCAAACGGTCACCGCCACATTGGGAATGCTGGTCTTTTCCTCGGCATAGCTGCCGTAGGTGAGCATGGCTCCCATGCCCAGGCTGAGGCTGAAAAAGGCATGACCGAGCGCTTCCAGCATGGCCGGGGGATCGAGCTTGGACCAATCGGGGGAAAAGAGAAAGGAGAGGGCCGTGGTGCCGCCGGGGGATCTGAGCCCCATGGTGGCGAGAATCACCAGGATCATGAAGAGGACCGGCATCATAATCTTATTGGCCCGCTCCAGACCGCTCTTGACGCCGCCGATGACAATGAAGACCGTCATGCCCATGAAAACCGCCTGCCAGAAGAGCTGTCTCACATCGCTGGCCAGCAGGCCGGTGAAAAGCTGAGGCACCTTTGCCGCGTGCTCCGGAGTGAAGGTTCCCTGCAGGGCGAGCCACAGATAATTGACCGCCCAGCCGGCAATGACGCAGTAATAGGAGAGAATGAGGAAACCGGCGATGATGCCGAGCCATCCGGCCAACACCCACCGGCCTTGATTGAGTTTTCTGAATGCCCCCACCGGGTCCTTGCGGGTGTGCCTGCCGATGATCATTTCGGCGATCATCAGCGGGATGCCCACCGTAACGATGCAGAAGATGAAAAAAAGGACAAAGGCTCCGCCGCCGTGCATGCCGGTTATGTAAGGGAATTTCCAGATGTTGCCGAGGCCGATGGCCGAACCGGCCGAGGCCATGATGAATCCGAGGCGGCTGGACCAGAGACCCCTTTTGTGGGTCGGTGATGTGGACTGGATCATTGAAACCTCATGTGCTTCAGAGATTGCTCACGTGCAATCCGCCGTCAGCCAGCTTGCAACCCTGCCATGTACCCCTGCGTTTCAATTCGTTCACCACGGAGTACCACATCTGGTTGTTCTTCAGGTTCCAGTTGGGCGCAACGCGGATTGCCTGCGGGGCCGACCCATAGAGTCGCTGAATGGTCATGGTTGGCGGAATCAGTTCCAGGAAGTCACAGATATCCGCCACGTATTGCTGGTGCTGCAACGGGATAAAGCGGCCCTCATAGTACCACTGGGCCAGCTGGGTCCCCTTGACGGCGTGGAGCTGGTGGATCTTCAGGGAATCCATCGGCAGTGATGCCATCAGCTGGGCGGTGCGGAGAAAGTCGTCGTGGGTCTCGCCGGGGAAGCCGTGGATGAGGTGGGTGCAGATTTCCATGCCCCGCCCGGCAAGGCGTTCCACGGTTTCCAGGTATTCGGCAAGGGTATGCCCGCGATTGATCCGCTGCAGAATCCGGTCATCCATGGACTGCAGCCCCAGCTCAACGCAGACGTAGCTGGTCCGGGCCAGGTCGGTGAGGAGTTCGACGGCGTCATCGCCGAGGGCGTCGGGCCGGGTCCCCACGGAAATACCCACCACCTCCGGGTGGGCCAGGGCGCGGCTGTACAGGTCGTGGAGTCTGTCCACCGGTGCGTAGGTGTTGGTGAATTTCTGAAAGTAGATGATGAACTTTTCGCTGCCGAGCCTTTTCCGGTGGTAGGCCATCCCCTCTGCCATCTGGGTTTCAATGGGTATTGCCGGTACCGTCCCCCCGGGAGAAAAGGAGCTGTTGTCGCAGTAGATGCAGCCCCCCGTGCCCTTTGCACCATCGCGGTTGGGGCAGGTGAAGCCGCCATCCACATTGACCTTGCTCACCCGGCAGCCGAAGCGCCGCCGCAGGTATGAGCCATAGGAATTGAAATGCAGATCGTGATGAATCAAGGGGGTGATCATATTTTAAAGGTCGGATTCCTGGGAGGGGAGAAGGCCGAGCAGGTTACGGGCAGCCAGACGCGGATCTTCGGCCGAAAGCACGGCGGAGACTACGCCGATGCCGTTGGGGGATGCGGCCATGACTTCTGCAACGTTACACGGTTTTATGCCGCCAAGGGCGAATATGGGTATCTGGATGATGTTGGTAGCTTCCTGCAGCTTCTTTATCCCCACCGGTTCACCATATGGAGCCTTTGAGGGGGTGTTGTAAATGGGGCCGAAGGTGATGAAGTCGGCCCCTTTTTCCTGGGCGATGATGGCCTGGACCTGGTTGTGGCAGGAGACCCCGATCAGCTTCTTTTCCCCGAGCACCATCCTGGCCCGGTAGATGGGCATGCTGTTGTAGCCCAGGTGGACGCCGTCCGCATCCACGGCCAGGGCGATATCGATACGGTCGTTGATGATGAGCCGGGCGTTGTGGCGGCTGGTAAGCTTGCGCATTTCGTAGGCGAGCTCGTACAGCTCCTTGCTGGACAGGTCCTTTTCCCGCAGCTGGATAGCCCTGATCCCTCCCCGGAGCGCTTCTTCGACGACGAATTCCAGGTTACGGCCGTTGGTCTGTTTGCGGTCGGTAACCAGGTAGAGATTGAAATCTATCCAGGGGGAAGAGGATTTCACTCGATTATTCCTTCAATGGGACTGGAGGCGGTTGCATAAAGTTTCTTCGGGATTCTTCCCGCCTTGTAAGCGAGACGCCCGGCCCGCACCGCCAGGTTCATGGCCTCTGCCATTGCAATGGGATCTTTGGCGCCGGCAATGCCGGTGTTCATCAGGACGCCGTCGCAGCCGAGCTCCATGGCGATGGCGGCATCGGAGGCGGTACCAACCCCTGCATCGACGATTACCGGTACCTTGACCGTTTCCATGATGATGCGGATATTATAGGGGTTGCGGATGCCTAGGCCGCTGCCGATGGGCGCACCCAGGGGCATGACCGCTGCACAGCCCATGTCTTCCAGCCTTTTGCAGACGATGGGGTCGTCGGTCGTATAAGGCAGGACGGTGAAGCCTTCTTTGATCAGCACCTTGGCCGCCTTGAACAGCTCTTCGTTGTCGGGAAAGAGGGTTTTTTCGTCCCCGAGCACTTCGAGCTTGACGAAATCGGAGAGGCCTGCTTCTCTGGCCAACCTGCAGGTACGGATTGCGTCTTCGGCGGTGTAGCATCCGGCGGTATTTGGGAGCAGGGTGTACTTAGACGTATCGATGTGGTCCAGGAGCGATTCCTTGCTCCGGTCGGAGATGTTCACCCGGCGGACGGCGACGGTGATGATTTCGGCCCCCGAGACCTGGATTGCCTTGACCATCTGCTGAAAGTCGGCATATTTGCCGGTGCCTACCATGAGGCGGGAGCTGAATTCGCGTCCCGCAATGACGAGTTTATCGGACATGTTCTATCTCCTGGGTGAGACTCGGGAATGGGCGCCGGTTACCGGCCGCCGCCGACGAAATGGACAATCTCCAGCTGGTCGCCGCCCTTGAGCAGTGTGGAGTCGTAATCGGCTTTGGGCAGGATATCGAGATTGAGTTCCACGGCAACCCTTTTCGGGTCGATGTCTATCTTTTGCAGGAAGGAGAGGACGGACATCTCTTCGATGGCGGTCTTTTCCCCGTTGACGGTTATTTCCATGCATGCTCCGAGTGTTGTACTAGCGGTCGGGAAACAATAAAAGCCGCTGACGCGGCTTGTGATTTGTGTTGACGCCTGCGGTAAATTACAATGTTACCCGGCCGGTGTCAACTCTTTTCTTGGGGTAGAGTATTGTTTTTAAAGGGATTTGCGTCAACCGTCTATTGTTGCAGCCGCTGTTTTCTGCTTGATTCCTCCAGGGCTTCCATTTCTTTCCGGATCTCCTCATTGCAGAAGGTCCAGATATGGTAGCTTTCCAGCCCTAAAATGGTGATTCCCGCGGCGAAAACGGCCCAGATGTTATCGGCCAGCGTCCCTCCCAGGCTGTAAAAGATGTAGAAGCCCGAGAGGTACCCCACATGGGCCATGCCGCTGTAACTGTGGGAGCCCCCCATCATCCTGGAGAGAATGAGAATGATGGCGGAAAAGGCATAGAGCAACAGGGCGGTGCTGATCATGTTGGCCGACGGCGGTGTGCCGAGAGCGGTGCGCACCTGGGGGGAAATAGTGGGGAGAAAGTCGAAGTCCCGTATTGCGCCGATGCTGACGGCGATGAAGGCTGCCATGGCATAGAGACCGCGGCTGGACTTGGCCTTAAGTCGCCGGATATTTTCCCGGTGCTCCGCAGAGCCTGGAAGCTCAGCCAGTGGCTCTTCCTTTTGCTGGTCATGTGGCGCGGGGTGCTTGGTCATGCCGGCATTTTCTCCGGTGCCTGCTGCGGCATTGATAAACGCTATGGGGCGCTTCCAGCCTCCGCAACCGGCTCGTGGTCAGTTTTGCGACTGCCTTTGATCTTCCTCAGCTCCTCTTCGGCCACTTTCAGCTGGCAGGCGATTGACCTGACATCGCAGGCAAGATCGGTCAGCTCGCCGGAAATGCCTGAAAGATCATGGGACAGACTACCACTGTTCACCTTTGATGTAAATGTCCTGATTTGACGAAGGGGGACGAACACCTGTCTTCTCAGGAGGGCTGCCACCCCTCCTATCGACAGCAGCAGAATCATGATGCTGAATATGATCATGCGGCTCTGCAGGAGAGTGAGCGTACTGTCCAGGTGCTCTGCTGATATGCCTATATCGAGGATGCCCAAAATTTTCTGGTCGGCACCATGGAAGTGGCACGATGCCGTGTAGCAGGCCGGGTCATTGTAAAGGGGGGATGTGATGGCAATAATCTCTTTGCCACGGGGGTCCTGAAACCGCCGTGCCCGTTCCATCTGCTTGAGTGTAGATTTTGCTACCGGTCCGGCATGGCAGCCGATGCAGCCCGAGGCCTTTTTATCCACATAGGTCAGGACCTCGCCGTGTTTGCCGGAGAACATGATCAGCCCCTTCTTGTTGAAGATGCGCACATGTTCCAGTTCATCCTGGCTGCTGATATTTTCAATGATGTTGCGCAGGGTCTCCCGATCCCCTTTGAGCATGGCATAGTGGGTCGAGCGGATGATGGTATCGGCAAGCTTGGTCTCGTAGGAGACGGCGTCGTTGATCATGTCGGCCTTCAGTGCCGAATAGAGCAGGATGCAACAGACGACGACGAATCCCGTTATGGCTATTGCTACCGGTACTATGGCTCTGAAGGTCAGGCTCTTTAACATAGGTACCTCCTCCCCCGGGATTGCAATCCTCGAAGATCGGTGGGATGGGCCTCCCTTTGGAAAAAAGAGGCCCTTGAACACCTGTCTACGTCAGACCTTGTGACATCGATCGCAGTTTTCCTTCACCGTGAATGCGGTTTTGCTGTCGTGACAAGCGCCGCAGGATTTCCCTTTTTCCATCTGGGCCATGGAGATGCCTTTACGACGGTCACCCAGGCTGTAGATGGCCGAATGACAGTCCTTGCAACCATATGCTTCCAGGTGCACGTCGTGGCTGAAGTGCACATTACCTGCCCCGGCTATTTTATAGGTCCTGTCTTTCACCGGGTGGCAGCGAGTGCACTTGTTCAGGGCAAAGCTGGTGGTGCCGTTATGGCACGCCCCACACGATTTTCCTTTTTCCATTGCGGCCATGCCGATTCTTTTGTTGGGCCCGGCATTGAAGATAGTGTTGTGGCAGGCATCGCACTGCATCGTTTTCAGGTGTGCGTCGTGGCTGAATATGGTCGGGCCGGTCTCCCTGACCTTGTAAGTGATGCGGCGCACCTTATGACAGGCGGTACAGCGGGAGAGAGCAAAGGCCTTGGCGCCATTGTGGCACATGCCGCACGATTTCCCCTTTTCCATGTCTGCCATGGAGTAGCGCACGTTTTCTTTCAGGTTGCTGTTGTGGCACGACTTGCAGCTTACGTTTGCCGATCTGGCCGTTTTCTTCTTCAGGTGCGATGAATGGCTGAAGGTGACCTTGCCAGCCTTTACCGTTTCGAACGTCTTGTCCCTGAGTTCCATGGAGTAGGCCAGGGTGTGGCTGCCAAAGAGCATTGCCAGAATGCATGTTGCCCATCGGACTCTCATGACTGTCTCCTGTTACCTGGATTTGTAGATGCGCATGTCATTGTCATTGAAAAGAAGCCTCTTCATTGGTCTTGTAGCTGGTACCCACGGCTAGTCGTTCTTCACCCGCATATGCCTTGGCGGTCCTGGCCGTTTCAGCAACCGGTTCCAGCTCGTCAGCCGTTTTCCAGGCATAGAGGATGGGCAGCCGATAGAGGATGAAGCGATAGACGACGATGTAGATGGCAAAGATGGTCAGAGAGATGACCGCCTCGCGCCAATGGGGTATTTCACGCTCGGCGAGCTTCCAGTTGAAGGTGATCATGGCGGTGTTGACCCTGTTGAGCACGACGCCGAACACGGTCATGAAGGCACTGAAGCGGACGACTCCGACGAGGCGGTTTTTGATGCCGTAGGCAAACAGTACCAGTGGGGCGATGACACCGATGAACATTTCCAGCATGAACCACTGGCCCCAGCCGGTTGCCAGGTATTCCCACTCGTTGTCGTGGGCAATGCCGATCAGCTTGATGGTCAGATAGGTGGCAAGACCCATGCTGGCCCCTTTGGCCAGGGAGATGGTCAACCGGTCGAGATTCTCCTTGAAGCGGTCATCACAGCGCCAGGTCATGGTCTTCACGGCGATGGTGCTGACAGCGATGACCATGCAGAGGCCGCCCGGCAGTGAAGAGACGAAAAAGTGCAGCCACTGGAAGGATGCCGAATACCAAAGGGGGTGTACCTTGCCGGGCGCGTAGGTAAAGAGTGCCCCCAGGGCGCCCTGGTGAAGGGTGGAAAGAATGATGCCCGCCACGGTCAGCCCCAGGGTAATCTTCCTCACTCCCCGCTTGCCGACCGGAAAGCCAATCCACTCGAAAAAGGCCGATGAAACCTCGGCGACCTGCACGGAGAGGTAGGTGGCCACGTGCCAGGCAACCAGGAACAGTACCGCTGCCGGGCCGAAGGAGACCACCATCGGGTAGGGGAGGCGCCATGGCTGGCCGAGGTCCACCAGCAGGTAAATGACGGCGAAGAGGTAGCCGAGAAGCCCGTTCAGAAGCCCGAGGCGCTCGATGGGCTCGAAGTCGTGCCGGCCGAAGACCTCGACTGTCGTGCCTAGCTGAAAGCCCGAAGAGGAGAGGGGAACCATGGCGAAGAGCCCGAAGCCCAGAAACATGCCCCACGGGTAGTCGCAGGAGCTGTGGGTGACCCAGCTCAGGCCGAAGAAGAAACGGCCGAGAATGATCGGGATGCCCACTGCGAATATGGCTGCCAGAATCCAGTTGAATGGATTGCGCAGGGCCTGGGCCATGTACTGCTGGGGGGTGAGGCCGAGGAAAAGCTTTTCCTTCAGCGTCCATTTTCTTTCGTTCTTCCGGTACATCGAATCGACCAGTTCTTTTCCTTCCTTTTTATATCTTTTCATTGTCGGAATCCTCCCGGGTTGATTTTGACTGATCATGCCCATGGCCTTCGTCGTGCCCCTTGTTGCGGGTGGAGAGCAGGTGGAAGCCGGTAAAGAGGGCCGGCCAGATTGCCAGCACCATGGGTACGGTGCCGAGGAAGTCCTTGACGTTGGAAATGATCGGTTCATTGGCCAGGGTCGTATCGAACCCGACCTTATCGAAGGGGACGCCGGAAAGGTAAAGCCAGCCGGTGCCCCCCACTTCTTTCTCCCCATAAATGTGGTCCACATATTTGTCCGGTGTCTCCCTGATACGTTCGTGGCCCATCTTGATCAGGTCCTTGCGGTGACCGAAGGTCAGGACCTCCTGGGGACAGACTTCAACGCAGGCAGGGGGCTTGCCGTACTTGACCCGGGTGTCGTAGCAGAAGATGCATTTTTTCACCACCGGGTTCGTGGCGCTGGAATAGCTGTAGCCTGGGACGTTGAACGGGCAGGCGATCATGCAGTTGCGGCAGCCGACGCAGACTTTGGGATTGTAGATGACTGCCCCCTCCTTGGTTTTCGTATAGGCATTGACGAAACAGGAGGTAAGGCAGGCCGGTTCGTTGCAGTGGTTGCACTGGATCTTGCGGTAGACGGGCCCCCCTTTGTTTTCATAGCGGTTGACGACGGTGTATGCCTTTTCCGTCGGTCTCCTTTTTTCCTCGAACACCGACGTATCGTCGAATGGGACCTCTGGTTCGGGAAGCTTCTGCTCCTTATTGCAGGCAGCCTCGCAGCTGCGGCAGCCGATGCAGCGCGTCAGATCCACCAGGACCCCCATTCCTTCGGAATAACCTTCAAAAGAACCACTCCCCCAGGCCTTCTTGGCGGGCAGACCAAGGGAGGATGCTGCTCCGCACAGCATGCAACCTTTCAGGAAATCTCTCCTCTTCATAATCGTCTCCTTGGAATACGAGGGTTTGTTGTGTGCATACGCTAGTGCTCCTTAGCTGCTTTTCCGGTCTTTTTGGGCGCGAAGCTCCCGGTATTATAGAGGGCTTCACCGGTCTTGTTCATGGGGTGGCAGTCCTTGCAGCCCGTCGGCCCACCCATCTTTTGGTGGCATCCCATGCAGTTCAAGTGGTATGCACCCTTCAGTCCCGGCTTGTCCTGATGATAGAGCTTCATCTCTGCCTGTTTCTTCCGTTGAGCTTCTGCTGAGAAGGGCTGCGCCGCATGGCATCCCCGACAGGCAACGACCTTGGTTTCGCTGCTGTTCTGGTGGCATCTGACGCAATTTGCATCTTCAACCAGGTTGCCGGTAGTGTGGTGATGGCATCCGGCACAGTCCTTGAGCAGCCGGATATGGCCGGCATGGTTGAACTGGACGCTGTCATAGAGGTTTTTCAGGGAGTCGAGGGCTATTCGGTCCGGTAAACCGGCTCCCAGGCTTACCGAAGGGATCGCGGCCAGCGCAATCATTAAAAGCATTGGTTTTACCCAGTTAAATCCTGTGTCCATGTGGGGGTCTCCTTTTGAATGAGTATGCAGTTCCTGTGACAGGCAATGGCTCACCCGTGTCTGTCTCCGTCCTTGTGGATATATCGGTAAAAGATGGGAAATCCGACGAAGAAGGCGATGCAGATCAGGTATTCCACCCCTTTTATGTACTGGTAGAAATCCACCAGGGTGAAGACTTCCTTTATTTCTCCCATGGATGACAAGGCTTGATCGAACATGGCATTTCCTCCCTTTTCTTTAGTGATCAGGTCAGTGCCTGATTTCGACTTTAGCTTCCTTTTCTTTCCCTTTGCCCGTTACCAGCTCCTTGACGATCCCCCACAGTGTGAGGAAGGCGGGAATCATCTGGATGACGACGACCAGCGCACAGAAGCCGAGGAAGGCCAGGACCAGCAGCCCGCTGTTGTAAACACGGGTGGTGCTTGCCGCAAAGGCCTGGGGGACCGTCAGTATCGAGAGGGTCAGGGTAATTATCATTGTCTGTAGCGTTTTCATGGTTGTCTCCTTTTTCATTTTATTCACCCTTGAGGTTTGTGAGTCTTGTTTCCCTGCAGGTTTTCGAAGGCGCATTCCACTGCCTGGCGGATTTCCTCCCGGTCTTCGGGTTTCACCGGTTTCAGTGCGTGGTAAAAAATGCCTTCCTTGCGCAGCTTGCGCATCAGTGGCAGAGAGACTTCATTTGAAACGAGGATAATGGTCAGGTTCTGATCGCATTTCTTCAGAAGCGGCACCAGGTCCGTTGCCGTCAGTTCGTCGAATTCGCTGCTAAGCAGTACCACCTGGGCCGTCTTCTTCAGGATGCCGTAAAGCACGTTGGCTGCGGAATTGGTGACCATGACGTTGTATCCGGCTTCGATGAAGAGGTCTGCCATGGATTTCCGGCTGTCCAGATCTTCGTCTGCTATGAGAAGTCCTTGCATGTCTCAACCTCTCCCTTTGTGGTTTCGCAGCTACCTTCACGAGGTTTTGTCCGATTTCTTCGCCAGAACCTGTTCTTTCGGAGCAATGAAAATTCCTTTGAGCATGGAAAAGAACAACATGATGCCGGGTATCGCCTGAAAGACGATGATCAATGCCCCGAAGCCCAAGAACAGGTACAGCAGCAGGCTGGGCTCAGTTTTTTCCGCCCCGTTGGCCGCAAAGGCCGTCGAGATGCTACCGATAAAAGCCAGAAGTGCGTTTTTAGCCGTTGTTTTCATGACATCCTCCTTTTGCCTGCTCGGTAAACTTTCTTGCTTATACGTACTGCATTGGTTATGCCTGATGAATTATTTTTAATTATTTATGTAAAAGAGCCCGAAATTACGGCTGGTTTTGGTTGGATAATTGGTGTCCAGGCTGTGTGCTGGGCAGGATTATGTATGGTAAATTTATACGCCATGCCCTTGTAGGCCCGCGGCAGGGTGGCTGGCCGGCATGTATTCCTGCTCCAGCTGGGCTTTCGTGGCGGGAGTAGGGCGATGTATGGTGAAAATATACAGTTGTATTTTTTTAACTATGGTGCTTTCATGGCTAAAATTTCATATTGTCGGCTGAGCTACTTGACTTGTATTTGGGGGTTAATATAATTAGGAAAGGCAAATGTATGTGTTCTTGGGGCGCCATCAAAGCTTGTTTTCCGAAAACGAAGGGATGCAGTATGGCAGGCAGACGCATAATGGTCGTTGATGATGAGGCCATCATCAGGGAAGGGATGAAGCGTATTCTCAGTGGCAGCGGCTTTCTCGTCGAAACATACGCAAACGGTTACCTGGCCCTGGAAAAACTGCAGGAATCCATCTTCGATCTGCTCATAACGGACCTGAAGATGCCGGGAATGGGGGGGATGGATGTATTGAAGAGTATCGGGGTGCTGCAGCCGGAAATGCCGGTCATTGTCATTACCGGCTATTCATCGGTGGACACGGCAGTCGAGGCCATGAAAAACGGCGCCGTGGACTATGTGGCCAAGCCCTTCACCCCGGACGAAATTCTTGCCAAGGTCAGCAACGCCCTGGAAAAGAAAGCGGTCCTTGTGGACGATATGTATCTGCGCAAGGAACTCCGCGACAACCATGGCTTCGACCGGTTTGTCGGTGCCAGTGCGGAAATGCAGAAAGTTTACCGCCGTATCATGCAGGTGGCACCCACCGACAGCAGCGTCCTCATAACTGGGGAGAGCGGTACCGGTAAGGAGCTGGTGGCCTCCGCCATACACAAGAACAGCCAGAGAAGGAAGCAGCCCTTTGTGGCCGTCGACTGCACTTCGCTGGCGGAAAACCTCCTTGAGTCGGAGTTGTTCGGCCATGTGCGAGGATCGTTTACCGGTGCGGTCCAGACCAAAACTGGACTTTTCAAGGTTGCCGACGGCGGCACCCTTTTCCTGGACGAGGTGGCCAACATCAGCCTCACTACCCAGGCAAAACTCCTGCGTGTTCTTCAGGAGCGCGAGGTGACCCCCATTGGGGGCACTCAGCCGGTCCCCATAAATATCCGCCTTATTACCGCCACCAACAAGAACCTGAAGACCATGGTCGCCGAAGGGAGTTTTCGGGAGGATCTGTTCTTCCGGCTCAATATCATACCGGTGGATTTGCCGCCGTTGCGGGAACGGAAAGGGGACTTGCCGCTTTTGATCGCCCACTTTCTCAAGAAATTCGCCGACGAGATGGGCAGGGAAGTCAGAGGCCTTGCGCCCGCTGCCCTTGCCCTGCTGGAAGAATATCCTTTTCCCGGCAATGTGCGCGAATTGGAAAACATCATAGAGCGGGCTGTGGTGCTGGTGGAGGGTGGGTTGATCAAGAAGGAGAATCTTGAATTGACCCTGCCGGAAGAAAGAGAATCTTCCTCTGCCTGCAGTGTCGTTCCGCAGAGCGTGGATGAACTGAAGGAACGGAAGCGGCACCTGCGTGAGCTTGCCGTCGAGCCGATAGAGAAGGCATTTGCATTGAACGCCTTGAAACGCAACAACTGGAACGTGACGAAGGCCGCTGAGCAGACCGGCATGCTCCGGCCGAATTTTCAGGCACTCCTGAAAAAGCTGGGTATATCCATCAGAGGCCAGTTGGATAGCTGATTCCGCGAGATTAACGGCCGAATTACCGAGGAGTTTCCCTCTTCAGCGCGCTATACCAATAGCCCGTTTTTGCCGGATTTATCCCCGCCCCAGGCTACATCAACCGTATCATCCTCTTTTATGGGCACCCTGATGGTAAAGGTGGTCCCGCTTCCTATCTCACTCTGCACGCATATTTCACCGCGATGGTTGCGGATGATGCCATAGGAGACCGACAGACCGAGGCCGGTTCCCCTGTTTTCCTTGGTGCTGAAAAACGGGTCGAAGATCTTCTCTAGGTTTTCTGCCGGGATACCGCAGCCCGTATCGGATATGGCCATGAATTCACCGAGGCCGTCTTCGGTAATGCCGGTCCTGACATGGAGGCTGCCCCCCTCCCCCATGGACTGTCCGGCGTTCAGCAGCATGTTGATGAATACCTGCTCGAACTGGTTGGGGTCCAGCATGATATGGGGCAAGTTCCAGGCATAGTCCTTGATGATGGTGATATTCTGGAACAGTATCTGGTGCTCCACCAGGGAGAGGGCCAGATCCATGATGTCATTGATCGACGACGGCCGCTTCTGGGGAAGGGACTCCCTGGAAAAATCCAGCAGCCCCTTGACGATTTTGCCGCAGCGCTCCGTTTCCTGGACGATGGTCTTCAGGTCGTCCTTGAGCTCCGGATCGAGCTTCGGGTTATCGTTGACCATGGAGGAGAAAACCAGGATGCCGGTCAGTGGATTGTTCAATTCGTGAGCGATGCCGGCTACAAGCTCGCCGATCGATGCCAGCCGGTCCGAGCGTACCAGTTGGGCCTGCATTGCGGTGATCTTTTTGGTCCGTTCTTCCACCTTTGTCTCAAGATTCTTGGCCCAGTCTTCCAGTTCATCCCTGGCCTGTTTCAGCTTTACCGTCATCCTGTTGAAGCTTTTTGCCAGATCGCCCAGTTCGTCCCCCGAGGCAAGTGTTACGGATTCGTCCATCTCTCCCCTGGCCAGTTTTTCCGTGTGCAGCAGCAGTTGCTGTACTGGCTGGTTTACCAGCCGCTGAATGAAAATGGTCAGAAACAGGGAGATGAGTCCCATGAGCAGAAAGACAGTGGCTATGGTTGTGCCGCGGTAGGTGGCTAGTTGCGCATTCATATGGTCCAGGGGGATGGTGACGTCGAGCACGCCGAGCACCTTTGTGCCCTGGGGGTGGAAATGGCAAGACGCGGTAGAGCATTTTTCGTCATTGTATATGGCCTTCGCCAAGCCGAGGAGTTGGGTGCCGTCGTGCCGGGTGAACTGCCTGCTTCTGTTCATGGAGGATGCATGGATGGCGGGGTGGCCCGTTGCATGGCACATGTTGCAGGCCTCGTCTTTTTTATCCAGAAGGGTGCCGATTTCACGGCGCTGGGTGGAACAGATGATGGTTCCGGTCTTGTCCATCAGCCGGATGTTGACTATTCCCGTTTGCCGGCCGATTTCTTCGATGATCTCCTGGGTTCGCCCCCGGTCGTCAAAGAGCATCTGGTGCTGGGTGGCACGGATAACCGTGTCCCCGAGCTTGTCCGCATAGGTCACCGCCTCTTCCAGTAGGAGCTTTTTCAGGCTCTGGAGATTTATATAGGCGAAGAGGGCCATGAAAATCAGCAGGACCAGGTTTATCCCTATGGCAAGTTTCGGCAGGAGGCGCAGGTTCAAATATTTGACTCCATCGGTCTGAAGTTAACCTCGGATAATGTAGACGGAACATTTGGCGTACTTTGCAACCTTGTGGGAGACGCTCCCCAAGAGCTTTCTCTTGAGGAATCCTTTTCCGGAGCTGCCGATGACGATGACATCGATTTCTTCACTTTCAGCGAATTTCAAGAGTTCCTCGGCGGGATCGCCGTAAACTACCTTTATTTCCAGTGGAATGCCGGCCTCCCTTGCGTCTTTTTCAATCACATAGAGGACCCGCTCCCGCAATTGCACCCATTCATCGGACTCGGTAATGGGTGCCGTCGGCACAAAATCGGTGAAGGTATTGCGTGGGGCATTGGGTAGGACTAGCATGGCATATATCTTGCTCTTGAATTGGCTCGGGTTTCCGGCGGCCATGCGCACTGCTTCTTCGGCAGCCTTGTCGGAAAGAGGCGAGCCATCAATGGCGACGAGAATTTTTTTTCTGAGATTGAGCATCTGACGATACCTCCGCAATTATAACAAGAGAAAAATGAATCGATTCCCATTGCATGAGATTTAGTTGATTTAATGGCGATTGCCAACAGGAAAAAAGAAAAATAGTTCTGAAAATTATAATTTTTCTTTCTTGACAAGCATAAAACGCTATTCTATATTCTCAAAAATAATAAAAGAAGCAAATGTAAATTTTTAAAACGACTGAATATTTTATCCTTTTGCCCCAAAATACGAATGGGGTCCTGCTGTACGTGCCTGAGCTGAGCCCCGGCACTGGTGCATAAAATACCATTGACATCTCTAATAAAAAAGCATATGAAATCCTGTTGAATTCTAACAGGAACAGGTGTTACCAATGGCGAAAAAAGAGAAATCGGAATACATTATTCAGGCTGTTTCCCACGCACTGGATCTTCTCGAACAGTTTCATGACGATGTGGACGAACTGGGCGTCACCGAGCTCAGCAAACGGCTCAAGCTGCACAAAAACAACGTATTCCGCCTCCTGGCCACTCTTGAGTCCAGGAATTACATCGAGCAGAACAAAGTTACCGAGAACTACCGTCTTGGCCTCAAGACGCTGGAACTGGGGCAGACGTTCATCAAGCAGATGGGGTTGTTGCGCCAGTCCCGGCCGGTTCTCGAATCTCTGGTGCACGACTGCAACGAGACCACATATGTGGCTATCCTCAAGGAATTCCACATCATTTATCTGGATGTGGTTGAAACCGATCTCACGGTAAGAGTTGTTCCCCGTGTAGGCGCACGGTTGCCGGCATACTGCACCGCTGCCGGCAAGGTACAGATCGCCTACATGACCGACGAGGAATTGGCCAATTTTCTGCCGAAGGAGATGAAGCGGTATACGTCGAATACCATCATCGACAAGGATGAGCTGAAGAAGCACTTGGTCCAGGTGGCCAACCAGGGATATGCCATAGACAACGAAGAGCTTGATGTGGGTGTGAAATGCGTCGGCGCGCCGATACGCGACTATACCCGCCGCATCATCGGTGCCGTGAGTATCTCCGGTCCATCCATGCGCTTCACCGACGACCGGCTGGAAAAGGAACTTATTCCCAAGGTTATCCAGGCTTCCGAAGAGATATCCTCGAAACTCGGCTACCACAAGTAACCGGAGATTTTTCTGCAGATAAAACAAAGCCCCCGTCTGCCATTGCGGATGGGGGCTTTTTCTTTCATTGAACTCGTCTCGAAGTTCTATGTTTTTTGCTTTTGCAGGACTTCCCGATTCCAGGTCTCCTGCACCTGGGTTGCCAGCTCTTCCATGCTCCCCCGATTGTCGATCACCACAGAGCCATGCAGCTTTTTCACCTCCATGGGCATCTGGGCCGCTACCTTCTGGCTTGCCTCTTCCCTGGTGATCTTGTCCCTTGCCATGACTCGTTTCAGCTGGGTTTCCCGGTCCACGTAAACAACCCAGATTTCGTCCACCCGCGATGATGCACCTGCTTCTATGAGCAATGGCGCCATATAGATGACGACCGGCTTGCCAGACTGCTTGAGGCGCAGGAGCTCGTCTTCCGCCCGTCTGCGTATGGCGGGATGGGTAATGGCTTCCAGTCTCTGTCTGGCGGCGGGATCAGCAAAGACAATCTTACCCAGGGCAGTGCGGTTGATGGTACGGTCTGTATTGAGGATGCCGGTGCCGAATTCGGCGACGATGGCGTTATAGGCAGGCTCGCCAGGGGTGACCACCTGGCGCGACAATTGGTCCGCATCGATGACCGGAACGTCCATTCCTTTCAATAATTCGGCTACGGTACTTTTTCCCGAGGCGATTCCCCCCGTGAGGCCGATTATGCGCACTGCCTTCTCCCGTCTGTTTCACATCTTCGGTCGCTCGACCGCTGTCAGTAGACAATCCCTTCTTCGCTTCTCGTAAAGGTTTTTGAATCCAGGTCGTCTTCAATAATCAATGTTTTGTCGCCGACCATAATCTGGGCGCCGAAATAGATGGTATTTTCCACCTCCACCCTGGCGTTGTTGATCAGCTCAAGCCTTTTTTGCAGTCTTTTCTTCTGCCGGTTCAGCTCTCCGATTTCGGTCTGCAGCAGGCCATGAACCTTCTTCTTGAGCGCTGCGACCCCGGGGTCCACTTGCGACGGATTTTCATGGATATATGCCAGAGTCTTTTCAACCTCTTCCAGACGCTTTTCCTTGTCTAGGAGCTGCTGTTTCACCGTCGCCATTTTTTCGCTGACGGCCGGATCGACACCGACCTGGATCCTTGTGGCAACGTTGGCAGGGGAACCGACGACGATGGCATGAACAAGGGTGGCGGCGCGACAGATGCCCCCAATGATATGACCCTTGCGCATGCCTTTTTCACCCACGATTATGGCATTTCCGGCGGTAATATCGCTTTTCATGGCAACTTCACGGATCACCACATCCTGTCCGGCTTTGATCAGGGCATGCTCGGCAAACTGGGCGGAAATCGACCCCTGGGCGCCGATGCGGCAGATATCGGGATTTAGCTCTCCCCGGTCGTTTCGCACCTCTTTCTGGCCGATGATCCCCCCTTTGATCTCGATATTTCCACCGGCCTCGACATTTGCCGCTTCAACCACGCCTCTGATGAGAATATCTCCAGTTGCGGTCACTTCCATCCCTTCCTTGACGTCGCCGGAAATATCAACCGTTCCGTTAAAATGCAGATTGCCGGTGGAAAGATCCACCGTCTTGACATTCAGGACCGGTTCGACGATGACCCCCCGATCGACCAGGACCGGCAGCCCGGAAAGGGCCGCAAGCAGGAGCTCACTGTCGTCTGGTGCAGGTGCAGTGCCGCTCAGATTGGTGGCAAAGGGAACATCCACGCCGTCGACGGCTGGCAGTATGGCGCCAAGCAGGTTTTCGCCCGCAATTCCCTTTGTCGGCGGCATGCGCCGCAGCAAAGGATCTCCTTCATTGACACTGACAATGCCCCCCGTATTGCGGTAATCCACGTTGCCTTCCGTGTCCGCCAAGGGGCAGCGTTCCTTCATTTCGGGGATCAGGCTGACGAACTGCGAATCCTCTCCCGGTTGGGGGGGACGTCCTGCCGCGATCAGTCTGCTGGTCGCCTCACCCTCTTCAACTGCATTTTCAATATCATCGAGGAGGATTCCGGCAACTACTCCCGCTTGAGAGAGGGCCTGCAAAACCTGGTCTTTTGTTACCGGCGCACCTCCATGGGGTGGGGTGATGGTGACATGTGCCGACATCAAATCCGGGTCAATGGATAACGTGAGGGTGCCGTCCCGCGCTTCTCCAACCGATTCTGGCTTTTTCGTCTCTTCCGTCATGGCAGCTGCCCCTGTTTCATGTCTGATTTTTTACTAAAAATATCGGCAGGGAACAGGGTTATCTTTAATCCTTCTGCATTCACACGGCCGGTTTCCCGTCCTCAAGGAGCGTCTCCCTACTGCCGTCGGATAGAATGGCCGTCAGGGTAGGATGGTAGAAAACATAATCTTCGTGAAAGGGGGTGCTGACGGTGCCGCCGAAACCGGAATTATCACCAAGGGCGATGTGAATAGTGCCAAGGATTTTCTCAGCTTCCAGAATGTTGTCCGGCCGGCTTGCGCGGTCGTTGGTGCCGATTCCCAGTTCTGCGATATTGCGATTGTTTCCGCTCTCGGCGAATTTTTCTTCCAGGACTTTCCGGTACGGTTCATCTCCCTGGATATCCACCACCATTCCCTTTTTGACCGTCAGCACCAGGGGGGTAGCCAGTTTGCGGGTCGGAGCGTATTCAAGTACCATTCGCCCCTCGGAACTTCCTTCCAGTGGGGCCAGATATACCTCTCCTGCCGGAAGGTTGCCGAAGCTGCCGGGGATCATCAGCAGTCCGTCGTCTCCCTCTGCCGTCCGTCCTTCTTTGCCGATCAGCATGCGGGTACCGTTGGGTGTGGCAACCTCTACAGCCACAGCGCGGTTGACTGCCGCGGCCAATTTGGCGGTTCTGTCGGCAAGTGCCTTCCAGTCCACCTGCATGGAAGTGAGAAACATTTCCGGGTCGAAGTGGGGGAGACTGGCGAATCTGGCACCTGCGGCGGTGGCAAGGGAACGGAAGCGGGTATGGCTGGTGGAGTTGTTGGCCAGGGCGATGATCACCCGGGCAACAGCATCCCTTCCTGCTGTAACCGTGCGTCTGGCTGCTTCCAGGTCATTGGCTGAGGCAGACTTGGCGATCAGCCGCTGCAGGATGCCTGCTTGGGCCAGTCGGTCGATGGTATCGTCACCCATGGCTGCACGCCAGAGCGTATCGGGTGGCTCGGCTCCTGAAGCGGTAGTTGCCGGAAACGAGACGAAGGAGGTGTTGCCATAGGCATGTTCGGCAAAGGCGGCAGCAGCGGCAGCAGTTTCATGAAGTCGCCTTCTTCGGTCGGCATCTCCCGGGGAAGGAGATTCGTCGGCACGGATTTCATCGCTGAAGACCAGGATCCGTTCGCCCGGGGTGATTCCCATGTTGACGGTAAAAAGAGATTCGAAAGCGGCAGTGTACATGACAGGTTCTCCTTTTGACCGGAGGAAAGGGATGACTGCTGGTACTTATATAACAGAGCCTCTTTCAGCTGGCAACCATTTGCGGAGCGAGCCTAAAGCTGTGATTTTTCCCTTGATTACCCAGCCCTGCTGTGCTATTTATTTGCATACTGTATACAATGGTTAGTTGGATATTTATTTAATAAATACAATAAGATATAAGCTTTAACAGGTATAATTTAACAGGTTTTTGCGGAGGCTGATGTGGCACAGGTGGTTTTTTCCAGCTGGGGAAGAAATATTGTCGACAATCGCAGCGGCGAGGCGAAGGACGCCCAGTTCCGGCTGCCGGTTACCTATGACGGGGAACGCCCCCTGGCAGCGTTCATGGCCTGGGATGGTCTCATCATCTTCGATCGGAACGTGGATGTGCCGGCCATGGCAGCCGAATACATGCGGCGCGTGCAGACCCTTTACTGTTGCGGCAAATGTACGCCGGGCAAAAAGGGGACAAAGGTCCTCATGGACACCCTTGCCTCTATCATCGGCGGAAATGCCACGGAAGCGGATCTCGATACTATCGAAGATCTGACCAGGCTCCTGGAAAACTGCAAGTGCACCCTCTGCCAAAGCTCCACTATTCCGGTCCTTGATGCGGTGAAATATTTCCGCGAAGATTTCGTTGCCTACATCAACGGGGCCAAGAAACCCGGCGGTACTTTCCGCTATGTGGAAAAATACACCGCTCCCTGTCAGGACAAATGCCCGGCCCACATCGATATCCCTGCCTATATCGAAGCGATCAAGGAATATTATTATGACCACTCCCTGGGTGCCATCCGGGACAGCATGCCGCTTCCTTCGGTCTGCGGCCGCGTCTGCCCCCACCCCTGCGAGACCGCCTGCCGGCGCAAGAATGTGGACGAGCCGATCAGCATCATGGTCCTGAAAAGAACCGCTTCCGATTATGAATGGAAGCACAAGTTCCAGCCCCCCATGCAGCCGAAGCCGAAAAAAGGAAAGACCGTTGCCGTGGTCGGAGCCGGTCCTGCCGGTTTGGCTGCTGCATATTATCTTGCTCTGGAGGGATATCCCGTTACCATCTACGAAGCCCTCCCCGAAGGCTTCGGCGGCGGCATGGTTGCCGTCGGCATTCCCCCTTACCGCCAGCCCCGTCACCTGCTGCAGCGGGACATCGACATCATCGCCTCCATGGGGGTCGAGATCGTCTACAATACCCGGGTCGGCAAGGATATTTCCCTGGATGAGCTGAAGAAGAAGTTCGATGCGGTATTTCTGGCTCCCGGTGCCCATCGCTCCAAGCCGATGGGGGTGGAAGGTGAAGATAAAGGATACAAAGGCTTCCTCAGGGGGGGGATCGATTTCCTCCGTGAAGCCTACATGGGCAAACCCACCGGCATGGGGAAAAAGGTCGTTGTCGTCGGCGGTGGTAATACCGCCATCGACTGTGTGCGTGTCGCCCTCCGTGAAGGAGCCGAAGTATCTACGCTCCTCTATCGCCGTTCCCGGAAAGAGATGCCTGCCGATGTCTGGGAGGTGGATGGTGCTGACGAGGAAGGGGTCACCTTCGAATTCCAGGTCTTGCCGACCAAGCTGATCGTTGACGGCAACAACCAGATTACCGGTGTCGAATGCGTCCGCATGGCCCTGGGCGAACCCGATGCCTCCGGCCGCCGCCGTCCTGAACCGGTGCCCGGCAGCGAATTCGTCGTCGAATGCGATACGGTCATCCCCGCCATCGGTCAGGACCCCGATCTCAGCTTCATCCCGGCCGATATGGGTATCGACATCACCAAATGGAATACTATCATCACCAAGTATGTTCCATATAAAGATGCAGCAGGCAAGGATCTCAAGGACGGCATGGGCAACTACCAGTCCAGAACCCTGATCACCGACTGCAATGGCGTCTTTGCCGGCGGCGACGCCGAAATCGGGCCGCTCACCGTTGTCGCCTGTATCGGCAGCGGCCATCGTGCCGCAAAGGTCGTGCAACGCTGGCTGGAAGAAGGAAAAGCGTATCTCACCGACGACGAATACATGGAAGACATTCTCAACTACCTGGGCGTGTACGACAAAAATGAGAACGTTTCCTGCCTCGATTCTGCAGCCCGCGCCCATCAGGGCGAGGTGCACGGCAAGGAGCGCGCCAGCTACAAGAATTATTGCGAGGTGGAGTTGGGCTTCACCGACAGTCAGGCGGTGAAGGAGGCACAGCGGTGTTTGAGGTGTTACCGCGTTGCCATGGTCGCCGTATAGGGAAATGCCACTTTTCCGCCCTGGCGGCGTAAGTCTTCGTGATTGCTTGTGCGACGTACCTGCCGGTACGCCTCCGCGCAATCTCTCGACAGCCTTGCCAGGACAAAAAATTGTCCTTTCCAATTGATAGATATACAGAAATAAGACCTGAAATAAATCTGAGGTAAAGATAATGGTTAACCTGATAATTGACGGCAAGAATGTAACAGTGGCCAAGGGGGCGACTATCCTTGAGGCTGCGGCGACCGTGGGTATCAAAATACCTACCCTTTGCTGGCTGCAGAAGGTTTCCCCCACCGGCGCCTGCCGCGTCTGCGCGGTCGAGGTGGAAGGGGTCGAGCGAACCATGACCGCCTGCAATACGCCGGTCAAGGACGGCATTAAGGTCACCACCCAGTCGGAGAGGCTGACCGCCATTCGCCGCAAGGTGATGGAGCTGATGCTGGTCAACCATCCACTGGATTGCCCAGTCTGCGATGCCGGTGGCGAATGCGGCCTCCAGGACGCCTGCTACGGCCTGGATGTGGCAAAGCAGGAATATTCGGCGCTCCTGGAGCGGCGCGCCATCCGCTACGATTGGCCCTTGATAGAGAGCGATCCCAACCGCTGCATTCTCTGCGAAAAATGTGTCAAAGTGGATCACGAAATTGTCGGTTGTGATGCCATTGCTCTGCGTAACCGCGGCGAGGCAACGATTGTCGACACCATCGATGGCAAGCCGCTCAACTGTGAGTTCTGTGGTAACTGCGTTGCTGCCTGTCCCACCGGTGCACTGATCAACAAGCCCTTCAAGTTTCGGGGCCGCCCCTGGTCCTTCTCGGTTACGAAAAGTGTCTGTGCTTTCTGCAGCAACGGCTGCCAGATCGAATACCACTCCAGGAACGGCCGCGTCGCCCGCGTCACCAGCGAAGACAGCACCTTCAACAGCGGCAACCTTTGCATCAACGGGCGTTTCGGTTACAGCTATCTCAATTCAGCCGACCGTCTGACGGTGCCACTGGTGGCCGAGGGGGGGAGACAGGTCTCGGCCGACTGGAACAAGGCCATGGCCGTTGCCGCCGGCAAGCTGCAGGAAATCATCAGAACCTCTGGCGCCGATGCCGTGGCAGGCATCGCCTCACCCCGCGTCACCAACGAAGAGAATTTCCTCTTCCAGAAATTCATGCGTAGCGCTATAGGCACCAACAATATCGACTCCGAGGCGCGTTTCGGCTATGCCGCCGCTCAAACCGTGCTCAGAGAGAAATTGGGATTGACCGGTGCCAGCGCAACCATCGACCAGATCGACCGTGCCGGGGCGGTCCTCGTCATAGGCACCGACCTCAACGCCGAGGCGACCGGCGCCGAGTACCGGGTCATCAAGGCTGCCTTTAAAAACGACGCCAAGTTGGTGGTCGCCAACATGCGCCAAGTGAAGCTCCGTAAATGGGCGAACAGCATGTTGCAGTACCGCCCCGACAGTGAACTGGCCCTGATCAACGGCTTGATGAAGGCCATTATCGACGGCGGCCTTGAGGATAAAGATTTTATTCAGGGCAAAGTGGCCAATTTCGAGGCGCTCAAAGCAGTGCTTGACTCACAGTCGCTATCCGATCTTGCAGCCGCTGCCGGCGTGGGAGAAGGCGACCTGCGTGAAGCCGCTGCCTTCATTGGCGGCAAAAAGAGTGTCGCCATACTCTTCGGTGGTGACCTGATGCGCAGCAATGGCGCTGCGGAAAAGGTTGCAGCCCTTGCCGACCTGGCTCTCCTGGTGGGATGTATCGGCAAGGAGGCGGGGGGCCTGTTCCCCGTCGATGCAAAAAACAACACCCAGGGGCTGCTCGATGCGGGGGCTGCCCCGACCCACCTGTCCGGTTATCAGGCAGCCGCTGCCAAGGGGAAGGATTTCTGGCAGATCATCGAAGGGATCGAGCAGGGGACCATCAAGGCTCTCTATGTGCTCGGCAGCGATCTGGCATCCTATCCCGACAACAACCGCATCAAAAAGGCACTGGCCAAGCTGGAACTTCTCGTCGTCCAGGATATCCTCGACAACGAGACATCCAGGATGGCCCACGTGGTCTTTCCCGCATCCGCTGCCGCCGAAAAGAGCGGCTCCTTCACCACGACCGACAACCGGCTGCAGCTTTTGGGCAAGGCAGTCGATGCAACCGGCGATGCCCGTGAAGACTGGGATATCCTCGGCGAACTTTACAACCGCCTCACCAATGCCGGACAGATGCACCGCCCGGCTGAGCTGCTTGAGGAACTCAAGGCCCTCTCCCCACTCCATGCCGGAGACGTACCGGTCATCGAGGGGCGCAGCATAGCCATCAACGCCAAAGCATTCCAATTGAAGCAGAACCTGACCTTTTCGGCAGCTGCTTCGACCAAACCCGCCGTTCAGGCTCAGTACAGTCTGCTGGTGGGGCCCATCGGCTACCATAATGGCACCTCCACCACCCGCTCCCAGAATAACCTCAGCGTCTCACGTGAAGGCTATATCGAAATATTCGTCGGTGATGCCGCCAGGCTCGGGATTACTGACGGTGCAGTGGTCAAGGTAACCTCCCCTGCAGGGACCATCAGCGGAAAGGTGAAAGTCAGCGAAAAGCTTCAGCCCGGGCTGCTCTTTGCCCCATCCCACTTCCGCGAGCTGAATGCCAACTCCCTCCTCCGGGGCAGCGCCAATCTGGTTGCCGTTACGGTGGAAAAGGCCTGAGCGGAAACGACAACAACGAATGCAGAAGCCCCTGTGCAGAGCGCCCAGGGGCTTTTTTACGTGTATAGAAAGAGAAAACGTGGGAAATAGATCCAAAAGGGCAGAGCGTTGCCGACACTGCAGGATGCACAACCATTTGTGCATCTGTCACCTGATTTCCCACTACGAACTGGCTACCAGGCTGGTCCTGGTCATGCACCACCGGGAGGTGGTCAAGACTACGGCCACCGGTCCCCTTGCACTTCTGGCGTTAAAAAACAGCGAGTTGCGCATCCACGGCCGCCGGGACCAGCCACTCGATTGCAGCGACCTGATGGTTCCCGAACGGAGGACATTAATTCTATATCCAGGCGAAGATGTTCCCGTACTGGATGCAACGCTGCTGGCTCAGGACTGCCGCCCGATAACTCTGGTGGTGCCGGATGGCAACTGGCGGCAGGCCTCGCGCATGGGACGCAGGCTTCCAGGGCTGGAAAAGGCTGCCCGGGTTCGGCTTCCGGCAGGGAGGCCGAGCGAGTGGGGTGTACGGCGGGAGCACCATGAGGAAGGTCTTGCCACCTTTGAAGCCATTGCCCGGGCCATGGGCATCGTCGAATCCCGAACCGTGCAGGAGGGGATGGAGAAGCTGTTTCGCCAGATGGTCCGCAGAACGCTCATTGCCAAGGGGGCTGGAGGGCGAGCCCCTCTTCCGGACGAAGGGAGAGCCGATGAAATACCCCGTCAGTGATCTGATCGAGAAGGTTCATTTTCCGCCCATTTCCGAGGTGAAGGGGTGGCTGGCGGCGGCGCGTCCCGAATTGCCTCTTGTGGACCTGTGCCAGGCTGTGCCCGATTATCCTCCGGCCCCTGCGTTGAGCGAACATCTGGCCGGATTGACCGCCGATCCCCTCACTGCCCGTTATTCCCCCGACGAGGGGCTTCCCGAAGTGCGTGAGTCGATCTGTGCCCGGTACGGCCGGACCTACGGCGCGAAGCTGGACCCGGCGCAGCTTTGCCTGACCATCGGTGCCAGCCAGGCCTTCTGGCTTGCCATGGTTACCCTGTGTAGGAAGGGGGATGAGGTGATAGTGCCCCTCCCGGCATATTTCGATCATCCCATGGCACTGGAGATTCTCGGCATTCGCCCCGTCTACCTCCCATTCGACGAAGCTGCCGGGGGGCTGCCGTCAGTCTTGGGGGTAAAAGCCCTGATCACTCCCCGCACCAGGGCAATTCTTCTGGTGACCCCCAGCAATCCTACCGGTATGGTGACCCCGCCGGCAACCATTCACCAGCTCTATGAGCTGGCGGCCGAGCACGGCCTGGCACTGGTCCTGGATGAGACCTACAGCGATTTCATTGCAGGCGGCGCCCGTCCCCACGACCTTTTTGCCCGTGCCGACTGGGGTGACCACTTTGTTCATATCGCCTCTTTCGGTAAAACCTACGCCCTGACCGGCTACCGGGCCGGCATGCTTGCTGCTTCCAAAAGGTTTATTCATCACGCCCTGAAGGCCCAGGATACCATGGCCGTCTGTCAGCCGCGGATCACCCAGCACGCGGTGCAATTTGGCGCTGAGAACCTGGACGAATGGGTGAGGCAGAACAGGGTGATGATGGAAAAGCGGCACGATTGCTTTTGTGCGGAATTCAACCAGCCGGGCAATGCCTTCAGGCTGGTGGCGAGCGGGACGTTTTTCGGCTGGGTGCGCCATCCCTTTCAGGGGAGGACCGGCAGAGACGTGGCGAAAAAGCTGGTGGAGGAGGCTGGACTGTTGACGTTGCCCGGTGAGGCCTTCGGCCCGGGGCTGACCGATTATCTGCGGCTGGCCTTCGGCAATATCCGGCAGGAGCTCATTGGCGATGCGGTGGAGCGGTTCCGTAATTTTCGGCCTGGCCGATGGTGAAATAAAAGGTCGCACCCCGGTCGACGGCCGCTTCCCCCCAGACTCTGCCGCCATGATGGCGGATGATGCGCTTGACGGTGGTGAGGCCGATGCCGTTTCCTTCGAACTCGTCGATGCGATGCAGTCTCTGGAAGGGCTCAAACAGCTTGTCTGAATGTTCCATGTCGAATCCCGCTCCATTATCGGAAATGAAATATACGCTTTCCCCGTTCATGTGCCGTGCTCCGAAGCGAATCACGGTCTTATCCTTCCTAGCGGTGTACTTCCAGGCATTTCCCAGCAGATTTTCCAGAACCGTGCGCAGCAATACCCGGTCCGCTTTTGTGGTTAATCCCTCGTCAATCAAAATTTCACTATTTTCCCGTGGAAAAGCTTCGCGCAAATCCTGGATAATCTCCCAGGCTAGCCGGCTCAGGTCCACGTCCGTCACCGACAGCCCAGTCAAGTTCATTCTGGAAAAGTTGAGCAGGGCCTCAATCTTCCCTTTCATCCGGTCGGAAGCGGCGATGATCCTTTCCAGATAATGGTGCGCGTCTTTGCTGAGACTGTCGCCACAGTCCTCCAGCAAGGCGTTGCTGAAGCCGATGATGCTGGTCAGTGGGGAGCGCAGATCATGGGATACGGCAAAACTGAATGATTCCAGTTCCTGGTTTGCCGCCTGGAGCTGGCTGGTGCGTTCCGTTACTCGTTTCTCCAGCTCCAGCCGCAAGTTTTGCACCTCTTTTTCCGCCGCGAGGCGCCCCTGCATTTCCTGATTGAGACGCTGGTTCAGCTGAAAGAGTCCGGCGCTGATGACCGAAGCAACTTCCCCCAACTGCTCGCGATTGTCTGCGATCTGCTGTCTACTCATGTCCCGTACGTTTACCTGCACTGGATTCCTCCTCCCACCGGGTGCATCGGTGGTGTCCGCCAAGTCTCCGGCAGAACCGAACCTGAACTTAAAGCCGGTGCCGCACAGGGCGGCTGCATCTTGCGAAAAGATTGCCCACTGGCCCGAGGTAAGACAGAACAACAGGTATCCGGCAACGATCACCGCCACAATGCCCACCAGTGCGGTGAATGCGAATCCGATAGAATGAGAGACCGAGATGTACGCAGCGGCGACAACCAGGAGGATCATTGCAAGGGGTAGAGCTTTCGGCTGGGGGGGATGATGGACTAGGACTTTCATGGTTTATCCGCCTTAGCTTCGTTCGGAGAAGTGAATAGAGAACATAATTTACTAATAAATAAAGAGAAATAATTAATTGACGATAATTTTAACATGAAAAGTTCCTCTGGCAATAAAAAAAATTGGTGTTCCATGGTCGGCCGGGCGGTTGCTTCCAGCCGCCCTTTTTTTCCCTGAACTGCGTTGACAAAAAGAAAGTCTATTCTAGAGTTATTAATAAAATATTATTAATGTTTGATTGTCATAAAGGAGGCATGTTGTGAAGAAAATCAGCGTAGTGATCGCTCTGATTCCCCTGATCATCCTTTTGCTATTCTCTGCAGTCATGGCTGAAGGCATCCGGCCCGGGGCTTTCACCGTTTCAGGCATCATCGGCGGCTACACCTTCGATGGCAGGCAGCATATTGAAACCAGGCCTGTCTTCGGGGTGCGCGGTGGTTACAATTTTACCAAGCACTGGGGAGTGGAAGCGCTGTTTGACTATGTCCGGACCGAATCCACCAGGACGGATCAGGACATCAACCTGTACCGTTACGGGGGGGAGGTGCTCCTGCATGCATTCCCGGACAACAGGCTGGTGCCGTATCTGGCTGCCGGCTATGTGGGGTTGACGAGGGATGGTGAGGGGCAGCATTCCGCCAGCAAGGGGGCTTTCGATTACGGAATCGGCGCCAAATATTTTCTTACAGACGACCTTGCCCTGCGTGCAGATTTCCGCCACATGGTATTTCGTGAGGGGACAAAATTCCAGCGGCCCGGGGAATATCACGAAGAAGCGACCCGCTTCAACTATGAATACACGGTCGGCCTTGCCTGGCAGTTCGGGGGCATTCAGCCTGCGGTACCGGTCGCTCCGGCGCCCCCGGAGTTAAAGGCCGTTCCCGCTCCTCCGGCCGAGGAGGCTCCTCCTGCCCCTGTCCCGGCGACAGAGCCAACTCCGGGCCGTTACAAGTACTGCATTACCCTGAACCTGCAGTTCGATATCGACAAGGCCGTTATCCGGGCGGAGGACTCCCGGGAAGTGGCCAAGGTCGGGGAGTTCATGCAGCGGTATCCTGATACGACCGCCGTCATAGAGGGAAACACTGACAACGTGGGCACTTATGAGCATAACCTGGAACTGTCGCGGAGGCGGGCCGAGAGCGTGGCCGACTACCTGGTGGAAAAATTCGGCATCGACCGCTCTCGCCTCTCCACTACCGGTAACGGATCGAAAAATCCCGTTGCCGACAATGCTTCCGAGGAGGGAAAGCAGAAGAACCGCCGCATCGATGCCATCATCGACTGTGCCTTCGATGCAACGAAGATCACACCGCCGGAACGCCTCTGCATGTCGCTGCTGGTGGAATTCGATACCGGCAAGGCGGACATACGTCCCCAGTACCATGACGAAATAGCGCGCGTTGCTGACTATATGAAACAGTATCCAACCACGACCGCGCTTATCGAGGGGCACACCGATAATACCGGCACTGAGGAACTCAACCGGAAACTTTCCCAGGAAAGGGCGGAGAGTGTGGTGAACTATCTGGTGGAGAAATTCGGCATAGAGCGGTCACGCCTCTCGGCCAAGGGGTATGGCTCTTCGCGGCGTCTTGCCTACAACACAACCCCGGAAGGGCGCAAGAAAAACCGAAGGATTAACGCCATAATCGATTGCGTGATCAAGAAATGAAAGGTTCGTCCGAGCGTTTCGGGGAAAGAAAGGGATGTCACGGCTGCCTTCCCCGGAAAATCTGAAGAACCAATGAAAGGGGACGGCGGCCTCCTTCCTTACCGGGAGGAGGCTTCTGTTTATAGCCCCAAGGTGAAGTAGATGGTCGTGCCCTCGTCTAATCGGCTATCCGCCCAGATCCTACCCTGATGCTTCTCGATGATGCGCTGCACCGTGGCAAGGCCGATGCCGGTCCCTTCGAATTCGCTGGGATGATGCAGGCGTGAAAAGGGTTTGAAGAGATTGTCTGCATAGGCCATGTCAAATCCCGCCCCGTTGTCCCGGACAAAGTAGACCGGCTCTCCCTCCCGCTCTTCCAGCCCGATACTGATCAGCGACTCAGGCTTTTTCGAGGAATATTTGAGGGCATTGCCGAGGAGATTGTGCATGCAGAGGGTGAGGAGCTTGCGATCTCCCCGTACTATGGTTTCGGGTCTGTTGTCGAAATGGATGGTGCGGCTGCCGTATTCATCCATCAGGTCGATCATCACCTGCTGGGAGAGATAGGTCAGGTTGACCGGTTCAGGAGAGATATCCGCCCTGGTCAGCCGGTACATCATCAGCAGGGCGTCCACTGCCGCCTTAAGTTGCTGGGTGGAAAAGCCGAGCCTCTCCAGGTAATAGGGAATGTCCTGCACATCCTGGGCTTCCAGACATTCGGCAACAGCCTGGTGGAACCCTTCCAGCCTGGCGATGGGAGCACGCAGCTCATGGGAGATGGCGTGGCAGAAGGCTTCCATCTCTCTGTTTGACTGCTCCAGGTCCCAGGTCCGTTCCTTAACCCGCTCTTCCAGTGCGGCATTATGGCGTTCGATGTGCTTCTCGTACCGTTTCTGCTCTGTCACGTTGCGGGCGACGCCGAAGGTGGAGGTGATGTTGCCCTGGTCGTCATGCAACGGACCTCTGGTGGTCAGAAAAAAAAGGGTTTCGCCGTTCTTGTCTGCTATGCTTTCCTCAAAATTCATGAGATTGCCGCTATTGATTACCAGGGAATCGTTTCTGCGGAAGATTTCTGCCGTTTCGTGAGGAAAAAGGGCATAGTCGTCGTGGCCGATAATCTCGTCGGCGCTTTTGCCCGTGGCGACCGTGGTGGCCGGATTTACCTGCAGGTAACGCCCTTCAAGGTCCTTAATGAATACCACGTCGCAGTTGCTCTCAACGATTGAGTATAGAAGCTCCCTGCTCTCCCGGAGTTGTTTCTGATGCTCTTTCAGCTGGCGTTCCATGGTCAGCCCGGCCATGGCGCTCTCCATGGTGGTGAAAAGCTTCTGCTTGTCCACCGGTTTGAGGATGTAACGGGTAATACCCAGTTCGATCGCCTTGATGAGGTGGCGGGTGTCACTGTGGGCAGAGATGATGATAATGACCGCTTCGGGGCGCATCTCCTTGATCTTTTCCGCCATGGCGATACCGTCCACGTGGGGCATGTGGATGTCGCTCAAAACCAGGTCGGGATTCTGCTCCAGGTACAGCTTCAGCCCATCTTCGCCGTTTTCCGCCGTCAAAAGCTCGCTTTCGGGAAAACCGATGGCGAGCATGGTGGACAAGAGGTCCCGTGAAAGGGGGTCGTCCTCCACAAAGAGAATTTTCATGCCTCTGCCGAGACATACTGTCTTTTCCATCTTCATACCTCAATCTTGAATTCTGCGCCGTTACCGGTGTTGCGAACGGTGAGCATCCCGTTCATGTTCTTTTCGATGATTGTTTTCGCCATATGCAGGCCGATGCCGGTGCCCTTGTCGGGCCCCTTGGTGGTGAAATAGGGATCGAAAATATTGGGCATGATCTCGTCCGGTATCCCCCCGGCATTGTCGGTGACAGTGACCACCGTTTTGGCGCCTTCGGTCCCAAGCCTGATGGTGATGTGCGGATGCGAGATGTCTTCCCGCTCAAGAAAGGCATCTCGGGCATTGATCAGGATATTGAGGAGGATCTGGGAAAAATCGTTGGGATAGCCGTCCACGATCGGATCATCTTCTGTGCTGACCTGCATGGTTATCCCCAGATCCATGAAGGTCGCTTCCACCAGCGACTGGGCTTTTGCCACGACGTCGGCCAGCCTGAAGTGGGTCCGGCACTTTTCAGGCCTGAAGAAATTGCGAAAATCATCTATGGTCTGTGACATGTGGTTGATGAGCTCCATGGACTTCTGCACGTTGTTTTCAAGGAATTGCAGGTCCACCCTGCCTGCCTCGTAGAAGAGGGGTATCCTCTGAAGCAGGAGGGCCAGCGAGTTGAGGGGCTGGCGCCACTGATGGGCGATGTTGCCCACCATTTCTCCCATGGCGGCATGGCGGTTCTGCTCCATGAGCATGCGTTCCCTCTGGTGAAGCTGCTCCATGGCTTTCAGCCGCTCTTCGCTTTCCCGGGCCAGTTTGAGCTCCGCCTCCAGGCGGCGGCAGGCCATATCCACATTATCCAGGGCGAAACAGATATTGGCTGCCAATTGATGCAACAGACTGATCAGCTGCCGGCTGAAAAATCCCGGCTCCTCCGCATAAAGGGTGAATGCGCCGATAACGGTCCGGTGCAGCCTGAGGGGAATGGAGGCCGCTGCGCCGAATCCACGATGTGCCGCTTCATCACGCCATGGCGGAAAACCCTCCCTGACGATGTCGTTGCAGATGCTTAACGCCCCGTTGTTCAGGGCCGCACCCGTGGCGGGCATCTGTGCAAGCTGTTCCGAGGAAACGGTGGCGAAAAGCTCCAGGAAACCGTCGTTCACCCCGCTCCAGCTGTCTGCTCTGATTATTCCCACATCGTCAAGAAGGCCAATCCAGGCCAACTTGAAACCGCCATGCTCAACGGCCACCCTGCAAATCTCCCCGAAGAGGGAATTGCGATCGGTGGTATGGACAATGGTTCGCGTTGTTTCACTCAGTACGGCATAAAGGCGATTCAATTGCAGCAGTTGCTGCTCCGCCCTTCTTCGCTCTTCCACCTCGGCCTGAAGTGAGCTTACCATCAGGGCAAGCTCACCGGTGCGCTCCATGACACGTTGTTCCAACTGGACATTAACCCTGTGCAGGTTTTCCTCAGCCAGCTTCCGTTCGGTTATGCCGGTCCAGAAAATTGATATCCCCTCGGGGGAGGGGAAGATCCTGATGTCGTACCAGTTGTTGCCGGCACCCCACGAGATTTCACGATTTCTGAAGATGCGCTGGGTCATTGTCCGGCGGTAATCCGTTTCCAGCTGGGTATTGATCAACTCAGGGAATGCTTCCCAAAGATTGCGCCCCGTAAGTTCATCGTGCTCATATTCGCTGTTGCGCGAGGCTTGCCGGTTGGCATAGGTGATTTCCCACTGGTAATTGACGGCGAGGAAGCCGTCGCTGATGTTCTCCAGGATATCGGAAAGCCTGGCCCGGGAGCTCATGATCTCGTCGTTCCATCGCTTCTGTTTGCCTATGTCCTGAATGACGAAGGTGAATCGGGGGCGGCCGTCGTCGCCAGAATCGAGTGAGGCGATTATGACGGAAAGCAAGTGCTTGCTGTTGGCGGGAGCGTGCTCATATTCGAAGCTGACCGGCAGCTCCTCACTGTGGCAATGGCGGCATTGCGCGGCCCACTGGGCATTGGCAATGGTAGTGGCGCCGAGGAGAGGCTTTCCATTTGCAGGCGGGACAAGGGTAAAGAGCCTGGCCGCTGCATTGTTGACTTCCAGTGCGAGAACCACATCTTCGGCAATCTCAATGACCCCTGCGGCGAAGGGAGACGTGTCGTAAAAATTCCGCAGAATGGCTCTGGCTTCCTGCAGTTCTCCTTCCACCTGCTTCTGTTCAATTCTGACTCCGGCAGTGGTCATAATTCTTCTCCGGATGCAACGATGAAATCCCCGCAGGCTTCGGCTCATCCCCTTGCTCCCTGGGTTCCTTTGCGGGATGGCTTGAGTACCATGTCCATACCTGGGGCCGAGGTAAATATAATGATATGCAATCAATTAACTAGCATGAATTTGGCTTGTCTGGCTACAAAATTATCAAACAGGATTGGCTATGGAATGCCTGATGGGAGGGGGTAAATACTGCTTGACAGGAACAGTTCGACCGGACTAATGTTTTTGTCGGTTTCAGCCGCAGTCCGGCTGCGGCACCAACGGAAGAGCCCATATGTGGAAAAATGCAAGGAGGTACATCCATGAAGCAATCTTTAGGGGCAAAAACCCTGCTATTTCCCACCCCGGTCCTGATGGTGGGAACCTATGATCGTGAAGGCAAACCCAATATCATGAACGCGGCCTGGGGTGGCATCTGCTGCTCCCAGCCCCCCTGCATCGCAGTTTCCCTGCGCAAGGCGACCCATACCCATGCTGCCATCGTGGAAAGAAAGGCCTTTACCGTCGGCATCGCAACGGAAAGACAGGTGAAAGAAGCGGATTACATGGGGATCGCTTCGGGACGCGACGTGGACAAATTCGCCGTCGCCGGCCTTACCGTCGTCAAAAGCGAATTGGTCGATGCTCCCTATGCGGCGGAATTCCCCTTCGTTCTGGAGTGCCGACTGCTTCATACCCTGGAGATCGGCTTGCACACCCAGTTTGTCGGGGAAATCATTGATGTGAAGGCCGATGCCTCCGTGTTGGGCGAGGATGGCCTGCCGGATATCGCGAAACTCAAGCCCCTGATTTACGATACCGGCCATCGCGGCTACTACGGCATCGGGGCGTGGCTTGCCAATGCCTTTTCCGTCGGCAAAAGTCTGGCAGAATAACCGGGCGCACACACTACCATTACTAGTAAAGGAGAATTTTCCATGCCATTTATCAGAATAGATATTGCATCTAAACTTTCCAAGGAGCAGAAGGCGCTTTTGGCAGAAAAAATTACCGAAGCGGTCGGTTCGGTGACCCAGGCTCCGGCCCATGTCACCTACGTGATCATCAACGAGCTTGAGCATGAGGATATTGCCGTGGGGGGGACCCTTCTGGCCGACCGTGCGTGAAGATGGCCACAGGCAGTAGGTGCTGATGATAACGCCGACCCGGGCCAGCGATAAAAACGAAGGGGCAACAAAAAAGGGGCAACTGATGAGGTTGCCCCTTTTTTGTGCCTGTGCAGGTTCGGCTAGCCGAGGATCTGCTTCAGGTCCCCTTCGGCGGTACCGATGGGGCCGATATTGAAGTTTTCCACCAGGAAGTTGAGCACGTTGGGGGTGATGAAGGCCGGAAGGCTCGGTCCCAGCTTGATGTTCTTGATCCCCAGGTGGAGCAGGGTGAGGAGGATGGCCACCGCCTTCTGCTCGTACCAGGAGAGGATCATGGACAGGGGCAGATCGTTGACGCCGCAGTTGAAGGCTCCTGCCAGGGCGACGGCAATCTGGATGGCCGAATAGGCGTCGTTGCACTGGCCGATGTCAAGCAGGCGCGGAATGCCGCCGATGTCGCCGAAGTCCAGCTTGTTAAAGCGGTACTTGCCGCAGGCCAGGGTGAGGATGACGCAATCCTTGGGCACCTTCTCCGCAAACTCGGTGTAGTAGTTACGCCCGGTTTTGGCGCCGTCGCAACCGCCGATGAGTAAGAAATGCCTGATCTGGCCAGCCTTGACTGCGTCGATGACCTTGTCTGCCACGCCCAGGACCGCATTGTGGCCGAAGCCGGTGAGGATCTCCTTGCCGGGCTTCTCTTCGAAGCCGGGTAGTGCCTTGGCTTTCTCGATGACTGCGGAGAAATCGTAGCCGTCGATATGCTTCACGTCCGGCCACTGGACCAGGCCCCAGGTGAAGAGACGGTCCTTGTAGCTGTCGGCGGGGCGCTGTATGCAGTTGGTGTTGAAGATGATGGCGCCGGGGAAGTTGATGAATTCCTTTGCCTGATCCTGCCATGCACCGCCGAAATTGCCTGCCAGATGGGCATATTTCTTCAGGCCGGGGTAGCCGTGGGCGGGGAGCATCTCACCGTGGGTATAGATGTTGATGCCGGTCCCTTCGGTCTGCTTGAGGAGCTCTTCCAGCATGCGCAGGTCGTGGCCCGAAACGAGGATCGCCTTGCCTGCCTTGGTTCCCAGCTGCACTGGAGTCGGCACCGGATGGCCGAAGCTGTCCGTATTGGCCTTATTGAGGAGTTCCATGGTGACCAGGTTGATCCGGCCGCATTCCATGGCCAGATTGACGAAATCCATGAGACCGAGGCTCTTGTCCAGTGTGGCGGCGAGGGCTTTGTGGGTGTAGGCGTAGATTTCGTCATTCTCAAGGCCGATGACCAGGGCGTGGTGGGCGTAGGCGGCATAGCCCTTCATGCCGTAGAGGATAATCTGCTGCACCGAATTCACGTCCGGATCGATGCTTTCGTCCTTGACGCCGTGCTCCTTGCCGAGAGCGACCAGTTCGGCAGTGGTGCCGGCAGCGAATGCCTGAGCAGCCACCGGAACAGTACCGGTGTAGGGACCGCCGTTGGCAGTTTCAAAAAGCTTTTGTGCCTTGTCGCGGAGCTTGGCGGCGGTGCGCACCAGCTTGGCAACTTCTTCGGCGCTGAAGTCCACGTTAGTGACGGTAGTGAAGAGTCCGTCGAGCATGAACCGGTCGATCTCCTGATCCTTCACCCCTTTTTCGCGCGCCTTGTCGGCCCAGAAGGCGATCCCCTTCATGGCGTACACGAGCTGGTCCTGAAGCGCCGCCACATCCGGCTGTTTACCGCAAACACCAACCCTGCTGCAGCCGCCGTTGGCAGCCTGTTCACACTGGTAACAAAACATGTCTGACATTTTCTCCTCCTTTATTGCTGTTTTTGTCGTGCATAAGCCGAAAACCCGAAGAATATTTTTCATTGTGCTCTCTTTCCCGTAGATTACTTTCGATGATGCAACCATATCCTTTTCGGTCCGGCAAAAGTTTGACGAAAGTCAATAAAGTAAAAAACAGGAAAATTCCCTGGAAAAGGACGCGCTGGTTGATAAGCCATTGAAATAATATTTCTATTTTGGGCTTGTTAAAAAAACATTGATTTTCTTCGAGCCATTTGTTAAAAAAAAGCAGCTTTAATCTAAGAGATCACTAAAGGTTCTCCGAAAAGGCAAAACCAGAGTAATCTGGTGACGCAAAGCCACGGGTCCTGACAAAGGATGGCCGGGTTGCCGAAGAGATGAGTTCAAGCATCCTGGCACCCGGCATAGTACGGATACAAGGAGCACTCTCGTCTTCGGAAGATGATAGTGCTCTTTTTTATTCTGGTACATCCAAGTAAAGGAACAGATTCACAGGTTCAGCTTAAAAAGGTTCTCCGAAAAGGCAAAACCAGAGTAATCTGGTGACGCAAAGCCACGGGTCCTGACAAAGGATGGCCGGGTTGCCGAAGAGATGAGTTCAGCGTCTTGGCACCCGGTATAGTACGGATACAAGGAGCACTCTCGTCTTCGGAAGATGATAGTGCTCTTTTTTTATTGTCTGAGTGATAGAAGAAACGGCTGGAGGGCTACACATGGCGGTGGAGAAGATAGTACGGAAATCGGACCTTGACCCGGAGTGGAAGCGGAAGCTGACGGAGTGCCTGAAGGAAATCGGCCTGCTCTCGGCGCCGCATCTTCAGGTCACGGTTAATGTTGCCGATTACCGTGTCTGCGATGTGATGAAGCAGGAACGCCTTAAATAACCTGTTCCACCAAAGCGATATTAGAAGAAGAAAGCGGTAAGTCTCATCCCCACGGGGCAAGTGATACCCCTGGGCAAGTGAAACCCGCGCTAACAGTCGAATCAATCGGCTATGGCGCGGGTTTTTTCGTTTCTAACTGTACAGAACATCCTCAATCTAAGAGGGCCAATGGAAATCCTTATGCAGGTAACACTGTCCGTATCAAAAATCTATCGAAACCTCATTACTGTTGCCCTGCTGCTCCTGGTGCTGGACGCGACCTCGCCAGCTCAGGCGGGGACGGATATGTGCAGTGGCTATCCCCTCGTGAACGGTTTCCACATAGTCGACGGTAATGATCCCAGTCTAAATGCTCTAACTCTTCCTTCCTCGATCGGAATTGACGCTAATTGCAGGTTCCAGAACTTTCCGTTATCCGCCAAATGGCCACAGGGACTGACTTCCACCCTCAATTTTAAATTTGATGGTTACCTGGCAATTTTTAACAATGTTTACTACGGCGGTAATATGGCGTGTTCAAATACTACCACCAAGATCTGGTTTGTTAACCCCGGTGCGATTTATGATCCCAATAACAGCTGCCAGAGTCTTTTCATACCCGTAGAGGCCATCGCCAAGCAGTCCCCCGCAGCAACAGCCAGTGTCGGCGTGCCCTTCACGTACACACTAACGATCCCGGTCATGTATGACCCGGCCACGGGCACGTGGTACAACAACGCGTCGCCCAACTACCTGGGCAACATCAGAGTCACCGACGATCTCACCGCAGCTGCTACGGGCGCGGAAATGACCCTTGTAGGCATCAATGCCTACATCAAGGGCAGCGGTGCCCCTGTGCCGATCACTAACAATGGTGACAACAAGCACCTCGACTTCACACTTCCCGACATCGCTGCCGGGTCTCAGGTTGTGGTCGAGATAACGGTCGTCCTCGACAACACGCCAACAAACACGGCAGGAAAGCAATTTATTAATACTGCCCCCTGGCAGTTCTCGAGGCTTATAGACGGGGTACTGTATTCCCCCCTTCCGGGTCAGTCGGGCGTTTCGTCGCCGATGATAATTGCCGATCCCGACCTTACGCTTACAAAGACAGGCTCGGCGCAGACCGTCAACCTAACGTCGCAGGTGAAATATACGCTCGATGTCCAGAATAACTCGGGCGCTGACGCGTGGAATGCCACGATCACCGACAACCTCCCGGCCGGCATGAGCGCCTACTCACCCCTGTCCACGGTGACCGCCCGGATCTTTGCGGCTGACGGAGTCTCCCCGGTCTCGGCTTCACTGGTCAAGGATACCGATTTTACGCTCACCTGGAGCGGTGGCAGCGGTTCTCCCGGTCAGCTCAACCTGGCTATGCTCGATACGACCAAAATCGGCCCCAATCAACACCTGATCATCAGTTACCAGGCACAGGTCGACAGCACTGGTGTCGCACCTGGCACGACACTTACCAATATCGCCGGTGCTACCAGATGGTTCAGTGCGAGCAGCACCTCTATCGTTCGTCGTGAGTATGACAAGACGATCACGGACGGCACGCCGGGCACTAAGGATTTCCAAGATGCCTGGAGTGTTACGGCGGCGCAGACCGGCTATTACTTTCAGAAGACGGTCCGGGACCTGACCACAGGTACCAACCAGGCCACCACGGCCTTTCCGGGCGACAAACTGCGCTACACCTTGCTGCTTCAGAACTTTACATGGCCGGCGCTCAATGGCATCACAATCACCGACAGCTTACCTGCGGGGTTGGGTTCGATTTCAAACGTTACCATTACCCCGGCGGGCGGTTCAACAAGCGTCACCTCGAACTCTATTACCATTACCGGCCTTGATCTTCCTGGGGGAGCAACAACCAATTCGCAGATCCAGATTGACTTCGATGCCACGTTGGACTCAAACCTCACCAACGGCACGGTCATTTCCAATCAAGCGAACCTGACCGGCACCGACGCGCTCGGCAAAACATGGACCGGCCCCAGTGATGATCCATCTGTAAACGGCGCGGTTCTGCTCGGTCAAGGTGGGGATCCTACCCGGCTGACGATCCAGGCGCCAGGTGCGCTGTCGAAGGCGAATAACCAGAGCACCGCGACGATTGGCCAGCAGTTCAGTTACACAATCAAAGTGCCCGTGACCCCCACCAACGTGCCCTTGTACGATGTGAAGATTCTGGACAACCTGGCACTCTCCGCCGCCAATATGACTTTTGTGGGCGCACAGGCCACAATATCCGGCGTTACCAGGAACCTGACCAATACCGGCACGCCAACCAATATCGTTCTCCAGGACCTGAACTCCGGTATCGATATTCCCGCGGGCGCCCAGGCGGAAATCCTGGTGACGGTGGCCTTGCAGAACACCACCACCAACCACAGTGGCCTGACATATAGCAACACCGCGTCGTACACCTATGACAAGTTAAGTGGAGACAGCGCGACGCAAGCGAACGGCGGTGCGGCAACCACCTCCGCCATGACGGTGGTCGAGCCACACCTGGCCGTTGCCAAGATCGTCGATTATGCCTCTCCGGCAGGCAAATCCATATCGTCTCCTGCTGCACCAGGAGACGTGCTCCGCTACACGGTCACCATCAGGAACGACGGCAGCTCCGAAGCCTACGATACAGACCTGCTGGATTACCTGCCGACAAACGTGACGCTGATTCCGAACTCGGCTACAGCCCAGATCAACGGTATCCCGGTCAGCGGATTCAAGTCGAATCCGACCTCCGTTTCCGGTGGCGCCCTGGCGTGGGGCAGCCAGAACGGTGACACCAACCTTGATATCCCCACCGGGGGGACCCTGGTCATCACTTACCAGGTGAGCGTCTTGCAGACGACCGGGGCACCTGTCACCAACCATGCCTATGTGGACTGGACCTCGCTCTCCGGCTCGATCGCGGGAGAGCGTAGCGGCGCCGGTTGCCCCAATGTGACGGCACCGAACAACTATTGTTCCGGTCCCGCCTCTGCCGCCGTTTCCTCCATCGATCCAACCACCTTCACAAAATCGGTCGTCTCCGACTCCTGGACCACCGCACCAAGCACCGGCACAGATTCAACCCTGCGCATTGGCGACACCGTCCTCTACAATCTTGCTCTGACCCTGCGTGAAGGGGTGACACAGAATATCATGGTCACCGACCAGCTGCCAGCCGGCCTTGCCTTTGACGGCGTGGTAAGCATCACTCCTGCGCCCGGCAGCAGCAACTTTACTTATGCGGTGGCCTCCCAGCCGGCGCCAGGGAGTACGGGCACCCTGACCTGGAACCTGGGTAACGTTACCAACGTCGTTGATAACAACCCTGCCAATAATACCCTCATTATCCAGTACCGTGCTCACGTGGTGAGGGACATCCTCGCGCAGTCCCCCACGGCCCAGCAGCTGGCCAACAATGCCACCCTCAGCTACGCCATCGACGGCTTTGCTGCGACGCCTAAAACCGCCAACGCCACCGTCAACATCTGGCAACCGATGCTGAATGTCTCCAAAAGTGCCGTAACGGCCAACGGAAACACGGTCATTACTGCAGGCGAGCCAGTCACATATACGGTGAAGATTGCCAACAGCGGCGCAGCCCCGGCCTACAATACCATCCTGGCCGATACGCTGCCGGTGGGGATGCGTCAGGCGGGTGTTAGTACAAGCAGCATTATATTGGTCAATACCGTGACCAATGCGGTAACGGCCACCCTCCCAACGCTGGCTCCGACCTATAGCTCGGTCACCGGTGTCGCCACCTGGAATTTCGACACTGCCGGTTCCTCCGCTCTCTACGCCATTCCGCCGGGCCAGACTTTGCAGGTGGTCTACCAGGTCAAGACCGACAGCGGCCTTGGTGCGGGAATGACTCTGAACAACCAGGCACGGGTCACAAATTACTACTCCTTCGACAGCCAGGATGTCCCTGCTTCCAGTGTGGTTACAAACCGGCAGGCGTATGGTCCGACCAGCACAGCCGCGGTCCAGCTGACCAGTGCCTCGGCGACGGCACTGTCGAAGCAGGCCCTGGTAGCCACAGCTGCCATCGGTCAGCCCTTTGCCTATCAAATTAGAATCCCGGCCACGCCTCAGCCCACTGCGATGTATGACGTGCGTATCCTGGATGACTTGCGCTCCTCCGTCACCGGCGTGGACCTGAGTTTTGTCAGCGTCCAGCGCGTGTCAGGTCCGTCCTTTACCCCGGTGAATACGGGCACGGCCACAAACCTCATTATCCAGGATACCGTCAACGGTATCGACATCCCTGCGGGGCAGCAGATAGTGGTCAATGTGACGGTGATCCTTGCCAATTCCGCAGTCAACACCTTGGGAAAGCAGTTCCAGAACACCGCCACCTACACCTACGACAGCGTGAATAACACCGCAGCCACGCAGGCTAACGGCGCCCCTGGCGCAAGCCCCGCCATCACCATTGTCGGACCTGCGCTGAACATGCAGAAGAGCGGGCCTGCCACCATCAGCGCCCTTGCCCCCGGCACCTTCACGCTGAATGTACAGAATACCGGTGGCAGCACCGCATGGCAGGCGACCCTGACGGACATCCTTCCGAATGTATCCAGCCCATCTCCGGGCAGCATGTGCGGTTCTGCGCCGACCAACGTTACGGCACGGATCTACCAGGCCGACGGGGTTACGCCTGTCTCCGCATCGCTTGTCAATGGCACGGATTTTATCGTCAGTTTTGCCGGTGCGCCTGCCTGCACCTTCACGGTTGCCATGAAGTCATCCGCGGCAGCGATACCGCCGACGGATCGATTGATTGTTACCTATAGCGCATCGCTCGATCCCAACACGGCCGGGGGGATCACTCTGACAAACGTTGCGGCCGCGACCCGGTGGTTAAGTGCTGATCCGGCCGTTACCGCGCCGGGCAATATACAGACCTTCACCGCCCCGTTGACCAATGGTACACCTGGCGTCCTGGATAATCAGGACGCATTCACGGTGACCACCTTGGCGCCACTTCTGACATTTGATAAGACCGTCTACAACGCGACCACCGGTCAGTCCGGTGCCAACGCCAGGCCCGGAGATACGCTGCAATACACCTTTAAAATTCAGAATATCGGTTCTCTGGCAGCATCGAATTTCACCTTGACCGATGAGTTGGACAAGCTGAATCCGTCCGCCATGTTCGCCTCCGGGACACTCAAGATCCTCTCCGTTCCGGCAGGCGCGAATACCTCATTGACAACACCGAGCGGTGGGACAAAGGGGACCGGTCTGGTGAATATCGGCAATCTCTCCGTTGCTCCCCAGGGGCAGGCGGGTGACTCACTGGTCATTCAGTTCCAGGTTACCCTGGCGCCGGTCATCAACAGCGGTACCCTCGTCCTGAACCAGGCCCAGATCGGCTCCAATCTGATGCCGACCCAGTCAAGCGATGATCCGTCCATCACCGGTGCGGCCAATCCGACCCAGACCCTCATCACCTCGTCGCCGGTCTTCCAGGTCCTGAAGACGGTGCAGGACATCACCTCCGGTACTGCCACCTTCATGGCCGGCGATACCCTGCGCTATACCATTACGGTGAAAAATATTGGTACCGAGAATGCCACCGGCGTGACGCTGCGGGACCTGATACCCGCCAATACGTCCTATGTGGCCAACAGCACCATGCTCAACGGCAAGGCTGTTGCGGACCTGAGTGCCGGCGTCAGTATTCTGCAGAATGGTTTGCCGATAAATTCTCCGGCTGATTTGACTGCAGGGGCAATGCCGGCGACCGCCGGCACGGCAACGAACATGGCCACGGTCACCTTCCAGGTGGTGGTCAGCAGGAACGTGGTGGCCGGTACCCTCATTTCGAACCAGGGATTTGTCAATGGATCAGGGGCAGGGAGCGGCCCCTTCGTCGAACAGCCCTCCGACAACCCGGCTACTCCGGTGCCGAACGATCCCACGACGGTTGTGGTGGGGAACTTGCCGTTGGTCTACGCCCTGAAGACGGTTCAACTGGCTGGGGACGTGAACGGCAATGGCCTCGTCGATCCGGGTGACACCCTTCAGTACACCATCACCCTTACCAACTCTGGAGCAACCCAGGCTTCTGGGGTGATATTGACCGACGCGATTCCAACCGGCACCACTTACGTGGCCAATTCGGTACAGATGAATGGCGTGGCGATTGCTGATTCCACCCCCGGCATATCGCCACTCGCCAACGGCATCGGTGTCGTCTCCGCAGGGATCACTCCGCCGTCACCCCCCTCGTACGGTGGAACTCTTGCGGCAGGCGGCACCGGTGTCGTCAGCTTCAAGGTACAGGTTGATTCGGGTGTTGGGTCCGCCACCATCATCAGCAACCAGGGCAGCGTGGCGACCACCCAGTTGCCGGTGCTCTTAACCGATGCCGACGGCAACTCCACCAATGGCTATCAACCGACGGTCATTGTCGTGGGTAACACCCAGCAGCTTTCCATCACCAAATCGGCGGTGGTGGTTGGCGGCGGCGCTGCCCTGCCGGGAAGCGCACTGGAATATACGATCCAGGCCACAAATATCGGCCAGGTCCCGGCCACGAATGTGGTTATAACCGATGACCTGACTCCTCTCCTGGCACAGGCCACGTACGTCAATGGTTCCGCGACCATGAACGGCTCCGTTAAAGGGGTCAGCTTCACATCGCCGGTGGTTACCGCCAATTACGGCGCTACCTATGGAACTCTTTCCTCCGGCAGTTCCGTGATTCTACGTTTCAGAGTGATTTTGAAAACCGTGGCGAGCGGCAGCGTCATCACCAACACCGGCCAGGCAGCCTGGAACACTCCTGTCCAGACCGCCAATGCCAGCACCTCCGTCACTGCTGGCGGTATGCCGGGAAGCGCGAGCCTTAATGGCCTGGTCTGGCAGGACGCCAATTTCAACAACAGCCAGGACAGCGGCGAACTGTCATTGGCTGGCTGGACTGTGGACCTTTATCAGAATGGCGGACTTGTGGGCACGTTAACTACCGATGCCGATGGCGCCTATCATTTCAGCGGCGTCACACCAAACGCCGGTACGTCCATTACCTACGAGCTGCGCTTCCGTGCTCCAGGGGCTGGTGCGAGTACGGCAATGTTGGGCTGGTGCAGTTCTCAATTCACCAATGGTTTACAGCGCATCTCCAACATCGTAGCCGGTTCTGGAGGGTTTCTGCAGGACCTGGACCTGCCGCTGACCCCCAACGGTGTGGTCTACAATTCCATCATGCGTACACCGGTAGCAGGCGCGACACTGACCATGGTCCAGGCGTCGAGCAACTTGCCTGTAGCCAGCAGCTGCTTCAATGATCCGACGCAACAGGGACAGGTCACGACCAGCAGCGGCTACTATAAATTCGATCTGAACTTCAGCGATCCTTCCTGTCCCACCGGTGTGGACTACCTCATTCAAGTTACTCCGCCGGCCTCAGGATACCTATCCGGCGTCTCAAGACTGGTTCCCGCCGCATTTAGCACCGCTACCACATCGTTTTCCGTCCCGGACTGCCCGGGAAGTGCGGCGGATGCGGTGCCGACTACATCCAACTACTGCGAAGCGCAGGTCTCCGCACTGGCACCGGTCATTTCAGTGCCCGCGGGAACGGGTACCGCTTACTACCTGCGTCTCACCCTGAACAATCTCCAGCCAGGATACGGCCAGATATACAATAACCATCTCCCCATCGATCCGACCCTCGACACGGCCATTGCAATCACCAAGACTGCAGCCCTTGTTGACGTGACGAAGAGCCAGCTGGTCCCCTACACCATCACCCTGAAAAACACCCTGGGCGTTACGTTACAAAACCTGAGCGTGGTCGATACCTTTCCCCTCGGCTTCAAATATGTGGCCGGGTCGGCACGTTTGGACAAGCTGAAGATCGAGCCGGTGATGAATAACCGCCAGCTGATCTGGAACATTTCCCAACTCTCCAGCAGTACGACCCATACCATCACCTTCCTCATGATCGTCGGTTCCGGCGTTTCCGAAGGGGAATATGTGAATCGCGCCCAGGTCATGGACAACGCCACCGGCACCATTGCCTCGGGAGTTGCCGCTGCGACGGTGCGCGTCATTGCCGATCCGGACCTGGACTGCACCGACATCATCGGCAAGGTCTTTGACGATACCAACGCCAACGGTAACCAGGATGCCGGGGAGAAAGGGCTCCCCGGTGTGCGCACCGTGACCGCCCGCGGGCTCATCGCCACTACCGATGAGTATGGGCGGTTCCATATCATCTGCGCGGTGGTCCCGGACGAGGACCGCGGCAGCAATTTCATTCTCAAGCTGGATGACCGGACCCTGCCCACCGGCTACCGGGTGACCAGCGAAAATCCCCAGGTGCAGCGCGCCACTCGCGGCAAAATGCTCCGCTATAACTTTGGCGCTACCATCCACCATGTGGTCTCTATGGATATCGCCGACGGCGTCTTCGAACCCGGGACCACCAAGCTTCGAATGCAGTGGCAGCCGAGGATCGACCTGTTGTTGAAGGAATTGCGGAAAGCACCGTCGGTGCTGCGGCTGTCCTATCTGGCGGAGAACGAAAGCCGTGGACTTGTCGATGACCGCCTCAAGGCGCTGAAAAAGGAAATCACCGGCAAATGGGACGGCGGATACCAGCTCACAATTGAAACCGAGGTTTTCTGGCGGCGAGGGTCGCCCCCCTGATGCGGACGCAGCCGGTTGACGGAAGAAAAACTACTCTAACCTGTTCTGATAGACGGATGGATTAATGGTGAATCGTGGCATCGCCCTAACATGTATGCTCCTTTTGTGTGTAGCCGGTGTGAAAACCGTGGTCTGCGCAGAAACCTCACCTGTGAAAACGATGAACGGGAATGCGGGAACCAGAGAGGCCGCTACGTCCGGGGAGGCGACCGAGAAGCATCTGCCCAATGACCAGGCCCTGACCCCCTGGCTCCTTGACCCCTCCATATTTGCGGAGGACCAGGGGGACCGCACCGAGAAACGCCTGGTTCCTGAGAAGGAAGTGAAGACCATCAAGGTGATGAACGTGGTCCCTCCCATCCGTTTTCGTACCGGCCGGGCTGATATTCCCGACGAGTATGTGGAGCTTTTGCGGGGGGTGCTGGAAAAGATGCGCGGCCGCCTCAACGTCCGTCTTCACTTCGTCGGCCACGCAGATCCCCAGGCGCTCATCGGCCCCCTCAAAGCTAAATATGGCGACAATACCGGCCTCTCTCGCGAACGAGCCGGGACCGTGGCCGAACATTTCCAGCGCGCCCTCGGTCTTCCGCCGGAAGCCATCTCCTATGAAGGGAAGGGTGACAGCCAACCGATTGCCAGCAATGCCACAGAAGAGGGGCGGGCGCAGAACCGCCGGGTGGAGGTAGAGGTCTGGTATGACGAAATCGGCGAGAAGATGGTGGAAAAGGAAGTAGTCGTTCCCAGCCAGGTGAACCGGGTCAAGATCTGCCGCACCGAGACGGTCTGCAAGATGCGCTACAAGGAAGGGAATGCCCATCGCGTCCGCGTCAGGAACCTGATCGCCCCCATGCACTATGACGCGGCCATGGTCACCGTGCCGGAAGAATTTCAGCACCAGATCGGGCAGGCACTGGTCAACCTCCGTGGTAAGCAGAACATCGCCGTAAAGTTTATTGCCCACAGCGACAATGGCTCCCTCGAGGGGCGTGATGAGCGTATCTATGCAGATCAGAACGGGCTGTCGAAGGCGGTGGCCCGGCGTATTGCCCTGGCGGTCCAGGATGCGCTGAAGGATTCCAAGGTGAAGGTGGAAAGCGACGGCAAGGGGGCTTTACAGCCGGTGGCCACCAACGACACAGCCCAGGGGCGTGCCATGAACCGGCGGGTGGAGGTGGAATTCTGGCACGATGACGCGCTCCAGGAACTCCCCGATGAACCGCAGCTCTGCCCGGAGGAGGCTGGAAACCAAACAGTCACCAGGGTGTACGATCCCCCCTCGGGAGCCATTGCGCCGATCCTGTTCCAGGACGGTAACCCTGTCGTCCCTGATGGCTATACGGACCGGTTGCGACAGCTCATGGACGAGATCAAGGATAAAACCAATGTTCGCCTGCGCTTCGTCGGTTATATCGCCGATGAAAGGCTTGACCGCCGTACTGCGGCCATTTATGGCGACGATATCGGCTGGTCCATGGCGCGCGCCCGCCGGACCATGACTGCCGTGGGCGAGAAGATGGGGCTTGACGCCAAGCACATGGAGTTCGAGGGGCGAGGTTATGTCCAGTCGGCAGATCCGGTGAATACGGGATTTACCCAGTCGTCGGTGTCGCAGGTCCAGGTGCAGATCGTTTATGACGAGCTGGTTCCTCTCAATGATTACGAAGGGGTTGATATTATTCGCATGACCCGCGAAATTAACACCGCTAACCCCTTCAGCCTCAATCTCATGCGTATCTCCGTGGATGGCAAGCAGGTTGACGATCCGAACAAGAGCATCCCGGATGTGCAGCGTTGCACCGACGTGGCCCTCGATTCTGCCAAAATCCAGTTCAAGTACGACAACCTGAAGGCGGAGCCCCGGCTGAATATAACCGCCTGGCCACGCAGCATCCGCTATCAGGACATTCCCGAAACAGATGTTGCCGAAAACCTGGTCCGTTTCCGCCTGTACGCCAACTACCACAGCTTTATAAAAAAGGCAGAGGTGAGGGTATTCGATGAGACTCAGTCTGTCCGTGATACCCCCGTTGCCGTCATTCCCATCGATAGCGAATGGATCGGGACATGGCAGCCCAGTTTTCCATCGTATTCAGCTCCGGGCCGGGAGCTGAAATATCTGGCCCGCGTCTACGATGGGAATGGCAATTTCGACGAGACGACACCCCAGCCCTTGTGGGTGATCGATCACCTCGATCCTTCCATTGCCAAGGCTGATACCGACAGGGAGCTGTTGGCCGGATACGGCGGCAGCCGCATTGCCGTGAGGAATATTCCTGTTGACGGCGGAATGGTCCAGGCATACGGCAGCGCGATCCCGGCGGGATACCGCGCCTGGCTTGCCGGATACCCTGAGCCAGTGGACGGAGAGGGACGCTTCATCGCCGAGGAAATCCTGCCAAAGGGGATGCATACCGTGGAAGTTGCCGTGCTCGACAAGGGCGGCAGCGGTGATCTTTTCCTGCGCGACCTGGAGCTGAAGAAGAAGGATTGGTTTACCGTCGGAATTGCCGACCTGACCCTGTCGGCCAACAAGACCGACGGTCCTGCCCATTTGCTCGCTCCGGACAAGCTCCAGTACAGTAGCGACTTCAATGCCCAGGGACGGCTTGCCTTCTACACGAAAGGGCAGTTCGGTGACGGCTGGGGGCTGACTGCCAGCGCGGATACACGGGAAGGGCCACTTGACGAACTTTTCAGCAACTTCCTGAACAGGTCGCCCGAGGCACTTTTCAGGCGTATCAACCCAGAGTACCATCTCCCCACCTACGGCGATGACAGCACGGTTCAGGAAGACGCGCCGACCAGCGGCAAGTTCTACGCCAAGCTGAAAAAACAGGACAGTTACGGCCTCTGGGGCAATTTCAAGGTGGGCTATACGGACAATGATCTTGCCCAGGTGGACCGGGGGCTATACGGCGGCAATCTCCATTTTCAACCCCAGGGCATCACCAGCTTCGGTGAAAAACGCCTTCTAATCGACGGTTTTGCCGCCCAGCCGGGGACGGCGGCGGGGCGGGACGAGTTTCGCGGCACAGGCGGCTCTCTCTATTACCTGCGCCGGCAGGACATTCTGCAGGGTTCGGAACGGGTGCGTATCGAGGTCCGCGACAAGGACTCGGGTGTCGTGCTCGAGGTCAAGGACCTGGCGCCGAATCTGGATTACGACCTGGACTACCTGCAGGGGCGACTGCTACTGACCCAGCCTCTGAGTTCAACTGCAGCCGATAATCTTCTTGTACACAGTGAGTCCATTGGCGGCAATCCTGTCTTTCTCGTCGTCCGCTACGAATTTACCCCCGGGGTGGAGGACCTGGACACGATCACCTATGGTGGCCGGGCCCACTACTGGCTCAGCGATTATGTCAAGGTGGGCGTGACCGGCAGCGAGGGGACTGACGGCGGTAACGACACCAGCCTTGTCGGCGCGGACCTTACCCTCCGCAAGTCATCCGCCACCTGGCTCAAGCTTGAGACCGGCCGCAGCCAGGGTTCCGATCTCTTCACTTCCAGTTCAACGGATGGCGGCTTCAACAGTACTGTCCAGACCACAGCCGGTCCCGGTACCGCTGCCATGGCCTACCGGATTGATACAAGCCTGGACCTGCAGGATGTCCGCAAGAACTGGCGGGGCCGGCTCACCTTGTACGATCAGGTGTTGGAGGCGGGATATTCGGCGCCCGGGCAGGTTGCCGGCCGGGAAACCTCTCTCATCGGCGGTACCCTGAACCTCCCTTTAACCGACCGGATTGGGCTTACAGTCAAAACCGACCAGCGGACGGTGGACCAGGGGCTCGGGACAAAGTCTGCAGAGCTGAATGTCAATTACCAGGTGGACGAACAGTGGAAGCTCAGCTTTGGTGCGCGCGGGGACAGGCGCAGGGATGAGTCGACGGTGGTTCCCCTGACCCAGGAAGAGGGAGATCGCATCGACAGTGTCGCAAGAGTCACATACGATTCCAGGGCGCGCTGGGACAGTTATCTCTTCACCCAGAAAACCGTTAGGACATCCGGGAACCGCGAAGGTAACGACCGGATCGGCATTGGCGGCGCCTATCGGCTAACCGACCGCTTCAAGGTCAATGGCGAGGCTTCCGAGGGGGACCTGGGTGTGGCTGGCCGGCTTGGCACCGAGTATCTCTACAGTGACCGGACCACCATCTATCTCAATTATGCCTTGGAGAACGAACGTTCCGACAATGGTGTACAGGCCAACAAGGGGAGCATGACGTCGGGCTTCCGCACCCGTTACTCGGACAGTGCCAGTGTCTATGGGGAAGAGCGTTATACCCACGGCGATGTCCCCACCGGTCTTCTCCATACCTACGGGGTCGATCTCTCCCCCACCGATCGTTTGAATTTCGGCAGCAAGGTGGATTTCGGCACGTTGCAGGACAATGAAACCGGTGCCAAAACAAAAAGGAAGGCTGTAGGCGTCAACGTCGGCTACGGATTCGACAAGGTGAAGATAGCGAGCGTTCTTGAGTTTCGGGTGGATGATGCGGAGCAACCGGATACCAGCACCATCGAACGCACCACCTGGCTCCTGAAAAACAGCTTCAGGTATCAACTGACCCCTGACTGGCGGCTGATCGGCAAGCTCAACTACTCCCAGAGCACGAGTTCCCAGGACCAGTACTACGACAGCAGCTATACCGAGGGGGTGGTGGGCTATGCCTATCGGCCGGTCGACAATGACCGGCTCAACGCCCTGTTCAAGTATACCTTCTTCTACAATGTACCGGCAGCAAGTCAGATAAGCGGCACCAGCACCACGGCCGGCGTGCTTCAGCGCAGCCATATCGCTTCGGTCGATGCCATGTACAACCTGACGGAAAGATGGACCGTGGGGGGCAAGTATGCGTACCGGCTCGGGCAGGTGAGCGTGGACCGGGTCAACCCCGAGTATTTCGACAGTCGCGCCCATCTCTTCGTGCTGCGCGCTGACTGGCGTTTCATCCACAGGTGGGACGCCATGGTGGAAGGGCGACTGCTCGACCTGCCCGATGCCCATGACCGGCGAAGCGGCGTTCTCCTGGGGCTCTACCGCCATCTGGGCAACCACATAAAGATCGGCGCCGGCTATAACTTCAGCGATTTTTCCGATGACTTGACTGATCTGGGTTATCGGCACCAGGGGCTGTTCATCAATATTGTCGGGACCATTTAGTGTGACTTCTGCAGTTTACATAACTCCCCCTGACCCCCTCTTAACCTAAGAGGGGGGACTGTTGCACTGCCGGCTAAAGAACGTCCCTCCCCTTAGTTTAAGGGGAGGACAGGTGGGGTTCGAAGGAAATTTGACAAAGCGGGATCAATCGAGGTGGCAACTATGTATAAAGTTCTGAAGGTGATCGTTTTGGGAATATCGGCACTGGTGGTAAGCATTTCTTCTTATGCCCAGGAAGCCCCCAAGGAACAAGTAAAGGGACTGGATGAACAGGTGCAGGAGATCAAGGGCGATGTCCTTTCCATTGCGGCAGAGCTGAAGCAGCTGGAAGAGAAGCTGCTCTACCCGTCGGACACCCAGCTTGCCATTTTTGTGTCGGTGGCTAAAGGGGAAAAAGTCCGGCTTGATGCCGTCGACATCAAACTGGACGGTACGTCGGTGGCCCATCACCTGTATACCTTCAAAGAGCTGGAAGCGCTGCAAAAAGGTGGCGTGCAGCGGATCTATGTGGGCAACGTCAAAACAGGAGATCATCCGCTGCTGGTGACTGTCATAGGAAAATCAGAGGGGGGCTCGGATTTCCAACGGGAGGAGAGCTTCAAGGTCACGAAAGAGGTGGGTCCGAAGCTGGTCGGGGTTGTCGTGGCCGGAACGGGAATCGGCAGCAAAACTATCACCCTGAAGGACTGGTAGCCATGATAAGGCTGATCCTCATACTGGCCTGCCTGCTGTTGGCAAACATTACACAGGCAGCCGATCTTTACACTGCAAAGGGTTTGAGGGATGTCTACTTTGCAGAGGCGCTCTATCACTCCTTTCAAGGGGATTGGTTTGAGGCAGTCGCACGGCTCGACACCGAGTTGGGGCAGCACCGCCGGGTTGACGAACCGGGGCTCGACAAGCTCCATTATCACCTTGACCAGGCGGAGTTCGGTGTCGGAGACTTCGAGCTGGGCTATCGCATGCATCTGCGGGCAGGGCGCGCCATAACTGCGGTGATCGAGGGGAACGTGGACGAGCCGGTGCGTAATGAGGCGATTTACCGGCTGGCGCGGCTTTACTTCCAGAAAGACCAGCAGGAGGACGCCCTCCACACCTTGGAACGAATTCGCGGCGCCATTCCCCCATCAGTCCGTGATGACCTGCAATTCCTGCGGGGGCAGGTCCTGATGGCCAACGGCAGGTTCCCTGAAGCGGTTCATCTCTTCAAAGACCTTCAGGGGGTGAAGAGCCTGGAAGGATTTGCCGGCTATAACCTGGGGATCGCCCTGATGAAAGAGGGGAAAGAGCAGGATGGGCGGAAGTATCTGGATGAGGCAGGCCGGATTCCAAGTGATAATCCGGCTACCCTGGCCATCAGGGACAAGTCGAACCTGACTCTCGGCTACAAGCTCCTGGATGCCAACGACGCTGAAAACGCCAAGCTGGTCCTTGACCGGGTGCGCTTGAGCGGGCCTTTCTCCAATCGGGCTCTGCTCGGTTCGGGATGGGCGGATGCCTCCCATGCACGGTTCGAGAGAGCACTTGTTCCCTGGACCATCCTTGCCGGGCGCGAGGCCACTGATCCTGCGGTCCAGGAAGCCCTGCTGGCCGTACCCTATGCTTACGGGAAACTGAGTTTTTACGGACGGGCGGCAGTGCTCTACGGCAAAGCGCTTGAGTCGTTCGGCAAGGAAGTGAACAAACTAGGCGCGTCCATCACTTCAGTCAAGGAAGGGAAATTCCTTCAGGCCCTGGTGCGGGAGGAGTTGAAGCAGGATGCCGACTGGGTCGTCAAGCTGCGAAGCCTCCCGGCAGCGCCTGAAACCTATTACCTGCTGGAACTGATGGCTTCCCACGATTTTCAGGAATCCCTGAAGAACTACCTGGACCTGAACGAGCTGCAAAAGAAGCTCACCATCTGGCAGCGGGACCTGGATGCATTCGAGGACGTGATTCAGCAGCGCCGTTCTTATTACCAGCCGCTGCTTCCCCAGATCGACCGTGCCTTCAGGGAACTTGACTCACACATGCGCCTGCGTCTCGAGCAACGGGCCCAGGTGGAAAAGCGCCTGAACGCCATGTTGACAGCGCCTCGCCCCGATTATCTGGCTACCGCGGGGGAACGGATTGCCCTCGAAAAAATAGGCGGTCTGGAAAAGGTTATGGCTGGGAACGGTGCCTCCGCAGAGACCACCGACCGGCTCAGCCGTTTGCGGGGGATACTCCTCTGGGAGATAACCACAGGATATGACCAGCGTCTTACCGATGCCTACAAGGATCTGCATGACCTGAACGAAGCGGTGGACGGGTTGAAGAAGCAGTATAACGCCTTTGTCCGTACCCGTCAGGCTGCCACGCAAAGTTATGAAGGATACGATGATCTGATTCGCCGGGAGCGCGGTCGTATTATATCGGCTCAGGAAAAAGTGAAGGTCCTGATGGCACGTCAGGGAAGCATGCTTGAAACCATGGCGGTCAATGAACTGACCAGGCGCCGCGAGCGGCTTGAACAGTTCCAGATCACCGCACGCTTTGCCATAGCGGACAGTTATGATCGTGCCGCCAAGGCCCAGAGTGAAAAGAGTGTTGGCAACCAGACCGAGAAGGGTGTCGGCAAATGAAGCGAATCGTACTTTTAGTCTTTGCAATCCCGACGATCCTTACCGCATGTCAAACGGTGAGCAGCAGGGAGACCATTGCCCAGTTGCGTAACGTGAACCTCGAGATCAGGGAAGAGGCGATTGAAGGGGGACTTGAGAAAGCGATGGAGAGTTACCAGCGCTTCCTGGAAGATACCCCTGAATCGGCGCTGACCCCCGCGGCAATCCGTCGTCTTGCCGACCTGAAGATAGAGAGGGAATACGGCTACCTTAATGCACCGGCGGCTACGGTCGGACGGGAATTGGCAGCTGCCATGCCTGCTCCGGAGCATGCACAGGTTCCTAAAAGTCCTGTTGCCGGTTCGGCAGAGGCTCCGAAACTCGCCCATGCCGAGTCTCAGTGTGATTTTGAAAAAAGAGCGGTCCAGAGTCCGCAGCTCTCTGCCAAGGGAGGAACGCCGGCCGGTCTTCCCGAAGCCGGCGCCGAAGAGCTGGAGAAATCGGGGGCCTGGGAGGCAATCGCACTCTACAAGAAGCTTCTCGACAAGTACCCGCTTTACAAGGGTAACGACCAGGTTTTGTACCAGATGTCCCGCGCCTATGAGGAACTGGGGCAGACAGAGGATGCCATGGTGGTTATGAACCGGCTGGCCCATGATTTCCCCACTTCTCGCTATATGGATGAGGTGCAGTTCCGACGGGCGGAATATTTCTTTACCCGCAGGAAATATCTCGATGCGGAAGCAGCCTACAAGAGCATCGTCGAGATGGGAGTCGGTTCCCCCTATTACGAACTTGCCCAGTACAAGCTTGGCTGGACCTTCTACAAACAGGAGCTATACGAGGATGGCCTGCAGCGGTTCATTGCTCTCCTGGATCACAAGGTTGCCTCGGGTTACGATTTTGCCCAGACCAAAGACGATCTGGAACGGAAGCGTGTGGATGATACGTTCCGGGTTATCAGCCAGAGCTTTTCCTATCTTCACGGCGCCGAATCGGTCATGGAATTCTTTGATGCCAACGGCAAACGTATCTATGAGGACATCGTCTACAGCAACCTTGGTGAGTACTACTTCGAAAAAAGCCGTTTCGCCGATGCTGCGGCCTCCTACAACGCCTTTGTCAAGCGCAACCCGTTCCATCGCGTGTCGCCCAAGTTCCACATGCGCGTTATTGAAATCCACCTGGCAGGGGGGTTCCCGACTCTGGTGATCGAAGCAAAGAAGCAGTTCGCCAGGAATTACGGCTTACAGGCCGAATACTGGCAGCACTTCAAACCGGCTGCCCGTCCCGATGTCCTTGGTTTCCTCAAGACCAACTTTACCGACCTTGCCCGGCACTACCATTCCCTCTACCAAAGCCCCCAGCATGGCAAGGACAAGAGGGAGAACTTCCAGGAAGCCCTGCACTGGTACGAGGAATTCCTGATCTCGTTCCCGAAGGATGTGGAATCGCCGGCGATCAACTACCAGATGGCCGAACTGCTGCTGGAGAACCGGGCCTTTGCCAGAGCAGCCGTGGAATACGAAAAAACGGCGTACGACTACCCGCGCCACGAAAAGTCGGCTGCTGCCGGTTATGCCGCCATTTATGCCTATCGGGAACATCTGCGCGAGGCCAGCCCGACGGAGAAAGACAAGGTCAGGCGGGAGACCGTGCGGAGTTCGCTCAAATTTGCCGAGACTTATCCGGAGCACGAGAAAGCGGCGATTGTCCTCGGGGCTGCCGCCGACGACCTGTACGATATGAAGGATTACGAGCCGGCTCTGGCTGCAGCCCACAAGCTCATCCAGGCGTTCCCAAAGGCTGAGGCAAGTGTTCTCAGATCGGCGTGGATCGTTGCCGGCCATTCCTGCTACGAGCTCCAGCGTTATGGGGAGGCCGAGGCCGCCTACGTGAAGGTACTGGCCCTGCTGTCCCCGGAAGACAAGAGCCGTGCAGGCTTCGTCGACAATCTGGCAGCATCCATTTACAAACAGGGCGAACAAGCCAACGCCCTCAAGGACTATCGTGCCGCTGCCGACCATTTCCTGCGTGTCGGCCGAATGGCGCCCACGTCGAAATTCAGGGTCAACGCCGAATATGATGCCGCCGTGGCGCTGATCCAGTTGAAGGACTGGAAAGCGGCCGTCACCGTCCTGGCGGGTTTCCGTGATCTTTTCCCCGGGCATGCGCTGCAGCCTGAAGTCACCAGAAAGATCGCCTTTGTTTACAAGGAAGACGGGCAGCTTGCCCTTGCCGCCAATGAATACGAGCGGGTAGAGCGGGAATTCAAGGATGAAGAGGTGAGGAGAGGGGCTCTCATGCTTGCGGCGGACCTGCATCAGCAGACAGGGAACAGCAGGCAGGCCCTCGCCGTTTACCGCCGGTTTGTCGGCTATTTTCCGCAACCGGTCGAGGTCAACCTGGAGATGCGCAACAAGATTGTTGAAATCCTCAAGGGGGAGAATGATCAGAAAGGTTACCTGAACGAACTCAAGGAGATGGTAGCCATCGATGCAGCAGCCGGAACCGGGCGCACGCCCCGGACCCGGTACCTGGCCGGCAAGGCCGCGTTGGTACTGGCCGAACTGACCTATGACCAATTCGTCGAGGTGCGGCTGGTCAAGCCCTTTGAAGCCAACCTGCGCAAAAAGAAAGAGTTGATGAAGACAACCACCCAGGCCTTCAACAAGCTTGTTGAGTATGAAATCGGAGAGATCACGGCTGCGGCGACATTCTATCTCGGTGAGATTCATGCGCACTTCAGCAAAGCCCTGACCACCTCCGAGCGCCCGGAAGGCCTTAATGCCCTGGAACTGCAGGAGTACGAACTGGCAATCGAAGAACAGGCGTTTCCATTCGAAGAAAAGGCGATCCAGATCCACGAAAAGAACCTGGAACTGATCTCCATGGGCATCTACAACTCCTGGATCGACAAAAGTCTGGGAAGATTGGCCAAGCTGGTGCCTGCGCGATACGACAAGCCTGAGGTTGCCAGTGAAATTGTCACTTCGCTGGAAACCTATGCATTTGAAATTGAGAGACCGACACCGCCGGCAATCGTTGTGGTGAAAACCGAGCCCCCGTCTGTGGCCCCTGCCGCTGCAGCGACAGCTGAGCAGGGAGGGTCAGCGGCAGGCGCCATAGTCTCTCATGCTGCCGAGGAAACTCAGAAGGCGGAAGCAGCGCCGCAACCCAAGAAAGAGGCTGCGGTAGCCTCCCGGCGTGCCGGTGGAAATGACAATGGGACAAATGCCAAAGAGAAGAAACATGCTCGTCCGAAGAAAAAATCGGCTGCGAAAAAGGCTGCAGCCCAGCAACGTGCCAAGGGGAATGGAAATGGAACTATTGCCAAGTACTGATGCAATGGGGGGAAGAGCGCAGTGGAGGAGTTTGAACATGCTAGCACTTGCCATTCGTCAACTGCTGTTGGCGGCAAGCCTCTCGTTGCTTGGATGCGCTACTGCGGGCAAAGCCAAAGTAGAACCGATTGAAGCGACGCCTGTCCTGGCAGAAAAGGTTCCCACTCCGCCTGCAGGACCTGTGGTGATGCACTTTACGGACGGGCGTGAAGGGTTTCAGATCAAGGAGTTTTCCTCCATGGGCGCGGGGTTGCGCGCAGACTTTGATCAGGCATCTGCCCTGTTCAAGGAGGCAAAGTACGACAAGGCTATCGAAGTGCTGGAAAAAGTGGTCGCCCAATCACCGGAAATGACGGCGCCACACATCAACGTTGCCATCGCCTATGGACAGATAAAGAAGCCTGAGAAGGCCGAACCCCATCTGAAAAAAGCCCTGGAATTGATTCCTGGGCATCCGGTGGCAAGCAATGAGTACGGATTGCTGTTGCGCAAGGCTGGGCGCTTTGCCGAGAGCCGGCAGATTTATGAAAAATCGCTGGTGGTGTTCCCCGAATATCCGCCGATACACCGGAATCTCGGAATACTCTGTGACCTGTATCTGAACGACTCTGCCTGTGCGCTTAAGGAGTATGAGTTTTACACCAAAGCCATGCCCAAGGATGAACAGGTCAAGCTGTGGATTGCCGGGTTGAATGCACGTTTGGGGCAGCAGTCCGGTAATGCAAAGCAGTAACGTTTGGGAAGACGGTAAAGGGGATCTGCCATGACAGGGGGTTACATATGCAGCTGAAGTACGTTCTTTCGGTTTGCCTGGTCGTTTGTTGGGCAGCCATGGCACTGGCAGACGATACTAAAACCGGTGAGTCTAAAGGAGCTGGTGACTCCGGGCCCAAAATGGTCGGTGGTATGTCAATTGTCGGCAACGACGAGGCGCCGAAATCGCTGTTCATCGTTCCCTGGAAGAGTTCCGAGCTGGGTGTGGAGACCAGCCTGAGCAGAACACTGGACCAGCGTGATGAACCGGTGGATCGCGATGTCTTCCAGCGGGAGCTGGAATTCTACCAGGTCAGCGTCGGCAGGTGAATTTTTAGAGGGCCGGCAGGTTTAGAAGCAATTCCCGCACTCAGCGGGCTATCAAACAGGCAACATCAACAATGAAGGAGGCAGAAGGTGTCAATTATCAGGTTTTTCAAGAGTGGTGGGTTTTTCATGTTTCCGATTCTGATCGTGCTGGCGATCGGTCTGGCCATTGCGTTTGAGCGCTGGGTGCAACTGAAACGTGTCCGGGACGAGAACAAGAAAATGTGGGACCAGCTGCATCCGGTGCTGGCTGAGGGTGATTTTGAAAAAGCCCGCGAAATGGTCAATGAAGACAAATCGGCCATCTCGCAGATGATGGGTATGGGATTGGCACGCCAGGGGGCGGTCAAGCGACGGGAAGACGTGGAAATCGCCATGGAAGAGAGCCTCATGGAGATCATTCCCCAGTTGGAAAAGCGGACTCCTTACCTGGCGCTCCTTTCCAATATCGCCACCCTTTTTGGACTGCTCGGTACGATCATGGGTCTGATCCAGGCATTCGGTGCAGTTGCCACGGCAAGTCCCGCCGAAAAGGCCGCCCTGCTCGCCGCCAGCATTTCCGAGGCGATGAACTGCACCGCCTTCGGCATCATGTCCGCAATCCCGCTTCTGTTGCTCCATGCGCGGCTTACAACGACTACGGGGCAAATAGTGAACAGCATGGAGATGGCATCGGTAAAGGCGCTCAATTCGATCTCCACTTTCAGCAAGCGCCAATTTGACAGGGCTTGATTATGACCAGACGGCATCGTCGGAAAAAAGGGGAACATGAAGATTTCGACACGGATATCATGCACCTTTTGAACCTTACTCCATTGATGGACATCATGACGGTATTGGTGGTCTTTCTGCTTATTACCGCCGTTTTCCTGAGCATTACCATCCAGGAACTGACTGTCCCGACCGCCGCCGGCGGAGCTGCTTCGAACCGGCTGAACTTTTCCATCGAGGTGATTGTCCGCAAAGCAGGACTGGAAGTTGCCAATGGTTCGTCCGTGGTGGCTGCGATTCCGAAGAAGGGCGATCAATACGACCTTGCAACGCTTGCCGCCATACTCGTTCGCCTGAAGTCCCAGTATCCGGACAAGGAAGACGCGACGGTACTGATGGAGCCCGATATTAAATACGACTATCTCATCGAGCTCATGGATGCGGTGCGTGAAACCACGGTGAAGAGCGAAGGCAGCAACCAGCTTCAAAAATATACCCTGTTTCCCAAGGTTTCACTGGGGGATGCACCATGAGCGATATAAAACGATTGCAACGGATGGCGCGTAACAACAAGAAGGGAGACGTCAAGGGTCTGGGCATAAACCTGATCCCGATGATGGATGTCCTGACAGTTCTCGTTTTCTTTCTGCTTTTTCATTCATTCAACGGCACGCTTCCCGATGCAAAGATAACCTTGCCATCATCCGTTGTGGAAAAAAAGCCAAGGGAGACGGTCTCACTGGTCATAACTCCAGAAGTGGTCATGGTACAGGGGGAGCCGGTGATTAATACCACAAAGGTTCTCGACGAGAGCGCATACGGGCTGCGACAGCGGCTGGAGGAGCTTCGCAGCAGTATCGAGAAAACCTCAAAGACTCCTCCCGACAGCATGGAAGTGACAATACTTGCTGATAAAGAGACACCGTTCAAGGTAATCAAAAGAGTAATGTCAACCTGTACAGCTTCTGGATATGGCAAGATTTCCCTTGCCGTTGTCCAGAAAGAACATAAAAAAATAGCGGGGCTGCAGTGAATACATCGATACTAGCGCAGGAATTGGCATCGCTTAACGTGCAGATCGAGCAGGTTCGGGGAGTGCACGCCAAGCTTGAGAGCGAGTTGCGGGGGGTAGAGGCCGAGCTGGAGACTTTTGCTGCTGATCGGCTGCGGTTTGACGCCCTGCGGGATGCATGCAGCGCCCTTGCCCGACTTGACGAGCTGGAGGCGGGCCAGCTTTTCTGGGGGGAACTGGCGGAGATCAAGGGTATCCCCGCACACCTGGAGCGGCTGAGGCAGTGCGTTGCCGAATTTGACGGTGAAATGCGCGGGCTCCTGGAAAAGCAGGCGCATCTCAAGTCACAGGTAGACCAACTGGACGAGGAACTGGAATATCTCCACGACGATATACGCAATGCTTACGCCCGCGATGAACGGCGCAAGGATGAATTCGTTATTGAAAGGGAGATTTCCCCGGTCCCCCATCATCCATTGATCATGCCCTGGAGCCACGACAGCGAGGGTGAACGGCGCTTTCGCCGCTCCGTGCTCATCGCATTGCTCCTCAGCTTCTTTCTCACTGGCATCATAAAAATTGTGAAGCTGCCGGCGCCTCAACGTCCTGTTGTGGCCCAGGTCCCGGAACGGTTGGCGAAACTGGTCAGAAAAGAACCAATAAAACCGGAGCCGGTGAAAAAGCCCAAGGAAGAGAAAAAGGATGAGCGCAAGGAAGAGAAAAAACCGGAAGAAAAAGTGAAAGAGACGCCAAAGGATGAGATAAAAGCGACCCCGGCAGAAAGGGTTGCTGCGAGGACCAAAGCGGAAAGCAGCGGGGTCATGGCATTCAAGAACACCTTTAAGGATCTTATGGACGAAACCCCTGTTGCCAAATTGGGGGTTGAAGCGCGTCTGAGCAATTCGCCACAGGCAGCAGGTGCCGCGCAGGCAAGCCGTTCTCTGGTGGCTATGCAATCGGGGAGCGGTCCCAGCAGTGGTGGTATCAGCAATGCCGCGATCAGCCGGAACATAGGCGTCGGCAACGGTGGAGGCGGAGGAAAAGGCATCGGTCGCCAGGGTGGCTTTGCGCGGGTTCAGAGTTCCATAGCCGGCCTGCCGGGGAAGGAAGCCAAGTCGCTCACTCCGGGGGCTGGTCGCTCACGATCCGATGAGGAGATCCAGATCCTCTTCGATCGCTATAAGGCAGCGCTTTACCGCCTTTACAATGCCGAGTTACGCAAAGATCCGACCCTGCGCGGGAAGATGGTACTGCGGATCACCATCGAACCAAACGGGGCAGTCTCTGCCTGCGCGGTGGAGTCAAGCAACATGAACGCGCCTGATTTCTCCGCTCAGATCGTCGAAAGGGTTAAGAAGTTCAACTTTGGCGCAAAAGACGGGGTCCCCAGGACAACGATCCTCTACCCCATTGACTTCCTCCCGGCGCGGTAAAAGGGCGCGGGGTGGCCGGCATAGGGCGTAGCTGGTGACGGCAGCATGGAAAAAGGGCACGCATCTCCCTTGAAAAGAAGAGAGGCCCTAAAACAAAAGAAGCCCTGACAAACAGGGCTTCTTCTTTTTAAAGAAAGTGTTGCAGGAGAAAAGGACGGGCAGCCAGGGATGCGACAGGCAAAGGGGTAATTGTTGCTGCGCCTAATGACTGACCAAGATGCACAAATGCCTCTCCGAATTGGCGGCAAACTGATTGCGTAACAAAAACAGAGAGGCAACAACAATGTAACTTGAAGGATATGTTGGCAACTTTTGGAAGCATAATCTGGCACATCGTTCGCGAAGAATCAGCTGTTTGCAAGACCTAGTGGAAGCTCGTTATGAACCATAAAGTGGCAGAAAGTTCTAAAAAGGAAGCATAAGTGGTCAGAAAGTTCTTGTCGGCTTTTTAGGCTTCAATCCGACCATCTAATGTGGCGGCTAAAGATAATAGTTTTTCAGAGGTGATTATGCTTCTAGCATTATCTAAAAAAATAATTTCTAAACATACTGCAAAAATGACGCAGCGATCAGGAGATCTTGGGTTGCGAAATAAAGCGCTATAATGTCAATATGTTACATATTGTATGCGCACAATAATCTTGCTGTGGTAAGTCATAATAATCTTGCTTTGGTAAAGCAATCCCGGCGGAATTGCACATTTAACAATTGATGATCATATGCCGACGTCCGCCGATGCTGGAAACTTAAGGGCGTTTGAGTAGAGGGGAGGTGGCTAAAAAGTAATGCCTTTTTGCTTAGAAATTAGAAGGCCATTGCCGCGATTTTGGCGTGGTCACTTCACCTGCGTAAGGAACTTCTTCTTTTATACTTAAACAAGGTTCCAGCGGATAGTCGAACCCTTTCATCGTTGGTCGTGGAAGTCGTTCACGATCCTATCTATGACTTTGGAGCCAAACTCCTTCCCCATATCCTCAAGACCAGCCTCAGCAAACCGCTTCCACCTAGGGCCACAAGATACAAGGTTCGCCCATGCTGTTAGGATATCGTCAGGTCGTTCCTCATGTAAGGCTGAAAGAATTTGATACGCCTGAAGCAAGTCCTTGTTTGCCTTGGCTGTTTGGGTTATATCTCTAACTTGCGAGATGATCAGCTTATGCAAAGCATATCTTGCCGGATGGGGTACATTGACCAGGACGGGATCGGTATCGATTAGCACAGCAGGAATCATATCCTCAACTAGGTAGTTTAGATAGCTGAGGGGTTGAGCAGCACAATTAAACCGTGGGATCATAACAGGCGCATCGGAATCCGAGGTCTTTGGCGTCAGAATGTCAAGGCGCAATTGGCTCTTTCTGATAGTAAACATCGTTGAAGGGTGCTTCAAGTTTAAGGCTGGTACAGGGAAAAAACCCATCTTTAGGCTGTCTATTACATCAGGAATGTCGGACTGTGTTTGTGGTAGAGCAACCGAAACTGATCTTTCGGCAGAAAGATCAACATCCATAGGCAAAATGGTGCCTTGAAACCTTCGAATTCCGAGCATAACGCCAATCGCTGTGAAAGCGTGTCTCCCAATAACAACAGCCCCTGCCCGAAAAACAGCAGCTTCAGCTAGAGCTTTAATGACACGAACCATTGCCTTGTCGGTAACGACACCAAACCCTGCCTTCACCTGCGCTCCTAGCCGCCGAATATTCTCTCTGGCTTCCTGTGACTCAGGTTTGCCTTCTTTATATCGTTGGATCAAGGCATCCGTCTGCTCGTTTTTTTTGCCAACATAAACATAATGAAGCTTCCCACCAGGCAGATAATGCGAAAAATAGACATATTGTTCGCCACCAATAGTCTTGGTAGTAAAATTTCCATTTAAGTCGGAAATGGTGCGGGAAGCTTCAAGTATCTGCATCATCTCCAAGAGCTCCGCATAGAGCGTCCTCGTTTGGATATCAACACGGTTGATATGGTTCATAAGTGACCTCGTGATAGTGATTAGGCATGGGCAACAAATCATATGGTAAAGTAATTTTTTTTGGTGTTACAATAAAAAAATACCTGCGATAACGAGAGGTAAAATAATAACCTATGTTTATTAAAAACATAGGTTATTACATTATATTTAAGGCCATTTCCAAGCCCCTGAAAGTTTTTGCGCCACCAGTTTGGCGCAAATGTTAGGTTTTGCGCCAAAGTTGTGGCGCAAAAAACGGCTCCCATCATTTTTTAGAGATGACACGGCGGAAGAATGGCGCTAATTAGGCTTGCCGATATCGTTTGGAGTGAAAACTCAAAACTCCTTTGATGAAGATGGCTGCTTTACCATTGATCCAACGCGCTGAGCCGATCAAAGAAGTAGAGTGACAAGATCTGGCGGAAGGAATCAACACTGCAATAGATAGAGAATCGGCGCTCTTCATATCGATGTATTCCACATTGACTCCTCAATCGCGGATGTTGTTACAAGCGCTGGCGGCTGAGCCGACCAAACACCCTATGGCGTGGGATTATCTGACTCGTCATCGGTTGTCGAATGCAGCTACTGTCCACTGGTTGCCCTTGTGATTGCCGATCACATTGAAAGCAATGAGCTTGGAGAGATAATTTTTCAGACTTGGTCTAAATTTTTGTGGAGGTCAATCCCGGAATTGATTATTCAGACGTTGTCTGAATAATTCGGTCAGGTGGCCAACATTGATGGAATTTCCTCATCTGGCTCAAGTTGACAGACCCAAAAGGGAAACTGTTGGCAACAGTTTGAAGGGAAGATTGTCCAGATAACGTCTGGACAATCATTCAAGTCCTGCTTTTGCGGTTTTATGACTTTTAATGCCAGAGAGTATAAAAGGCCATTTCCTGTCCCTGTCACCTTTTGCGCCAAGCATGTGGCGCAAAAGGCTCCCATCATTTTTCCGGAGAATTGGCGCTAATAAGGAAGGTTTTTGCTACACATTGTCACCTTCGCAAAGAAGTTCGGACATTTCGAATCGATAGAATACCGCACACTAAACCAATTGTTAACCAACCGTTTAACTGGGAGTATTATACTGGTAGTTAAATGACGAAAGCGTAATGCGACCCCCCTTTCCAAGAGGGCGCAACGATTTGTGCTCCTGCGGTAGCAGGGCCAAATTCAAGAAGTGCTGTGGGAGGTAACTCCATGAGCAACGGAATTGAAATTGAGTGGATGCCAGAGCCGGAAGAACCAGCGGCTGAATCGTACCCATCCCTGATATACGAACCAAAAAGGGTACGTTGCATCGTTGACGAACTTCGAAAAGCATCGATTACAAGTTTCGATGGTTAATCATGACAGCCATCATTTACATGGGACTATGCTATTCGTGGTCTGCAGGCCCCGATTGTGGCTCTTATGCATGGCGACGTGTTTTGTGAAACTATAATTGCCAAACCATCAATAATAAAAAATATTGACAATAAATAAAATAATTAATATTTAGAGGTGAATTAATAATAAAAAATAGTCATTTTCGGCTTCCATGGAGACCGTTAAAATGAAAAAATTGCCTTTGTTTTTTCTCTCTGACCAGCAACAGAGCCAACAGACAGTTCGTGCAGTTAAGGCTGGTCGCGCCCGAAAAATAGGCCCTTCCCTTTATACATCTAATACACTAGATGCTCCTGAGCACATCGTTCGGTTACATGTTTGGCAAATCATTTCACTCCTGCTTCCTGGAGCAGTCGTTAGCCATCGGTCAGCCATTGAAGGAAGTATTTCGCCAGCCGGAAAAGTGTACCTTACTGCCGGGTATAATCGAACAATAAGGCTCCCAGGTCTTGATATTGTGGTTCTAAAGGGTCTAGGCCCGGTTGCGAATATGGACAATCCACTACTTGACCTTTTTATCGCGAGCAAGGAAAGGGCGTTTCTTGAGAATTTATCAGCTACAAAAGTAAGAAGCGGGGCAGAATCTAAAGTTTTGTCGCAGCTTGAGATAGAGGAAAGGCTATCTCAGATACTGGAACGCCAAGGCGAGATGGAGTTGAATAGGCTTCGGGACAAGGCCCGCCAGGTGGCGCAAGAGCTTGACATGCATGCAGAGTTTAAGAGACTAGATGCCTTGATAAGGATTCTACAGGGTACGAAAGAGGGGAAGCTAGTTTCGCCTCGATCTGTGGCGCACAGTGTTGGCGACGGTTATGATGCATCCGCTGTTCAGCGATTCGCCGTGCTTAGGGCGGCGCTGGCCGATGCGGTTTTCCCGAATAGGTTGACACCAAGTGTCGCAAGTAAGTCTTTTTACAACACGGCATTTTTCGATGCGTATTTCACAAATTTCATTGAAGGCAATGAATTTGAGGTCGAGGAGGCGCTCAAGATAATTGACTCAGGCGTAGTACCGAGTGATCGCCCTGAGGACGGATATGGTATTCTAGGTACCTATAAGGTAGTAAGCAGGATTGATGAAATGTGCATTGTGCCGAAATCCTTTGATGACTTTCTGGATATCCTGACAAAGAGGCATGCGATTATCATGGAGGGGCGACCAGACAAGCGCCCTGGGCTGTTTAAAGAAAAGCCAAATGTCGCAGGGTTAACTCGATTCGTAGAACCGCCGCTGGTGCGCGGCACGCTGCGGCAAGGTTACGAATTTTACCGAGGTCTCCACCACCCTTTTGCGCGGGCACTAGCGATGATGTTTTTTGTTTCGGAAGTCCATCCTTTTGATGACGGCAATGGCCGTATTGCACGTGCCATGATGAATGCAGAGCTTGTAGCGGAAGGTCATACTCGGGTGATAGTCCCAACAGTGTTTAGAGGTGAGTATCTGTCAGGACTTAAGAGAATGACGGAACAAACTGACCCAACCGCCTTTATCCGACAGCTTGAGTATTTGCAACAGTTTGTAAGCAGGATTGATTTTTCTGAAATGGATCAATCTATTAAAGTGTTGCGGCACTGCAACGCCTTTGAAAAATCATTTGATGATGTCAGGTTGCGGATGCCGTAGCCAGAGCCTTGGTGAGGGAATCCACCATCAGCGTGACACTAACCTTTTCCACTCCAAACGTAACCGGCTAAACCACCACAGGGGCTCCTTCCTTTTCACCAACAGGTTGCCATAAGTTAAGTGAAATAAGGGCCTTTTTAAACTTAGCATACAGAAAAACAGTCCTAAATGGTTCACCCACTATAAATATAATTAAGCAGTACACTATGCTTCCGCTGAAGAATAACCACATCTGATATAGCTGTTTTGAGTTTAGAAGGTTTATGCCTATGATCGTAAACAATAAAGTGATTATCAAACCAATGATGAAGGAACATACTGCAGCAAGAATGTCCACATTACGAAAATTTCCCACTGCCTTCATTTCATGGACTTCAAAATAGGTGTTCATACGTTTTAGCTCGGACATGCGGAAAACGCCTCGTTCGTAAAGATCCATGATAAAACTGGCTTTAACAGGGTTTGTGTAAAATCCAGAACATAACCTGAATATTTCCTGCTGCCTGAGGTTCAGTATGAAACGATGCTCAGGAGAGGCAGCTTCGCATTTGTCTAGCAAATAAGAATAGCGGTTAAGTCTTAAAGGGAAAAGATAACGTAAAATATTTTTCGCTTTTATAAAAAGCAACACGGCAGTGCCTGATTCCGGTTAGAATTGCGTCGCCAAACGAAAATTCGACCCGAAAGGAGTACACTGCCGTGGAAGAACAGAATACACCAAAGGCGCAAATCATCCAACTGAATGAGAATGCTGTCCGTGATCATCTGGGAGAAATGGTCAGAAGCACTGTCGAAGACACCCTTAACCGTATGCTTGATGCCGAAGCAGATCGCTTATGTAACGCTGAGAAATACCAGCGGCATCAAGCCAGAACTGATACCAGAGCCGGCCATTACCAACGTAAACTCCATACAAAAGCCGGAGAAGTGACTCTGAACATGCCTAAACTTCGGCGACAGACCTTTGAGACGGCGATCATCGAACGCTACCGCAGGCGTGAAGCGTCCGTAGAAGAGGCATTGATCGAGATGTATATAGCTGGTGTGTCAGTTCGCCGCGTCGAGGACATAACAGAAACCTTGTGGGGGACCAAGGTCAGCGCTGGCACCATCAGTAATCTCAACAAGAAGGTCTACGCCAAGATCGAGGAATGGCGCAATCGCCCGATCAAAGGAGAGTTTCCTTACGTATATCTGGATGGGATCGTCCTTAAACGCTCCTGGGCTGGCGAAGTGACAAATGTGTCCGTTCTGGTGGCGATCGGTGTCAATGACCAGGGTTATCGCAAGATCCTCGGCGTCTGCGAAGGGGCCAAAGAAGATAAAGCCGGCTGGTCCGGATTCCTTAGACACCTTAAAGAGCGTGGGCTCTCAGGAGTGCGGCTTTTCATCACCGACGCATGTATTGGTCTTGTCGAATCTCTGGCCGATTTCTACCCTGAAACGAAATGGCAGCGCTGCATTGTCCACTTCTACCGCAATGTTTTCAGCGTCGT
>NZ_JAKZFT010000019.1 GCF_022808985.1 Geotalea sp. SG265 | reverse complement strand
AGTAAAATGGCTGTAGGACATGGTGGGTTCCTTTCCGTAGTGAGTGTTGGTCGCGCTTCACACACTACCAGAAAACCATCATGTCCTGCTTTTTTATCACGTGGTGCACTTACGAATAGAATCTACCGGTGGAAAGCGGCAGTGTCATCTCATTCAGCCATCAGCGACTGCTGCCAAAAACCCGCCGCAGCAGTTCGGTGGTACGGGCCGCTGGGTTGGCGCGGATTTTCTTCTCTTCTTCTCCCAGGGTGGAGAAGAGGCCGTCTACTGCCTTGCCCGTCACATACTGGTCCAGGTCAAAGCCGGGAGGGTTGGTAAATGGAATGGTCTTGTAGGTTTTCATCATGTTCTTATAGACGCGGGTGGCGCCCACGTCATCGAGGCTCTTCGCCACCACCGGATTGAAGGCGTTGTAGATTTTGGCGGCCGTTTTGGCTTTGAAATACTCCGTAGCAGCGGTATCCCCACCTTTTAGTATCTGCCGGGCATCGGCAAAGGTCATCTCTTTTATGGCACCGACAAAAAATCCAACAGCGGTGGGAGCGGCCTTTTCCGCCGCCCGATTCATGCTCAGGACAAAGTCGTCAACCTGGCGCTGGAACCCTATCTGGGCAAGCATATCGGCCACATTCCGCATCTTTTCCGGCATCAGTACCTTGATCAACTGATTGCCGAAATAGCCATTCTGCTGGGAGACAACCTTCACCGCCCGTTCCGTGCCGATGGACAACGCCTCCTTCAGCCCCTTTACGATCGTCGGCTCATCAAGGACGTCCTGATTGACGGCCAGACCAAAGTCGTTCGCCAGGTTCTGCAGCATCAAATCCTGGCAGGAAGTCAGCAGCAAGAGCGCCGCCGCTAGGCAACACAACAATCCGATCCTCATACTCTGCTCCTTTCACTCGCGCCATCAGGCCAGCATTCCCCCGGCGGTTCCGCGGACAGCAGCGTATAGCATTCAGTGGGAAAAAGGAATATAAAAACAGCCGGCCCTGCACCCACTCTTTCTTGTCCGTTCACCTTTCCCCGACCGACTTTTTCAACACTTTGACAATAGACATTGAGTGGTATTAAGCGAGATCGAAGGTGGGCAGACAAGCATGTTCCCGCATAGGTGATCTCTAAAACTTTTCCAGAACCTGACACTGAAGAATAACAGACGCCCCCCACAATCAGCTGTCAGGGTATACTATAGTAAGGAGACGGAAATGTCGGTCAGGGATCTGTTTCATGTCTTTTCAAAGAAGATAGCCGACGCCATGGGGACTCCTGCGGCATTCCTTGCGGCACTTGGGTCTCTTGTCGTATGGGGAGCCACCGGCCCTGTCTCCAGTTTCTCCGATACCTGGCAGCTCATCATCAATACCGCCACCACCATTGTCACCTTCCTGATGGTGTTCATAATCCAGAATACTCAAAACCGGGATTCGAAGGCCTTGCACCTGAAGCTCGACGAACTGTTGCACGCAATCAAGGGGGCGCGCGATTCGCTTATCGACCTGGAAGACCTGAGCGACGAGAAGCTTGATCAATTGCAGAAGCAGTTCGAACAGGTGAGGGATAAACGGGGAAAGGGCGACGTCGAGAAGGAGCAGACTGAAAAGAAAAAAGGGTGATCCCCGGCGGTGATTAACAAGGAGCAGTATGAGAAAGGGGACAGACTGTTTTTATCTGTCCCCCTTTGTTGTTCGGCACGGCAGCATCTTCACGGTTAATCACCGTCAAGTTAGAAAAAGCGACCACTACTTTTTATGTTCCCCCGATATCCTGGTCCCCCTATTTCCTCGCGAAAAAGCTGGTCATCAGGTTCCGGTAGTTCGGGATGTGATTAGAGAGCAGATTCCCCAAGCCCTCAATGTCGTTACGCCAGTCACGGTGCAGTTCGCAGGCGACACCAAACCAGCTCATCAACTGCACGCCGGCGGCTGCCATTCGTGACCAGGCAGCATTACGCGTTACTTCATTGAAAGTCCCCGAAGCGTCTGTAACAACGAATACTTGGTAACCGGCCTCTATGGCCGAAAGCGCCGGAAACGCAACACATACCTCCGTTACGACCCCTGCTATAATGAGCTGCTGGCGGTCGGCCTTTTTCACCGCATTCACAAAATCGTCGTTGTCCCAGGCATTGATCTGGCCCGGGCGTCTGATATAGGCCGCGTTTGGGAATGACTCCTTGAGTTCCGGCACCAGCGGCCCGTTCGGCCCTTCCTCGAAGCTGGTGGTGAGAACAGTGGGCAGATTGAAATATTTTGCTGTGTCCGCCAAAGCCAGCACATTGTTCTTGAATTCTCCGGGAGAAAAATCCTGCACCAGCGAGATCAGGCCAGCCTGATGGTCCACGAGAAGACACGCTGCTTGGTCCTTCGATAGTCGTGTGTACTTCATCGATTCGCCCATGATTGCCTCCTGGGAAATTTTAGCTACATGACAATTTTAGCAAATTCCGGGGACACCACGTTGTTGAATAGAGTAAAAAAAACCGCCCTGAAGCATCGCTACCGGGACGGTTTACGATTCGGATTTACTCAGCTTTGAGCGAAGCCATATCGATGGAGAAGCGGTACTTCACGTCCGACTTGACCAGCCGCTCGTAGGCTTCGTTGATCTGCTGGATCGGGATGACTTCCACATCGGAGGTGATGTTGTGCTCGCCGCAGAAATCGAGCATCTCCTGGGTCTCCTTGATGCCGCCGATGAGGGAACCGGAGAGGGTGCGGCGACCGAAGAGCAAGGCAAAGGCGGAGACGGGGAGCGGCTTGTCCGGTGCCCCCACCAGGGTGATGTTCCCTTCGAGGCCGAGCATGGTGATGTAGGCGTTGATGTCATGCTCGGCGGCGATGGTATCGAGGATGAAATTGAAGGTCCCGGCGTGCTGCTTCATCTGTTGTCGGTCGGTGGAAACGATAACCTCATGGGCTCCTAGACGCAGGGCATCCTCCTTTTTCTTTGGGGAGGTGGTAAAGACGACGACGTGGGCGCCAAAGGCTCGGGCGAATTTCACCCCCATGTGCCCCAGGCCGCCAAGGCCGACCACCCCCACCTTCTTACCCTTGATGTCTCCCCAGCGGCGCATGGGCGAGTAGGTGGTGATTCCCGCGCAAAGGAGCGGCGCAACCCCGGCAAGGTCAAGATTGGCGGGCACGCGCAGGACGAAGCGCTCATCGACGACAATGCTCTCCGAGTAGCCGCCATAGGTGACCGGCCCAGTCCCGTGCTTGTCCGGTGAGTTGTAGGTGAAGGTGGGTTCCTTACAGAACTGCTCAAGGTTATTCAGGCAGCTGGGGCAGCTGTGGTCTGAATCAACCAGGCAGCCGACCCCCACAAGGTCCCCCGGCTTGAATTTGCTCACCGCAGCGCCGACCTTGGTGACCTTGCCGACGATCTCGTGCCCTGGTACGCAGGGGTAGACCGTGGGCATGATGCTGTGCCACTCGTCGCGGACGGTGTGGAGATCGGAGTGGCAGATACCGCAGTAGAGGATCTCGATCTGGACATCTCTATCGGTAGTCTCCCGACGCTGGATGGTATCTGAGGCAAAGGGTGACGTGGCACTGGCAACCGAATATGCTTTTGCTTTGTACATGTATTTTTCTCCTGTTTGATTTCGTTTGGCATCAACTCCACCAGGTTGCTGTTATAAAAATGATGAAATTGGATCTTTTTCGCAGGCAGTCTCACCGCCCGGTCATCTGCTCCAGTTTTTCCGGGTACCGCGCCCCCTCTATCTTGATCTTTGCCGCGGCCTGCTCTATCTCCTGCAGCTCGCTTGAGGTGAGTTCCAGGGCAACTGCGCCGATATTCTCATCCAGCCGTTCCAGCATGGTCGTCCCCGGGATGGGCACGATCCACCGCCTCTGGGCCAAAAGCCAGCTAAGGGCGATCTGGGCTGGGGTCGCGTGCTTCTGGTTGCCGATCCGGCCGAGCAGATCCACCAGGGCCTGGTTCGCTTTCCGCGCTGCAGGGGAAAAGCGAGGGAGCGTGGTGCGGAAGTCGGTACTGTCGAAGGTGGTGCTTTCGTCGATTTTGCCGGTTAAAAAGCCCTTGCCCAATGGACTGTAGGCGACCAAGCCAATGCCCAGCTCTTCCAGGGCCTGGAGCAACCCTTCTTCCGGGCGCCTGAACCACAGGGAATATTCGTTCTGGACGGCAGCGACCTTCTGCACGCCGTGGGCGCGACGGACCGTCTCTATGCCCGCCTCGGAAAGGCCGAAATGCTTTACCTTGCCCTCCTTGATCAACTCCTGCACCGCGCCAGCCACATCTTCGATGGGCACCTGCGGATCGACCCGGTGCTGATAGAACAGGTCGATGACCTCGACCCTGAGCCGCTTCAGTGAGGCTTCGGCCACTTCTCTGACATGCTCCGGGCAACTGTTCAGCACCGGTCCGCCCCCCTTCATGGCCCGGGGATCGACACCGGTGTCGAAACCGAACTTGGTGGCAATAACCACCTGGTCCCGTAGCGGCGCCAGCGCCTCGCCGACCAGCTCCTCGTTGGTGAAGGGACCGTAGACTTCGGCCGTATCGAAGAAGGTGACGCCACGCTCCACGGCAGCCCTGATCAGCGAAATCATTTCCCGTTTGTCTTTTGGGGGACCGTAGGAAAAGCTCATCCCCATGCAGCCGAGACCGATTGCCGAGACCTCCAGGCCGCTTTTTCCCAAAACTCGTTTTTGCATCAGATTCTCCTTTCAACTGGAAGCGCTTATTGAGCGTCACAAAGATCAGCCAGGACTGACTCTGTCCGCTCAAGCCCTTGTGATGAGTATAACGTACTCCAGCAAGGATACATGGCGGTAGACCGATCCTGTCGATTTATTGCCCAATCGTATGATTCACCAGAAATGACGTTGTAAAAAGAAGCAAGAGTCGGTTAATATCGAAGAGACTAAAGAGTTGAAGAGGGGGCGATTATGGAGGAAATCGGCGACAACGTCATGGAACTTGCACTGATGAGCTTACGGAACACTATTGCACGATGGACCGAAGAAGGCGAACAGTATGCAACCGCCGTCCCCGGGTTAGGTTTGTTCAGGCGGATTGAACCTACCGAGCCCATGAGCGGCATGTACGAACCGAGCATCTGCATGGTCGTCCAAGGAGCCAAACGGGTTGTGCTGGGAGAGGAAACCTATGTCTATGACGCCCGCCACTACCTCATCACCTCCGTCCATCTGCCGACGGTGGTCCAGGTGATCGAGGCGAGCCATGAGAAGCCTTACCTGGGGCTCAGGTTGCTCATTGACCAGAAAGAGGTTGCGCACCTGATGGCGGACAGCAACCTGCCTCAACCGCGGATCCAACAAACAAGCCGCGGCATGGCAACCGGCGAGGTAACGTTGCCGCTCCTGACCGCCTTTCAACGACTAATCGATCTGCTTGGCGATGAGCAGGATATTCCGATTCTGGCACCGATCATTCAAAAGGAGATCATTTACCGCTTGCTGGTGGGAGATCAGGGTGCACGGTTGCGCCAGATTGCCTCGGCGGGTAGCCAGAGTCAGCAGATTGCCCGGGCGATCGAATGGCTGAAGAACAACTACCGGGAACAGCTGCACATCGACGACCTTGCCGAGCAGGCCCGCATGAGCACCTCGACCTTTCATCACCATTTCCGCACCATGACAGCGCTGAGCCCCCTGCAATACCAGAAGCAGCTCCGCCTACAGGAAGCCCGGCGCCTGATGCTGGCCGAGCGCCTTGACGCCGCAACCGCAGCATTCGAGGTGGGGTATGAAAGCCCGTCCCAGTTCAGCCGGGAGTACAACCGGATGTTCGGGGCACCGCCATTGCGGGACATAACCAAGCTGCGGGTGGCTCTGGTTGACTAGTTGTTTCTTCCTGCAATACCTGCTACCTTGGAGAACGTCTGTTCAGCGGCGCTGCAGAAGATAATGATCGCGATACACTAGAGGTAACGACGGAACATATGGGGAAGGAGGGGGCTTCTTTTACGATGAATTGCTTGCGTCGGACAATCCTGGTCCTCATTGTGTCCATCTGGGCATCAGCTGCACAAGGCCAGACGCTGCCTGCTGATCCCGCGCAGGTGCACGGGGCGGACATGTTCGTGCATTTGCCGCAGGTACCCCACTGGAGCCAATCGGTCGAAAAAGCCGACGATCTGCCCCTGATCGGAGCCCATCGGGAGGGGCAGTCAATCAGGATGGGAATCATGGAACTGGCCCCCATTCCCTACCTTCTGCCGAAAGTGGGTGGCAAGGGGCTCGACTATTCCATTGCCGGCCCCCAGGGGGAGTTCCGCAGTTTTGCCATTACCGACGAGCGCACGGTCTTCGACAGGGAAGTCTTCGGTTCCATCGCCACCTTCTCTGCCACAGATCGCACCGGGGGCGCCATCGGTATCATCGGTGCGAAAGAAGCGCGCCAGGGCAAAGAGATGGCCTCCCAACTCCTCTTCGGCAAGAGCAGTCTGGCAGGGAGCAACTTTCGCCTGGACGCCGCTGCGGGGCTGGTTTCGGGCACAACCACGGAGAGGGGTTCTCTGCAGGACAAAGCCTGGCGACTGAACGGCGAATCGGACCTCGGCCAAACCAAATGGGGCGCCTTCTATGAACATAAGGGGCCGGAGTACACGTTTCTTTCACTCCCCACGGGCGAAAAGGATATCAGTCGCATCGGCATGAGCATCGGCAAAGGGCCGGTATCCCTGCGTCTGACCGAGGGCCGGTCCATGCGGGAGAGCCTCTCCCTCCCCGGAGGGCGCATCGAGCGCTACTTGGAGGGGAGATACCGTTTCGATTATCTGAAGAATCTTCCCGGAACCATACGATGCAGGATTGGGCAACGGAGAGAAAGCGGCGCCAGCATCTGGGTCAACGATGTGGGAGGCACGCTGCAATATGCCGGCACCACTCTAGGGGGCAAGCTGAAGGGGAATTACGCCCTGTTGCGCGACATGACCATGCAACGGGACCTCTCATCGGAATCGTCCATCCAGGTTGTCCCGGAGCAGGCCATCTCCGGCTGGGTTTTCAACCAGACCTTGGGCTATCGGCAAAAGTCCGACCTGGTAACGAATTCCCGCTCCACGGACCTTTCCATAGAGGCCACGGTGAAACGGGAACGGCAGCCTGCAGGGGTGCTGCTGGAGGGGGGAATCGGGTATACGGGAACCAGGGGCACCGATATTTCCCTGGTGGATGTGGTTGCCGCAAAGATGTCGGTAAAGCGGCTGAAATGGAAGAATATCCTCGGCTACGACCATGCCGGCATTTCCCTCGCTGCGGAAAACACCATCAAAAGACAGCCGCCGGTTCATGATCCAGGCGAGCGGGCTTATTCCATCCTCTTTTCCATCGACCTCAGTTGATCGGCGAAACATGATACAGGGATGCTACTGCCGCCGCACCCGAAAAACGGAGCTAAAGGTCGCCACTTTGATCCCTTCCCCATCGAAGACCTCGGCTTCCCCCTTGATATTCCGCTCGTCACGCTCGATGATCCGCGCCACGGCCCTGACTACCCCGGAACGGACCGGCGCGTGGAACTTCAGCCCCAGATCCATGGTGACGAAATTGCTTCCCTCGGGGAGGACGCTCTTGATGGCCATGGCGACCGCCGTGTCGGCCAGGGCGGTAATGGCGCCGCCGTGCATGAATCCTACCCCCTGGGAAAGTTTGACGGTGAAGGGCATGGTAAGGACGGCATGCCCTTCTGCAGCCTCCTCTATCGTCATCCCCAGATACTCCTCAAATGGGGCGCAGGCGATCCAGCGGGGCAACTCGAAGGGAATTTCCCCACCGCCGGGCATGCGGGTGTCATAGACGTGTTGGTACATGGTCGCCTCCCATTACTTCTTCAGTTCGATTCCGAGCAACCGCATCACCTGCTGCATATCCTCCCACACCTCGCGTTTCATGGCAGGATTGCGCAGGAGAAAAGCTGGATGGAAGGTGGGCATGAGCGGAATGCCGTGGTAGTCGTGAAAACGCCCGCGCAGCCGGGAGATCGGCTCCTTGGTCTTTAGCAGCGTCTGAGCGGCAAAGGTGCCGAGACAGACGATGGCTTCGGGGCGCAGGGCGCGCAGCTGCCGCAGGAGAAAGGGCTGGCACTGCTCGATCTCTTTGGGTTCCGGGTTACGGTTGCCAGGAGGACGGCACTTGAGAATATTGCAGATGTAGACATCGCTCCGCTTGAACTGCATGGCGGCTATGATCTTGGTCAGAAGCTGCCCCGCCTCTCCCACAAAGGGCTCCCCTTGCAGATCTTCGTCCCGCCCCGGCGCCTCGCCGACAAAAACCAGTCTCGCGGCAGGATTGCCGACGCCGAAAACCAGGTTCGTCCTGGTGCCGGCCAATCCGCAACGGCGGCATTCCCCCAGATCGAGCCGCACCTTTTCCAGGGTTTCCTTCTCCGCCGCTTCCTCAGGAGAGGGAGCACTTGCAGTAGAGATCGCACCCGCTGAAGCACCGGCAGGGACAGCCGCCGGCTGCTCCGGTGCAGCAACCATGGCTGGTTCGCCATAGACAAGGCCGTCTACACCGGTTTCCTGAAGGTCCTCCAGATAGGCGCGCAGCGAAGCCACCAATTGCCGGGCTTCTGCAGCTTCATGCATGGCAAACTCCTTTACATTTACCGGCACATCCCCTATTCTTTATGGCAATGTTAATCATTCCTTTCGTCCTTCTACTCATCGTTCTGGCTCCCCACGATGCCCTCGCCTGGGGTGCCGGCATCCATCTCCAGTTAGGCTCCGCCGTCCTCAACAATCTTCAGGCACTGACACCTGCCGTGGCAGCGGTGATTGCCGAATTTCCCAATGATTTCCTCTATGGCTGCATCGCCGCCGACATCACCGTCGGCAAGAAATTCACCCATTATCTACTCCACTGCCACCGGTGGCGGATCGGACTCAAGGTCCTGGAAAATGCCGACATGGGCGCCCAGAAAGCATGCGCCTACGGCTACCTTGCCCACCTGGCCGCCGATACCGTCGCCCACAATTATTACGTCCCCTACAAGGTCATGCGCAGCTTTTCCACCATGACCTTGAAGCATGCCTATTGGGAGATGCGGTTCGAAACCTTCGTGGATAAAGAGATCTGGGACATTGCAAAAAAGATCTCCCTGGAGCATTACCGCAGAAATGACGCCCTGCTGAGAAAAGTCCTGTCCGATACGCTCTTTTCCTTCGGCACCAACAAGCGGATTTTCAACTCGATTCTGCTGGTCAGCCGACTGGAAAAATGGCAGCAGGTCCTGCAGACCCTCTCGGACATTTCCCGCTTCGGTCTTGAGGAGGTGGACCGGGACGAATATATGGCCTTGGCGGAAGAAGCGGTCTTTGATTTTCTCAATGGCTTCCAGGATTCATCCTTCTTCCAGGCCGATCCAACCGGAGAACGGGCGCTGGCCACGGCCGAGGCGGTGAGAAAAAACCTGCGGCTGCTCTACCGCAGCGGCAAGCTCTCCAAACAGCAGGCCCATGAGCAGCTGGATGAAATCAAAGGGAGGCTGCAGGAAGCGATCTGCAAGCCGGAGCTGTTACTGGAAATTCTCTCCACCGAATAGTTCATGCTGAAAAACGCCTTCCCCCTTCCCCCTTCACTATTAACTCTTCAACTTAACCGCCCGGTCCAAAAGCAGATCGGCCAGTTCCTGCTTGCCCATGAGCGGCACATCCTCCACACTGCCGTCACGGAAGAGCAGCTTGACAATGTTGGTGTCCACATTGAAACCGGCTCCCTCAGCCCCGATGTCATTGGCGACGATCATGTCCACATTCTTTGCCGCGAGCTTTTTGGCGGCATTACCCATGAGATCGTCCGTCTCGGCGGCAAAGCCGATCAGGACCTTCTCACCCTTGATCTGCCCCAGTTCGCTGAGGATATCCGGGTTCTTTTCCAGCTCCAGGGTAAGGGTCCCGGCAGTCTTCTTGATCTTGGCCATCGCCCTGGCTACAGGCCGGTAATCGGAAACGGCGGCGGCTTTGATGATCATGGTGCTTGCCGGGAAGGCCGCCATCACCGCCTGCCGCATCTCCTCGGCACTGACCACCTGAATTGTCTCCACGCCGCACGGTTCGGCAAGGCAGGTGGGACCGGTGACGAGGGTCACCGTAGCGCCGCGGCGACGGGCCGCCCGGGCTATGGCATAGCCCATCTTGCCCGAAGAATGGTTGCTGATGAAGCGCACGGGGTCAAGTTCCTCCCGGGTCGGCCCGGCGGTGATCAGGACATGCTCGCCGGCCAGGTCCTGTCTGGTCAATGCCGCAACCGCCTCCTCAAAAATGACCTGGGGCTCCTGCAACTTACCTTCCCCTTCCCAGCCGCAGGCCAGCATCCCCTTGGCCGGCTCGACGAAGCGATAGCCGTGCCGCTTCAGCTTCGCCTCGTTTTCCCTATAGATAGGGTTCTGGTACATATTGACGTTCATGGCCGGAGCTACCAGTACCGGTGCCTTGGTGGCCATGACCGTGGTGGTGAGCATATCGTCGGCGATACCGTTGGCCAGTTTGCCGATGACGTTGGCGGTAGCGGGGGCGATGATGAAGAGATCGGCACGGTCAGCCAGGGAAATATGGCCGATCTCCCGCTCGGAGATCATGTTGAAGAGCGAGGTGGAAACCGGATTCATGGAGAGTGTCTGGAAGGTCAGCGGCGTGACGAATTCGGTTGCCGAAGCGGTCATAATCACATGGACGCCGGCTCCCGCCTTGGTCAGGAGACGCAGCAGCTCAACCGCCTTGTAGGCGGCAATACCGCCAGTAACCCCGAGAATGATTTCTTTGCCCTGCAACATGCTGCCCCCATTGGTATGAATTTGTTTTAGAGATAGGGATTGTGGCTCTTTTCGTGGCCGATGGTCGTTGACGGCCCGTGGCCGGGAAAGGCAAGCGTTTCCTCCGGCAGAACCAGCAGCTTTGAGCGGATGCCGTCGATCAGGTCGGCATGGGAACTGCCGGGAAAATCTGTCCGTCCCACCGATTCAGCAAAGAGGGTGTCGCCGGTAATGATCTTTCCTTCGCTCTCCAGATAGAGGCAGCAGCCACCCGGGGTATGCCCCGGGGTGTGGAGCACCTTGAGGCTGTGCTTGCCGAAGGTCAGCACCATGCCGTCGGTGAGGAGGTCGTCGGGCTTGGGAGAGTTTTCCGCACTGAGGCCGTAGCCGGCGGCCGAATCCGCCGCCCGGGAAAGGAAGTAGACATCGGCATCGTGGATCAAAAGCTTCGCTCCCGTTGTTTCCACCACGCGCCGGTTGCCCCCCATGTGGTCAAAATGTCCATGGGTGTTGATGACGTATTTGATGGTCAGCCCCAGCTTCTGCACCGCCGCCAGCACACGCGCCGCATCGGCTCCCGGATCGACGATGATCCCTTCCCGGGTCTCTTCGCATCCGAGAATGAAACAGTTTACCCCCAGTTGCCCGACTACGATGGTTTCGAATATCATGTGACACCTCTTTTCAGATTTGTGGAATGGCACACCAAGCAGGAAAGCACCGGCAAGGAGCAACACTGCGATGCATACCACCATGGCCGGCAAGCGGCGCCGGTTTAACACCACGGGACGCTATCGTTTCGGCAGCTGGAACAGGTCGAGATTCTCCTCTTTCAGCTGGGCGAAGGGGTTGTTGTGAAAGCCGGGCTTCCCTTCCCTGGACTGGACAGGCTTCGCCGGCAGGGGTTTCGTCTCCACCGGAATCTCCACCACCGGCTCGATCTCAACTTCCGCTTCATCTTGCCCGTTATCCTTGTAGAAATAGCGGTCGTAGAGACGGTGATAGGCTGTCCAGCGGGAATCGCTGGCGGCCTCTTTCCTGATGTGGGTCCTGATGCCGTTGATCTTCGAATCGAGATCGTCCAGGTAGTTAAGAATAGTCGCTTCGATTGTCTTCGGCCGTTTTGGCGAGCCGAACTCGTACTGGCCGTGATGGGAAAGGAGCATGTGCTTGAGGAGCATGGCCTTCTCTGGAGGAAAACCGGCAATGACGGCGATCTTTTCCTGGAGCATCTCCACGCCGATGGTGATGTGGCCGATGAGCTTCCCCTCGTCCGTATAGTCGAAGGCGCGCATGTAGGTCATCTCCCGCACCTTCCCCACATCATGGAGCAGCGCGCCGGCGATGAGCAGGTCCCGATTGAGCCCCCCGTAGAGCGGCACGACGACATCCACCAGCTTGGCTACGGCAAGGGAGTGTTCCAGAAGCCCCCCCAGGAAGACGTGATGCATCCCCTTCGCCGCCGGAGCAACCCGGTAGAGACTGAACAGTTCGTCGTCCCGGAAGAAGGCTTCGAGCAGCCTCTTCAGGTTGCCGTCAGCAATGGAGTCCACCAGAGCGAAAAGCTCCGACTCCATTTCCTTGATGTTCCGCTCCGTCTCCGGCAGGAAATCCGCCAGGATGACGCTCTCCTCCGGTACTTTCTGCAATTCCGATATGATCAGCTGCATCTTGCCCAGGTAGACCGAAGCCTTGGAGCGGACCGAGAGGAAGTCGTCCTTGTCGAACAGCGCGCTGATCTGGTCCACATTATCCCAGATCTTGGCATCGACTTCACCGGTTTTATCCATCAGGCGTAGCGTCAGGTATGGCTTACCGTTCTTGGCCATTGCCGTGATCTTTTCCTTGACCAGAAAAACGGAATCAACCTGATCACGATCTTTTATCTCGGAAACAAATTTCTTCAAGATGCACCCCTTTTTCTCTTCATCGTTGGCAACCATGCCAAATGCCTGTTCAGGCACCCAGCCGGGCAATACTATCCGCAGCCCGAATACCGTCAAGGGCGGCACTCATGATGCCACCCGCGTATCCCGCCCCTTCTCCGACGGGAAAGAGCCCCCGAACCGTCGCAGACTGCATGTCTTCACCGCGAAGGATGCGGAGCGGCGCCGAGGTCCTCGTTTCCACACCGGTAAGACTGGCTTCGGCAGTTATGAATCCCCGCATCTTCCGCTCGAAGTATCGGATGCCGTCCGTAAGCGTGCGGTGAACCGTCTTGGGCAGAACCAGGGCAAGGTCGGTCTCCGTCACACCGGGCCGGTAGCTGGAAGAAACCATGCCGCCGCGCCCCTGCCCGAGAAATGCCAGGAGATTCTGGGCGGGAGCCCGGTAGCCGCCTCCTCCTGTCTCGAATGCCCGCCGCTCCCATTTTCGCTGGAATTCCACCCCGGCAAGGGGATGATCACCGCCGAAATCACCGGTGTGCACGGTCGCCACGAGAGCGCTGTTGGCAAAGGGCGAGTTACGGGCGTAGCCGCTCATGCCGTTGGTCACCACTCCACCCTCTTCGGAAGCGCCGGCGACAACCACACCCCCGGGACACATGCAGAATGAATAGGCGGAGCGTCCCGTCTGCCCGTCGTTGTAGGCGAGAGCATAATCGGCCGCCGGCAACTGCGGATGGGAAGGCATGCCATACTGGATGCGATTGATCAGTTCCTGTGGATGCTCCACCCGTAAACCGATGGCGAACGGCTTCTGTGCCATGGCCACCTGGCGGCCGTGGAGCATGGCGTAGGTGTCGCGGGCACTGTGCCCCGGCGCCAATACCAGCACGTCGCAGGGCAGCTCATCATCATCGTTGATCCTGATGGAGGTAAGCCTCCCGTTGTTTACGACGATATCCGACAAACAACGGCTGAAACCGATGGCAAAACCCCGCTCGACAAGATAGGCCCGGGCAGCCGTCAGCACGCCGCGCAGGCGGTCCGTGCCGATGTGCGGCTTCGCAGCAGTCAGAATATCCTCGGGAGCCCCGAATTGCACGAACTTTTCCAGGACGTAGCGGATATGCGGATCTTTCAGCCGTGTGGTCAGCTTACCGTCGGAGAAAGTTCCCGCCCCCCCTTCGCCAAACTGTACATTACTGGCCGGATTCAGCAAGCCCCGGTCCCAGAAGGATTGGACATCCTGCAGCCGCTCTTCCACCGGCCTGCCTCGCTCAATCATGGTGGCGGTCAGTCCGTACTCTGCAAGCCGCAGGGCGGCAAAAAGCCCTGCCGGCCCCATGCCGACGATAACGGTCCGCTTGCCGCCAGTCACCCGCGGGAAAAGGGCCGGCTTCTTTTCCGGAACATACTCCAGGTCTCCGCCTCCGTGGGCCTTGTGGAAACGCTCTTCATCAGCCAGGGAAAATTCCACCGTGTAAACGAGCTTGATGCGCGGTTTCTTCCGGGCATCGATCCCCTTACGCACAATGGCAAAGCGAATGATTTCCCCCGGCTGGAGAGAAAACCTGGCACCGACCATTGCCGGAAGGAGCGCTTCATTCTCCCCCAGATCCAGTGTGAGGTTACGGAGCAGGAATGGCATGGGAAGGGCTATTGGGGGGGCCGCTGTTGTCTCTTGCGGTCCAGCAGCTGTTCGACGATGATGACAATGTCGAAGGGTTTGGTTGATTTAGGTATGTGAATTTTAGCCCCCATCTCCGGGATTTCGTGCTCATGTGGGGCTCCGTGAAACATGGAGGTAAGAAGGATGATGACCGGGGCAGTGTCTCCCGCGCGCCGTGATATTTCCATGCAGGTGCTGACCCCACCCATGCGCGGCATTATGAGATCGCTGATAACCACATCGGGAGCGTTGTCGATATAGGCCTTTACCCCTTCCACGCCATCGCCGGCGGTAATCACGGTGAAACCGGTCTCCTGAAAGGAATCGGACAGTACCTTGAGGAAAAAAGGGTCATCGTCGATCAAAAGGATTTTGCCTCTGGCAGCCATCAAAACCTCAAAAAACGAACTTCTATGAACGGCGCATCACGAAATCCGGGCCATAATACAAAAATACAACTCAAAAGAAAAGGACAAAGCAGGCAAATCCGGAAAACTCAAAGGGGCAGTTTTACACAGAAAATGGTACCGGTGGCATCGCTTTTTTCCACCTCAATCTTGCCCTTGTAATTTTTGACGATGCGCAGAACGACGGAAAGCCCGAGGCCGGTGCCGCGGCTGCTGGTGGTAAAGAAAGGATCGAATATGTAGGGTACGTTTTCGGGGGGGATGCCGGTGCCGGTGTCGGAAACCCTGATGGTGATATATTCGTCGTCGCAGTCGAGAAAGACACCCAGAGTGCCCTCCGATGTCATTTCGTGGATGGAATTGAGGAAGAGGTTAGTGAAGATCTGTTCCAGTTCCGAAGGATCGGCCTTTATGGCTGGAGGGATATGCCGGTATACCTTGTTGACCGTAATCCTGTGCAGCTCAATCTGCGGGCTGAATATCTCCAGGGTATTGTCGATGACCTGGTGGATCAGGACGTCCCTGATCTCGAACTTCGGCCGTTTCGAGGCATCAAGCAGCTTGCGCAGAATGCCGTCGATGCGATCGATCTCCTTGACGATCTTTTCCACATACTCCAGCTTCTCGGGATCGTCCATGCCGCTCTTGATCAGCTGGACGAACAGTGAGATGGAGTTCAGGGGGTTTCTTATTTCGTGGGCCATGCCGGCGGACAGATAGCCGAGAGTCGCCAGTTTCTCCGACTGGACAATCTCAGCCTGGGCTTTCTGCAAGGCCTCGCTCTTCTCCTGGACCCTTGCCTCAAGTTCCAGGTTCCATGCCTCAATCTCTGCAAGAAGCATCTCCTTCTCGCGGAGCAGTTCCCTGTTCTTTATTTCAAACCCTCGAATTCTCAGGACATTTTCGATACGATCAGCAAGATCCTGATTGTTGAATGGTTTGAGAATGTAATCGGAAGCACCGGCCTTCATGAGCTCTACGGCAATCTCTTCACTTCCTTTGCCGGTGAACATGATGACATATGTATCGGGGAAGCGCTTCTTGATCTCACGCAGGGCACTGAGGCCGTCGATATCCGGCATCATGTAATCGAGAAGCACCAGTTCCGGCTGGGCGCTCTCTATTATCGAGAAACCGGAAGGAGCGTCTACAGCGGTATAGACGGTATAACCGCGGTTTTTCAGAATGATGGAAGTCAGGTCAAGAATGACTTTCTCATCATCTATGATAAGCACTTTGCCGCTTTGCTGTTTAAGTTCCTTTGCCATATTTATCCAATGGGAAATTTGATATTCAGGACTGGAATTATAGTCACAATGAAATTCGACTGACAAGGATTTTTAATCTGATAAACATGCATCCGCTTGCCTGAAAAAGAGTTTACGGACATAAAAGAAGGGCAGCAAAGCTGCCCTTCGGGTATTAGTTACCGGCTGTAACGATTCGATTCATGTTAAGGAAGACGTACCGTCATAACCGGGCATTTGGCCTTTCGCACTACTCTTTCGGCGGTGCTGCCGAAGAGCAGATGATCGATGCCGCTTCTGCCCTGGGTGCCGAGAACGATGAGGGAAACAGCCTCTTCATCGGCTTTTTTCAGTATTTCCTCATAGGGGATACCGGTGACGATCTCGGACGTGTAGCGCACGCCGTCCGTGATTTTGGTCCTGCAGAATTTTTCCATCATCTTTTCCGCCCCTTCCTCGATTTCCTTTTCCAGGTTGTCGAAGGAAACATGGGGCACATAGAAGCCTCTCAGATCCACCGGCTCGTTGATAACGTGGAGAATCAGCAGCTGGGAATCGAATTTTCTGGCGAAGGAGTAGGCATACTCAAAGGCATGTTCAGAGTTTTCCGAGAAGTCGGTGGCAAAGAGAATCTTTTCAAGACGCGTCATAAATCCTCCTTTACATAACTCATTTCAATGGCTGGTTTCCTTGAAGATCTTCTTCAAGATGGACTTCAGCTCCTCAATCTTGACTGGTTTATTGATGTATTCGAATGCACCGAGATTCATGGCCTCTATGTAAGATTCGACGCCGCCGTAAGCCGTGATCATGATCACATTGCTTTTGGGAAAGTTCTTGTTCAGCTCCTTGAGAAAGGTAATGCCGTTCATCTCAGGCATGTTTATATCGGTAACGATCAGATTGACCTCCTGCTGACGCAGGTAGTTCAGTGCCTCAAAGCCATTGGAAACACTCTCGACGAGGAAGCCCTCCTTTGCCAGTAATCGGGAAAGTCCTATCCGTGCATTTTCTTCATCATCGACAACGAGAATTCGCTTTTGATTTTTCATTGGTATCAACATGGGACTCCGCTTGGATTAATGAGCTGCTGTCCAGTCTAGCATGGAGTTCACCCCTGTCAAGTCGCAGGTTAACAGGGGCTTAAAAAGGTTCTGGCAGGAACGAGGGGGACTCCGGAACCAACGGTACCGGCACCTTAATTCGAGGCGGGTTTTTTGCGCGAAGCCACATGCTGCCGCAGCTTGACGGCAGTAAGAATCAGATTGGCAATGATGGATATGAAATAAATTTCGTCGCTGGTGAAGGTCTTCATGGAGGTGGAATTGAGGTTGATGATGCCGAACACCTCCTGCTTGTCCGCAATGGGAAAGGAGAGCATGGAGTTGTATTTTTCTTCCTGCAATTCAGGAAAGTTCTTATACCGTGGATCGAGGGAGGCGTTGGTCAGGGAAATGTACTGTTTATCTTTGGCTACGGCACCGGTGATCCCTTCCCCGATGTTGATCCGTATCTTGCCGATAAAGCTCTGGTCGAACCCATGGGTGGCGGAAAGTACCAGTTGCCCTTCATTCATGAGATAAATGGAGCAGATACTGACCTTGAGCTGGTTCGCCACCTTTTCGCACACCCGCTGTAAAACCTGGGGAAGCGGGAAATCGGACGAGACGAGCATGCTGATCTCTTCCAGCGATATGATTTCAAGGTGTTCACGGTTGGCCTTCTGCATGGTCAGGACCATCTTGCCTTTTTCGCTTTCCATAAAGGGAGTGAACCCTGCCTTGTGATAAAAAGGGTTGACGGTCTTGATCTTCTCCGTAATGGTACGAAAATCGGAAAAGCCACAGCTGCACGTCATCTTCACGCGGTAACTGTCCACCCGCTCGCTCTTCATAACCCTTCCGCACTTCCGGCAGCGCGCTACCAATTGCATACTACGGTCTCCTTGATAAAACTCCGCTTGGAATTCGATTTTATAGTGTGCCGCCCGGCTTCAGCACCACGTGGGTAGATGCCCCCGCAGCACCGAAAGGTTTCAGCGTCTTGCCATTGAGTTCAGCCTCAACCCCCCCGGCATTGCCCAAATCAAGCGCAATGGAGTTCTCCGCCTTCCACTCGATGAGGTCTCCCGCCTTGAGATCATAATGCTGGGAAAGATTTTCATCGATGGTGACGTTGAGAGCGCTGTCCTGGTTGCATTTCAATTTGAGAAACAGCCCCTTCCCCGGCGCAACTGAAGGAGGGGATGCAGTCTCGCCGGCAGGTACAGCCGGTGTGGGCGCAAGGTTTGCTGCCTCAGGGCGGGCCGACGACACTGCCTGCTGTATCGGCGGCGGCGCCACAGCAGGGGCAACAGGCTGCGGTCGTGGCGTCGATGCAGATACGACAACCTTTTCTTCTTCATTCTGCCGGATAAAAACAGCAGCAATCAGAACAAGTATCAGCAAGATCAGGGGCATGGTAAAGCGGCGGCGCGCGGCAGGCTTGGCGCTGTAAGTCGTGGATGCGGAGACGGTTCCTTCTTCGGCATCTTCAGCCTTGTCCCCAGTTCTTTCATACATGGCAATGACGTCGTCGCCCGAAAGTCCTACGAAACCAGCATAGAGCCTGAGAAAGCCCTTGACATAGGCAGGGTTGGGAAGCTTTTCGAAATCCCCCGCCTCGATGGCAACCAAATAATTTTTGCTGATGCGCGTCGTGGCAGCCACGTCGTCAAGCTGAAAGCCCCGCGCTTCCCGTGCTTCACGCAGATATAAACCCAATTCGACCCTGCTCATGACTGCCGAACCTGATTCAGACACTGGTCCCTCACTTCAGCATATCCACATATTCCCGTGCGAATTGCCCTATCTCCGAATCGGGGGCAATGCGGATAACTTCTCTGAATGCCGCGACTGCAGATTTGTTTTCTTTGATCTTCATATAAGCCAAGGCCAGGTTATAATGGGCATTGGCATAATTGCTGTTCAATTCAAGCGCCTTCTTATATTCGGCCACTGCCCATTCGACCTTGTCCAGAGCGAAGTAGACCCGGCCGAGATTCAGCCGCACCCGCGGGTCCCTGGGATAGGTGGTAACGGCGGAACGATAAACGGCAAGTGCTTTCTGATAGTCCCCCTTGCCGAAATAGGCAAGCCCGAGATTGACGGCAGCGGTATCCTGGTTCTGATAGAAGATATCCTCGGCGACCAGCTTCAGCTGTGCGATGGCATCGTCCCAACGCTTCATTTCCAGATAGTTTACCGCCAGGTTGTTCCGCGTCTCCGAATAGACTGGGCTGATTTTCAGGGCCTTCAGGTATTTTTGCTCGGCCAGGTCATATCTGTTCTTGCGATAGTAGACCATGCCCAGATAGTTGAGGAGCTCCGGATTCCGGGAATCCAGCTTTTCTGCCTCGGAAAACTCCACCAGGGCGCTGGTGAAGTTGTTCTCGCCCAGATAGGACAATCCCATCTGGTAATGATAGGAGGACCGTTTCCGTGCCTCCTCGCTCATGGCGCATCCTGCAAGCAGAATAGCCGCCACGGCGGAAATCGTTAACAAAAGATGCTTCATAGATCCTTCATCGGCCGCATTGGCATACGGCAATTAAAGCTGACTCAGCCTCTGGGAGGCTAACAGATTTACCCACCATTGTCAATCAAGGGGGAACGTGCACATACCCCCTCTCATCGGCTGCTCAGCCCCTCGAAATGAGTCATTTTTTTGAAGTTGCGGTATCTCGTTTCTATTTCCGTGTAGTCAAGCCGCTTCAATCGATTGAGACTGAAGTCCTCCACGTTGAACGAGGCCATGACGCTGCCGAAAATGATTGCCTGGCGGATTCCCTCATCGGAAGTGTCCCCAGTATTGGCCAGATACCCCATGAAACCGCCGGCAAAGGTATCGCCGGCGCCGGTCGGATCGAAAACCTCTTCAAGGGGATAGGCCGGTGCGGCAAAGATCGTGGCATCGGTGAACATCAGCACTCCGTATTCGCCCCGTTTGATGATGAGCTTTTTGGCGCCCATGGCAAGAATCTTCTTCGCAGCTTTGACCAGATTGGATTCCCCGGTGAATTGTCGCGCCTCACCTTCATTGATGATCAGTATATCCACCCGTTCGATGACCTTTTTCAATGCGTCCGGTTTCGACGAAATCCAGAAGTTCATGGTATCGCAGGCAATGATCCGGGGTTTCCGCATCTGGTTCAGGACTTCCATCTGCAGTTCCGGGTCGATATTGGCCAGGAAAAGGTACTCTGCACCGGCAGATGCGGCAGGAATGACCGGCTTGAACCTTTCAAAAACGTTGAGATGGGTTTCGAGGGTCTGTGCCTCATTGAGATCATAGCCGTACTTCCCCTTCCAGTGGAAGGTCTTGCCGCTTACCCGTGACAGCCCAGTCAGATCGATATTCCTCGATTTCAGGAAGTTAATGTCTTCATCGGGAAAGTCTTCACCGACGACCGCCACCAGACTCACGTCGGTAAAGAAGCTTGCCGCGGTGGAAAAATAAGTCGCTGATCCGCCGAGAACTCCCTCCATTTTACCGAATGGAGTCTCAACCGAATCGAATGCCACAGAACCAACAACCAGAATGCCCATTTAAGGTTCTCCTGAATCAAGTCTATTTTTTTACCTTTTCCAGCTTTGCCTTGAGCAGATCCCCCAGAGTGCCCATGGTTTTCGACGCACCTTCTGCTGAAGTCCGGCGGAAGGCTTCCAGGGTTCGCTCCTCTTCCTCGGCGGCCCGGCTTACTTCGGCCAAGGATAGGGACAACCGCCTGCTTTCCCTGTCGACACTCTCCACCTTGACCTCGACCGTATCCCCTTCCTTCAGTACCTCCCGAGGATGGTTGATCCGCTTGCCGGCGCCGAGCCTGGAGATATGAATGAGCCCGTCGATTCCCGCATCAAGCGTGATGAAAGCACCGAACTGGGCCAGGCGCGCCACCTGCCCCCGGTGGAATGAACCTTCGGGGAATCGGGCGGCAACGGCATCCCATGGGTCGGCAAGGGTGTCCTTAAGGCTGAAGGATATGCGGTCGTGGTCCCAATCGATCTGCTTTACCACCACCTCCACGTCCTGGCCGACCGAAAGCACCTCGCTGACATTCTTCACCCTGGTCCAGCCCAGTTCCGAGATGGGCAGCAGCCCTTCGATACTGCCGACGGCAATGAACGCGCCGAAGTCACGAATGGAGGTGACGGTACCTCTCACCGTCATTCCTTCCTTGAGTGTTTCTTTCTGCGCTTCCTTCTGTTTGGCCGCCTCCTCCTCCAGGATCGAACGGTGAGACAGGACGATATTGCGGCCGTTCTCTCCATATTCGGTTATTCTGAAGGACAGGTGCCGGCCGACGACGTCGGCTGCATTTTCCAGCCTGCGCAGGGAAATCTGGGAATAGGGACAGAAAGCGCGCACGCTGCCGCCTACCTTGACCTCGAATCCCCCCTTGACCTCTTTTTCCACATGCCCTTCCACAGGAATCCCATTCTTCCAGGCTTCTTCCAGTTGCGATTTTCCCGCCGCACCACTGCCCATCTTTGTCGTGAAGCGCAATTCGTTGTTCACTATTCCCAAAAACCAAGCGGTAATGGTGTCCCCTTCTTTAAAGGGAAGTTCGCCGTCAGGGGTTAGAAGTTCCTTTTTCTCAAGGACCCCCTCACCCTTTCTGCCAGTGTCGAGAAATATCCAGTCGCCGCTGATTTTCAGGACCGTTGCATCTATCTTCTGCCCCGGCTCCAGGCGGGCCTGTGCGGAAAAGCTTTTTTCAAAAAGATCGGCAAAACTCTCTTCTGCCGATTCCTGTTCGTTTTTTTCATCATTCGTACTCATGCAGGAACCTCTCAATGAATATTTTAATGGAAATTAGTGTAAAGCTCAGATTAAGTCAACAGATAAAGGGGAGACAGGGCTTTTCCGCTCACGGAAGGCTTGACAGTGTTTGGAGTACGGAACAGTAATCATCTCTCGCAATGCCCTTCAGAACCCGGAGAAAACCTTCGGGAAGCGGCGCAAATATGGTGATCGCTTCCCCTGTGGCAGGATGGGAAAAGGATGTCCTGAAGGAATGGAGGGCATGCCCTTCAAGGCCGCTGCATGTCAATCCGCCATAGCGGCGGTCGCCGCAGACGGGATGTCCGATGGCTTTGCAATGTAGGCGAATCTGATGCATGCGACCGGTAATGGGATAGACGGCAAGCAGGGACTGACGGGAGCCATTGAATATGACTTTATAGCGGGTTTCAGCTTCCTTGCCCTCCAGAGGCACGGTAATGGCTCCTTCACCCTGCAGATTGCCGTCTACAACGGCTAGATAAAGCTTGTCCAGCCCCTCTTCTTTCAGCTTCCGTCCAAACATGCCGGCAGCCGTGGAGCTTTTCGCAAGAATCACCGCACCCGAAGTGCCCCTGTCCAGTCTATTCACCGGTCTAAGCTTGCCGTTGCCACCATCCCGCCGGTTTAAAAAGCAGGAACCCTGCTCCACCAGGTTCCGGTCATAAACCTCGGCGGCCCGGTGCATGGGAAGTCCCTGAGGCTTGTTGAATACGACAATCCAGCTATCCTCAAAGAGGATTTCCAGTACGGGCCGAGCCGGGCCAAGCAAGGCCTTCGTCTTGCCGCTCTCCTTGAGGGCAACCACATCATCGAGGCGCAGGATCTTTGAACTGGCAGCCGGATGGCCATTGACCTGAGCATGCCCTGATGTCACCAGTTTGCGCACATAGGAAGGTGTAGCGGCAGGCAAGATGACATTGAGAAAGCCCTGCAACTGGCGGCAGTGGTCCGCTTCGGAAATTTTGTACTCCAGCATTGAAAACCACCCCGAATCTCGATCGTAAATATGTAATAGTGCATTGCCTGACTACGGATGTCAAGCATCCCTCCTGAAAAGAAAATTCCTTGATTTTTTAGCACCCTAAAGATAAAATATAATTAATAGAAGCTCTCGGATATGCGCAGAACATTTTGAGGAACCTGTCGATATTTAACATGATGATTTTCTCCGGTTACAGACGTGGTGCGCAAGCCCTCCTCTGGAGAAGGAAGCCTGAAGCGTTTTCCGGGGAAATGCTGGACACAAAGGGCAGAGAATTCAAAATTTATGCGGTATTCGGGAGCTGCTCCCAGGAACCTCGGCCAAACGGCCGGGGTTCTTTTTTTAGGTGCAAATTTCTTTACCACCCTTCGGCGCCGAAGAGGGGGACGAACCTCACAGCGCACAGCTCTTCCCTTTTGAATTCAGATTCGCTTATCCGTCTGGCTCTCATGAGCATCTGCAGTGTCTGGGTCGGACCGACCGGTATCACCAGCCGGCCGCCAACCGTCAGCTGATGAAGAAGGGCTTTCGGCAGCTCCGGAGCACCGGCCGTGACAACGATGGCATCATAGGGGGCGTACTCCGGCCAACCCAGTGATCCATCTCCTGCCAGAACCTCGATATTGTCATAACCCAACTGCACCAATCGTTGGCGGGCGGCTGCCGCCAGCTCGGCAATCCGCTCCACCGTGTACACTTGCCTGACGATTCTGCTCAGGATTGCAGCAGCATAGCCCGAACCGGTGCCGATCTCCAGAACGGTGTCGGCCGCGGTGGGTTCCAGTGCCTCCGTCATGTACGCGACGATATAGGGCTGGGAGATGGTTTGCCCATGACCGATGGGCAGTGGGTAATCCTCATAAGCAAGGTACCGCTCCTCCTCAGGAACGAAAGCCTCGCGGGGCACCTGAGCCATGGCATCGAGAACCGCCTGGTCACGGATGTCTCTGGCTGCCAAGTGCTCCCGGATCATCCTTTCACGAAGCGCTGCCATGGAGTCATGCATTTTCATAGATGACCTCCAGCCATGTATCCTCAACGCTTGTAGCCCAGCTTTCGCAGCAACGCCCGCCGCTCGTTGCGGTCACTTTCGGTCTCAACTCCCTTCGGCGGGAATCCATCAATGACGCCAACGACCCCCCAACCCTTGTCCGTGGATGCGACAATGACCTGCAGCGGATTGGCAGTAGCACAATAGATCTGGCACACCTCGGGACAGTTCTTGATGGGATTGAGGACACTTATTGGGAAAGCCTCACGCATGATGATACAGAAAACATGGCCGGCCCCTATGGCCTGCATACTGATGACACAACTGGCAATGAGCTCATCGTCATTTCCTTCGGTACGGATCAGACATTGTCCCGACGCCTCGGTGAAAGCTATGCCGAAACGTGCCTTCGGTACGGTGGCAACCATTATCTCGTAGAGATCTTCCACTGTTTTAACAAAATGGGTCTGGCCAAGGATAAAATTGCAACCATCGGGGACATCGATTTTTACGGCATGCATCTCCAGGTTCATACACTCCCCCTTTTGGGAAATAGCCGTCATATTAAAATATTCTATCAACCCTGCAGCCATACGCAAACGGGGGACGTCCAAGAGGCTGGATAAAAAAGGTCCTTCTGACATTTCCGGGGAAGGCAGTCGTGGCGTCGGTAGAGAGCAACGAGCTACAGCGGTGAGCGGACACCGCCGCAAGTCGAACGGAGGCAACCATTTCATTCAAGCAGCGTGCACCATTAGACGGGCGACACCGCAAGGTCGCAGCTGTGGCGACAGAGCGAACGGACGAGGTCGCGACTGCCTTTTGCTTAACAGAATTCCAGATGAATCAAAAAAAATGGCTGTCCGTACCCGGACAGCCATGAGAAATTGCGGTAAAGCAAAGATTATTCAGTAGTCTTGATGTTGGTAACAAAGTACTCGGACTCGCCGAAACAGCTGGTTGGTATCCCCTTATGCTGCTCATAGAGAAGAGATACCCTTTTCCCCATGGAGCCGGTGATCTTTTGTGCCACGGCGTCATCCCGCACGCTGAAGAGGAATTTTTCCGGCACTGCGCCTGGGACCGGAACCATGGACAATTCCCCTTCCCAGGTCTTGCATAACCACCCTTTGCGGGAGAATTTCTGCACATATCCCGCACGCTCTCCGTTCGAATAACTCCAGGTCAGGGCAAACCATGTATAGACGAAGAAACAACCAATCAGCAGCAATAGTATCCCGGTGGCCCAGAAAGCTATTTTCGATCCTCTGATTCCCATGTCCAACTCCTTCCAGCGCCCGCTAGAGATATTTTCCGATAATGATGTCCAAATTCTCCCTGGTCTGCTGAGGAATGACGGCTCTGTCGGTGATGACCGCATACTGCATGGCCGAAGAGCAGTGGCATGTTCTTTCGGCGCCAATGCGGCCGGCGGCATTTTTGATGATGGCCTTTGCCATGGTAACATTTTTTCGAACGATTTCCAGTATGGCATCGATGGATACATCTTCATGGGACTCGTGCCAGCAGTCGTAATCGGTTGCCAGAGCAATAACTCCGTAGCAGATTTCCGCCTCCCTGGCCAGTTTGGCTTCGGGAACATTGGTCATGCCGATAACCGAAGCACCAAAGGAACGGTACATGAGGGACTCGGCGCGGGTGGAAAAAGCGGGTCCTTCCATGCAGATGTAGGTCCCGCCCCGATGCACAGTCGCCCCGACAGCCTCGGCTGCAGCATAGAGATTGGCCGAAAGCTCGGCACAGACCGGGTCGGCGAACTGGGCATGTGCAACAACGCCGTTGCCGAAAAAGGTATTGATACGGCTCGCATTGGTGCGGTCAATGAACTGGTCGGGTATTACGATGTGGCCGGGCACAATCTCTTCCTTCATACTCCCCACCGCCGAAACGGATACGAGGTGTGTCACCCCCAGTTTTTTCATTCCGTAGATATTGGCGCGAAAGTTGATCTCAGAGGGCAGGAGACGGTGTCCCCTACCGTGGCGCGGCAGGAAGACCATACGCACCCCATCGAGGGTGCCGGTGATAAAATCGTCTGAAGGATCACCAAAAGGGGTGGTCATGGAGATGTTCTGCAGATCGGCCAGTCCATCCAGCTCATAGAGACCGCTGCCGCCGATGATACCAATTACCTGTTCGCTCATTATACTGCCTCCTGATTGTATTGCTGCCGTATCGACTGTTATCGTGCTTCTGCCGCCTTGTCCAGCCGCCCTTTCAACTGCCCGCATGCCGCCGAGATATCGCTCCCCCGGCTTGAGCGGGTGATGACGGTAACATGCTTATCAAGAAGGTACTTGTGGAAGCGATCGATCGATTCCTGGGTCGGGGTTGCGAGGCTGCACCCTTCGTGCTCATTGAAAGGGATCAGATTCACCTTGGAAGGAAAGGTGCTGATCAATCTCACCAGCCGTTTTGCGTCATCCAGGGAATCATTAACCCCTCTGATCAACACATACTCGACCGTTATCCAGCGCCGCGAAGGGAGTGGAAACGCCTTGCAGGCGGCGATAAGCTCTTTAAGCGGGTAGCGACGATTGACGGGCATGATCCGGTCTCGGACCTCGTCGGTGGTTGCATTGAGGGAAACGGCCAGGTTTACAGTCACTGCCGCCCCCAGCGCCGCCATTTCGGGCACAAGCCCCGACGTGGACACCGTCACCTTGCGGGTCGAGAATTGAAAGCCGTCGGGATCGGTGAGAATGCGCAAGGCACCGATTACGTTTTCAAGATTGGCCAGAGGTTCCCCCATCCCCATGAATACGATGTTTCGGACCGGCTCTTCCCGCTTGACGGCACAGACCTGATTGACAATCTCGGCAGTGGTTAGATTTCGTGTCAGCTTGAAGGTGCCGGTTAGGCAGAATTCGCACCCCATGGCGCATCCTACCTGGCTCGAAATGCAGAGGGTGTTTCTATCCTCGTCGGGAATGAGCACCGACTCCACAGCATTGCCGTCAGCAAGGCGGAAGAGATACTTCTTTGTCCCGTCGGCAGAGGCTTCCACCGCCTCAGCTTCCAGGTTGCTGATCCAGGCCGTTCTCTCCAACTCGGCCCGGAATTCCTTGGAAAGGTTTGTCATCTGGGCAAAAGAGGTGGCGTTCTGTTGATAGAGCCACTTGAAGATCTGCTTAGCACGAAACCGTTCTTTGCCCTGACCGGTGATATGGCCTTCCAGTTGCGCCAGCGTAAAATTTTTTATATCTACTTTTTCCATTGAATATAAAAAAGCCCTTCAAGATGAAGGGCTCTTTCCTTACTTGTATTGTGAAATGTTCCTACACCAGTTCAAGGGCGCTGAAAAAATACGGTATTTCGAAGGCGGCGGATTCGGGAGAATCGGAACCATGAACGGTGTTTTCTTCGATGCTGACCCCCAGATCTTTTCTGATGGTTCCGGCTTCGGCATTGGCAGGGTTGGTCGCTCCCATCAGCTCACGCCAAGCGGCAATGGCATTGTCCTTCTCCAGGGCAAGTACGATCACCGGATTCCTGGACATGAACGTACAGAGGTCGTTAAAGAATGGACGCTCCTTGTGCACATAATAGAAACCCTCGGCCTGTTTCTTGGTCAGGTGAATCTTTTTCATGCCGACGATCTTGAATCCTGCCCCTTCTATCCTATCGAGAACTTTGCCGGTGATGTTTCGCTCCACGGCATCGGGTTTAATAATCGCAAATGTTCTTTCCATGGTTCCCTCCGTAATCAATTATAGTAAACGAACGTTTTCAATACCATTTTGCGCCTGCCATGTCAATGAAAGTTCCGTTACACTGGAAATAAAAACAGCCTACAGAATAAATTCTGTAGGCCATTTTGGTCCAAACCGAGTGAAGAAAGATTATTTCTTCTCAGCAGGGGCTGCCGGGGTTGCTTCCGGAGCAGCAGGAGCTGCAGGAGCAGACTTAGCAGTCATAGGAGCCTGAACCGGAGCAGCAGCAGGAGCTTCGGTCTTAGCGGGCTCAACAGGAGCCTCTTCCTTCTTTTTGCAGCCAGCGGCGAAAGCGATAGCCAGAGCCAGGCACAGTGCCAAAGAGATCAGTTTTTTCATTGACGATATCACCTCTTTTCTTTTTTGATTACCATTCTTTTGCGCATGGCGCATGGTTTTCGGTCACAACAAAGCGCAAATATACTATTAAAATTTCAAAAGTCAAGATTTTTTTAACCGCTAAAAATAAATATTTCAAGGTTACTGGCAACACCGGAAAAGGCTGGAAAAATCAGATGCTTATGCAGACCATTTTGATATTGGTCATCTCCTCCATGGCATATTTCAGCCCCTCGCGTCCCAGTCCACTTTCCTTGTTGCCGCCATAGGGCATGTGGTCAACACGGAAGGTTGGCACGTCATTGATGATCACCCCACCCACATCCAGCTTCTTGATGGCCGTGAACGCCTTCTTTATGTCACTGGTATAAAGGCCGGCCTGAAGGCCGTAGACAGAATCGTCAGCCATCTCCAGCGCCTCATCGAACGTCTCATAGGGGAGTACCGAAACGATGGGAGCGAAAACCTCGGAGCACATGACCTTCATATCGCGGGTAACGCCGGTGAGGATGGTCGGCTCCAGGCAGTTACCGAAAGCATTGCCCCCTGCCGCTACTACGGCACCGAGTTTCTTTGCTTCTTCCAGCCATTCCAGAGCCCTGTTCAATTCTTTCCTGGTAATCATGGGGCCTATGTCCGAAGTCTTGTCGAACGGGTCCCCCACCTTCAGAAGGTGGGTCGCCTCGATAAATTTGCCGAGGAACTCATCGTACCGTTTCTTGTGGACAAAGATGCGCTGCACCGAAATACAAACCTGCCCCGAGTTGGCAAAGCTCCCGACGACGCACCGGGAAACGGCCTTGTCCACATCGCCGTCCTCTTCAATAATGGTCGGAGAATTGGAGCCGAGCTCCAGGGTAACCCTTTTGAGGCCGCTGCGGGATTTGATGCCCCGCCCCACGGGTGGACTGCCGGTAAAGGTAATCATTGCCAGCCGGTCGTCCTCCACCAGCCGGTTTCCTACCGTCGCTCCGCTGCCGATCAGCACATTGAGGGCTCCAGCAGGAAGGCCCGCCTCCATGAGCAATTCGGCAAGTTTAAGGGAGGTAAGCGGCGTTTTGGTAGCCGGCTTGAGCACTACGGCATTACCGGTGGCAATGGCCGGGGCAACCTTGTGTGCCACCAGGTTCAAAGGGAAATTGAATGGTGTGATGGCTCCGATTATGCCAATGGGGGTCCGGATGTAGAAGCCGAAGCGCCCGGCGGAAACAGGGGATGCGTCCATGGGAACGATGTCGCCGTGGCTTCCCTTCGCCTCCATGGCGGCAAATTTGAATGTCTCCGCACTGCGCTCGGCCTCGGCAATCGCGAATTTCCAGGATTTGCCCGCCTCCCGCGCGATGATGCCCGCTATCTCGTCCTTATCCCGGAGGATGAATTCGGCCGTTTTCTCCAGTATCTCGGCACGCCTGTGGGCAGGCAGGGCGGAAATCCGCTCGTATCCCCTTCCGGCGGCAACGATGGCTGCCTCAACGTCTCCGGCGGTTGCCTCGGGAACCAGCCCTATCAATGAATCGTCAAACGGATTAATCACCTCTATTCCAATGCGGTCATCCCCCAGCCATTCTCCGTCAATCAACATTCTATAACGTTTGGCCATTCGTTCCTCCCCATGCGTTAACGCTTGTAAATATTCGCCAAATATATTACATTGACACCCAATTATCAACAGCTAACAAGGAAACTACCGTGATCGACAGCAATCTTTCCGCCGGCGACAAACAGGTGCTCCTCAAGATCGCCCGGGACACCATCAACCAATACGTAACCGATGACACAATACCGAAATTCGAAACAGCGGACCAAGGGCTGCTCACCCAGTCCGGATGCTTCGTCAGCATTAAAGTGCATGGAACGCTGCGCGGATGCATAGGCAATTTTATCTCCGAGAAGCCGCTGTTTCAACTGGTGCAGGAAATGGCCATTTCTGCCGCAACCCGTGATCCGCGCTTCTATCCCATGAAAGAGGAGGATCTGGCTGATTACAACCTGGAGATCTCAGTACTCTCCCCTTTACACAAGATCTCCTCCATAGAAGAAATTGAAGTGGGAAAACACGGCCTGTACATAGAGAAGAACTTTTCCCGGGGGGTGCTGCTTCCCCAGGTGGCCGTCGAATTCGGCTGGGACAGGGATACCTTCCTCCGTCAGACCTGCCTGAAAGCTGGGCTGAAACAGGAGGGCTGGAAGGAAGGAACTGACATCTACATCTTCAGCGCCCAAGTATTCAGCGAAAAAGATCTGTAATAAAGTTCTTTTCCGCCCCCGAAGGTTTTGCTTGCAAAAAATTTAACAAAAAAGGGAGATGCCGAAGCATCTCCCTTTTTTTGTACCATTGCAGATCGCGATTAGAACTTGCGACCACCTTCAGCAGCCCACTTCTCGAGCATGTCGGTGGTAACTGACTTGGGACGCTCGATGGCGTAGCCGAGGCCACGGTCCCAAGTAATGTTAGCCATGCAGCCGAGGGCACGGCCAACACCGAAGAGAACAGTGTAGAAGTCCCACTCCTTGACGCCGTAGTACCACTGGATGACGCCCGACTGTGCATCGACGTTCGGCCAGGGGTTCTTGGTCTTGCCGTGCTCGGTGAGAACACCGGGGGCGGTTTCGAAGATCATGGCAACGAGCTTGAAGAGCGAGTCGTCCTTCAGGCCCGGGGTGTTGAGACAGAATTCACGCTGTGCGGTGTAACGGGGGTCGGTCTTGCGGAGAACGGCATGGCCGTAACCGGGAACGACCTGGCCGGCATTGAGGGTATCCCAGAGAGCTTTGGTAACGTTTTCCTTGGTGGGCTCGGCACCATTGAGTTTCTTCTGGAATTCCATGATCCAGCCCAGGACCTCCTGGTTTGCCAGGCCGTGGAGAGGACCGGCGAGGCCGTTGAGACCGGCGGAGTATGCATAGTAGGGGTCGGAAAGAGCCGAGTGCACCAGGTGAGTGGTGTGGGCGGAAACGTTTCCGGACTCATGGTCGGAGTGGAGGATGAAGTACATACGGGCAACGTCTTTGTACTGCTCGCTCTGGCCGATCATGTGGGCAAAGTTTGCACCCATGTCCAGTTTCGGGTCGATGGCGATCTGCTTGTCGCCCTTGTATTTCAGGTTATAGATAAAGGCGGCAACGATGGGGATACGTGCAACGATGTCGCTGGCATCTTCATAGACAGTTTCCCAGGCAACCATTTTGTTGAACTTGCCGGAGTTGTAGAAAGCGGCGAACTTGGAATCCTTCTGCATGGCCAGGATACCGACGGACAGCATGACCATCGGATGGCTTTCCTTAGGAAGAGCACGGATGGCATCAAAGACATAGGAGGGCACATTCTGACGAGTTTTCCACTCGGCAACGACCTCGTCAACCTGAGCCTGGGTCGGAACATCACCAGTCAAAAGGAAGTACCAGAAAGACTCAACGGTCGGATATGCCGAACCGGCAGCCTTCGGCAGTGCTGCAAAGGTTTCGGGGATGGTTTTGCCGCGGAAGCGGATACCTTCCTGGGGATCGAGGTAGGAAATGTCGGTAACCAGGCTGCGGATATCGCGGGCACCGCCGATGCACTGGTCGATGGTTACCTGATCGATGATTACCTTGCCGAACTCTTTGGTCAGTCTGGTGGTGCGGGTGCGATGCGCTTCAATCTTCTGCTTCAGGGTGTCCTTAAGTGCCATGGTGTTCGCTCTCCTTTTGTCTGGTGGGGTGATAAAATAAAAAATAAGAAAAAATAAACCAAAAGCTGCCTAACAGGTAACCTCCTTTCCTGCATGGATAAGCTGGAAAAAGCGGCAATTTGGTCGATTCCAAATGATGTTAAAGCAGGAAAAACAGCCAGGAGCAAGCCACGATAAAACTTCAGGTACTCATTATAAAATATACTGTATACAATTTGGGTAAAACTTATATCACCCCGCTGTGCATATTTCAACAAAAAAAATGCAGGAATTAAACAATCTTCATAAGAAGACCAACTCCTCACTGGAAAAGGTCAACCGCTTAAGACCAGACTCGGTGAGATAGAAGGTATTTTCGATGCCTATCGCGCCTTCGCCGGCAAAGACCACCTTGGGCTCGAAGGCGAATGCCATGCCCGGCTCCATGGTCATGGTATCGAACCCCTTGGCAATGAAGGGATACTCGTCGATTTCCACGCCAAGGCCGTGACCGATGAAGCTGACTTGTGCCCCCTTGTTGCCCATGAAGGTATCGGCATACCCCAGCCTGTGGGCCAGGGCCAAGCATTCATCGTAGATGAGCCCCCAGGCTGGGCGCTGCGGTACAAGCTCCATCATGCGCGCCTGTATCTTCAGCATGTCTTCATAGCCCTTTTTCATCCTGTCGGACAGACTGCCGATGGCGAAAATCCTGGTCTGGTCCACCAGATAACCGTCGCAGCATCCAGCAAAATCCACGATGACCGGCTCGTTCCGCCCGATCGGCTTGTGGCCGGCCCCCTGGCTGAAACTCGTATTGATGCCCATCCCCCCCAGCGGCGTGTCCACATAAGTCGGCACCGCCGTATCGGTACCGGAGAAGACATGGCCGAAGAGCATCACGCCGTTGAAGGCCCGCATCCGCACCAGGCCCTGGTGCCCTTCCTTCCGTGCCACATATTCCAGTTCGGCGGCCAAGTCCAGATCGGTCATCCCCTCGCGAAGCACATCCTTCACCCGGCGGTTTACCCTGTCTACCTGCTCGGCCGCATCCTGAAGGAGATGGATTTCGTAATGGCTCTTGATCATGCGCACCTTGCGGACAAGGGGAGTGGCATCGCTGAATCGGGCTCCGGGGAAGACTTTCTCGTAGCGGGTAAAGAAATTCACGGGAAGGATATCCAGCTCCATACCGATGTTCACCGGCAACGGATAGCCATGCTCGGCCAGGACCGCGGGGATATCCTTCATGGTGCCGAAGGGCACCACATGCTTCAGGCCGCACTCCATGCGCGCCCGCATGAAATCCTTTCTCACCATGTAAATGGGCTCACCCTCAGCAGGGACGTAGAGATTTCCGTTCTGAATGGTGCCGGTAAAATAAAAGAGATCCGCATTCTGCAATATCAGGACTGCATCGAGCCCTTGGACCGCCATCTGCTGTTGAAGTTTTTTATAGCGGTAATCAAGCTCTGTTGCCGGTGTAAGTCTCATGATTGTTCCTTGTGCTGTTCAGTTAGATGAGGAATGCTGCTTTTCCCGTGCCTCGCGCAGCAGTCTGCGCTTTTTCCGTCCGCCGAGAAATGTCTCTTCGATGACGATGGCGATGAAGCAGAGAATAAAAAGAAAGAAAATGATACCCAGTGCCGTTTCCCTCACCGTAGCTCCTTTTTGGCGGGCATAAGCCCGATGGACTTGTTGCTGCTCAATTCTCCTCTTCCAGCTGCAATTCCTTGATAGCCATCTCCCGCAGCTTGAATTTCTGGATCTTGCCGCTGGCGGTCATGGGATAGCCCTCCACAAATTTGACGTACTTGGGGATCTTGTAGTTGGCTATCCTGCCTTTGCAGAAGGCTTTGACCTCGTCCTCGCTCATGACCTCCCCCTTCTTCAGAATGACCGCAGCCATGACCTGCTCTCCGAACCTGCGGTCGGGCACTCCATATATCTGCACGTCCGAGATCTTGGGATGGGTGTAAAGATATTCCTCGATCTCCTTAGGATAAATGTTCTCGCCACCGCGAATGATCATCTGCTTGATCCTGCCGGTGATCTTGCAATAGCCGCTCTCGTCCATCACTGCCAGATCGCCCGTGTGCAGCCAGCCGTCGGCATCGATCACCTTGGCGGTCTCCTCCGGCATCTTGTAGTATCCCTTCATAACCATGTATCCACGGGCGCACAGCTCTCCCTGCTTGCCCGGCGGCAGAGATTCTCCGGTTTCGATGTCGACGATCCTGACCTCCGCCCCGGGCAAGGCACGGCCAACGGTCGAGACCCGCAGCTCCAAGGAGTCGCCGGTTCGGGTCTGGGTTATGCCGGGAGAGGATTCGGTCTGGCCATAGACACTCGTGATTTCCGTCAGGTTCATATCCTTGACGCACCGCTTCATCACCTCGATGGGGCAGACCGAGCCTGCCATGATGCCGGTACGCAATGTGGAAAGATCGAACTTGCGGAATTCGGGATGTTCCAACTCGGCGATGAACATGGTGGGAACACCATGAACGGCGGTGCAACGCTCCTTTTCGATAGTCTGCAGCACCTTGAGCGGGTCGAAGAGCTCCACCGGCACCATTGCAGTGCCGTGGGTGACACTGGCCATTACCGCGAGAACGGAACCGAAGCAGTGGAAAAAGGGCACCGGAATGCACAGGCGGTCCGCGTGGGTGAATTTCATACACTCGCCGATATTGAAACCGTTGTTGACCAGGTTATGGTGGGTCAGCATGACCCCCTTGGGGAAACCGGTGGTACCTGAGGTGTACTGCATGTTGATGGTGTCGTGGATGTCCAGTGATGCCTCTACGGCAGCAAGCTCGGTATCGGCGACATCCGTACCCATCTCGGCGATGCAGGCAAAGCTGAGCATACCCGCAGGGGTCTCGTCACCGATGAAGACCAGGTTCTTCAGGAAGGGAAGCTTAGGCGTGGTAATGCGCCCATCCTTGGCAGTGGCCAATTCCGGCACCACCTCACCCAGGGTTGCCACATAGTCCGTATCTTTCCAGGACCTGACCATAAAGAGGGTGGTGGAATCGGACTGGTTGAGAAGATATTCAAGCTCAGCCGACTTATAGGCAGTATTGACTGTAACGAGGACAGCGCCGATCTTGGCTGTAGCGAACTGGAGGATAACCCATTCGGGGACGTTGTAGGCCCAGATGGCCACATTTTCCCCCTTACGGATGCCGAGCTTCAGAAGGCCTTTAGCCACCCGGCGGCAAACCTCGTTAAACTGCCGATAGCTGTAGCGCAGACCCAGTTCGGGGTAAACCAGGGCATCATTGTCGGGATAAGTGGCGGCGATATGGTCCAGCAGACCACCAATTGTAAACTCCAGCCGGGTCGACATACTGTCCTCCTGTTTGACAATATCAAACTTAAGTTTGACAATTTAACTTATTGATTTAAAAGGGAATTTACCACTTATCACAGCATTTATTACAAGTCAAGCAGTTTGAGGACCGAGATGACCCCTCCAGCTTTTTGCCGGTTTATTAGGCATTCCGTTACAGGTAGCTATTTATTGTTACCTTTTTTCTGCCGATTAACCTATTATCCACCCTGTTATCAACAGCAGATGTGGAAATAAAATGCCGGCAGCAAAGGAGCGGCACATGCAAACAATCCTCATTATCGAAGACGAACGGGATCTGGCCGAATTGATACGCTTCAACCTGGAGGGTGAGGGCTTCCGCTGCCTGTACGAAGCCGATGGGAGCTCCGGACTTGAGGCGGCACGCCGGGAATTGCCGGATTTGATACTTCTGGACCTGATGCTCCCCGGCCTGATGGGCACGGAAATCTGCAAAAGTCTGAAAAAAAACGAGCAGACGGCAGCGATTCCCATCATGATGCTTACCGCCCGAGGCGAGGAGATCGACCGGGTAGTGGGATTCGAGGTGGGGGCGGACGATTACGTGGTCAAGCCCTTCTCCGTCAGGGAACTGTTGCTGCGGATCAGGGCGGTGCTCCGCCGTTCCGCCCCCGCTGCACCCGCCTGCAAAATAGTCATTGGTCCGGTACATATCGATACGGAACGGCACCAGGTTCTGATCGAAAACGAGGAGATCGCCCTCACCACGACCGAATTCAAGCTGCTCTTAAACCTGGCCGAACGCCGGGGACGGGTGCAGAGCAGGGAAACACTGCTTCAGGATGTATGGGGCTATAACTATGTGGGAGACACCCGGACGGTGGATACCCACGTGACACGGCTCAGGACAAAACTGGGGGAGGCAGGGGAGATGATCAAAACCATCAGGGGTTTCGGCTATAAAATGGAGGAGCAATGAAAACGAGCTTCCGCCTGAAACTGATGCTCTCCTACCTCTGCCTGGTCCTTTTCATGGGGGCGATCATCTATGCCTACCTGAATCATGCCCTGGAAAGGTACATGCTGGCCGAGATCAGCAACAACCTGATCAGCGAGACCAGACTGGCAGCCCTCATGGCCGACAGGGCCGGTGATAACCTGCTCCGGGATGCGCCGGCCATTGCCGCAACGGTCGGCAAGGAAATCAAGGCCAGGCTCACCATCATTGCAAGTGACGGCAGGGTAATCGGCGATTCGGAGGTTCCCCCAGGCCAGCTCAAGGACCTGGAAAATCATCTGCATCGTCCCGAAGTACAGAGGTCAATCAAAGAGGGAATGGGTACCGCCATCCGTTACTCGTCCACATTGCAGATGCCCATGCTCTATGTGGCCCGCCCCCTGGTGCTGAAAAACGGAGAAATGGCAATCATCAGGCTTGCCCTCCCACTGGCCCGGCTGCAGGAAGCACGCTCCCACATGCACCTGATGCTGGGCATCGCCCTGGTGCTCGCCCTTCTGGCAGCCCTCTTTTTCAGCTACATCATGTCCAACATCACCTCCCGCTCCCTGCGCACCATATCCGGCATCGCCGCCAGGATCGGCAAGGGAGAATACGGTCTCAGGGTTCCCCGGGAAAGCCGCGACGAGGTAGGGGATCTGGCTGCGGTCATGAATGACATGTCGGAAAGGATCGAGACCCAGCTTACCAGTATCGTAGCCGAAAGGAACAGACTCGACACCATTCTTCGCGGCATGGGGGAGGGACTGATGGTGACAGATGCCCAGGGCATCGTTACCCTGGTCAATCCGGCCTTTCGCAGGATGTTCTCAATCAGGGAAGATGTGGAAGGAAAGCCCCTCTTGGAGGTGAGCCGGCAACCAGCGCTCCATGCAGCCTACCGAAAGACCATGGCCGACGGCATCGAGCGACAGGAAGAAATGAGCATGAGCGGTGAAAAGGACTGCTACATCCTGACCCACTGGGTGCCGCTCCTTGACGGTGACCGGCTTACGGGGGTGGTGGCGGTTTTCCACGATATCACCGACCTGAAGAAGCTGGCCGCCACACGCCGGGATTTTGTGGCCAATGTCTCCCACGAGCTGCGAACTCCGGTCTCCGTTATCCAGGGTTATGCGGAAACCCTGCTGGGAGGGGCGCTGGAAAGCGATCCCGACCGGGCACGGAGGTTCATCCAGGTGATCCACAACCACGGTGAGCGGCTCTCGTCCCTGATCGCCGATCTGCTGGCATTGTCCGAGCTGGAATCGGGCAAGGTCCTTCTCGACCCCCGCCCCCTGAGCCTCAAGTCAGCAGTAAAGCAGGCGGTGACCCTGCTCAGCCAAAAGGCCGCCGACAAAGGGATCGGCCTGGATGCAGAGACGATCGGGGACAGGCATATGGTCCTTGCCGATAAGGGAAAGCTGGATCAGGTACTGGTGAACCTCCTGGACAATGCCATCAAATACACCCCCGACAACGGCACGGTGACAGTCACCGCTGAGGATGACGGGGAAATGCTGAAAATTTCCGTGACCGACACAGGCCTGGGAATTCCGGCCAAGGACCTGCCCCGCATCTTCGAGCGGTTTTACCGGGTGGACGAAGCGCGAAGCCGTGACAAGGGGGGAACCGGTCTGGGGCTCTCCATCGTCAAGCACATCGTCCAGTCCCACGGGGGCACTATCTGGGTAACGAGCACCCCGGGGAAGGGATCGACCTTCTCGTTCACCCTCAGAAAGGCCGCTTGAAAGAGTCAAGCGCACTTCCGGAATCTCCGATAAACCGTAAAAAAAGGGGACAGGCTTTAATACCTGTCCCCTTTCATGTTCCGGTTATTTCGCTCTGTCAGCTCAGCATATCCCGCACCTTATCCACCATGTTACGGGGCATGAACGGCTTACGGATGAATCCGTCGGCTCCCGAGTCGGTTACCAACCGGGCCAACTCGTCCGCAGGCTTCGAAGAAAGCAGCAGAATGGGAATATCCCTGGTCTGGGGATTGTCCTTGAGCATCCGTGCCTTCTTGTCCCCGTCGAGGATGGGCAGCATCACGTCGAGAATGATGAGATCAGGCTTGCTCTGGGAAAAGATATGCTTGTCCGCCGCCTTTGCGTTCGGGGCGGTAATAACCTTGAAACCACCCTCTTCAAGGGCATCGCTGGCCATGGCCACCACGATCTCGCTGTCATCAACGACCAGAACGGTCTTTGTTTTCATCACGTTCCTCCGTCATCTTCATGGGTGACATTACATCTGCAAGTGTATCAGTATCAGATCTTAACGCTACAGGAAGTCCTCAAAGTAGTCAAGGTCCTTGTGAACCGTCTCCTCCAGGCGCCAGAGAGGGAAAGGGGCCAGGGCGAGACAGAGGCCGCACAGATCGCCGATGGCGAGCCCCAGGTAACGGAACAGTCCCAAGCCATGCCCCTGATTTCTCTTGACCCGCCCTCCTCCTCCCTTTAGACTCTGCCCATGGCTAAAGAGAAGAGATGGCAGCTATTGCGCGATGAAACGAAAAGACAGTATGAACTGTTCGACGGCCTGACCCGGCGGCTTGTGGATAAATACAGCACATCCGGCAGACATATCCATTGTCACAAGGGGTGCCGCGAATGCTGCAATCTCGCCGTGAACAGCACCTATGTGGAGGCCCTGTGCGTGGCGGAAATCCTTACGGATGAGCAGATCTTCAGGGTCAAATCCCATGGGGAAAAACTTCTCAGACATGTGGGAGAGATCTCTGACCTGAAAGGGTATCTGAGGATGCAGCGCACGGTCATCGGTTTCTGTCCACTGCTTAATGGCGACGGTGCTTGCGGCGTCTATGGTAAGAGACCCTTCTCGTGCCGTTCGCTGCTGTCCACCATGGAAAGCAACTGGTGCGGAACGGATTTTTCCCTGCTCTCCCGGTCCGAAAAACAAGCCTTCATGGACAGCCTCGACCGGGAGGTTGTGGCGTTCCCCATGCATTACCTGGCGGCAAGCAGGGACCTGGGGGAGCAATTCGAGTCCCGCACCGCGCTGGTCATGGCGGAAGAATTCGGCTTCACCGTCACCGGAAACCTCCCCTTTCTCCTTTATCTGGAAACGGAGCACGGATTGGGAAACATCATGTGCCACGGCTACGACATAACCATGGACTTTCTGCACCAGGCCCGACTGTTCAATCCATTCCTTATTGCGGTGGATCATATTTAGAATGCAACTATCTGCTAGTCCGTTTCCAGAACGGCAGTCGATTGCCGCACGCCCGGCCGCCGATCCCGTTGAGGCGGTGCAGGAACGGCAGCAGGTGAGGGATTGGAAGGAGTAAGCTGTATCTGGGTTCCGGCTCCGGGAGGAGACGCAGGCACGGCAGCCGCAGGCGGAGCAGGCGAAGAAGCAGGTGGTGCCGCCGATTGGTCCTTCTGCTCCGGCCCCAGATTCAGGACCTTTGCCTTGGCGCGGTACCGGGCCGGGATTTCAACGGTGCTGTTGGTATAGTGGGTAACTCCCCGGGAATCCTTCCAGGTATAAATCTCCGCTTGGGCAGCGGAAGCAAATAGCACCAGTAAAAGCAGTACAGTTTTCACCATCTTTCCTTTTCCTCTCTCTTTCCGGCAACGGTGTTTTCGTCGTAAAATCTGCACATTAGAGATTTGCTCCCTTGACCATGAAGGCACTGAATACCGCCCAGCCGAGAACGGCAACGGTTGCCACGGCACAGGCCAAAGCAAGCAAGTGATGAAGCGCATTCTCCCGGCGCCGCTCCTCATAGCCAAGCAGCTTTCCCAGGGCAATGCCGCCGACAATGCCGCCACCGTGGCCCCAGTTGTTTATTCCGGGAAAAACGAAACCGAACAGCACCAGCCCCACCACCCACCCACTTACCTCGCGATAGACAGCCGCACCATAGGTCCCCCCCCGGCTTTTACCGAAATAGAGCAGTGACCCAATCAGGCCGCAGATTGCCGCCGAGGCGCCGATGGTAAAGGGTACCCCGGCAAGATAGGATACCCAGAATCCGCAGACACCCCCCAGGGTATAAATGGTGAACATGCGGCTGGGGCCGTATTCCTGGATCACCCACGGGGCAATCTGACGCAGGGCCATCAGGTTGAAGAAAATATGGAGAATGCCACCATGGAGGTAATTGGCTGAGACCAGCGACCAGAGCCGGCCAAGACGTTCGATGGGGAACGTGCCGGTTGCCCCCAGCAGCATAAGGGCAGTCTGGTCCGGTGACAGCAGATTGAGAGGGTTTGCCAAGATGCCCCGGGCGCCCAGAAGCAGCGAGAGGAGGTAAAACGCGATGTTGCCGGTGATAATGGCCTTGATCAGCCAGTCGCCGTCCAATGCGCCACGGGTCCAGGCGGAAATGCGCCAGACCCCTTTGGGGCGTGGCGTACCGCACCAGGAGCAGGAAGATTCGCTGCTGCCGATCAGCCGCCGGCATCGAGGGCAAAGCATGGCACGTTGTGACATTTCCACCTCGGAAAGGAATTTTTCCGCACTATAGCCCCATGGAAGCCCGAGGTCAAATGCTGATCGTCGTTTTTACGCAGCGCTGCTACAGCGACATGGCCGTGTCCTCCACGCAGACCAGCGATTCGAGAGCGTCCACGAGCCTGTTGTTGAAGGAATCCCTCATCTCCTGCCTGATGATGTTCAGTGAGATGTTGGGAGGCAGCGCCTTTCGGCCGGTACGGTCCATGGTCAGAGTGCAGTACAGATCGCAGAGGGAACACACCTGGGCGCTGCGGGGGATTTGCGCTCCCCTGAGGCCGTGTGGATAGCCGGTGCCGTTGTTACGCTCGTGGTGATAGCGAACGATATCCAGAGATATTTCGCTGAACCTGGTTTTCTCCTTCAGGTACCGATAGCCTTCCTCCGGGTGTTTCCTGAATTGGGCAAGTTCGGCCTCTGTCAGTTTTACCGACTTGTTCAGGATCTCCTGGGGAACGAAGATTTTGCCAAAATCGTGGAGCAGGGTGCCGATGCCCACATCTTCCAGTTCGTCACGGGCAATGAGATATAATTTGGCGTGGAGAAGGATGGAAAGGGCCGTCACCTGCAAACTGTGGATGAAGGTGTGGTAATTATATGACATGACCGTCTCCAGGGAGTGCAGGGCTTCCCGGTCCGACGAAAGATACAGCAGGAGGTTTTCCATCAACCGCCTGCTCCGGTCGAAGTCTTCCACCTTTTCCGGATGCTGAAAAAGATCACCCACATAGTTGATAGAAGTCTGGTAGATGATCTTTCCCTTGGTCTTGCCGTCGAATACGTCACTTTTCAGCAACCGCCCCGCATTGCTTTCCATGTATTCGGTCACGGCCTCCATGTCCGCCGATCGCACATAGAGACAAGCGACACTGTTGCCCATGAGCCGGGCGGCGTCTTCCAGATTGAAATTTCTTCCATGGCTTTTGTACAGCACATAATTATTGCCACTCTTGAGAAACAGGGCAATGTCAGGAAATATATCCGCTTCGATGCTCTCGATAGCTACCGGCACGTAATACTCGTTCATTTTCGTTCCTCCACCTCATGGGCTCTTGCACATAAGTCCGTTACATAACTTATCGGCAGGAGGAGTGCACAGCTCAAGCATTTGCGTCATTTTTCCTCGAATTCCACCACGTTGCCCGCGGGGGAGAAGGTACCCTTCCGCCGGTTTTCGCCACCGCTGAAGGCCAGATAGCCGTACTTGCCATAGTGGGTGATTTTCAGGGCATATTTGTCGGCGGCATCCCGGGAAAGGGGAAGAAATAGGGCGGCCGTTCTGTCCTCGGCGAGCGGATGACGGGTGACGACGAAAAGCAGGTCGTAAAAATCGCTGTAGCGGTCTCCGCCAAGGGTGAACTGCTTGGGCGCCGCACCTATACCGGCGGGAAATTCGAGGGGAAAATTCTTTTGCCGCGGCATTCCGCAAAAGAGCAAATCGTAGTCGGCAAGGCGGATGCCCGGCTTCTCCTCGGACACAACCGGTGCCGCCCCCTGCCCCAAGGATTGGAGAAGATCGCGGAGCGTCCCCTCCTCAGCCTGACAGGTGTCGGTAACCACGAGGGCGAGTTTCCCGGAGCCTTTGACCAGGTTCACCGTCGGCGGCAGCTCTTCCGGAGAGAGCACGCGGAAAACCTCTGCATCAGGATCCATAATGACACGGCGCGGTCGGCTGAGCAGGGAAATCCTGAATGGAGATGTTCTGCCGGAAAGGGGCACCTTCTCCAGGACCGACGCGTTTTTCCCCTCCACCCGCAGTGGCAGCGTCAGGTCATAAGGGCGCGAATTCTGCTGAACGATGTTTCCGGAGACCTGCCATCCCCTTCCTTTGCGCCTCAGGGTCACCCCCTCGAAGGAGAGATGCGGCCCCCCCGGCCGGACCAGCCACTGGGTCATGAATGGCGAGAGGTCCTTTCCGGCACGACGGGAAAATGCCTTGGCAAAATCACTCCAGGTGGCGGTTTTGAACAGTTTCTCCCTGAATACATCCTGCAGCGCCCCGAAGAAAGCCTTGTCGCCGATCCTGTTGCGCACCATGTGGAAAACCATGGCGGCCTTACCGTAGCCAACGGCACGGGAAGGGGCATCCACGCGCCCCATGAAGTGCCGCAGGGGAAAGTCCCGGTCGGGCTTCACCAGCGATGCATACTCACTCAACAGGCGCAGGCGGTAATCGAGGGCAGCGGCAGGAGATTTCTTCTCCTCAAGGAGATAGTCGGCCAGATAGGTGACAAGCCCCTCGGACCAATTTCCTTCCCGGTAGTCAACCCGCACGCCGTTGCCCCACCAGCAGTGGGCTATTTCATGGGGAAAGCTGGTATCGACGATGAAGGGCAGGCGGATGACCGTGCTCCCCAGGAGGGTGTAGGAGGGATAGCCGTAACCGGTGGGAAAGAAATTCTCCACGGCGGCAAATTTGTCGAATGGGTAGGGGCCGAAAAGCTTGCTGTACATGCCGATGTACTTGACTGCAGCATCCAGGTACGTTTTCGCAAGCCGTGCGTTCTGTGGATAGAGATATGTATAAATCGCCACCCCGTTCACCTGCCGTTCCCTGATATCATAGGGACCAGCTGACAGAGAAAGTTCCCCTGTCGGCCGCTTCTCCTCCCAAACTGAGCGGAAAACCTTCTTCCCGGTCTCACGCTCCAGGCGCTTGCCCGAAGTAACCGCTTCCATCCCCGCCGGGGCGGTAACCTTAACTTTGCGGTATTTGGGCAATACCTGGGGGTCCGGATACCAGCCGGCATCGCTGCCGAGGAACACTCCGGCGGGAGTTATGGAGCCGGTCACGCCATAGGTGGGGTCCTCGCTGCTGGCGGGATGCTCCGGCACCTGCTTTCCATAGGTTATGCGGTAGGCGATGCGGACCGTTGCCGGGGCATTTCCTCTTTCCTTCGGCAGGTCCACGGCAAGTGCACCGCCGGAAAAGGTATAGTGTACCCCCTTGCCTGCCACAGAAATACGGTCGATGGCAGCGGCTGAAGAGAGATTCAGAAAAACCCGTCCGGCAAAGGGAGCAAAGGTAACGAGGCTCTCTCCCTCCAGAAGATGCCGATCCGGTACCAGGTTCACCCTCAGTTCCTGGCGTTCAACCACCGGCAGGGGGTCGGCGGCCAGGGCGGGAAAGGTTGGCAGCAGGACCAGCAAAAGGATACGGACGATGAGAAGGGCAGCCTTCACGGAATCCTCCATCCATGTGATAACTACCGGTAAAGTATACCAAATATGCCCGCCTTCCATGCCTTGAACCGGCAATAAAAAAATTAATGCTCATATGGCTGTAGCCGATAAAGGAGAATAAGACCCCGAAATAAAGGACATAAAAATAACAGCCCATGAGCACCGACAACCTCTGGACCGAGAAATACCATGACTTTATCTGCTTACAGGGAGGTCATCCTCTCCTCCAAAAGTGACGACGAAGCGGCGATTCTTGCCATTTTCCGGGACGTCTTTGCCAGGGAAACCAATCCGTCCATTTCGCTGCTGAATATTTACAAAGAGCTCCCCATCTGCAACAACGCCACGATATTCGATTTCAGGGGGAAAAACGTCGAATTCAAGGCGACCCCCCTGCAGGTGGCAGCCATCGCCAACAGCACGGAAACCATCGTTCAGGCGCCTTTTTTCAACATGAGTGTCATAGGACGGCTGGTTTACCTGGACCTACCCCACCAACTGGTATGCCTGGGCAATTTTTCCTATGCCGAAGTATTGATCGACAAGCGAAACACGGTGCGCGTCAAGCTGAGGATTCCTCTCAACATCAACCTCCATGCAGACGACAAGACCGTTCCCGGCGTCGTCCGTGACATATCCCTCGGCGGGTGCAGTCTGACGACCCTTCTCGGCAGCAATCTGGAAACGGCGGAAGACCTGAGCCTGCACATCAAGATCATGCATGAGGGGAAGGTGGTGGAGATCGACGTGCCGGCAAAGATGGTACGGATCGGCCCCGGGCCGCCCCACGAGTGTGCCTTGACCTTTCAGCACACCTCCGAGTCAGAACGCATCCTCTCCGTCTTCATCTATCAGCGCCAGTTGGAGATAATCCGGGAACTGCGGGAGAAGAGCTAACATCTTGAGCGATTAGCCCAGCACCACATGCCAGGTTCATCACCCGGGGGCGCGGCAACTCGAGCCTAGCCAAACCTAGGAGCCGTAAACGCAGCCTGGGAACAGGCTGCCGGTTTTAGGCAGACGTCACCCTCCCTCTCTATACTTCAACCACAAGCCAACCTCATTCCCTTTGTCGTCCTCTCCCAATCGATTTCAGCCATGTGAATAGACCCTCGTTTCCTGTAGGCCGGGATTCCGGACATCCGGATCGTCGCTTCTCCAAAAGGGAAGCTGCGTCCTTGCCGGCCATTGTTAACGTTTCGCCAACGGTGTAAAATTATAATGATTTAATTTTAAAATTAATAAAATGGAACGGGCGCGGTGAACGGCAAAGATCCTGTCATGGCAAAGACACAAATAAAGGGATTGGCCAGGGTACTGCCGGCGGGCATCAGGGCACGGCTGTTCTTGCTCATCACCCTCGTACTCCTGCCCCAAGGGCTGCTTCTGACCTGGATCTACAACGATCGGTACAAAATGCGGCGGATGGAGGCGATGAAGACGGAATTGGAGGTGGCAAAGGGTGTAGCCATGGCATTTTCCGGATACGTGGAGGGTGTCTGGCGTGAAAACCACTCCATCGGAGAGTCAATAAACATGTTCTCGCCGCCGGTATTGCCCAAGGCCAGACGACTCCTGACGACTACCGCCTCCCATCATGCTTCCGTACGGAACTTCAATTGGGTGAGTCCACAGGGGAAGATTCTTGCTTCGAGCCAGCCGGGAATGGAGGGAAATGATCTTTCCCATCTACCTTGTTTCGCCAAAGTTGCCGCCGGGGCGGAATGGAGCATCTGCGATCTCAGCCGCAAAGGAATAAAAACTGTTGCACCGACATTCTTCATTGCCACCGCCTGCCGCGTCAAGGGCGTTCTTCGCGGGGTAATCGTAGCCACCATAGAGCCGGAACGGCTGGGCGAGCTGACCCTCACCCAGCAGCGGCTCGATAAGGGTGCCTACGCCATCTTCGACAGCCGGGGTTTTGTTGTCTACCACAGCACCTATCAGACCCTTCGCTGGAACTATCGGACAGAGTGGATGAAAGAAGACCCGATCCTGCAGATGGCGGTGAAAACGAAAAAGCCCCAGGTCGGCATTGCCGTACCGGTACTGCGCACGGGAGAATGGATTTCAGCACGAGTGCCCATGCAGGATATCGGCTGGTTTGTCGGTGCAGGAACCCCAGTCGAAGTGGCATTCACGCCGGTTCGGAAAGCCCTTTACCGGGAAATCGGCTTTTCCATTCCCGCGCTGGCACTGGCTTTTCTCCTGGCCTACGTGGTGGCCCGCACAATCGCTCTCCCCCTGCAGCGGCTGGAGAAGGCCACCCGGGGCATGGGGGACTCAACAGCAGAAGCACCCGATGATCCCCTAGCTCCACTGGAGGTCAGCCGGTTGCGCCGGGTCATCCTGGAGATGGCGGCTCACCTGCGCGCCGAGGAGAAGCGCTTTCGTCTCGCCCTGGAGAACATTCCCGACATGATCGTCATCTTCGGCCAGGATCTGCGCATCCGGTATGTGAACCCCGCCGCCGTCCGGGCCATCGGCCTGTCCGCTTCCCGGTTGATCGGGCAAGTGGATGAGGAGATATGGCCCGAGATGTATACCCGGTGGCGTCCGATCCTGAATAAGGCGCAGGAAACGGCAAGCGTGCAGCACCTGGAACTGGAAATCCCTGCCGGCGACGGTGGGAATCGATACCTGCACGTCACCTACGTGCCCCTGGTGGAAGAGGACGGCCGGGTCAAGGAGCTCATGGGCATCGTCCACGACTACACTGTTCGGAAGCAGGCGGAAGACGAGCTGAAGAGGACCCTTGAGGAGCTGCTCCGCTCCAACAGGGACTTGGAGCAGTTCGCCTATGTAGCGTCCCACGACCTGCAGGAACCGCTGCGGATGGTGGCCAGTTATGTCCAACTGCTGGACAAGCGCTATCGGGGGCAGCTGGACGAGAATGCTGACCGTTATATCGACTATGCGGCCGAAGGGGCAAAGCGGATGCAGACCCTGATCGAAGACCTGCTCTCCTATGGGCGCATCAATCGCGGGGAAAAATTCGAAGAGGTGAACCTAAACACAACAGTCATGGCGGTGACCACCGCCCTGGCCGCAACAATAGGCGAAAGCGGCACAACGGTGGAGGCAGACGACCTGCCGGTGGTCTGGGGGGACAGGACACAGCTTTTCATCCTCTTCCAGAACCTGATCGGCAACGCAATCAAGTACCGGCGCCAGGACGTAAAGCCGCTCGTCCGGGTTTCGGCACGGCACACGGCCGAGGCCTGGGTCGTATCCGTCCGGGACAACGGCATCGGCATAGAAGATCAATATTTCGACCGTATCTTCCAGATCTTCCAGCGCCTCCATACACGCGACGAGTATTCCGGCACAGGGATCGGTCTTGCCTCATGCAAAAGGATCGTAGAACGGCATGGCGGCAGGATATGGGTTGAATCGGCACCGGGGCAGGGATCAACCTTTTCCTTTACCGTACCGCACCTGCCGGAGGAAAGCAGGCGCCAACACGGAACAGCCGGGGAATGACTATGGACGGCAAGCATCCCAACCTTCTGCCCCGCGAGGATCATATGTCCGATCAAGACAGGAAAAGCACCGAGCAAAATGAGCTTGGCAAAAAATACAGCGATGCCTTGAACCATATCAACATCCTGATCCACTCCCAGCTTGACATCGACAGCATCATGAACAAAGTCGTGGTTGAGGTTGCACGGACCGTCGGTGCCGAATCGGCTGTTATTTTCCTGGAGGAGGACCACGGCTGGGTCGCCCGGTTCACGTACGGGATGCCAGAGGAGATGCTGAACAAGCGCCTGGCCGCGGAAGAGCTATCCTACTCGGCACTGGCAGTGCAACAGGGGAAGGCGGTCGTCATCAACGATCCCCTCCATGACGACCGGGTGAACAGTGAGCTGATCCACCGTTACGGCATCAACGCCATTCTCGACGTAGCCCTGAGCATCAGTAAAAAAATGGTGGGAAACATGTCCATCCACTACCACCGTCCGGAACGGAAATTCACCGACATGGAGGTTGACTTCGCCAATAAAGCCGCATCCACCATTACCCTTGCCCTGAAGAACGCCCTGCTGCTCAAGGACTATGCCCTGACCGAAAAAGCGCTCAAGGCCAACGAACAGAGGGTTCTGCAGACCCTCGACCGGCTCATGATCCTCGTGGGAGTTTCATCCCGGGTGCTGAGTGAAACCACCATCGAAGGCACCCTCAACCGAACTGTCGAAGGAGCCCTGGCGGTCACCGATGCGCGGATTGCAGCCTCGGGCCATGGCTACAAAATGGGAAGAATAACCTTGGGTGCCATAGCCCACGATGCCAAGATCTCCCCCTGCCCCACCGACGTCTCCTTCACCGTCGACCACGGCGGCGTTTACATGGAGCTCCTGGAAAAAGCGGGAACCATTCGCCTGACCCAGGAGGAGCTGGTCAATCATCCGCTGTGGTGGGGACTGCCGAAAGGGCATGCACCGCTTAACGGTCTGCTGGGTGCCAGACTGGAAGGAACAGGGAGGGAAGCAAACGGTCTGGTTCTCGTTTCCCACAAACGAAACGGGGAATTCGACGAAGAAGACGAAGTGATGCTTACCCAGCTCTGCCAGCTCGCTTCCCTGGCCATCAGACACATCGAGGCACGCAATGCCGTCGAAAAACATGCCGCCGAACTGGAAACCCTCAGCAAGCGGCTCCGGGAAAGCGAGGAAAGGTTCCGGGAGTTCTTCGTCAACGCCCCCATCGGCATGGCCATCATGGATGTCCATGGCAGATTTCACGCGGTAAACCGGGCCTACTGCAATATTTTCGGCTACGAAGAGATGGAGGTCCTGCATCCAGACTTCAATTTCATGCGCATAACCCACCCGGCCGATGTGGAGCGGAACGTCTCGGAGCTGAACCGGGTGCTGTCGGGTGAGGTGAACAGCCTTTTCATCGAAAAACGCAATATCCGCAAGGATGGCACCGTCGTCTGGGTGAGAGTCAGCGCTGCCGCCTGTCTTGACGAGGAAGAGCGGCCGGCGCGGGTCATTGCCATTGTCGAGGACATCCAGGACCGGAAAGAGGCCGAAGAAGCCCTGAAAATCTCCGAAGCCAACTATCGGACCATTTTCAACTCGGCCAACGACGGCCTCTTTGTCCAGTGCGCCCAATCGGGAGCCATTCTGGACGTGAACCAGAAAGTGCTGGAGCTGTATAAATACAGTTACGAGGAGGTCCTGCGACTGAACGTGGAGGATTTGAGCGTCGTTTCGGCTGGTTATACCCAGGAACGGGCCATGGAGGTGGGGCGTCGCGCCACAGCGGGAGAGCCGCAATTGGAGGAATGGCTGGCCCTGGCTAAGGACGGCACCCGTTTTTGGGTGGAGGTAAGCCTGAAAAAGGTGGTACTGGGGGGCAAGGACAGGCTTCTGGCGGTAGTACGGGATATTTCGGAGCGGAAAAGGGTTCTGGATGAGCTGGAACGGTCGAATCGTGAGCTGGAGCAGTTTGCCTACATCGCCTCCCACGACCTGCAGGAACCCCTGAGGATGGTCGCCGGATACGTGAAGCTTCTGGAACGAAAGTACAAGGGAAGGCTGGACGCCAAGGCGGAAACCTATATCAATTTTGCCGTCGATGGCGCCGCCCGGATGCAGAAGCTGATCGAAGGGCTGCTGGCCTACTCCCGCATTTCCCGCGGCATCAGCTTCGCACCCATTGATGCCGGCAAGCCCTTTGCTGCAGCCGTGGCAAATCTGGATGCGGTGATCCGGGAGAGCGGCGCCCGCATCGGCAGCGGCCCCCTTCCCGTCTTGGAGGGGGATGAAACACAGCTCATGCAGCTCTTCCAGAATCTGCTTTCCAACGGCATCAAGTATAGGAAAAGGGATGTCTCCCCGGAAATTCACGTTTCGGCCCGCAGGGATAATGACGAATGGCTGTTCGCGGTGCAGGATAACGGCATCGGCATTGAAAGGAAGTATTTCGAGCAGATTTTTCAGATATTCAGGAGGCTCCACGGCCAGGACGAGTATCAGGGAACCGGCATCGGTCTCGCCTCGTGCAAGAAGATCGTCGAGCGCCACGGCGGCAGGATTTGGGTGGAATCGGAGCCGGGGAAGGGATCGACATTCTGTTTCACGATTCCGGCCTTAAGGAGTTGATAGGAAGGACTAATTCGGGCTGTCGCAGGTGCTCCGCTGTTTTTCTATGAGCTCCCTGATGGTCGTCAATCCTCGATCCAGGTCAAGTGGTTTGGTAAGGTAGGCATCCATGCCGGCGGCATATCCTTTTTCCTCGTCCTCGCGGAAGGTATGGGCTGACATGGCAACGATGGGGATATGTTCTCCCTTTGCCTTCTCTCTCTGGCGGATGATGCGCGTCGCGGTCAGTCCGTCCATCCGCGGCATTTGCACATCCATCGTTATCAGGTCGTAGTATCCCTGCTCCCACATATTCACCGCATCGACTCCGGTCGGCGCCACATCGGAGTCGAAACCGACCAGGTCTAACAGGTTCTGCAACAGGTTGCTGGCGACAGGATCATCTTCGGCAATGAGGATCCGGGCTCGTCTGTCTCTCTCACATACCGCCATAATCAAACCTCGATCCGGAAAGTGGCGCCTCTCCCGGTGTTGGACGCGCTGATCCTGCCATTCATATTCTTTTCGATGATCGTTTTTGACATGAAAAGTCCGACACCGGTCCCCTTATCCGGCCCTTTGGTGGTGAAATAGGGATCGAAAATCCTGTTCAGGATTGCATCGTCGATCCCCCCCGCATTGTCCGTAATGCAGACAACCGTCCGCTCCCCTTCCGGGAACACCCGCACCGTAACGAGCCGAGGTTCACGGCATTCCCTCATGACGAAGGCATCCCTGGCATTGAGAAGAACATTGAGGAGAACCTGGGAGTATTCATTGGAGTAACCGGTAATGACAGGGTCTCCTGCGGCATCGATGCGAACGGTAATCTGATTTTGAGAGAATGTTCCTTCTATAAGGGAGAGCGTATTTCGAATAACATCGAGAACCCTGAATGGTGCCTTTTCCCGATCGCCCCTGAAGAAATTCCTGAAGTCGTCGATGGTCTTCGACATGTGCATGATGGTATCCATGGATCTACTGCAAAAATCATCCAGGAACTCGCCGTTCAAGCTGCCGGCACGGCTCAAGAGCTGCAGCTTCTGCACCATCAGCCCCAGGGCGTTCAGGGGCTGGCGCCACTGATGGGCGATGTTGCCGATCATTTCACCCATGGCGGCCTGCCGCCCCTGGTGCATGAGCAGTTGCTCACTTCGGCGCAGTTCCTCCGTGGTCTGCAAGCGCCGGACGATTTCCGCCTGCAGGGCCTGCTGGGCCGAAATCTGCTCCGAAAGGTCAGTCACCACCAGGGTCAGTCCCCGGCGTCCGTCCGCTTCCATGGCAGCGCAGGATACCAACACGGAGAGGGTCTCCCCGGTCCCGGTCACCATATCCAGGTCACGCTTTCTCCCCTCCCCGCACATCTCCATCAGGGATATGAAATCGGCGGCATCGGCAGGGGCAACGAAATCAATGAATGCCGAACCAATGACCTTCTCCAGCGGGGCCCTGAGCATGGTCGCCAGCACCCGGTTACAGTAGAGAATGGTGCCGTCGGGAGCAAGTGTGACGGCTCCCTCGTTCATTGACTCCACGAGAACCCGGTACGCAAAATCCGCACCTTCCAGGGTGTAGATTCTTTCTCCGCCGGGAGCTTTCACCACCAGGGCATCCACTTCGCCGCTATGGATGGCGCGGAGAATTTCCTCCGCTTCTTCAAGGCGCAGGCGCAATTCTTCGTTCTCTGCCAGGAGCTGCTCTTTTGTTTTTTTGGCCTTTGCCATGCCGGTTCCCATCCAGCTACTTTTTCCGGCGCACGTCGAGTCCCAGGAGAATCCGCTCCGTCTGGGACATGTCACCAATGAATTTCCGCAGCGGCGGCGGCAGCTCCTTCACCAGGGTGGGAGCCGCGACGATCTGCCCTTCCCGTGCAAAAATGGGCTGCTGGTAAATATCGACGATCTCAAGCTCGTATCGCCCCTTGAGATGCTCCTCGCATATCTTCCGCACGTTCTCGATGGCCCGACGGGAATTGGGCGTAGTTCCGGCGACGTAAAGGCGCAGGAGATATTTCCCCGTACTTGTCCGTTCCAGGGCCAGTTCGAAGTCCTTGAGGGCCTTGTCCGCAGGCTCGGCTGTGTCTTTTTTTCTCTTCCCCATCGCCTGCTCCGGATACTATAAAAGATATTTGCCGGCTTTACTTGAATGGCCGGATGTCCAGTCCGACCAGCACCTTCTCCGTATTGGACAGGTCACCGATGATTTTTTTCACCGGCTCGGGAAGTTTCCTCACCAGGGTCGGCAAAGCGAGTATCTGGTCCCCTTTGGCCAACTCCGGATGGACGAGCAGGTCGATGATTTCAATGCGATATTGCCCTGCCAGGTGCTCCTCGCAGATTTTCTTCAGATTGGCGAAGGCGGTCAGGCATTTAGGCGTCTGCCCTGCCACGTACAATCTAAGGATCCACTGTTCCCCATCTCCATTGTGAACCCTCTTTCCTTCTGCAGCGATCATCGCTTACGCCCTCCCCGACCTTGTTTCCCGCCGGCAGTCGTCGGCACCGCATCCGCCTGCCGCGCCCTGGCCATCTCCATGCTTTCCTTCATGACAACATCGTCACGGAGCCTTTCCTGGGCAACTGCTTGCTGCAATTCTTCCCGCTCCAGCTCATATTCCGTCTTCAGCGCAATAATCTGCGCATCCACCGTCTTTTTCTTCCGCTCCAGCTCACGCTGCTTGCGCTCGATCTCCTGGCGGTGCAGTGTACTTGCCGCCGCATCCCGGGCCTCCTGGGCTATTCGGGCCGTTCCAGTCAATACCCCTCCAGGTCCCACGTAAACGTCACGCAAGGCGATTCCTCGATCCGTAAGGAAGAATTCCCTGATCTGGTTGGAGTGGGCTATACCGCGGGCCTTGAGGATGTACAGGCCGCGGTTGCGCTCGCCGCTCCCTTCGATGTTCTGCAGCAGAAGCCATGCATCCATGAGCGACGACACCCCCACTTCGGTCTGTTCCAGAATCCCCCCCCCGGCTGAAGTCAAATCCGTGCAGAATGCGGTGATCCTTTTCAGTTTCAGGTAGTCGATCAGCCGGGAAAGCATGGCCTTGACCTCTTTTGGGGCGGCAGCGGTCACCAGGTTTGAGATGGGATCGACCACCACCACCGCCGGGTCGAATCGCTCCACTTCCTTATGCAAGGCGACCAGGTGCATCTCCAGTCCGTAGAGGGAAGGCCGGGTGTTGTGGAAGCGGAGCAGCCCCTTTTTCACCCACTGTTCCAGATCTATGCCGATGGAGCGCATATTGCGGATGATCTGGTTCTGGGATTCCTCGAAGGCAAAGTAAAGGCAGCGTTCCCCTCGACTGCAGGCCCCGTCCACGAAGTGGGCGGCCATGCTGCTCTTGCCGGTGCCCGCCGTACCGGAGACAAGGATACTGCTCCCCCGGAAATAACCTTCCCCGCCAAGCATTGTATCCAGGCGGGGGATGCCGGTGGATATACGCTCGGTGAAAGCGGGATGATCGAGGCCCAGCGAGGTGATCGGCATGACGGAAAAGCCCTGCTGGTCGATGAGGAAAGGATATTCATTGGTGCCGTGGGAAGAACCGCGGTACTTGATGATCCGCAGATGACGCGTGGCAATCTGGTCGGAAACGGTGTGGTTGAGGAAGATGACGCAATCGGCCACATACTCTTCCAGTCCGTAGCGGGTCAGGGTCCGTTCCCCCTGTTCACCGGTAATGATGGCTGTTACCCCTTTGCTTTTCAGGAACCTGAATAACCGCCGCAATTCCGCCCGCAGGATTGATTCGTTGGAAAAGCCAGAGAACAGCGCCTCCACGGTATCGAGCACGACCCGCTTGGCGCCGATGGAGTCGATGGCATGGCCGAGGCGGATGAAGAGGGCTTCCAGGTCGTATTCTCCCGTCTCCTCTATCTCACTCCGCTCGATGTAGACGTATTCCAGGACAAGCCGGTGCTGCGCAACCAAGCCCTCCAGGTCGAAGCCAAGGGAGGCATAGTTCTGCACCAGCTCGTCGGGCTTCTCCTCGAAGGACATGAAAACGCCCGGCTCACCGTAGTTCAGGGCACCACGCAGCAGAAATTCCATGGCCAGCAGGGTCTTGCCGCAGCCGGTACCGCCGCAGACCAAGGTCGGCCGCCCCTGGGGCAGGCCTCCTCCGGTTATTTCGTCCAGCCCCTTTATTCCGGTGGAACATTTCTTCAGAATCGGACCTTCAGTTTTGCCCCTTTTTGCTCTTCCCGTCACTCCCATTCTCCCTTCCGAGCTGTGTCAGCCCAGCATCAATAACACAACCGGCACCGGAATCAAAGAATTACCTCATAAATTTTTCCATTTTTTCCAATTGTTTTCAACTGCGGACATAGGCAAGGGACGAAAACGGTGGCACGGAGGTACAATGACACATCCACGAACAGGGAAAGGCTTTCAGATGGTGAAAAAGAAAGTAGCGCCACGGCCAGCTTCGGCCTCGCAGCGGATATCTCCCCCATGGCGCCTTACTATGGCTTTTGCCAGAGTCAGGCCGATGCCGTTGCCCGCAACTCCCGGGGGCTCGTGGGCTTTGCCAAAGGCCTTGAAGATGCTCCCGGCCTTTTCGGCGGGAAAGCCGATGCCGTTGTCGCTCACGTAATACTCCGGTTTTTTCCCCCCTTCGATTCTGGAGCCGACGGTGATCCTCGTCTCGTCCCGCGCCACTGTATATTTCCAGGCATTTTCCAGGAGTTGCTCCAGTGCCGTTCTCAACAACAGGTGGTCGCCTACGGCATTCAGACCGGGCTGAATGCTGAATTCGCACCTGCGATGGGGTGAGGACTGCCTAAGCCCCGCCAGAATCTCGCCCGCAAGCCCCGTTATATCCACCGGCTCGTTTTTCAACGTCTGCTTCGCCACGTTTCCCAGCTTCAACAGGTCCTCGACAAATCCGGCAAACTGTCTGAGCAGGCCTTCCATCTCCTCCAGCCTTGAACCCAGAGTGGCACTGAATGCGGCATAATCTTTTTTCAGGACATCCATCATTATCTGAATGCGACGAATCGGAGCAAGGACGGCGCTTCGTGGAAGCAGAAAATTCCGCGCGAGCTCCATGACCAGGTTGCGCAGCTTACCTATGGACAGACAGATCTTCTCCACGAGACGGTACCCTTCGCTATCCGGTAAACCAGCTTCGGCAATGGACCGGCAAAGGGCCTCGGCCCTGTTAAGGGGGGTATAGACTTCGTCGTCTATCTCAACGGACAGTACGCTCTGCGGGCTCACCGTCGGGAAACCCTGCCCGACCGTCTCCTGCCCCAGAGCGTAGCCCCCCGGCCGCTGCCGCTCCTTTTCCCTCAAATGCATCAGTTCGTCTTCGATTCGCCGGTGTTCCACCGATTCCTTCCGCAGCTCTTCCGCCTTTTCCATGAGCTTTTCCGAGAGAAAAAGGCTGTGCAGGCGGAGAAATTCCTCTTCGCTCGGCAACTCCCGGCGCTCAGGCCTCAGTCCCTTGCGGTCGAGAATGCCCATCAGGACCTGGACGATTGCCTCCGGATCCAGAGGCTTGGCGATATAGGCATCTGCACCCAGCGCCAGGGCGAAATCACGATGGCTGGTCTTGGTATAGGTGGAAGTATAAAAGATGAAAATGATGTCGCCGAAGGCAGAGGTGCGCAATGCCCGCAGGAACTGGAAGCCGTCCATGCGCGGCATCATGATGTCCGAAAGGATCACGTCCGGAATTTGTTCCCTGAGCAGTTCCATTCCCCTGGTGCCGTCGGGAGCGTCCAACGCCTCCCATCCCCGGTCCGTAAAGATAGCAGAGAGGAGTTTTCGATAGGGCTCGTTGTCGTCGACGATAAGTATCTTCATGTAATCCCTTTATCTGGAAGAGTAATGGCATTTCATCCGCTTTTTATTAAATATTATAATAAGTAATATATAATTACAAAAGAGGAAGGACAAAAGAAAAGGAAACGGAGAGAGCATATGCATCGGCAACCGGCGGAATATCTGCAGGCACGGGTATCGGAATTGGAAAAACAGCTGGAAGAACGGACTGCGCAGCTCAAGGAAGCGCAGCAGGAACTGGCCTCCTTCAATTATTCCGTTTCACATGACCTCCGCTCACCTTTGCGCAATATTTTCGGTTTCGCCCATCTCCTGGCGAAAAAATACCGGGACCAGCTGCAGGGCCAGGGGCTTGAATACCTGGAAATGATCATGTCGGGTATTGAGCGCATGGGACACATGATAGACGATCTCCTTAACCTGTCCCGGATAGGCCGTCTGGAAATGAAAATGGAACAGGTCGATCTTTCCGCCATGGCTGCCGAAATTCTGAAAAAACTGCAGGAGAGCCAACCCGAGCGGCAGGTGCAGATCCATGTGGCACCGGACATACGGGTGGTAGGGGACGGGCAGCTGCTGCAGGCTGCCCTGACGAACCTGCTGGACAACGCCTGGAAATTCACCCGTGATACACAGCCGGCGGAGATCCGGTTCGGGATCAGACAGGAGGAGGATGAGACGGTCTATTTCGTCAGTGACAACGGTGCCGGCTTTGCCCCCGATCAGATTTACCGGCTGTTCAACCCTTTTCAGCGGCTTCATCTGGAATCCGAATTTCCCGGCACCGGCATGGGTCTGGCCATCGTCAGAAAAGCCGTCCAGCGTCACGGAGGCCGGGTCTTCGCCCAAGGGGCCGAGGGAGAAGGCGCCACCTTTTCCTTTACCCTTGGAGGATCTCGGACTTAGAAAACGGCCCATGCTCACGCTTTGCCCCATAATCCGACAGCCTCCATGATAGCCCATGAGCCTTTTGATCAGAGGAAGCGGTATGCCCGGATATCCCCGAACTCCCCGAGAACGATACGCCCTTGCCGCAGGTTTCACCCTCGTCGCGCTGCTGCTGAGGCTGGCGCTGGCTCCCTACCTGGGCAAGTACTTCCCCTTTTCCACCTTTTATGTGGCCATCACCGCCACCGCTTTTTTTGCCGGCCCCGGACCGTCGCTATTCGCCGTTTTCCTCAGCTTCGCCGCTGCCGTCTGGCTGTTCATCATGCCGGGTATCTCCCAATACCCGTCGTGGATCATTCCCCTGCTGGGCAGCATCGGCTTTCTCTTGGTCTCGCTGCTGATCAGCGGCATCGGCGGCATCGCCTGGAGAGCACAGGCCTGGGCAGAAGCCAGCAGGCAGGAAGCAGAACTCCGCCGAGAGCAGGCGGAGCAGGAGGCTGCCGAAAGACGGAAGGCGGAGCAGGAATTGCGCCAGAGCTACGAGCGGCTTGCCCAGGCGGAAAAAATAGCGCTGGTCATGCCGTTGCACGTGAGTCTGGACGGGTGCTGGCAGAAGGTAACCCCCAATTTCTGCCGCTTCCTCGGCTACACGGAAGAGGAATTGCTCGGACGTCCCTTCAGGGATTTTACCCACCCCGCCGATTTCGCTACCGATTGGAACCAGGTCCAGCGTTTGAAAAGTGGCGAAATCCAATCCTTTCAGATGGAGAAGAGATTCATCCGCAAGGACGGCAGGGCAGTCTGGGGATACCTCAACTGCTCCATCGTCACCGATGAGGAGGGCAAGCCGCTCCATTTCCTGACTTACGTGCTGGACATCAACGAGAAAAAGCTGGTGGAAGAAGAGCTGCGCTATCACGCGGCAACCCTGAATCTAGCCATTGAATCCGCCGACATCGGCACCTTCGATTTTCATCCGGAAGCCGGGGTTTTGCGCTGGTCGGAAACCACCAAGCGGCATTTCGGGCTCGACCGCGATGCGCCGGTAGACTATGAGGTTTTCCTGCAGAGAATACACGAAGAAGACCGGACCAAGGTGGACCACGCCATCCGCCAGGCGCTGGGAGAGGAGAAAGCTGTCGCCATCGAATTCAGGAGCATCGGGCTCCAGGACGGCAAGGAGCGCTGGATCTCGGTGCGCGGCAGGGTTTTTTACGACCGGGACGGCGGTCCCCTCAGGCTGATCGGCATCACCTTGGACATGAGCGACCGCAGACGGGCCGAAGAGGAGTTGCGGAAAACAATGGTCGATCTGTCCCGTTCTAACTTGGAACTCGCCCAGTTTGCCTATGTGGCATCCCACGACCTGCAGGAGCCGCTGCGGATGATCGCCAGCTACCTGCAACTCCTTGCTGCCAAATACCGTGGCCGGCTCGACAGCAAGGCAGAGACTTATATCCATTACGCCGTGGATGGGGCTAAGCGGATGCAGCGCCTGATCGAGGGGTTGCTCGCCTATTCCCGCATAACCCACGGTGCGCCATTCAACCCGGTCAACACCGGCCGGGTCTTTGATGAGGCCCTTGCCAACCTTGATGCGTCCATACGGGAAAGCGCCGCTACTGTACAAGGCAAAGACCTGCCGACCGTCTACGGCGACGAAATCCAGCTGCTGCAGCTATTACAGAACCTCATCGGCAACGCCATCAAATATCGCAAGCGCGACACTCCCTTGACCATAACCGTTTCCGCCCGCCGCCAACAATCCGAATGGGTTTTTGCGGTGGCGGACAACGGCATCGGCATCGAAGCGGAATATTATGACCGGGTCTTCCAGTTATTCCAGAGGCTACATAGCCGCGACGAGTACTCGGGAACCGGCATCGGCCTGGCCCTGTGCAAGAGGATCGTCGAGCGGCACGGCGGCCGGATATGGATTGAATCCACCTTCGGCAGGGGTTCAACCTTTTTTTTCACCATCCCGGTCATGAAGGGGATCAGCAGATAGGGGAAAGGTTCTCAGGGGGAGTGGTTTCCACCCAGGCATTGCCGAATGATCCTGTCGAGCTCGTCCGCCTCCACATGCCCCTTGACGAGAAAGTATCCCGCTCCTTCGGCAATGGCCCTGGCAGCCAGTTCACTGTCGAAGAGGCCGGTCAGGACGATGACTGGCAATGGCAACTTTTCCCTGACCAGGCTTAAGGATTGTATTCCGCTACTGTCGGGCAGATTGAGGTCCATCATGACCAGGTCGAAGCCCTCCCCCTCCATAAGCTCGAAGGCAGCTGAAAGACGGCTGGCCCGGGTCACGTCATAGCGCCCGGCAAACTCGGCAAGCATCTCAGTAAGGAGCAGTGCATCGCCGCTGCTATCCTCTATGAGTAAAATACGAATGGCCTTGTCTTTCATCTTTTTCTCCCATTGAGCTCCCTGTAGAAATAGTAACACAGCGTTACGCGCGTTGCCCTACACCCTGCCAAAAAAGTTAAACTGTGTTAACATTGCTATAGATTTGTGAAGTCCGCCATGTGCAACCAGTACGGCGGGAATGCCGCAGGTCGTCAGCAACCGTTCCGGCTGTCTGCCAAGAATTCATTCGTCCGCCACTGACGGGGAGGGTCAGGTGAAGAAAGAGCTCGGCAGTGCCATCGATATTCTGCTGGTAGAAGATAATCCGGGAGATGTGGAACTGATTCGCGAGGCCCTTGCCTCCGGCACCTCACGGCACCATTTGAACGTGGTGCGCGACGGCGCCCAGGCGTTGAAGTACCTCCGCAGGCAGGACCTTTATGCCGACCGCCAACTCCCCGACCTGGTGCTGCTGGATCTGAACCTGCCGCGGAAAAGCGGGAGGGAGGTGCTTCAGGAGATAAAGGACGACCCGGAACTGAAGTGGATACCTATTATCGTCCTCACCAGCTCCAAGGCCGAAGAGGATATCCTGAAATCCTACAGCCTGCATGCAAACTGCTATGTAACAAAGCCGGTCGATTTCGAACAGTTCATGGGGGTGGTCAAGGCGATAGAAGACTTTTGGCTGACGACGGTCAAGCTCCCCTTCAGGCACTAAAGCCACGGCCACCCCTTCAGGACGCCCGATTGTTGCCAAAGAGCCGCCTATGGACACAATCAAAATCCTGCTGATCGAGGATAATCCCCTCGATTCCGCCCTTATAGAGGAGATGCTTGCCGAACGGGAAGCCGCGCACTTTTCGGTGACGCCGGTGGGGCGCCTCGCCCATGGGATCAAGGCCCTTGCCGAAGGGTCATTCCATGTGGTGCTTCTGGATCTTGGGTTGCCGGACAGCCAGGGGCTCGACACCCTGGCACGCATACAGGAGAAGAATGCCGAAACTCCGGTCATCCTCCTCACCGGTCTCGACGACGAAGGGATGGGGCTGGAAGCGGTGGAAAAAGGCGCCCAGGATTACCTGGTTAAGGGGCAATTCAACGCCGGCATGCTCACTCGCTCAATCCGCTATGCCATTCACCGTAAAAAGGCCGAAGAGACGATCCGCAAGGCAAAGGAGCTCAGTGAGGCCATCAATCAGATCAATGAGCTGATGGACCTGTCGCTGGATTTCCAGATCATCATGGAACGGATCATGGAAAAGGCCGCCTATGCTATAAAGGCTGATTCGGCGGTCATTTACCAGCTGGAACATGAGCAATGGAAGATCATATCCGCCTGGGGGCTACCACAAACAATCGTCGGAGAAACCTATGGACTTGAAGAAATGGTATTTTCCCGTTTTCAGCTGAACGATCAACAGAGTGTCCTGGTAACCGAGCAGACAAACATACGTTTTATCAACGGGTACCATATCCAATCCCTGATCGAGGTGCCTCTGACCTCCGGCGATTCCATCATCGGCGCTTTTTCTCTCCACTACCACAGCCCCGCTTCCTGGTTCAGCGACAGCCAATACGACTTCGCCCACAAAGTCGGCAAAACCGTCAGCCTGGCATTAAAAAACTACCTCCTCTACGAAGAACGGCAGAAGTCGGAGGAACGCTACCGTTACCTGTTCCAGAGCGCCAACGATCCCATATTCATCGTCGATCGGGATTTGAAATTCATCAACATCAACCAACGGGCCATGGACCTCTTTGGTTACGAACCGGACGAGTTCATGAAGATGCACATGGTGGACCTGGTGCCGGTGGACCAGGTCCCCAGGCTTCAGGGGGAGCTGAAGAAGAGGGAAGAATCACGGGAGGCTCTGGAGAAACTGGGCACTGCCATGCGTACCAAGTGGGGCTCCTTTCTCGATGTGGAAATAAGTTCCTCCCCCTTCATCGAACGGGAGAACGTCCTGGGTTCCATACACATCATCAGAGACATTACCCGGAGCAAGCGGCTGGAAGACGAGATCCGTTACCAGGCCACCCACGATATTCTCACCGGCCTGGCCAACAGAATGCTGTTCATGGACCATCTGGCCCTGTCCATCAGCCAGGGGCACCGCTACAACGAAATCCAGGCGGTCATGTTCCTGGATCTGGACCGCTTCAAATCCATCAACGATTCCTTGGGGCATGCAGCGGGGGACAAGCTTCTGCAACTCATCTCGGAACGGCTGAAGGAGTGCGTCCGCGAAACGGATACGGTGGCCCGCATCGGGGGGGACGAATACAACATCCTCATCACCCAGATGGTTCATCCGGAGGATGCAACGGCAATTGCCAATAAAATCCTCTCGGCCACGAGCAAACCCTTTGCCATAGATGGGCACCAGCTACAAGTGACCATCAGCATAGGCATCAGTCTCTATCCCACCGATGGGGAAGACGCGGAGACCCTGCTCAAAAATGCCGACATAGCCCTCTACCACGCCAAGGAACAGGGGAGAAACAACTACCAGTTCTACAATCCCGCACTGAACACCCGGACGCTGGAAAGGGTAAAGCTGGAAAACCGGCTGAGGCAGGCACTGGAACATAACGAGCTGGTCGTGCTCTACCAGCCCCAGGTAGCCATGGATACGGGGCTGTTGACCGGGGCCGAAGCGCTCGTTTACTGGCTCCACCCCGAGCTGGGATTGCTCTCCCCCAGCCACTTCATCCCCATGGCAGAGGAAATAGGCTTCATCACCGACATTGACGACTGGGTCATGAAAACAGCCTGTGCCCAGAACAAGGCATGGCAGGACGAGGGACACCCTCCCTTCAATGTGACGGTAAACCTCTCGTCCAAGCAGTTCCGCAGGCCGGACTTGGTGGACCGGGTACGGAAGGTGCTGGAGGGGACAGGCCTCCCCCCCCGCTTCCTGGAATTGGAGATCACCGAGGGAACAGCCATGCGGGATATCGAATATACGATTCCCAGCCTCAAAACCCTGACTGGTATGGAGGTAGGCTTTGCCATCGACGACTTCGGCACCGGCTACTCTTCCCTCAGCTATCTCAAAAAACTTCCCATTCGCAAGCTGAAAATCGACAAATCCTTTATCTTCGGCGTCAACAGCGATCCCAACGACAAGGCCATCGTCGCCACCATCATCGCCATGGCCCATAACCTGAAACTGGAGGTCATCGCCGAAGGGGTGGAGGACGAGGATCAACTGGAATTTCTCCATGAGAACCGCTGCGATCACATGCAGGGGTTTCTTTACAGCCGCCCCATACCGGCCGAGCAGTTCAGGCGGCTGATAATGTAATGCATGACAGGTTGATGAATTGAAGCAATTTACCAGTAGCCTGAATTAGCAACGTAGTTTCCCCCCCGGCTTGAAAATACTGGCGACATCTCCTGTCGCCATTTTTATCTCATGGTGCCGTTACAACCAAAGGAATTTTCCCGCCGGCCACACCAGGAGAAATGGATGGAGGAAAACAAAAAGTCCACAAATGGGAGACATTTATGGACCGGGTGCAACATTCTTCTGTCTATCGTCTATTCTTCCTTTTCCTGAACTCAGGCAGTCTGTTCAGCCAAGTACTGCTGCAGCCCCATCTGCTGGATCTGATCCAGCTGCGCCTCGATCCAGTCGATATGTTCCTCCTCGTTATCCAGGATGGACTGGAGAAGATCACGGGTACCGTTGTCCTTTTCTTCGACCGCCACACGGATGCTGTCGTTATACCCATGGATCGCTTCGAGCTCGTAGGCATGGTCGTTGCGCAGCATCAGTTCCACCTCGGCACCAATATTTATTTTGTTCAGGTTGCTGACGATCGGCCTCCCTTCGAGGAAAAGGATCCGAGCTATGAGCTTTTCCGCATGCTTCATCTCAACTATGGCCCGCTCTTCTATGGTTTTGTACAGCCTGGCATACTTCCAGTTTTCGCACATTTCCGCATGGACCATATACTGGTTGATGGCCGAAAGCTCCTCGGCCAGTCTGGCATTCAGGTGTTCGATGACCTTCTCGCTTCCTTTCATGATCCTCCCCCTTTTCGGCACTGGTCGTGTATTCGGCAGCTTTTACCGTCTTCATCAGTATAATATGAGAGAGAACTAATTCAAGCATCTCTTTTGCCTGCCACGGCAGCCCTCCCCTGAGCAGGCGGTAAGCCACCATCCCCCATACGATCGTCACATCCCTTGACACTGGGGCATATACAAAGTATCGTCTGGAAGACCGACAATTCCCAGGAAACGGAACCTCTAGCCATGAGCAAAGACAAAAACGACAACCGACCCCAGCTGAGGTTGGTGGTGAATAATACCGAAAAGAGAAACACGCGACCCGCTGCCAGCGAAGACGACTTCATCTCGTTTCAGGAGCTCGTAGCAAACCGGGAGATTTTCCAGGTGGAATTTTTTCGGGGGCTGGAGCCGCTGCAGGCCGAGGGCTACCGGGTAATCGAGCGGTTCATCACCGAGAGAGGATGGCCTTACGGCCTCGACCCCCGTCACGGGCAGGTCATCGTCATCCCGGCTGGAGCGATCTGCCCGGAAAGCGATGAGCATGGCGGAGCAGGCCAAGACGAGGTGCTGGTCTACCTGGCGGAGGATGCCACCGGACAGGGTCTTTGCCTTGCCCTGGAGATGCTCATGCCTTACTACAGCGAAGACGAGGCGGTCATGGAGGACGCCCTCCTCTATGGTCCGGTCAACCAGTACGGTTCCCTGTTTCTTGAGGAAAACCGCCACGACTCCTTCCTGGACCTTATTTATCGCCTTTCCTTCCCTGTCTATCCCGTAAATCCTGACCAAATCCTCCTCAACCGCTTCTTTTCCATAGCTGCCTTTGAGTTAAAGGAGACTCTCCAGGGACTGGCGGGTTATTCCTACGAATAGCCGCCTCCCCATTTGCCCCACGGTCGATTGCATTTTCAGCGGCACCCCTTAAAATATTAAACGACACTAACTTAAAAAGGGGCATACATGAAAACCACTCTTCCGGTCCTGGGCCTGCTGTTTCTGGTGTTGAATCTCTGGCTGCTGCCCATCGCTTCTGCAGAGGAAGGACTGAAAGACATCGGCATTCGAGCCGGCTTTTCGGCAAAGGGAAAGAACGAATACTTCCATCAATACGAGGCTTTTGCCCAATTTGGTTTGCCGTGGGAATGGCGCAGAGAATCAGGGTGGGGTTTGGGAGTGCAGCTTGACGCTGCTGCCGGAGCCCTTTATGGTGGCAAGGAAGCCGGGTTTATCGGCACGATAAGTCCCGGATTCAGTTTTGACAAAGGGAATCGCGGTTTTTCTGCAGAAGTAGGACCAGGGCTTGTCTTTCTCGACAAACGCCATTTCGGCCAGCAGGACTTTGGGGGAAAGGTGCTGTTTCTCATTTACCTGGGACTGAACTACCGCTTCGACAGCGGCCTTGGATTAGGATACCGGATTCAGCACATATCCAACGCAGGATTATATGACAGCGTCAATACAGGATTGGACCTGCACATGGCTGCACTCAGCTGGAATTTCTAGACACCTTTTCCTCAGACGATAATGTTCACGAAGTTCTCCACAAGGGAGACCCGCAGCGGCCCGTGGCAGTGGAAATCCCCATCCACCTGGACTGCCTTGTCACCGCCGACGATTATCTCACGCCCCCCCATGACGGCTATGCCCGAGCCCGAAATTTTCCCTGTAGCCATCCCCATCAATAATTTCAGGTAGGCGGTCCGGCTGCCGTCCCTGATATAGACCACCTGGAACTCCGGGCTGAACAGCTCAGCCCCCGGAGCGAGGACGAAATTGCCGCCATATTTGGAGGCATTGCAGATAACCGCGCCGTGGCAGGATATATCCCTGCCGTCGATGCTGATCGTGAACTGCCGGCGGTCCCAGTCCGCCAGAACCCGCAAGGCCGACAGGACGTATGCACCCTTGCCCATCAGCCGTTTCTCCCCCAGGCGCACCCCTTCCACCACCGCACCGTCAAAGCCGATACCGGCCATGAGAAGGAAATAACGGCTTTCGCCGGCAGCCTCCAGCATCCCTGCGGATATGGATCTCTCCCGTTGTCTGACGAGTTTCTCCACGGCCTCGTGCACCGAACCTATGCCCAGTTCCTTCGCCAGCACGTTTGCCGTACCTAGCGGCAACACCCCAAGAGTTGCCATTCCCGGCACCAGCCCGTTCACTACGCCGTTAACGGTACCGTCGCCACCGCCGGCAATGATGAAAGGGTCAGTCTCTTCTGTACAGATCCTGGCAGCAAAACGGGAAGCATCGTCGGCACTCCCGGTGATGAGCAGCTGGGGGGAGAAACCGGCACCACTCAGCCGTGCCATGACTGCATCGATTCTGCGTGGCGAATAGCTCCCCGAGGTGGGATTGACGATAAGAAAGCAGCGTCTGGACATTTGTTCTCCATGTTCGGGGTGAATCCGTTCGGCTGTTATAGAACGTAACCAGGCTATGTGCAACGTTTTTTAGGTGGGCTAATGAATAAGATGGACTTCTGTGATCAATCTACAGTAGAGTTGGAAGTTGCTTCGGCAAAACAGGCGGTTAGATTAAAGAATGCAAGGAAACTACCATGTTGACGAAAAGCAGATTCCGGTCGTTGTACATCCTGTTCCTGATCATCATACTGTTTTCATTTCTCACCAGAACGATTCTCCTGGTCAAGTCGCTCCCCAGCCTTGAACCTATACCGCTTCTTCTGGCAAAAATTTACGGCGTGGGCTTCTTTTTCGACTGCGTTACCTTCAGCTATTTTGCCATACCGTTCGTCATCGTCTCCATGTTGCTTCCCGACAAGGTCTTCAACAACAGGGTCTTCCAGCTCGTTGCCGCTGCCGTCGCCTTTGTCGTCACCTACCTGATGCTCTTCAACGTCATCGCCGAATATACCTTCTTCGACGAATTCGCCACCCGCTACAACTTCATCGCCATCGACTATCTGATCTATACTACCGAGGTCATTCGCAACATCCGCGAGTCATACCCGGTTAACTGGCTGCTTGGGGGCATCTTCATTATCAACATCCTCGTCTTCATGGTCGTCAGGAAACAGCTGCGTCCTGCTTTCTCAGGAAGTTCGCGGCTGGGACGACGCTGCCGGACAGGCCTCGTGCTCCTGGCGCTGCCGGTGCTGTCTTATTTCTTCGTCGATATTTCCATGAACCACATCTCTCCCAACAACTATGCCGATGAGCTGGCCAGTAACGGCATTTACAACTTGGCAGCAGCCTTCAGGAACAACGAGCTGGACTTCAACAAGTTCTACGCGTCCAAAAACGGTACGCTGGTCATGGCTGCCCTCAAAAAAGAGCTGACGGAAACCGGCAACCATTTCGCCAGCTCTGGCGCCGACGAGATTTCCCGTATCATCCGCCACGAAGGGCCTGAAAAACGTCTGAATGTGGTTGTAGTGGTCGAAGAGAGTCTGAGCGCCGAATTCCTAGGTACATTCGGTAATAGGACTGGGATCACGCCGAATCTGGACAAACTGGCAGACGAATCCCTGTTCTTTACCAACCTTTACGCCACCGGCACGCGAACCGTGCGCGGGCTTGAAGCCATCACCTTGGCAATGCCCCCGCTCCCCGGCACGTCCATAGTCAAGCGCCCCAACAATGAGCATTTTTTCTCCTGGGGTTCGGTGATGAGGGACAAAGGCTACGACAACAAGTTCATCTATGCGGGGCACGGGTACTTCGACAATATGAACTATTTCTTTGCCAACAATGGCTTTGCCACGGTCGACCGGCTCAATTTCGCCAAGGATGAAATCACCTTCACCAACGCCTGGGGGGTCTGCGACGAAGACCTGTTCTTGAAAGTCCTCAAGGAAGGGGACAAATCCTTTACTCAGAAGAAGCCATTCTTCAGCGTCGTCATGACTACCTCCAACCATCGTCCATTCACCTACCCCGACGGCAAAATCGACATCCCCTCAAAGACCGGGCGCGACGGGGGGGTAAAATACGCCGACTACGCCATCGGCCGGCTGCTGGCGGAAGCAAGGAAAAAACCCTGGTTCAACGACACCGTTTTCGTCATCGTTGCCGACCACTGCGCCGGAAGTGCCCGCAAGATGGCCCTGCCGGTGAAGAACTACCGCATCCCCCTCTTCATCTATGCCCCCGCCTTGATCAAGCCGCAGCGGGTCGATCGCATGATGAGCCAGATCGATATAGCACCAACGGTGCTCGGCTTGCTCAACTTCAGCTATACGACCAGGTTTTTCGGCAAAGACATCCTGAACGCTCAACCGGGGCAGGAGCGGGCTTTCATCTCCACCTATCAGAAGCTCGGCTTCATTGAAGGAAATCGCCTGCTCGTACTGGGACCCAAAAAAGAGACAGGCTTCTATACCTTCACCAGAGGAGCCTCGGGGGATGACCGGATGACCGAGATCAAGCCCCAGGATGACCTGCTGATGAATGGTTTGGGATACTACCAGGGAGCCTACTACGTATATAAGAACCGGCTGAACAGGCTGGTAAGATAGGGTTCGCAAAACTCAAACATCATCCTTCATCCAGCCGTGGAAGGTCTTCCGCAACTTTTCGATCTTGGGGTCAATCACCATGAGGCAGTAAGGCTGGGTACGGTTGAACCGGTAGTAGGACTGGTGATATCCTTCCGCAGGATAGAAGTTGGTAAAGGGTACGATCTGGGTAACAATGGGATCGGACCAGAGCCCATCCACCTCGGCCTTTTCCTTTGATTCTTCGGCAATCCGTCTCTGTCTGTCGTCGTGATAGAAGATGGCGGACCGGTACTGGCTGCCCCGGTCCGCCCCCTGGCGATTGGGAGTGGTCGGATCGTGGCAGCGCCAGAATACATCTAGAAGATCTCCGTAGGATATGACCTGCGGATCGAAAGATATCTGCACCGATTCGGCATGTTTGGTTCTGCCGCTGCAGACCTCCTGGTAAGTGGGATTCTCCACATTCCCCCCGGCATAGCCGGATACCACCCGGTACACCCCTTTAAGCACCTGAAAAACCGCCTCGGTACACCAAAAGCATCCTGCGGCCAGTGTCGCCGTTTCAAGTCTTTCCATTGCATTTCTCCTCCCAGTCCTCCGTTAATTCTATTGTAGCAAAAAGCAGCTTCCTTTCTTACCCCACCAACTTTAGGTTTGCCCTCCTTGGGTAGTGGAGATAAAATACTGCCAAGATTCAAGCCGTTGTAAATCAATCCGATGACCACAGAGAGGCGCAATGACCAATCAGAAGAAAACCCTTACCATAAAAAACGTCAGCCAGATCCTCCTGAAACGCGGACTCATCACCGAAGAGCAATTCAAGGAAGTCACGGCAAAAGGGGAAATCCAGGCGGCTCGTCTGCACAGTCACCAACAATCAGGATATTCCCGGCGTCTTACCCAAGGCGTCGATCAGATTTCACCGGCAGAAGTCATCTCTTCTTTCAACCTGCTCATGCCCAAGAGCGGCAAAATCCTTAGCGAAGACATTATCACCGAGATCATTGCCCAGGCGGCAGGACTGGAATACCTGAAGATCGACCCCCTGAAGCTCAATCTCGACATAGTCACCCGATACATGTCCAGGCCGTTTGCCCTGAAGAATGTCATTGTCCCGGTTGATGAATGCGGTGGCAAAGTCACCATAGCAGTGGCGGACCCCTTTAATACAGCGGCCATAGATGATCTGGCTGCAGCGACAAAGATATCCGTGAGGCTGGTATTGGCTTCGCGCAACGATATCTTGAAGATTCTCCGGGAGTTTTTTGGTTTCCGCGCGTCTATCAGGGCTGCGGAAAACGAAGTCGTAACTTCCACCGATCTTTCCAATCTTGAACAGTTCGTGAAGATGCGCGGGCAGTCCGACATTGAAAGCACCGATCACCACATCATAGCTGCTGTCGAATTTCTGCTCCAGTATGCCTTCGACCAGCGGGCCAGCGATATCCACATCGAGCCAAAGCGGGAAATGTCCCTGGTCAGACTGCGGGTGGATGGGGTGTTGCACAATATCCACACCATTCCACGCCAGTTGCATCCACCGATTGTCTCGCGCATCAAGCTCCTCTCCCGTCTGGACTTGGCCGAGAAACGGCGGCCACAGGACGGGCGGATCAAAACGAGCCATAAGGGGAAGGAGGTGGAGCTCCGCGTCTCAACGCTGCCGGTCGCCTTCGGCGAAAAAGTAGTTATCAGGATTTTCGATCCGGAAATACTCATGCAGGATCTGGACAGGATCGGTTTTTATCCCCGGGAGTACCAGCTTTACAACTCGTTTATCCGCAAGCCCAACGGCATCATCCTCGTCACCGGTCCTACCGGCAGCGGCAAGACCACGACCCTCTATTCATCTTTGAGGACCCTTGCCTCCCCTGAGGTAAATATAGTCACGGTAGAAGACCCCATCGAAATGGTAATGGAGGAGTTCAACCAGGTGGGAGTACAGTCTGCAATAGGTGTCACCTTCGCCACCGTACTGCGCAACATCCTGCGTCAGGACCCGGATATCATCATGATCGGCGAGATCCGCGACCGTGAGACGGCAGAGAATGCCGTCCAGGCAGCACTGACCGGTCATCTTGTATTATCCACCCTCCATACTAATGATGCCCCGTCTTCGGTTACACGGCTCATCGACCTCGGAGTTCCTTCCTTTCTTATCTCCTCAACGGTCAATGGCATCATCGCCCAACGCCTGCTGAGGACCATATGCCCCCATTGCAAAAATCAGCGGCACCTGCACGATGATGAGATCGCTTACCTGCAATTGGCAAAGGGGAAATATACGGTTCACGAAGGGAACGGCTGTTCCGAATGCAGGGGAACCGGATACAAAGGGCGGACCGGGATTTTTGAGGTTATGGATTTCACCGAGTCCATCAAGGAGGTACTGTCGGATCAGGTGGACCTGGCCCGTCTATATGAAGCAGCAAAGGGGGACGGTATGGTAAGCCTGCGGAATGTGGCAATTCACAAAATGCTGGAAGGCGTTACGACATACGAGGAGGTAGTGGCGATAACCGGTTAGAGTTTGTGCGAAGGCGATAACGGGTTGGAAATGGAGTCGTAACAAGTGGATCTAAAGGATAGAATCCCGGAAGGGGAATTAGCAGGCAATAAAAAAAGCCTCCGCTTAAGAAAGCAGAGGCTTTTTGAATTAAATCCCGGCGGCGACCTACTCTCCCACACAGCTACCCGTGCAGTACCATTGGCCCTGAGAGGCTTAACTTCCGTGTTCGGGATGGGAACGGGTGTGACCCTCTCGGCATAGCCACCGAGA
>NZ_JAKZFT010000018.1 GCF_022808985.1 Geotalea sp. SG265 | reverse complement strand
CTGCAAAGTTTTGTCGTTAAAACAGGCATAACTCATTGTAATAACACAGGTTTTTTACCATATCATTGACTGCAAAGTTCTGTCGTTAAAACCTAAGCTAAGTGTCTGTTATTACATTGTTTTCCCGACCTTAAATAAAAGAAGTTGTTTTAAACATAACTACTACAAAAGAACACATCGTTGTTTTTCCGAGGGAAAATCTTCTTAAACCCGAAGGCATTTAAAAGTACCTGGAGAAGGCAACTTTTAAGTCCCAGATTTGGGATATAAAATCAAAACAACTACCTGTTTTCATATATATTTTTGCTGCAAAGTTTTGTCGTTTAAAAGGTCGGATCCTTCCTATTTCGTGACCGCCAGTCGTCGGTACTGGTGGCATCGCATCCAGAAGTTCTCTCCTTCACTGACACCACTGCAGAAATTACTACGATCCATACTTTCTGATCTGAGCGATGGGCAATTCAGGTCACGAAATAGGTGTGATGAAAATTCAACTTACGGAGGGCATCAACATGAAAAAAATTTTGATTACATTGGCGGGGGTTTTGGTTGCAGGTTTGACAGGGTGTGCATACAACCCTGCTGGCTATAGCAAGATAACAAAATTCACCGATACCATTGCCAGAAATGGGGGGAGTTCTAGTGTAGGGAGGGTTGGTTACAGAGACGGTTCTTTGACCGGCAGGAAAGAGGTAATCCTTAACGCAAAGGGGCCTTATGGGGAACGGGAAATAGAAATAGGTAATAATCCTGAAAAAGGGCTCCTTTACATGCATTTGGATGATACCGTTTTTAGATATGAGCCAAAAACGTATGATAAAAATGAATATTACAAACTTACGGGCGGGGTGAGCCGTAAGGGTAGTGTGGTGTATGACCCTCAAACCAAGATACTGTTATTCACTACCCACACGTATGTTCTTGCTAGCTATCAAGAGAGTGAAAGAAATGTATTTAAAATGCCTCAAACGCCCCTTGATGAAGTGCAGTTATTTTATATTACTGACCCAAAGCTTGATAAGTTTCTGACGGCTTTAGCTAAGTCGGAGAATATAAAAAATTACTTCTCTGATAAAAAGTTCTGTAACCTGGCAGAAAAAATATTTGAGGAATCTTATGTAAAAGAGATATTTGGAGAAGTGCAAGAAAAAACAAATTTTATGTCTCGCAGAGACATAGACGAATTTGAATTGGATGATGCAAATTGCAACTCTACCAGCAAATATGTATCGCTGACCGCAGCAGCGTTGACCGAGACATTGACCCCATTAGGGGGTGCAAACGGTTCTCTAAGCGGGTTGTATCAAATCAAGGATAGTGATGAACAGGTGCAACATATCATCTATAGCAGAATAGCAGATGCAATCCCTTTGTTTATTGCAAAAGATTCTGTTTTCCAATTCAAGGGGAACACTTACCCCAAAGGGGCGATTCCTAGGTTAGATGATCTGTCGGCTATCGCGTTACAACTCCGTGACCCGGCTCTTGTAAATGTTATCCAAGCATCTTTGAAACACCAGTAAGAAGGGGGTGCAACATGAAATTGAATATTTTTGTGTCTTTTCTTTTAATCTTAGTTGGGGGAGCCGTATTTGCCCAGGCTGGCGAATTATCTCTTTCGCCAGATAAGAAAACCGTTGTTTTTGAGGGAAAAGGGAAAACCATTCTTGCTGCTGTCGATACCGGGGAGGTTAAAAAAACTCTGCCTGGTCGATCTCCTAAATTTTTGAAAGATGGGAGAATTGTCATGTGGACAGCCAAAAAGGATGAAGGGGCAAGGGTAGTGGTCTATTCATCGAAGGATGGTTCTCTTCTCAAACATGAACCATTCAAAAACCGTGTCCAGAAAACGGGGTCAATCAATAGGAGTGACCCGGCATGGGGTATGTATTGGCAGGAGGATAAGCTTGACGAGGCTGTAGTCGGGCTTTGGTACACAATATCCCCTGACGAAAAATATATTGCTGTCGGCACCGACTACTACTGGGGTGTGTTTGTTTTTGACATCAATTCAGGTGATCAGGTTTTTAAATTCGGGGTTGACACTACACACGCCTTCAACCTGAAATATAGTCCAGACGGGAAAATACTTGCATTCTCTGTTAAAGGAGATGTTGGTTTGTACGACGCCTCTACAGGGAAGAAACTCATGGGGGTATATAATGCTGACCCACTAGAGACTTTTGAATTTTCTCCCGATGGTAAATTAATCGCTACGGGCCACCCAGACAAGATTAAAATCTGGGATGCAGCAACAGGCTTGCCTAAAGCCTCATTCCCATTGGTGGTAGGAACCCCTACATCAATCCACTTTTCACCAGACGGCAAATTTATTGGTGTAAAAGGCAGAAAGAATGGTGCTGAGGGGGGGATTGCCTTTTACGACCTGCAAGGCAAATTGGTTAAAGAGTTCGAAAACAATGGTCTCGACCATATGTACGGGGATTTTGTTTTTATGTCCGATGCCGAGGTTACAGCTATCAGTTTTGACCAGGGCCGGGGGAAAATGAAAAAGAATGCAAAAATTCCGAATTTTGCTGTTGAAAGGCTTGTAATACAGCAATAGCGGGAGGTGTAACATGAAAAATCTATTTTTGTTGTTTACTGTGTTTGTTACCCTCTCAGGGGAATCCTTTGCGGCGTCCATTGGCGATTTGGTTAATGATAATATCAAAAAGCAGGCAGAAGCGAAGAAGGAAAAAGACGACGCTGCAAATGCAGCAATGGCTAAACGTTATGCCGAAGAGAAACGGTTAAGGGATAGTACCCCGGCTGGCTATAAAACCACCTATAGTGGGATAGTTTCCCTGTGGGCTGATCCAGGTCTATACACTTCTAAAGTCATAACTTTGTGCGATCCTCAAGTAGCGGCGAAATATCAAATTCAAACTTATGGCTTGGTTTCGATGCTAAATGGGGTGGCGTATGACCCTGTAAGTAATCCATCGGCGTTTTTGCCATTCAGTATGGAGGCCATATCAAAGCTGTACCCTGGATCGTCTTTTAATTGCGTGGCTAAAGGGGGCAGGGTTGTATTTCCCAACGGGGAAACGTCTGTAGCCAATGGATGGCCTTATGCAGCCACCATAAATGCCGGGGAGGGTATTACTTACCAGCTATCAAAAGAGATGAACCCAGATGGGACTGTACATCAGATTATCAAGGTTTCTGACAACGCTAATTATGTGACTATTGAGAGCTGGAGTAAAAACGGGTTACCAATAAACCTTTCAGTAATAGACTTGAAATTGCCGGTTCTCGCAGAGTCGGGGGTCAGCACGATAGTAACGTCTATCAAAGACAACGAGTTAATTCCAATGATCAACAGGTACTACAATCGTAACCTGGCTGAGTCTCCAATTTCGCTGTTAGATGTAGCAAAACAGCTTATTCTCTCGCCACAGCAGAGAGCTGATTTTAAGGAGTTCATCAAAGCTTACAGACCTAAAAAAGGAATATGAGCAGTTCGAGGAGAAGGGAAAGGGGGCCTTAAAAAAGCCCCCTTTTCTTTTTACTACTTGTGGGTTGTTAGTAGGATCAGGCAGGCGTAGTACAAAACTTGCCCGAACGCGATGAAAAACAAGGTTGCCTGTTTCATTTCGATCTCCTTTCGTAAATTTGAAGTCTTTTGGCGCTGCTCATGACTGGATCCTTTAAAACGTGATTAACACTTCGCTGAAAAAACGTCTCTTGCACCGTTTTCAAAAAATGCTTTTTCACCTCCTTTGGCCACAAAACGTCTAAACTTCGTCAAAACTCCTTTCTTGAAAAATTATTTTTCCTTTCAACTCAAAACTATTTACACTTTCGTTTTTGACGCATCTTTGGCATGTTTTGAGGCGAATTTTCGAGTACTGTAAATAAGTCGGTTTTTTCAAAAATCGTGGATTGAAATGGAGGAGGGGATGAAGACTGCGATTATCTCGATCATGATCTTGCTGCCGACGTTGGCGCTAGCAGCGCATTCACACAAAGAGCGAGAATATCAACAGGCCTGGTGTGAAAATGTGAAGGGAACAACGGAATATCGGCTTGATGATGGCACGCGGGTAGATTGCATAACTGAGCAATATGCTGTGGAGTTCGATTTTGCCCCGAAATGGGCGGAAAGCGTTGGTCAGGCTTTATACTACGCGGAAATGACAGGGCGGAAACCTGGCGTGGTACTGATCCTGGAGAAGGCAACGGATACCAGATATGTCGATAGGCTGAAAAAAATTGCAGATCGGTACGGCATTATGCAGTGGATTATGACCCTGGACGATATAGATAAACTGGCCACGGGAGGTTTGAAACAGGCTTCCCGCATTTAACCGCTGTATCCTTTGTTATCCATATCGTTGAACATATCGATCAGGAGGCGGAGGTATAGCCAAAAAGCGATTATCGCAATAAGGTGCACCCCTAGATAAGGTTCCACCCTTAAAATCGAAATTTGGAGGCCTAATCGACGGTATACCGAAGTCCAATTCTACTTGTAGGGCATCCATGAATTGCTTCCGCCTCGGTTTGGCATTTCGTCTTCGGCGTTGATCCAGGGAAACGACCTTGTCGCTTCCAAACAGGCCAATCTGGATGGCGTAACTCTTCATTGGTTTTGCTATTCCGTCTATTCCTTCTGCGACAGTATCCACCCCAGGTTCTATTGCTGTTGGCTCTTCGAGCTTCAGATCCGTCTGCAGGGCATCGTAAAAAGCCCGACGTTTTTCATTTCCTCGTTTCTGACGTTCTTTAGCTACTGAAATTTCCTTCGCTTCTCCAAAGAGGCTCAGTTGGATTACAAACCCTTTCTTGGGTGCTTCGATTTCAACAACGTCTGCCACTTCCTTTACGGTTCCGCCGAGGGCAAGCGTTGCGTATTTCCGCACTACTGCCTGCAGCTCATCAAATGAGCCATATTCCAAGCCCTTCTCTTTTATTTCCTGTTGCATAGCCGCAAACAGCTCTGGCTTGTTCTTCTGGAGGGTGGCCACTGCAGAGAATACCGAGGCCTGGTCATTTGCTGAGGATGCAATTTCTTCCTCCTCAGTATCTGAATAGCTGTCGTTGTACAGGTAGCCGAGGGCAGATGAATCCATATCGGCTGTTTTTGCGATCTTGATTCGGTTGGTTTGATTTTCAGACCTCATAAAGCTGCTGATTTTGGAGACCGCCTTGAAATAGTCCTGGTTAATGAAGGTGTCCTGGTACAGGTCTTCGACACCGCGATTTTTGCTATTCGTCAGTTTTTTTATCAGGTAGAAGTCTGGTTGTTCCCCCCGCTCATGTGCATCGAGCAGCAATTCCAGTCTCCAGATCAGGTTCTCTATTCTTGGTCGAGCGTCTTCAACACTGTATCCCCAGATCGCAGCGGCCAAGTCGGCAACAGGCTCCCAAAAGTTATTGAACCATTCAAGCAGTTCAGCAGGGCTGTTTATGTCATGTGCGCCGAGATCGTGCAGAGCTTTTTGGTAGGTGGCGTTTCCGTTTTTGTCTTTATAACCGGATCCGCGAAGGTTCTTTTTGCAGTCATTCCAGCTAGGAGATTCAAGCTTTCTTGCAGTATTCATGGCGCACCTCGTGCTCGGGGGGATTTTGATTTTTAAAACCGTTTCAGGCCAATCTTAAGTTTCAATATATTTATGGGCAAAAATATGTCAACAAATTTCTTACCAAATTTGACAACACATTTTTGTAAAATTTTGAAAATAATCCAGCAAAGCCCCGGTGGTCGTGGTGTTTATCTGCTACATGGTGTATTCAAATTTTTTTGTTGTTTGATTGATTTGAGAAGGGTAGGGGGAGAAAGAGATAGATTGTTAAGACTGGGGTGAACCTTGGCAGTGTGGTACTATTGGCGGTATGGGAAATTCTGATTTGAGAGTTGCTGTTGTGTTTGCAGATGGAAAGATCGAGCCGAAATGGATCGACTACCGAGGAAGGAAGATAACGGTGGTTAAGGTGAACGATTACTGGGAGACCAAGATCGGCGGCGAGCTGATCCGCCATTATCTCGTATCGGATGGTAAGGCCAGCTATGAACTGATGTACAACTGGGAGACTCTCCGCTGGACATTTGCACGAGTGGCAAACCAAGCAGAATGTGGGTAACGTGGGGACTATGAACCCATCAATACCTTAGCTGGAACTTTTAGCACTTTCGCTAGAGCCTTAAAAGTATCAATTGTTCCGGGTCTGAGGTCGTTTTCAATCAATGAGATTGTAGCTGTACTAACCCCAGCACGCTTTGCCAGTGCGGCTTGGGTTAAGTCCCTGTATAGTCGCCAAGCCTTGAGGGGGGATTTGCCTTTTTTTAGATTACGATGAACTTCTGCTGGGGGTTGCTCTTCAGGGGTATCGATTTTGGTTTGGAAGGTTGCTTTCTTGCCCTTCGATTCAAGGAGTTCAACGTAATCAGAGTAGGCCATAATGACAAGGTGTGGCTTGCCTTTAACGGTGACAACTCGCGGCTTCATTTCTCATTACCAGCACGGTTGCTTAATTCAGCTTTTTTCGCTTCGAGCTCTTTGCGGAGGTAATAGATGTAGCTTGAGGTAAACCCGGTGCTGGAGACTATCTCGCTCACCGGCTTATTCGCTTCGATCATTTCTACAACCTGCTCTTTGGTACCTTTGACAGCGGCGGCTTTCGGCACATATAAATGCCTGCCTCCCAAACCATGACGTCGGAGGATCTCAAAAGCGAATTCTATTTGTTCGTCGCCAGCAAGCATCCTCAAGTTTTCCTCCAAACCTGACATTGCCTCGGCTTTGTTTCCCTTCTTTTTTTCAGCCACAGGGTATCCCCCTCTTTGATCCAGTTTTGAAGTACCGTATCAAATTTGACCAGAAATTGGAAGGATTTATAACCCATTTTTGGGGTGCTAGAATTTGCCGAAAACATTGTCTTGTCCAATGTCACAGAGATTTAGCATGCTGTCAGTTGCTGCCTCTGGGACTTTTTCTCTAGTGATCTCTGGCACCCTTGGTGGTTGTAGAACCTCAGGTGCTTGCATATCTTCAAGGGTCGGCTGTACAACTGGTGAGCTAGGTGCAGCGGGGGTAGGGGGAGAGGATTCAACGTTTAAAATCCTCGCCACCATCCCCTCAAGAGCATGCCGGATGATCGCAGCCCTCTGAAATGTCGTGAACTCACCTAGGTAAGCCAAAACTGTAGGGCTCTGGATATTCAGATCGAGCTTAAATCCATTGCCCTTGCGACCTTCACCCTTCTCTTTAGTTACTACTGGTGCTGGCACAAAGAACGGGGCTTCAGCGTACAGCTTCAGCATTTCTATCGCTACGGTTGTACGCTGTACCCCCTGGAATTGCTGAAAATAGGCAATTACAGCAGGGCTGGCGAGTGCAACTATGACCCTCATTCCAGTTTTTTCTTTTGTTTCATCTGCCATAACTGACCCCTTCCTTTAAATGAGACCATGCCTGGCGGCTTCCATTTTCCAATATCCGCGAGCGTTCGAGAACTCGGGATTATCGGGGATGTGGAGGATATCTGCGAATTCCTTCGGCATGTTGTTTTTTAGGACATACGCACCACCTCCAACGAGAACGATCCGCTGGCAGAATGTCAGATAATCGCGATGTTTGTCGCGGAACGTCTTGACGGTTGAGGCCAGATATTTGTTGACTGAGGAGCTGATGATGTCGCTGACATCGTGTTCCTTGCCGAGCTTGAGCTTTTTGGTAAGGAGTACGTTGATCCCGTCATGCTCGTTGATTTCAACGCCAAAACGAGCCTGGATTGCGGTGCAAATGTCAGCAACCAGTACAGAAACGCCCTTGCGGTCGTGTGGCGTAGAACCTTCACCTTGGGCCTGCCGGTGCTCATAACGCAGAGCAAGAATGGTGTTGAAGCCGACATCAAGGATGTAGCCGCTCTCGTCTGCCGCAGGGTTCACTGTGGCGAAATGATCGGCCAATGCCCCGAGCGCCTGCCCCTGGAGAACCACGTTCGGGTACTGGTGGTTTTCACCATTAAGCCAGAAGGACGCAATGTTTGCCCGGAGCTGGTCTTTGTACCTGTTGAAATAGTGGAAGGGGAGGCCTACAACGAGCACGTCAGGTTCGACCGTCACTTGCTTGAGGGCGTGGGCTACCAGTAGGGGTGCAAACTTGATGAGGCTATCAATGTCGCGTTCCAGCAGGTTGGTTTTTGTTCGGTCGTTCTTGCCGACTGTGTAATAGGCGTTGTGGTAAAAGTAGGCTGAGGTCGGGGTGTCCAGCCCTGCAGCTGATACACCAGGGGCCTGGATGATCGATGGGAAAGAAAAAGTCTGCTCTGCCCCGTTCTCATCCCTCGTGTAGACCTTTGTAAATGAAAATCCGGTATCGATTGCAACTATGTTTTTCATATTTAGCTCCTTTCCTTAAAGCGGTGGATTCTTTGAGTCGTTTGATCTATTTCGTGAATTTGAAATAGATTTATTCAAGTGACCAGAAGGCCCTTGCCGTCAATAGCATATCCCCACCATCAGGCTGCTTTCGTCCATTCAAAAAAAAGTCCCTCAATATTCTTTCCCAGGACTCATCTTCTCCTACAAGCGTTGTTGGTGTTCATATTTTGCGAGCTATAAGTTCACGAAATAGATGAAAAACAAAGACATGTATTTGGAGACACAGATGGTGAAAAGCTTCATCAAAAACATAGTCATTATGTTGTGCTTATTGTTGTGTCGTAACGCGATAGCAGGAACAGTAAATGGCACTACAACTACCACAACAACAATTGCACAATACTGTACAGCCACTATCGGTAGTGGGGCTACTTTAAGCCTGGCCTATTCAGGAGATGATTCTTCGACCAGTACATACGTGGATATTCAATGTAGTAATGGGACACCATGGGTAATTTCTGTTGATGGTGGGACGCATGCACTAGGAGAATTGAGAAGGGCGTATGTTAATTCTTCTGGAGATCGTTATGTTCCGTACCGTCTTTATTCAGACGTAAACGGTTCAAATGAACTGCAGATTACAACTAATAATACGATTAATGGCATTGGGGTTGCCACGGCAGCTACTGCTAGCCAAAAAGTGTATCTATACATGAAGGTGCTGCATTCAGATATCAACCCTTCAGTGTTGTTTGGAGTCGGTTATTATACAGACACAATAACAGTGAATCTGTTTTTCTGATGCAAAAGGAACAATGATGAAAGTAATGATAACTATTACTATATACCTGATGTTGTGCATTCCTGCTTTTGCTGGATCCACTACGACAAACATGACAGTTAACCTAACGGGGAATAGCTACTGTACGTTAAATGTGCCTACGAGTATTGATTTGGGAACCTATACAGCTCAGCCAATGGGGGCCTCAATCCCCGTCAGCTTTGACTATGAGTGTGGCTGGTCTGGAACAACTGCTGCTGTAAACATAGGAACCTCTAACGGTACTTATAATACCCTTAGGCTTGGCAACATAGGGTCGAGTTACTTGATTGGCTGGGCTTGTAAACCAGGAAATACAGACTGTGTCTATTCCTACAACCTAACAAGCTTTGGGGCTGGCAGTTATACAATCACCGGCACGGCCTCTCCACAGACTTTAACCTATTATGTACGGTTCAATGGTTGTGCGACAACGGTAACCAGCGCCCCCGGCTCAGGTGTATGTGAGGCTGGGGTATATAACGGGGCCATTGACACAAAAATCACTTTTTAGGAGAGAGATAAATGAAAAGGTTATCTTTTTTGATATTCGCTTCGTTGCTCTGGGGTGCACCAGCTCTTGCTTTAACTGATACGAAGAATGTTTCTTTGAACGCAACAGTTGTACCGAGTTGTAATGTGAATTTCACGGCGGGATCTCTTTCGATGACATTTGCTGGTGCAGATGCGGTCGGGAGTGCAACTTTGACGATGACTTGCGACACAGGGTTACCTTGGAGTGTAACAGTAGGGGGCGGTTTGAATGCACAAGGCGAACTTCGAAGAGGGAAGATATCAACTTATTACATGCCTTATCATTTATATGCAGATTCTGGATACACAAATGAATTGCTCATTTCTAGCTCAAACACCATAGCTGGTACAGGAACTGGAACTTCTCAAACAGCCACTGTGTACGGGAAAATATTAAAAAGCGACATAGCAGGGTCAGTTGCGCTTGGCGGAAGGGTTTACGCAGATACCGTCCTGATGACATTGTGTTGGTAGGTTACCATTATGAAAATATTAATCACAACAGTGACATTTCTTCTTTCAACTTCTGTGTTTGCATCAACACTTGCAGGTACGAAAAGTATTGCCGTTCAAGTCAGCATGCAAGCTTATTGTAAAGTAAGCTCAGTTCCTACAGTGGATTTTGGGGTTATTTCAGGATCTGGCTCATCTTCGATACCAGTAACAATTGAATATGAATGTTCTAACAATAACATCAGTACACCAACTCTTTCTGTTGGGACATCTTATGGCACCTTTAATTTTGGGGACATTGGGGGTAAGGCACTTACTGGAGTGGTATGTAAAAGTGGGGTCACTGACTGTGGCTACCATGACACAAGTGCGCGGGGGTTTTACAACGGGGTGAGTTATTTCCCGGCGCAGCTAATAAAGAACAACAGCTTGAACACCTATCAAATATATCTTCGCAAGATGGGATGCGCTCCAGTTAGCGCTACTGCTTATGGTACTGGTGTTTGTGATCCGGGAGCTTATACCGGCACGATACCTTTTTTTATCACATTCTGACGCAATGGCTGTCACGAAATAAGTGTGACAAATAACCAGCAAAAGGAGGAAATGGCAGATTCTAAAGAAGTAAATCTATTCTCAAAGGGAGGGTAACATGAAACATTGTACGAAAACATTATTGATGGGGCTTGCATTGACAGCACTGCCTCTTGCTGCGAACGCTGGTACGACCAATGGGAGCATTCCCGTTACGGCCACCGTTTCAGCTGGATGCGTCGTTAGCGACTTTGCCGCAACTCCGCTCACTGGGTCTTACAGCGGGGGAACATCGACCAGTTCTTTCGACGTGTCGATGAAATGCGACAATGGGTTGTCGTGGACGGTCACAATAGACAGTGGCCTGAATGCAAATGGAACGGTTAGACGGGCTGCTAATAGCGGGAATTATTTGCCGTACCGTCTCTACACTGACGCTGGTCTCAGCAATGAACTGACGCTTGCATCTAACACGATAAGTGGGACAGGCAATGCGGCAGTTCAGACCACAACGGTTTATTCCAAGATCCAGGAGACTGATGTACCTACAGCAACCCCGGCTCTTGGCGCTGGCAGTCCTTACACAGACACTTTAGGTGCCAGCATCAGTTGGTAAAAAGGGGAAAGAGGGAGGTGACTTATGAAATTTCAAAGAATAATCTTGGCAGTAGCGGCACTCTTGACAGTAGCGGTAAGCGCTTTTGCTGGAACTACCAGTACAACCGTACCTGTCAGCTTTGCGTACAACTCGTTTTGCCGCTTGAATCTGCCAGCTAGCATCGATATGGGGTCTGTACACTCCTCGATGCCTTCATTGACGGCAGCAAAGTTGGTTACCATCAACTACACATGCTCCACAGGTGTAGGATCGCCTTCTTTGACGGTCGGTAATGATTACACAAGCTATTATGGAGCTGACCTCGGGACTTTTGATGGCGTCAAGCACATGTATGGCTACGTTTGCGACGAGGGGAGCCCCAATTGTGCCCCAGGAGCTGTATCTGGCCCTTTTTCTTTGGCCTCGGCTACATCAGTCGAGCAAAGCAAAAACGTGTACTTGAGGGTAAATGGGTGTTCTGATAGCCCAAACGGTGCTATGGGGGATTGCCCTGCTGGCTCGTATAATGGTCAGGTCGATGCGAGGATGACATTTTGATGTGTTGGTGATGGGGCTCTTTCTATAAGGGTAGAGCCCCTTCTCCTTTTGTCGGAGGGAGTATGTTTCAGTTACTAAAAAAAATATTTTTCTGTTTGCTATTGGTAGCTTCCGCTTCAAATTCTTTTGCTGCTGTTTGCACTGTGACCGTCCCTTCGTCTGTTGATTTCGGCACTTTGGCCTCACGGGGCACCTACAGTAATTTCCCCTATGTTCCTTTTGATATTACCTTAAGTTGTGACACTACCAATGTTGCAACAACAGTAAAAGTCGGAACCTATGGCACAATGGGTGGCTATGCACATCAATATGTTGATGTAGGCGTAGTTGGAGCGACTCATTTGTATGCTTCTCTCACAAGCGCCGCAACTACCTCAAGTCGTGTCGGGACTTCTACTGTCGCGATTAACAGTGGGGCTACAGGAACGGCTACAGTTAACTACTTTCTACATCCTTGGCAATGTAGTACTACCCCCTCAGGAACCTCGGTTCCATGCCCTGCCGGTAATTATTCAAATATTACCACTGTTGTTCTAACCTACTAACACTTCAATAGTGTAATCATTTTTCAGATTACCGCTGGTTCACGAAATAGATGAATCAAAAGCGGAGATCGAAACATGAAACATTGCACTATTATTCTTCTTACAATTCTATTGATACCATCTCTTGTATTTGCTGATGAGAATGTGTCTGATGTATTAGTTTCAGATGTCGTTGTTGGTGGTGATAATCTTGGTGTGTTTATTGTCCATACCGACAAAGAAAATTATACGTTGGATGAACCTATTACTACTGGCAAATGCACTTCTAGTAAATTAAAAGACATTGGTAAGGTTGAAGTAAAAGACGACAAAATATATGTAACGCCATCTGCTACCTGTCTTTCCGAAAAGGTTGTTGATTACAGGAACTCCAGTATCAAACCCCTCAAGATGATCGACAGTAAAAGCCTTTACCTGAACTATGCAATAAATGGTGGGAATGCCAATCAATCATTGGCTTTTGGCGTTGGTGGATACCTGAATAAGGCTTCCAGCTACACCGACTTCACTTACGATCTTAAAGACGAAAGTGGCATAAAGCGCAACAACTCATATGCCATTTTTGACGATCTTGATGATGCTATACGGTTCCAGGTCGGGGACACATTTCCTCAGGTAAATTCTGTTTTGATCTCAACCCCTGCTATTGGGGGGCTCCAGGTCAAGAAAAATTACCTCCTTTCTCCAACGTTGAATCCTTACCAATCTCTGGATTATAAGCTGACTGTTGACAATCAATCAGTTATGGAGATTTACCGCGATAACCAGTTGATCGACCGTAAGACTTTAAGCCCAGGGATCTACGACCTTCGAAACCTCCCTATAGCGGCTGTTAGTGGAAATGTGGAAATTAAGCTTCGGGACTTGTATGGAAGGGAGAAAACCATTCCAATCCCCTATCTTGTCTCGGGCTCATTACTTCGTAAAGGTTTCTCTGATTACTCTTTTACAGCTGGTTTAGAGCGGCAGCAGGGTGGGGATGTATACAGGAAACCGGCATTTGCTGGGTTCTATAGGTATGGTCTGTCCGATAGGCTTACGCTCGGGGCATCGGCCACTCATAAGGACTATACCTTGTCTGCAGATTTTTTGTTGCCTGTTGGCACCTTTGGGTTCCAGGCAAACAACAAGCATTACGGGGTGTCGTACTCTCAAACCTACTCACTCTACACCTTCCAGGCAGCTTACACCGTCAAAGATGAACCGGATTTTCGCACTACCGTGGATGCATCACTTGGGAAGTATGGGTCTGTAAATCTTTTCTACCATCATAATGGATCTAAACAGGTTGGGGCAGGGTATTCGTTTAACGTGGGGGGAGGATCTTTCAACATCAATAGCTCTTACGATTCCAAAAGCCACTTCAGTGCCTTTGCCGGTATAACCTGGGCTTTTGGAGGATCTACAAATATCGGGGTTTCTACCTCTGTTCAAGAGAACAAAGCATACAACGTCTCGGCCTCCCATATTCTGTCGAGAGACTATGATGCATCGATTGACGCTAACTATACGAACAATAATTCTGGACACGGGGCTTCAACAAGCATGGTTAATGTCACGGCAAAAGGGACTTATTTTAACCAGTTTGTCGCCAATGCGTACAAATCCTCTGGGGCAGATAGTGCCATCTATAATTTCACCCTTTCTGGCTCACTGGCGGCTGTTTCTCAAGATGGTTTGATGAAGGTGGGAATAGGTGAGCCAGTTTCCCCTGGTGGCGGCTTTGCAATTGGTGATGAATTGACCACGTTAGGCAGGAAAGGGCATGGGGTTGTACCTGTAAGTTCATATTACACACAGGAGATTGCTTCTAATTCTGAGGAGTCACGGATCTCGAAGGAATTGTCTGTGAGGGCAGGGCAGGGGGTAATTGTTTCCGCGACTGTTTTCCGGGCTGTTACTGGCCAGTTTGTCTGTACCAACGGCGAGCCCTTTACTTCTAAAACCTTCACCGCTGACCAGCGTGAATGGTTCACAGCGGATGATGGAACTTTTTACATCGAGGAAATACCATTCACTAATTCTAGGGTAAATTGCCAGTTTTCCGATGGGCAAAAAGTCGATCTATCCATTGGGGATCGGGAGGGTGAGATAGTCGATTTAGGGGCTATATCTGTTGAATGTGCCCCTACCCCTAAAGAAGTTGAGGTAGTAGACCCTTCCCCTAAAGATGCTGCACCAATTATTCTTGAGCCTGTGCAGATTGAATCTAGGAGCCAGGAACCAAAAATCGAGCAAAAGGAAGAAATAAACGAGGTAAAACGGCTTGTCACGGTACGTTTCAATAAAGACTCATATAAATTAACTACAGAGAGCAAGAAGATAATTGCAGGTGTTTCCAAAGACTTCCAGGGTAAAAACACAGGCATTGTCGTAACGGGCTTTACGTGTGACCTGGGGAGCCAAGAAGTAAACGATAGGCTTGCCTATAAAAGGGCAAAAGCAGTTGCTAAGTTTCTGGATACAAGAGGGGTAAAAGCTGTGGAAATAGTGGCAAAAGGCAAATGCTGCTACTCAGGCCTCGGTCACGAAATAGACAGAAGAGTTGAAATCTCTATAAAAAATTAAGGTGGTGCAGAAATGAAAAAATTATGGATTATATTCGCAATGTTAATTGCAAGTCGAAGTGCACAGGCATTTACTCTTTTCCCTCTCCCGATCATTGAGGATAAAGGTAAAAAATATGTGGAATTTTCAATAACCGAAGATGACAACAAATATAAGGCGGTTGTCAAACTATGGGTTGGCACTGATGACACAGGACAGCCAATTTTAAAAGATACCCGTGACCTTGTTGCTACTCCCGCTGTTTTTGTTGCCCCTAAGAAACTGCGTATTGGGATCCTCAAGAAAATGTCTCGCGATATAGAGCACTGCTATCGCTTAGAGATTGATCGGATTATTGACCCTGCAATACAAAAGGTATGGCTGAAACCGCATTTGTCTATACCTATATTTATCAAACCGAATAAGGAGATCGTAGATTTCAAGGTTTCATATTTGGATGGCAAGGTTGTAATGGTGAATAACGGTAATGTACATGTCCAGGTTCAGAGAGTTGGTGCTGAATGGGGGAAATGGTACGTTCTACCTGGGCAAACATATTCGCACAAAATCGAAAGAGTCAAACCAGGCACCATGGAGAAGATAGATCCTTCAAAAAAGGATGTCCCAGAGAATCTCCAAAAAGTAGAAGATGTGGTTAAAACAGATCAAGGCGATTATCGCTACTAGCAGAAAGTAGAAAGCAACCTCACGAAATAGGTAGATTCTCTTTCAGGATGAAAGAGAGCAAAACTAATTAATAGCTTTGGGAAAGGACGCCCGTGCTTATGCACTTGCGTCCTTTTTTATTGCAGCAAACGGAGGGTATGAAAATGAACACTAACAACAATACAACACACCACAAAAGTAACAAAAGGGAGGGTAGCACCATGAATAACACAATAAAAAATCAAAAAGGTTTCACACTCGTAGAAATGCTGGTCATGCTTCTAATCTTGGGGCTGGTAGTCGTAATACTCGTTAGCGTATTCGCCGACCCATTCAAAACCGCATCGAGCCAATCTAATGTAACCCGTGTAGTTGATCAAATCAGCCAGCTCTCTAACGCAGCAGATTCCTACTACACATGGGAGAAGAGACCATATTCCGATGCTGACTTTAGCGGCCTTACAAACAAGGGTTATCTAAAGGGCGTTCCCAAAGCTCCAGAAAATATTTTTGATGGAGACTCACAACCATATGTGATTGACCGCACCACATATTCATTTCCGGCTGTTGTTCTCTCGCCTGTAAAAGGAGATTTTTGTCTCGCACTAGACAAAAAAGCGGCGGCTTTAGCTGAGAACAGTGCTGTAGGGGATATTCCCGCTGCTGTTAATAGCGGTAAAAATGTGCAGTGCATTAGCGATGGGGGCAGCCCTGCTGTCTATACTGTCATCGGCAAATTCCAATAGATTGGCCTGGGGAGGCCCGCTTGTCGGGCTTTTCCTTTTGTCTCGATGTAAAGGAACAGCTTGCTCAATGCATGATAGCAGTGCAGGCACAAAATAAGGACTCAATGGAGGGTATGAACATGAAAAACCTAATCAAAATCCTGGTGGCAGTAGCAACAGTAGCGGCTCTTACCGGCTGCGGGGCAGCACAATACGGTATCAAATCCGGCCTTACCCCTAAACTCAGCGAGATTTGCGGGGGGGTGGAGTTGGGCAAAACAGCAGTTGCCGAGTTTGAAAGAACCGTCAATACCGATTACAGCCAGATCAAGAAATTCGCTGGCGGCGATATTCGCATCTATGAGAGGGGCTACCTTATGGTGGGTGTCCTCAACAAAGGGGGCATTATCGACAACATCATTTGCCAGAAAGGCGATGCCAGCATTACCAACAGCGGCAGCAACAGCGATTACAGGGCTAACTCCATAATTAACGAGCTGGAAAGCAAAACCAGGTAAGGAAATAGACCACAGACAATGGGGGATGTAGCTTACGGCTCATTCCCCGTTTTTGCCTTTTTCGGCAAAGGGGGTAACACATGAAAACATTGTTGACTGTAGTTATTTTGGCATTTTCGACAGCGATTGCACAGGCTGAGACTGTGGTAACTGACAATCAAAACGTTTACGGGGCCGGTTCTATCGCCCCTCAAACTTGGGATAGCGGGGCAACCTCTATTGGGTACAACGCCCAAGCGGGGAGCGGGTTTTTAATGACACAACAGGCAACGGCTGTTGGTATGGGGGCATCGGCCACTCAGTCTTTTTCAACGGCAATTGGTGGTGCATCAATGGCGACGGCAACGGGGGCGACTGCTATAGGTAGTTCGTCAATAGCTGCTGGTCAAAACTCGTTTAGTTCTGGCTATGCAGTCACCGGCCAAGGGTCAATCGGCCTTGGCTCCTTCGACATATCCCAGACAAACGGGATCATATCTGGTTTTAACTCCGTGGGGATCGGCAGGAGCGTGACCGTCAAAGGGGATGAAGCAATCGCAATCGGGGCCGATGCCTATGCCGGGACGTCTGGGGCTACTGCCATTGGCCGGGGTGCCGTCAGCGCCGGGGCCGGGGGTGTGGCATTGGGTACAGATTCCAATGCAGGGGCAAATACCAGTGTTGCTATTGCAACCGGGGCCAGAGTAGACACCCTCGCACAAAGCGGGGTTGCCATTGGCAACAATGCCAGGGTAACAGGGAACGCGGTTAATAGCGTGGCAATCGGTGCAGGTTCAGTGGCTACCGAGGCTAATGTTGTTGAAGTTGGGAACCGAAAAATTACAGGGGTTGCAAGCGGCGTCAATAGTACCGATGCTGCGAATGTGGGGCAATTGAACCAGCTAAAGCAGATCGTCACAGGGAAGGTAGACGAGGCGGTTACAGGGCTTCGGCAGGAAATCAATAGTGGGGTAAATGGGGCTAAAAAATACGCTGCAAAGGGTATTGCCGCTTCGCTTGCTATCCCTACACCAGAATTTTCAAATCCCTCTGCAACAAAGGCTTTGGCCGTGAATGTTGGTCAATATGATGGTGAAGTAGCAATAGGGATAGGTGGAACCTACAGAGTATCAACCTCTGTTGCCATTTCTGGTGGTCTATCTACTCCAATAGCAGCAGGGGGTGCAGTAGCTACGAAAATCGGGGCCTCTTTTAACTGGTAAATCAGGTTTTTTTAAAGGGCACTAATACACCCTCGTTGTTGACGACGAGGGTAACAAGCGCAAATAAGCGCAGCAGGGGGTTTTTATGAAAAACATCATTCTTTCAATTTTTGTGATCTTGGCGACGGCTACCGGCGCTCTGGCAGCAGTCGAGGGAGTATCAACCTATGTGGTGATCGACGTTTTGAAACAGCACAATACTGTTGACGGCAACCATGTAAGCCGGGAGCGAGGGGCTATGTACGGTCTTGGGGTCAAAGGGAGCGTGCCGGTCTTCGGCAATCCTGCGAGGATTGATCTATTGGCCGAGGGTAAGGTGGGGGAGACCAATTACCTGGACTATGCAAAGGGAACCACCACTAAAACCACTCATTACAACCTGAAAACGGAGGGTGTAGGGGTATACCCGGTTGAGCTGTTGGGGTATATTTTTGAGCCGTTGGCCGGGGCTGGGTATGTGTTTTCGGGTCATACTAACCAGATTTCAAATTCTAGCACCGGGTACGGTATAACAGGGGTGCGAGTTTCTAACCCGGTTCGCGGGGGGCTTTTGTACGCCGAGGCGGGGGCAGTTGTCCCAATGATACGAGAGGCGAAGATACAGCCCAGGGCAGAGGCCGGAATGGCCTTTTTAAACAGTTTTCTCAACGTCAGATATGAAAGCATCCAATACAGCGACGTTGAAGGGAACCAGGTTGGCGTCAATTTCGGGTTCAGCTTTTAAAATAGCGGGCACTTTTAGGTAGCTGTGGGGATGATTATGAAAATCGGTAAAGTTCTTATTATGATGTCTTTGGTGATTGTAGCAGGTTGCGGTGGAGAACAACATGTCGAGCAGCATGCAGCTATTGACCTTGGTTTTGTCAACTATACGAGTGGTACCTACTTCAATCCTTCGCCCACCTCAGTTGAGCTGAAGGCAGATACTTTTGGTGCTTTGAAAATGGCCGCATTGAATGCTGGTGACACCATAAACGAGCCAATGGTGAGAGCTGACGCTATTACTATTGCCGGATGTCTGCCGACAATTGTCGAAACGCCGGATATATCTGTTTGCTACGAAACTGCAGCCCAGGCCACAGATGCCGAGGCGTTGATTTTTTTCCTGCCGGGGATCGTCGGCACGGTCAACGGGATCATCGGCCCAACTGGTAAACTCGACCTCGTTTTGGCAGCTCCAGGGGGATCACAGTACAACGGGGTATTCGACAACAGCAGACGGGTTGCCGTGGTAATTGATTCAACCTGGAGACAAGTTATTGCCGGTACAGCCCATGAGCTCACCCACGCCGCTTATCAGCAGGCCGGGGGCAACCTAACCCTTTACTGGCTCAATGAGGCACTAGCTACTCTAGCAGAAACAGAAATGGGGTATACACGCGGGATTCCCCAACCAGGCATTTACAGCAATACCCTTTTGGAGTCAAAACCCGTCAGTCAGCTCGACTATTTTCGGGGACAACAGATAGGATTGGCTTTGAAGGCACAGGGTAAATTCCCGGTTGCGGCGGCGCTTAAAACGTCTGATCCTCTCCAGGGGATCACCGGAGGGAATATGGAGAGTTTTGCAAGGGCATTCTGGCAGGATAATTATCAGTACGCACCGGCAAACAGCTCTGCAATACCCCCCTACGGAGCAGTCAAGATCCTATCACCTGTAGTGGGGCCTAAAAGCTTGATAAGGATCGATGGTTAGGGGCTCCGACAGTCGAAAAATTGTATTTTTTAACAAAGACGCTCTCAAATATATTATAAGAGTGGAATAAGAGAATCGGGGGGAGGCCTATGAAACCAACTACAGATCAAATAGAGGCAGCAAAAAGGCTCTGGAAAATTGCAAATGGTAACAGCGGCCAGTGTGAGGTTGTGGCTCGGTTTCTTTTGGGCCTTTACAACGGGTACAGGTTCAAATTCGACCTAACGGATTTTCGGCGGCTCGATACCGCTATTTTTCAAGACTGTCTAAATGTCCTGGTTATGGACTATCAACCGCAAGACGAAATCCATGAAGCTCTAGGCATTCCAGGGGCAGAATTTGAGCGTCTGGCGAAAGAATGGAATGTCAAAGAAGCCCCAACTTCAGATCAGTGACGTATTGTTTTGCACGATGGTCGTAGTGTATATTTATAGTGCTAGTTTGGCCAGTGGATATCTCTCAGCCATTTCACGACCTCAATCAGTAGATAAATGAGTGCTAAAAAAATTTTGCCTTTGCTCATTGCTGCCTCCTTATTTAAAGCGGTTCATTGCTTTATTAGTAATAAGTAGTGCAGCAAGATTTTTATATGATAGCTGGTGAAGTAGGTCAATCAGTTTTTACTTTTAATAAGTATTTAAAGTTTATAAAGTTTATAAGGTTTTATAAAGGTCGAATCGGAGCGAAAACAATACAGGATGGTTTATATGCTTACGCGCTATACATTCATACTCCTTTTGATTTTGTTTAATCTCAGTTCAACCCCAGCCATTTGTGACACGATCAGGATACTTCCAGGGCCTTTGGACGGCTGCAAAATCCAAACTCCATGGGGCGACTATATCGCTGTTCAGCATGGAGACACAGTTTGGGTGGGAACCCAAGAAGAATACGACCATGCGAGATTAGAGCCTATCTTTGAGAAACAAGGTTTTCGAGAGGTAAAACTAGAGGGTATAGCTCCTAACGAGCATGTGCTTATATCACGAGATCGCCCAACGGTTACAATTGGTTCAAAAGACATATATGACATTAATCTAAATGTTTTATTCGGCGTAGGCCCAGATAAAAGGTTACATAGACCTAAAAAACCAAAGAACGCAGAATATGTCGTCTTATCTTGGGTGGCGGGCAAAAAGACGAAAGTTCGGCCTCTGATATATGACCGGGAGACGAAGAAGACCTACACTCCTTTTGATTGTACAGGAAATGACGTTTCCACTTATTGTGAGTTCATGATCCCTAAGGCATCCCTGACCCATAAGGCGGGTATTTTTTTCACGTCAGGCAAAGCGAAGCCTGGTTTTCTTCCTATCCAGTCGATTGCCATGACAGATTACCGAGGTCTGGAAATAACGTACAAGCAGCTAAAAAAAGATGGTATTTCCATGGATCCAGACTCTGCTAAAGAGCTGGGACAGCTTCATCTACTTGATGCTAAAATTCCTGGATCTTTCGAACAGATAGATCTGCAAGAAGGTGAAAACAATGTCACACCTGCAAATTCCAACTGAGCTCCTGAGAAAGATAAAACGGTTACGCCCTGACATTTACATGCTTCTAGAGTCTCTAGATCAAGCCACTAGTGGAGCTGTAAGGGATGAGATTATTGCAAAACTTGATAACGCAGGGTTTCTGTTCTCCCGGTTAGAGGAAGGCAAATCTCCGTTTATCCACAGCTCGTTGCTGAAAGAACCTAAAGACGCTCCAGACAACAATGCGGGTGAGAAAATGACGGAAGATGAGGTTGTCAGAAACCTTTGTCTTTGGCTGGAAGCTGAAGGATGGAAAATAAGGAATAAATGCCTCGGACATCAGCGGGGAGTTGACGTTTTGGCTACGAAGGGCACTGAGACACTCATTGTTGAGGCCAAGGGTAGCATGGGGAATTCGGCTTCACATCTAACTACCAGGCCCTATTTTGACGGAAAGCAGATCAAGTCACATTTCGGCAGGGCTGTGATAAGGGCCTTTGAAGAGAAATACAATAATCCAGATGATATTGTTGCTATTGCACAGCCTGATGATCCGTCGCTCATAAACTGTTTATCTGGTGCCATACCTAGTGTTATTGGGGCAGGGATTAAACTGTTTTGGATCCATCCTGACGGCAATGTAAGAGAACAAGCAAAGTAAGCTGAAGATGTTGCAAAAGGCGTAAAGGATTTTGTGTAATTTAGGTTTGTTTCGAAAGTATGGCATTTTCAACTGGGGTGCCCGGTTCACCGGCCTCAAGGCCGCGTGTAACCGACCACTCCGGTATTTCTGGCAGCACTCTTTGGCCTCCCTTCGGGGTTTGTTATTTGCAAGCATGTTTCATAACAGCTTCGTCGAAGTCTTGGGGTGACATAGGGCCTAACCATCCACCGTTGGAATCAGTTGTGTATGCTTGTTTGCTTTTACAATCGACCCTTACCTTAAAGTAGTTCCAAGCACTAGTTGATGATTTTCCTGGAATATTTACAGGATTGCAAAGTGTAGCTTGATAAATACTGCCATTGACCTTTTTGATAGAATTTTTGTTGAGATGATGAAGATCTGTAACTTTTATCCAATTTTTACCAGTCGGTTTATCGGTTCTCCAATCAAGCCCTAAACTGTTTGGAATTCTTACGGCAAAGGAAACGACAGGAATAAGAGCGATGGCAAAAATGATAAGTATTTTCATAACTATCTCCTTTTGGTTATTGTTCTACTTTCAAATACCATTTACCGCCTTTGTCTAATATTTGGTATTCGTATCTAAATTTATTGCATTTAAGTGTAAACCCTTTGGAAAAAACGTTATCAGATGCAGCACTTACACTGTCACAGGTGTTACCATTAGCCTTAACGAATTTTACCAAAACATCAACAATGTCCATGCGTCCTTTTACCGCGCCAAATATATGCGCATCTGGTTCAATAGTGTAACTTGGTTTCTTTTTACAAAATGCAGTTGATGCAGACAAAAGAAGTAATAAGACAACTGTTGCCGATAGGGTTAATTTATTCATAATTTCCCTCCTTTTATAAATATCATGCTGCGGGAATAGTCAAATTGCACACGGCGCAAAATCTGTTTTTACTGCCTTTTCTGGATGTTTCAATTAGTTTTCCGGTTTTATGCGCACACGCTGGGCAATAGAGTTTAATGCCGTCAAAAGTAATGCAACCCCATTTCATTCTTGAACCGTCAAGGAGATTTTTGTGAGATTCTTCATTTTGAATTAGGTTGTCTCGGCGTTGTATTTCTTGCCGCAAATCTTTATTCTCAGATTCAAGAACCGTTACCTTTTGTTCAAGCTGCGCGTTTTCTCTTTCCATTGCCTCAAGTTCCGACTTGTAGCGAGCCGCACTTGGAATTTCTTTCAGCAAATCCGCAATCCATCCCATAAATCTCCTCCTTTTTAGGCCGTTTTCATAACGTGTGGTTGCTGACTCGCAGAGTCGCCCATCGGAAGTACCATTAACATCTATTTCCGGGCACCGCATTGACGATTTTGAATAGTGGCTAACGGCCTTTTCATACTCCCCTCCTCATTTCATAACTTAGCCAAAACATATTAAAAATAATAGTTAGTGTCAAGCACTCAGCCGGTTGTGACGCATAGTCAACAAAACCCTCTGGGTTATGGGTCACGAAATAGGTGAGGAATGATCCTTAGCCCTCGGATCGAGGTTATTTAAATTTACTTTGTTTACTATGTTTACACTGGAGGTGGCAATGGATCTTGAGCCGGAGAAATTCTATGTCGGTATCATCAATTCATGTTTCGAAGAACTGGCTGAGTATGTTGAGCCTGATTCGACGCTTGTTTATAGATGTGACAAAGCAGGCCATTTAAGCAGCCAGGTGATACAGCCTCAATTGCAAGGAAGAAGTCTTTCTCTGGAGGTAGAAGGCTATGATACTTTTGACGAGCTCCCTCTGCACATTCTTAAAGCCCTTGCCGATGAGTTGGTGGAAGATCTAAAAAGGCGGAGCATTACTGCCGGATCGTGAGGAATAATAATGTCTGGAATTTATAACGGTAGGCAATTCTTCTCAGGTGATGTGCATCGTGACTTTCTTGAATCGGCCCTGCAGGAGCTGCTGACAACTATATCGTATTGCCAGGGCCTCGGGATAACTACGAACTTCTGTTTCACAGAGGCAAGAGAAATTGAACTAGAGGCTGTGGAGAACCATACAGGAGGAGGGCTTATAAACTTCCAAGTAGAAGGTTTCGAGTCCCTTAAACAAACGCCAGTCGATGTTTTGGAGGTAATGGTAGAGAAGCTTCAGCTGCATGCAGATAATGCCGTGGACATTCTGAACAGCAAGGCAAAAAAGCGTTTAGATGAACTGTTCTCTGCCCTCCCCTACACAGATTGTTGTCTCTTGCGAGAAGGCGGGGTCTGGATGCCAAATGTTATTGCTGAAGCGATAACTAAAAATCGTGGGGGGAAAGAGACAGATCGTCGGCTGTATTTTTTTGACCTGGACGAAGACTTCAACCTCGTTTTTGCCGGTGCAGACATTTTGAAATTTCCAATCGAATTTCGATCTTCGTTTGTGAATAATTTTGCCCGGAAGGTGATCGCCTCATGTAAAAAAAAGGAGATCAAATTTTTTACAAAAAAATCTGATTTGATTAGGACTCTCTTAGGTCAATGGGAAAGTCAAAACCAAGAAAAAAGACTGAAACAGTCCTAAATTGTATATTGTTTTTTGAATATATGCCGGGTGGATTCAGTCTTAACTTTTATACTAAAGTTAAGACTCAGATGCCAAATGCAGTAAATACAGGGGTTCACAAATGCCTGATCTTAACCGAGTAAAAATGAGTTTTAAGTATTGATGGAAAAACCATGAAATGTTAAAACTGAGGTGCAATTTTTGAAGGGCATGAAAAATGAGAGATTGCCCCCTGCTTTAGTGTAGAAAACGGAGGTGCAAAATGGAGAGTGAAAAAGTAGTAGATATAAAAAATCGAAATCACCCAGTAAAGGGATCAAGTACAAAAGTTGAACCGATCAAAAAAGAGAAGGACATTAAAAATATTAAAAAATTGCTCTCTGGAAATCCGAGAGACTTTGCTATTTTTACGGTTGGTATCAATACGAACCTTCGTGGGGTCGATCTACTTAAACTTACAGTAGGGAAAGTACGCCACATGGAAATCGGCGATGATTTCACCCTGAAAGAGCAGAAAACCTCCAAGAAGCGAATGGTGACAATGAACCCCACAGTGTATCAAGCTGTCCAAGGGCTGTTGGCAACTATGCCGGGTGCAGAGGATGCAGATTACCTGTTCCAAAGCAGGGAAGGGAAGGGAAAGCCGATCACGACGCCATACCTCAATAACTTAGTGAAGAAGTGGTGTGCTGAGATCAATATGAAAGGGAACTACGGCGCTCATTCTCTACGGAAGACGTGGGGATACCACCAGAGGGTAACTTTTGGTGTCGATATACCAACGCTTATGGTAATGTTCAACCACTCATCCCAACGCCAGACGCTTGATTATCTTTGCATCCAGGATACTGAGATCAAGCAGGCGTACCTCAACGAATTGTAGGAGCAGCAATGGTAACAGAAAATGCAAAACAGCAACTTGAGCCTGTAGCTATGTTCAAATTCAGCAACTGTGAGAAGGAAAACGAGATCACCTTGTCATTGCGGGACGAGGAAGACATGCTCGTTTTCTTCGCGATCCTGGTAGGGGATGGTTATACGAGCTGGTCTTATGATCCGGCTGCAATCAATTCAATGTTTTCAGATGATTTTGCAGCTCGCCGAGGGGAGGGCAGGTATCAAGTAAAAATCCTCGGAAATTCGCTGGAGGAAAAATCAGATCGAATCAAAAAGATATGTTCCTTCCTGCAGAAGAAAGGTTATCTTACTGAAGTAGGGAAGAGGGCGGCATGACGCTCGATGAGGCCCTAGATAAATATGGGGACGTGGTTCTGCTGAATAGGCACAAATTGGGGGAGCATCACTACCTATTTAATTCGAACCGAGACCCTGATGGCCTAGTGTGTTTCCTGGATCTCAAGACAAGAGGAGCAGACAGCCTTATAGACGGGATTGCACTCTCTTCGATTTCTACCCTTACCTACAGAGTCGTGGCTAATGAAATTGCCAATCCAACCAGGCAGTATCTATATTCTTATGTGGAAATAAGAATAGCCAGAGGGTTAGGAGAGGATATGGGGTCGATCTTCAACTACGAGTTCCAGGGGAGCAATATTTTCAGTTTTCCCGGAAAAACAAAGAAAAGCACGAAGGGTAAGGGTAGGGTGTAGAAAAAAAATCCGATTTAAAGCGAAATATGGAGGCTGCTATTTTGGAGATTTGGCAGGAACAAAGTCACCTCCATCATTCGGCCCCCATAGGCGCTCGTCTTTGAGAAGTTTCAACCAATCACTTCTGATCATAGCCTTGGGTAGGAACCAAACCATACCCATTCGTCCAGGCGTATCCACGTCACCTACCATCTCAAAAATTACATGCTTTATTCCTGAAGTTAAGACAATAGCTCTAGACCCATTGTAAGGCCCTTCAGTGAGATTTATTTTGGTGGGATCCTGTGTAACTCCTGGGATGGTGACCTCTTTTGCCCCCATGGCAGCTTTTTTATTGTCCGTCCCCAAAATCAAGGTATCTAGGTAATTTATCCACCCTTGGTCATATGTGTTTCCATGCACGGTAAGGTAACCACTTCCTACTGCATGCCCGGTTTTGTCGTACATCACTAAAATAGTTTCGGAGTCACTGCATGTCCCAACAGTATTACCTTGTAAGGGTTGAGGAGCTTCTTCAACATAATGCCCTTCATGGTCATAAATATACGGTTTATAGCTACCGTTGACGCAATAAAGGTAAACAGTAGGCTTGAGACTTTTAACGGTAGATTTTGGTTTTCCTAACTTAGCTTCAATCGCAGCTCTTTTTAATCCCAAAACTCCTGCAGAAGCATCTTTCTTATTCAACCCATCTGATTGTTTTTTTCTAAAAGCAAAATCAATAATTAGCGAGTTGATTTCAGTTGGGGATAGTTCTTTTTCAGCAACAACCGCTCTGGATAGGACATACTGATTAGATGTTCTTACAAAGGCGAAGCGGATCGTATTGGATTTTTCAGTGAGCCGATCCTGATTCGTAATCTTCAATAGCCACCCGTCTTTTTGCTTTTCCCACTGCCTTTCCCCTTGGTAAAAAGAAGTGAACTCCTCAATAGTTCCTACTTCATCGGTTAGAGGCCCCCTAAGTTTTGCTGCGAGAACCACTGCTGGTGGCTCGACCGAAGTCCAGCCAAGCATCAATATCGAAAGAGAAATTAAACAAAAACATTGAAGAGTTTTCACGTGTTGTTCTCCTGTGGAGGCTAAAAAAACCTTAAGGATTTAAATTTTTTTAGCAATACACACTATTAAATCCTTAGTCAAGCCCAGTTTGGGCTGAATCTCACGAAATAGGTAGGAGACATTTTAGATCTTACCTCGATCATGGCCGAGGTGAGCAGGCGGGAGGTGGTCGGGGGGCCACGCTCCTGCCACTTTTTTAAAGACAAGGAGGGTCTATGGGAAAACTTATCTTCTGTTTCATCTTCGTAGTAGTTACCAGTTCTGCTAACGCCGCTGAAGTTTCCAGTTACATCAATATCGGAGGGCTAAGGCTAAAGGATTTCTCCAATGGGAAGCCTGTGGCTAGGGAGACAGGGCCAGTTGTAGCATTAGGCGTCAGCTCTAGAATCCCTGTCTCGGAACACCTCGATCTGGATCTCAAGGCCGAGGGCCAAGTAGGAGAGACCGATTATTTCAGCTACCAGAAATACTCCACTGAGAAAACCACACATTATGGATTCAAGCTCGAATCCCTTGCAGTTGTGCCGTTGACTCTCGGGGCGGTACATCTAGACCCGGTTGCTGGCGCTGGAGGTATGTTCTGGGGACGTAGTAACGCCGCACGGAATCACGCAGAGGGATACGGTGTCGCTGGCCTTAATATAGGCACTGCTCTTCCGAAAGGCCAGGATCTGTACATGCTGGGATTGGCTGTTATACAGGCGATATCAGGCACTACAGCACAACCTAGGGTGGAAGCAGGCGTTAAGACACCCGGCTATCTCTTCAACATCAATTATGAGAAGGTACGGTTCAAGGATGCGGATGGGAGCCAGTTCGGCATTTGCTTCGGCAAAGCCTTCTAAATTCTGTTTATTTATTTCTGGTTAGAGGAGGATCTATGAAACTTTTAAGAGGAATTATGATGGTAATAGGAGAAATCACGTATGCGCTTCGGGTGATCCGGGATCACTACATGACGGGCTTTTTCTTTATCCTGAATAGGGTGCTTGTCGCTTGGGTCATGCTTTCTGCTGGCAGCGCCTTCGTTTATTATCTAATGTGGCCGACCAGTACAATGAACCCAGTGGTAAGTAAAATTTTGTTTGGGTGGTTTTTTATATTACCCCCTGCTGCTATTTTGCAGGTTTTTTTAGCTATTTTTTGTGGGTTGCATATCGGTCATGTATATCGATATGTCTATATTGTTAATGACAACCGTGATAGAGAGTTCCGTGGCAGGTGGCGTTAGGTATGACCGCAGATGCTGCTAAGGAATCATATCGGCAAATCAGGAAGGCCGTAGAAGAATATTTGCACCCATACCCTATCTTTGACGGGATAGAGATTAGGCATAGGCATAGTCGATTGCAGCTCATTTTCACTGCTTGGGATCTAGTAGAAGACAAAAGGATCAATGATAGATATCTCCTGCAAGGCTGCAAGAATATTTTTCGGTCAAAGGTACCACTTACCAGTGAAAACCTGATTTGGTTATTGTCAAGAAATTAATAACACAAATACATACACTTAGCTTGTTGACAATGTCATCTCTAAGGTAGTATGGTTCTTTAAAGAGCCAGTACGCTTAGGGGGGGTGACTATGACAGGGACAGCTCTAAGAACAGTTGATCTGGTTGCTAACTCTGCAAGACGAGCGAGATACACTCTTACTTTATACGCTATCAGTGACGGCTTTGTTATCGAGAAAAGATCCTCTGCAATAGGCAAAAAGGCATTGCGTGAGGCCTGGTTCAGGGAGAGGTATGTTGAAGCGGAGAAGAAATTTAACCTGATCCTTAAGGACAAAACCAATCAATCGAGAAAATCGCCCAGGAAATATAGAATCGACAATACCGCAGAATCTCAACTCCCCCTCTTCAAAGTTGCGTAAAAGGGTTCAAAACATATTCCCTGTAGCAGTTACCGTTTATGCTGTTACAGGGACATTCCCATCCGTAGCATTCGCTATAGTAGGTTCATGTTTTTCATGTTCAAAGAGTAGTCTAAAAACCAAGCTTATCTTATTACTTAGTTCTCTTATCATTTCAGCTTTCTTTATCGTTTTGTTATACAGTTTCCCATGTTACACATATTACTGCATTGCCTATCCCCTTGCCGGTTTTGCCTTGGCGACATTCCTAACTGGGTTTTGCAATTCTGAGAGATTGCTACTCGCTACGATCACGATTCTGATGTTTGTCGCTGGGATCCGTGGGTATTTAGATGCTGCATATGCTGTTAATGGTTTGCATCATGCCACAAGTTTCTTTTCTGCCCTTTTTCTGCAAATATATTAATTTAAACTCAATTCATCTGGTAAATTTAAGCACGAAATGCTATTTTTTCGACGGTTCTGGCGGAAGTTTTTTCTTAGCCAAATTGGTGCTCGCGGGAGAGCCTATGAATTTCTTCATTTCCTCGGTTTTTTCTTTTCTTGTTGTCTTTGGGGTGCCAGCAATGTGTATGGGTGCCTACGGCAGGGAATATATCGGGAAAAGGTTTTGGATCCAGTGGAGTGACAAGTTTACAGATGGTTTCCGAGAGGGTAAATGCACAGATTATGATGGGACGTTTAGAAAATTTCGTGTATCCGACCAGGACAAGTACATCCCCCAGATAAAAGAGTCCTTTTTAATAACTGACCAGTTTTTACTCAGAAATGGTCAGGATCTTGTAGAAGGTAAATTTGATAACGGCACTCTTGTTTGTATAGATATTACGAACGTTTCTACTTCCGTGATAACATTGGAATCCCCAGAAACAAATAAAAAGTTGATGATGCAAAAACTAGAAGCAACGGGGATTGGTGTTGGTTCTTACCTTTGGGCAAAATCCCCAGTGGGCAAAGTGCCAGGATTAGCAAAGGTAGTAATTAAAGATATTGACATAGGCTATACAGATTGGATGATCTTTACTTTTTCTTCAGAAAAATATGGCACTTTCACCGAAAACCTGAACATATTTTCCGTTTTAGACAAGTTTTACCTTAAACTACCAAATAAGCTAAAGAAATTGGGCAAGAAGTCACTGAACGCCATAGCAAACGGTAAAATTTTTATAGGTATGACAAAAGATGAGGCTGTTGCTAGTTGGGGAAAGCCTCAGGACATTAACCGAAGTGCAGGTTCATGGGGAATAAATGAACAGTGGGTATATGGAGATAGAACCTATCTCTACTTTAAAAACGGACGCCTAACCAGTTGGCAGGATTAATCTTATAAAGGAGAATTACATGTCTACTTTAACTGAACTTGCAGCACAGATCGTATCATCTCATGCATCGACTTCACCGATGACGACTGATGACCTCATCCAGGAACTTCAGAAAGTTCATTCAGCTTTAAAGGGTATGGAAACTGGAGGAACAGCACCTGCAGCTGAAGAAAAACCTGCCCTTACGGTTAAAGAAGCCATAAAGAAAAATGAAATAATTTGCATGGTTTGCGGGAAAGGCGGATTCAAGACGCTTGCTCGTCACCTTAACCAGGCCCATGGCATGAAGCCGGGGGAATACAAGAAACAGTTTGGGATACCGTCGAAACAGCCTTTAGCCGCGAAATCTTTTTCTGATGCACGTCGTAAAATGGCACAGCAGAACAACCTGGCCGCTAACCTAGAAAAGGCCCGAGCTGTCAGGAAGGCCAAGATTGAGGAGAAAAAGAAGCCAGTTAAGGCTGCTGCGAAAAAACCTGCTGCTAAAAGAAGATAACTTGCTTTGATTGAGCAGGGAGGATCTATGAAATATTCTTTTCAGCTACTGCTATTCTTTGTTATCAGTATTGGGCTCTCCAATGGCCTAGATGCTGCTGAAAAGAAACCTAGCAAAAAAGCAATGAAGTCAGTCAAAAAGGTTGCTGAAAAGGAACAGGCTTATCTGCAGATTCCTTTTACGCTGGATGGAAATATAATCCCTAAAAATTTCTTGGGGCATGATTTACGGGCAGTTTACAAAAAGCTTGAAGAGAGAAAGGATCGTAAAAAGGGGGAGTTCGAAACTACAGCACAATACAATTCGCGTATAGAGCTCGAAGATAAATCTCCTCTATTCGGTTCGGTTAAAATCGGGGACAAGCTATCTCTTGTGGCTAATGTTGGGTCGTCATATGATGCTGATAATAGTAAGTTGCGAGTTGATATTCCCTCTGTAGACTCATGGCGCACGAAATATGCTTTTGGTATCACTGGTCAGGAGATCTATAACATTCGGAAGAATTATATTGCTAGTAATTCTTATGGTGCTACTGTTGAAGTATCTGAACACTTACAAGCAAATGCTATTCTAGTAGTTAACAACATTCAAAAGTTTAATGTTGATAGCGGCTATAGCAAGCAACTTGAATTTGTGCTGGATAACTTCCCCAATGAGAAAGCCAGAAAGTTGAAAAATCAGCTTATGGCAATTTGTGTATTCACCTTAACCGATCCTTTTCTGGGGGATGATGGCTACTACCTCAAAGCTACGATGGATTCGCCTATAGAGGCGGTAACCAGTAACAAGCTCGTTTACGGTAACCTTGAAGAGGTCATCTTGTACAACGACGAGACGGGGGAAGTCCTTACTAGAGTGAGGCCTAACCCAAGCTGACTGCCAAGTGCTAATTGACTGGCCCCAACATAATCTGGGCAGTATTGTAGGGCTTCTCTGCATACTGCCCTTTTTTTGCAGCTGCGATCAGCAGCATGCCTATCTGCCAATACAATTTACCGATCCACTTATTAAGAGGCACCTTGTCGGGGCATGGTGGGAAGATGCTTTTTTTCTGGGGATATTTCCGAAGTCCATAGCTCTCGATGACAGACATTGATGCTGGCATTTCATCCATCCCCTTTTTTTCGACGGCGACTCCGATCATGGTAAGTGTTTCTCCCAGGAGCCGTTGTGATTCAATCTCGGCTTTAGTACAAGGCCGAGTGCTGTACTTGTCTGAAAAATACTGAAGCCCCTTTTTCTCCGTTCCCTTTTTATCCATGAATCTCCCTTTACTTGAGTCAGTATTGTAACCACCCTATTTCGTGAACCTGGACTGATCTTCACCAGGCAACATTATTACCCCCCGAGGGGAACCATCTTTGCCTGTCTCCCAATACATATCTAACACCCACACACTTCCGTTTATTGCTGTTTCAAATAATTCTTCGCACTTGCTGGGACTCCCTATGATCTTATAAATCGAGTGGAGCAGTATCTGTGCTACCACTGAATCCATAGCGTTCCCTTGCTCAACGGCTTCGTTTATCGCCGCCCAAACGGGGGGAGTGCACATTATGGGGCAGTTGTAAAAGAAAGAGGTGCTGGAGGAAGCGCTGCTTAGATCCACCAGCACCTCGTCATTCAGTGCAGTTGACTCAAGGTCGTCGGTCATGCCTAGTCTTCGTTGGGGAGCAGGATCGTCAGTACGCCTTCGCCACTATCACCGGCTCCGCAAAGGATCCTGAAACGGTAACGATGCTCGGCAGGATTTCCGACTAGGGCGCTGGAGTGGCCTGCTCCCTGGATGATGACTTCAAAGATATGCTCGGCCTCGTTTATTCGCTCAACGATTACTCTCTGGCTCATATAAAGGAGATCCCAAACCACACCTTTGTAATCGTTATGATACTCCTTATTATGGACAGCCCTTTCAATAAGGTTCCAAACTGCAGCAGTGCAAGCCAACGGGAACTTATAGACCTGTCGGCAGAGGTCTGGGAACATCACTGAAAGATCGCGCAGGGAACCATCTTCAATCGCTTCTTTCCTTGTAAAGACGCTTATCGGCTCACCCCAAAAATCGTTGGTATCGTCCATTTTGTCTCCTTTTTGCGTTTATTTCCCTTCTCCTTTAAGGCGGTATCCTCCAGCAATTGAATTTACTTTTGCGACCAGATCTGGCCTTTTGAACTCGATGTGGAGATTGCCGTTAAGACAGCATCGAAACCTGAAGAAATCAGTTTCGCCGGTACCGTCAGGACTATCATTGATCGCATCGTACAAGGGGCCATGGTGCGTTTTTAACGGCCCTCGCCCATCGAGCATGTGGAACACGTTGTCTAAAGCGGTTATTTCTTTGTCTCGATGGTAATTGACCCTGAATTTTCCACGAGTGAACCCCTTCTCGACAGCGTGGACGATTACCCGCTTTCCAATCTGCCATTTAAGATTCGTTTTCAGGTCTGAGTTGCGGCCACGATGTGGGCGGAGCCAGTCGAAGACTTCATAGACAGCCTCTTTGGCATAATCCTGGGCTTTTGCCATGCCGTCCTGCAGCATAGCCAGGATGTTTTCTTCTGTAATTTCAGGGAGGGGTTTGATGTCGTGGTAGCGGTCGCCGGATAATTGTCTATCCAGCTCCTCGCGGCGTTTTACTGAAAGGATCCTGCGGATTTCAAGGCGATCAACTATACAGCGCCAGGCCTGACGCTGAATTTCTTCACAAACTTTTTTGACTTCATCTGGTGAAACTTCTGTGCTGTTGCGGCGGATCACATCAAAGCTGCCAAAAGTGCCGATAAATGCAGTGCGGAGCTTGCCTCTGGCAGATTCCAGCTTTTGATATGCTTCTGTGATTTCTGCTACAGCTTGCCTGTATGTGCCTACCAGAGCCGTCAAGTTCTCACGACGAGCGAGATTTGTTGATTGGTGCATTCGTACCTCCTGTAACGAAAGTTCTCTTATCTATTTCGTGAGGGGTACGGATGACAAAAAGGCACCTACAGTCATGTGTAGATGCCTTTTGAATAAAGGGCTTTTAGGAGAGGGCAGCTTAATTCGTTTCTTCGAGAGGAGGTAACCCTTTTATGATTTTCATGGTTTCCATACTTACTGTTACGATTCGTTTCACAAGATCGATGATATACCGAGGGTCAGAAGACCAATGGTTCGGATCGTTGATTATCTGGCTGTCTTTGTCTTTGGTTACCTGATATCGCTCCATTATCCATTCAATAGCGGACTTTCCGTTTACAATGTATTCGTAAGCCTCAAGTGGTATACCTGTCAGTACCACGTTGCTGTTGTAGATGATGGTTGATTTATCGACGTCCTTTCCCTTCTTAGTAAAAGTCATCTTAGAAACCTTGAAGTGGTTCTTTGGGTCAAGATCGAGAGCATTGGACGATTCCTGAAGCTTATATGGCTCAACCGTCTCATAATCTAAGTGCCACTTAGCAAGCTTCCGGCCTGCTTCACTGAACGCCCAGAAATCTTTAACCAAGGGAATTCGGGGAAGCATCTTCTTTAAATCGGCCTCGAAGCGACGCTTGTACTCTGGGGAATGAAGAACGCCGTACACATAAAAGAAGATATCCTCTTTGCCAACTTTAGCGCCGTAAACTGTACGAAACTCTTTGAGGATGTAATCAGTTAAATTGTCTTTTCTGATGTATTCACCTGATGTTGCTGTATCGAACAACCCTCCGGCAATTTCGTTTTTCACATAGGCATAGAGTGGGAAGCATTGACCGTTTGCCTGTAATTGAACGTCTGGTAGACAATCAGTTATTATTACGGAAAATTCTTTAGTTACGCCGACGCCACAGATACTGATAATGAGATTCTTGGTATCATTATTTGGGAAAAACTTTGGCATCTGATATACCATATCATTGAAGTATTTATCAAAATATGCCCACTGTTTGAAATATGGTCGGTACATACCGCTCACGACGGAGCTTGGTTTGAAATCTCGGTTGATGAATCGCTCAAGGTCGTTTTTCAACCCCCTAGACCAACTTATTCTTTGAGGGTTATTGTCGATGAATTTTTCGACTTCAAGTCTTTTCCCTTTTTCAACCCTACCGCAATATTCCTGATAAGCCTTTACTTGCTCATTGTAAAATTCAGCCATTCCGCTCATGTTTTGGGTTAAATTTTGTTTTGATGAATTATAAGCCCATGTATCGCGGTTCGTTTTTAGTCCACCAGAATATGTACCGAATATAGTCTGTGCTGTCTTATCTTCCTTGTCTCCAAGAGGGAGAAACCTTTCAAACGCCGGGTCACGTTGATTTATCCAGTCATGGCTTGAATTCGGTTGTAACTGCTTCCAGTGGATACCCTTGATACCGCCGAAGGCGGTAATGATCTTCAACTTTTCTTCCCGACTTAAGTAGTCGCCTATGTCATGGTAGAAAAGTTTACAATTGCCCTGTTTCTCCGGGTTTTTGATTAGTAAGGTTATTGCAATACTGGCACGACTACCTGAACCAAAGATTTTACCACCTTCCATTCGTGAAGTTTCGCCGGATGTGCGCTGATTGCCCCGCAAGTTGAAACAGTAAATCGACGTAAATTCATCCGTGAGGCATTTTCGCAAGCCATCCATTGCGTTGCCGTCAATGAAAGATCCGTTGCTGACATAGCAGACAATGCCCTTGTCTTTGATACGGTCACTTGCCCACCTGAAAGAGCGGATATAGGAATCATACAGGCTGTTCTTGTTTGTCGCTGTTGAATGTTCCGCATAGGTGCCACGTATTCGGGCATCAAGTTGAGGATACTTGAGGTTCTTGTTTGCGTCGTTCTCGCTTGTCTGTCCTGCTGAATACGGCGGATTACCAATGATTACTCGGATGTCGGTTTTGTTCTGTCGATTTGCACGTTCGCTGTTCTCTGGAAAATCCTTGTGCGGAATGGGGTCTCTTTGTTCAGATAGTTGGAAAGTATCGGTAAGAACGATCCCTTCGAAGGGCTGATAATCCCCGCCGGTAATGCTGTGGTATGTCTCTTCGATGTTGATTGCCGCTACGTAATAGGCCAGCAGCACGATTTCGTTTGCGTGGAGTTCATTCTTGTACTTGTACGGCAAATCTTCAGGTTTTATCAGGCCGCTTTGCAGCAACCGCACAATAAATGTCGCCGTGCCAGTGAAGGGGTCAAGGATATGAACTCCTTTGGTGGCAACATTAACGCCAAACTCTTGCCGGAGGGCGTCGTCAACGCTCTTTATGATGAAATCTACAACCTCGACCGGGGTGTAAACGATGCCAAGACGCTCGGCCATGCGCGGGAATGCCGTATTGAAAAACTTGTCGTACAGCTCTTTGATAATGGTCTGCTTCCCTGCTGCATTGTCAATGCCCCTGGCCCGCTCCTTGACGCTGGTGTAAAACTTCTCCAGGGAGGTTGTTTCTTTTTCAAGGGCTTGTCGCTCCAGAAGATCAAGCATCTTCTGCATAGAAAGGGACACAGGGTTTTGCTGGGTGAACTCGTACCCTTCAAACAGGGCATCAAAGACAGGCCTCGTTATCAAGTGCTGTGAAAGCATCTCGATTGCGTCGGCTTCGTCAATACTTGGGTTCAGGTTGGTTCGCAGTCCCGCTAAGAACTCATCAAAAGCCAGTCGGTGCTGATGTCCTGAATCTTCCAGGAGCGCCTTGATCCGGGTAACGTGCCGCTCGGCAATTTCAGCAACATCCTTTGCCCAACTTTCCCAATAACGCCGGTCACCGCACTTAATAACTATCTTGGCAAAAATCGCATCCCGCCATTCTTCAAGATGGGGGAAATTGAAAGCAAATTGAACCGGCTTTGTGGTTCCATCACCCCCTTTGGCATCTTTGCCTGAACCGGGGTCTTCGCCATCATCCTTGCCACCACCGACACCTATCACCCGTATTTGGTCAGGGCGGGACTTATTCAATTCAATTTGATTAATCGTCGCGTTAAATCGGTCATCGTGTGCCCTTAGAGCCTGAAGAACCTGCCAAACCACTTTGTACTTCTGGTTATCCTTTAATGCCTCTTCAGGAGCCATATCAGCCGGGATACCGATAGGCAGGATGATGTAACCGTATTTCTTATTGTCAGCTTTCCTCATCACCCTGCCGACTGACTGAACTACATCGACAACGGAGTTCCGGGGGTTGAGAAACAAGACCGCATCGAGCGCAGGAACATCTACCCCCTCAGAAAGGCAACGGGCATTGGAGAGGATACGGCAGGTATTGCCGGTGGTTTCCTCCTTCAGCCAGTCCAACATCTTGTTCCTGGCTAAAGCGTTGAAAGTCCCATCGACATGATCTACTTCGCACCGAAGTATCTCAATATCGTCGTCTTGGTGCTTCAGGGCGTATTCCTCGATGATCTGGGAGAACATCGCCGTAATCTTTTTGCTGTCCTTGATTGAGCGAGAGAAGGCAACAGCTCTACGCATGGGGGCTGAATCGTTCTCTAGGGCGTGTCCGTCAGCATCGGTCGCCATTTTCTTGCTGAGACCATTCCAGCAGCCTGTAATTTTGACCGCATCATCAAGGTTCAGTTCGTTATCAGAATCGGCGAGCTGTCTCTGAAAGGTTTTGCTGACAAACTTTTCATCGACCGCCAAGACCATAACCTTGTAGTCACTGAGAAGCCCATCACCAACAGCTTTGGAGAAGCCGAGGCGATGGAATTCTTTGCCATATAGCTTCTCATCGTCCATGCTACATAAGGTAGCATCAGCCTCCTCAGCTTTCGTCTTCGTTGCATCCCCATAAATACGGGGGGTAGCCGTCATGTACAGGCGTTTTTTCCCTTTCAGGAAGTTCTGATCATGCACACGGACAAAGGCTGATTCATCATCTCCATCCAGTGTTACCCCTGTTGTTCGGTGAGCCTCGTCGCAAATGATGAGGTCGAATTCAGGCACCCCAAATTTCTGCGACTCAGCTACGGCTTCAATACTTTGATATGTTGAGAAAACAACGGTGAGTTGATCTTTGGCTGGCTTGAAAGATTCCATCAGGCGGGCAAGCTTCCTTGCATCGGTAGTTGCCGGAAACGCAAGGTCACAAGTGCTGATATCCTCAGATTCGCTTTTCTTGCCTACCTTTGTATCCGAGCAGACGGTATAGCAATGGAGGGGGTTTGTAGCTTCAGCTGTCCATTCCCTGAGAGACTGGGATAATAGGGATATTGAGGGAACCAGAAAGAGGATATGCCCTTGCGGAGGAGCCTGTGTTTCGGCAATTTTCAGGGCTGTAAATGTTTTCCCCGTGCCACAAGCCATAATCAGCTTTCCACGGTCATCCGCCTTGAAGCCGTTGATTACATCTGTGAGGGCAAGCTTCTGATGTTCTCGAAGCTGTTTCTTCGCCCTCAGTTTAATATCTTGAGGACGGGAAAGGCTGTACTGGCTCCAATCTATCGGGCTATCCGCAAGGTCTTGTACCCTTAGCCTCGATACGGGAATCTGCTGATGTTCAAGAGCATCTTCAGCATTTTTTGACCACCTATCGGTCGTGGAAACGATGATACGGCTGGTAAAGGGGGATTTGCCACTTGCGGTAAAGAATGAATCAATGTCACTCTTCTGAAGGGTATGGTCAGGAAGGTAGAATTTGCACTGGATAGCGCACCAATCACCAGTCGCCTTTTCACGAGCGACGATATCTATGCCGGTATCTGGCTTGTTACCCCTTAGCTTCCATTCTCCCCACAACCAAACTTCATCGAACCACTCTCGATATATTGGGTCACTGCGAAGGTAAGCTACAATCAGGCGCTCAAATTTGTCGCCCATATCGCGATTGTTCGTAGCTGCTTGTCGGAATTCTTCAAGTAAGGACTGGATGGTGGTCATTGTTTGTACCCCGGCCATAGCTTTAGGTGCCGTTTCTAAATTGATCTGTTTTAGCAGAAACGGACGTTATTAACCATTAAGAACTATTTAATAAGAACAGAAATTGTCCTGGCAGGGGGTAGCATTCTAAATGCGGGGGTGGAGGTAGCTAGGGAGCAAATTACTCGGAGGTGATTCCAAAAAGATAAAGGCTGCCCCCTTTGGAGGAGCAGCCTTTTCTCTTAGTACACCATGGGCTGGATCTTTCGCAGCTTAAATTGGCTACGATTAAGTCTTCCAGCCGCCTTCGACATAAAGTATATTTAGCAACCTTTACGTTGTCAACAAAAATTTAGGACGCTCTAGGAAGCCCTTCTAGATCCCTCTAAATGAGTTTTTATCCCAAAACTGTTGATTACTCTAATGCATTTAAGGTAGGGTTGCAACTCCTAAACCACATAGAAGGGTTATCCAATTAATGAATTTTACGGAACTTGAGAAGTACATATCTAAAGACAGGCTAGCGACTTATTCAACTCTGCTAGGCTGTGCAGATCTAGACAAAACGATAGGAGCATATTATTGGAACAAGGCCCTTGGCGGGGCTGTATATTCATTTCTTCAATGTTTAGAAGTCTCGTTAAGGAATTCTCTTCACATCGAAGGGAATTCTAAATTTGGGATGGAAACTTGGTATGAGCCATTATGCAAAAGAGTAGGACAACAAGTACGCGCTCAGCAAGCAAAGAGATTTGCGAAATTACAGGCTAAGCTAGCCAAAAAAGGGCTCCCTCCTGCAAAGAAAAAGACACCTGCTTTGACGGTGAACGAAATAAAAATAAATAATGCAATTAACGAAGTCAAAAATAGCGGTAAAATCGTTTCTTCTGCAAATGTCATTTCTACACTTAGCTTAGGCTTTTGGGTCAATTTATTTAAAACCGATTACTCATCTGGTAACAAATCATTATTATGGCCCGAGTCCTTGCCAAATGTTTTCCCTAATGCTCCATCAAAAATGGCTCTACCCCAATTTTACAATGAGCTTAAAGACATTAACTTACTGAGAAACCGATTTTCGCATCATGAGCCACTATGGAAGTCAGGAACTGTTCTATCTGTTAATGATGCGATTTCCTTCTTAAATGATGAAGTTGATAAGATCTTTAGATACGTCGGCTATATTAACACTCATCGTGCAACATTATTGCAACAATCTACGGCGTACAAAGAATTCAGGTCTTTGAATAGGCCAGAGACATTTTATAGGTTTATCGGGAATAATAGTAAGAACCTGACGCCTCAGCAATTCAAGGCCGACATGAATCTGTACCTTAAACAGATTTCTGAAGACCATCGGGTCATATTTATTATGCGAAACAACTCTCTTATCAAAATCTCAAGCTATTGAAGTTGTGCCCCGACAGGGAAGAGTTGTTTCCATTATCTTGGTGGTCTCCACCCTTCTCTATGGCTCGACTCTCTTTTCTTTTTCTCGTCCAGGAGAGCGATCTTCGTCGTAAAAACCGAAGAAGCCACCGTGCAGGCCCTGCAGGTTTCCGTGTGCTCTATCTTTTTAGCCAGGGTAGCAACTTCTCCTGAATCTTCGGCCTCAATTTCTCGTTCGACCACATGCCCGCAAAGCAATTTCAAGCTTACCAACATCCTTACTCACTCCTTTTTTCATTATAGGCTGTGCAAACCCCCGGATCCTGCTGGAGGTCAGAATAGTATTCATTGGCGGGGCACCCGCTTTCGACGGGCTTACCGTAGTCGGAATAGTAATCGGTCTTTTTGGAGATCTCTTTCTCTGGCGACTTCACTTCCTTCTTACCTGGAGGCGGAACCTCTTCCACAGGCTTCCTCGCAGGCAGCGCTTTCTGCTCCACAGCTTGAGCAGCTGGGGTTGGAACAGCCTTCGGCAGATTCGTTTTGTTGCCATAATGGCTCAGATACCATAGGACGGCTGCTAAAACGACGATACCGAAAAGCTGCATATGTGATGATTCATTGTGATTTGACATGGCAGACCTCCCATGAGCTACAAGTCGATTCGGAACCTGCTTTGCAGGATCCTCCGAATTTCGATCTTTGTGGCCGCATCAAACCCAGCTAAAGGGTGTGCCTTACCTTTTAAGTGTTGTCGGTATACCTTCGCTGCCAGGTCATTCAATTTCGACTGTTTTACTCGTACTCTTGCTCCAAACTTCTCGGTTAACATAAAACCTCCGGTATCCAGAGGCTTCCTTGCCTTTTTTCAGCTCCTGCGTTCTTACCTATTTCGCGACCACATTCAGGCGGCTTTTTTAAGGTTATTTTCTTTTGCGATAAGGTACGAGAGAACCGTATTTCTCTTGATCTCCAAGATGTTCTTACATGCATGCTCGAAAACATGGCCCATGCCGTAAAGGGCAGTTTTGTTTGCCGCTCTTGTGATAGCTGTGTACAACAGCTTATTGTCCATCATCCGCCAGTGGCTCCTGGTCACCGGCATCAGCACGTACTTGTATTCACTCCCCTGGGCCTTGTGCACGGAAAGGGCATACGCCAGCTTTAGGATGTTTCCTACTTCGAGAAAGTCATAACAGACCACCAGGTCGCCGTACTTTACGAAGGCCTTTTCAGCATCAGGGTCGATTTCCATGATGATTCCGACTGTGCCGTTATAGATCCTGGTCTTTTTGGCAAACTCGGAGTCATAGCCTTCCTTGGCGTACTGGGCGTATGGGATCACCAACATATCCTTATTTTTGATGTGGATGACCTTGTCTCCGGGTGCATAAATAACCTTGAACCGCTCGACCATTTTCGTACCGCGATTGATGAAGTCTCTATTCAATATTGGCTGGAGCAATTCATTCAGCCTGTCCGTTCCAAGCTCCCCTATCCTCTGCGGGGCCAGGATCTGGATGTCAGTGACCAGATTCTTAACGTATGGGCTCACTCTTTTGGTTTCAGCGACGATAGCTCTCACGATCTCTTCATTGTCCCTGCAGGAGTGGAAAGCAAAGTCTTTGTACTTGATGGTTTTGGAACGGTAATCAGCTGGCACCCTACCCTGCCGTATTTCGCTAGCAAACTCAGCCAACACGCTATCGCTCGACTGTCGGTAGATCTGGGTCAATTTCACTACAGGGGTCAGCCCTGAAGAGAGGAAATCAGCAAATACATTTCCTGCACCGATTGGAGCTAGCTGTGCGTCATCTCCTACCAGGATCAGAATTGCATCGTCTGAGAGGGCTTTCAGGAGATGAAGAAATATCGGGGCATTGACCATTGAGGATTCATCGAGCACAACTACTTTATATGGGGCTTTGTTTTTCTGGTTGTAGGTGAATTCATCACCATTCCATTCCAGGGCGCTATGGATCGTTTTAGCGTAGAAGCCTGTTACGCTCCTAATGCGGTCGGCTGCGATTCCGGCAAGGGCCACGCAGATCATTTCTTCTTTTTTGTATTTCGAAGCAAGCAACTCAAGGCACGCCTTCATGCTCGTTGATTTCCCGGTACCAGCGTAACCACAGAGCATAACCAGCTTGTTGCCAAGGCCAATGAGCCGGATGATCGCTTTCTGATTATCGCTGTAGCTGAACTGGTTTAATCTCTCGTGCTCCTGGATATATTTTTCTATCTGTTCATCCTCCAGGATGGGTTTCAAACGTTGTGATCTACGAGCCAAAATGAGGTCAAAAATCGATTCTTCTATGTGGTACATAGTCTTTATTGCAACCTTGTCATCAACAACCGTTTTTAGCTTCTTTTCACATAGCAAATCAGTGACGGTTTTCTCGATTTCGGATACCTCGATATCTATTCCCTTCTCAGGAACATCGAGTAGCTTCTTGGCTTCGCTTATCAGCACCCTCTGCTCTACTACTGTGTCACCCTTATCCTGGGCTATTTGCCACATCACGTGAGAAATACAAGTTGCCAGCCGGAACACAGAGGTCAGGGCTACCCCCAGTTTGATCGCTATCGCGTCGGCAGTACGAAACCCGATACCGGAGACATCGACCATCGCATAGGGGTTAGACTTGATCTTTTTAACCGCTGCATCGCCAAAGTGAGCATATACGGCATTAATGGCGCTGATGGTGGCTCCAGCTGGAGCGAGTAACTCAGTGAGGCTCTTTATCGCCCTATTTTTGTCCCAGGACTCCTTGATACTCCGCATTTTCTTGTGGCCGATGCCTTTGACCTCTAGGAGTCGGGACGGTTCGTTGTCGAGAATGTTTATAAGCTCCTCTTCACCGAAAGTATTGAGGAGTTCGTCAGCAAGTGCTTCACCAATGTTCTTTACGACTCGCGTAAGGAAGTGTTTTGTTTTGCCATCGAGTACGCTGCAGGAGACGAATTTAAAGTTTTTGCCATGCTTAGCGTTGTTCTCCCAGGTGCCAGTGAAGGAGACAACCAGATCTTTCAGGCGCTCATCCTGCGGCAGGTTTCCCAAGGCAGTGAAATCCTCTGTTTTCCCGGTAACTCTGTAGATCCTGAAGTTGTTATTCCCTTTAAAGATCTCTCTGATGATTTTGCCGGTGATCACTTCCAGTTTTCCTGGTGATTGTTCATTCATACTGCCCCCTGCTGCTCTGGTTACAATGTTTACTCAGTAAACGAGCCAAACGCTTATAGCTATTTCGTGAGCTCAGGCAGCTGATTTCAGGCAATAAAAAAGGGAGTAGGCAATTTCCTACTCCCTTAGGTCATCAATATTACAAACTAGTCTTCTTAGTGACCATGGCTATTGTAAACCATTTTTCATTGACCGAAGCCTAAAGCCGTTATAGATTTGATCTTTTGGTGGAGGAATAATTTTGCTTCAGAAACCGCTGGAGGAGCGACCATGAAAAAGTTGATTTCAGTTTTAGCGGCATGTAGCGTTTGCCTAATCCCTATAACAAGCTTTGCAGAGACTACGGATCAACCAGTTCCCTCTGCTGCACCAAAAGCAGAAATGAAACCAGCTAAATATAAGATGATGAAGCCAACCGCCGCTGCACAAAAGAAACTACGTGAAGAAGCAAAAAAGTATACCAGCGCTCAAATTGATACTAGTTTAAAAAAGCTTCCGCCAAAATATTTTGGGAATGATCCAAGGGCAATTTACACTGCTATTGAAAAAAGATTGGAACAAGCTGAAAAAAATGAGTTTGAGACGACAGAGCAATTTCAAAAGAGGCTAGAAAAACAAAACAGTAATCCGATTATTGGTAAGATTAAATCAGAAGGACTTTTCGCGCTTCAAGCAAGCTACGTTGATTCTAAGTATTCCGCAGATACATCAGAAATGAATGTTTATTTACATCTTGGCTACAGTCAAAGGGAAATATCTCTCTCTTCTATAAAAATTGATGCAGGATCATACGAAGGTACAAATGGTTTCGGAGCGAGAACTATCGTTAAAAATGCCGATCACGAAGAATATGCTGCTGTGCCTAGTAACTATACGGATTTCGAGTTCCCATATATAGAAACTACTGGTCAATCTATTGGTGTTAAATTTGCCTTAAACCCTAATGAAGCAAAAATTGCAAAGAATGATATGAGAGTACTTTTAATTGCTAAACTTACTGCTCCACTAATTTCTGAAAACCAACGCTACCATAGTGCTACTTTTTCAAGTCCATACAATGGTGTTTTTAGCGATAGGTACATTCACATAAATCTGAGTGAAATTTGGATCTATAATCAAAAAACAGGACAGATTTATTCTAAAATTGCGAGGAAGGTAGACCCTATCAGTTCAGAGACCACTGAGAAGGTATCATCAGAGAGGTCAATCCAGGGCACTGACAAAAGTAAAGAGCGATGATCGAACCAACAGAGGAGTTCCTTGTCGCACCTCAGGTACGTTAAAGAGGACTGCTGACGGCGGCTGGTGAAACGACTGCTTGTTTTACCACTATCATGGTTTTTGGTTGGCAGCTAGAATGCCCGTTTCCAGCCGTTTTTGCGCCATGTCGCTGTCGGATTTGATTCGTGCCAGCTCCCGTTGTGAAAGTTTTCTCCCAGGTATCCCTTCCCAACCAAAAACTTCAACTTGTACATCAGCGCCATACCTTTTTTGTAACCGTGGCATATATGCCTCTAAAAAGCGCTCGGCCAGCTCCCTGGATTCTAGGTGAGCCATCCGGTTAAAGCCTGCAACAAGCCCATCCGCACTAAGGAAAAGCTCGCCCTTTTCTTGTTGATAGGCCACTTTCACTGGGGCAGCTTGCTGTAGTTTTAGGCGTATCGAGTAGTACAAGATTTCCATTTGGCTTCCTTTTTAGGCGACAAGCGATCAATCGCTAATCTTCTTTTATTACCTCATACCAATCGTTTGGATCTTCGAAGTTAACTATTTCTGTTACATTGGAAGCTGGGATGGACTCATCATGTTTACTGTCAAGATATCTGATAACGAGAAGCCCTAGTACAGCCGAGAATACTGCGGCGGCAGGAGTGGCTACAGCCGAAATCCCGTAACAAAGTACCTCCAAGACAACACCTATTAATACCCAAATTGTAATTATCAAGACTGTTCTAAGTTCCATACCTGCCTCCTATGACAATTCTTCCAGCATTGGGGCGTTACGCGCTATTTCCGAATACTCAAACCCTGAGTTAACCTTTCTGTCTGGGGCAACGGGTGGGAGAATAAAAGTTCTCATTTTGCCTTTAGTACTATTCACCTCAAGGTACGCCACGTACTGAGGTAGATTAGATATAACTGCTTCTGGAATAACCACCGTTTCAGTGTCATACCACTTTTCATTGAAAGAGGTGTCTCCACCTAATTTAAAGCCACTTCCAATGCTCGTTTCGTATTCTTGTACTGAGTATTTGATGGGTTCTGTGAGCTCCGAAAGGGCTTTCAACGTATTTTTATTGTCTTCTCGAAATGAAACGGTCAAATACCTTGAGCTGGTTAGTTGATTTTGTTTTTCCGTATCTGTTGGGAGATACTGCATCCCAGCAAACAGGCAGATCCCCTTACTCCGGCTCATGGTACAGAGGTCATCTTGAACATTCTTATCAAGGTTAAAAGTCAGGAACTCATCCAGGAACCAAAAGGAATATTTGCTGATATCGCCAGTCTTGACGTTTGGTTTAGATAAATATTCCATTACTAAATCAGAAAGAAGGGCATTATTCAACATGAAAAGCGCCTGCTTATGGTTTGGATGGTTTGAAATGAAAATCTTTCTACACTGCATTATCTCCTTTGTTGTCATAAGCCGGTTCTGGCCCTGAGCCGCTATATGGTAGATCTTAAATAGGGTGCTGACGCCAATACTTGCAACAGACAAAGCTGACTGTTCTGTCGTACCTTGAGCACCACCTTCCCCTTTTTGATATTCACCCCATCGGTATGCAATCTCCAGAGCGTAATCTTCGACAGCCACCTCATCATTGATTATCCCAAGGCATAATTTTGCAAGCCATTTGGCGGCTTGAGCAGACCATTCTGGGTCAGATGATTTCTGATCACCTGAATTACGATACCCATTTACAAAGTTTACAAAAAGGGGCATGGCCTTATTTCTATCTTCTCTTATTACACCAAATATGTCCCATATAATCCCATTCTTATCAAAGGGCATAATCAAGGCATCGGTTTCCGGGTTGTGGGAACGCTGATACTCTTCAGTTTTTGGATCATGGATAATCTGTTGGTAATCAGCTAGCCTGTCTTGCAGACCTCTCAGGAAATTCGATTTACCAGAACCCATGCCACCTAAAACAAGTGAAATGCCGTTCATTTTGTCTATGGGGACAGAAAGCCGCATCTTGCCATAAGCATCTTCTTTAGAATAAAGGATATTGTCATTTTTGACGACCTCGATATTTGACGCTGAGCCAAGCAGAACTTGAGGCTTACCCAAGTTTTCCTTCTGCCAATTCTGCCATTCTTCTAGGGTGGTAATTCGTTTACCAGTTTTTAGTTTAATGTTTTTTTTCATACTGCTCTCCTCACTGTAATTCTCTACTATTTCGCGACTTGTTTTTGCATGATAACGAAGGAGATTTTAACATCCGAAGGCCTCATATTAAAAGAGCCCCGTTGGGCAAGGGCTCTTTTGTCTTTCGGGAAAAGTGCTAGTCCTTTATTTTGAACGCCCGCTACCGCCTTTAGGGGCAGGAGAATTGGCTACTTGTCTGTCGTACTTTATGTTGTTAGCCTTTCCCTTATTAAATGAATTTTTACGCTGTTGCTGTTCATAGTGACCCTTCTTAGATGAATTCTTCGCTGCAATAGCTTTTTTGTAATCAGCTACGGCTTTAGGGGCTACTTTAGCATCTTTACCTTGGGTTTGTGTTCTATTGGTTTCTTTTACGTGAGGGGAATGATTCTCTAGTTTACGTTGTGATTTTTCATCAATTTCCTTTTTGTAGTCATCTACGTTTTTTATCCCTTTTAGCCCCTGATCTGTGCCGCGTTCTTGGCTTTTTTTCTCATGCTGCTGTTCAGTCACAATCATTCCATTAGAACGAGCTTTACCATAGTTGTATTGCGACAACTCTTCTTTTCTGTTAGATTCACTGTTATCATTCTTGCTGATTGCATCATTGGCTTGTTTTAGTAATGATGAATTTTTGTTGCTTTCACCAGAAGAGTTATGCAGTGCTTCATTGATTACCCCATTTAAAAAACCACTCATTTTAGACCTCCTTAATTTACACCTATTTAATTACTTTTAGAAAGTTTTTGTTTTTTTGTTGTTCCTTAATGTATTGCATTAGATTGTCCATCTTTACTTCTAGCTCATCCAGCTTATCTTGTGTTTCTTCTAAGCGACCACTAAGTAGCTCCATGGTTTCTTGATAAAGTTCTTCGGCTTTTAAAACTCTGTCTACAATTTCCATATACTGAGCGACAAACATTAGTTGGATATTTCCAGGTATGTCATTGTAATCCTCGGGCTTCATACCTAATTTAACCATATATTCAACAGACTCTGTATTGTGGTCTTCCCAACCAGGAACCGTTTCTTCCTTTTTAATCAAGAAAAGATGTCTTTCATCATGCTCTTGCTCTTCACTCCCGTTTTGTCCAGAATCGGCTAATTTCCCCGACCTCTTGGCATTATCCACCAGGTCTCTAACTGTTTTAGGCTCCATTTCAAAAATTTGCTCGCTTGAAAAACCTAATGCTTTCAGTTTCTGGAAATCGCCATGTTTAGTTCGTGGCGGGGTCACTATTAGTTTTAAATCAGTATATTTAGTATCCATTTTCTTCACCTGCCTTTTAGCATCTTCCCTTCCTTTCATGTTTTATTTAATTACCTATTTCGTGAGATTCTAAGCTTATAACGGTTTTAATATTATTATAGTTTTATTATGATTTGGGGCTTCTTACTGTCAAGCAAATAATATAAAAATAGCCCTGTGTATACAGAGCTATCAATTTTAGTGACTTAGTATATATCAATCTAGAATCATTTTTTACAATTCGCTGCGCCTTTGCCAGAAACTATTGCTTTATCATTATTACTAGTGTTTTTAGCTTTACTTGTTTCTTTTTTATAACATCCCCTATTGTTCATCTTGTCTTTCATATCAGAGACACCTTTTGAAGCGGCGGCTCTTCTCCCTTCGAGTGAAACAGGTTTGATATTAGCCTTTTGTGGTTCTGTTCTCTGATATGAACTCTGTTTACCTCGTTCTACCAATCTTGCCTTATAAGCATCCGCCATTTCTTTGCCGCTCATTTGACTAGCAGGCACATTTTTCAGCTTATCACCGGCAGCAATATCTTTGTATTTGCCCGATGTCTTCAATGAGGAACTGATCTGGCTCAACTTCGAGTTGCTCTGCAATGTCTCCAGGTTGGCCGAGGCCTTCGCTAAAACTTGTTCTTGAACATGAGACGCAACTGGCAGGGCCATAGTAGCTATCGCTGCAGTTGCAGTAGGGGATACAACGTCATTGGTCGCCATAAAAGCCCCTCTTTAACCCTTTTTCCCAATTTTGAGATTGGTTATCTCTCTGCGAAGCTCAGCAACACTTTCCTGGAGCCGCTCATTTTCATCGAGCAGATAGAGGATCTGTTCACCCTGCACTACAGCCAGTTCCTGGAGCTCGATGTATGCATTACTCAGTTCGAGGGCAGTGCCAATTGATGCGACAAGTTTTTCAATAGACTCGGTGGTGGCAGGATTTTTGATTGCAGCGGCCAGGTCGTCGGGATCTAAATTTTCCAACAAATTCCTTGCGGTATTATCGGCCATGTGGCTATCGACTCCTTAGAAATAAATGCAGGCTGTAATGAACCTTTCAGCGGAGAATATTCATTACAGCCTGCATTGTCTACCTAAAATTAACTAATTACTTCAGTCCCAAGGTACCCAAAATAGTCGTCGGATCCTCGTTGTTCGACATCGACTTGATCGCGATATCTGTCTTTGAGCTATTCTTCGCCAGGGAGTTAAAAAAGGCCTTTTTCACCCTAACAGCATCGACCGATTTGCTTTCTGAACGAGCTCTTTTCTCGTACTCGTTTAGGGCTTCAGTATACGCCCTGAACTTTTCATCAGACTGAGCAGCGGTTTCAGCATCACGCAACGAGGCCGAAGTGTTGGCGGTAACCGTGAGCTTGACCCCACCAAAACCTTGGCCTGTAAAAACAGGTCGCCCGGAACAGATTAGTTCCGGCATAGCATTGTTCATTGTCAGATCAAGCTTACATGCTCCACATTGGATCGAGGTATAATCCCCAATGAAACGGCAGGCACCATCCAGGTTGTAATCGACCTTCTGGCTCTCGATTTTTCTTGCGTTCGAAATGACAATGCCATCTATCATCTCGTCCCAATCTTCATATCCGAGAGTGAATTTTAGCTTATCGATCCCTGCAAGCTCCCGCCTACCCCAAGCACCTGTCTTGGCAAGACGTCTCATGAACTCAAGAAGTTTAGGCTTGTCTATATACTCATCTGCAATGCTACGTCCTCTCGCGATTGCAGAGAGACCTTCCTGCATAGACGTGTTTATTGTGCCGTTGGTCTCTACCGGAATAGCCAAAACATCATTGATATTGATTTTGTAGATATCTGGGTAGTGCTTGGCTAGTTTTTCATAGAACAGCGCCGATGGCTGAAATTCTTTTGTCATCCCGTTGGATTCCACTGCTTCCATGACTTTGGAGATTTCTTTTCGGACAGCTGTTCTAGCACCTGACTCCCTACGCCTGGATTTCTCCGCTCCCTTATCCTTAGTAGTGGACACGCCCTCTTTTTTTGTTTTCGACACCTCAGTGCCTTCCCCTGTATCCTCACTCTTTTCTTTGTTCGTGGATGTGTTCGGGCCAGCTTCAGTAGAGTTGGCCAGGACTGTCCCATGAACTGATAAGGCGAACAGGATCACTATAGATGAGATTATTACTTTTTTCATTGTTGGATCCTCCGTGCATTCTTCTTCGGCATGAATTGCATGATCAGTACAGTCGCTGTAATGGAAAGTGCTACCCCGAAGGCAACAAACAGTGCCCAAGGGAAGGGTTTGCCATGAATCGATTTTGCTGCATTTGTAAAAAACATCCTGTTTTGCTCTTCTTGGGTCAAACGTTTGTCGATTCCAGCCATAGCAACTTCCTTAGCCTTTTTGGCTTCAGCAAGCTCTTTTTTGGCCTCGGTGCATGACACTGAGACCGCTTCTTTTTCCTTGGTATCGAACTCACCATCAGCTTTACTCAAGGAAAAATCCCCACAATCCATCTTTACACCGATCTTTGCCTTATCGATCCGTTGGTCAAGGCCGACGAGTTTTTCGGAGACATCGATGTTACGGTTGGTATCGAGAGTCTTCATGTTAATGTCGTAAAGACTGTGGAACAGCTTATACCCCAGGAACAGCGTGATTCCGATCAGCACCATCACCACAAATTTTTTCATTTGCAGGACTGTTATTTCTTTCAAATTTGCTACAGACATATGGTTACCTCCGATAGTCGTATTTTATTTTTCGTCCAAAAAGTAAAAAAATCCGGCAAGCGGCAGCAAAACTATAAATTTTGTGCCGAAAACTCCCATCAGTGTAAATACTCCAGCTGTGTATAGAAACACAGCAAACCAATCAAGAGGTTCAGAACCTTTGGCGGTTCTGGAAATTCCCCTCAGCTGAGGTGTCACCAACAGCAAGTTAGCTATAAATGTCCAAGGGATAACTACAGGTGATAAAGAGATTAAATAGGCTCCTACGAGGCTTGCAGCCGCTATCCAGTAAAATGCCCGGAATGAAATAAATTGAAGACCACTCCCCTTCCACTCATACTCGCCTTTTAGCATAGCCATGTAATCTGACTTGGAGGCTATCAGGGTATCTTCATAAGTTATGACTTCCGGTTTTTCCTCCTTGTTGGCTATGTACACCGACACTATTTGCAGGACGATGAGAGCCCCTATTACCCACAGGATGTAGTCTAAATCGTTAAATGCATAAGTTGCTATCGTCAGGGCTAAAACAACAAATATTCTTCTGTTGCTGCTCCCCTCGGCTTCTTCCTGGGTATCGCTACACAGGGCTTTGCTTCCCTCCTTCAGTAAAGAATTGATTGAAAAAGATATTCGCATCACCAGACCTCCGTTGAAGATTTCATACCTATTTCGTGACGTGACCAGGTCACGAAATAGATGAGACTAATTCAACTGGAGGCAACGTGTATGCTGCGAACGCTATTTGGCAAAGACAAGACAGAACCTGTGGAGACATCATCTCCTTTATCGGTGGTTCCTCCTATCCCTAAAGGAGCTAATTTACCGGCTGAAATTACAACCCTAATTAAAAAAATGGAAGGGGAACTTGGTGAATTTCACCTAATCGAAGACTACTCCCGAGAGATAGTCAATTCCTTTATCTCGATTGCGTACGGCTACCCTGCGAGCGAGAACATGCACCACACTGGACATCTCGGGCTAATCGAGCACTCCCTATCAGTAGCCGTCAGGCTGCTAAGCGAGGTAGGGAAGGAATGCATCCCTTCTGTCCTGCCTCCAGGTGAAAAGAGTTACAAATTTTGGATTGAAAAGGTGCAGTTGCATGCGCTGCTGGTGGCATTAGGGCATGATCTTGGAAAGGTCGTGGAGTGGGAAGTCGAAACAGCTGGGTTCAATTTCAATCCGCTGGTGGACAGCCTTGTTGAGAAAGGGTACTCCCTGAAGGGAAAGAATGGCATCACCTACCTGGAAAGCCCACGTCACTCCGTAATGTTGACTTACCGCCTCATCTCAGGGTGTAGGAAGTATCTCTACAGCCAGTATTTCGATTCGGCTGAGATTGGGCTGGTCGTCGATGCGATCTTTAACCACCACGATAATAGCTCAATGCGGAATAATCTGTACTGGAGGCTCCTGCGGCTTGCTGATGCTGAGGATGTCGAGGATGAGAAAAATGAGGCCTTTTACGAAATAGATGAACCGGCAGAGCCTGCAGTTGAAGGTGAACCCATCCAGGCGGAAGAAGCGAGAATGCAGACGGAAATGGAGAGTTATGATTTCGAGGAATTCGCAGAGCCTACAGACGTTATCAAAGTACCGGATGAATTCCATGGGTATGCTCTGGGGGAATTCACTGACGGAGGTAGCAAACCAACCCCTGAGAAAGTGCTGGAAGATGTGACCGAGGGCGTCGAAACTGACGACCTAATAACAGAGGACGAGGTTGTAACTTCCGAAATAGTCGTAACAGATTCACCAACAATGGTTATCACTGAGGATGAGGAGGACAACGCTGCGGTCTCCGATGATGCCGTTGAGGAAGAAGCTCACCCTACCCCTCCCGTCCCTGATAAGCCAAGCCAGGCGCACGGTGTCTTGGTGACCCAAACCATTCAGGTTCTGCGTGAGCTATTTTTTGTTGTTCCGTACGGATCCGGGATGTTCATTACCGAGGAAGGGTATTTGCTGGTTTTGAACCCACTGTACGTCAACGATACAAGGGGCAATAACCCAGACGCTATCATTCCTAGATTGTCGAAGGCCATGAAAGCGGCTGGAGCTCGCTATGATATCAACGAGAGGTTGTTATACCCCCAGCTCCAAAAAACAGGCCTGATGGTCAAATTTGGGGCAAAGGATTTTTGCAATCTGCATATCCGAAAGGGGAAAGGGAAGATTCTCGACAAATTACGGTTTGTAGTCTTCGATGTGAATCAGATACTGTCAGTTGAGGAAATTGCTGCAAAACAGAAATTTTCTATTACAAATCTGAGTGATTTCGAATAGGCGGTTGCCACAAAAAGGCCTTAAATTTAATCGCAATTTGGGTTATTATATTAATGCATTACGATGAATTGACGGAGGTTACCACGATGCATAATAAAGTTAAAAAAGGACAAAATCGAAGAGTGCATCATGGGCACAGAGATGAGGTAGCTCCTTCTGTTAATCTAAAGGATGCTCGTACCTACATTGCATCGGATTATAATCCCGAATACGATAAGCGGGTGACAGGGGGAAAAGAGAAGAAATTTAAAAGCGCTGGGCTGACAGCTACTTTGAATTTTGGCTCCCTAGGGAACATAGTGATGGTAGCCTCTTTGGTTTGGTTCATTTTGGGTGTTGTGACAATCATGGTCAGATTCTTCCTTGGCCTACCTGACCATACACAATCTTCGGTATTTGTGAAATTTGTTCTTTGTGGTGGTTTCTATTGGATTCTTATTGGGATGCTGATTGGAGGTGTCCTTAGATCCTTTTCTAAACGACCAGGTGGTTTCCGGGAAGAGGAAAGACCTACTGACGATGACGATGATATTTATTTTAATCCTCTTTATGCAGCATATGACTGTAACGTCCATCACCAAAAACTAGAAGATCCAATGTTATCCCACGAAGATACTCATTAGTAGGATGTTTGATTGATCAAATTCAGCCTTACAGCAAACGAAAAACGACCTTATTTTAAAGGTCGTTTTTTTGTAGCCGGATGGGGGAATCAGACTAATCCCTCTCTTCTATGTGCCAGATATTTCCTTTCATATAGCTGTAAGCAGGATCATTAATATAATCAGGAAGACCATCTTCTTCACCGCTTCGAGCGTGTTTGCCTTTATTACGTCTCTTGTCATCCATAGAGGGGAAACGAGAAGCTAATTTTCGGCCTGATTTAGCATGTGCTAAGTAGAAAGTTCCGAAAAGGATTATTAAAGGCAGGAATTTAAAGAACATAACCTTGTGGCTCCCCAGATTAAAAATTGTCAAAGGGGTTATCAATTTTACCTTGCAGTGTCCAGTTAAATAATTCTAAATGTCAACCCCAACATCGTTATATCCTTTGCTTCATCCCCCTTTTTAACCCAGATGAAATATTTTTCAAAGAGGTGTCCGTATATATCAAAACACTACGTGTTATTATGGAGCCTACGAAAAGAAAATGTTAAAAGGTGGCGGTCAGGTTAAATTCTTTCGGCGTTCTCCCAGGCCTGCACTTCGTGGAAAACGAGGAAATAGCGTCAAACATTTCCCTTCGAGTAGAAAGTGGGATCCCCTCCCCCGTCCCCCATGCGTGCCGAGGCCAAGGTACGTCGCCTTCGTTCAACACCCTAGCAGCTTCCCCCTGCATTGCCTTCTCCACTTACGGCTTAACGGCAAGCTACAGCACCCTTTCCCCCGATCTCTCCTTACCACCAATGTGTCCACACCACCCATGGCAGCCCCTGCCGAGGTTCGGCACTTCGATTCAACCACAGAGGTTATTTCACACTCGTGTCACTAGCTCCAGCGAAGTCCTATTTGTGCCAGCTGCATTCGTGGGTTGAGACCGAGTACAAATGTTGCCCCCTACCTTTTATCCCCCTTCATCCTTCTATCAACCTACGGAAAAGGTTCTCTACCGCGTCCTAAAACCCTACGCGGCCCTCCCTGGCCGCTCCGGGACTCCACATGCCACCCTTTCCCTAAGCATCACGATCAGTATCAGGGTCAAAGTTCGGAGACTGCCACGCATCCATGCGTGTCCTTAAGCGGTATGATGCACGGCCCTCCCTCTCGCCTATCGGCGTTACAAAGTCCGGGCCGTGCTGGATACAAGATCTGTTCGCTACCCCCTCACAAACTCCCTTCGGTCGTGGGGGTATCAAACAGATCAGCGAGACTTACAATCTCCCTTCGGTCGTTACAATGTCTCGCAAAACCCTCCTTAGTTTCACAATTTTTGCCCATGGTAAACTGGAGTTATCCAGTCAGAATTGCCGCATACATAAATATCTTTTTGATATAGTCCAAATTTTTGCCCCTGGTCACCTTCGGCCTGGCACTCCGATTCAGCCTCATCCTGGGGGCTAACTTGGCATGTCGGCGCTCCGCATTTCGGCTGATTGCCCAATTCTCCACGGTCTCTGCCGGTGCTTCGCATTTCACACACGTGTCGGGTTTACAATTGTTATATACGCACCCTACTCTGTAAAAAATTTCCACCTTGCCCCTACCCTTTTGCATCTCCCTGTGACTCTCTGCATCTCCCCCCATCTGTCTGCATCTGCATGTGACTCCATGTGACAGCATGCATCTCACACCCCAAAACCATTATAAGGCCGGATGATACCCGTCAGTGCCTCCGTTGGGAGTGTCGAGGCGTTTGCCACGGAGTGCCGCGCTTGCCAAGGGAGGAGTAGTTAAAAGGATCTATGTCGATACCGGGTACGACCATGGTAGGCACTACGGCGCTATCGCTTTCCAGCAGGAGGCGACAGGTGGGAGCGAGGGTGCCTTCGGTTGGATCATGGTGGCAGTGACTGGGATTGTGCCTCTGGTGAGGAGTCGGCTCGGCAAGGGTTTCCTTTTTGATCAGGGGTGGCGGCGTGGTCGGCATTGGCTGTTGCCTTGAAGTAGTAGGCGCAAAAATCAAAATTTGGTGTGAGGGAAAATCAGGCGGAAATTTCAGGTGATGAGGCGACAGGGAGGGGGAAACTACCAGGGCATTTGAAAAGCTGAGAAATGGGGATGATTTGCCCCTTGCATTGAAGAAAAATGAAGAGGTCTGAAGTGCTCAATCTGAATTTTTCACCTGGATCGATGCACAAAATTTTCTCTATCCACCAGCCAAAAAGATGTCCTGATATGTGAAATTTCTATTGACTTAACTATGTCCGAAATTAGTATTAAATATATAACGGTTATAACTAACATTCTAAATAAACAGCATAAATATTTTATATCAAATTAAAGTTTTAAAGAAATTAATCCGATATTAATAGTAAGAGAAAAGAAAATTCCCCCACTCTCGAAGGAGAAATAGCCATGAAATACATACTGCACTCCATAACAATCCTAATTTTAATCGCTCTGACAGTTGGCGTATGGCAACTTGCTGAGAAAAAGTCAACCAACACTGGATATTCAACACCAGATGTTGACTTGGAAAGAGCATCTCAAATAACCGCCAGCTTTAATCGTGCATTGCTGAACTGAACAAGGAGGACTCCAATGACAAGAAAATTAAGAGAACGAAAAATAAATAAGAAAAGACACGAACAAAAGAGGAGAACTCTTCTTAGAAAAAGAGGGCGTTATCTTATGATATGCGATGAGTTTGGCGCTTTTGGGGCTAATGCTGCTTATGATGGGATAGTAGATGTCTTAGAGAAAGTTTTGGGGTTTGGGCCATATCACAAATTTGAGACCTTTGAAGAGTTTGTCGCAGCCATTCAAATGACTGATCAATTTTTACAACATGCAGTTTCAAGCTGCGACGAGGAGAAATACCATGAACAATCACTTTAAAAACATACAGGCAGAGGCTTCAATGGTGGTAGCGCTCGGAATGGGCATTTACTGCAAGCTGGTTCCAGCTCGCCAGGCAATAGGAGCAATACTCGTGGCACTGGGTTTGGCGGGAGCAATTTATACCTTCGGTCAGCTCCTATTCCCTTCGAAGCCTGATTTTACGCGACAGAGAAACTACAGGTAGCCTTGACCACCTGGGCGGCTGGAGGAAGACGATATGGAATCAAAAGTGTACGGCACAGAGGAAGAATTCAACGGACTTACATTCGAAGCGCAGGAGGAGTACTGGGAAGAGTTTCACCAGCACAACCTGCAGGGAACCGCTGACGATCTCTACTTCTACCCAGTAATGATGAGTATCCATTTGCAAGGGTATGTAGGGGACTGAGAAGAACTAACACAAAACCGCACTTGGGAAACGACCATGCGCAGAAGGGAGGGTATCACCATGAAAGACCAAATCAAAAAAAACGGAATGACAGTTAACTTGGAACCGATTGAGGGTAAAGAGGGGATTATCCTTGATTACAAAAGTGATTATATTGCCAATGTCTTTGAAGGGATCACCTGTAAAGAAGATATTGTGAAGACAGTTAATACTATTATTCCTAAAGGGCAGGGGGATAATTGGAATGACGCCGCTAATGCAGTATTTGCAGACATTCTCACTGCCCTTTATGAAAAGGGCAGAATTACCAAGACTGCCGTTAAAGATGTAATCACCGGCTTTACAGCAGGGGAAATTGCTACCCTCGTTAAGGGGGTAGATGGTGGTAAAGGCTATGCCTTTATTCGAGATCACTCAAGCAAACAAACGGGGGTGGTATTAGGGGTACTTGCAGTGTATACAGCCAAGTTTTGGTAATGGAGAACAGGTTAATTTCGTATGTCGCATTGGCAGAATATCGGGGAGAATGTACATCAACTGCCCCAGGGGGTGCAACTTGGACATTACAAAGGATAAATTCAAATTCAGGCTACATCGAGGATCCTTACTTGATTCGATAGCAACCATTGTGGAACTGAATAGCCGAGATGATCTGGTGAAGCATCTCAACAGCTTTTTACTGATGCCTGTGACCTCGGCCCAGGTGAAGATCAACCCATACGGTTACGATGAACGCACTGGATGGGAAACATACATAGTCAAGGTAACATCACAGGGGGTCGTTGGGTTTACCGATGGCCCCGTAGATGAGCAGTAAGGGAGGTGCAACATGAACAAACAAGAACAGATCGGCGACGAATACATCTACATTTCCAGCAATCAACAGCTCTCGGAATCCGTGAAGCTTCATATTCGAAGCGATGCCGACATACTCAAATCATTACAGCCTACTATGAGGAAGGTTGTACTCGACCTGAATAAACAGCTGGCACAGCTAGGCATCAAATAAAAATCTCACCTCTTCACCCTTCCACGCAGACCCTGTAAACACAGCCTTTATAGGGTTTTTCTTTTTTCAGATCACTAGAAAAGCAACAACGATTTTCTTCCTGCTAAAGGGTTTTTCCTGTTGACATAAGTTAGTCCGAAATTAGTATAAAACTTATAACAGTTATAGATAACACATCGAAAATAAATAATATAATTTTTAAATCAAATTAAAGTTTAAAAGCAAATATTCCGATAATATTAATAAAGGCAATGAATTGTTTCTATGCAATGGAGGTACAAACACTATGACAATATCAACTAACAAAATACTCATTGAAGAATTGAACAAATACATTCACCAGGGTGACAGCCTCAAAATCATTGTCACTGTCGTTGAAAATGTTATTCCTGGCGTTGTTGTTAAAGCCATTGATTTCTCAGTCTCTTTTGGCAGTGAATTTATATCAGTTGGCTCAATGGTTGCTGAGCTGCTCGGGACTAAATATGACCAGGGGATCCGGTTCGCAAGGTCAATCGATGATGACGATGCAGAGATGGCAACATACCTGGTTGAAACAATATCAGTAGCATTGTTCGGCGAGAATAAAGCTCTTGGATACATCCAATAGGGGGAACTTATGAACCAGCTTACTCAAACACAGATAAATGAAAATCTAGAAGCAGCCCGAAAATTTCTTGTCCACGCTGGGTTTGCATCGCAAGACCTATATTTCACCAGCGACACTGCAAAAGTGTGGATCGATAAGTATGTCTTCAAGGCCAAATCAGATTATTCGAAAGGTTATATTCGTCAGATTCTTGAGGAAGTTTACATACTTCTCGACAGCAGCAGCTTTTCAGGCAGGTTTTATGTTCATACCAGAGGGGAACAAGTTAAGAAAAGGCCGAGCAGAACTATGCAAGTTTCTCCTGGGAAAAACGGGGCTAGGTTACCTAATTACCGTAGGTTGACAGCCATTTCGATGGTTGAAGCAGGGGTGGGTATTAAAGAAATTGAAAAGGTTACTGGATTAAGCCGCCTTTATTTGTATCGGTTTGGTGCTAGAGCTATCAAGGGGCCAAGTGAGCGGAAGAACGTTGCTATCAAGATGATAGAGGAAGGCAAAACTGCTGAGGAGATCGCTGAGGCTACAGGGTACAGTGTGAATTATCTAAAATATTTAGGAGCTAAGCCCACTAAATCTCCTTTATGTAAATCGCACAGAAAAGTCCTGGCACTTCAGATGATAGAAGCAGGTATCGATATTACAGATATTAAAAAAGCCACTGGGCTAAGCCGGGATTATCTGGTTCGATTAGGTGCCAGATCAATAAAAGCAAAAGCTCGCAAAGTCCTGGCACTTCAGATGATAGCAGATGGTAAAACTGCTGAGGAGATTGCTGAGGCTACAGGGTATGCCATTGGTTACCTACAGAATTTGGGGGCTAAGATGATTAAATCCCCTCCTGCAAGAAAGGTACTGGCAATTCAAATGATTAAAGAGGGTAAAGGGCTTAGAGAAATCGCTGAGGCTACAGGGTACGGAAAATGTACTTTGTACTCATTAGGGGCCAAGGTGACCCCAAACAGTAATCAAAAAGACAATTCGCTGGTTAAAAGGAGAATTACTATGAAGACAAGAACATCATTCGAACAAAGAAACGCAGAGGCAGTTGCCAGACTCTTAACAGCTATGTTCCCAGAAATTCATGCAGCCCTTAGAGCTGACAAGGATATCCAAGCGGCAAGGGAGAAAGGAAACATCGATGAATACCAAAAGGTATTGGCCCTGAAAAGCCCTGCTATCGGTAAAATGCTTGAGGAAAGACTAAAAGCAAGACTGCTCCATTGAGTCGGTACAAACCCTGGCAACGCTTCCTCAGGAAGCACCGCTGGCTGGCTACCCGGCCCAAATCAGTCTGAAGTAGATAAAGCATCTCTTCAACCAAGAGGTGCTTTATCTCTTTAAACGGTTTAAAAAATAATACGGAAAAACAATAAATTAATACTATGATAAATTAAAGTTTTCCCTCTATTAAACCGATAAGTATATTAAAGAGATACAAATTCCCCCACTCTTGAAGGAGAAAAGCCATGAACACATATACCTTTGAAAAAATAGTCATCGTCAGGAACGCCATTACTGGCAAATACCAAGCAGGAGTACAAAGCAATTTTGGTGCATCAGCAATTGTCGTTGAATTTATAGCCACTGTGTGCAAAGGGATCGATCTTTTTGACATCTTCATGGCTAGAGCTCGTGAAAAGGCCGCAAGACTTAATAATGGCGCGAAGTCCTACTAAACGTAGACGAAGGGCACAGATATGAAACCACTACAAAGAGAATCAAAGGGAGTAACCATGATTCAGGCTCGGGGAAGCAATGGCAGATTTGCCGTCGCCACCCTAAGTGGCGTGATCGGCTGCCCCCACTGCCAAAAGTTGATCGTCTACGACGAATTTAAACGAGATGATGAGACAGGGTTCGTCGTTAGAGTGGCAAAACCTCGGTGTTGTGAGCATTGCAATGGGGATCTGGTGTAAAAAAAAGCTTGTATAAACTTAGCGCTGAATTACAATAAAACTATAACGGTTATAGAAATGTAACCGAAATCAAAGAGAAAGGTCACGAAATAGATGTAATGTGATGAGGAATCCGGGGAGGGCCATCATGGAAAATCATGTCGCAAAAATTGAACAAGCATCTGCTGCAGTCACCCGCAAGGTCGAGAACGATATCTTCGCAATAGCAACCCAGTTTGAATCTATCAAGACTGTTGCCGAATATCTGCTGAGGTCGAATTTCCTTCCTTCCACGATAAAAACCCCACAACAGGTGGCCGTAATCATACTGAAGGGTCAAGAGCTCGGATTCAAGCTGATGCAGTCTTTTGAATTCATCAACGTGATCCAAAACAAGCCCTCTCTCAGCCCACAAGGCATGCTGGCACTAATCAACTCATCCCCCGTCTGCGACACAGTTAAGGTCATAGCGAGCGATGAGAAAAAATGCACGGTCATGATGCGGCGTACCAACGGGGTTGAGCACACTGGGTCTTTCACTATCGAAATGGCTTCAAAAATGAAGACCAAGGAAGACGGTAAGGTGATCGCGCTTACGGAGAAATTCAACTGGCGTACAATGCCTGCCACTATGCTCCAATGGAGGGCAGTTGCAGCGGTCGCAAGAATCGTTTTCCCCGATGTTATTGGCGGTATGTATCTGACAGAAGAGCTTGAATCCTCTGTTGACGCTACCCCAGTACAACCTGTTGAACCTTCCACTACTGATACGGCTCCAGTGATTGAAGTGCAGTCGGAAGTGATCACCAAGGGCAAAACCATCGCCCCTGAACTTCCAGCGGAGCTGGCCGAAGCATTCCAATCGTTCACCCAGGTAGCAAGATTCGCAGATCTCGAAGGGGATACTTACTGCATCGCCAAAGGGCGCATATACTCAAAGTCCGAAAAGACGGCTTTCCTGGAGTCCAATGGGTTTGTTGAAAACACTGAACATCGCTGCTGGTACTGCGAACTGCCAAAAGAGGGTGTAAATTCATAGCGCGAAAAAGGAGGATATTAGAATGGAAAAGAAAAATACCAACGAAACTATCATTATCATCAACTGCCCCCACTGTGGGGAGCAAATCGAGCACTCCATAAATGTAGCCAGGATCCATGGTCGGCTCTTAGGCTCTACCCGGAGTGAGAAGAAAACGGCTGCTTTGCAGGTAAATGCAGCGAAAGCAAGGGCTGCTAAAGCGGCAAAAGCTGCTGAGAAGAAAGCTGCAAGTGAAGGCAAAGGCAGCAAATAGCACTTTTTAACCGTTATAAAAATTATTCTGAAATTTCACTTTTTTTTCTTTATGAAATTAAAGAATAAGCTACTGAACATCCGATAATAATAGTAAAGAAGCTAAAAACCTTAAAGCGCAGGAGCGGTCACAGGTAAAGGATTACCTCCCCACAAATGGGAGGTAGAAATGAAATACTATCATGAACAAACCATCACTCACACATGCGGTCACAAACACACCTATTCTCTCTCCTATAATTTCACCAAAAGGGCTGTAGAGCTACATAGGCTGTGGGGGCAAAAATGCCCCGAATGCCAACGCCAGGCCTACATCAAATCTCTTGCTGTTAAGACTGAGAGTTCTAAAGCTGGCCTGCCTGAGCTACAGGGAACCCAAAAACAGGTTTCCTGGGCTATTCAGATCAGGCTACAGCAATTCAGGGCTCTCAGTCGGCAGCATTCGTCTGACGTTCTCATCCCTCTCATCAGCAAACATCCTGATGCCAAATTCTGGATCGATAACCGAAATCAGAACGCACAGGATCTCTTTCAGAGACTGTAAGGGAGGCGACCATGGACTACAAGCAGACACAAACCAAAGAATATAAGCAGGCCCACAGCACATTCCAACTAATTACCCATGAATGCGGCCATAAGCAGGGCTACTACACCCTACCCTCTGACGAAGGCGAAAGACTCAAGTGTGTTCAAAGTCTCCAGTCAGACATTTGCCCTTATTGTCACCTCGGGGCCTGCGGGGAGTCGTGGGATCGAGTGGCAATTAACAGGAGCTCGCTCGCTGGGTTACCCCCACTCCAAGGGACTATAAAGCAGCTGAAATGGGCTGCTCAGATACGGTACCAGTTTTACAAAACCCTCAGTGATCAGTTGAACCAAGACGAAATCATTCCGGCGATGAGCCGTCACCTGGATGCGAAGTTTTGGATAGATAACCGCGAAGCAAGCGACATCCTGAAACATCTGTAGGAGAGGCAAAATGAGCACAAGAACGCATGCAGAGATAACAAAAGAGATCGAGCAGCACCGAGAGGCCCTAAGGAACCTTCAGAGGGAATATTTCCTGGTTGGTACCTGGGAGAGGAACTACAAGGCCACCAGGTGGGGGGAAACTAGATATATCGAGTGGAACCCATATGGAATTCGAATTGTTGATGCAAAAGGGGGATTCATAAAAGGATTTACAACGCATAGCGGCGACCCGGATATGAAGGCACGACAAGCGCTAAGAGGCTGGGAAATTGCTCGCATCTAAGGGTTATGAGCTGGAGGTAACATGGAATCAACTGACAAAACAAATCGAACTCAGACCTTTGCGCAGGTGGGCGTTATTTATTCGGGGCTCATCTTTTACGCTGCCTGGGGTTACTTTTTTTCACAGTATTTTGCAACTCCATATGGGATAGACGGTATTAAAACTGAGAATATGTCCACATTTTTTCACATCTTTTTATTGTGGTTCGCTGTATCTATCATTGCAGCCATTGCGCAGGTTTACGAAAATCTGAAGGCCAAGCAAGATGATGAAGATTATGAGGATGAGGATTAAATCAATCAGGCTGTGTTATTCATTGTCGTTATGAAATACGTTACAATCCAAAAAAAAATACTTAGGATCTGTAGCTATTGCATCGGCACCTTCTGGCATAAAATCGTCATCATCGTTGGCTTTACCGTAAGTCTTGGGCTCTGAAGAAAACAATCTGAGTACACCTCCAATCATCATCCCAATAAAAACCCCAAAAACACCACCACATAGGACATACCTTACAAATGCCGACGATTGGAAGTAGTCAGGCATACCAAGGAAAAATCTAACCACAAGTGTAACGATGCTAAAGATAAACCAGATGAACGAACCTTTCAGCACTATGTTTCCCAACAATCCAAAATCGATTATGCTTGTTATTCCAGTCTTTTTAAATTTCTTTTCCTTATTTTCTTTCGGGCGCACGTCATTGTTAGGATGGTAACTTGATCCAATGTATGAGAGTGGGTCATTGGGGATTATTACAGGGGTTGCCTCGCCCACCTCTTGCTCCCTGTTGAGCCGTCTATTTATCCTGCCTTTAGCTCTATTTCCTTGCATACTCTTTCCTCGCCACTTAAAAACTGTCTCACCAACATTGCCTATGCCATTGTTAACGAAAACTACCCCTTAAATCAAGCTAATATTGATCCCGGATTTCGATCAGCCCCTCACGAAATAGGTATTAACGCGGTAGGGGGTATTGCAGATGAAACCAATGACTATTGACAGAATCAAAAAGGAAATCGAGGGTCATCGCATGGCGCTTTTTGTTTTGAAGCGGGATATGTTCCTGCTTGGAGAATGGAAACGGATGTATCGTGCCACTCAGGGCGACGAAACCAGGTATATTGAATACCGCAAAGGCGGGGATGTCCGAATCGTTGATGAGAGAGGGCGTTTTGTTCAGGGCTTTTCAATTCACCTCGATATACTCTGCAGACCTCGAATCGATGCTGAAGAAGCTCTAAGTGACTGGAAAATTGAATTATGCAGAGATGACGGTAGGTAAATCGGAGCGACCATGGTAACGGTAAATGTATCACGAACAGATCAACATTTAATCTACGGTAGTGGCTGGCCTTTACAGGTAAAGGTCAAATCCAATCGCCGCTATTCCCGTGCATGGCTTGCCAAGGTGAAGGGAACTGATGACCTTTTAAATCTGACCGTAGAGCGAGAATACCTCAAGCCGGTTGAGCAAAAGTACGGCGTCAAAGTTTTTTTAGCTACGGAGCCTGGCATCTATGATTTAAACACCCTGAATGGCCGCAAGGAAGGTGGATTTGGGGAGCACCTCTTTTTGCGCGTTGAATCAGATGGTAGTGTGGATATCATTTTTGAAAAACACGGACTAGCCTTGATTTTTGGATATGACAATTTCCACTCACTCAAAGAGGCTCGCTACCACTCTGTCTTAGCTCATGATTCGATAGCTGGGCTCCCAACCCTCATCGGTAGCACTGACCAGGTGTTATGGGCTGCTCCGTGGCGGATTGCGGCTTTCGCAGAGTTGACCGCGAGGTTTTCTGCTGAATCTGTGGTCGAAGCCTTTAGAAAAGCACCTGATGCTCGTTTCTGGATTGAAAATCGGAGAGGCGGTGAGCTGCTGTTGCAATACCTGCAGGAGCTTTAGGCGGCGATTTTCCCTATTCTTTCTTTAAGGAATTCTTGTTGGCGTGCATGGAAGGTCGTTCTCATACCTTTCCTCTTTCCCCACCATTGGATCTGTGTATAAAGCAGCATCAAAAATGACCCAACGTTTAACCCTTTGAAGAAGAACAGAACTTGTGAGTGCTGTTTTCCCATGATTGCTATCAAACCTGCTAGAATCGATGCAATAATGAAAAACCAGCGTGTGTTCAAGCTGCAGGATTCCTCGACCACCAAAACCAGGCGCTCTTGAGCCAAGAAAATCTCTCTCGCCTGGTGGATGACCGTATCAGTTTCGGCCTCGCTTTCGACCAGGTATTTCATCATCGTTTCCTTCTGCGATACCTCCTGCAGCAAGGCTTTCACTAGGACACGTTGCGTTGGTAATAGGATTTTCCACTCCACGTTGGTCATACCCTCTCCTTGTTTTGCTTCAGCATGTCACGCAATTCGTTCACATAACTCACGCTAAAGCCTGTTTCGGCGCACACTTCACTGACGCTCTTCCCCTCCCCTAACAGCCTGAATGCGTCCTTGCGCAAAGATATCTTGCCCAATTTCAGTCTCGCAGCCGTGAGCTTGGGGACATATACCCCTCCTACGACGCCGTGCTTAGTCAAAATTTCATAGATCTTTCCCAAGGCCTCCCTAGGGTCAACCATTTCTGCCTCGACCGATTTTAAGGCCGGTTTTGCCACTTTTCGTACATAGTGGGTAGTGACCTCACAATCTGCCGCAACCTGGGCTACGGCCATTGCGTTTACTACTGGGTACCCTGCGAGCTCATCGAGCACTTGCCTTTTGAGCCCTGTTTCTGTTTTTGCCTTGTCGGCATCAACCTGAAAAGCTGTTGTTCTGGTTTTGACTTTACCCAAATAGGTCTCTAACCAGCTGGCACCCTTTAAGTGCTTGTGAGGAAGATAGATCTTTCTTGCACCGAAGCCTAGAGCCCACAGCAGCCTGCATGCTTGGTATATTTCTTCATCAACATCCTGGAAATTCCCGGCTGCAATGTCTCTGAATTGTTCGGCTACGTTCTTCATTAGACCCTTCCCTACCCTGTCGGTGCCTATTTCTTTGGCAATTTGCTAATTCCTGTGTTTTCTGCGGTTCTTATCTTTTTTCTCAACTAGTTCCAGTCAAGCCTTTCCACAGGCGGTGTTGATAATTAATCATCCTTCTTCTTTTCCAGAGGGTGTGGAATTGAAATGAAACTGCAATCCGTGGATTCAATGAGGGGTTTCAAAACCCTCCTGGAAAAGTCGTTGGTGTACATCCGCTTGACCTCCAGCAGTTTCCACAGCTTGAACATTACCGTGCTCGCCTGTTTCTTTGTCAGTCGGTTTAGGGCCTCCAGCTGCTTTTTCTCGTTAATTGTTTTCCCGAGGTAGCCCAGGGCCTTCACGATCTGTTCTTTCTGGCTGGCCGTCGCAAGTGTTTTGCCATCGACTTGTTTTAAAAGAGGTGCAGCGCATTTTCGCACATATTCTGCTGAGGTGCCATATTCAGCCGCCAGTTCCTCATAGTCGATCTCATCCCCACTTTGTATCGCTTCCAGGAGATAAAGCGAAATGATCCGCCTTTTTGAGGCCATGGGGGGCTTTTCTTCGCCTTTCAGTGTAAGGAATTGACCACCATGCTTCGCAACATCAGCATCTTCCTTTCCGAAAATTTCCCCGAGCAGCTCCTTGGTCTTCTTGTACTCGGTCAAATCGACGGTCTTTTGCTGGATCTGCCGCACCCTGCGTTCCGTTATCCCGAATTCAGCCGCAACTGTCTTGATGATACCGGCATCTATTGTTTCGAATTGAGCTAGGCGCTCCGATACGCGTTCTGTCTTGAACTCCTTGACGTATATTCGCTTGTTCCCCTGTATTTGTGGGAATTCGATTACCTTACTCATCCCCTATCACCTCCTCATAGATCCTGATACCTTCGGATCGGTCATGTCGAGGAGTGAATCTGGGGTTTGGGCAATCTACGCCCAGCTCGAAGTCAGATGGAGGGGCTAGCAGATGTCCTTGGTAAATTTCCCCCTTCCGTCTCACAACGAGCTCAAAATCTTTCATCCGGGTAATCTCAGTAGGAGAAATCACATAGTTTTCGGTGTCTCGGCTACTAATGCCACCCCCATAATTGACAGTTATGGCATCAGACTCTTTACCCATCAGTTCAGCGAAGTATTTTGCGATCTCGTTGTCTTCGGTCGCCAGTAAGTACTTTGTCCTGGTGTTGCCTATGATGATGTCACGGAACTCCCTTGAATGTTCCTTGTCGATTTGCCTCGGGCTCTGGTGGGACACTACCATTTTCACATCGGCAGAACGGCCTTTGTCGAAAAGGTCTGTTACCCCATCAAAAATGAAGTTTTCAAACTCGTCAATTACCACCAAAAAGGGTTTTCTGTGCAGAGTGGTAACCTGGATATTACCGATCAGGTATCTCAGGTCAGATAGGAGCAGTTTGCCAACAGATTTAGCAGTTGTATCCATCAGGAGAGACGGCAACACCACCCACAGGATCCCACTGTTGTTGTAAACCTGTTTCAATGTCACGTCTGGGTTGTAGCTATTGAGCATACGTCCTAAGGAGCCAGTTGAAAATTTGCGGAAAAACATTTTTGCCCCTTGGACATATTTTTGGAACTCTGCTGAGGTTCGATTATCAGAGCTTGTCCATTGCTCTAGCCAGTTCTGGAGTACTACAAGAACTTCAGGGTCTGTTGTTTTTGATATTAGTGATCGTAGCCCCTGCGGGTGTTCCAAAACGCACCATTTATCACGAAAGGAAAACTCCTTTCCTGTAGAAAGGAATGCCCTGACAAGGGTGTCCACGATTTCTTCCTTCACATCCTCATAGAAGGCCATCTTTTGGCCTGTGACCTCGGCAGCTTTCAGGATTGCTGTTGTTAACGAGATGCTGCTGTCGATGGACTTTAAGGGGTTGTATGTATTGGATCCGAACTGACCAAGAAGACCAGTTTCCTTTTCAATTGCATATGGACTTAGAAACTGGAACTGACCAGTTCGACCACAATGATAAGCTGTAGCGTATGCTGTCGTGAAGAGGTTGTAGTCGAACTTCATATCGGCCACCAGGACACCCCACCCCATCCAAATCGCCTGGTTGATGATCGACCTTAACAGGGTCGTTTTCCCTGTACCCGTGGTTCCGAGTATGACTGAATGGAGGCCCATCGTCTCGTCATTCATATAGACAAGCTCTCTGCCCTTGTCCTCCAACTTGTTCACACCGACCCCAACCAGAATGCCTTTTCTTTTGTCCAGCGGGTTTCCCCTTACTTCGTCCGTCAGCATAGACCCCTCCCTATTAATCTGTTGATCTACCTATTTCGTGAACCAAAAACGGGGTATTGGGAATGAGCTACACTTAAACGTAATTTTCTCTACATTCTCAGTAATTTATGTTTCTATAGTAAACATTGTTTTTTTTGTATCCTTAATTTTCTTGAATTTCTTAGATTCTTAAGTATTATTTGTATACTGAGAAATTAAAGTAAGGTCGTGAAACATGAAAAATGGTGCAAACAAAGAAAACATCATTCGCCTACAGGTGCGGATTAGAAATGCTGAGACGCAAAAGTACTTGGCGACACTCTGCCAGACAGAACGAGGGGGAGTATTTCTTGAAGCTGTTGACAGCTGGTACAAGAAGAAGCGCTTTTACCATCCAAGGACTTGCAGCAGGACAGCAAAGCCTATGCGTTTAAACTTTCTGCTCCCTGCTTCGCCAAACGTGTTGCAACTAAAGGGCATCCACCCTCTATCGCGTACTATTTTCATCGAGGAAATTCTTTGGGAGTATGTTCAACAAAATCCTTTCTCGTTTCTTGTGATTCCAGATGAAGCCGTAGCTATTGAGCAAGATAAAGTGGATCGCCCCTGCCCTGCTCCAGGGAATAAGCAATTTTTTACAGATAGAAACGACATCAAGGTTAACTGGTTTCGCATACCTGAGTTTCTAAAGGCTCTGCGGTGGAGCTTGGACAATGAACCAAAAGAACTACTGTCTACAGCACTGACAGTAGATGGAAAATGTTATTTCTTTGTAAACATTGTTTACTCTGTTTTTCAAGAACTCGCGTTAAACAAAGGTTGGGACGACATTTACATGTACAACTACGATGTTAACGCCAGAAGGGAGTTGCTCTTCTGGATAGTCAACCAGCTGCGAGGGAAGAACATACTTATCGATACCGTCATTCCACCTCAGGGGTTTTGCAGAAAATTCCAGGTCAGTATGGGAAAACTTGATCGCTGGGGGCGGCCAGCGGGCGGGATTAAGGTTCTAACCTACGTCCCATTTTGGGCTAGCGCATTAGGTTACACGAACGATGATCTCATTGCGCTCGCTGCTGACAGAGATCCTATTGTTTCAAGGGTCAAGCCTTATACGCCGAAGAAAGGAGCCTAAGATGGTTAATCTTATCGAAAGCTATTGCTTGGGAGCCACTGAAAAAATAGAGGTGACCAAAATCGTAACAACCAAAGGGGACTGCTTCCGGTTCTTAGGGAGGCTCGATAAATTCGAGGCGGAGAGGCAGGTAGGGGTATTACTTGGTAACTCCAATAAACTGAGTAAACATAGAAATAATTGAAAACTCCCGAACCGTAGTTTATTGATTATCCTGTGAAATCATGGTATAAAATGTTTACTCTGATTACTGATGAATTTCAGTTTAAATTTTTTGGGGGACACCATGAGCAGGATCGCTTTGATAAACCAAAAGGGCGGGGTCGGAAAAACAACCACGACAGTAAATCTGGGGGCAGCCCTCGCAAAAAAGGGCAAGAAGGTTTTGCTGATCGATCTAGATCCCCAGGCACACCTGACCCTCTCTCTAGGAATTGGGGTAGGGGATGCCGAACCTCTCAAAAACACCATTTATGATGTGCTTCGCGGGGACTGCACCGTTAAGGAAGCCATTCGGAAGAGGGGAGGGGATGACCCTTTATGGGTGCTCCCTGCCAGCCTAGACCTCTCAGGCGCTGAAATTGAGCTCTCTGGCGTTGCCGGTAGAGAATTCTTGTTGCGAGAGGCAATGGAAGGGGTATCTGGCTACGATTTCATTTTGATTGATTGCCCTCCATCCCTGGGCCTCCTAACATTGAATTCTCTGACTTTTGCTCATCACATTTATATTCCTCTCCAGGTTGAGTTCCTCGCTCTGCAGGGTATGGCAAAATTGTTGGAGATTGTCGAACTCGTAAAGAAGCGCCTCAACAAATCCCTGGAGATCTCTGGGGTCATTGCAACCCGGTATGACCATCGAAAAAAATTGAATCGAGAAGTTGTGGAGACAGTGCGAGGTTTCTTCAAGGAGAAGCTCTTTAGTACCCTCATTCACGACAATATCGCCCTGGCTGAAGCTCCAAGCCATAGCAAGACGATTTACGAGTACAAACCGGATTCGGTAGGGGCAATCGATTATCTCGATCTAGCGAAAGAAGTAATTGAACGGAAGAAGTAAGGAGGAAGCTATGGCTGAAAAAAAAGTGGATAATAGCCGTATGGGCCGCAATCCGCTCTCATGGATACAGGACACAAGAGAAGAAGAGGGGGCAGGGGAGCTTGGCAAAGACGCTGCACCAGCAGCTCCAGCGCTAGAAGAAAAACCTGCACCTGTAAAACCCGTATTACAGCAAAAACCCGTTAAACAAGTAAAACAAAATTTACAGAGTAAACAAAGTAAATCAGCCGCTACAGCTACGCCCGTTGTGAAGATAGAAGCGGACGATGGTGTTACTGATAGGGTAAGTACTATCTACAAGGGTCTCCCCCCTGGATACCAGCGGCAGACGTATATCCTTTCAAACGAGCTGGTGGATAAAGTTCGCAATTATGCTTGGTGGGAGAGGATGGACATCAAAGAGGTTATGCACGAAGCTCTGGAAATGTACTTTGCGGATAAAAAGGTGAAGCCGATCCCGGAGGGCAGGAAGAAAGGTTAGGTGGGTTGTTCAGCTTTGGTTAGGTAGCACTCGGCGCAACATTCATTCTGCAGGAGAACATTTTTCTTCGCATCGGCGTCAGATAGAAAGGTTCTCCTCACGTCTTTTTGGCAGTGGGTACAGACCCACTCGTAAATCAGTAACTCATTTTTTTTAGGGCGGCCTTTTTTGCTGCCCTTTTTATTTTCTAGGTTATCCATTTATTTAGGAACCCCCATGGTTTCTAGGATGGATATGATCTGCTGCTCAAAGGAGAGCCTTGAGAAATAGGGATTTGCCTTTTCCTCCTCAGCCGCTTTGTCGAGAATACATTTTTTCTCCTCTTCGCCGAGGCCTTCATAGTGGGCGAGTAGCCGATCAACTCTCTGCTGCATCAGTTCAGCCTCTGTCTGCTCCTTAACAGCCTGCTCCTCGCGTTTCCGCTTCGCCGTTTCTTTCGCCGCAACCTCTTTCAGACGGGTATCCTCAGCCCAATCATTCGTCAGAGAATCCTTCAAATATTTCTTGAAGTTGGTCTTACTATTTTTCAGGGCGTACTTAATGTTCGATTCGACGTACTCAGGGCCTTTTTCGCCTTTTTCCTTCAGGCAAGCGGCCAACATTTTCCTAACTGTTTCCTGCTGCTGGTAGACTGGCGGGAGTAATGCTATAAGGGTATCAAGAGTGTTATCAGTTTCAATCTCTGCTTTGCTTTTCGCCTTGACGGTGAATTTGATGCTCTGGACTCGACCACCTCTACCACCAGCTTGCAGGGCGTATTTGATGTTTATATCAGTTTTCGCATTGACCTCATCGACAGCTGGATCCAGAACCCTTTGCTTTAGATCACCAAATCGTCCATACAGGTGGGGCTCGATACCCATAATTTTGCGGAAATCCTCAACACTCATCCTGGGGATCTCGACGTTCAGATAATCCTTGGCAAGTTCGTACAGCGCCAGGCTGTATTTGCTCATCATTTTGGACATCTGTTGAAGATCGATTACGCCGTAAACTGGCTTATGGAGAAGTCGTTCGTGGATCGTAGGGGGGAGGAAGAAGAAAATCTTCCAGTCGGGTTCGTCATATTTCACCCGGATCTCGGCTAATAGCGACATCCGGCGCATTTCCTTGACGATTTTTTCTTTACCCAGTATATCAATTTCGACCTTGATATCCTGAAGTTCCTTCATCTTTTCGATTACTTCTTTGTAGGTGCGATGCTGGAGGTTCAAAATTTGCTTCAGCTCTGCAAAGGACATTTCGAAAAGGGTTTGGTCAGGATCTTTGCGGAGCTGCTGTTGGGCGTAGTATAGGAGGGCATTGTAGCTCTTGCGTTGACCGCAGGTAACCACATTGCTCATCTGGATCAGGGAGGAGGGCTTTTTAAGCTCGCGGGAGGACACGGAGTCACTCATGGTTCTTACGCTCCTTGAAGTTGGTTTCATTTATCATTTAACGACAATTATTGCAAGAATGTTTGTCGTTAAAATAGCTAGAGCCTCTCTGGGAGAGGGTGCAAAGTTCTGTCGTTTAAATGCAAAGCTTTGTCGTTACAACTGCAAAGTTTTGTCGTTCAAATAGCCCTGATTTCTGCAAAGTTTTGTCGTTAAAACAGGCATAACTCATTGTAATAACACAGGTTTTTTACCATATCATTGACTGCAAAGTTCTGTCGTTAAAACCTAAGCTAAGTGTCTGTTATTACATTGTTTTCCCG